>NZ_SOEN01000005.1:0-1564 GCF_004366415.1 Rathayibacter sp. PhB151 | reverse complement strand
TCTCCTAGGAAAACATGGTGACCTCAGGCCGCGGCTCGTGGTGTGAGTTGGACGTCGTAGCCGAGGGATTTCAGCTGGTTGAGGGCCTTGTTTCGGGTTCTGTCGGGGTTCTTCTGGGCATAGTGGTCAGGGCCTAGTTCTTCGTAGGCGACGCCGTTCTTGAGCATGTTCCAGATGATGACGAGAAGCGTGTGTTCTAGCGCGACCACTGCTTTCAACGCTCCGGTCCGGGAACGGATCCGTCGATACTTTACGGCGAGATAGGTCGTTTTCGAGCGAGAGACTGAGAGTGCGGCGATCCCGAGCGCCGCCTTCAAGTGCCGGTTCCCGGGGCGTGTGGCGGTAGATTTCACGCGCCCCGCGGACTCGTTCTGCCCCGGGCATACTCCCGCCCAAGACGCGAGATGACCCGAAGTGGGGAAGGCGCTCATGTCGGTGCCGATCTCAGCGAGTATCTTAATCGCGGTGGCTTCTGATATCCCGGGGATCGTGGCCAGCAATTCCCGGGCTATCCGAAAAGGGCCAATGATGTCCTCGATCCGCGCGTCGATCTCCGCGATCGTCGATTCGATGTGGTCGATGCGCCCTAGATGCAGCCGCACCATGAAAGCGTGGTGGTCGTTGAAGCGGCCTGTCAGCGCTTCGACGAGTTGAGCTGACTTCTTCACCATCGACACGTGGGCGAGGCCCGCCAGCACTCTCGGGTCTCGTTCTCCTGCGACGAGCGCGTCCAGAATTCGCCGGGAGGACACGGTAGCCAGCGTCGACACGACCGACGAAAGTTTGATCCCGGATGCTTCCAGCCCTTTCTCCATCCGCGAGAACTCCCGCGTGCGCTCCTCGGTGAGGTTCGTTCGCGCACGCGTCAGATCGCGCAACTCCCGCACGGGCTCGGGCGGAACGAACGACGCCCGCAGAAGACCGTGAGCGGCGAGTTCTGCCAGCCAGGTCGCATCAGAGACATCAGTTTTGCGACCCGGAATGTTTCTAGCCTGCTTCGCATTCACCAATTCCACATTCAGTGTTTCAGCGAGAACGAAGAAGAACGGCTTCCAATAATCACCGGTCGCCTCCATCACCACAACCGTCACGCCCGCGACTTCAAGATCGGCCCGCAAACGCAGAACCTCGTTTGTCGTCGCACCATAGGTCGTCACGGTCTTCGTGAAGAAACCCTGTCGCAGCGACGGGACACGCACACAGACCTTCGCGTCGGTCTTGGAGATATCCATTCCAGCCGCCCGCTCATGAACAATGTCCACGATCTTCTCCGCCCTCAACCTCATCCGTGATCGCTCCGGCTGAAGCGACCGAGTCGCGGGGAGGACCGAAACAACAGATCAGGAATCTCCTAGTCGAGCTCACCGAACACCTTTCACATGCTCGGCTGCATCAATCCACGGCACCCGTGACAGAGCCCTCCACGTCACGCTCGATACCAGGCTCGAAACACTAAGACCTTGCGACGTCGACCACGACACCACCATCTTCGAACCACACCCGCCCAGCCACAAGCAGTTTTCCCTCACCACCGAGACGCGAAGCGGCTTCGCCGCTCGATACG
>NZ_SOEN01000004.1:3106-4658 GCF_004366415.1 Rathayibacter sp. PhB151 | reverse complement strand
TTTTTTACGGAGAGTTTGATCCTGGCTCAGGACGAACGCTGGCGGCGTGCTTAACACATGCAAGTCGAACGATGAAGCCCAGCTTGCTGGGTGGATTAGTGGCGAACGGGTGAGTAACACGTGAGTAACCTGCCCTTGACTCTGGGATAAGCGCTGGAAACGGCGTCTAATACCGGATACGACCTGCCCCGGCATCGGGTGCGGGTGGAAAGTTTTTCGGTCAAGGATGGACTCGCGGCCTATCAGGTAGTTGGTGAGGTAATGGCTCACCAAGCCGACGACGGGTAGCCGGCCTGAGAGGGTGACCGGCCACACTGGGACTGAGACACGGCCCAGACTCCTACGGGAGGCAGCAGTGGGGAATATTGCACAATGGGCGAAAGCCTGATGCAGCAACGCCGCGTGGGGGATGACGGCCTTCGGGTTGTAAACCTCTTTTAGTAGGGAAGAAGGGCTTCGGCTTGACGGTACCTGCAGAAAAAGCACCGGCTAACTACGTGCCAGCAGCCGCGGTAATACGTAGGGTGCAAGCGTTGTCCGGAATTATTGGGCGTAAAGAGCTCGTAGGCGGTTTGTCGCGTCTGCTGTGAAAACCCGAGGCTCAACCTCGGGCCTGCAGTGGGTACGGGCAGACTAGAGTGCGGTAGGGGAGAATGGAATTCCTGGTGTAGCGGTGGAATGCGCAGATATCAGGAGGAACACCGATGGCGAAGGCAGTTCTCTGGGCCGTTACTGACGCTGAGGAGCGAAAGCGTGGGGAGCGAACAGGATTAGATACCCTGGTAGTCCACGCCGTAAACGTTGGGAACTAGATGTGGGGACCTTTCCACGGTCTCCGTGTCGCAGCTAACGCATTAAGTTCCCCGCCTGGGGAGTACGGCCGCAAGGCTAAAACTCAAAGGAATTGACGGGGGCCCGCACAAGCGGCGGAGCATGCGGATTAATTCGATGCAACGCGAAGAACCTTACCAAGGCTTGACATATACCGGAAACTTCCAGAAATGGTTGCCCCGCAAGGTCGGTATACAGGTGGTGCATGGTTGTCGTCAGCTCGTGTCGTGAGATGTTGGGTTAAGTCCCGCAACGAGCGCAACCCTCGTTCTATGTTGCCAGCACGTCATGGTGGGAACTCATAGGAGACTGCCGGGGTCAACTCGGAGGAAGGTGGGGATGACGTCAAATCATCATGCCCCTTATGTCTTGGGCTTCACGCATGCTACAATGGCCGGTACAAAGGGCTGCGATACCGTAAGGTGGAGCGAATCCCAAAAAGCCGGTCTCAGTTCGGATTGAGGTCTGCAACTCGACCTCATGAAGTCGGAGTCGCTAGTAATCGCAGATCAGCAACGCTGCGGTGAATACGTTCCCGGGCCTTGTACACACCGCCCGTCAAGTCATGAAAGTCGGTAACACCCGAAGCCAGTGGCCTAACCGCAAGGAGGGAGCTGTCGAAGGTGGGATCGGTGATTAGGACTAAGTCGTAACAAGGTAGCCGTACCGGAAGGTGCGGCTGGATCACCTCCTTTCTAAGGAGCATCTGGACACCATGCGT
>NZ_SOEN01000004.1:1772-3009 GCF_004366415.1 Rathayibacter sp. PhB151 | reverse complement strand
TGGGGGAGGGATACCGCCCGTATTTTGAGAACTACACAGTGGACGCGAGCATCTTAGACTCGGGCAGCCTTTGCGGGTTGTTCGGGTCGACAAGATTCGCAAGGAGCAGCCTTCGGGTTGTGTTCTTGCCAATCATTGGATCTGCAACTTTTCGAGTTGTGGTTTCTTAAACTCATGTGATTTTCAAGTTTTTAAGAGCAAACGGTGAATGCCTTGGCATCTGGAGCCGAAGAAGGACGTCGTAATCTGCGATAAGCCTCGGGGAGCTGATAAACGAGCTGTGATCCGAGGATTTCCGAATGGGGAAACCCCGCCAGGCCCCTTGTGGTGACCTGGTGACTCCCGCCTGAATATATAGGGCGGGTAGAGGGAACGTGGGGAAGTGAAACATCTCAGTACCCACAGGAAGAGAAAACAACAGTGATTCCGTCAGTAGTGGCGAGCGAACGCGGAAGAGGCTAAACCGAATCATGTGTGATACCCGGCAGGGGTTGCATGGTCGGGGTTGTGGGACTTTTCGTTGTGTTCTGCCGAGCACTGAACGTTACAGCGCATCATAGACGAACAGGTTTGAATGCCTGGCCAGAGCGGGTGCGAGCCCCGTAGTCGAAATGGTGTTATGGCGTGAAGAGTATCCCAAGTAGCACGGGGCCCGAGAAATCCCGTGTGAATCTGTCAGGACCACCTGATAAGCCTAAATACTCCCAGATGACCGATAGCGGACAAGTACCGTGAGGGAAAGGTGAAAAGTACCCCGGGAGGGGAGTGAAATAGTACCTGAAACCGTTTGCTTACAAACCGTCGGAGCTCCCATGTTGGGGTGACGGCGTGCCTTTTGAAGAATGAGCCTGCGAGTTAGTGCTCTGTGGCGAGGTTAACCCGTGTGGGGCAGCCGTAGCGAAAGCGAGTCCGAATAGGGCGATTCAGTCGCAGGGTCTAGACCCGAAGCGAAGTGATCTATCCATGGCCAGGTTGAAGCGACGGTAAGACGTCGTGGAGGACCGAACCCACTTCAGTTGAAAATGGAGGGGATGAGCTGTGGATAGGGGTGAAAGGCCAATCAAACTTCGTGATAGCTGGTTCTCTCCGAAATGCATTTAGGTGCAGCGTTGCGTGTTTCTTGCCGGAGGTAGAGCTACTGGATGGCCGATGGGGCCCAAAAGCTTACTGACGTCAGCCAAACTCCGAATGCCGGTAAGTGAGAGCGCAGCAGTGAGACTGTGGGGGATAAGCTTCG
>NZ_SOEN01000004.1:0-1674 GCF_004366415.1 Rathayibacter sp. PhB151 | reverse complement strand
CCAAGACAATCCAGTAGTGCTAAGTATCTGAATCCCTTTGATGGATCCCTTCGGGGTGAAGCGTTGGGCCTAGCGTACGACCCCGTGCTGGTGCGTTTAGCGTATTAACAGGTGTGACGCAGGAAGGTAGCCGAGCCGGGCGATGGTTGTCCCGGTCTAAGGATGTAGGGCGAACGATAGGCAAATCCGTCGTTCATATAGCCTGAGATCTGATGGGTAGACGCAAGTCGAAATCGGTGATCCTATGCTGCCAAGAAAAGCATCGACGCGAGGTTCTAGCTGCCCGTACCCCAAACCGACTCAGGTGGTCAGGTAGAGAATACTAAGGAGATCGAGAGAATCGTGGTTAAGGAACTCGGCAAAATGCCCCCGTAACTTCGGGAGAAGGGGGGCCTGAGGCGTGAACGGACTTGCTCCGGGAGCGTTCGATGGCCGCAGAGACCAGTGGGAAGCGACTGTTTACTAAAAACACAGGTCCGTGCTAAGTCGCAAGACGATGTATACGGACTGACGCCTGCCCGGTGCTGGAAGGTTAAGAGGAACGGTTAGCCGCAAGGCGAAGCTGAGAATTTAAGCCCCAGTAAACGGCGGTGGTAACTATAACCATCCTAAGGTAGCGAAATTCCTTGTCGGGTAAGTTCCGACCTGCACGAATGGCGTAACGACTTCCCAGCTGTCTCAACCGCGAACTCGGCGAAATTGCATTACGAGTAAAGATGCTCGTTACGCGCAGCAGGACGGAAAGACCCCGTGACCTTTACTATAGTTTGGTATTGGTGTTCGGTGTGGCTTGTGTAGGATAGGTGGGAGACTGTGAAGCGGGCACGCTAGTGTTCGTGGAGTCATTGTTGAAATACCACTCTGGTCACTCTGGATATCTAACTTCGGACCCTAATCGGGTTCAGGGACAGTGCCTGATGGGTAGTTTAACTGGGGCGGTTGCCTCCTAAAGAGTAACGGAGGCGCCCAAAGGTTCCCTCAACCTGGTTGGCAATCAGGTGTCGAGTGTAAGTGCACAAGGGAGCTTGACTGTGAGACTGACAAGTCGAGCAGGGACGAAAGTCGGGACTAGTGATCCGGCAGTGGCTTGTGGAAGCGCTGTCGCTCAACGGATAAAAGGTACCTCGGGGATAACAGGCTGATCTTGCCCAAGAGTCCATATCGACGGCATGGTTTGGCACCTCGATGTCGGCTCGTCGCATCCTGGGGCTGGAGTAGGTCCCAAGGGTTGGGCTGTTCGCCCATTAAAGCGGTACGCGAGCTGGGTTTAGAACGTCGTGAGACAGTTCGGTCCCTATCCGCTGCGCGCGCAGGAAATTTGAGAAGATCTATCCCTAGTACGAGAGGACCGGGATGGACGAACCTCTGGTGTGTCAGTTGTTCCGCCAGGAGCACCGCTGATTAGCTACGTTCGGAACGGATAACCGCTGAAAGCATCTAAGCGGGAAGCCGGCTTCGAGATGAGATTTCCATCCCTTCGGGGGAGAGGCTCCCAGCCAGACGACTGGGTTGATAGGCCGGATGTGGAAGACAGGACTAAAGACTGTCGGAGCTGACCGGTACTAATAAGCCGATAACTTGATAATCACTACACTCATACCGTTGTAAAGGCTGGTAGGAGTGGTCAGAGATTGCTTGCGTCCACTTTGTGGTTCCCAGAATACGGGCTCCATA
>NZ_SOEN01000003.1:0-9595 GCF_004366415.1 Rathayibacter sp. PhB151 | reverse complement strand
ACGACACCACCATCTTCGAACCACACCCGCCCAGCCACAAGCAGTTTTCCCTCACCACCGAGACGCGAAGCGGCTTCGCCGCTCGATACGCCCCTTCGGGGCTGCTCGACCAGCATGCTGCGCAGCACGCATCGCGCCTC
This sequence comes from Rathayibacter sp. PhB151, assembly GCF_004366415.1. Classification (NCBI taxonomy): domain Bacteria; kingdom Bacillati; phylum Actinomycetota; class Actinomycetes; order Micrococcales; family Microbacteriaceae; genus Rathayibacter; species Rathayibacter sp. PhB151. The sequence goes on along the minus strand of NZ_SOEN01000003.1, from coordinate 9,455 downwards.
CCGAGGCGCCCGGCCGCAGCCAGCGCCGCCCGACGCGCCTCCGCGGAGCCGCCCCTCCGGCCGCTGCTAGCGTCGCCCGATGGTCATGAGCAGTACTCGGTTTCCCTCGGCGGCGCAGCCGCCCGTCGCGGTCGTCAGCGACTACGCGCTCGACTACACCGGCGGCGCGCAGACGGCGATGGTCGCGGAGTGCCGGAGCCTCGTGGAGGCGGGTGTCCGCGTCCTGCTGGTCGTCCCCCGCTCCGCCACGACGCTGCCGCTCGACGGCATCGACGTCCGCCCGATCCCGGCACCCCGGATCCCCGTCGCGCAACTGCCGGTCGTCCGCAACTCCCGCCGCACCCGGGCCCTGCTCGAGCGGCTGCTCCGCGACGAGGGGGTCGGCGCCGTCCACGTCCACTCCGAGTTCGGCCTCGCGGTCGCCGCACTGGAGGTCGCCGCGGCGCTCTCGATCCCCTCGGTCGCCACAGTGCACACCTTCTTCTGGCGCGGCGTGCCCGGTTGCGCCGGCCGCGTGCTGGCCCCGCTCGCCGCGACCTACGTCGCCGCCGTGACGGGCGTCCGACCGCGGCCGGACCGCGGCGGCGACGACCGCCTCGGCGCGCTCCTCCGCGAGGTCACCCGGAGCGCCGCCGCCCGCGCGGATCTCGTGATCTCCCCGTCGGCCCACCAGGCCGAGGCGCTCCGTCGCGCGGGCCTGGAGCGGGTGGAGGTGCTGCCCAACACCGTGATCCGGCGGGACTCCGGCCACCGCATCGAGGAGCGCGTCGCCGCGGACACCCCCGGTCCACTCCGCCTGCTCTGGGTCGGCCGGTGCGCACCGGAGAAGCGGCTCGTCCCCTTCGTCGAGGCCTGCCTCGCGGTCCTCGCCCGCGACCCCGATGCCCTCCGCGTCGAGGTGATCGGCACCGGTCCGTCACTCGCCCGCGCCGTCCGGCTCGCCGCGGGATCCCCGGCCGTCGTCTTCCGCGGCTTCGTCGAGAACCGCCGCATCGGCGACGCTTACCGCCGCTCCGATCTCGTCGCCCTGACCTCGTCCGGCTTCGACAACCAGCCGATGGTCGTGGTCGAGGCGCTGCAGGGCGGCCGCGGGATCCTCTACGTCGACCCCGCCCTCACGGAGGGCCTCGACGGCCCGGGACTGCTCGCACCCGTCGAGCCCGCCGCCTTCGCCGAGTACCTCGAGCGACTCTGCCGCGACCGCGCCCCGGTCCGCGCGGCGGCCGCGGCGGCACGGACCGCCTTCGCCGCCTTCGCGCCCGAGGCGCACGCCGCGGCCGTCCTCGCGCTCCACGGCGCAGCGCGCGAGATCGCGGGTCTGCGCGCCGCGCGGGAGTAGCGCGGCCGGGCGTCAGGCCGTGGTGACCAGCGCGCGCACCGCGGAGGTGAAGAACGCGAGTCCGTCCACGCCGGAGCGCATCGCGGCAGGGGTGTCCGGGCCGAAGCCTGGCTCGACCGCGTGCTCGGGGTGCGGCATCAGGCCGACGACGTTGCCGCGCGCGTTCGCGACACCTGCGATGTCGTTCATCGAGCCGTTCGGGTTCGCGCCGAGGTAGCGGAAGACCACGCGGCCCTCGCCCTCGAGCTCCGCGAGCGTCTCGGCCGAGGCGATGTAGCCGCCCTCGCCGTTCTTCAGCGGGATCGTGATCTCCTGGCCGGCCTCGAAGTCGCTGGTCCAGACGGTGCCGGCGTTCTCGACGACGAGCCGCTGGTCGCGGCAGACGAAGGAGCCGACGTCGTTGCGGATCAGGCCGCCGGGCAGAAGGTGCGCCTCGGTCAGCATCTGGAAGCCGTTGCAGATGCCGAGGACGGGGGTGCCGGCGTTCGCCGCGTCGATCACCTCGCGCATGATCGGCGAGTGCGAGGCGATGGCGCCGCAGCGCAGGTAGTCGCCGTAGGAGAAGCCGCCGGGCAGCACGATCGCGTCGACGCCGTCGAGGTCGTGGTCGCCGTGCCAGAGGGCGACGGGCTCCGCGCCGGCGAACCGGACCGCGCGCTGGGCGTCGCGGTCGTCGAGCGAGCCGGGGAAGGTGATGACGCCGATCCGCATGCTCACGCCTCCGGGTAGTGGATGCCGACGACGTCCTCGATCACCGAGTTCGACAGCATGTCGTCGGCCAGGGCGGCGATCGAGGCGCGGACCTCGTCGGTCACCTCGTCGACGGTGATCTCGAAGCGCTTGCCCACCCGCACGCCCGTGACGGCGGCGTGGCCGAGGCGCGAGAGCGCGCCGGCGACGGCCTTCCCCTGCGGATCGAGCAGCTCGGCCTTGGGCATGACTTCAACGACGATCGTGGGCACCGTGTTCTCCGGAGTCTCGAGGGGCTGTGCGGATCTCCGCGCGCCCATCGTACCCGCCCGGCTTTCCAGCGATCCGTCCCGGGATCGCCGGCCTTCGGTGCCTCCGCTCAGGCCGCCGCGGTCACCCGCAGGGTGTTCGCCCACGGGTCCTCGAAGGACAGCGTCCGCCCGTCGTCCGCGGTGGCGACCTTCGCGCTGCGCAGGCGCTCGCCGAGCGCACCCAGATCGTCCGCCGCCGGCACGACGATCTCGACCTGCCCGAGCCCGAGCGCGAGCTGTCGCCGCCCCGCGCCGAGCGAGTTCCAGGTGTTCATCGCCATGTGGTGGTGGTAGCCGCCGGCCGAGACGAACAGCGCCTGCCCGCCGTAGGCGATCGTCGTCTCGAAGCCGAGGCGGTCGACGTAGAACTCCTTCGCCGTCGCGACGTCGCCGACGCTCAGGTGCACGTGGCCGACCGAGGCGCCGCCGAGCCGCGGCTGAGCGATCGCCTCCTCGGTCAGGTGCTCCCGGAGGAACGCGTTCGGGTCGAGGAAGAGCGTCGACATCTCGATCCGCCCGTGCGTCCAGGACCACTGGGTGCGGTCGCGGTCCCAGTAGAGCTCGACGCCGTTGTGCTCCGGGTCGTCGAAGTAGAACGCCTTGCTCACCAGGTGGTCGGAGCTGCCGGTGAAGGAGCCGGGGTGCCGTGTCGCGACGCTGTGCACGGCGGCCGCGAGGGCCGCCTCCGACTCGAAGAGGATCGCGGTGTGGAACAGGCCGGCGCTGCGCGGGGCCGCGTGCCGCAGCTCCGGCGCGTGCTGGAGGATCACCGCCGGGACGCCGCCGCGGCCGAGCACCGCGACGGAGCCGTCCTGCGAGAGCAGATCGAGCAGGACGGCGTCGCGGTAGTAGGCGACCATCGCGTCGAGGTCGGCGACGCGCAGGGTGACCGCCCCCATCACGGTGTCGGGGGCGAGCAGGTCGGGGGAGGAGGTGGTCATGCCGGTCATGCTAGGTCCAACTCAGTTGTAGCCACAACTATTTCCGAGCGGGAGGAAGTCGGAGGAGGGGGCGCCGCCGGGTTCATAGGATCGCCATAGGCAGCGTCCAGCCCGCGCGATGCGGCGGGTCGTCGAATGGACTCCGGTCGCCGTCAGGGGCGGCCCCGGCCACGAGGACGCATCATGAACGAGTCACCCGAATCCCACGGCGCCGAGCGCGAGCCCGCTGCCACCGCGACGGACCCCACCGGCGCCGAGGAGCGCCAGGCGCTCCGGACCGACGACCGCCGCCGCCGCCGCCGCGCCCTGATCGCCGGCGGTGCCGGGCTCGCCCTGCTGATCGGCGTCACCGCGGGCGGCGTTTCGCTCGCCGGCCGCTCCGAGTCCGCCTCGGCCGCCTCGTCGAGCGCCGCCAGCACCATCGTCTACCCCGGCGGCTCCCGCGGCTCCTTCGGCGGCGGCATCGTCGTGCTGCCCTACTCGGGCGGGTCCTCCTCGGGAGACGGCTCCGGCAGTGGGTCGGTCTACGGATACGGATACGGATACGGCTCGGGCTCGGGCGGCACCGGCTCGGGGGCCTCCGGCTCCACCTCGACGTCCACGGCGACCGACGCCGTCCCCGCGAGCACCGCGCAGACCGCCGGCGTCGTCACGATCACCTCCGACCTCACCTACGAGGGCGCGACCTCCGCCGGCACCGGCGTCATCCTCACCTCCGACGGCATGATCCTCACCAACAATCACGTCGTCGAGGGCTCCACCAGCATCACCGTCACGGTCGAGAGCACCGGGCAGGCGTACACCGCCCGCGTCGTCGGCACCGACAAGACCAACGACATCGCCGTGCTCCAGCTCGAGAACGCCTCCGGCCTCACTCCGGCCACCCTCGACACCGACGGGGTCGCGGTCGGCGACGCCGTCACCGCCGTCGGCAACGCGAAGGGCACCGGCAACCTGGTCGCCGCGGCCGGCACGGTCGAGGCCCTCGACCAGAGCATCACCACCCAGGCCGAGACCGGCATCACCGGCGAGAAGCTCACCGGCCTGATCCAGGTCGACGCGGACATCGTCGCGGGCGACTCGGGAGGCCCGCTGGTCGACGCGGCAGGCAAGGTCGTCGGCATCGACACCGCCGCCTCCAGTGGAACCGCGGACATCACCGGCTTCGCCATCCCGATCTCGAAGGCCCTGGACATCGTCGCGACGATCGAGGCGGGCGCCGACACGTCGACCGTCGCGATCGGCTACCCGGCCTTCCTCGGCGTCTCGCTGCCGTCCGGCACGACGGCGGGCACCGCCTCCGGAGCAGTCTCCGGCGCGAGCACCGCGTCCGGCGCCGTCATCGCCGGCGTGATCGAGGGCACCCCCGCTGCCGCCGCGGGTCTCGTGGCCGGCGACGTCGTCACCGCGGTCGACGGCACGGCCGTCACCTCGGGCGACGCTCTCTCCGCGGACCTCGCCCAGCGCGAGCCCGGCGAATCGGTCACCCTCACCTGGACCACCGCCGCCGGCACCTCGCAATCCGCGACCGTCACCCTCGTCGAGGGCCCGGTCGCCTAGGAGCGGTCCGCTTCGCGGGCTGTTCCACCGGCGAGAAGGGCCGCTCCGCGGGCTGCTCCATCGGCGGCGAACATGCTGGTCGAGTAGCCGCGGAGCGGCGTATCGAGACCCGCCGTGCCCAGCGGGGCGGTCTGCAGACCCGCGTGCTGACGGGGGTGGATCTCGATACGCCCGCTGCGCGGGCTACTCGATCAGCAAGAACGCGAGGAACGCGAGCGCACCGCGCGTGCTGGTCGAGTAGCCGCGCAGCGGCGTATCGAGACCCACCCGCCAGCACGCGCACCCGGCGCCGGCGCACCCACGCGACGCGCCGTTGTTTTGAACTATTCAACACAACTCGGTAGCCTTGTCCTCATGACGATGACGGACGACCGGCTGAGAGCTTCCGGGCTCAAGGCCACCGCGACCCGGCGGGCCGTCCTGCAGGCGCTCGAGGGGCATCCGCACTCCGACGTCGATCAGATCCTCGCGCGGGTGCGCGTCGACCTGCCCGACGCCTCGGCCCAGGCCGTGTACGGGGTCCTCGCCGCCTTCACCGAGGCCGGCCTCACCCGCCGCATCGAGCCGGAGGGTCACGCCCGCCGCTTCGAGCTCCGGGTCGGCGACAACCACCACCACGTCGTCTGCCGCAGCTGCGGCGCCGTCGCCGACGTCGACTGCGTCGTCGGCCAGGCGCCCTGCCTGCACCCGTCGTCGTCGAGCGGCTTCGCCATCGACACGGCCGACATCACGTTCTGGGGCACCTGCCCCGACTGCCTCGCGCAGGCCGAGACCCGGCCGGCGCCCGCCATCACCGCCGCGGAGGGCGAGACAGCGCTCCGCCGACAGGAGGACTCATGACCGAGGAACGATTCACGACGACCGATGCCGGAGCCCCCGTCGCCAGCGACGAGCACTCGCTCAGCGTCGGAGCCGACGGCCCCATCGCGCTCCACGACCACTACCTCCTCGAGAAGCTCGCGCAGTTCAACCGCGAGCGCATCCCGGAGCGCGTCGTCCACGCCAAGGGCGGCGGCGCCTTCGGCCGCTTCGTCACCACCGGCGACGTCAGCGCGTACACCCGCGCCGCGCTCTTCCAGCCCGGCGTCGAGACCGAGATGCTCGCCCGCTTCTCCACCGTCGCCGGCGAGCAGGGCTCGCCCGACACCTGGCGCGACCCGCGCGGCTTCGCGCTGAAGTTCTACACGAGCGAGGGCAACTACGACCTCGTCGGCAACAACACCCCGGTGTTCTTCCTCCGCGACGGCATCAAGTTCCCCGACTTCATCCGCTCGCAGAAGCGCCTGCCCGGCACCCACCTGCGCGACCACGACATGCAGTGGGACTTCTGGACCCTCTCGCCCGAGTCGGCGCACCAGGTCACCTGGCTGATGGGCGACCGCGGACTGCCGAGCTCGTGGCGGCACATGGACGGCTTCGGCTCGCACACCTACCAGTGGGTCAACGCCGCCGGCGAGCGCTTCTGGGTGAAGTACCACTTCAAGACGAACCAGGGCATCGAGATCCTCAGCCAGGAGCAGGCCGACCAGATCGCCGGCGAGGACGCGGACTTCCACATCCGCGACCTGTCCGCTGCGATCGACCGCGGCGACCACCCCTCGTGGACCCTCTCCGTCCAGGTGATGCCGTATGCCGACGCGGAGTCCTACCGGTTCAACCCGTTCGACCTCACCAAGGTCTGGCCGCACGCGGACTACCCGCTGATCGAGGTCGGCACGATGACCCTCGACCGCAACCCGGAGAACTACTTCGCGCAGATCGAGCAGGCGACCTTCGCCCCCTCGAACTTCGTGCCCGGGATCGAGGCCAGCCCCGACAAGATGCTGCTCGCGCGCATCTTCAGCTACGCCGATGCGCACCGCTACCGCGTGGGCACCAACCACGCGCAGCTGCCGGTCAACGCCGCGAAGTCGCCGGTGCACTCGTACTCGAAGGACGGCGCGATGCGCTTCGACTTCCAGCGCTCCGAGGTGCCCGTCTACGCGCCGAACACGATGGGCGGCGCGCACGCCGACCCCGCCCGCGCGGCGGAGGGTCCCGGCTGGGAGACCGACGGCGCGCTCACGCGGGCCGCGGCGACCCTGCACCCCGAGGACGACGACTTCGGCCAGGCCGGCACGCTCTACCGCGACGTCCTCGACGACGACGCCAAGGCGCGACTGGTCGCGAACATCGCCGGCCACGTCTCCAAGGTGACCCGCCCGGAGCTGCGCCAGCGCGTGCTCCAGTACTGGGCGAACGTGGACAGCTCGCTGTCGCAGCGCGTCGCCGAGGCCCTCGAGCCCTCCGCCCCCGGCGCGGACGTCTCGCCGGAAGAGGTCGGCATCCACGCCTGACCCCCTGGTGCGCGGTACCGGCTGATCCCGGTGCCGCGCACCTCCGCCCGGTCCCCCCGGACCGAGCGCCCCCGAGCAGCGGGCGGCGCGGGCTGTCGCATGCGGCCCCGCGCCGTCCGCTTCCCCGTCCGATGGGCGTCACCCCTCGGTGCGACGGCGTCATCCCGGGAACCCGAGGCGTCGCTGCCAGTCGGCGAGCACCTCCCCGCTGACGTCGAAGAGCTCGGTGCCCCGGTGCGGAGCATCGATCTCGGTGCTCGTCACGCGCACCCCGCTCGGCAGGATCTCCACGATCGCGGCTCCCGATGCGGCGATGGACCGCTCGTGCTGCGGCCCGGCGAGGACGTCGGTCCGATTCGCGGCACCGGGAGCGACCACCACCGGAGCGGGGTGGCTCGTGTCGACGAAGGCGTGGTGCCAGTGGCCGGCGAGCACCGCCCGGAGCGTCGATCCCGCGACCGCCTCCCAGAAGTCGTGCGGATTCGCGAGTCCCATCCGGCGGTGCAGCGGGGTGACCGCCTCGATCGGAGGGTGGTGCAGCACCACGACCGTCGGTGTCTCCGGGTCCTCGGCCACTCGACTCCGCAGCCAGGCCAGCGTCGGCTCGGCGAGGAGTCCCCAGGACGCTCCGCCCGGAACGGAGGAGTCGAGCACGAGGATCCGCACCCCGCGCACGACGACCTCGGTGTTCCAGGCCCCGTCGGAGCCGAAGCCCTCGCGGTCGTCGTGATTGCCGAGGGCGAGCACGAGCGCGGCATCCCGCTCGGCGCACCACTCCTCGAGCCTCGCGCGCAGAACCCGGTAGGACTCGGCATCGCCGTCATCGCTCAGGTCGCCGGACACCACGACGGCGTCGAGGTCGGCGACGGCGGAGTGGGCGGCGAGCACCGCGTCGAGTGCGGCGCGCGGATCGACGATGCGGTTGTACCGGGCAGCGGGGTCGGCGAGCAGGTGCGTGTCCGAGAGGTGCAGGATCCGCACGGCGCGGGGAGCGGACTCCTCGAGGATCGCGTCGGCCCGGGCACCCGCCGCCTCGATCCGCTCCGCGTTCCGCTCGTCGGGCCCGTCGGTCCAGGCGATCGCCTCCTCGAGGGTCTTGCCGAAGCGGAGGTGCCGCGCGACCAGTCGCCGCCGACGCAGGGTCGGCTCGACCCGCAGGTGCAGCGTCAGATCGAGGAGGCCGGCGACCTCACCCCAGCCGTCGTCCTCGAGCAGCAGGTAGTTGCCCTCGACCAGGACGACGGTCCGCTCGCCCACGGGGAGGGCGAGGGACTCCGGCACCGGCTCCTCGATCGTGCGATCGAAGGAGGCGACCCGCACGGTGTCGCCCGGCTGCGCGGTCCGCAGACTTCGCAAGGCCCCGAGGAATCCCACGACATCGAAGGTGTCCGGCGCACCCATCCGCTCGCGCCGGCCGAGTTCGCGCAGACGCTGCTGGGGCAGGTGGTACCCGTCGAGCGGGAGGACGAGTGCACCGGGAAGGCGAGCACGCAGCCGCTCGGCGATCGTGGACTTGCCGGCGCCCGGCGATCCGGTCACTCCCACCAGGAGGAGACGCCGGTCCGACGCCGCCGTGCGGATCGCGGCGACCGCCTCCTCGAGGGAGGCGAGCAGGGGACGGGGCTGGTCGGGGAGAGACATGCGCCCATTGTGGCCAGCAGTACCGGGGCGGAGGAGGGCCGACCGCGCGGTCGGTGGAGAGTCCGGACATCCGCGCCCTGGGGAGGACCCCCAGCGCGACACGCCCGGGATGAGCGGTTTCGGGGGCCCGGTTTGACAGTGCCGGGATCGGGCCGTAACTTATTCCAAGTCGCCACACAGGCCGCAGGGAAACGGAAGAACAGGGCTCCTCAGGGAGCACGGTTCAACGTCCCGGCCTCATTCGGCACCATCCACTCGGCAAGACAGTCCTTCGGGTCAGGTCTGCCGCACGGATGTAAAGCCTTCGCAGGATCCCTCGGGTCCAGCAACTTCGCCGCCCGGCGACGGACTCAGGTTCGGAACCGAGCAACGTCGGAGCGCCTACGAGCGCAACGGCATCGCGAAGAAGCCGGATTTGACACGGCCTGCGGATGTGCTAAGTTAGTCAAGTTGCCACGGCGGCTGAGAGAACAACTTCTCCAGCTTAGCGAAGTCTTCCGACTAAGGCAACATCTTCGATCACTTCCGTTGTGAAGCACCTTTTCAGGTGTGGAGGCGGGATGTGTCCGATTCTTGAGAACTCAACAGCGTGCACTATGTTCAATGCCAAATTTATAACCCCGTCCGGGTCTTGTGA
>NZ_SOEN01000002.1:0-58412 GCF_004366415.1 Rathayibacter sp. PhB151 | reverse complement strand
CGAAACAAGGCCCTCAACCAGCTGAAATCCCTCGGCTACGACGTCCAACTCACACCACGAGCCGCGGCCTGAGGTCACCATGTTTTCCTAGGAGATCCACCCGCGTCGAGAGGACGAGTCTGCAGACCCGCCCTGCTGAGGACGGCGGGTCTCGATACGCCCCTGCGGGGCTACTCGACCAGCATGGAGGGGGCGTCACATCATTGCCCGCCCCGGAGAACTTCACCTCGTCAATGCGGGAACCCCATGCTGATCGAGTAGCCCGCGCAGCGGGCGTATCGAGATCTACCCCCGTCTGCACAGCGGCCCCCGGCTAGGGGGCGCGGCCCGGGCTGTCAATGGGGCATCGGCGTGTCTGTCCGTCGATTCCGCGTGGAGGGGCTCCACCGGTTACCGTCCCCGAGGAGCTGTCCGCCGTGGGCGGCTCGCACTGACGAAGGGCGCCCGTGGCCACGCTGACCTATGGACCGCAGAATCTCGAGATCGAGTTCGAGGAGCGGGTCCTCGCCCACCTCAAGGTCGCCGTGCTGTCGAAGCTGCGGCGCAACGAGGCCTTCTCCCTCTCCTGGACCGAGGACGCCTCCACCGGTCACGGCCGCAGCTCGGTCTGGCTGCACCCGTCGGTGCCGCTGCACTTCCGCTTCGCCGAGACGCACCAGCCCAAGCTCAACCGCGCGTGGATCGAGCAGATGCTGAGCGTCGCGAGCATGCACGGCGAACTGTCCGTCCTCCCGGAGCCCGAGGAGACGCGCCAGGGCTCCTGACCCCGCCGCCTTCTCCCCCGGGACCGGATCCGTCAACCCCACCCCCCATCACAGGGTCACGACGTAGCGTCTGAGGACAGTGACCGGGCGGTTCTCCGTCGGTCGCGACCACGGACGGAGACGACGATGACCGATACCGCGCGAGCAGTCGCAGCACCCACCCTGACCGGGACGGGAGGCTCCCTGCGCAAGGACGAGCCGATCGCCGTCCGCCACGCGCCCGATTCCGCCTCGACCGACTCGCAGCCGGTGCTCGGCTGCCGGATCGATGTGAGCGGCCGGATCTTCACGGTCGAGCTCGAGATGGCCGGCGTCTTCCTGCGGCAGGTGCGCCGCACCCTCCGCGACGGCGACAGTGCGCTCGTCCTTCTGCGCCACGTCGACGGAATCGAGATGATCCCCTTCACCCGTGCGACGCCGTTCGAGGTCTCGGACATCGTCTGCCCCGAGGGCGTCGAGCCCGCGCAAGCACGGATCGCCGAGGGGCTGCGCGCCCGCTAGAACCGCCGCGGCGCGGGGTCGATCCCGCGCCGCCGTTCGATCGGATCCGCGCAGCCGCCGCGATCAGGCGGGGAGCGACGCCTCGATCAGCTGGACGATCCGCGGGTCGTCGGGCTCGACCGTCGGGCGGAAGCGGTGCACGGTGCCGTCGGCGGTGATCAGGAACTTCTCGAAGTTCCACTTCACCTTGCCGGCTTTGCCCGCCTCGTCCTCGGTCTTGGTCAGCTCCGCGTAGAGCGGGTGCGCCGAGCGGCCGTTGACCTTGACCTTCTCGAACATCGGGAAGGTGACGCCCCAGGTGGTCGAGCAGTACTCCTTGATCTTGTCGGAGTCGCTGAGCTCCTGCAGGAACTGGTTGCTCGGGAAGCCGAGCACCGTGAAGCCGCGGTCGCCGTACTGCTTCTGCAGCGCCTCGAGCTTCTCGTACTGCGGAGCGAGGCCGCAGCGGGAGGCGACGTTGACGATGAGCTTCACCGGCGCGTAGTCGGCGAGCGTCGACGAGGATCCGTCGATCGTGGTGAGCGGGATGTCGGTGATCGTCTCGGGCACGGGGGCTCCTTGTCGAGGAAGTGGGGGTGATCGTCAGGCTATCCAGTGCAGCCGTGCGCGGGCCGCGAGACACTCCTCCACAGCCGCGCCCTCACCGCGACTGTCCCCCGTCGGCGCAACTCCCTCCCCGCCGGTGTGCGAGCGGCACCACCATGGAGGCATGACCCCCTCCTCGCAGCAGCTCGTGTCGGTGGGTGGGCGGCGTCTGCGGCTGACCAACCTCGACAAGGTGGTCTATCCGGAGGCGGGGTTCACCAAGGCCGACGTCCTCTCCTACTACGCCTCGGTCGCCTCCGCGATGCTGCCGCACCTCGCCCGCCGGCCGGTGACGCGCAAGCGCTGGGTCGACGGGGTCGGCACGGCGGAGGAGCCCGGCGAGGTCTTCTTCGAGAAGAACCTGCCCTCCTCCGCGCCCTACTGGCTCAGCCGGACGAAGCTCGCGCACTCCTCGCGCGACGTCGAGTACCCGCTCGTCGACGACGTCGCCGGGCTGACCTGGCTGGCCCAGCAGGCCGCGCTCGAGCTGCACGTGCCGCAGTGGCGGGTCGGCTCCGACGGCGAGCGGCGCCCGCCGGACCGGCTCGTGCTCGATCTCGATCCGGGCGAGGGGGCGGGGCTGGCGGAGTGCGCCGAGGTGGCGTTCCTGGCGCGGGACCTGCTGGAGGGGATGGGACTCGAGCCGTTCCCGGTGACCAGCGGCAGCAAGGGCATCCACCTCTACTGCCCGCTGGACGCCTCCGCCTCGAGCGATCAGATCTCCTCGGTCGCGCACGAGCTGGCGAAGGCGCTGGAGGCCGACCACCGCGATCTGGTCGTCTCCGACATGAAGAAGACCCTGCGCGAGGGCAAGGTGCTCGTGGACTGGAGCCAGAACAGCGCGGCGAAGACGACGATCGCGCCGTACTCGCTGCGCGGGCGACTGCTGCCGCGGGTCGCCGCGCCGCGCACCTGGGAGGAGATCGGGGCGGAGGACCTGCGGCACCTCGCCCCGGACGAGGTGGTCGAGCGGCTGCGGAGCGACGGCGACCTGCTGCGCCCGGTGCTCGCGTCGCGGGGTGCGGGGCTCGAGCCGTCGCCGGAGCGAATGGCGGGTTTCGCGGCGACCGACGCCTCCGCCGACCGGCTGGCCGCCTATCGCAGCATGCGCGACGCCTCGAGGACGCCGGAGCCGGTGCCCTCGCCGGGGGCGGGGATCGCGACGTCGGGCGACACCTTCGTCGTGCAGGAGCACCATGCGCGACGGCTGCACTACGACTTCCGGCTCGAGCACGACGGCGTCCTGGTCAGCTGGGCGGTGCCGAAGGGTCCGCCGCTGGACGGCGATCCGAACCGGCTGGCGGTGCAGACGGAGGACCACCCGCTCGAGTACGCGACCTTCGAGGGCACGATCCCCGCGGGCGAGTACGGCGGCGGCGAGGTGCGGATCTGGGACGAGGGCACCTACGCGCTGGAGAAGTGGCGCGAGGGCGAGGAGGTGATCGCGGTGCTGACGGGCCGGCCGGACGGCGGGCTCGGCGGCGAGCCGCGCCGGTACGCGCTGCTGCACACGGGGGCGAAGGGCGGGAAGGGGGACGAGAAGAACTGGCTGCTGCACCTCATGGCGCCGGGGGCCGCGGCGCACGGCGGACAGTCACACGGAGGGAAGACGCACGGGCGCGGGGTCGGGGTGCGGAAGGGCGGTGGCCCGTCTGGGGCGTCGGGTGCTGGAGCGTCGGCACCGTCCGCTACGGCTCCCACCGGTTCCGGAGCGACGGCGGCCTCCGGTGTCGCGCCGACCGCGGAGGCCGCCGCCTTCCGGCCGATGCTCGCGACCGCCGGCCGTGCGGCGGACATCCCCGGGGATTCCGCGATCGAGATGAAGTGGGACGGCTATCGCGCCCTGGTGCGGGTGGCGGGCGGAGCGGTGACCCTGACCAGCCGGAACGGCAACGACCTGACGGCCGCGTTCCCCGACCTGCTCGGTCCGATCGCCGAGGCGGCGGCGGTCGACTGCGTGCTGGACGGCGAGATCGTCGCGCTCGACGACCGCGGCCGGCCCGACTTCGGCCGGCTGCAGACCCGCGGCGGGCTGACCAGGCCGCGCGAGATCGAGGCGGCGGCACGCGCGACTCCGGCGCACCTGATGCTCTTCGACATGCTGGCGATCGACGGAACGGAGGCCGTCGGCCGCCCCTACGACGAGCGCCGCGCGGCCCTGGAGCAGCTGGCGACCGAGAACGAGCGCGTGCACGTGCCGTCGGTGTTCGACGGCGACCTGGAGGAGGCGATGTCGACGAGCCTCGCGCTCGGCCTGGAGGGCGTGGTCGCCAAGCGCCGAGACGCGGCGTACCGGCCGGGCGTCCGCTCCGGCGACTGGGTGAAGCTCACCCATCACCGCGTGCAGGAGGTGGTGATCGTCGGCTGGCGCGAGGGCGAGGGCGGCCTCGTCGGCTCGGTCGGCTCGCTGCTGACGGCGCTCCCCGGCGACGACGGCCTGGTCTACTCCGGCCGGGTGGGCAGCGGCTTCAGCGACCGAGAGCGCCGCGGACTCGTCGACCGCCTCGCCGAGCACGCCACCGACGAGCCCGCGGTCTCCGTCCCGCCCGCCGAGTCCCGCGGCGTGCACTGGGTCGAGCCCGTCCTCGTCGGCGAGGTCCGCTACCGCGAGCGCACCGCCGGCGGCACCCTCCGCCAGCCCGTCTGGCGCGGCTGGCGCGCCGACAAGTCCGCCGCGGAGGTCCGCCTGGAGTGAGCGGCGAGTTACTGAGAGACGAGGTTGCGGTCTTCTGGGATCACGCCGCTCACTTCGCTCGCCCGCCTGTGTAATGCGTACAACTCGATGGCGTTGCGCCAGCGCTTCGCACAAACGCGAGCCGAAAACCCCCGCACAGCCGCACCTACAAGGAGGAGAGAATGCCATGGACAGAAGAGCCGCGGTACCGTTCAGAGCCCGCTTGTCTTTATCGTCAGCACTGATCGACCTTGGCTTACACGCCTCGCGCAGCTTGATTCGGCTAGCGGAGCGCGAGAAAGCCGAGTCGAGCGAAGCCTATCGATGGCAAACCGTCGGCGGTCAAATGCCGCTCGCAACCATCCATCGCCTCGCCCTCGTCAGCACCGACCATTACCACGCCTTCGCTCGACTCCTTCGACTTGCGGAGCCCTATGCCCCCTCATTGGCATCGCTAGCTCGATCGTTCGGAGAGGTCAGTGGTAAAGCCTGGTGGCTACTCGAGTCCACTTCCGCTGAACAACTCAGTCATCGTACGGCGGCCCTCAAGCTGTCGGACACGACGAGTGCTGGAAAGCGAGAAATCAGCACCTTCGGACCTGACGGGGTCTCGACGCCCGTCGCGGATCCCCTGCAGTCCGCTCAAGCAGCACTGACTCGATCGGAGGTCTCTGGAAAGCGCGAAAAAGTGCCGAATTACACACAATCCTTCGAACTCGCCTGCTCCAAGTCCGAACTAAAAGGCGGGACCGAGCTTTATCGCCACCTCTCAGGAGCCGCCCACGGCTCCCTTCTGACTATGGGATCACTCACTCACGTCGGTCCGCAGAATGCGGATGGCTCCGCCTACACATACCTTGCCCTGTCACTCGATCTCACCGAAAGCTATCTGGATGCCCTTGTCGGAATAATGAGTTCCATCGTTCGGCGCGTCTCGGTCGCTTATGATGCGCAGGATGAACTCGAGAGACTGCGGCAGGTAGTGATACGCGTGGATGACTCGATCAGAGCAGTCCTTCGAGAGGTTGAGTACCGCTGACATTCGTCTCCGCACCGACTCTTGCGGGTGTGGCAATCGGCATGCGAAGCGAGACGCCGGCGCTCAGTGGAGGTTCTTCAGTCGAGGCGGACGCCGCGGAGGAGGACGAGGGTGGAGCCGACGGCGACGCCAGTGCCGATGAGGACGCCGCCGGCGCCGGCCGCGGCGGCGATGGTGCCGAGGAGGGTGGGCAGGGCGATCAGGCCCATGCGGTTGCCGGCCAGGCGGAGGGAGAGGGCGCGACCGTGGCGGTCGGCGGGGGTGCGCTCGATCAGCCAGGACATGGTGATCGGCTGGCCGATGCCGAGGCCGAGGCCCAGCAGGGCGACGGCGACGAAGAGCAGCGCGGTTGGCGCGGGCAGGGCGGTGAGGATCAGGCAGACGGCGGAGACGACGATGCCGGCGATCATCACGCGGGTGCGGCCGAAGCGCGAGGTCGTCGCGCCGAGCAGGAGGCGGGAGGCCATCGAGGCGAGGGCGCGGACGGTCAGCAGGGCGCCGACCACGCCCGCGGGGAGTCCGCGTTCCGCGCCGAGGGCGGGCAGGTAGACGACGGTCAGGTCGACGGCGGCGACGACGGTCGCGCTGGTGAGCAGGGCGCGGGCGAGGCCGGGGATCCGCAGCAGACCGAGCGTCGAGCCCTCGGACGGCGCTGCGGCGGCGGGGCGGGGTGCGGGGCGGGCGATCGCAGTGGTGACGGCGAGGAGGAGGACGGCGAGCGCGCCTCCGACGAGGAACAGCGGGGCCGGGTCGGGGCGGACGGCGCTGCCGGCGAAGACGGGGATGAAGGCGGGGCCGATCGCCTGGCCGAGGGAAGCGGCGAAGGTGTAGTAGCCGAAGCGGCTGTCGAGGCGGGTGCCGGCCGCTCCCCCGGCGACCACCGCCTGCTGGCCGACGACGCAGCCGAGATGGCCCGCGCCGAGCAGGGCGGTGCCGCAGAGCAGGCCGACGATGCCTCCGCCCGCGAGCAGCAGCAGCCCGGCGGCGGCGATCGTCAGCAGCGAGCCGCAGGCCATCACGAAGCGGGCGCCGACCCGGTCGACGAGGCCGCCGACGGGCAGCGCGATCAGCAGCGGCACCACCGCGAACGAGGCGCCGAGCGCTCCGAGCGCCCAGGCCGGCACGTCGAGCTGGATCGCCTGGTAGACAGCGGCCGGCCGCAGCAGGAAGGCGACGGCCTGGATCAGCACCGCGTGCGTCAGCAGCGCGCCGGTCGAGAGAGCCTGGCGGTCCGGCACGGCGCTCCCTCCCCTCGACGGGCGGTCGCCCGCCGTCCATCCTGGCGCACCGTCGGGCCGGCCCCCGCGCGCACGATCGCCGGCCCCGATGCGGTGAGCGAGAAGCCCTCGGCGGTGAGTCGCCCGAGAAGGCTCGTTCTTGGGCGGGGGAACGAGCCTTCTCGGGCGACTCAGTGCGCGAGAAGCGGGATAAGCGGCGCGGCTCCGGCGGCGGCACCCACCACGTTGGACTGAGTCGCCCGAGAAGGCTCTCTCCCGGGCGGGGGGACGCGCCTTCTCGGGCGACTCAGTGGGTGCAGGGCTCCCGCGGGCAGAGGGGGCCGCGATCCGGCGCGAACGGCTCCTTCGGCGGCGGGGAAGCAGCCGTTGGTGACGGATCGGGGGACACGGAGGGGCGGGCAGGAGCGCGGACGTCGGCGGGTCAGCGGTCGAGCGGCTCCGGGAGCGGCTGGGCGTGCTCCGGCAGGACGCCGAGGTGGTGGCGGCCGCGCAGGCGGAACCACACCAGGCCGACGGTGACGACCGCGCCGACGACGATCAGGGCGATCCAGCGGAGGGGGCCGTCGCCGTAGACCTCGACGCGGGGCCAGGCGAGGTTCACGGCCATCGCGGCGCCCCAGAGCACGGCGACGATGTTCACCGGCAGGCCGAGGCGGCCGAGGGAGAAGTAGCCGGTGGGCGCGTCGGCGGTGGGCCAGCGGCCGCGCAGGCGGCGCAGCAGCAGGGGGACGGTGACCAGCAGGTAGGCGAGGTAGATCAGGATGACGGCGACGCTCGTCACGGCGGTGAAGATCTCGGGGGTGCCGATGTTGACGACGAGGATCAGCACGGCGAGCACGCCGATCAGGACGGCCGGGGCGACCGGGGTGCGGCGACGCGGGTCGACGCGGGCGAGCAGGGTGCTGCCGGGCAGGGCGTTGTCGCGGGCCATCGCGAAGACCAGCCGGATGCCCGCGGTGTGCACGGCGAGCGCGCAGACGGTGATCGCGACCACGATGCAGCCGAGGAACACCGAGCCGAGCGGGCCGCCGAGCACCTGCAGGACCACCAGCTGCAGGCCGCCGGACGGGGAGCCGAGCGCCGGGTCGGCGAGGTCGGGGGCGGCGAGGAGGCCGAAGAGGATGATCAGGCCGCCCAGCACGAAGGAGGCGGTGATCGCGCGGAGGATCGCGGTCGGGGCGGTGCGCCGCGGATCGACGGTCTCCTCGCCGAGCGAGCCGGCGGTGTCGAAGCCGTACATCACGTAGGCGGAGGCGATCGCGGCGATGAGGAACGCACCGAGGTAGCCGCCGGGGACGCCCTCGCCGCGGCCGGCCGTCTCGAGGACGACGTTCGGCGGGTTGACCGCATTGGCGGCGAGGACGACGACGAGGAGGACCGCAGCGACCAGCTCGATCAGCACGCCGACGCTGTTGATGCGGGCCATCAGCCGCACGCCGACAGCGTTGACGCCGGTCGTGAACGCCACCAGGATCGCGCCCCAGAGCACGGCGCTGACGCCGGAGCTCGTGCCGGTGCCGTCGCCGACGAGCTGGAAGCCGCGCCAGATCTGCGGCAGCGTGCTCTGGTAGGCGAGCACCACGGCGGCGAGCGAGACGACGGAGGCGAGCGCCATGATCCAGCCGGCGAGCCAGCTCACGGTGGGGCCGGCCAGGCGCTTGCTCCAGTTGTAGACGGAGCCGGCGACCGGGTAGCGCGCGGCGAGCTCGGCGAAGCAGAGTGCCACGGCGAGCTGGCCGGCGAACACCATCGGCCAGGACCACCAGTAGGCGGGGCCGCCGTTCGCGTAGCCGAAGGAGAAGAGCTGGAAGGTGCCGGTCAGGATCGAGATGTAGCTGACTCCCGCGGCGAAGCTGCCGAAGCGGCCGATGCCGCGGGTGAGGGTCTGCCGGTAGCCGGACTCGGCCATGCCGTCGTCGGACATCCGCGCCTCCATGCACGGGATCGGGGCGTGCGAGGTCAGGATGGCAGGCCGCGGCGGGACGTGGGGTGCGGGGGCATGGATGGGGGGGCAGCCCATGCTGATCGAGTAGGCCGCGGAGCGCGGCGTATCGAGATCCACCGGCGTCGAGAGGCGGGTCTGCAGAACCGATGTGCTGACGAGGGCGGGTCTCGATACGCCGCTGCGCGGCTACTCGACCAGCATGATCTGGCGCAGATCGGTTCATGGTGATCGAGTAGGCCGCGGAGCGGGCGTATCGAGATCCACCATGGTCGCAAGGCGGGTCTGCAGGCCCGACGTGCTGACGACGGCGGGTCTCGATACGCCGCTGCGCGGCTACTCGACCAGCATGAGGACGCCGCGGCGCGGCTACTCGACCAGCATGAGGGCGCCGCTGCGCGGTTGCTCGACCAGCATGAACGCGACGTGGCTGCACGGGTCGCGAGGCCGGAGACGTGAGCGCGTCAGCTCCTCGCCTGGGTCGGCGGGCCGAAGACGAGGATCAGCTCGGCGGGGGCGTCCGACTCGTTGGCGACTCCGTGGTGGCTGCCGGCCGGGGCGTAGAGGGCGTCGCCCGCGCGGAGGACGGCGCTCTCGCCGTCGACGGTCATCACGACCTCGCCGAGGACGACGACGTAGAGCTCGTCGGAGCTCTCCGGCGAGCAGCTGCCGGGGTCGCCGGAGAGGTGCACGTGCTCGCCCTCGGAGGTGCCCGGCTCGAGGTGGAAGCGCATCACCGAGCTGGGCAGCGCCGTGGTCGAGCGGAAGTAGTACTCCAGGTCGAGCACGCCCGAGCCGCCGTAGAGCGGGCGGCGGCGCGCATCCTCACCGAGTCTCTGGATCTGCACGGGGTCCTCCTCCGAAGTCGGTCCTCACCAGCCTGCCGGACGCGCGGCGCTCAGCCCAGGAGCGGCGCCGCGACCGGCGGGGTCACTCCGAAGGCCGACACGTCCTCGCTGGTCGCACCGTCGAGGGCGAGCTCGGCGAGCACGCGGCCGATGGTCGGCGTGAACTTGAAGGCGTGCCCGGCGCCGAGTCCGACCAGGATGTCGGGGTGCTCGTCGAGCGGGCCGAGGACGAAGCGGCGGTCGGGCGTCAGCGCGTACTGGCAGGTGACGGTCCGCAGCACCTCGCCGGCGGTGGGCACCACGGCGCCGACGAAGCCGGTCAGCTCCTCCAGCAGCTCGGCCGAGGGGACGAAGGTGCGCTCGCGCGGCGCCATCAGGTTGTCGGAGACGTCGCGCGCGGCCTTGATCGTCGGCTCGCCGTAGGTCGGGAAGCCGTAGAAGCAGTGCTCGTCCTCCCAGATCCAGACCGGGAAGCGCTCGCGGTCGAAGGCGCTCGGCTCGGCCGGCGCGAAGTAGCTGACCTGCTCCTGCATCGTGACGAGCGGGATCTCGGCGCCCAGCGGTGCGAGCAGCTCGTTCGTCCAGGCGTCGGCGGCGAGGATCACCTTGCCCGCGAGCACGTCGCCGCCCGCGGTGCGCAGGACGACCCCGTCCTCGCCGGGGAGCAGCGCCTCGACCGGCGTGCGGTCGCGGATCACGGCGCCGTGCTGCCGAGCGCGAAGCTGCAGCACGGCGACCGTGCGGGCGGCGTGCACGATGCCGGAGTCGGCGGTGTACACCGTCTGCGTGCCCTCGGGCAGCGAGAACTGCGGCCAGCGCGCGGTGACCTCGGCCGGCGTGAGCAGCTCGAACGGGACTCCGCTCTCGGTGAGGCTCGACCGGAACGCCTCGGCGGAGTAGGGGCTGCCGGCCGGGAAGAACACCAGCCCGCCGGTGATCGTGACGAGCGATTCGCCCGACTCCGCCTCGAGGTCGGCCCAGTCGAGGTACGCCGACTGCGCGAGCCGGACGTACTCGGGGGCGCCGTAGGAGGTGCGCAGGATGCGCGAGGTGTCGTGCGAGGCGCCGCGGACGTGGCCGAGCTCGAACTGCTCGAACGCGACGACCCGGGCGCCGCGGCGGGCCAGGTGGTAGGCGGCGGCGCTGCCGAGAGCGCCCATCCCGACGACGGCGACGTCGAACTTCTCCATGCTGATGCTTCGCTTCCGTGGATCGGTGAGGGCCGCCGGGATCGACGGCCCGGGTGACAGGGTCAGAGGACCTTGGACAGGAACGCGCGGGTGCGCTCGTGCTGCGGGTGGACGAGTATCCGCTCGGGCGGCCCCGACTCGACGACGACGCCGCCGTCCATGAAGGTCACCGTGTCGGCGACCTCGCGGGCGAAGCCGATCTCGTGGGTGACGACGATCATCGTCATGCCCTCGGCGGCGAGGTCGCGCATCACGTCGAGCACCTCGCCGACCAGCTCCGGGTCGAGCGCGGAGGTCGGCTCGTCGAAGAGCATCAGGCGGGGTCGCATCGCGAGGGCGCGAGCGATGGCGACCCGCTGCTGCTGACCGCCGGAGAGCGAGCGCGGGTACGCGTCCGCCTTGGCGCCGAGGCCGACCCGGTCGAGCAGCACGCGGGCGCGGGCCGTGGCGTCCGACACCTTCTCGCGGCGGACCAGGACGGGCGCCTCGATCAGATTCTCCAGCACGGTGAGGTGCGGGAAGAGGTTGAACTGCTGGAAGACCATGCCGATCTCACTGCGCCGCGTCGCGATCTCGGCGTCGCGCAGCTCGTGCAGACGGCCGTTGTGGCGGCGGTAGCCGACCAGCTCGCCGGCGACACTGATCGTGCCCGCGTCGATCTTCTCGAGGTGGTTGATGCAGCGGAGGAAGGTGCTCTTGCCCGAGCCGGACGGGCCGAGCAGGCAGGTCACCTCGCCCGGCGCGACGGTCAGGTCGATGCCGCGGATGACGAGGTTGC
This sequence comes from Rathayibacter sp. PhB151, assembly GCF_004366415.1. Taxonomy (NCBI): domain Bacteria; kingdom Bacillati; phylum Actinomycetota; class Actinomycetes; order Micrococcales; family Microbacteriaceae; genus Rathayibacter; species Rathayibacter sp. PhB151. Next base: position 46,853 of record NZ_SOEN01000002.1, on the reverse strand, counting down.
CGCCGTACTGCTTGTGCACGCCGGTCGCCTGGACCATGGGCGCGGTCACAGCGCTCCCTCCCCTCGGGCGGCGGGCCGCGGCCTCGCGCTCGCGAGCAGCGCCCCGAGCGGGGTCGGGCCCTGGACGATCCGGTCGCCACGGGAGAAGCGCCGCTCGATCATCCGCTGACCCGCGCTGAGGACCGTGGTGACGAGCAGGTACCAGAGGCTGACGGTGATGAGCAGCGGGATCACCTCGAAGTTGCGGGAGTAGATGGTCTGGGCGGCGAAGAGGATGTCCGGGATCGCGATCACGCTCACCAGAGACGTCGTCTTCAGCATCGAGATCGTCTGGTTGCCGGTCGGCGGGATGATCACCCGCATCGCCTGCGGCAGGACGATCCGGCGGAAGACCTGGGCCTTGCGCAGCCCGAGCGCCTCGGCGGCGTCGACCTGGCCGGGGTCGACCGAGAGCAGGCCCGCGCGGACGATCTCGGACATGTAGGCGCCCTCGTTGAGCCCGAGGCCCAGGATCGCGGCGAGGAACGGGCTGATCAGCACGTTGGTGTCGGCGCTGGCGAAGGTGGGGCCGAACGGGACGCCCAGGCTGAGCTCGGGGTAGAGCGCGGCGAGGTTGAACCAGAAGATCAGCTGCACCAGGAGCGGCGTGCCGCGGAAGAAGGCGACGAACGCGCCCGCCGCCGTGGCGACCACGAGCGTCTGCGACTGCCGGCCGACGGCCATCAGGACGCCGATGACGATGCCGACGAGCATCGCGATCACGGTGAGCAGGAGCGTGGTGCCGAGTCCGCGGAGGATCCGCCCGTCGAGGAAGTAGCCGAAGACGCTGCCCCACTCGAAGTTGGGATTGGTCGCGACCGAGTGGGCGAGCAGCGCCGCGAGCACGAGGATCACGACGGTCGCGGCCCGCCGGCCCCAGTGCCGGACGGGGACCACGGTCTCGGGCGGCGCGGTGGTCGTCGCGCGCTGCTCCACGGCGGTCATCCGCTGATCTGGGCCGGGTCGGTGTAGAGCTCGGCCTGCTCGACCGCGCCGACCTCGACGCCGAAGCGCTCGAGGTTCTCCTGGTAGTCGCCCGTCGTCATCAGGTGCTCAAGGGCGGCCTGGAAGGCGGGGGCCAGCTCGGAGCCGTCCGGGAAGGCGATGCCCCAGGGGCTCGGCTCGAAGTTGACGTCGAGCGCCTCGAGCGCGCCGTCGGACTGCTCGGCCTGGAAGACGGCCGGCGGGACGGCGCTGACCGTCGCGTCGACGCGGCCGGAGCTCAGGGCGAGCACGGCGTCGGCCGCGGTCGGGAAGGTCGAGATCTCGATCGCCGGCTCGCCCGCCTCGGTGCAGACGGCGTCCCATTTCGGCAGCGTGATGTCGTTCTCGGTCGAGCCCTTGAGCACGCCGACGGACTGGCCGCAGAGCGTGTCGATCGTGAGGTCGAGCGGGTTGCCGCCCTCGACCAGCAGCGTGGTGCCGCCGAGGAAGTCGCTGACGAAGTCGACGGTCTCGAGCCGCTCGGCGGTGACGCCCAGCGCGGCTGCCGCGGCGTCGATCTTCCCGGAGGCCAGCGAGGGGAAGAGCGCGTCGAACTTGATGTCCTCGAAGACGACGTCGAGGCCGAGCACCTCGCCGATCAGGCGCATCTCCTCGGGCTGCGACCCGGAGAGCGTCGTACCGTCCTCCGCGAGGTCGAGCAGCGGCGGATAGCCGGGGCCGCTCGCGATGCGGATCTCGCCGGCGGCCGCGATGTCCTCGGGCACCAGGTCGGCGATGCTCTGCTCGAAGAGGGCGCTCGGCTCCGCGTCGGTCGTGGCGGCGGCGTCGGCCGAGCAGCCGGCGAGGAGGGCCGCGGAGGCGAGCACCGCGGTGACGACGGCGGCCCGGCGGGCGGGGTGCGGCGTGGAGCGGAGCGCCGTGCGGCTCGCGGGGCGGGGGACGGTCGGGTTCATGGGACTCCTAGGGCTGTGGGAAGCGTTCGTGGAGCAGGTGACGGCGCGCCGCCGTCGCGCTCGGCGGGCCGTCGTGACCGCCGCCGGGCGAGTGCGATCACTGTAGGAACGGCGGGTTCCGGCGCTGTTACAGTGCGTGCTGGCGGCGATTCGGGCGCCACGGGATTGACGGTTCTGCAGAGGGGTGGCTCGTGAGCGGACGCGTGACGACGGGCCTGCGGGTGGTGCGGCTGCTCGGCGAGCGGCCGGATCCGACGGCGCCGCTCGGTGTCGGCGCTCTCGCCGCCGAGCTCGGCGCGCCGCTCAGCTCGGTCTCGCGGCTGTGCGCGGAGCTGGAGCGGACCGGGCTGATCGAGCGCGGCGCGGACTACGGCAGCTACCGCCTGGGCGCGGTGGCCGTGCGGCTCTCGGGGCGGGCCGCGGCGCCGGTCGCGCGGTCGCTCCGCTTCGCGCTGACGCTCGCCGCGCAGCAGACCGGCGAGACCGTCGTGCTGGCGGCCGGGGCGCCCGGGGCGATGCGGGTGATCGGCAGCGTGCTCTCGTCGTGGACCCTGCACTCCCCCGCCGCGGTCGGCGAGCGGATCGACGACGCGGGGAGCGCGATCGCGCGGGCCGCGGATCCGATGGGGCTGGGGGACGAGACAGTCGAGGAGACGACCGAGGGGCTGCGGGTCGAGATCGCGACGCCGCTGCTGACGCCCGCGGGCGAGTGCGCCGCGGTGCTGGCGGTGCGACTGCCGACGGTGCGGCTGCGCGAGAACGGGCCGCGGATCCGGCGGGCTCTGGCGGTCGCGCGGCGGAGCATCGAGGCGGGGCTGGACGGGTCGCGGGAGGCCGGCGCACGGAATGACACGGCCGACGGCGACGATCCGCCGATCTCCACCGCCCCTTCCGCCGGCGGCTCCGCCCTCCACGCCGTGCTGCCGCTCCTGCAGCACCTGGCCGACGGACCGGACACCGCCGCCGGCGCCGCGCGGGCGACGGGGCTGCGCCGCGACCGAACCGGGCGGCTGCTCGACGCGTGCGTCGCGGCGGGCGTGGTCGAGCGCGGCGGTGACGGGGAGCTCCGGATCGCCTGGGTCGTGCACGGCTGGTTCCGGGCGGCGGCCGCTCCGCTGATCGTGTCGCGCGGCGGGCCGCTGGTCGCCGAGGCGGCGCGGAGCCTGCGCGCGTGCGCGTTCGTCACCGTGCTCGCGGGGATGCGCAGTCTCACGCTCGTGGAAGAACTCGAGCTGGCCGGCGACGGACTCGCGATGATCCCCTGGCTCGGCCGCGCCCACCCGATCGTCGGCTCGGACGGCGGCCCGACCATGCTGATGGACCTCGAGCCGGACGAGCTGACGCAACTGTTCCCGGCCCGGCACGCCCCGCGGGACCTGGCCCGGTTCCTCCGCCGGACGCAGACCGTCCGCCGCGACGGCGTCCTCTCGATGCAGGCCTACGACGACGCCGGCATGGTCTCGATCTCGGCCCCGATCCGCGACGCGAGCGGCGCCGTCGTCGCGGCGGCCTGCCTCGTCGGGATGACCGACGACGTCACCGCGCGCTCACGTGAGCTCGAGCGGGCGGCGATCCGGCTGGCGGAGGCGGTCTCGGGCGTCCTGCGCTGAGGGTGTCCGCGTGCGGGCGTGCACAACTCAGGCTGGACGCCCCGAGAACCGCGAATTCTCGACCGATCGCGCCTTCCGGCCTTGGTTGTGCACGCACCGGTCCTCTGAGGGAGCACGGACCTCCCCGTACAGAGGGCGATGTCCCTGCTGATCGAGTGGCTCACGGAGCGGACGTCTCGAGATCCACCCGCGCCAGCAGACACGTCTGCAGACCCGCCCTGCTGACGACGGCGGGTCTCGATACGCCCCTGCGGGGCTACTCGACCACCATGACGCGGCGCAGCCGCGCCCTTTCCCTCACCACTGAGACGCGAAGCGGCTTCACCATCCCGAGGCGCCCCCGCGGGGCTGCTCGACCGGCACGAGGGGAGGCCGACTCGACGTGGGCTCGCACACAGGAGCGCGTCGTCGCAGGGCGAGTGGGAGCGGCTCCCGACGCGAGGGAGCGCACATCGCTCCGCAGGTCAGCGGCTCCGCTCCTGGCGCGGGATCTGCGTCAGGTCGATGCCGAGGACGCTCCGGAGCTGCGCGGCGAACGCCCGCTCGAGGTCGGCGCAGACCGGGTCGCCCTCGGCCCAGATGCGCGCGGCCCGGCAGCTCGCCTCGATCCGCTCGGCGGTCGCAGCCCGCCACCACTGCGGGTCGGCGGCTGCGGCGAGGAGGCTGCGGGCGTCCTCGACCTCGCGCCGGTAGCGGGCGAGCAGTCCGCGCGTCCTCTCGGGGTCGGCCTTGGCCACCCAGAGGTCGTCGATGTGGGACTGCAGTTCGGCGTCCCCGACGCGGCAGGCGTGCAGGACCAGCTCGCGCGCGTTCTCGAGTGGCGGGGTGCGGGTGTCGTCGAGGCCGGTCACGGCCGTTCGCCCGTGATGCGGCGGCCTTCGGGGGGTCGGGGGTCCAGCAGAGTCGTCATCGAGGTCCTTCGGCGCGCAGTCGGGGGCGGGGAGCGGCGGGGCTCGGTGACGTGCGTCCGGCCGGCCGCGAGGGAGTGGGGGCTCTCCTGCGGCGGACGAGCAGTGCCCTCGTCGCCACGGCCCGAGGGTCGGCGTCCGCGGGCGGGCGCCTTCTCGTGGGGCCGCGGGGGGATGCGACGACGGCCGACTCCGGATCCGCTCGCCGATGACGCTATCTGAACATCCCTTCAGACATCGAGGTGTTGACAGGGCACCGGATCCGCACGAGTGGACCCGGATCGGGCTCCGACGCCCGGCCGCACCCCGTTCCGCGTCCAGTCGCGGTGCACCTGCCGCGCGAGTGGACCCGTACCGGGCTCCGGCGCCCACGCAGCCCCCGCTCCGCGTCCAGTCGACGCGGCGCAGCACGCAGCAGCACTCACCGAGATGATCCTGCGAGAAGAGAAGGACCCCCGGCGCGTCACGGTTCGCGCCCGGAGAGGCCCACTGGGGGAATTCGCTGAAGCCATGACAGGGCGTCGCCGCTGCCCGAAAGATCACCTTATCAGTATGGCGAAGCCCATGCTGATCGAGTAGCCCGCGGAGCGGGCGTATCGAGATCCACCAGCGTCAGAAGTCGAGTCTGCAGACTGCCCCGCTGGCGCCGGCGGGTCTCGATACGCCCCTGCGGGGCTACTCGACCCGCATGATCGGAAGCCGCCACCGGCATGATCGGGACCTGCCGCCGACACGATCGAGTGCCGCTGCGCCCGCGGCGCCGGCGCGTCAGCGCGTCGTCGCCATCACGCGCAGACGGCAGGCCAGCTCCAGGGCGAAGCGGGTGTCCGGGTCGTCGAGGTCCAGGGCTAGCGCCTGCTCGATCCGGCGCACGCGGTAGTTCACGGCGTTCGGGTGCAGCAGCAGCACCTCGCCGGCCCGGGCGAGGGAGTTGCGGTTGCTGAGGTACGCCAGCAGCGTGCGGACCGAGATGGCGGAGCGCTCGGCGCCGAGGGCGTCGAGCGGCGCGAGCACGTCGTCGAGCAGCGCGCGGCTGAGCGGCGACGCGTAGAAGTCGAGCAGCACCCGCCGCAGCCCCGTCACGTCGGTGACCTCGACCGCCCCGAGGCGGCCCGCCGCGACGGCCGAGCCGGCGGTGATCCGCGCCTCCGTCGCCGACTGCCGGAGCCCCGAGGCGCCCGACTGCGGCGTGCCGAGCCCGACCGTGAACGTCCAGCCCTCCCCCGTGACCGCCACGCCGTACGCGATCAGCCGCTCGGCCACGTCCCGCACGCGCCGCTGGTGGTCCGGCGCGCCCGACTCCTCCGACGCCACCACCACCAGGTCGTCATGGAAGACCGCGAGGTGCCAGACCTCGTCGCGGCCGTCGGTCAGCTGGAAGGCGTTCAGCTCGATCGCCGCGACCAGTGCGGCGGGCAGGCGGCGCTCGGCGTCCTCGCGGTGGCGCGGGGTGATCCACGCGGCGGCGTGCGCGGAGGCGACCGGCAGCCCGGCCCGCGCGGCGTCCACCGCGAGGGCGTCGATGCGCGAGGACTCGGCCAGCAGCAGCTCGACCACGAGGTCGGCTCGCGAGCGCGCCGGACCGAAGCGCACCTGCGACTCGCGCTGCAGGGCCCGCGAGAGCAGCGCGGCGATCACCGGCAGCGCGATCACCGCCGCGGTCTCCGGCTGCTCGGCGACCAGCCGCCCGACCGCGACCTCGCCGATGCAGACCGCGTCGGGGTCGCTCCAGGTGACGGCCGGGTCCTCGATCATCCGCAGCTCGATCCCGAGCGCCGCCGTCGCCGCGTCGAGCACCGCCGAGCGCGCATCGAGAGGGTCGCCGTCGCAGGCGGCCCGGGCGGCGGCGATCGCCAGCTCCGCCCGGCCGAGCGCCTCGGCCGCCCCGCCGCGCAGCAGCCGGTCGATCGAGACGGCCAGGTCGGACGGCGGCGCGCTCGCGGTCAGCACCGGCAGCGCCCCGCGATCGGCCAGCGAGCGCGAGGTCTCGGCCAGCGCCAGCTCGCCGACGAAGAGCAGCGCGGCGACCTCGGCCGCGATCGCCCGCCGGATGACGATGTCGATCTGGTACGCCCGCGGCTGCTCCGCGCCGTGCAGCACGATCACCAGGTGGCCGGGCAGCGCCTGTCCCACGTCCTCGAGTGCCAGCATCTCCACTCCGCTGAGCGAGACGCCCGCCGGGTCGCCCGCGCGGCAGACCATGCCGAACTGCTCGCCGTGCTCGAGGACGTGAAGGAGGGACGTCTGTGCCATGAGCACAATCATGGCCGTATCCTCATGGTGGCGGCACATTCCACCCGCTTGCACCCCTGGCTAGCCTCGGAGCATGAGCTTCACGCCCCCGGCCGGACCGAGCCCCGTCCGCCTGATCACCCGCGACGACGTCGCTCCCCTGGCCGCCGGCTGCGCGGTCTTCGGCACCGGCGGAGGCGGCTCGGTGCACGGCGCCCAGCTCTCGGTCGAGAACGCGATCGACGCCAACGGCCCGGTGCGGGTCGTCGGCGTCGAGGACCTCGGCCCGGACGACGCGGTCATCATCATGTCCGGGATGGGCGCCCCCTCGGTCGGCATCGAGATGCTCGGCTCGAGCAGCCAGGCGCACACGCTGCTGCGCGAGGTCGAGCGCCTGATCGGCCGCCCGGTCACCACCGTGATGGCGGCCGAGATCGGCGGCAGCAACGGCGTCGCGCCGGTCGGCTGGGCCGCGGAGCTCGGGCTCGCGGTGCTCGACGCGGACGGCATGGGCCGCGCGTTCCCGAAGGCCACCATGATCTCGATGAACGTCGCCGGGCTGCCGAGCGAGTTCGCGGTGATGAGCGACGTGGTCGGCAACGTCACCGTCCTCCGCACCGTCGACATCGCCTGGCTGGAGCGCCACGCCCGCGCCTTCACGGTCGCGGCCGGCGGCATCGCCCTCGGCGCGCACTACCTGCTCACCCACGAGACCGCGCCGGGCGCCGTGATCGAGGGCACGGTGAGCCGTGCGATCCAGGTCGGCCGCCGCCTGCTCGCCTCCGCCGACCCGGTGACCGACATCGCCGAGGAGCTCGGCGCGGCCGTGCTGATCGGCGGCAAGGTCATCGACATCGACCGCAGCACCGAGGGCGGCTTCACCCGCGGCTCCGTCACGATCGACGGCGTCGGCGCCGACCGCAGCCGGATGGTGCGGGTCGAGATCCAGAACGAGAACCTCGTGGTGATCGAGGACGGCGGCGTGGTCGTCAGCGTCCCCGATCTCGTCTCGATCCTCGATTCGGAGACCGGCGAGGCGATCTCGACCGAGATGCTCCGCTTCGGCCAGCGGGTCAGCGTGCTCGCCTGGGCCTGCGATCCGCTCTGGCGGACCCCGCGCGGGATCGAGCTGGCGGGCCCCGCCGCCTTCGACTTCGACTTCGACTACGTGCCGTTCGACGGCGCCGTGGCGGAGGTCGCCCGATGAGCGCCGCACTCCGCGACCTGTCCGTCGGCATCGACGTCGGCGGCACCAACACCGACGCCGTCGTGCTCGACGCCGACGGCGCGGTGACCGCCTGGACCAAGCAGGCCACCACCGAGGACGTCACCGGCGGCATCCGCTCCGCGCTCTCCGCGGTGCTCGGCGAGCTGGGCGCCGACCGCGACCGCGTCTCCCGCGTCATGCTCGGCACCACCCACGCCACCAACGCGATCGTCCGCCGCCGCGACCTCGGCCGCGTCGCCGTGATCCGCCTCGGCGCGCCCGCCTCGACCGAGTTCCCGTCGCTCTCCGGCTGGCCCGCCGACCTCCGCGACACCGTGCTCGCCGGCAGCCTGCTCGCCGGCGGCGGCCACCTGATCGACGGCTACCCGATCTCGCCGCTCGACGTCGACGGCATCCGCCGCTTCCTCGACTCGCTCGAGGGCCGCTTCGACGCGGTCGCCGTCTGCGGCATCTTCAGCCCCTCCTTCCCGGAGCAGGAGCTCGAGGTCGCCGCGCTGGTCGCCGACCACGTCGGGGTCGACCTGCCCGTCTCGCTCAGCCACGAGATCGGCGCCCTGGGCCTGCTCGAGCGCGAGAACGCGACCGTGCTCAACGCCGCGCTGCACGGCATCGCCCGCGATGTCACGCAGGGTCTGCTCACCGTGGTCGACGAGGAGCGCCTCGACGCCGCCACCTTCTTCGCCCAGAACGACGGCACGCTGATGGCCGTCGAGTACGCGGCCCGCTACCCCGTGCTCACCATCGGCTCGGGCCCCGCCAACTCGATCCGCGGCGCCGCGTTCCTCTCCGGCGCCGACGACGCGATCATCATCGACATCGGCGGCACCACCAGCGACCTCGGCGTGCTCGTCGACCGCTTCCCCCGCGAGTCGACCCTGCCGCGCGAGATCGGCGGCGTCCGCACCAACTTCCGGATGCCCGACATCCTCAGCGTCGGGATCGGCGGCGGCACGATCGTCGACACGGCCACCGGCGTGCCGACCACCGACTCGGTCGGCTACCGGATCGCCCGCGAGGGCCTGCTCTTCGGCGGCGCGACCGCCACCCTCACCGACGCCGCCGCGATGCAGCTGCCCGGGATGATCCCCGGCCGGAGCCTTCCCGCCCTCGACCGCGCCACCCGCTCCGCCCTCGGCAACGCCCTCGCCGTCGCGCAGGACCGGATCGAGTCGGCCGTCGAGCGGATGTCCCTCGGCCGCGTCGGTCTGCCGCTCGTGGTCGTCGGCGGCGGCGGCTTCCTGGTCCCGGACCACGTGCACGGCGCGAGCGAGGTGCTCCGCCCCGACCGCGGCAACGTGGCCAACGCCGTCGGCGCCGCGATCGCCCTGGCCGGCGGCCGCGCCGACCAGCTGTGCGACCACGTCGACCGCGCCGCCGCGATCGAGGCGGCCGGCCGGATCGCGATCGAGCGCGCGATCCAGGCCGGCGCCGATCCGCGGCTCGTCGAGATCGTCGACGTGCTCGAGACGCCGCTGTCGTACTCGGCCAGCGCGTCGCTCAAAGTCTCCGTGAAGGCCGCGGGCCCGCTGGCCCTGATCGGGAGTCCTGCACCACTCGCCCTGCATTCCCCGAAGGACGCATCATGACCCGTTCTCCCCGCACCACAGCGCTCCGAGTCCCGGCCGTCGCCGCGGGCTCGCTGGTGGCGCTGCTCGCCCTGAGCGCCTGCTCGGCCCCCGCCGGCGGCTCCGCGTCCGGCGCCGACCCCGTCTCGGGCGGCACCTTCTCCCTCGCGATCAACGACGACCCGGGCAGCCTGAACCCGTTCACCGGCGTCTCGCTCGTGCAGCGCGCGATGGTCACCTTCGGCTACGACTCGCTCGCCTACACGACCCCCGAGGGCGAGGTCGTCCCCTTCCTCGCCGAGAGCTGGGAGTCGACGCCCACCTCGATCTCCTACACGCTGAAGGACGGCATCACCTGCGCCGACGGCACCCCCTTCACCGCCGAGACGGCCGCGGCGAACTTCGCCTACCAGGCCAACGCCGACAACGGCACGTTCTGGTTCGGCTCGAGCGTGACCGCCGACATGACGGCGACCGCGGAGGGGAACGTCGTCACCGTCACCTCGACGGCGAACAACCCGTTCCTGCTCCAGGGCACCGGCAGCATCGAGATGGTCTGCCAGGCCGGCCTCGACGACCCGTCGACCCTGACCGACACCACCAACGGCACCGCGCTCTACGCGCTGACCGCGTCGAGCCCCGGCTCCGACTACACCTACACCAAGCGCGACGACTACACCTGGGGCCCGGACGACGTCACCAGCGACACCGAGGGCCTGCCCGACGAGATCGAGGCGCGGGTGATCACCGACGAGGCGACCGCCGCGAACCTGCTGATCTCGGGCGAGCTCAACGCCGCCTCCGTCATCGGCGCCGACCGCCAGCGCCTCGACGCGGCGGGCCTGGACACCGAGGGCGTGCTCAACCCGATCGGCGAGATGCTCTTCAACGAGCGCGCCGACCGCCCCACCGCCGACGTCCGCGTCCGCCAGGCGCTGACCCTCTCGCTCGACCGCGACGCCGTGGGCGAGCTGGTCACCGACGGCAACGCCGTCGACTCGGTCTCGCTGGTCAACCAGATCCCGCTCACCTGCGTCGCCGGCGGCCCGGAGTGGACGCTGCCCGACACCGACGTGGACGCCGCCGGCGAGCTGCTCGACGAGGCCGGCTACCCGCTCGGCTCCGACGGACTGCGCGCGAAGGACGGCGAGCCGCTGACCATCCGCTTCCTCTACGACGCCGGAACGCCCTCGCACGGCGCCGCCGCCGAGGAGGTCCAGCAGGAGTGGAACGAGCTCGGCATCACGACCGACCTGGTCGCCGAGGACTCGGCCGGCTGGTCGACCGACCTCTACCAGAGCTACGACTGGGACACCGGCTTCATCCAGCTCGCCCCCTCCAGCCCCGTGGTGCTGAGCCTGTTCTTCCTCGGTGAGACGAGCGAGAACGGCGGCTACAACTTCATGGGAGTCTCGAACCCCGAGTACAACGCCCTCGCGACGCAGGCGCTCAGCGCCGGCAGCGCCGACGAGGCCTGCGGTGTCTGGAAGCAGGCCGAGGCCGAGCTGATCGAGCGGGTCGACGTCTTCCCGCTCGCCGAGACGGAGTCGCCGATGTACGTCAAGGGCGCGACCCTGGAGCGTCCCGGCACCGTCGCCCCCACCACGATCCGGATGCAGGGCTGACCATGACGATCCCCTCGGTGCGACCCACGGCCCCGCTGTCACCGGCCTCCCCGCCGAGCGCGCCCGCGGCCGGTCCGCGCCGGGGGGATCGTCTGCTCGGCGTGGTCGGATCCCCGCGCCTCGCCTTCCTGCTCAAGCGGTTCGCCCGCGCGGCGGTCTCGCTGGTGATCGTCCTGATCGCCTCCTTCTTCATGGTCCACTTCGTGCCGGGCGACCCGGTGCGCGCAGCGCTGGGCCCGACGGCGCCGGCCGAGACCGTGGCGGTGCTGCGCAGCACCCTCGGCCTCGACCTGCCGATCGGCCAGCAGTTCGCGAACTACCTCGGCGGGCTGCTGCGCGGCGACCTCGGCACCTCGATCAGCACGCAGCGGCCGGTCGGCAGCACGCTGGCCGAGCGGCTGCCCGCCACGCTGATGCTCTCGGTCGTCGCCTTCGCGGTCGCCGCGCTCGGCGCGTTCCCGATCGGCGTCGCGACGGCCGTCTCGGCCCGCGCCGGCAAGCACCGCACGCTCGACCTCGGCGTCTCGGGCCTGCTCGGCGTCGTGATCGCGATCCCGAACTTCCTGCTCGCGGTCGTGCTGATCTGGCTGTTCAGCATCGTCGTGCCGCTCGCGCCGTCCGCGGGCTGGGGCGGCCCGGAGTACGCGGTGCTGCCGGTGCTCGCCCTCGCGATCGGCCCGCTCGCCTACCTCGCGCGCATCGTGCACGTCGAGATGGTGCGGGTGCTCGAGGCGCCGTACCTCACCACCGCGCGCAGCAAGCGGCTGCCGGGGCACCTGCTCTACCTCCGGCACGCACTGCCCAACATCGTCACCGCGACGCTGACCGCGGGCGGAGTCGTGCTCACCGGCCTCGTCGCCGGCACGGTGCTGATCGAGACGGTCTTCGTCATCCCGGGCATCGGATCGACGATCGTCTCGTCGATCACCACCAAGGACTACCCGCTGATCCAGGGCATCGTGCTGATGTACGCCGTCCTGGTCCTCGCCGCCAACCTCGTCATCGACCTGCTGCTCGCCGCGCTCGACCCGCGGTCGGCCATCGCGGAGGCCTGAGCCATGAGCACTGCATCCCGTTCCGCCCGCCCGTCACTCGCCCACCGGCTCCCGGAGTCACTGCGCACCCCGCAGGGCGTCGCCGCCGCCGTCGGCCTCGCCCTGGTGATCCTCGCGACGATCCTCGGCCCGATCCTCTTCGGCGACCTCGCCACCGAGCGCTCGATCGCCGACCGCCAGCAGGGCGCGAGCCTCGCGCATCCCTTCGGCACCGACGACCTCGGCCGCGACCTCCTCGCCCGCGTCGTCGTCGCCACCCGGGTCTCGGTGCTGCTCACCCTCGGTGCGACCGGCATCTCGGTCGTCGGCGGCGTGCTGCTCGGCGTCGTCGCGGTGCTGCTGCCCCGCCTGCTGCAGCGGCTGATCGCCGGCCTCATCGACATCCTGCTGTCCTTCCCCTGGCTGCTGCTCGCGCTGTTCTTCTCGGTGATCTGGGGCACGACCGCGGTCGGCGCGATGCTCGCCGTCGGCTTCGCCGGCATCCCGGTCTTCGCGCGGCTCACCAGCACGCTCGCGGCTTCGGTGTCGTCCAGCGACTACGTCCGCGCGGCCGGGATGCTCGGCAGCCGCCCGCTGCGGACGACCGTCCGGCACGTGGTGCCGAACATCCTGCCGCCACTGCTGGTCAACTCGGCGGCGCACGCCTCCGTCACGCTGCTCTCCTTCGCCGCGCTGTCCTTCCTGGGCCTCGGCGTCCAGGCGCCCGAGTATGACTGGGGCCGGCTGCTCAACGAGGGCGCGAAGCGGATCTACGTCGATCCGATGGCCGCGATCGGCCCCGGCATCGCCGTGGTGCTGGTGGGCGTCGTCTTCGCGCTGCTCGGCGAGGTCTTCAGCGAGTCGTCCTCCCCTCGCCGCGCGGTCAAGGCAGTGAAGCGCCGGCGCTCGGACGAGGTCGTCGCGCCGGTCACCGACGGCATGCCCGTCGTCGAGATGTCCGGGCTGCGCGTGGCGTTCCCCGGCCGCGACGGCGCGATGACCGAGCGCGTGCACGGCGTCGACCTGACGATCCTGCCCGGCGAGACGGTCGGCATCGTCGGCGAGAGCGGCTCGGGCAAGTCGGTCACGGCGAGCGCCGTCGCCGGGCTGCTCGGCCCCGACGCGCTGGTCACCAGCGAGCAGCTCGTCTTCCGCGGCATCGACATGACCGCGGTGCCCAACGCCGGCGAGCGCCGCCGCCTCGGCCTCGAGCAGGCGATGATCTTCCAGGACCCGCTGACCTCGCTCAACCCGGCGCTCACCATCGGCCGCCAGCTGCGCGAGGCGAGCGAGGTGCACGCCCGCACCCCGCGCGCCGAGTCGCTGCGCCGCGCGATCGACAAGCTCAACCTGGTGCGCATCCCGGACGCCGAGAAGCGCGTCGGCCGGCTGCCGCACGAGTTCTCCGGCGGCATGCGGCAGCGGGCGATGATCGCGATGGGCCTGATGGGCACGCCGCGACTGCTGATCGCCGACGAGCCGACCACCGCGCTCGACGTCACCGTGCAGCGGCAGGTGATGCAGGCACTCCGCGAGGCGCAGACCGCGACCGGAGCGGCGATCCTCTTCATCTCGCACGACATCGCGCTGGTCAGCGGCTTCTGCGACCGGATCGTGGTGATGCGCGACGGTCGCGTGGTCGAGGAGATCGCGGCCGATCACCTCGACGAGGCGCGGCACCCCTACACGCGCGGGCTGATCGCCTGCGTGCCGGACATGGCGACCGACCGGAGCGCGCTGCTCCCGGTGATCGCGGCGATCGACGAGGAGCCGCAGGCGCCGTCGACCGACCGGACCGCCCACGACGAGCCCGCCCACGACCAGCCCGCCCACGACCAGGAGGCACTGACCGCATGAGCGAGCTGCGCTACGAGGCGGTGACCGTGCGCTTCGGCCACGGCCGCTCGGCGACCACGGCCGTCGACGCCGTGGACCTGACGGTCCGGCCCGGCACCACGCACGGGCTGGTCGGCGAGTCCGGCTCCGGCAAGTCGACGGTCGCCCGGGTCGCGGTCGGGCTCACCCCGCTGCACTCCGGCCGGATCCTGCTCGACGGCGTCGACATCACCAGCCGCGAGCCGTCCGCCCGGGACGCCCGCCGCCGGGTGCAGATGGTGTTCCAGGACCCGCTGTCCGCACTCGACCCGCGGATGAGCGTCGGCGCCTCGATCGCCGAGGGACTGCTCGCGACCGGCCGGCGCCACTCCGCCGCCGCCCGCGACGACCGGGTCCGCGAGCTGCTCGACCTGGTGCACATCGACCCGGCGCGCGCTGACGACCGCCCGACCGCCTTCTCCGGCGGGCAGCGCCAGCGGATCACGATCGCCCGGGCGCTGGCCGCCGAGCCGCAGGTGCTGATCGCCGACGAGATCACCTCGGCGCTCGACGTCTCGGTGCAGGGCGTGGTGCTCAACCTCCTGCGCGAGCTGCAGCAGAGACTCGAGCTCACGATGCTCTTCATCTCGCACAACCTCGCCGTCGTCCGCTACGTCAGCGACGAGGTCTCGGTGATGCGCGGCGGGCGCCTCGTCGAGCACGGCACGACCGACACCGTGCTGTCCGATCCCGCCGATCCGTACACGAGGCAGCTGCTCCGGGCCGTGCCCGTGATGGGCCGGCCTCTCGACCTGGAGGACGCATGACCGAGCTCCTGATCCGCTCCGCTCGCTTCGCGGGGCAGGACGCCCCCGCCGACCTGCTGCTGCGCGACGGCGCGATCGCCGAGATCGCCCCGGCCGGCACGCTGCCGGGCGGCACCGAGGCGATCGACGCCGACGGCCGCTTCGTCGCGCCCGGCTTCTGGGACGCGCACGTGCACTTCACCCAGTGGGTGGTGCGGAGGCAGCGGGTCGACCTCGCCCCCGCGGCGAGCGCCGCCGAGGCCGTCGCGATCATGCGCGCGGCGCTGCCGGTGCGCGAGGACGCCGTGCTGATCGGCTACGGCTTCCGCGACGGACTGTGGACGGACGCGCCGACCCGCGCGGCCCTCGACGCGATCGCGCCCGACCGCCCGCTCGTCCTGATCAGCGGCGACCTGCACTGCGGCTGGCTCAACAGCGCGGCCGGCCGGCGCTTCGGCCTGTCGATCCCGGAGGACGGCGTGCTGCGCGAGACGGAGTGGATCGGCACGCTCGACCTGATCGACGCGGCCGGCCTGCCCTCCGTCGCCGCCTACCGGGAGACCGCCGAGGCCGCCGCGGCCCGCGGAGTCGTGGGCATCGTCGAGTTCGAGAACGCCGACAACTCCCGCGCCTGGCCGGCCCGCATCGCGGAGGGCGTCACGTCCCTGCGCGTCGAGACCTCGGTCTGGCCCGACCGGCTCGACGACGCGATCGCCCGCGGGCTGCGCACCGGCGACGCCCTCGATCCGGCCGGCCTCGCCCGGATGGGCCGCCTCAAGATCGTCGTCGACGGCTCGCTGAACACCCGCACCGCCTACTGCTTCGACCCCTACCCCGGCATCGCCGCCGACCACCCGCACCCCTGCGGCGTGCTGAGCGTCGCGCCCGAGGAGGTGGAGGGCCTGCTGGTCCGCGCCCGCGACGCCGGCATCCTCCCGGCCGTGCACGCCATCGGCGACCGCGCGAACGCCGAGGTGCTCGACGTCTTCGAGCGGCTCGGCCTCGCGGGCACGATCGAGCACGCCCAGCTCGTCGCGGCCGAGGACTTCGCGCGCTTCGGCCGCCTCGGGCTCGTCGCGAGCGTGCAGCCGGAGCACGCGATGGACGACCGCGACGTCGCCGACCATCACTGGGCCGGCCGCACCGACCGCTCCTTCGCCTTCGCCTCGCTGCACGCCGCCGGCGCGACGCTCGCCCTCGGCTCCGACGCCCCGGTCGCCCCGCTCGACCCCTGGGTCTCGCTGGCCGCGGCCGTCAGCCGCCGCCGCGACGGCCGCGAGGCCTGGCACCCGGCCGAGCGCCTGCCGTTCGACGTCGCGCTCGCCGCGAGCACCCGCGGGGCGACCGTCGCCGTGGGAGCCGCGGCCGACCTCGTGCTGCTCGACCGCGACCCGGCGACCACCGACGACGCGGAGCTGCGCACGACACCCGTCGCGGCGACCCTGCTCGGCGGCCGGCCGACCTGGTCCGCGCTCTGACGGACTCTCCTCCACAGGGCCGTGCCGGACCGGTGTCCTCCACAGGCCGTCTCTCCTCCACAGGCCGCGCAGACCCGCCCGTTCTCCACAGCCACTCGCTCCTCCCCGACAGGACCCTCCCGCCATGCCCCTGATCACCACCCCGGCCGGCGTCGCCGTGCACTACGAGACGACGGGCGACCCGTCCGGCCGCCCGCTCGTCCTGCTGCACGGCGGCGGCGCCCAGCTGATCGGCTGGGACGACCGCTTCTGCGAGCTGCTCGCCGAGCACGGCTTCTTCGTCGTCCGCACCGACAACCGCGACGTCGGCCTCAGCCAGGCGACCGGCGGCCCGGAGGACACCTCGGCCGGCTACGACCTCGCGGACATGGCGCTCGACGTCGTCGCCGTGCTCGACGAGCTCGGGATCGCGCGCGCGCACCTCACCGGCATGTCGATGGGCGGCTACATCGCGCAGCTGGTCGCGATCCTGCACCCGGAGCGGGTCGCCTCGCTCGGCCTGATGTCGACCTCGCTCAGCTCGGCGCCGGAGTTCCTGGTCGGCGAGCACACCGGGCAGCCGATCACCGAGGTCCCGGAGGTCCTCGACCGCGACGCCTACATCGCCATGTTCGTCGGCGGCCAGCGGCACTACCAGTCGCCCGGCTTCCCCTTCGACGAGGCGGCGAGCGCCGCCCTCGGCGCCCGCTACTACGACCGCGCCTACACCCCGACCGGGCTGATCCGGCAGTGGAACGCGCTGCTGCGCGGACCGCTCGAGCGGCGGGAGGCGATGGCGAAGGTCACCGTGCCGGTCGCCGTGATCCACGGCCGCGGCGACCAGAGCCTGCACTGGAGCGCCGCGCTCGAGACCGCGCGGATCCTGCCCCAGGCCGAGCTGCACCTCTACGAGGAGATGGGCCACGACATCCCCGTGGAGCTCTGGCCCGAATTCGCTGCGATCCTGGCACGGACCGCCGCCCGCGCCGAGAGGACCGCCGATGCGTGAGAGCACCGAGTACGCGATGACCGACCCCGCCGAGATCCGCGCCCTGATCCGCGCGACGCCCTGGGCGACGATGGTCAGCGCGACCGCGGAGGGCGTCGTCGTCTCGCACTACCCGTTCCTGCTGGAGGAGCCGCTCCCCGGCGCCGACCCCGACGAGCTCGTGCTGGTCAGCCACGTCGGCCGGCCCGACGAGCGCGCCCACCGGCTCGGCGAGTCCGAGCTGGCCGTGGTCTTCCAGGGCCCGCACGGCTACGTCTCGCCCAGCTGGTACGGCGTCGCGCGCGCGGTGCCGACCTGGAACTTCGCCGCCGTGCACGTCTGGGGCGTGCCCGAGCTGCTCGGCGACGCGGAGAACCTCGCCGTGCTCGAGCGGCTCGTCGACCACTTCGAGGACGAGCTGCCCGAGCCGTTCCGCCTCCGGATCAGCGCCGAGAACGCGGCCTACGCCGAGCGGATCGTGCACGGCACGGTCGGCTTCCGGCTCCGGGTCACCCGGCTCGAGGCCAAGGAGAAGATGAGCCAGGACAAGCCGGCCGAGGTCGTCGACCGGGTCACGGCGGCGCTGGACGCGCCGGGGCCGTACCGGAACCCCGCGCTCGCCGAGCGGATGCGCCGCGTGCACGCCTCGATGCGGCCGGAGACTCCGCAGTGATGCCCGGCCTCCACGACGACCTGGTGCGTCTGCGCCGCCGCCTGCACGCCGACCCCGAGCTCGGCCTCGCCCTCCCGCGCACCCAGGCGCTGCTGCTCGAGGAGCTGGCCCCGCTCGGCCTCGAGATCACGACCGGCCGCGGCCTCGGCTCGATCACCGCCGTCCTCCGCGGCGGCCGCCCCGGACCGGTCGTCCTGCTGCGCGCCGACATGGACGCGCTCCCCGTCGTCGAGGCGACCGGGCTGCCCTTCGCCGCGACCAACGGCGCGATGCACGCCTGCGGCCACGACCTGCACATGGCCGGGCTGATCGGCGCGGCCCGCCTGCTCGCCGCCCGCCGCGAGGAGCTCGCCGGCACGATCGTGCTGATGCTCCAGCCCGGCGAGGAGGGCTTCGCCGGCGGCCGGCTGATGATCGAGGAGGGCGTGCTCGACGCCGCGGGCGAGCGCCCGGTCGCCGCCTTCGCGATGCACGTCGACTGCTCCACCGACTCCGGCCTCTTCGTCACCCGCTCCGGCCCGATGATGGCGAGCGCCAGCGGCATGCGGATCACCGTGACCGGCACCGGCGGGCACGCCGCGTTCCCGCACCTCGCCGTCGACCCGATCCCCGCGGCGGCCGCCCTGGTGCAGGCCCTGCAGACCTTCGTCTCCCGCCGCGTCCCGGCGACCGACCCCGCCGTCGTCTCGGTCGTGAGCATCGTCAGCGACTCGACCGCGCCCAACGTCCTCGCCGCGCGGGTCGAGCTGATGCTCAACATCCGCACGCTCTCCCGCGACACCTTCACCCTCGTCCGCTCCTCGCTCGCCGAGCTGGCCGCTGGCATCGCCGCGGCGCACGGCTGCGGCGTCGAGACCGAGTTCATCGACTCCTACCCCGTCACCCACAACGACCCGGAGGAGACCGAGCGCGTGATCGCCGCGCTCAGTGCCCGGCACGGCGCCGACCGCGTGCGCCGCCTCCCCGCGCCGTCGATGGCGTCGGAGGACTTCGCCTACGTCCTCGACGAGATCCCCGGCACGCTGCTCTTCCTCGGCACCCGCCCGCCCGGTCTGCCGGCGGAGGGCGCCCCCTCGATGCACTCCGAGTCCGCTGTCTTCGACGACGCCCTGCTCGGCCTGCACGCCGAGACCCTCGCCCAGCTGGCGCTCGACCGCTGCACGCTGATCGAGTAGCCCCCTCAGCGGGCGTCTCGAGATCCACCGTCGAACAGCGTCCAGGTCTCGAGACGCCCTGCGGGCTCCTCGACGAGCAGGGGGTGCGCACAACATCAGCTGAGAGCAGGGGGCCTCCCCTGACAGCGGAGGCCACCCCTTCTCAGCTGATGTTCTGCAGCGCTCGAGCGCTCCACACCGTTCGAGCGGCCCCTCCGCTGATCGAGTAGTCCGCGAAGCGGACCCGTCATGCTGACCGAGCTCCCCGCGCAGCGGCCCCCCTCATGCTGATCGAGCAGCCCGCGTAGCCATGCTGATCGAGCAGCCCGCGCAGCGGCCCACCCCCTGCTGATCGAGTAGCCCGTGCAGCGGGCGTATCGAGATCCACCCCTCGCCCGAGACGCCCAGGCGCGGCCACTCCCCCGCCAAGCACCCGGACCCGCTCCGTCTACTCCCCGACGGACGAACGCAGCCCGGCCGCGCACTTCAGCAGGTCGGGGATGCCGCTGACCGGCTGCGGCTCGGGGTCGGCCCGCGGGCCCAGGCGGCGGAAGACCGGCGGCTCCGTCGCCAGCACCTGACCGACGGCGCGCCCTCCGGTCCAGACCGTCAGCAGCACCTCGCCGTCCGGGCGCTCGGGAGCGCCGATCTCGTAGACCCGGCCCCGCACGGCCGCGCGCACCGGCGTCTTCCGGGCCAGGTGCACCCACACCGGGAACTCGCAGACCATGTCGACTCCTTTCTCATCAGCCCTCGACTGGGCGGAACCGCTCAGTAGTCGAGAGCGCTCTCGACGTCGAAGTTCGAGGTCAGACCGCCGTCGCCCGGCTGGACCGGGTGCGACCCGACGAGCGCCTCGGTGCGCGCGCGGATCCGCTGCACCTCCTCGTGGTTGTCCGGCTCGGGCAACTCGGACGGCGTCGTCTCCGAGACGAGCGACGCGCCGGAGTTCAGCAGGAACGACACCTGGATCGTCGCGCCGTCCGCCCCGATCCCCGTGTACTCGACCCGGTCGGCCGTGCGGTTCGCGCCGAGTGCGACCGCGTACGCCACCAGGGCGTCTGCTGCGTCGTCCCCGAGCAGGATCGTCTTGTCCGCGAAGAGGATGTGCTTCATGCCACCATGCTCGGTCGCGGTCCCCGCGCCGGGGGAGGTCCTTGACAGATCGGGGAGGGGACGGAAGGGAAGCGAGAGTCCGTCGGGGTTGCCGCCGGAGTCGAAGTGGAGAAAGGTGTCGATCACGCGGGCGCCCGCCGGCTGTGACGAAGGCTGGAGACGGCGATGGGAAAACTGTTCTACGACGGATCCGTCGAGATCGATTTCGAGGACAGGGTGCTCGCGCACCTGCAGATCGTCGTCACCGCCAAGCTCCGCCGCAACGAGTCCTTCCTGCTCAGCTGGCGCGACGATCACAGCATGGGCGACGGCCGCAGCGCCATCTGGCTGCATCCTGCGGTCGGCCTGCGCTACAAGTACTTCGGCGGGCGGATGCCCCGCATCAACCCCGCCTGGATCGCCGCGCTCACCGATCTCGCCAACTCCTCCGGCGGCCTCTACGTCGTCGCCGAGCCCGACACCGAGCACGTCCGCACGGCCGACCGGGAAGCGCACTGATGCGCCGGCTCGACATCCTCTACAACGGAGCGCCCTACACGGTGAGCGACCGCACCGCCGCCCAGTTCCGGGGCGAGGTGGACGCCGCCCTCGCCGCGGAGACCCCGCAGTGGCTCACCGTGAACCACGGCGAGGGCCGCGCCAGCACCGCGCTCATCCTGATCACCCCGTTCACGGCGATCACGATCCTCACGAACGACGCCGAGGACGACGTCGCACCCGACGCGGCATGAGCGGCGCGGGGCCAACGCCGACGCGGCGACACTGCAGGCGGCCGCCTCGTCGCTCCGGCCCGCGCGTCCCGGCACCGCGGCGGCTAGGGTGGGCGCGATGACCGATTCCGCCGTCCTCTGCGACCCGTATCTGCGCGGGTACCCGATCGACGGCGTCGCCATCTCCACCCTCGGCCGCACCTTCGGCGGCGAGACGATCGCCGCGAGCGACCCGACGGCCGCGCGGCTCGACGAGATCCAGCTCGACCTCGGCCAGGGCCCCTGCTGGGACGCGATCGCCGCGGGCGCCCCCGTGTCCCTCCTCGACACCGGCACCGACGTGCGCTGGCCGCTCTTCGCCGAGGCGGTGGACGCCCTCGACGTGCGCTCGGTGTTCGCCTTCCCGCTCACCTTCGCCGGGCTCTCGATCGGCGCCGTCGACCTCTACACCCGCACCCCGATCACCCTCGACGACGCCGCGCTCACCGAGATCTCGGCGCAGTCGCCCGCCACCTCGCTCCGGGTGCTCGCCGCGGTGCTCCACGACGACGCGGACGAGGTGAGCAGCAACCCCGGGTCCCGGAGGGTCGTCCACCAGGCGACCGGCATGATCATCGCCCGCTACCGCCTCGACTCGGACGACGCCCTCGTCCTGCTGAGGGCCCACGCGTTCGCCCAGCACCGCCCCCTCGTCGACGTCGCCCAGGACATCGTCGCCCGCCAGGACGGCTTCCCCGACCGCCCGCTCACCGTTCAGGACGACTCATGGTGATCAACTCCCGCGAGCGGAGCGTCATCGCGACCTTCGTGGCCCTCTCCGACACGCTCGTCGACGACTACGACGTCGTCGACTTCGCGCAGATGCTCGTCGAGAGCAGCGCGACCCTGTTCGACGCGGTCTCGGCGGGCCTGGTGCTCGCCAGCCCCGAGGGCACGCTCGAGGTGCTCGCCTCGACCGACGAGGACACCCGCCTGATCGAGCTGCTGCAGCTCGAGACCGCCGGCCCGTGCGTCGAGTGCTACGAGACCGGGCGCGCCGTCGTCGTGCCGGACACGCTCGCGGTCGACGACCGCTGGTCCGAGTTCCGCACCCGCTCGAGCGACCTCGGCGTCCGGGCCGCGCACTGCGTGCCGATGCGCTCGCGGGGCACCACGATCGGCTCGCTCAACCTCTTCCAGGCCGGCACCGGCACCCTCGACCCCGACGACGTCGCCGTCGTGCAGGCCTTCGCCGACGTCGCGACGATCGGCATCCTGCACCAGCGCGCGCTCCGCGAGAGCACCGTCACCCAGGAGCAGCTGCAGCGCGCCCTCGACAGCCGCGTCCTGATCGAGCAGGCGAAGGGCATCATCGCCTACTCCCAGCGCACCACCGTCGACCGCGCCTTCGAGATCCTCCGCTCCCGCTCGCGCTCGACCTCCACGCCGATCACGACCCTCGCCCACCAGATCATCGAGGGCTACCGGGACTGACCGGCCGCCGCGGCAGCCCGAGCCGCCGGCCCGCGTATCGAGCCCCGGTGGCCGATGTGCCTGCGGTGGGGGATCTCGATACGCCCGCTGCGCGGGCTACTCGATCAGCATGGAGCGCCCGCGCCCGCGTCCGCATCCGCGCATGCACGGGCCGCGAAGAACAGGGAGCGCAGCTCGCCTTCCCTGCTGGTCGAGTAGCGGGTCGCAGGCCCGCGTATCGAGACCCACCCGGTCCGGGCGCTACGCCGTCAGGGAGACCGCCGTCCAGGAGACCGGGGGCAGCGTCAGCGTCAGCACGCCGTCCGCGAGGGTCGCGTCGACGGGCTGCAGGCCCACGCGGTTCTGGTCGTCCTTGGTGTTCTTCGCGTAGACGTCCTCGTCGAAGAGGGCGACGGCCTCGGCGACGGTGGTGACGCCGAGGCCGTTCACGTCGACGGTGACCTCGAGGGTCTCCGTGGTCGAGCGGTTGACCAGGAACACGGCCGCACGGCCGTCATCCAGCGTGGCCACCGAGTCGACCAGCGGTGCGTCGCCGTGCCGGGCGGTGGAGTAGGACCCGACCTCGATCCGCGGCCGCAGGACCGAGCCCGACGCGAGACGCGCGGTGGTCGAGAACGGGAAGAACGTGGTCTGCCGCCACGCGGCTCCGCCCGGCTCGGTCATGATCGGCGCGATGACGTTGACCAGCTGCGCGAGCGACGCCGAGGTGACCCGGTCGGAGTTCTTCAGCAGCGTGATCATCAGGTTGCCGAGCACGACGGCGTCGGCGACGGAGTAGACGTCCTCCAGCAGCCGCGGCGCGTAGGCCCACTCCCGGGCGCCGGCGGTGTCAGCGGCGGCGAGGGCGGCCTCCTCCTCCTGGTGCTCCTGGAGGTACCAGATGTTCCACTCGTCGAAGGACAGCTTGATGTCCTTCGACTTCTTCAGCTTGTGCTTCACGTGGTCGACGGTCGCGGCGACGGTGGAGATGAAGTACTCCATGTCGAGCGAGGACGCCAGGAACGAGCCGAGGTCGCCGTCGTACTCCTGGTAGTAGGCGTGGCAGGAGACGTACTCGACGTCGTCGTAGGCGTGTTCGAGGACGACCCGCTCCCACTCGCCGAAGGTGGGCATCGAGGAGCCGGAGGAGCCGCAGATCACGAGCTCGAGCGAGGGGTCGGCGATCTTCAGGGCCTTGGCGGTGCGGGAGGCGAGCTTGCCGTAGTCGTCGGCGTTCATGTGGCCGACCTGCCAGGGGCCGTCCATCTCGTTCCCCAGGCACCACATGCGGATGTCGTGCGGCTCCGGCGACCCGTTCGCGATCCGCTGGTCCGCGAGGAACGTGCCGGCCTTGCCGTTGGCGTACTCGAGGACGTCGAGGGCCTCGAGGACGCCGCGGGTGCCGAGGTTCACGGCGTACATGATCTCGCTGCCGGTCAGCTTCGCCCACTTCGCGAAATCGTCCAGGCCCACCTCGTTGGTCTCGAGCGAGTGCCAGGCGAGGTCGCGGCGGCGCGGGCGGTCCTCGCGGGGTCCGACGCCGTCCTCCCAGCGGTAGCCGGAGACGAAGTTGCCGCCCGGATAGCGGACGGTGGTCGAGCCGAGCTCCTTGACCAGCTCGACCACGTCCAGGCGGAAGCCGTCCTCGTTCGCGGTCGGGTGCCCGGGCTCGTAGATCCCGTCGTAGACGCAGCGGCCGAGGTGCTCGACGAACGAGCCGAACAGCCGCGGATTCACGGGAGCGACCACCGCGGCCGGATCGAGGGAGATGCGCGCGGTCGCGGGCGGGGAGACGGCGCGGGAGGCGTCGGTCATGGCAGAGCCTTTCTGGATCGTGCTGAGGTGAGCGGTGATGCGGGAGTCCCGACGCCGGTCGGCGTCACTTGACGGAGCCGATGGAGAGTCCGCCCTGCCAGTACTTCTGCAGGGTGAGGAACGAGACGATCAGCGGGATGACGGAGATCAGGGCGCCGACGATGACGAGGTTCCACAGCGACTGGCCGCCGGTGTTGACCGACGCCTGGGTCTGCCAGGTGCCGAGTCCGACGGTGACCGGGAAGAGCTGCGAGTTCGAGAGCATCACGAGGGGGAGGAAGTAGTTGTTCCAGGTCCCGACGACGGAGAGCAGCAGCACCGTCACGAGTGCGGGGCGCAGCAGCGGCAGGGCGACGCGGAAGAACACCGTGATCTCGCCGGCTCCGTCCATCCGGGCGGCGTCGAGCATCTCCTCCGGCACCGCGTCCTGCGTGTAGACGCGCATGAGGTAGACCGCGAACGGGTTGAGCATCGACGGCAGGATGACCGCCCAGACGGTGTTGGTGAGCTGGGCGGTGCTGAACATGACGAACAGCGGGATGACCAGGGCCGTCGCCGGCACCATCACCGACCCCAGGACGAGCGAGAAGAAGGCGTTGCGGCCCTTGAAGGCGTAGGCCGCGAAGCCGTAGCCGGCGAGCACCGACAGCACCGTCGCTCCGAGTCCGCCGGCGAAGGCGTAGAGGAACGAGTTGCCGAGCCACTTCCAGTAGAGGCCGTTCGAGTAGGTGAACAGCGAGCCGATGTTGGTGAAGAACTCGAAGGAGTCGCCGAACCACAGGGGGCTGACGGTGCCCGAGAACAGGCCGACCTGGTCCTTGGTCGAGGCCACGACGAGCCACCAGAACGGCAGCGCGAAGTAGACGACGAAGGCGAGCAGGATCACGTGCGGGAGCAGCTGGCGGCCGCCGCGGCGGCTCCGCGCCCGGACGGCGTCGTCGCGTCGCTGGACGCGGTCGCGCTTGGGGGCGAGCGAGAGGGTGCTCATGAGAGTCCGTTCCTCTTCTTGGTGGCCATCAGGAACAGGTAGGACCCGAGGAACACCACGAGACCCAGCGCGAAGGAGATCGCGGAGGCGTAGTTGAACTGGTTGTAGGAGAAGGCGAGCGTGTACGCGTAGATGTTCGGCGTGTACGACGCGTCGATCGAGCCCGAGGCCAGCGAGCGCAGGATCTGCGGCTCGGTGAAGAACTGCAGGGTGCCGATGAGGGCGAAGACGAGGATCAGCACCATCGAGGAGGAGATCATCGGGATCTTGATCCGCAGCGCCGTCTGGATCGCGCTCGCGCCGTCCAGGCGTGCGGCCTCGTAGACCGCGGGGTCGATGCCCTGCAGGGCCGCGTAGATGATGATCATGTAGTAGCCGGCCCACTGCCAGGTGACGACGTTGACCAGGCTGCCGAAGATCGAGTCCTTGCCGAGCAGGTTCGGCGCGTCGAGACCGAGCCAGCCGAACACCTCCGTGGCAGGCCCGAAGGACGGGCTGTAGAGGAAGCCCCACATCAGGGCGCCGATCACCGCGGGCACCGCGTAGGGCACGAAGATCATCAGCCGGGCGAACCGCGAGAAGCGCGAGGTGAGCGCGTCCAGCATCAGTGCGGCGATCAGCGAGACCAGCATCTGGATCGGGATCAGGATGAGGGCGAAGCGCACCACCAGCCAGACGCCCTCGAGGAAGAGGGGGTCCGAGAAGGCCTTGGCGTAGTTCGCGAACCAGACCCACTGATTGCCGGTGGCGACGGTCTTGTTCTGCAGGCTCAGGATGAACGAGTAGATCAGCGGAGTGATCAGGAAGACCACGAGGAAGATCCCGAACGGGGCGACGAAGACCCAGCCCCAGCGGGCGCGCCGCGAGGCGACGACTCCGGTGCGCGGCTTCTTCGGACGGGTCTCGGCCGGAGCGGCGCTGGCGGCGGGGGCGGGGACGACGAGGTTGGACATGGTGCTCCTTCGAGGAGGGACGGGGCGGCCGCCGCCCTCGCGGACGGCGGCCGCCGATCGTCAACCGACCGTGTAGCCCTGGCCCGCGGCGTACTCGCTGACCGCGGTCTGATAGG
Organism: Rathayibacter sp. PhB151; assembly: GCF_004366415.1. Taxonomy (NCBI): domain Bacteria; kingdom Bacillati; phylum Actinomycetota; class Actinomycetes; order Micrococcales; family Microbacteriaceae; genus Rathayibacter; species Rathayibacter sp. PhB151. The sequence continues at coordinate 20,671 of NZ_SOEN01000002.1, read as the reverse complement.
TCGAGAGGGCGTCCGCGACGCTCGAGTCACCGCTGTTCACGGCGTTCACCGCCTCGGTGAGCTTGTCGTAGGCGAAGTTCTGGAACGGCGAGACCTGGAAGCCCTGGTACTCCGTGGCGGCGGCGAGGAAGACGTCCTTGTTGATCTGCTGACCGCCGAAGAAGTCGTACTCGAGGTTCGCGAAGTAGTCCGACTCGAGGATCGGCTTCCACAGCGGGAACAGAGCGCCCTTCTCGATGCCGATCTTCCAGGCCTCCTCGGTGCCGAAGATCTCCTTCGCCACCGTCGCGGCCGCTTCCTTGTCCTCGGCCTGGCTGGTCACCGCGAAAGCGGATCCGCCGATGTTGATCTGGGTCGGCTCGGCACCCTCCCACTGCGGGACCGGTGCGGCACGCCACACGGCGTCGGTGTCGGCGCCCTCGAAGCCCTTCAGGTAGCCGGGCAGCCAGGCGGCGGCGACGACCGAGGCGTAGGTGCCGTCGACCAGGTGGGTGTTGTAGTCGGTGGTCGAGGCGTCCTCGGTGCCGACCAGGCCCTTCTGCACCAGGTCGCTCCAGTAGTCCATGACCTTCGCGCTGGCCTCGTCGTCGAGGTCCACCGTGACGTCCGTGCCGTCGACGGTGTAGGGCACCGAGCCGGCCTGCGCGAAGAGCGCCTGCTGGTAGGCGCGGCCGTTGCCGGGGAAGTCCGTCATGAGCGTGGTGGAGCCGGCGTCCTTGAGAGCCTGCGCCGCTGCGGCGTACTCCTCCCAAGTCGTCGGGACGGGGATGCCGTACTGGTCGAGGATGTCCTGGCGGTAGAGCATGCCGACCGGTCCGCCGTCGACGGGGATCGCGTAGGTGGCGTCGCCGCTGGAGACGTCGGCCCAGGCGCCCTCGGAGTAGTTGCTCTGCACGTCGCCCGCGCCGTACTCGGTGAGGTCGACGAGCGCGTCCTGCGGGATGTAGCTCTGCACGACCTCGCTCTCGAGCATGACGACGTCGGGTGCGCCCGAGCCGGCCTGCACGGCGGTGGTGAGCTTGGTGTACTCGTCGTTGCCGGCACCGGCGTTGCTCCAGCAGATCTGGACGTCGTCGTGGCTGTTGTTGAAGAGGTCGACGATCCCCTCGAACTCCGGGTACCAGGCCCACATCGTGACGACCTTGGCGTCCTCGTTCACGATCGTGTTCTCGCAGGTGGCGGCGTCGCTCCCTGCGGAGCAGCCGGTGAGGGCGGCCGCGGAGGCGGCGACGGCCACCCCCGCCGCGAGCATTCTCTTCGTGTGACGCATCATTGCGTGTCCTTTCGGATACGGCCGTCGTCGGCCGGGAAGGGGGGATCGTCCTGGAGCAGGTCGCTTGTACAACGATGGAAAACAACGTTGTAGAAATGATGATGCGGAGTTCGTCGGCGAGTGTCAAGAGCGCGGTCGCCGTCCGCGACGCAACCGTGATCAACGCGCTACGGCGCGGTCGACTCCCGCGACGTCACCGAGAAACCGGCCTCGTGCAGCGTCGGAGGCGCGAGGAGCGAGCCCTCGATCCGCCCCTTCAGCACCTCGACGGCGGTCCGCGCGATCTCGTCGCGACCCGGATCGATGCTCGACAGGCTCGGGACCGAGTACCGCGATTCGTCGACGTCGTCGAAGCCGATGACCGCGACGTCCCCGGGGATGCTCAGTCCCTGCACCTGCAGCGCGCGGATGGCGCCGAGCCCGAGGGAGTCGTTCAGGGCGAAGACGGCGTCGAAGTCGACCCCGGACTCCAGGACCCTGCACATCGCCGCGTTGCCGTTGGCGCGGTGCCACGGTCCCGAGTAGCTGACCAGGCGCTCGTCGTAGGCGATGCCCGCCGCCTCCAGGGCCTCGCGGTACCCCCGCATCCGCAGTGCGGCCGAGCCGACGTCCTCGTTCTCGTGCGCCCCGAGGGCGACGATCCGCCGCCGGCCGGACTCGATCAGGTGGGTCGTCGCGGCGCGGGCGGCGGCGACGTTCTGCATGGTCACGTGGTCGACCCGCGAGGTGAAGATCCGCTCGCCCAGCAGGACCAGCGGGTAGTCGACCGCGAGCGCGGGCTCGTCGGCCATCGCCATCCCCAGGGGGCTGAAGAGCAGCCCGTCCGTGAGCTGGCGCCGCGAGCTGCGCAGGACGTCCCGCTCGCGCTGCGGGTCCCCTCCGGTCTGCTCGATCAGCACGGTCAGGCCCCGGTCGTCGGCCGCGCGCATGACGCTGTCGGCGAGCTCGGCGAAGTACGCCAGGCTGAGCTCGGGGAGCGCCAGTCCGATGACGTTCGTCCGCCCCCGCCGGAGACTCCGGGCGGAGAGGTTCGGGATGTACCCCAGCTCGGCGATCGCGGCCTCGACCCGCTCGCGGGTGGCCGGGCGCACGTGCGGGTAGTCGTTGATGACGTTGGAGACGGTCTTGATGGAGACTCCGGAGGCCCGCGCCACGTCGTGCAGAGTGATCGCCATCGATCTCCTTCAGTCGGGACCTGCTGAACATACAACGTTGTAGCCGACTCTAGCGCTCCCCTGAACGGGTGCGCCGGAAGGCGCCGCGCCGCCCACGGACGGAGGCGGTCCCGACGATCGGACGTGCGGCGACCGCCTCAGAGGAAGTCGTAGTCCAGCTCGCCCCAGAGCTGCCGGGGGTCGGCGTCCCAGACCCCGATCGGCTCCCGCGAGCGCTCGAGCGCGTCGAGGCGGTCGCGCAGGTCGAGCGCGGAGTCGGTGCCGGCCCCGGTCCGCTCGCCCCGCAGCAGGAGCGGGACCCCGACTCCGATCGTCAGGACCACCACCGCCGAGGCGTCGGAGGACGCCGCGTCCGCGAGAGTGACGGTGGCCATCCGGCCGCGATCGGCCAGCGCCACCGAGTAGCGCAGAACGGCGTCCGCGGCCTCGTCCTCGAGGACGATCGCGCCCCCGGCGTACGACAGAGTCTTCATCTCATGCTCCCCTGGTGCTCTCGGCGGATGGACGAGGTCCGACATCGGGGACCAGGATGCGGTCCGCTCACCGTACGCCACCCGGCCGCCGCCGCACAGGGTGGCGCCGGAGGAGCGACGCCGACCGCACGCCCGCGCCGATCCGCCCTAGCCCCGGACCGACGCGCATGTTAGCGTGAACACTACCCGCCGGCCCCTCTTCGGCGGCCTGATCCCCCTCACCCAGGAAAGGTCTCGACGATGAGACGACGCTCCCCGGAGCCCCCTGCCACCGCGCCCCGGCGCCGTGCCCGGTCCCTCTTCCTCTCCGCACTCGCGTGCACGAGCGTCGCCCTCGGAGGCGCCCTCGTCCCCGTGACGGCCCAGGCCGCCGACGTGCCGGCGCCCACCGCGCACTACGACATGTCGCACGCCGGCTCCGCACTCCTCGACATCTCCGGCAACGGCCGCAACGCGACGCTGACCGGGCTCACCGACGCCTCCTTCGCAGACGCCGGTGGCGACCAGGTCGCCCGCTTCAAATCCGACGGCTACGCGAGCCTGCCCAAGGGACTGGTCACCGGCACCGACAACGCCTTCGCCGTCGAGTACACGGTGAAGACGCAGACCACCGCCAACCAGTTCGGCTGGGTGATCGGCGACGGCGTCGGCCCCTGGAACACCACCCAGCTCGGCAACCACGTCTTCGTGAACCCGCGGAACCCCGACGGCTCCCCGAGCGGCCAGGTCCTCGCCGGCATCCGCGTGAAGGACAGCGGCAACGGCGAGACCCGGATGCCCTTCGGCGGCACCCTCAACCCCGGCTTCACCACCCTCACCCTCGTCGGCACCGGCACCGGCTCGAGCACCGCGCTGACCCTCTACCGCGACGGCGTGCAGATCTCGACGGTCACCGCCGCGAAGTCGATGGCGAGCATCGTCCCCTCCGGGAGCACGCTCGGCTACCTCGGCCGCTCGCTCTACACCGGCGACCCGCTGCTCACCGCGGACGTCACGGACGTGAAGTTCTGGGACACGGCGCTCACCGCCGACCAGGTCGCGTCGAGCATGCCGACCGCCGCCGCGAAGGCCGCCGCGACCTCGGCGCTGCTGCGCCCCGACATCCTGCCCGTGCTCCTGGCCGGCAACCCTTCGCTGACCGCCGTCTCGACGAACCTGACGCTCCCCGCGACCAGCAGCGGCGTCCCGCTCACCTGGACCTCCTCGAACCCCGCGGTCGTCTCCGGCACCGGAGTCGTCTCGCGCTCGATCGCGCAGGACACCCCGGTCACCCTCACCGCGACCACCGGCCAGGGCGCCGTGCTGACCTTCGACGTCGTCGTGCTCGCCCCGAGCATCAACGACGACCTCGACGCTCTGGTGCTCGCCACCCGCACCACCGAGAACCTGCCGCTCGCGGTCACAGGAGTCAAGAACGGCACCGCCATCACCTGGACCTCGTCCGACCCGGCGCTCGTCACCCCGACCAGCACCTCGTACACCGCCCCGGCGGTCGGCGCGGCCGACCCGTTCCGCGGCGGCGGCGTCGTCACCCGTCCGGCCTACGGCTCGGGCGACAAGCCCGTCACGCTGACCGCGACCGCGACGCTGAACGGCGTCACCGAGACCCGCTCCTTCACCCTCACGGTGGCCGAGCTCGGCCGCGCCGCCCCTGACGCGGGCTACGCCTCGGCGTACTTCAAGTCCGACGGCGACGAGAAGATCTACCAGGCGGCGACCTCCGGCAACGACTTCTTCACCTTCTCCCCGGTCAACGGCGGCAAGGCGGTCATCACCTCGACGACCGACACCAAGGGCCTGCGCGATCCGTTCATCCTCCGCTCGCACAACGGCGACAAGTACTACATGGTCGCCACCGACCTCTGCATCTCCTGCGGCACCGGCTGGGGCGACGCGCAGTCCAAGGGCAGCCTCAAGATCGAGGTCTGGGAGTCGACCGATCTGGTGACGTGGACCCGCACCAACGGCGCCGACACCGGCATCACGGTCAACCAGCCGGCCGCCGGCATGACCTGGGCGCCGGAGGCGTACTGGGACGACGCCCTGCAGTCCTACGTGGTCTTCTTCTCCTCGCGCCTCTACTCCGACGCGACCAAGACCAACAGCGACAAGCTCTACTCCCGCGTCTTCTCGGTGATCACCCGCGACTTCCGCACCTTCACCCAGCCGCCCGCCACCTGGCAGGACACCGGCTACGCGCGGATCGACTCGACGATCACCAAGATCGGCGACTCCTACTACCGCTTCACCAAGAACGAGGAGGGCGGCGCCGCCGGCACCCTCGAGGCCGGGAAGGACATCTTCCTGGAGAAGTCGACGGTGCTCACCGCGCCGACGACCTCGTCGAACTGGAACGCCGACCCGACGAAGACCTGGCAGCTGACCGACACCAACATGACGAAGCTCGAGACCGGTCAGGACGGTGAGGGCCCCGAGATCATCAAGCTGAACGCCGGGGACCCCAACGACACCACCGCGAACGGCGACGGCTACGCCTTCCTCGTCGACAATTACGGCCAGGGCGGCTACAAGGCCTTCGTGACCTCGGGAGCCGCCATCGCCGGCAGCTCGCAGTCGGCCCGCCTCTCGAAGTCGGCCGACTGGAACGTCTCGACCAAGGGCGGCCTCCCGGCCAGCCCGCGGCACGGCGCGTTCGTCAGCGTCCCGCAGACGGTCCTCACCGCGATGAAGAACTGGACCAGCGTCACCGCCGTCGACTCCACCACGACCCTCACCGCCGACGGCCGCACGGTCACGGCGAAGGTCACGGCGGCCGACAAGGGCGACGTCGCCGGCACCGTCACCTTCACCGGCGGCACCTGGAGCTCGACCGTCGCGCTCTCGGGCGGCTCGGCGAGCGCCGTCGTCCCGGCCGGAGTGAGCGGCGTCACCGCCTCCTACAACGGCTACGCCGACGCGCTGGTGCGCACCTCGGCCTCGGCCGCGCTGCCGCTCGACACCCTCGAGCTCGCGCCCGCCGTCTCGACCCGCTGCATCGCCGGCAAGGTCGTGCTCACCGTGACCGTCAAGAACACCGACACCGCAGCGGCCGACATCACCGTCGACTCCGCCTACGGCACGAAGGCGTTCCCCTCGGTCGCCCCGGGCTCCTCCGCCTCGGCCGCGTTCACCACGCGCCTGAAGTCGACCCCCGCCGGCTCGGTCACCGTCACCGGCACCTCCCCCGGCCAGCCGGCCTTCGCCGCCACCCTCCCCTACCAGGCGGCCACCTGCTGACCCCCTGACCCCGAGGGCCCCCCTCCGCGCCCAGCGGACGGGGGCCCTCGTCGTCCCCCTCCGCGAGATGCCACTTGAGTACGCGACACGCCGATGGACGCGTACCGAAGTGGCATCTCGCGATGGCCGTCAGGGCAGGTCGAGGCGGAAGCCGACGCCGCGGAGGGTGGTGATCGTCACCGCCGCGCCGAGCTTGCGGCGGAGCGCGAAGACGTGGACGTCGAGGGTCCGGGTGGAGCCGAACCAGTTGCAGTCCCAGACCTCGTCGATCAGGGCCTCGCGGGTGAGCACCGCCCCCGGGCGCCGGGCCAGGGCCAGCAGCAGGTCGAACTCCTTGGGTGTCAGAGGGAGCTCGGCGCCGTCGAGGTGCACGCGACGGGACGCCGGATCGACGACGACCCGGCCGAGCGACAGGGTCGGCGGCGGGAGGGCGACCGCCGACCGCGCCCCGGCCGCGCCGACCCTCCGGCTCACCGCCCGGATCCGCGCGATCAGCCCTCGGACGCCGAACGGCTTGATCACGCAGTCGTCCGCGCCCACCTCGAGCGCGGCGACGGTGTCGGCCTCGTCGCTCCGCGCGGTGATCACGATGATCGGGACGTCGGACCTGCGGCGCAGCGTCCGGCAGACGTCGAGCCCGTCCATGTCCGGCAGTCCGAGGTCGAGGAGCACGAGGTCCGGAGGACCGGAGTCGAGCGCCTCCCTGCCCGTCCGCGCCCGGACGACGGCGTAGCCGTACTGCTCGAGCACCGCGGTCACGCAGTCGGCGATCACGGGATCGTCCTCCACCAGCAAGATGAGCACGACTCACTGTGCCACGCCGGGCGGGCGAGCCGCTCCGCTGTCACGGCGTGACGGGCTCCTTCGACGAGTGGTGCTCGATGATCTTCCACTCCCCGTCGATCTCCTCGTAGACGAAGGTGAACCGGGCGTGCACGAGCTCCCCGGTCTCCGCGAGCGCGAAGGTGTAGAGGCCGGTGTTCGAGGCGTAGCCGTCGCCGAGATCACGGACGACGCTCTCGTCGATCGTCCCCGTCGGCCGCTTCTTCAGGAAGGCGTCGAAGTAGCCGATGCGCTCGGCCGAGGTGTCGAGGACCCCGGGTGCGACGGTCGGCAGCAGCACCGCGTCGTCCGCGTACAGCGCGTCCACCTGCGCGGGGTCGCCGGTGGTGAGCGCCGCGTTCCACTCGTCGAACAGCCCCCGCACCTCGGCATCGGTGGGCGCGGCGACCGCGGCAGTGGCGGTCGCCGTGGACGCGGCCGGCGCGGGAGCGGCGCTGCACCCGGCGAGCACCAGGAGCAGCGCGGCCGGCGGCGCGAGCACAGCGGCGAGACGGCGGGACGGACGGGCACGAGGAGACGACATGGGATTCCCTTGACGACGAGAGGAGCGGCGGTCCGGCGACGCCGGCACTCCACACTCCGCTCCACCCCGTCAGCGCTCCGTCACCCCTGCATCATGCGCGCGTCACGATCCCCCCCCCCCCTCGCCGTTCGGCAGCGTCGGCCCGAGGAGGACGAGGCATGTCGCGCCTCCGCTGCCGCAGGACGCGCAACGACACAGAAGCGGAATCCGGCCCCACTACGGTGTGGCAACCCGATCGATCGCGCGAGACGCTGCCGCCGGCCCTCACCGGGCCCGGTCCGCCCGGAGCATCCCGCCCCTCCCACCCAGGAGCAGCCATGCCTCGACGCCTCACCCGCCCGACCGCCGTCCTCGCGGCTCTTCTCGCCGTCTGCACCGCCCTTCCCGCGCACGCCGCGACGCCCGGCCCCTCCCCCCTCGACGATCCGCTCGTCGGGGTCAGGATGGAGGAGCTGCGCGTCCTGCCCGCGGACCCGAAGGTCGGACGTCCCGCCGCCGTGTACACGATCGTCGACGACCGGGACATCGCGTTCCCGGTGGCGGCGACGCCGCAGCCGGGTGCCGAGGGGTCGGCGTACGACCTGCGGACGGCGACGCCACTCGCCGCGGTCACCGACGTCGTCAGGGGCCGGACCGCACTCGTGCGCTGCTCGCAGGTGGACGCCGTCCCGGACTCGATCGCGACCGTGTTCGCGAGCCTCTGCCGGGCGGCGAGCGCCGCCGAGATGACCTGGAGGGACGGCCGCTCACTCGGAGTGCCGATCTGGTACGCCCGCGACCTCGACGGGGGTCTGGTCTGCATCACGGGGACGGGAACGGAGTGCCTCACGAGCGAGCCCGGCGTCGATCCGGCGTCGGGTGCCGATCGCTGGCGGGTGTCCGCCGCTCGGTGCAGCTCCGCGGCGGCGGGTTCCCCCCTGCTGCAGGCCTGTGATCGGCTCCGAGCCGCCCTCGACGACTCCGGGCACTGGATCGCGCAGCGAGCGTACGACCGTCAGCACGCGCGGATGGATCGGCTCTTCTCCCTGGGGCTGAACGACGCGAAGCTCGGAGCGGAGGCGGCGCTCCGCGAGAGGATCGCCGCCTTCGAGCCGCGGATCCACCGCGCGATCGCCGAGCGGAGAAGCGCGTGCCAACCGTTCTGGCTGGCCCTCAGTCTCGGCTTGAGCATGGTCTTCTGCACAGCCGCCGGTCACGATGTGGAGACGCTCGAGGCGGAGCGGAACGCCGTCCGGAACGAGTACGGCGCCCGGGTCGCCGAGGCGCAGGCGGCCCTCCGGGCCCGGATGGCGGAGGACTGGCACGAGCTGCACCGCACCTGGGCGGGCGAGGACCCCACCGGCTATGCGGCCCTGCTCCGGGTCGAGAGCAAGGAGCTGTCCGAGTTGAAAGCTTCGGAGGAGGAGTACCGGCGCGCCGCCGACCGTGACGAGGAGACGTTCCGCGAACTGCAGCGGCAGTGGCTCCACGAGCACAGCGCGATCGGGGAGGCGGAGCAGATCCCGCTGATCGGGCCGCTGATCCGGCACATCGAGGAGTACGAGCAGAACCCGAGCGGGACCAACCTCCGCCGCGTGTTCCTCGGAGCACTCGGACCGGCGGGCGAGGCCATCGAGGGCGGGCTGGAGCTCTCCGCCGAGACCGCGCTCAAGACCGGCGAGCAGCGGTTCCTCTCGGACGCGCTGCACGAGATCGGAGGGAAGGACGACTTCGGGACCACGCTCGAGAGCCTCGTCACCGACTTCTCGAAGGACCTCGGCGACGAGGCGGTGGAGGGGGTCCGCGAGAGCGGCCTCTGGAGTGACGCGCCCGGGTCCGACGCTCCGCCCGAGTCGCACTACCAGGACTTCGGGCAGCTCCTCGCCCGGGCTTCGCGGATGATCCCGGAGGCGACTCACAAGTGGCTCCTCGCGAACGGGCCGCTCCGCGACGAGCTGGGGCTCGACGGCACGAAGACCTACCCCGTGGTCGGCGCCACCAGTGCCGATCTGCGCCAGGCCGCCGCGCAGGTCGCCTTCGAGCGCGGGGTGGAGACGGTGTTCACCCATGCGTTCGGCCCGGACTACGAGGAGGTCGCGCGGCAGAACCCCGCGTGGGCGAGCGCGGAGAGCCGGTCGATCACGGCGGAGCTGCTGAAGGTCCTGACGGATTCCGCGTACCTCGAGCAGATCAGTCCGCTCTGGGTCGCCTCCGACACCCTGGGCGACCGGCCCGCCGCCTTCGTCTACGACGACGATCAGAGCGCGATCCTGCTCAACGAGGACCTCGTGAGAATCACCGACGGCTCCGCGAACCCGGACTTCGCCAAGTTCTACCTCGAGGAGCTCGGTCACTCGCTCAACTGGTGGCGTTGCGCCATCTTCGACGTCGAGGTGAAGCGCTGCAAGGGACAGGGCGATGTCGGCGCCCGCTTCCGCGACGCCGTCATGCTGAGCACTCCGCCGTCCGACCCCGGATTCAGCGCCGCGATCGCGAGCCTCCCGGCCCACGACCAGGACAGCTCCGCGACGGTCCTCTTCACCGGCGGCTCGACCGCGCATCTGGAGGGCTGGAGCTCCTACAGCCTCCTCAACTCGCACATCTCCGGGAAGGGCCGCTTCAGCTTCCTCCTGCGGGCCGGGATCGAGCTCTCCTCCAAGTACCCCGGGGTGAGCGACGAGTTCGACCTGGAGATGTCCGTCGGCGCTCCGTCGATGACGAGGAGCGGCAATCCGTGGGTCACCTCTCCGAACGGGCCATGCGAGGTCCGGCAGCTCGCTCTCAAGGAGGACTGCAACGTCCCCACGATGTCGATCGCGTTCTCCTTCCGCGACTCGATCAACTACTCGGTCCTGGGGGCGCCGAAGGTGAAGGACACGGCGTTCGCGAAGGCGGGGGTCAATCTGTCTCCGGCGCTCGTCCGGAAGCACGGCGTCCGGCTCTACTTCCAGCCGAAGGCCGGAGAGCCCGACGCGTGGCGCTTCCTGCCCGGCCACACGATCTACTTCAAGGAGTTCAGCCTGGCCGGTGACGGCAAGGTCGACGGCACGAAGATGCTCGACACGTTCGCCGGCAAGCGGATGCCGGCCCCGCACCGGCTCGACGTCGCCGGGAAGGCGACCGTCGAGGGCAGCTACATCGTGGAGATCGCCACCCGGGAGAAGTCAGCGCTGGACGCCTGGCTCGCCCTCGACGTCTCGAGTGCGCTGCTCGGCTGCGCCGGCGGCTTCGTCTTCGCGATCGTCGCGGAACAGGACCCGATCACGGGCTGCCACGTCGGCTCCGATCTCCTCGAGGGGATCGAGACCGCGGCGGAGGCGGCGGACGGGCGGCTCACCAGCTTCCTGACCTCCAACGCCTCCGTCGCCGTGCCCCTCTCCGTGGAGTACAAGGCCACGCGAGCGGCGGGACGCGCCACCGACCTCCCGGCCGACGTACCGCCGCAGTCCGCAGTGGAGATGTGGGAGGTGGGTCCGCCCCCGGCCGCCGCCGCGCACTCCGCCGAGCAGGTCTCCTCCCTGCGGACGAAGGCGAGCACTGCGCTGAAGAAGATGAAGTCGGTGTCCTTCACCGGCCTGGCCGTGTTCCGCCCCCGCATCAGCTGGACGCTCGGGACGCGCACCCTGCACCTCGGCACCCACTCGCTCCCCACCGCGAACCTCATCGAGTAGCCCGGGCCCCCTCCCCCGCCGCGAGATGCCACTTGTGCACGCGACACGCCGTGAGAAGCGTGCACAAGTGGCATCTCGCGGAGGGGGTCAGCTCGTCGGGGTCAGCAGGTCGGCGTGGTGCACGGCCGCCACGTTGGGGTGCGCGCGCAGGCGGTAGCGCAGCGCGTTCTCGCCGTAGGTCTCGAGGATCGGGCTGTTGGTCGGGTCGACCGAGAGGCCGGACTTCAGCTCCTCGGGCAGCGGCAGCGAGGGCATCGTCGAGTCGAGCGAGGGGTTGAAGAAGAACGGGATCGAGATCCGGTCGGTGCCGATCAGCGGCGAGATCACGCGGTGCAGCGTCGCCTTGAGGTAGCCGCCGGTGGCCAGTTCGAGCATCTCGCCGATGTTGACGACGAACGCCCCGGGCAGCGCCGGCGCCTCGATCCAGGAGCCGTCGTGCTCGACCTGCAGGCCGCCCTTGCCGGGCTCGACCAGCAGCAGGGTCAGCACTCCGCCGTCGCGGTGCGCGCCGACGCCCTGCTTGGGCTCCGGGTCGGAGGTGCCCGGGTAGCGGACGACCTTGACCAGCGAGAACGGCTTCTCGGCGAACGCCTCGTCGAAGACGTCGGCCGGAGCGTCGAGGGCCACGGCCCAGGTGCGCAGCAGACGGATGGCGACAGCGGCGAGCTCCTCGTGCCAGCGCTCGAAGACGGCGCGGAACTCGGGCAGCGACTCCGGCCAGAGGTTCGGTCCCTCGAGGCGCTGGTAGTCCGGGACGTCGGCGCCGGCCGGCACGGTCTCGCGGTCGATGCCGATGTCGACCTGCTCGCGGTAGTCGACGTCGCCGTTGGTCAGCTCGGCACCGAAGCGGGTGTAGCCGCGGAACTGCGGACTGGCCGTGTTCTCGATCGCGAGCTTCTCCTCCTCGGAGAGCTCGAAGAAGCGGCGGGAGACGGCGACCACGTCGTCGAGGAGGTCCTGCGGCACGCCGTGGCCGACGAGGTAGAAGAAGCCCACGTCGTGCGTGGTCTCGCGGAGATCGCGGCGGAACGCGGCGGCTTCCTCCTCTCCCTGGTCGAGGCGGGAGAGGTCGAGGATCGGCAGGGAATCGGTCATGGAGAAAGCCTTGCGCAGTTCGCCTTCTCCGCACCGATTGTTACGACAACTAAATGCGAAGACCCAGCCTGCGTCCGGGGACCGAGGTCTCCGGACGCCGGCTGGGCCCGCGGATGTCGCCGAGTGTTACGGCGTGGGCATGCCGCCGTTCACGTGCAGCGTCTCGCCGACGACGTAGCTCGACTCGGGCGAGGCGAGGAACACGTAGGCCGGAGCGAGCTCCGAGGGCTGGCCCCAACGGCCGAGCGGCGTCTGCGAGCCGACCTCGGGCAGCTTCTCCGGCGGCTGGCCGCCAGCGGTCTGCAGCGGGGTCCAGATCGGACCGGGCGCGACGACGTTCACGCGGATGCCCTTGGGTGCGAGCTGCTGCGAGAGCGCCTTCGAGAACGTGTTGATCGTGGCCTTGGTGGAGGCGTAGTCGACCAGCGTCGGCGACGGCTGGTAGGCCTGGATCGACGAGGTGCTGATGATCGCGGAGCCCGGGGCGAGGTGCGGCACGGCCGCCTTCGTCATCCAGAACATCGCGTAGACGTTGGTCTTGAAGGTCTCGTCGAACTGCTCGTCGGAGATGTCGAGGAAGTCCTCGACCGACTGCTGCTTGCCCGCGTTGTTGACGAGGATGTCGAGGCCGCCGAGGCCCTCGACGGCCTTCGCGACGGCGCCGACGGCGAAGTCGTGGTCGGTGATGTCGCCGGGGATGGCGACGGCGACGCGGCCGGCCTCCTCGATGAGGGCGACGACCTTCTTCGCGTCGGACTCCTCCTCGGGCAGGTAGACGATCGCGACGTCGGCGCCCTCGCGCGCATAGGCGATGGCGACGGCCGCGCCGATGCCGGAGTCGCCACCGGTGATCAGCGCCTTGCGGCCCTCGAGGCGGCCGGAACCGCGGTAGGTCGACTCGCCGCGGTCGGCGAGGTCGTCCATCTTCGAGTCGAGGCCGGAGCCCTCCTGATACTGCTCCTCGGTGTCGATGTCGGCGAACATCTTCGTGGGGTCCTGGAACGTGTACTGGTCGGTCGTGTTCTCGGAAGTCATGTCCTCGACGCTAGGCGCGGGCACGGCGGCAGCGCGCGTGGTTGACAGCTCAGGATCCGCGCGGCAGAGCGGATGCCCAGCCCGCTTCCAGGTTCGACGTCCGCAGACGCGCTGAGAGGCTGACCACGGCCCCCGCTTCCGGGAGAATGGCCCGGTGACCCGCGACGACTCCCCGGCCTTCGACCCCACCGCCCCGCTGCCCGGCTGGCAGCACGCCTACTCCGGCAAGGTGCGCGACCTCTACACCCCCGACGACTCCGACCCGGTGCTCGGCGCCGACCGGATGCTCGTCGTCGCGAGCGACCGGGTCAGCGCCTTCGACACGATCCTCGAGCCCGGCATCCCCGGCAAGGGCGAGCTGCTGACGGAGCTGTCGCTGTGGTGGTTCGGCCAGCTGGCCGACGTGCCCAACCACCTCGTCCCGGGAGAGATCCCCGAGGCCGTGCGCGGCCGCGCCATGCTCGTGAGGACGCTCGACATGTTCCCGATCGAGTGCGTCGTGCGCGGCTACCTCTCCGGCAGCGGCTTCAAGGAGTACCGCGCGACCGGCGCCGTGTCCGGCGTCGCGCTCCCCGAGGGCCTCGACGACGGCGACGTGCTGCCCGAGCCGATCTACACCCCCGCCTGGAAGGCGCCCCAGGGCGAGCACGACGAGAACATCTCGTTCGAGCGGACCGTCGAGCTCGTCGGCGAGGACGCGGCGGAGGCGCTGCGCACCCTCTCGCTGCACGTCTATCGGGAGGCGGCCGCGATCGCGCTGCGCAGCGGCGTCATCCTCGCCGACACCAAGTTCGAGTTCGGCGTGGACCGGGCGACGGGAGTCGTCACCCTCGGCGACGAGGTGCTGACGAGCGACTCCTCGCGCTACTGGGACGCGGTCGACTACGACGCGGGCGTGCGCGGGCAGTCCTTCGACAAGCAGATCGTCCGGGACTGGCTCGCGGACAACTGGGACGGCCAGGGCGAGCCGCCCCGGCTCCCGCACGAGATCGTCGTCCGGACCGCCGGTCGCTACCGCGAGCTGATCGAGCGCCTCACCCGCTGAGCGCGCCGCCCCGCGGGAGCAGGGCCGCGGGCTGCAGGGCCGCGGGCTGCAGGGCCGCGGGCTCAGACCGCGGGCTGCGGTCCGCGCTCGAAGATCCCGGAGAGCCCCTCGAGGATCGCGGCGAAGCGCACCGACTCGGCGTCGGCGACCGAGTCGGTGAGGGTGCGGACCTCGCCGTAGACCCGCTCGTCGGTCTCGCCGAGCGCCTTCTCGGCCCGGCCGGTCAGGCAGAGGATCCGGCCGCGGCCGTCGGAGGGATCGAGCACGCGGTCCACGTAGCCGGCGCGGGAGAGCCTGTCGACGAGGATCGAGACGGCCGCCGTCGTCAGACCGATCGCCCCGGCCAGATCGACCGCGCGGATGATCTCGTTCCGCCCGGCGCCGGCGCCGATCAGACGCAGGGCGGCCAGGTCGGTCGCGCCGATGCCGAGCCGGCGCTCGACGCGCGCGTCGTAGCTCCGCTCCACGGTCCGCAGCCGGGCCAGCAGTGCGAACAGATCCGGTCGATCGTCCATGGGTCGCCCTCCTGACGGCAGGCGCCCCGATCGGGAACTCGCTCCGACCATGCAACCACTTCTCGGCAGCCCGCGGGCGCCCTCCGGGAAACGCAGCACGCGCTGTCCCGGAAACGCACTGCTCGCCGGGCATTTAGCTAACCGATTTAGTCAATAAAGTACGCTGTTCTGTGGTGCGCCCCACTTCGGTGCGCCGGAAACGGCGGAGGAGAGTCGACGATGGGACGCCTGCTGTACGGGGCACCGCCGAGTGCGCACCGGTTCGAGGACCGCACCCTCGCGCACCTGCAGAGCGTGATCACCGCGCGGTTCCGCCGCGGCGAGGGCTTTCTGCTCACCAGCGCGGACGACGACGGGCGACTGTCCGAGCTCTGGCTGCACCCCTCCATCGCCACGCGCTACGAGTACGACGCCGAGGGGCAGCACGAGCTCAATCCGCACTGGCTGCGCGCGCTGACCGCGGCCTCGCACGGCCGGATCGGACTGCACGTCGTTGCGGAGCCCGAGAGCGCTCCCGATCCCCGGGCCAGGAGGATCCTCGCGTGAGCGACCACAACGGCACGCTCTTCCGGCGCGGCGGCACCGTCCGCTTCGTCCGCTGGGTGTCCTCGCGCGACGGGGGCTGGGCTCCGGAGATCATCCAGGGGCGCTACCTCGAGCGCGACGACGCCGGCTGGCTCGTCGACATCGACGGCACGCCCACCCTGCTGACGAAGGACGACTGGGCGGTCTACCGCTGACTCCGCCGACGACACCGGCCGCCGCGTAGTGTGGCGAGAGTGCCTCCCGTCGCCCGCCGCGGCATCACCTCGGCCCCGTTCCTCCTGACCACCGCCGGCACGACCGCGCTCGTCTTCCTCTGCGCGTTCGAGTCGCTCGCGGTGACGACGATCATGCCGATCATCAGCGCCGACCTCGACGGCCGGGCGCTCTACTCGCTCGCCTTCGCGGCCACCCTCGCCGCGGCCGTCGTCGGCATGGTCACGGCGGGCTCGTCGGCGGACCGCCGGGGACCGACCCCGGCGCTGATCACGGCGATCCTGCTCTTCACGCTCGGCCTGATCGCGGCCGGGACGGCCACGTCGATGCCGGTCTTCGTCGGCGCGCGCCTGCTGCAGGGCCTCGGCAGCGGAGGGATCACCGTCACGCTCTACGTGCTCGTCGCCCGGGTCTTCCCCGCCGAGCTGCATCCGCGGATCTTCGGCGCCTTCGCCGCGGCCTGGGTGGTGCCCTCGCTGGTCGGGCCCCTCGCGGCCGGCCTCGTCGCCGAGCTGACCAGCTGGCACTGGGTGTTCCTCGGCGTCGTGGTGCTGGTGGCCGTCGCGAGCGCGGTCATCGCGCCGACGCTGCGCGCGCTCGAGCCGCAGGAGCTGCGGCCCTTCGACCGGAGCGCCATCGGCCGGGTGGTCCGCGCCGTCGTCGTGGCCGCCGCCGTCGTCGTGCTGAGCACGAGCGCCGAGATCGCACCGGAGGCGGCGGGAGTGGTCGCCGCCGTCGCGATCGCGGTGGTGATCCTCGCGGTCCGCGCCCTCCTGCCGGTCGGCACGCTGCGGGCGCGCGGCGTCCTCCCGTCGACGATGCTGCTGCGGGCCCTCGTCGCGGCCGCCTTCTTCGGCACCGAGGTCTACCTCCCGCTGCTGCTCAGCGAGCGGTACGGACTCCCGCCGTGGCTGTCCGGGGTCGCGCTGACCGCCGGCGCCGTCTCCTGGGCGCTGGGCTCGCAGCTGCAGGGCCGGCCGGGCACCCGCCTCTCGCACGGCGGCGCGATGCGGCTCGGAACCGGGCTGCTGCTCGCCGGCATCCTCGTGGTGCTGCTGACCGTCGTGCTCGCGCTGTCCCCGATCGTCGCGGGAGCCGGTTGGTTCCTCGCGGGCGGCGGGATGGGCGCGATGTTCCCGCGGATGGGCACGCTGACCCTCGGCCTCTCGGCGCCGGGGCGCGAGGGCTTCAACAGCTCGGCGCTGCAGATCGCCGACTCGACGGGCGGGTCGGTGTCGCTCGCGCTCACCGGGCTGCTCGCCGCCGCGGTCACCGGTCTGCTCGGGAGCGGCGCCGCCGTCTTCACGGCCACGTTCGCCTACGGCGCGCTGATCGCCGTCGCGGCGGTGGCGCTGGCGCTCCGGCTGAGCGGGCTCCTCCGGCTCGAGGGCCGGGAGGAGCCCGTCGCACGGGATCGGGCGTAGGCCCGGCGCGGGCGCGGGGTCAGCTGTAGAGCGACTCCGGCACGTCGAGTCCGTAGATCGCGCGGCCCGAGCTCCAGATCACCGAGCACGCCGCGCGCAGCAGGTCGGTCTCGTCGGAGCCGGCGTCGACGATCACGACGGAGTCGCCGTCGAGCCGGACCTTCGCCGAGCGGACCGAGTGCGTGCCGTTCCGGGCCACGACGGTCGCCGGGTACGGTGCGTCCAGCTCCCGCAGGTCGGCCAGGATGTAGGTCGGCCGCAGCTTCGGCTCGGCGGCCAGCAGCTGCTTCGCCCGGTCGATGCCGGTCAGGACGAGCACGCTCTCCATGCCGGAGGTGTTCGCCCCGGCGATGTCGGTGTCGAGCCGGTCGCCGATGAACAGCGGATTCGTCGAGCCGAACCGCGCGGTCGCCGCGTCGAAGATCGCGCGCTCCGGCTTGCCGGCGACGACGGGCAGGCGCCCGACCGCGGTGTGCACGGCGGAGACGAGCGTGCCGTTGCCCGGCGCGATGCCGCGGGCGACGGGGATCGTCCAGTCGGTGTTGGTGGCCACCCACGGGATGCCCGTGTGCAGCGCGAACGACGCCTCGGCGAGCTCGGCCCAGCCGACCGACTGCGCGAAGCCCTGGATGACGGCGGCCGGTGAGTCCTCCGCACTGCGGGTGACGGTGAAGCCGGCCCGCTCGACCTCGGTGGTGAGGCCCTCCCCGCCGACGACCAGGACGATCGAGCCGGCCGGGATCAGATCGGCGAGCAGCACGACGGCCGCCTGCGGCGAGGTGACCACGTCCTCCGGGCGCACGGCGAGGCCGAGGTCGGAGAGGTGGCCGGCCACCGAGACGTCGGTGCGCGAGGCGTTGTTGGTGATGTAGCCGACGCGGACCGTCTCCGCCGCGCGGTTCAGGCTCTCGACGGCGAACGGGATCGCGTCGGCGCCCTTGTAGACGACCCCGTCGAGGTCGGCGAGGACGCAGTCGCGCCCGTCCAGCGGGCTGGGCTCAGGCTTCGGGCTTCGGAACATCGGGGCCGTCCTCCTCGGTGTCGGTGGGGGTGGTGGTGGTGTCGTCTGCGGACTCCGCGGCGGTGGACTCAGCGGCGGCGGACTCCGCGTCCGGCTCCTCCGAGGGCTCCTCGGTGGCGGGCTCCTCCATGGCGGTCTCCTCGGCGGCGTCCTCCACCGACAGCGCCTCGGGCGTCGAAGCGGCGAGGGCCTCCTCGAAGTCCGCGTCGGACAGGTCGGCGTCGTCGAGCGCGGCCTGGTGCTCGATGGCGTCCACGGCCGTGGTCTCGGCGGACGCGTCGGAGTCGGCGGGCTCGTCGGTCTCCACCGGTCCGTCGGCGTCGGCGGGCTCGTCGGTCTCGACAGGCTCGTCGATCTCGAGGGGCTGGTCGATCTCGGGAGCGTCCTGCTCGGCGAGCTCGGCCGAATCGGGGTCGAGGCTGTCGTCCTCGTCCTCGTCGTCGATCTCGAGCGAGTCGTCCAGGTCGGTCGCGGCGTCGGCTTCGGGGGCTGCGTCGGCGGCGACCAGGCCCGAGAGCTCGGCGCGGGTGGCGGGCACGTAGTCGCCCTCCTCCTCGACGACCTCGATCGTCTCGTCGTCGCCGCCGCCCTCGGCCGCGAACACGGCGCGCGCGGCGATGTCCGCGCGGCGCTGCCACTCGGCGGCCTCCTCGGCGCGGCCGACCTCCTCGAGAACGAGCGCGTACGCGGCGAAGAGGTCCGGGCTGTAGGAGAAGGCGCGGTCGGGGTCGAGCTGAGGGATCTCGAGCTCCATCAGAGCGAGCTCGCCCTGACCGAGGTCGAGGCGCGCACCGGACATCGCGATCGCGAGCGACACCTGGGCACCGGGGCTCAGCGTGCTGCGATCCACGGAGCGGCCGAGCTCGAGCGCCTTGTCGGGCCGCCCCACTCCGCGCTCGCTGTCGACCATCAGGGGGACCTGCTCGTCCGAGCCGGAGATCCGGCGGTAGGTGCGCAGCTCGCGCAGCGCGAGCGCGAAGTCTCCGGTGGCGTAGGCCGAGATGGCCAGCGACTCGCGGACGACCGCGATCCGGCCGGCCCGGCGCGCGGCGGACAGGACATGGCGGTGCGCCAGCTCCGGGTCCTCCTCGAGCAGACGGCCGGCCATCACCAGGTGGCGCGCGACCCACTCCGCGTTGTCCTTGGACAGCGTGCGCAGCTCGTTGCGAGCGACCTTGTCGAGATCCTTCGCCTGGACATCGTCCGGCAGGTCGGGGTCGTCGTGCCGAGGGCGCACCGACTGGAGGGAGCGACGCTCGCGCTCCTCCTCGGTGAGCTCCGGCTCCTCGCGAGGAGCGCCGCGGCCGGCGTACCCGCCGCCGAATCCGCCAGGGCCGCCCGCGCGATCGCCACCGCCCCGACGGTCGTCGAAGCGCCCACCGCGGGAGTCGCCTTCACGACGCGGACGGGAATCGCCATCACGAGAAGGACGGAAGTCGCCTTCACGACGCGGACGGGAGTCACCATCACGGGAAGGACGGAAGTCGCCCTCACGACGCGGACGGGAATCACTGTCACGAGAAGGACGGAAGTCGCCCTCACGACGAGGACGGGAATCACCGTCACGAGAAGGACGGGAATCGCCTTCGCGGCGAGGACGAGCGTCTCCATCGCGAGAAGGACGGAACTCCCCCTCACGACGAGGACGAGAGTCACCGTCACGGGAAGGACGCGAATCACCGTCACGGCGAGGACGGGAATCGCCATCACGAGAAGGACGGAAGTCGCCTTCACGACGAGGACGGGAGTCACCGTCTCGGGAAGGACGCGCATCGCCGTACCGGGGACGAGAGTCGCCATCACGAGAAGGACGGGAGTCACCCTCACGACGAGGACGGGAATCACCATCCCGCGAGGGACGGGAGTCACCATCACGGCGCGGACGAGAGTCACCATCACGAGAGGGACGGAAGTCGCCCTCACGACGCGGACGGGAGTCTCCGTCACGGGAAGGACGCGCATCGCCGTCGCGACGAGGGCGGGAGTCGGCGTCACGAGAGGGACGGAAGTCGCCGTCGCGGCGCGGACGGGAGTCGCCGCCGGAGTATGGACGCGATTCGCCGTCGCGGCGCGGACGGGAGTCGCCGCCGGAGTATGGACGCGATTCGCCGTCGCGACGAGGACGGGAGTCTCCACCACGGTCCGGTCGTCCGGCTCCGTCACGGCGCGGAGCGTCCGAGCGCGATCCGGAGTCGTTCGAGCGGTACGGACGGGAGTCTCCACCGCGGGTGGGACGATCGCCGTCTCGAGCTCCGCCCCGCGGGGAGGAGGAGCGGTCGCCGCCGGCGGCGCGGGGCGGGCGCTCGTCGCGCCGGTCCTGTCCGCGGTCGTTGCGGTCGGATGCTGCGTCGTCCATGCGTTCCTCGCCTGTCGTGGTGGAGCTCTGTGGAGTTGACCCGCTCGTGAGGACGGGGATCGGCGGCCCGTGAGCCGTCAGCCACCACCCTAACCCGCACCATGGCGGATGCCACGGGGGTCGAGGTGCTGGGTCTTCCGGTTCCGTCTGTGGAACCTCTGGTTAAACAGCGATGGCCACCCATTTCTGGGTGGCCATCGTGAATTGGTGTCCGGCGGTGTCCTACTCTCCCACAGGGTCCCCCCTG
>NZ_SOEN01000001.1:0-68187 GCF_004366415.1 Rathayibacter sp. PhB151 | reverse complement strand
GACCGAGAAGTGCGTCGAGCACGACGTCCCGCTCCTCCTCGACGGCCGCCCCGTGCCCGGCCTCCGGATCGACACCGACGCGCACGTCCTCGGCGACGTCTACGCCTTCTGCTACGCCTCGCTGCAGACCC
Source organism: Rathayibacter sp. PhB151 (assembly GCF_004366415.1). Taxonomy (NCBI): domain Bacteria; kingdom Bacillati; phylum Actinomycetota; class Actinomycetes; order Micrococcales; family Microbacteriaceae; genus Rathayibacter; species Rathayibacter sp. PhB151. The sequence continues at coordinate 68,056 of NZ_SOEN01000001.1, read as the reverse complement.
GCTGGCCCGAGCGCTTCGCCACCCCGGAGTCGCTGGCCGCGCTGGTCGACGCCGGGAAGTTCGGCACCAAGTCCGGCGCCGGCTACCTCGACGTGCCCGCCGAGCGGACCGCCGAGCTGATCGCGTACCGCAACCGCGCCTACGTCGCCATCAAGAAGCTCATGGACGAGCTCGGCCCCGCGCCGATCGCCTGACGCGCCGACCGAGAAGGAGCACCCTCATGACCGCATTCCCCGAGTCCCGGACCGTCGTCCTCACCGGCGCCGCGTCCCCGCGCGGCATCGGCCGCTACTCCGCCCACCACCTCGCCGAGCTCGGCTGGAACATCGGCGTCATCGACCTCCACGCCGAGGCCGCGCAGGAGGTGGCCGCCGAGATCGCCGAGCAGCACGGCGTGCAGGCCGCGGGCGCCGGCGCGAACGTCGCCGACGACGCGCAGGTCCGCGCCGCCTTCGACGCGCTCGAGGCCGCCCTCCCGCCGGTCGTGGCGCTGGTCAACCTGGCCGGGATCGCCTCCCCCGTCTCGTACCTCGAGGTCACCCCCGACGAGTGGCAGCGGGTCCTCGACGTCAACCTCAACGGCGTGCACTTCAGCACCCGCCGCGCGGTGGAGTCGATGGTCGCGCGCGGCGTCGGCCGCGTCGTCAGCCTGTCCTCCGTCTCCGCCCAGCGCGGCGGCGGCACCTTCAGCAAGACCGCCTACTCCGCGGCCAAGGCCGGCGTGATCGGCTTCACCCGCAGCGTCGCCCGGGAGCTCGGCGGCCAGGGGATCACCGTCAACGCGATCTCCCCCGGCCCGATCGACACCGACATCATGGGCGGCACCCTCACCGAGGAGCGCAAGACGGCCATGGCCGCCGACGGCGTGCTCCCGCGCATCGGCACGCCCCGCGACATCGCCGCGGCGATCGCGTACCTCATCAGCGAGGACGCCGGCTTCGTGACGGGTCAGACCCTGAACGTCGACGGCGGCCTGTACATGCACTGATCCCCCCGGCACCGATCCCCTCGGCACCGATCCCTCGGCACTGATCCCTTCAGCACTGGAACGGACGTCCCCATGAACAAGCTCACCGGAACCTGGTCGCTCGGCCGCTGGATCTTCCTCGGCGTCGGCGTGATCCTCGTCGCCGTCGGCATGGCGCAGATCCTGCCCGCGCTCGGCTCCTGACCCCTCCCACCCCTCACCGCATTCGGCCGACTCAAAGGAGAGCGCCTTGACCACCTCGTCCCCAGCCCTCGGATCCACCCGTGATCCCGCGCTGAAATCCGCCATCTCGAAGGCGTCGCGGCATCTGATGCCGATGCTCGTCATCCTCTACTTCGTCGCGTTCCTCGACCGCACCAACGTCGGCTTCGCCGAGGAGGCGCTCTCGGTCGACCGCGGCATCTCGGACGGTGCGTTCGCCCTCGGCGCCGGCATCTTCTTCATCGGCTACGCGATCTTCGAGATCCCGAGCAATCTGCTGCTCAAGCGCTTCGGCGCCCGGTTCTGGCTGGCCCGCATCGCGGTCACCTGGGGCATCGTCGCCGCGGCGTTCGCCTTCACCACCGGCGACACGATGTTCATCGTCCTGCGCTTCCTGCTCGGCGTGACCGAGGCCGGGCTCTTCCCCGGCGTGATCATGTTCCTGTCGGAGTGGTTCCCCAACAAGGTCCGCGTGCAGATGTTCGCGATCTTCTACCTGGCACAGCCCTTCTCGCAGATGCTCGGCGCTCCGCTCAGCGGCGGCCTGATCAGTGTCGGCAACCAGATCACCCCGTGGGAGGGCTGGCAGGTGATGTTCTTCACCGAGGGCCTGCTCGCGGTGCTCGCCGGCATCGCCGCGCTGAAGTTCCTGACGAACCATCCCCAGAAGGCGAAGTGGCTGACGCAGGGCGAGAAGGACTCCTTGACGGCGGCGATGGAGCGCGAGGACACCGTGCGCCAGGCCGACGGCCCGACCGGCATCTGGAAGGCGATGGCCAGCTGGAAGGTCTGGTACTTCACGATCATCTACTTCTGCCTGCAGATCGCGGTCTACGGCACCACGTTCTACCTCCCGCAGCAGGTCGCGAACCTCATCGGGCAGGACGTCGGCTTCCAGGTCGGCCTCGTCTCGGCCATCCCGTGGCTGGTGGGACTGTTCGCCTGCTACTACGTGGGCCAGCACGCCAACACGATCCGCCGCCGCCGCTCCTGGGGCGCGATGTTCTACATCTTCACCGGCCTGTCGATCTTCGGCTCGGCCTGGGCGGGCTCGGCCGGCCAGCCGATCCTCGGCCTGCTGTTCATCACCCTCGCGGTGGCCAGCTTCCTCTCCGTCGGACCGATCACCTGGGCCTACCCGACCGCGTTCCTCACCGGAGCAGCGGCCGCGGCCGGCATCGGCCTGATCAACTCGCTCGGCAACCTGGGCGGCTTCGTCGCCCCGCTGATGCGCAACGGCTTCAACGAGGCCGTGCCCACCGACAGCGGTGTGTGGGGAGTCGTCTCCCTCGGCGTCTTCGCCTTCCTCGCCGCCGCCATGATGTTCTGCACCAAGTTCTTCCGCGGCTCCAAGGCGGACGAGCTCCTCGAGACCACGAGCGTCCAGGCGAGCCACTGACCCGCCGCCGCCGTGAAGGGCCCGACCGCACCCGCGGCCGGGCCCTTCGCCGTCCCACCCTCCGGCTGATCGAGCAGCCCGCACAGCGGGCCGCCCCTGCCGATCAAGCAGCCCGCGCCTCGCGCAGCCCATGCTGATCGAGTAGCCCGCGCAGCGGGCGTATCGAGATCCCCCCTGCAGACGCCGGGTCTCGATACGCCGCTCCGCGGCTACTCGACCAGCATGGGTCGCCGCACTCGCGCACACGTCTCGCCCTGACAGCGCACCGTCGGGCCACCTCCGGCACGCGAAACGACCTCCGGCACGCGGGAACCACCCGATTCGGCGAGCCGAGGCCGATTCTGCGAGCCGGAGCTCAGCCCCGGCCACCTCCGGCACGCGGAACGCACTCCGGCACGCGGGAACCACTCGATTCCACGAGCCCGGGCCGATTCCGCGAGCCGGAGTTCAGCCCACGCGGCAGCCGCAGCGTCAGCGGACGGAGTCGCGGCGCGAGCGCTCGCGCACCCGCTCGATGTGCACGCGCATCGCCGCCGCCGCCGCCTCAGGCCCGGCCGCGAACGCGTCCACGATCGCCCGGTGCTCCAGCACGGCGTCGTCCGCGTCGCTGACGCCCGTCTGCACGGTCTGGCGCATCCGGTGCACGCGCGTCGAGATCGCCTCGGACATGTCGATCGGGAACGGGTTGTGCGTGCCCTCGAAGATCAGGTGGTGGAAGTTCCAGTCCACCGCGAAGTACTCGCGCAGCAGCGCCACCGGCAGTTCGCCCTCGGTGGAGGCCGCGCGCACGACGGCGGTCATCGCCTCGTGCGCGGCGAGCGCCTCCTGCAGCCGCGGCACCAGCGCCGCCTCGTGCGCCGACGCGAGCGCCGCCGCGCCGCTCTCGAGCACCAGCCGCGCGTCGAAGAGCGCATCGAGCTGATCATCGGCGAGCGGCGGCGCCACCCGGTAGCCCTTGTTGGCCACCCGGGTGACGAGGCCGGTCCGCTCCAGCTGCACGAGCGCCTCGCGCACCGGCGTCGGCGAGACGCCGAGCTCGCGCGCGACCGCGTCGATCGACAGCCGCATGCCCGGCTCGATGTCCGGGCCGAGCAGCACGTCGAGCACGCGCTCGTAGACGTGGTCGCGCAGGCCCCGCCGCTCGATCGACTCCGCACCGGTCAGGCGGAACACGGCGTCGGTCATCACAGCCTCGCGGATCGGTGCGGAAGGGGCCGGCCGCGGCGCCCGGTGGAGGGCGCTCGGCACAGCGGTCGGCTCAGCTTACGCAGTCGCTCCCGAGCGCTCGTACGCGACGATCTCCTCCACCTTCGCGGCCGAGGCGCTCGACTCGTCGAAGACGTAGCCGAGCCACTCGCGCACGTTCCGCCGCGCGACCTCGATGCCGACGACCCGCTGCCCCATGCAGAGCACCTGCGCGTCGTTCGAGAGCACGCCGCGCTCCACCGAGAAGGAGTCGTGCGCCGTCACGGCGCGGATCCCCTCGACCTTGTTCGCCGCGATCGCGACGCCCAGGCCGGTGCCGCAGATCAGCAGCGCCCGGTCGGCCTCGCCGCGCGCGACCAGCTCGGCCGCCGCGATCGCGATGCTCGGGTAGGGCGTGTGCGACTCCGCGTCGACACCCACGTCGACGACCGAGACCACCCGGTCGTCGGCCTCGAGATCGCGCTTCAGGATCTCCTTGTAGTCGTAGCCGGCGTCGTCCGATCCGACGACGATCCTCCAGGTGGTGCTCATGCGGTCTCTCCTTCATGGGTGGACGGTGCGTTCTGGGCGGATGCGGTGCCGGACGCGGCGCCGAGCTGCGGCGCGATCGCCTCGACGATCAGCGCGAAAGAGATCGCGCCGGGGTCGGGCGTCCCGAGCGACTTCTCGCCGTGAGAGCGCGCGCGGCCGAGCCCGGGCATCAGATCGGACGTGGCGTCGGCGGCCGAGCGCGCGGCACCCGCCGCGGCACCCCACGCGTCGGCGAGCGCGTCGCCCGCCGCGGCCCGCTCCGCCAGCGTCTCGGCGAACGGCACCAGCGCGTCCACCATCGTCTTGTCGCCGACGCTCGCCTTCCCGTAGCCGCGCACGGCATCGGAGGCGGCGGTCACCCCCGCGCTCACCTCGCGCGCGCTCACCGCGCGGTCGTCGCCGAGCGCCTCGCCGACACTGCGGAGGATGACGCCCCAGAGCGCTCCGGAGGTCCCGCCCGCGCGGTCCGACCAGGCGTCGCCGGCCCGGGTGAGCAGCGTCTGCGCCCCGGCCCCGCGCTCGAGCACGTCGGCGGCCTCCTGCGCGGCCGCCCGCGCCCCGCGCTGCATGCCGATGCCGTGGTCGCCGTCGCCCGCGATCGAGTCCAGGCGGCCGAGCTCGTCGGCGTTCGCGTCGATCACGTCGCGGATCGCCGCGATCGCGCCGGACAGCCGTGCCGCTGCGGCGCGCGACTCCTCCGAGGCCTCGCCTACCTCGGCGGCGACCTCCTCGGCCTGCGTCGCGGTGACGGCCACGAGCGCGCCGCCGTCGACCGCGCCGGTACGGAAGGCAGGAGTGTCGCTCGGCGCCGTCCACAGCGTCTCGAGCTCCTCGTCGACCCAGAACAGCGTCAGCGAGACGCCGGCCATGTCGAAGCTGGTGCAGAACTCGCCCACCTGCGGGTCGACGAGGGTGATCCCGCGCGCCTCGAGCAGGTCGGCGATCGTGCTGAAGACGACGAACAGCTCCTCGCTCTTCACCGAGCCGAGCCCGTTCAGCACCGGGACCACCCGGGCGCCGTCGACGCTCACGCCCTCGGGGATCTCGGCGTCGGCGAGCAGGTGCGTCACGAACAGCTCGGCGAGCTCCGCGGCGCTCGGGATGTCGACCTCGTCGATCCCGGGCTCGCCGTGGATGCCGAGGCCGACCGCCATCCGGCCCTCGGGCACCGAGAACAGCGGTTCGTCGGCCCCGGGCAGCGTGCAGCCGGTGAAGGCGACGCCGAGCGAGCGGGTGCGCGCGTTGCCGAGCACGGCCACCCGCTCCACGTCGTCGATCCCGTAGCCCGCGGCGGCGGCGGCCCCGGCCACCTTGAAGACGGTGAGGTCGCCCGCGATCCCGCGGCGCTTGTGCGCCTCCTCCGGCTTCGCGCTGAAGATGTCGTCGGTCACGGTGACCGTGCGGCAGTCGATGCCGTCGGCCCGCACCGCGTCCTGCGCGGCGGTGAAGTGCAGCACGTCGCCGGCGTAGTTGCCGTAGCTGAGCAGCACGCCGCGGCCCTGCTCGCTCGCGCGGATCACCGACTCGACCTGGTGCGCCGAGGGCGAGGCGAAGAGGTTGCCCATCGCGGCGCCGTGGGCGAGACCGGGCCCGACCAGTCCGGCGAAGGCCGGGTAGTGGCCCGAGCCGCCGCCGATGACCACCGCGACCTCGGGCTCCTCGGAGCGGGTCGAGCGGGAGACGCCGCCGACGACCTTGCGGACCCAGCGGCCGTTGGCGCGGACGAAGCCGTCGACCATGTCGTCGGCGAAGTCGGCGGGTTCGTTCCAGAGACGGGTCATGCTCGTCGGCTCCTCATCATCGAGTGCGCCGGCCCTCCGGCCGGACCCGTCGATCCTATAGGATTTTCACCGCTCACTCCAGGCGGCCGAGGCGGGTCGCCTACTGCCGCCCCACCGCCAGCGCCTCCTCCTCGACGTCGAGGAACGCCAGCGCGCTGCGCACCGCCGGCTCCTGGTAGCGCCCCTCGGCGCGCGCCTTCAGCACCGCCTCGCGCTCGGCCGCGATCATCACGCGCCGCAGCCGGTTGTAGGAGTGGGTCAGCGGCTCCGCGCCCTCGGCCTCCGGCGGATTCTCCAGCGCGTCCGCGAGGAACACCGCGTTCCGCCGCAGCCGGTCGAGCACCCGCTCCTCGACACCGTCCTGCGGCTCCTGGTCGAGCCGCGCGAGACCGGCCGACTGCGCCTCCGCCAGCAGCATCTGCTTCTCGACGTGCTCCTGCTGCTCGTTCGGCGCCGGCAGCTTGAGCAGCCGGAGCACCCTCGGCAGCGCGAGCCCCTGCACCAGCGTGCCCGCCACCACCACGAACGCCAGGAACTGCAGGAACGCCCGCTGCGGTGTCTCCTCCGGCAGCAGGAACGCCGCCGCGAGCGTGACGACGCCGCGGATCCCGGCCACGGACACCCCGAGCGCCGTCGGCCAGGTCCAGCCGCGCTGCTGCAGCCGCCGCGGGCCGTGCCGGAAGAGGACCGTGGTCAGGCACATCCAGAGCACCCGGCTGCCGATCAGCGCCCCGAGCAGCGCCGCACTGATGCCGATCCCCTGCCAGACGCCGATGTCGGAGTCGGCGGTCGCCGCGACCACCGAGGACAGGCTCAGCCCGATGAAGAGGAAGACGGCGTTCTCGAGCAGGAACTGGATGGTGCGCCAGTTCAACGACTCCGCGATCCGCGCCTGGGCCGACTGGATGACCGGCGCCCGGAAGCCGAGGAACAGCCCCGCGACCACGACCGCGAGCACGCCCGAGCCGTGCAGCAGCTGCGCCGGGATGAACGCGACGTACGGCGTCACCAGCGAGAGGCTCGTGTCGAGCACCGAGGAGGACACCTGCTTGCGCACGAAGCCGAGGACGACCGCGATCAGGATCCCGACCCCCGCGCCGACCACGACGGCCAGCACGAAGTCGAGCGCGATCCCGCCGGGCGTCACGGTGCTGACGATCGCGAGCAGCGACGCGTTCAGCGCGACCAGCGCGGTCGCGTCGTTGAGCAGGCTCTCGCCCTCGAGCACCGTCATCATCCGCCGCGGGAGGCGCAGCCGCCCCGCGATCGCGGACACCGCCACCGCATCGGTCGGCGCCACGATCGCGCCGAAGGCCAGGGCCGCGGCGATCGAGATCGCGGGCACCACCGCCCAGGCGACCGCGCCGACCACCAGCACCGTGAAGACCACGAGCCCGACCGAGAGCAGCAGGATGCTGTCGCCGCGGGCGCGGACGTCGAGCACCGAGGTGCGGATCGCCGCCGCGTAGAGCAGCGGCGGCAGGATCCCGTAGAGGACGACGTCCGGCTCGACCACCACCTCGGGGATCCCGGGGACGAAGGAGGCCAGCGCCCCGACGGCGACCAGCGCCACGGGTGCCGACCAGCCCGCCTTGCCCGAGAGCCCCGTCACCAGCACGGTGACGACCACGAACGAGACGATCCAGATGATGGCGACGACCGGTTCCTCCACGCGGCTCCCTCCCGAGAGCCGAGCCTAGGCCCGAGGGCCGACGCTAGGCACCGGCCTCGTGGATGTCGCGGGCCTTGGTCACGCGCCCCGCGTCGACCGGGTTCATGCCGAGCACGATCTTGCCGCGGGAGTGCCGCTTCTCGAGGTCGTCGAACGCGTCCTGGACGAAGCCGTAGGGGTAGAAGCCGGAGACCAGCACCCGCAGCTTCTGGTCGCGGACCAGCGCGACCAGCTCGCCGAGGATCTCGGTGTCGCGCCGCGCGGTCTCGGCGTCGGGCCAGACGGCGCGCAGCTCGATCTCCTTGCGGTCGTCGCTGGAGTGGAAGCGGGCCGGCTCGATCCCGAGCTCCTCGGCCAGCGCCGCGTTGTCGCCACCGAAGTTGTCGAGGAAGACGGTCACGCCGTTCGGGGCCGCGGCCCGGATCCGGTCGGCGATGCCGTCGCCGTAGACGATCGGCTTCACGCCGATCTGTCGGAGGTAGTCGAAGTTGCGCTCGCCGCAGGTGCCGAGGACGGTCGCGCCGCGCAGCTTCGCGAGCTGGATCTCCATGCTGCCCACGCCGCCCGCCGCCGCCGAGACGACCACGGTGTCGTCCGGTCCGATGTGGGTGGCCTCGATCGCGCGCCAGGCGGTGACCCCGGCGAGGAACAGCGCGCCGCCGACCTCCCAGCTCACCGAGGCGGGCTTGGCGACCAGGTTCTCCCGCGGGACGACGATGTGGGTGGCGTGCGAGCCGACCAGCGCGTGGCCGACGACGTCGCTGCGGAGCTTGAGGTCGCTCACGCCCTCGCCGAGGCCGACGACGATGCCGGAGAAGTCGGTGCCCTGGCGCATCGGGAAGGCCGCGGAGTGGTCGGAGTCGAACATCCCGCGCCGGATGAACGCCTCCATGTGGTTCACACCGGCCGCGAGGACCTCGACCAGCACCTCCCCCGGCCCGGGCTGGGGCCGTGCGATGTCGGCGATCTCGAGCACGTCCACGCCGCCGAAGCGGGAGAACTGGACGGCACGGGCGGAGTCGGAGCGCAGACGGGACATGCGCTCATCATCCGCCCCCGGCGGCGCGAGCCCGTGGCCCCCGAAAGGGGACGTGCGACGCCGGAGGGGCCGATCGGGCCGTCAGGCGGCGGTGCCGGGGTCCGCGGCGGGATCCGTGCCGGGGCAGTAGAGCTGCGTGCGCGGGCCGCTGCGGTCGATCACGTGCTCCGACATCAGGCGGCCGCAGAGCGGGCAGGCGCGGCCGGCGGGAGCCTCGGGCTCGGGCTGGTCGTAGGGCCCGAGCGGCGGCGGACCGAGCCAAGGGAAGAGCCGCGCGTTGAAGCGCTGGTAGAGGGAGCGGGTCGGCTTGGCCATATGCTTAGTGTACTAATGATCAGGGCACGACGGGAAAGGACGGCCGACTCCGTGGACAGCATTCCTGACGACGTCGACCCGCTCGCCCTGCAGAACCAGGTCTGCTTCTCGCTCGCCGTGGCCGCCCGCACCGTCATCGGCCTCTACCGCCCCGTGCTCGAGCCGCTCGGCCTCACCCACCCGCAGTACCTCGTGATGCTCGCGCTCTGGGAGCGCGCCCCGCGCTCGCTCGCCGACCTCGGCGCCGCCCTGCACCTCGAGCCCGCCACCCTCAGCCCGCTGGTGAAGCGCCTGGAGGCCGGCGGCTACGTCACGCGCGCCCGCAGCACCGAGGACGAGCGCCGCCTCGACGTCGCACTCACCCCGGAGGGAGCCGCCCTGCGCGAGCGGGCGCTCCAGGTCCCCCCGCAGATCGTCGAGCGCCTCGACCTCCCCCTCGACGAGCTGATCGCCGTCCGCGACACCCTCACCCGCCTGATCGGCGCCGCCACCCGCCCCTGACGCTGCGGCGCGAATCGACTCGCCCGAGAAGGCTCGTTCTCGGGATGGAGAACGAGCCTTCTCGGGCGAGTCGGTGCGGCTGCGCCGCTCCTGCTCGTCGGAGACCTCCGCTTGCAGAACGAAGGTCTCAACAGAGAAGAGCGGTCCAGGGGTGTGCACACGGCACGCCCCTGAACCGCTCTTCTCGGTTCTCAGGAACTCAGTTCGCGACGCGGAGCGTGATCGCCGAGCTGGTGGTCACGTTGCCGGCCTTGTCCTGGGCCTTGGCCGTCACCTGGTAGGCGGCGTTCGGGTAGGCCGACGAGCTCGCGGTCAGGGCCCACGTCCCGTCCGACTGCTTCACGCCGTTGCCGAGCTTCGTGCCGGACGCGTAGAACGCGACGGCCGTCACTCCGACGTTGTCGCTGGCCGAGGCCACGAGGCGGATCGAGCCGACGACCGTGGTGTTGGTCGCGGGCGAGGTGATGCTCACCGTCGGCTTCTGCGTGTCGGCCGCCGGCGGGGTGGTCGGCGTCGCGGTCGGCGTCGGCGTGGCGGTCGGCTTCGGAGTCGACGTGGGCGTGGCCGTCGGCTTCGGAGTCGAGGTGGGCGTGGCCGTCGGGGTCGCGGTAGGCGTGGCCGTGGCGGTCGGCGTCGCGGTCGGCGTCGGGTCCGGCGTCGGAACGGTGCCGACGGGGATCGTGCTCACGGCGTAGCCGAAGTAGCGGCCGGCGACGGGGCGGGTCGGGTCGCCCTGGAAGGTGCGGCCGCGCTCGGTCGCCGCCTTCGCCTGCGCGATGACCTGGGCGCGGACCTGCGCCGGGCTCTTGCCCGCGCAGGATCCACCGGAGCTCATGCAGTCGAGGACGACGCCGCTGGTGCCGGCGGCCGCCATGCTGGTGCCCGACTGGATGTAGGCGTACGACCCGCCCTTCTTGGTGGTGTACGGGCACATGCCGGGGGCGGCGATGGTGTGCTTCTGGTCGGCGGCCGTGACGGCGAAGTTGCTGTTGGTCGAGACCGCGTCGTCCTTGGTCTGGACACCGCAGGGCGCCGTGCCGAGTCCGCCGGGCTTGCCGTCGTAGTTGGCCATGTTGGTCACGGCGAGCACCTCGTCGTAGGCGGCGGGGATCCAGCCCGCGAGGTCCTCGGAGGTGTTGCCCGCGGAGCCGACGGAGACGATGCCCTTGGCCTCGAGGTCGCAGATCGCCTGGTGGATCACGTCGCCGTTCGAGCGGCCGCAGTTGCCATCGTCGGTGCCGTAGGTGGCGAGCGACATGTTGACGACCTTGATGTTGTACTTCGCCGCGTTCGCGGACACCCAGTCGAGGGCGCACATCAGGGTGCCCGTGTTGCCGCGATTGTTCGCGTCGAGCGCGCGGACCGAGTAGATCGGAGCGCCGGGTGCGACGCCGACCGAGCCGGAGCCGTTGTCCAGCGCCGCCATGTAGCCGGAGACGCCGGTGCCGTGGCCGTTGGCGTCGGCGGCGGTGCCCGAGCCGAAGCAGTTGATCTGCTCCTTCAGGTTGTAGTCGGGGTGCGAGCTGACGCCGGAGTCGATGACCGCGACGGCCGGACCGGTGTAGTTCGTCACTCCGTCGCCCGCGCGCACCGGGGCCTTGTCGGCCTCCGCGGTGAGCACGTGCGAGGGGGTCGTCTGCGCCTGGCCGTCGACGACCTGGTCGGCGGGGGTGATGCCGAGGACGCGCGAGTCGGCCTCGAGGACCGCCTTCTGGCGCTCGGTGAGCGGGGCGGTGAAGCCCGCGACGCCGCCCTCGAACTGCACGTCGTCGGCGACGCCGAGCGCGCGGACGACCTGCTCCGAGATCGAGCTCGAGTCGACCGACACGAGGTACTGGCCGGTCGTGGCGGCCTGGGCGGGGGCGGAGCCGGCGAGGGCGATGCCGGCGGTGACGGCGAGCGCGGTGGCCAGGCCGGCTGCGCGCCAGAGGCGCGAGCGGGCCGGCGGCGCGGCGGTGCGGGAAGTGGACACGGGTTCCGTCGATTCTGTCGGCGTCTCGGCCGACCTGTCGTGGTGCGGGCGGGTCGACGCAGGCACTCCGAGCGAGCGCCCGCGCCGCTGCAGCGGGGCTCGGGTCAGAGGCCGGGAGGCGGCGGAACGGTGCAGGCCTCTCCGAGCGTCGACGGGCGGAACCCGTCGGCTCCCCCCATCGGAGTGACCTGTCTTCGACTTCAACAGACTTCAGGTGATCTCACAGCGTCGAGGGTGACCCCAGTTCGAGGGTGATTTGACCCCCTGTCCCACAGATGGGGACCTCGTTGGAACCGCTTGCCCGACAGCTGCGGAAATGCCCGGTCACAGCGCGGGTTCAGCGCTCTCGCGGCGGGCGTCCCGGCGGCTTGACTGCCCCCGGCCACGGAGTAGTGTCGTCGCTCGTGACACACGAGGGCCCCCCTTCGGGCGCGAAGGCGTCCCCCACCGGTGCGGACGACGCCGACGCCAACGAGCTCCGCACCGCGAAGCACTTCTTCATCGGCGAACCGCTCTCCAGCGACAAGCTCGAGGGCCAGCTCCTGCAGAAGCGGCTCGCCCTCCCGATCTTCGCGAGCGACCCGCTCTCCTCCGTGGCCTACGCGCCGCAGGAGCTGCTGATGATCCTGCTGCTCGGCGGCCTCTCCTTCCTCACCTTCGCGCCCTGGGTCGCCGGTTGCGTCGTGGTGCTGCTGGTGGTCGTCGTCCTCAGCTACCGGCAGCTGATCAAGGCCTACCCCTCGGGCGGCGGCGACTACGAGGTCGCCCGCACCAACCTCGGCGAGACGGCCGGGCTGACGGTCGCCGCGGCCCTCCTGGTCGACTACGTGCTCACCGTCGCGGTCTCGGTCGCGTCCGGCGTCGACAACATCATCTCCGCGATCCCCGCGCTGGCCCCGCTCCGGGTCGAGCTCGCGATCCTCTTCGTGATCCTCCTGGCCGCCGTGAACCTCCGCGGCGTCTCGGAGTCGAGCAAGGCCTTCGCCGTCCCCACCTACCTCTTCGTCGCGAGCGTCTTCGTGATGGTCGTCGTCGGCCTCGGCCGCGCGGCCTTCGGCGACGCCCCGATCGCGGAGTCGGCCGGCTACACGGTGCAGGGCGAGCAGCTCACCCAGGCCGCGATCGTCCTGCTGCTGCTGCGCTCCTTCGCCAGCGGCTGCGCCGCGCTCACCGGCGTCGAGGCGATCTCGAACGGCGTGCCCGCCTTCCGCGTCCCCAAGGTCAAGAACGCGCAGCGCACCCTCGTCGCGATGGGCACGATCGCCATCGTCCTCTTCGTCGGGCTGACCGCCCTCGCGCTGCTCTCGAACGTGCACTACGCCGAGAACGCCTGCCACCTCGTCGGCTTCACCGACTGCGCGACGACGCCGCAGCGCTCCGTGATCGCGCAGGTCGCGGCCGCCACCTTCGGCAACAACACGATCCTCTTCTTCGTGATCCAGGCCGCGACCGCCGCCGTCCTGCTGCTCGCGGCCAACACGGCGTTCAACGGCTTCCCGCTGCTGGGCTCGGTCCTCGCCCGCGACGGCTACGCGCCGAAGTCGCTGAACACCCGCGGCGACCGCCTCATCTACTCCAACGGCGTCATCATCCTGGCGCTCGTCGCGGCGATCATCCTGCTCGTCTACCAGGCCTCGCTGACCAGCCTCGTGCAGCTCTACATCATCGGCGTCTTCGTCTCCTTCACCCTCGGGCAGTCCGGCATGGTGAAGCACTGGATCCGGATGATCAAGAACGGCGAGGGCTCGCGCACCGTCAAGACCAGCCTCGCGATCAACCTCTTCGGCGCCACGCTCACCTTCGCCGTGCTCGTCGTCGTCACGATCACGAAGTTCACCCACGGCGCGTGGCTCGTCTACCTGGTGATGCCGATCCTCGGCGTGCTGATGGCGGGCGTCTACCGCTACTACCGCGACGTGGAGAAGGAGATCGAGGTCGACCCGACCACGACCTTCGGCGCCAACGGCGACCACGCCGTCGTCCTCGTCGGCCGGATGAACAAGCCGACACTCAAGGCGCTCGACTACGCCATCGCCGCGCGGCACGAGTCGCTGGAGGCGGTGCACTCGTCGATCGACGACGCGCAGACCGCGCAGCTCAAGGCCGACTGGGCGCGGATGGACATCGAGGTCCCGCTGCGCTGCATCGCCTCGCCGTACCGCGACATCTCGTACCCGCTGATCAAGTACATCAAGGCGCACCGCCTCGAGCACGGCTCCGAGATCATCACCGTCTACATGCCGCAGTACATCGTCGGGCACTGGTGGGAGGGCTTCCTCCACAACCACAAGTCGCGCCGGATCCGCCAGAAGCTGCTGCTCGTGCACGGCGTCACCGTCGCGCTGGTCCCGTGGCTGCTCGACTCCTCCGAGCTGATCTACGGCCGCCGCTCGCGTCCGATCCCCGGCCAGTCCCGCCGCGGCGAGCCCGTGCGCCCCGTCACCCGCCGGCCCATCCCGCCCGCCTCCGTCCTGCCCAAGGGCGCGGCCGGCGAGGGCGCCCCGCGCAGCGGCTCGCGGACCGCCGCGGCCACCCGCCCGAAGAAGCCCGCCGGCAAGGGCGGCGGCAAGCGCCGCTAGCCCGCCGCCTGCCTGCGACCGCGGGGCGGACGCGAGCCACGGCTCGCGGCTGGTCCTTCGACCGCCGCCTCATGCTGATCGAGTAGCCCGCGCAGCGGGCGTATCGAGATCCACCAGCGCCGGAGGACGAGTCTGCAGACCACCCTGCAGAGGACGCGGGGTCTCGATACGCCCCTGCGGGGCTACTCGACCAGCATGCGGAGGGCACTGCCGCCACTCAGCGCTGTGGGATCATCCGCGGCCGCGCAGCCGCAGACAGGTAGAGGGCCCGCGGCGACTCGCCGCGGGCCCTCGATTTCCCCTTGTGCCTTCCCCCGAAGGCGGCCCGCCCCAACGGGCCGTCATCGACGCTATCGGCGGGCTATGCACCCGCGCATCCTCCTCACGACGGATCCGCGTCAGCCCCCTGGCGTGGTGCGACGCCGAGCGCGAGGTGCCAGAGCACGGCCACCGCGAGCAGGGCGGCGGTCGTCCAGACGACCGTGAGGACGGCCGCGTCGACGACGTAGGAGCGGTACGCCTCCTCGAACGGGTCGAGCCCCGAGCCCGAGAGCACCACGCCCGCCGGGACGACCGCGGCGGCGAGGACGGCCGTCCACGCCGCGACCCGCGCCGGGCCGCGGTGGTCGACGGCGACGTGGTGCGGCCGGCGGGCGACGTACCAGACGAGAGCGCCGATCCCGAGACCGACCAGCCCGAGCACCCCGCTGGCGTACTGCGCCCACTTGTAGCCCGCGAACGGCCCGAGCTCCTCGCGGAGGAACGGCAGGGCCGCGACGAACGGACCGCCGTCGTGGGTGAAGGCGTCCCAGAGCACGTGCGACGCCGCGCCGATCACGATCCCGACCATCGCCAGGACGATCGCCGCCGTCCTCGCCCGCGCGGTGCTCGGCGGTGCCGGCGGCGGTCGCAGGCGCACCCGGACGATCCACGGCGCGAGGTCGCGCCAGGCGGGCTGGAGCAGCACCAGCCAGAGCACGAGGCCGACGGCGCCGACCGCGAGGTCGACCGTCACGACCCCGAGCATCGAGTGCGTCGCATCGCGGGCCCAGCGCACGGGCAGGTAGAGGCCGATGTCCGGGGCCATCGCGCCGATCGCGACCGCCGCGGCGGGGATGCGGCTGTTCGTGAACGCCAGAGCGACGACGGCGTGGCTCGGCGTGAACGGCATAGTGCACGGTATCCCGTGCACCCCTCCCTCCGGCGGCCCCGGACGCCGCCCGCACGGCCCCCGCCCGGGGAGCTCGGAGCGCCGCGACCGTAGAATCGTCCGGACGTCCGGCCCTCCGGGCTGGTCGAGGCGACGGATCGGAGCGGGTGTGCGGAAGGCGTTCGCGATCCTCCGTCTCGCGCTCGCGGGGCTGGGGGCCGTCGGGCTCGTCGGCGACTTCCTCTACACCCTCGGCTTCCGGCTGTTCCAGATCGACAACTTCTTCGCGTACTTCACCACGCAGTCGAACATGGCCGGCGTCGTCGTCCTCGGTCTCTCCGGCATCGTCGCCCTCGCCCGCGAGCGCGAGCCGCGCTGGCTCAGCACCCTCCGCGCGCTGGTCCTGACCTACATGGTCGTCTCCGGCATCGTCTTCGGGCTGATCGCCGTGGAGGCGAACAACCGCGGCGTCCGCGTCGACGTGCCGTGGTCGAGCGCGCTGCTGCACTTCGTCATCCCGACGCTCGCGCTGCTCGACTGGCTCCTCGCCCCCGGCCGCCGCCCCGTCGCCTGGCGCGGCACGCTCACCGTGCTCGGCTTCCCGATCGTCTGGGGCGTGATCACGCTGGTGCGCGGCGCGCTGATCGGCTGGTACCCCTACTTCTTCCTCGACCCCGCGCAGGTCGACGGCCCGGTGATGTTCGTCGTCTACGACGTGATCGTGCTCGGCCTGATCTCCGGCATCGCGGCCTTCATGCTCGCGCTCAGCCGGGTCCGGCCGCTCGGGGCGGCGCGTGCGACGGAGTGGCGCGGCCCGCTCGCCCGGCTGCGGGAGCGGCTCAGCCGGCAGCGACGGCGAACGGCGTGAGCGCCGACTGCGCGACCACGAGCAGCTCGTCGTCGCTGAGCGACTGCAGCGACAGGGCCTGATCGGCGCCGACGAGCCCGACGAGCACCGCCTCGCCGGTGGTCGGCTCGAGGTTCAGCCACTCGGTGATCCCGGCAGCGGAGCCCACGAGCGACCAGCGCGCGGGCAGGGCCGGATCGGTGTCCCAGAACGGCTCGTCGAAGCGGAGCCAGAGCGTCTCGACGACCCCGGAGCCGATCGCCGCGATCGCGGTGCGGTGCGCGAACGGCAGCGGCGGATCGAACGCGATCGCGTCGCTCTGCAGCACCCCGATCGGCACCGTGACGAGGACGCGGTCGGCGGTGAAGGACTCCCCCGTCGCGAGCCGGATGCTCGCGCCGGTGTCGCTGTAGCCGATGCCACTGACGGCCGCGCGCAGCGAGATCTCGACGTCGGTCAGCAGCGTCTCGACGAGGGGCGCCAGGCCGTCGGTGAGGACCGCGGAGGCCTCGTCGGAGGAGTCGGCGACGTCCTCCGCGGTGCTGGCGGCCGAGGCGTCGCCCAGCCCGTACCAGGCGGAGAGCTCGGCGGGTGCGGCGCCCGTGCGCAGCACCGGGCCGCCCGCGAGGAACGCGGCGAGGCGGGCGGCGTCGCCGTCCCCGCTGCCGGGCTCGACGGCCGCCGGGTCGGGAGCGCCGGAGCCGGCGAAGGCGTCGGCGAGCGAGAGGTCGGTGGGCTGCTCCGCCGCCCACTCGAGCGCACGGGTGAGCCCCTTGGCGGCGGTGTCGCCGACATCGGGGCGGTCGCCGTCGTCGGTGCTGGAGAGGACGGTCGCGAGGTCGACGGCGGAGGTGGTGATCCCGGCGTCGAGGACGCTCTCGCGCAGCGCGGGGCCGGCGCCGACGAGCGCCCAGGCGCCGCTGTCGACGGCGATCGGCCAGCCGTCGGGGGTGCTGGTGGCGATGCGGCCGCCGACGCGGTCGCGCGCTTCGACCAGCGCGACGTCGTAGCCGGCGTCGAGCAGGCGGCGGGCGGCGACGGCCCCCGCGAGACCGGCGCCGATGATCGCGATCCGCTCGCCCTCCTCGGCGATCGCGGCGATCTCGCCGGCCGCGCGGACCCCGGAGTTCCAGGCGCCCTGCAGGGTGCCCGGCTCCTGGGAGTCGGTGGCCTCGCCGGCGAAGAACAGGCGGTCGAGCACGTTCCCGGCCAGGTCGTCGCGGTGCTCGGGGGTCGCCCCGACCGCGAGGTAGGAGACGGCGCCGAGCGCGTAGGGATCGTCGGCCCAGCCCGAGCGGACGAAGGCGGCCGGCGTCGGCACGGCGGTGGTGCTGGGCGTGGGCACCGGGGCCTCGGTGACGGAGCGCGTGGGGGTCGGCCGCGGCGGAGTGCAGCCCGCGAGGACCAGGAGACCGGCGCCCGAGGCGGCTCCCGACAGGAAGAGGCGGCGTCCGATCGTCATCCCCGTCATCCTACGTTCTCGCCGCCCGGCGGGAGCCGCGGACACGGGCCGCCCGGCGGACGCCCGACGCCGAGTGGTAGACCTGTCCCATGAGCAACGACATCCGCGAACTCTCCGAGGGCGAGAGCTACCTCGCCTTCTTCCAGGGCGGGCCGTTCGACGGCCAGACCGAGACCCGTGTCAGCACCGAGGGGGGCTACGAGAAGTCGGTCGACGTCTATGCCGCCGTCGACGGCCAGGAGACGCACCTCGTCTACACGTCCGTCTCGGCCAAGGAGGTCGGCGAGTCGGTCCACGTGACCTACGCGCTCGACGCCCCCGACTCCGACCCCGTCGAGGACCCTGAGGACCGCGGCGGCGGATTCCAGTAGTCCGCAGCATCGCCTCCCCGCTCCCGCGCGGGAGCACGGACGCCGTCCCGGTCGCGATCCGCGATCCGGGGCGGCGTCTTCGTCTGCGCCCGGAGGCTCTTCATGACGAACCGTGACGTCGCCCAGGTCCGCTCCGAGTCCGCGTCCCTACGATCGCGCCGGAGCGTCCGATCCACGGCCGCCCGGACGGAGACGACGATGCCCACCGAGCAGACCACCGCGACGATCGGCGCGCAGACCGCCGACTTCACCACCGGCTTCACCGAGACGATCGGCGACGAGCTCGCTGCGGTCTTCGCGAGCGAGCAGGCCGACCTCGTCGAGAACGGCGTCCCCGCCGGAGCCGTCGCAGCCGGGGAGCGGCTGCCGAGCGCGACCGTGGTCACCGGGGGCGGCGAGAGCGTCGCGCTCTCCTCCCTCCTCGGCGACGGCCCGGCCGTGCTGGTGTTCTACCGCGGCGCCTGGTGCCCCTACTGCAACATCACGCTGCGCCACTACGACGCGACCCTCGCCCCCGAGCTGGCGAGCCGCGGCGTCGCCTTCGTCGCGGTCAGCCCGGAGACGCCCGATGCCTCCGCCACGCTGGGCGGCGAGCTCGGCTTCACCGTCGTCACCGACCCGGGCAACGCGCTCGCCACCGAGCTCGGCATCGTCACCGCCCCCAGCGACGCGGCCATTGAGGCGCACACGGCGCTCGGGTTCGCGGTGAAGGACTCGAACGCCGACGACACCCCCGCGATCCCGTTCCCGACCGTCCTGGTGCTCGACGCCGAGGGCGTCGTCCGCTTCGCCGACGTGCACGTGGACTACACGACGCGCACCGAGACCGAGGCGATCCTCGCCGCGGTCGACGCGCTCTCCTAACCAGCGCGGGGAGGGGCTGTCAAGGGCCCCTCCCCTCACGGCTCGCTCCCCATCCGCGGCGCCACACTCCTTCGAACAGACAATCGACGCCGATCCTCGGCGCCGGAAGGAGCACGACTCATGGCAGAGATCACCGCCCACCACGGCCTCTTCAAGGACACGGACCTCCACGTCGACGACACCGGCGGCTCGGGACGTCCCGTCGTCCTGATCCACGGCTGGCCCCTGTCGGGCGAGTCCTGGAGCGAGCAGGTCCCCGCGTTCGCGGCGGCCGGCTTCCGCGTCATCACCTACGACCGCCGCGGTTTCGGCCGCAGCGACAAGCCGCTCACCGGCTACACCTACGACACCCTCACCGAGGACCTGCACACGCTGCTCACCGAGCTCGACCTGCAGGACGTCACGCTCGTCGGCTTCTCGATGGGCGGCGGAGAGGTCGCCCGCTACTTCTCGAAGTACGGCACCGAGCGCCTGCACAGCGTCGTCTTCGCGTCGGCCGTGCCGCCGTACCTGATGAAGACCGACGACAACCCGGACGGACCGCTCGAGAAGTCGGCCGCCGCCGAGATGACCGCCGGCCTCACCAAGGACGAGGACTCGTTCTACGAGCAGTTCACCACCGAGTTCTTCTCGGTGAACGGCGAGCTCAAGGTCACCGAGGCGCAGCGCCAGGACGCGCTCGCGCTCGCGAAGCAGTCGTCCAAGCACGCCGCGCTGGCCTGCATGGCCGCGTTCGCCGGCACCGACTTCCGCGAGGACCTGCCGAAGGTCACCGTTCCGACGCTCGTCATCCACGGCGGCGGCGACGGCACCGTCCCCTTCGAGGGCTCCGGCGCGCGCACGCACGCCGCGATCCCCGGCTCCGAGCTCCACGTCGTCGCCGGCGCCCCGCACGGCGTCAACGTCAGCCACGCCGAGGAGTGGAACCGCGTCGTCCTCGAGTTCCTGAAGAAGTAGCACGAAGGAAGGGGCGCTCCGCTGCGGCGGAGCGCCCCTTCCGCGTCCCCGGATCTCGCGCCCTTCCCTGCTGGTCGAGTAGCCGCGGAGCGGCGTATCGAGACCCGCTTCCACCAGCAGTCCCGGTCATGGTGGATCTCGATACGCGCGCTGCGCGCGCTACTCGATCAGCATGAAGGCCGCGCTGCTCGCGCTCTCAGATCAGCATGAACTTCATGCTGGTCGAGTAGCCGCGGCACGCGGCGTATCGAGACCCCGCTGTCAGCCCTTCTCCGCGCCCTCCGTGGTGTTCATGATCCGCCGCTGGAAGACGAAGAAGAGCACCGCGACCGGGATCGACATCAGCACCGCCGCCGCGAGCTGCAGCGGGTACTGGTTGCCGGTGCCCAGCTGCCCCGAGACCAGCGAGGCGACGCCCGTCGTCAGCGTGTTCAGCTCCGGCGACTGCCGCGAGACGACGAAGTGCGAGAACTCGTTCCACGAGCCCTGGAACGACAGGATGAACAGCGTCACGATCGCCGGCCGCGCCATCGGCACCACGATCGAGCGGAAGGTCCGGAAGACGCCCGCCCCGTCGATCCGCGCGGCCTCCTCGATCGACAGGGGGATCGAGTCGAAGAACTGCTTCATGATGAAGATGCCCGCCGCGTCGACGATCAGCGGCACGATCATCCCCGCGTAGCTGTCGTAGAGCCCGAGCTGCTTGAGGATGAGGAACCGCGGGATCAGCAGCACCACCGCGGGCACGCTCATCACGCCGATGAACAGCGCGAAGAGCAGCCCGCGACCGCGGAAGCGCAGCCGCGAGAGCGCGTAGCCCGCGAGCGAGTCGAAGAACACCCGCCCGACCGTGACGAAGACGGTCACGATCACCGAGTTCAGCGTCCAGAGCGGCAGCGGCACATCGGTGAACAGCCGCTCGTAGGAGGCGAACGACCAGGTCGCCGGCAGCAGCGACAGCGGGTTCGAGGTCGCGTCGGCGTCGGTCTTGAACGACGACGCCACCGAGATCAGGAACGGGTAGATGTAGACCAGCGCAAGGCCGATCAGCAGCAGGTAGCCGCCGATCAGCGAGGCGCGCCCGCGGGCACCGAGCTGCACGCGGCGGTGCGGCAGCGGCGCCTGGGTCGGCGGCTCCGCCTCGGTGCGCGGCTCGGAGTCGACCAGGGTGCTCATCGCACTCCTCCCGTCGTGAGGGTCGTCGCGGCGTCCGCGCGGGCGGCCCGGCGGGTCCGGCGGGCGCTCGGCTCGCCCTTCTCGCGGAGGATCGCGCGCTGCAGCAGCGTCAGGACGACGATGATGAAGAACAGGATGAAGGCGATCGCCGCGCCCTGGCCCCAGCGGAGGTCCGTGAACGACGACTCGTAGGCGAGGTACGCCGGCGTGAGCAGCGTCTTGCCCGGAGCCCCGCCACCGGTCAGGTAGATCTGGTCGAACACCTGCCAGGTGCCGATCAGCCCCAGGGTGAGCACCGTGAACAGCGTCGGCTTCAGCATCGGCAGCGTCACCGAGAAGAACTTGCGCAGCGGCCCCGCGCCGTCCATCAGCGCCGCCTCGTCGATCTCGGCGCCGATGTTCTGCAGCGCCGCGAGGAACAGCAGCATGAAGGTGCCCGAGGTGGTGAAGATCGCCATGGTGATCAGCACGCACATCGCGACCGACGGGCCGGACAGCCAGTCCCACCAGGTCAGCCCCAGCGGGGCGCCGCCGGCGAACCAGCTGCCGTCGACGCTGACGAGCCCGAGCAGCGAGTGCAGCACCCCGGTCGGGTCCGCCATCCAGGTCGGGCCGTCGGCGCCGAACCAGCCGAGCACCGCGTTCACGACGCCCGAAGCGCTGAAGAGGAACAGGAAGATCACGGTGATCGCGATCGACGAGGTCACCGACGGGAAGTAGAACGCGGTGCGGAAGAAGCCGCGCCCGCGCAGCACCCGGCGGTTGACCTGCACCGCCAGGAACAGCGCGAGCGCGGTCTGCAGCGGCACGACGAGCAGCACGTAGTAGACGTTGTTGCGGATCGCCGTGCCGAAGTCCTTCTGCGCCAGCCCGGAGTCCAGGAGCACCGCCCGGTAGTTGTCGGCGCCGACGAACTGCGCGGTCGGGCCCAGCGGCGAGCCGAGACCGTTCCAGTTGCTGACGCTCACCCAGAGCGCGAGGGCGATCGGGACGACCAGGAAGACGCCGACGACGAGGATCGCGGGGAGGGTGAACAGCCAGCCGTAGCGGGCCTCGTTCCCGCGGATGCCGGAGCGGCGGCTCCGGGCGGCGGTGGCGGTGCTCATCGGCGTCGTCCCGCGCTACTTCGCGTTCGCGGTGTCGAGCGCGTCCTGCAGGTTGGTCTGCAGGTCCGCGAGGATCGCCTCCGGGTCGCCCGACGCCAGGCCCTCGAGGGCCGAGTTGAAGTCGGTGATCACGGTGGCAGCGCCGGCGAAGGCGACCGGGCTGACGGCGTAGTCGTTGCCGGTGACGAAGGCGGCGTTCTCGGGGTACTTGCTCGCGTACTCCGCGGCGCCCGACTCGGTCGAGGGGATCACGCCGAACGCGTCCGAGAAGGCGAGCTGCTGCTCGTCCGAGGTGAGCGACGCGACGAGCGACTCGGCCTGGTCGGCGGTGGTGCTGCCGGCCGGGATGCCCCAGCAGTTGCTGAAGGTGAAGGTCGACTTGCCGCCGGGGCCCGCGGGCAGCTCGGCGACCGTGTAGTTCACGTCCGGGTAGTCGGCCTCGAGCGCGCCGTTGATCCACGGGCCCTCGATCACCATCGCGGCCGCGCCCTTGCCGAACGCCTCGCCGGACCAGCCGGAGTCGAGGTCGGCCGGGAACTTCAGCACGCCGTCGCTCAGCAGGGTCTTCACCTCGGTGAGGCCCGCGACGTTCTCGGGGGTGTCCGCGGTGACGGTGGTGCCGTCCTCGGAGAGCAGCGAGCCGCCGGCCTGGTTCATGAAGGTGCCGATGCGCGCGTACTCGGGGCCGAAGGACAGCCCGGTCACGCCGTTCGCGGTCAGCTTCTGCGCGGCGGACTGGAGCGACGCCCAGTCGGTCGGGATGTCCGCAGCGGTCAGGCCCGCGGCCGCCCAGAGGTCGGTGTTGATCACGAGGCCGAGCGTCGAGAAGTCCTTGGGCTCGCAGTAGAACTGGTCGTCGTAGGTGAAGGCGTCGCGCAGCGCCGGGTAGAAGGCGTCGGCGTCGTCCGCGTCCTGCGCGTAGGGCTCGAGGTAGCGGTTGCTCGCGTAGGTCTGGAACTGGTCCCAGCTCATGTAGAAGAGGTCGGGCGGGTTGCCGCCCGAGAAGCCCTGGCCGAGCTGCTGGGTGAGGTCGCTGGCCGCGACGACGTCGACGGCGGTGTCGTTCGCCTCGCCCCAGGAGTTCACGGCGTCGGTGACGGCGGTGGTCTCGGCGTCGCCGGACGAGCCGATCATCACGGTGAGCCCGGCGGAGTCGTCCGATCCGCCGCCGCCGCCGCTCGAGCAGGCGCCGAGGGAGAGGGCGAGGCCGCCGGCGAGGACCGCGGCACCCCAGCGTGCCGTTCTGGTGCTGTGCGTCATGTTCTGACCTTTCATGGGTTTCGGGAGGGAGTCGTGGGGAGTCGTGGGGGAAGGTGGCGCCCGGTGTGCGGCGTCAGCTCTCGGAGTGGTGGAGCGGGGTGCGCACGACGAGGTGCGGCGTGATGAGTCGGTGCGCCTCCCCGGGTGCGAGGGGGCGGTGGACGACGTCGTCGCCCTGCTCGCCGAGGAGGAGCTCGAGGGCGCCGGCCGCGACCGCGCCGAGGTCCTGCTCGACGCTGGAGAGGCCGACGGCTCCGGCGACCGGGGTGTTGTCGAAGCCGACGATCGCAAGGCTCGGCCGGCCGACCGCGACGGCCGCCATCGAGGCGCCGAGGGCGAGGGAGTCGGAGACGCAGACGAGCCCGTCGACGCCGGGGTGCGCCTCGAGGAAGGCGATCGCGGCGGAGCGCGCGCGCTGCACGTCGTCCTCGGCCTCCGCGACGAGCAGCGGCACGTCGGCGAAGCGCTCCGCCATCACCCGCTCCCAGCCGCTGCGGCGGTCGTCGCCGGTCGCCGAGCCGTCCGGCCAGCCGAAGAAGGCGATCCGGGAGCAGCCCTCGTCGGCGAGATGCGCGGTGGCCTGCGCGACGCCCGCGGCGCCGTCGACGTCGACCCAGAGGTGCTGCGGGTCGCCCTGGTCGTCGAGCCCCCAGGGGCGGCCGAAGGTGACGAACGGCACGCCCTGCTCGATCAGCCAGGCCGTGCGCTGGTCGCCGTAGAAGGTCGAGGTGAGCACGAAGGCGTCGACGTCGGCGCCGTCGCGGAGCTTGCCGATCCGCTCGATCTCCTCCTCCGGGCTCGCCGCCGTGTAGAGCAGGATCCGCATGCCGCGGGCGTCGGCCTGCTCGGTGACGGCGTGCAGGAAGCGGTCGAGCAGGCTGCCGGAGACGCCGTCGAGCACCCGGTCCATCCGCACGCCGATCGTCCCCGACTTGCGGGTGCGCAGGCGCCGGGCGGAGGCGTGCGGCCGGTAGTTGAGGTCGCCGATCGCCTTCTCCACCCGCTCCCGCGTGCTCTCGCGCACGATCTGCGGGCTGTTCAGCACGTTCGAGACGGTCTGGCGCGAGACACCGGCTGCGCGGGCGACGTCCTCGACGGTCGGCAGTGCCATGCGTCCTCCTCGACGGGTGTGCGGTGGTGCGGTCCTCGGGCTTGATCGTTCAAATCCCGGTGGACCGAGTTATTTGATCGATCAAATTCCTGGGTAATGTTACCTGCGGCGACGGCGCTGTCAACCGGCCGTACGCTCCAGTACCGACGATCCAGTGAGGAGTCGACCGTGACGACCGACCACGACGACCGCCCCCGCCCGCCCCGGCAGCCCCTGCTGAACGACGCCGTCGTCCTGCTCCGGGCCCCCACCCAGCTCTGGAGCGACGACGCCGGCGAGCTCGGCGCGCTGCCCGCGCACGGGCTCTACCACGGCGACGTCCGCGTCCTGGCGGGCCTGCGCCTGCTCGTCGGCGGGGAGCCGCTCGAGTCGATCGCGGTCGGCCGCGACGGCGCCTCCTCCGCCCGCTTCACCGCCCTCGCGCGCCACCTCGACGACGACGCCGCCGACCCGCGGCTGCGCGTCGTGCGCCTCCGCACGGTCACCGCCGGCGGGCTCGAGGAGCGGATCCGGCTCGAGTCGGCGCTGCCCGACGCCGTCGCCACCACGGTCGAGCTCGCGCTCGACCCCGACTTCTCGCTCGTGCACGTGGTGAAGGCGGGGCTCCGCGACGAGACCGCGGTGGCGACCGCCGTCGACGGCTCCTCCCTGGTCTGGACGCACGCGGGCGCCCGCGCCGAGGTCCGGGCCGAGGGTGCCGCGGTCTCTCCCGGCGGGACGCTCTCCTGGGACGTCGTCGTCCCGGCCCGCGGCTCGGTCGAGGTCGCCTGGAGCATCGCGATGACCGACTCCGCGGCCGTCGTCGGCGCCGCCCCCGGCCCCGCGGAGTGGGCGGGCGCGACCGTCGAGGCCGGCGACTCGCGCCTCGCCGCCTGGTGCCGCGCCGCCCTCGACGACCTGGACGCGCTGCGGATGGTGACCCTCGAGCGGCCGGACGCGCCGTTCCTCGCCGCCGGCGCGCCCTGGTTCTTCACGCTCTTCGGCCGCGACTCGATCTGGGCGGCGCGGATGCTCCTCCCGCTCGGCACCGAGCTGGCCGCCTCCACCCTCCGGGTCCTCGCGGGGCTGCAGGGCACCGAGCACGTCGCCGAGACGGCCGAGCAGCCGGGCAAGATCATGCACGAGCTGCGCTCGACGACCCTCGAGATCCCGGGCGAGGGCGTCTCGCTGCCGCCGCTCTACTTCGGCACCGTCGACGCGACCGCCCTCTGGGTCTGCCTGCTGCACGACGCCTGGCGCTGGGGTCTCGCGGACGAGGAGGTCGAGGCGCTGCTGCCGGCGCTCGAAGCCGCGCTGCGCTGGCTCCGCGACGAGGGCGACTCCGACGGCGACGGGTTCCTCGAGTACGTCGACACCACCGGCCACGGCCTCGCGAACCAGGGCTGGAAGGACTCGGGCGACTCGATCCAGTGGCGCGACGGCAGCCTCGCCGACGGGCCGATCGCGCTCTGCGAGGTGCAGGCCTACGCCCACGAGGCAGCGGTCGGCGGCGCCGCGCTGCTCGAGCACTTCGGCCGCGACGGAGCGGAGTGGCGCGCCTACGCCGCCGCGCTCAAGGACCGCTTCGTCGGCGCCTTCTGGATCGACGACGCGGACGGCGGGCACCCCGCGATCGCGCTGGACGCGCAGAAGCGCCCGGTCGACACCGTCACCAGCAACATCGGGCACCTGCTCGGCACCGGGATCCTCGAGCCCGAGCAGGCGGCCCGCGTGGCACAGCTGCTCGGCTCCCCCGAGCTCGACTCGGGCTACGGGCTGCGCACCCTGTCGACCGACTCCGGCGGCTACTGGCCGCTCTCGTACCACGGCGGCTCGGTCTGGGCCCACGACACGGCGATCGCCGTCACCGGGCTCGCCCGCGAGGGCTTCGGCGCGGAGGCGACCGCCCTCTCCCGCGGACTGCTCGCCGCTGCCGAGGGCTTCGGCTACCGGATGCCCGAGCTGCACTCCGGCGACGCCGCCGCCGAAGTGGCGGCCCCCGTGCCGTACCCCGCCGCCTGCCGCCCGCAGGCCTGGTCGGCCGCCGCCTCGATCGCCGTGCTCTCGGCCGCCCTCGGCCTCGCCCCCGGCGGCTCGACGCTCGTCGTCGCGCCGATCACGCCGCCCCTCGCCGGCTCCATCCGCGTCGACGGGATCCGCTACCGCGGCTCCGTCGTCCCCATCGACTGGCGCGACGCCCACTGAGCGGCGGAGGCTCCGCTCTTCCTGCCGACCCAGCGGCCCTCGCCGTCCCCTTTGCTGATCGAGTAGCCCGCGCAGCGGGCGTATCGAGATCCACCGCCGTCAGGACGCTGGTCTGCAGTCCACCGTCCTGACAACGGTGGGTCTCGATACGCCCCTCCGGGGCTACTCGACCAGCATGGAAGGGCGCCGCCTCACCGGGCCGCGGCGCCGCTTGCGGATGGAGCAGCCCGCGCAGCGGTCCATGCTGATCGAGGAGGCCGCGCGGCGGCCGTCTCGAGATCCACCCGCGTCGACAGCCCCGCCGTCAGGACAGCCGCGCCACGACCGCGCGGGCGATCCGCCGGCCGGAGCGGTTCGCGCCGATCGTCGACGCCGTCGGTCCGTAGCCCGCGAAGAAGACCCGGGGGTCCGTGAGCGACGCTCCGTCCTCGACCGCGACCCCGCCCTCGCGCTCGCGCAGGCCGAGCGGCGCGAGGTGCCGCAGCTCCGGACGGAATCCCGTCGCCCAGATGATCGCGTCGGCGCGGGTGTAGGAGCCGTCCGGCCAGCGCACCCCGTGCGGCTCGATCGAGGAGAACATCCCGCGCTCGTGCAGCACGCCGCGCTCGATCCCCGCCACGACCCGGCGCGTGCGCTGCACCCCGGTGCCGCCGACGATGCTCGGCAGCGCGCGGCCGGCCCGCGCCGCGCGGTCCTGCTCCGCCACCGCCTCCACCGCCGACTCCAGCGCGAGCTGCTCGCCGTCCCGGTAGACCACCGGTCGCCGCGTCGCCCAGGTCAGCGAGCGCGCGACCCGCTCCAGCTCGAGGAGGAAGCCGATCGCAGAGGTCCCGCCGCCGACCACGATCACCTGCTGCCCGGCGAAGTCGGAGGCGCGCAGATACTCGGTCGTGTCGATCTGGACGCCCTCGAAGCCGTCCCGGCCCGGGTAGTACGGCAGGAACGGCGAGCCCCAGGTCCCGGTGGCGTTGACCAGGATCCGCGCGCGCTCGTTGCCGGCGTCGGTCTCCACGACGAGCGGTGCCGTCCTGTCGCCGATCGTCGCGCTGCTGACGCCGCGCACCGCCACCGGCCGCCGGACGGCGAGCTCGTACGCGCTCTCGTACGCCTCGTAGTACTCCGTGACGACGTCCCGGGCGGGCCGCCGGCGGTCCGCGGTCGCGAAGGACAGGCCGAGCCGGTCCATCCCGGGCAGGTCGTGCACCCGGTGCGCGGAGCCGAGCCGGAGCGCCTCCCAGCGGAACTGCCAGGCGCCGCCGGAGCGCGGCCCACGGTCCAGGACGGCGAAATCGACGCCCGGGCGCAGGCCCAGACGGCGGAGGTAGTAGGCGACCGAGAGCCCCGCCTGACCGGCGCCGACCACGACGACGGGCCGCGGATCGAGCGCACTGTCCACGGTGCTCCCCACGCGGTCGGGAGGCGCCGCTCACTCCGCTGCTCGCGCACAGGGGGGCCGGTGCCTCGTCTGCTAAACTACCGGCTAGATTTCATACTTCCTGTCTGCTTCTTTTTCTCCAGCCGGCTCACTGCCCGTCTGGCCTGTCATCGTGAGGGGGTCACCCATGGGGCGCGGCCGTCAGAAGGCAAAGAACACCAAGATCGCTCGGGAGCTGAAGTCGTTCAGCCCAACGGTCGATTACAGTGCGCTCGAGCGCGAGCTCAGCCACCCGGACGAGCCGGACTACTCGAAGTGGATCGACGACGAGGACGAGGGCGACGACACCGACCTCGTCGAGGAGCAGCACCAGAAGCGTGCCTGATCCCTCCTCCGCCGCGGGGCCGCTCCAGTCGAGTGACCCCGCGGCTTCTGCGTTCCCGGAGCGGTCTGCGTTCCCGGAACGGTCTCCGCTCTCGGATCGGTCCGGACAGCACGGCCGCGTCGAGCAGCTCTCGACCCGTGTCGCGTACGAGACGCCGTGGATCCGCGTCCGCGAGGACGAGGTGCGCTGGCCGGGCGGTGTCGAGGGCGTCTACTCGGTCGTCGAGCGCGCCGACTACGCGCTGATCGTCCCGCGCGAGCGCGACGGCTTCTGGCTGGTCGAGCAGTACCGCTACCCGATCGGCCGCCGCACCTGGGAGTTCCCGTCCGGCGGCTGGCCGCACGACTCGCCCGGCGGCGACGCCGAGGCGCTCGCGCGTGCCGAGCTGCGCGAGGAGACCGGACTGCGCGCCGGACGACTCCGACCGCTCGGCCGTCTCAGCGAGGCCGACGGCTTCGTCGCGCAATCGTTCGACGTCTTCCTGGCCGAGGACCTCGAGCACGGCGAGCCGGAGCGCGAGGAGACCGAGCAGGACATGCGCCAGCAGTGGTTCCCGGACGCCGAGGTGGCGGCGATGGTCCGCTCCGGCGCGATCGTCGGCACCTCCGACGTCGCCGCGCTCGGGCTCTTCTGGCTGGACCGGGGGCTCGGCTCGTGAGCGCGCCGACCGCCCGGGCGCGGACGATGTCGGTCGTCGCTGCCAGGATGTCGAGATGAAGCCCGCGTCCGCGCCGTCGCCCGTGTGGCACTCGGAGACGCGCGGTCGCGACCTCGACGAGGCGCGCGCGTTCTACTCCCGCGGCTACAACGGGTCGGGCTTCCGCGCCGAGCACACCAGCGTCCCGT
The DNA here is from genome assembly GCF_004366415.1 of Rathayibacter sp. PhB151. Classification (NCBI taxonomy): domain Bacteria; kingdom Bacillati; phylum Actinomycetota; class Actinomycetes; order Micrococcales; family Microbacteriaceae; genus Rathayibacter; species Rathayibacter sp. PhB151. Next base: position 38,778 of record NZ_SOEN01000001.1, on the reverse strand, counting down.
TCGCCTACCGCTACGCGTCGACCGGCCCGGGCCCCGTGAGCCTGCACGCGGCCTCCTTCCTCGGCTCGGTGCGCGGCACAGTCGAGCCCACCGGCGTGTACGTGGTGATCTGGCTCAACGAGGGCCGGGCGAGCCTCGACCTCGGGCGCGACGAGAACCGCCTGGCCACCGGCCGGCCCGCGATGTTCCCCGCCGGCCGCCCGTTCGGCTTCGAGACGAGCGAGTACCGCGACGCGCTGGTCCACTTCGACTCCGCCTACCTGGAGCGCGCCGCCGCCGAGCTGCACGGCACCGCGCCCGGCCCGATCCGCTTCGCCCCGCTCGCGCACTCGCCCGCACCCTGGTGGGCGGCGGTGCGGGTGCTCCGCGACACGCTCACCGGAGTGAAGGCTCCCTCGTCGCTGCAGCGCGAATCCGCGTCGCAGGTCGCCGCCGCGGCCGTGCTGCAGGCCTTCGCGCACCGGGTCGTCCCGCTGCCCTCCGCACCGCACTCGGTCAGCGCCCGGCGGCTGCGACGGGCGGTCGAGTTCGTGCACGCGAACGCCGACCTGCCGCTCGGCGTCGCCGACATCGCCGACGCCGCCGGTCTGACCGTGCGCGGCGTCCAGCTCGCCTTCCAGCGCGCCTACTCGATGACGCCGCGGCAGTACCTGCGCGGCGTGCGCCTCGACCTCGCCCACGACGAGCTCGTCGCCGGCGGCCCGCAGACCCTCGTCGTGGGTGACGTGGCCGCGCACTGGGGCTTCATCAGCGGCGGCCGGTTCGCCCAGCACTACACCCAGCGCTTCGGCGAGCTGCCGAGCGAGACCCTGCGGCGCTGAGCCTGCCTCGCTGGGCCCGCGGGGCTGCGTCCGGGCCGCTGCGTCCGGCCGCTGAGTCCGCGCCGCCGGACCGGCGTCACTCACTCCGCGACGCCGCACGACGCAGCATCGGCCACAGCTCCCGAGCGTCGGCCCGGCGGACCTGGCCGCACCGCGAGGACTCCGCCGCGCCGACCCCGCCAGGGCTCTCGGAGGCGTAGTGTCCGAAGTCCACCCGCGGAACGACCCGCGGGTCCGCGTCGATGGAGCCGCGATGTTCGAACCCGAAGGATCCGCGCGCCCGGTCGCCCGGATCATGTCCGTGACCGCCGCACTGCTGATCGGCGCCGTCCTCGTCGGCGGCGCGGTCGGAGCCGCGGTCGCCCTGGCCCTCTACCTCCCGAGCGCGCTCGCCGCCGGGGCGCTCGACCCCTCCGCGCTGGTCGGCTTCGGGATGCTGATGGGCGTCGCCTCCGGCGCCGGCCTCGGCGCGGTGGGAGGCCTCGGCGCGATCGCCGGCATGGTCACCGTCCGCGCGATGAGCCGTCGGAGCGGCGCCTTCATCGCCGGGACGAGCGTCGGCGCCGCGTTCGGCGTGCTGATCCTCGCCGCGAACCTCCTCGTCAGCCGGGACGCCGCGACCTGGATCACCGCGCTGCTCGCGACGGCGGCCGCCTTCCTGCTCTGCGCCTGGGGCTCCTGGCTGCTGACCCGCCGCGAGCACTCCTGGGAGCGGGCGCACGCCCCCGAGCGCCGGCGCCCTGCCGCGCAGCCCGCCGCCCCGGGGGCTCCATCGCCGGCGAGCCGCCACCGCCCGGCCTGACGCACCCCGCCCCACCCCTCCGGCCGGACCTCCGGCACGCGGAACCACCCCCGGCACGCCGAACCAGCCGATCCCCGCGAGCCGAGGCCCGTCCCACGTGCCGAACCTCCACCGCCGGAACCTCCGGCTCGCAGATCCAGCTCCGGCACGCCGGATCAGCCGGTTCCCACGAGCCGAAACCCGACTCACGTGCCGAACCTCCACCGCCGGAACCCCCGGCACGCGGATCCAGCTCCGGCACGCCGGATCAGCCGGTTCCCACGAGCCGAAACCCGACTCACGTGCCGAACCTCCACCGCCGGAACCTCCGGCACGCGGATCCAGCTCCGGCGCGCCTGATCAGCCGATTCCCACGTGCCCAGGCGCGTCCCACGTGCCGAAGCTCCACCGCCGGAACCTCCGGCACGCAGATCCAGCTCCGGCACGTCTGATCAGCCGATTCCCACGAGCCGAGGCGCGTCCCACGCGCCGAAGCTCCACCGCCGGAACCTCCGGCACGCGGAACCACCTCCGGCACGCCGGATCAGCCGGTTCCCACGAGCCGAAGCCCGACTCACGTGCCGAAGCTCCACCGCCGGAACCTCCGGCACGCAGATGCAGCTCCGGCACGCCGAACCAGCCGATTCCCACGAGCCGAGGCCCGTCCCGCGAGCCGAAGCTCGACCACCGGAACCTGCGGCACGCGGAACCACCTCCGGCACGCCGGATCGGCCGGGATTCACGAGCCGAGGCCCGACTCACGTGCCGAAGCTCCAACACCGGTGTCTCCGGCTCGCGGAATCACCCCCGGCACGCCGGATCAGCCGGTTCCCACGAGCCGGAGCCCGATCGACGAGCCCGAGGTCGAGCCGGACCCCCGCGCCTCAGCGCCCCCGCGAGTCGACAGCCCGCGGTCAGCCCGCGTACGAGCCGACCAGGCGCACCGCGCCGCCGTCGACGCCCTTGGCGCCCTGCTCGAAGCCGTCGAGCGAGCGCTCGCTCAGCGACACCCGGCCCGCGACCCAGGACGGCACGCCCGACGCCTCGAGCGCCGCGATCACCGCGGGCGCCGCGTCGGCGTCGACGACGGCGAACATCCCGATGCCGAGGTTCCAGGTGCCCTCGGTGCTCTCCAGCGTCGCCCCCGACATCGCGGCGAGCGCCCGGAACACGTCGGCAGGGCTCCAGCTGGAGCGCTCGACCTCGACCCAGGAGCCGCGCGGCAGCACCCGCGCCAGGTTCGCCGCGATCCCGCCGCCGGTCACGTGGCTGATCGAGTGCACACCCGCGCCGAGCGCCTCGTCCTCGAGCACCCGGAGCAGCGGCGCCGTGTACAGGCGGGTCGGCTCGAGCAGCACCTCGCCCACGACGCCCCCGAGCTCGGCGGAGGTGTCGGTGAAGCGGACCTTCTTCTCCGCGAGGATGTGCCGCACGAGTGAGTAGCCGTTGGAGTGCAGCCCGGAGGAGGCCATCGCGATCACGAGGTCGCCGTCGCGCACCCGGTCAGCGCCGCGCACCGCGTCCGCCTCGACCGCGCCGACGGCCGCTCCGGCCACGTCGTAGTCGTCCGGCCCGAGCAGCCCGGGGTGCTCCGCGGTCTCGCCGCCGACGAGCGCGGTCCCGGTGGCCGAGCAGGCGCGGGCGATCCCCGCGACGATGTCCGCGATCCGCGCGGGGACGACCTTGCCGCACGCGATGTAGTCGGTCATGAAGAGCGGGCGGGCGCCGACCACGACGATGTCGTCGACGACCATGCCGACGAGGTCCTGCCCGATGGTGTCGTGCTTGTCGATCGCCTGCGCGATGGCGACCTTCGTGCCGACGCCGTCGGTCGAGGTCGCGAGCAGCGGCGCCCGGAAGTCCTTGAGGAACGAGACGTCGTAGAGGCCGGCGAATCCGCCCACTCCCCCGAGCACGTTGCGGTCGTGGGTCGCGGACACCGCCGCCTTCATCAGCTCGACGGCGAGGTCCCCGGCCGCCGTGTCGACTCCCGCGCGGGCGTAGCTGCTCGTCTCGTTGCTCACGCGACGACCCTACCGAAGGGCCGCGCCACGCAGACGCTGCCGTCGGGAGGCCCGACGACCCCGCATCGGGTTCGGGCGGACCGCACCCCCTTCAGGGGTTGATCTGAGAATCACGGCAGACATGACGATGGTTGCGTTGCCATGATCGGCGCGTCCCCTCTTCATCCGGGACGGCGTCGCACTCCACGCCGTCCTCCGCGCCCCCGAGGAAACCTGATGGCCGACCCCGCCTCCCCGTCCGGCCCGCCGCTCCGCCGGCGCTCGATCGTGGCGGCCGCCGCCTGGACGATCCCCACCGTTGCCGTGGTCACCGCGGCACCGCACGCCGCCGCCTCGACACCGCCCGAGCCGGTCGGTCCGCCCGATCTGCTCGACGTGACCGGCTTCGAGGCGGTCCGCTGCGACGTCGTGCCCGCCGGCACCGTGCTCTTCCGCGCCCTCGACGGGACGTCTCCTGCGGCCAGGGGCGCCTCGGTGACCGTGACGCTCCCGCCCGGGCTCGGCTTCTCCGCCGGCGGGAGCTCCGCCGTGGTGGCGGTCGGCACGGAGGGCGTCGTCTCCGTCCCGGCGTTCGCGGCGTCGGGCTCCGCGGGCTCCTACACGATCACGGCCACCTACGGCACGGCGATCGCCTACGCGCCGGGGACGGTGACCGCGAGCCCCGGCCAGGTGGTGGAGCTCACGCGCTCCCCCGGCGGCGCGAATCAGCAGCCGACGTTCTCCTCCGCCGTCGTGCCCGGAGTCGTCGACGGCGTCCACGGCGCGATCTCCGGTGACGAGCTCGCCGCCAGCGCCGGCCGGAACGCCGCCGTGCTGACCGCCGACGGCCGGGTGCGCTACTGGGGAGCGAACCTCGGCGCCCCGGTGACGGCTCCCGGAACCCTGACGTTCGCCGGAGCCGCGGTGACGGGCATGGTGTTCATCGACACCTGGACCTGCGTGCAGGCCGGCAACACCTCCGCCGGCGGCGTCGCCGCGGGAGCCGGAGCGGACTCCGTCCGCCAGTGGTACCGCACGGGGACCGGCGCCGGGCCCCTCACGGTCGCGGCGGTGACCGGCGTCACCGGCACGGTCCTCGCTGCCGAGTCGAACGACGGCTACAGCTACGCCCTCACGAGCACCGGCCTGCACTGGTGGGCGAACGCGACCTCGGGCGAGCGGGTCGCCGCCACGCTCATCGCGGGAACGGCCGGGGCGTCGGCGATCAGCACCTGGAGCTACCGCCGAGCCAACGGCGTCCTCGCCTTCGGCGGCGGGATCCTCCGCGCCGACGGCGGCGTCAGCGCCTGGAACGGCAGCCACGCCCTCACCGCCCTGGGCGGCGCTCCGGCGGACATCGTCGAGTTCCAGGCCGGGCAGTCCACCGTCTACGCCCTCACCGGCTCCGGCGAGCTGTGGACGCAGGGCGCCGCGTTCACCTCGTCGCCCGGCGGCGCGGGCTGGATCCTGCGCGCCGAGAACGTCGCGACGACCAATGCCTGGACCTACGAGGGCTACACCGGCGGCGTGTACGCCACCACGGCGGGGACGGTCGCCCAGTTCTTCGCCGCGCAGCCCGCCGGCAACGCCTACCGCACGGAGGCGAGGACGATCCCCGCAGGCGTCACCCTGACGAAGGTGTTCAGCACTGACGGCACCTACCTGGCGCTCGCCTCGAACGCGACCGTGTACGCCTGGGGCGGCAACCTCGACAACTCCGGCCGCTCGCAACCCGCCCTCGTCGCCGGAGTCACGAACGCGACCGACCTGAACGCCTGGGGCTACCACGGGCCGTCCTACGTGGGCGGCGGGTACGTCATCTCCTCGATCGGCTGCTGACGCAGGACGCGCCATCGGCGGCCCGCACGACGCGCCAGCTTCGGCGGGCGCTGCGCCGGTCGGAAGCGCTCCGTCCGGAGACCGAGTCCGCTCCCGCGCTGGCGTAGCGCGCTCTCCCGAGCCCCTTCAGCAGTGAGCCGCTCGGCTCTCGATCCGATCGGCTTCGAAGATCTTCAGGGGGGATTCGCGCGTCGGCTGCCAGGCTCTCGACCCGAGACGAGGTGAGGTCCACTCACCTGTCCGTCGACAGGCAGGAGTGGGCAGTGCAGCACACGGAGTTCCGCAGGAGCGCGACCGGCGATCGGAGCCGCGGGCGGCGCGTGCCGCTCCTCGCCGTCGCCGCCCTGATCGCCCCGCTCCTGGCGCCGGTCGCGGGCGCGGTTCCGACGGCGCCCACCGTCGAGCGGGTCGCCGCCGCGACCGCCGATGCCGCTGAAGCCTCCACCGACGCCGACGCCGCGTCCCTCGCGAGAACGTTCGACCACGGTGTCGTGGTCAGCAGCAGGACGACCGCGACCGAGATCACGACGGCCCTGCCCGACGGCACGATGCAGTACGTCGCGAGCACGGAGCCGCAGCGCGTCGAGCGGAACGGCTCGTGGATCGACGTGGACACCAGGATGTCCCGGACAGCGGACGGCTCGATCGAGCCGGCAGTCGCCACGGTGCCCGTCCGATTCTCGGGCGGCGGCGATCGGAAGCTGGCACAGATCCGGACGGCGACGGGCGCCTGGCTGTCGATGAACTGGGAGCACGGCGTGCTGCCGAGCCCGGTTCTGGACGGCTCGACGGCGCTGTACCGGGACGTCTTCCCCGAGGTGGACCTCCGGGTCACGTCGACCAACGTCGGGATGTCGCAGGTCCTGATCGTGAAGACGCCGGAGGCCGCCACGAATCCGGAGCTCGACACCGTCCGCTTCGAGTTCGACGGCGGCGAGGTCTCTCGGGAGGCCGACGGCGGCCTGTCGGCGGAGATCGACGGGACGGACTCCGCCCTCGTCGCTAGCGCACCGACCTGGTGGGACTCGTCCTCCGTCGACGGGGGAAGCCGACCGACGGGCGACGCACCCGAGTCGAGCACGGTCCCGACGAGCACGACGGGAGACACCCTGTCCCTGGACGTCGACTCCGTTCTCGCGACTCCCGGCCTCGACTTTCCCGTCTTCATCGACCCGGACTTCTCCGGCACTCGCGCTCACTCCTGGTGGGTGGCGTCCAACCTGCCGAACGCCTCGTTCCTCGATGGGCAGGGCAACGACGGCCGCGGGCAGTCCGTCGGCTCCGTCGACGATCCCGCGGGGGACATCCGCAGCGCCCGATCCTTCTTCCTGATGCCCACCGAGGGCATCAAGGGCGCGGACATCATCAGCGCGAGCTTCAGCGCGCACGAGATCTGGTCCTGGAACTGCACCGCGACACCGGTCGAGCTCTGGTGGACGGGCAGCATGCGCGAGGGCGCGACCTGGAACGAATCGGGTGGCGGGAACTGGATCCAGAAGCTCGACACCGTCGTCGCGTCCGGGCGGCGAGGCGCGGCGGACTGCCCGGAGAAGAACGTCGGATGGAACGCCTCCGAGGGGGCGAAGGTCGCCGCCGGCTCGAACGCCGACTCCCTCACCTTCGGTCTGCGAGCGCCGGACGAGGCCGCCCACAGCCAGTGGAAGCGGTTCGATCCCTCCGCCTCCTTGACCGTCACGTACGACCGCAGGCCGGACTCGCCGACGAACGTCGCGATGTCGACACCCGATCGCGGCTGCGGCGTCGCCTCCGATCCTGCCTGGGTGACCAACCGCACCGCGCTCGTCCTCCGCGCGACGATGCACGACCCCGACGGCGATCCGATGTACGGGCGCTTCCAGGTCGTGACGGCGAGCAACGGCGGCACCGGCCACGACGCCCCGCCCGATGCGGGCAGGGTCGTGTTCGCCACCACGCCGATCGAGCCCGACGGCTGGGACCGCACGATGACGATCGACGCCGGCACACTGGCGGACGGACGCTACGCCTGGTCGGCCCGCGCGGACGACGTTCGTCTGCAGTCGGACGACTCCCCGTGGTGCTACTTCACCGTCCGCAGCAGCGGCCCCTCGACCCTTCCGACGATCACGAACGACGCCGGCCCCGCGGGGTACACCGTGGGCCGGCCGTTCACCGTCCACTTCGAGGCACCGGCCGAGGACGGGGTGGACAGGTTCCTCTACCGCTGGGTCCCCTCCGACGGGGTGCCGGGCGACTACAGCCTGAAGACCGAGGTCGACGCGCTGCCCGCCTGCGGGAGCAGCAGCGGGGAGACCCACGTCGTCTGCCTGGACGCCTCCGGCCGGTCGGCGACGGTCACGGTCACGCCGATCGCCGAGGTCTCGACGCTCGTCGTCACGAGCGTCGACAAGGTCGGCAGCTGGGCGAACGTCCCCAACGCCGACGGCACTCGATCCACCGTCGCACAGCTCAGGATCGCCGCCTCCGCCGACCCGACGACCCCCACCCGTCCGCAGACCCCCGCCTCGGTCGCCCCGCACCCGCTTGACCACTAGTCCGTCTCCGACGGCACACCCTCGAGAAACGGGCCTTCCTGTGGCATCTCCGAACTCCCTCCTCCGTCGCGCCCGCTTCCGGCGCCTCCTCGCCTCGACGGTCAGTGCCGTGCTGGTCGTCACGGTCCTCTCCGTGACACCTGCCCACGCCGCCGAGGTCGTGCCGCCGGTCGACCGCGGCGTCCTCGTCGACGTCGATGCGATCGCCGGACGCGAGTCCGACGGGGAAGCGGCACCCGCTCCACTCGTGGACGAGGCAGCACTGCCGGAGCCGGAGTCGTTCGACGTCGATCTGTCAGCCGAGACCTCCTCTCCCTCGTCGCCGGACGCCGCGTCGCCCGCTGCGGCGTCGCCCGCTGCGGCGTCGACGGCGATGCGCCTCGCGGCCCTCCTGTCAGCAGACGAACCGGAGGCAGGGGCGCACACCTCCTCGACGGAGCTCGGCGACACGGGCATCACGGTCCAGGCGAGTCCGGCGGAGGGCTCTCCCGCCGTCGAGTCGGTGTCCGTCTCGATCCTCAGCGCCGAGGAGGCGGCGGCGAAGGGTGCGACCGGTCTGACCCTCGAGGTGTCCCGCACGGACGGGACGACCGCAGCGGGCGTCGTCGAGCTGTCGGTGCCGGACGAGCTGACGTCGGCCCTCTACGGCGGGGACTACGCCTCGCGGGTGTCCTGGGTGCAGATCCCGGGCACTCCCTCGACGGCGACAGCCGCGCCGGCGTCGGCGATCAGGACGGCGGCGGCGATCGCTCCCCGCAGAGCAGCGGCGACACCGGTGGCGTCGAAGAGCACCGGCGGAGCGAGCGTCATGAGGGTGCAGGCGGACGCGACGCCGACCGTGGTGACCGCGGCCGCGGCGGCGAGCTCGGCGGCGGGGAACGGCGACTACCGGGCGACCTCGCTCGCGCCGTCGAGCACCTGGGACGTCAGCGCCCAGACCGGCGCCTTCGTCTGGAGCTACCCGCTGGCCGTCCCACCCCCGGCGGCCGGCCCGCAGCCGGAGCTCGCTCTCGCCTACGACTCGCAGAGCGTCGACGGCCGCACCGCCTCCACCAACAACCAGACCTCGGTCGTCGGCGAGGGCTGGGACTTGGCGGGCAGCGGCTTCATCGAGCGCAGCTATCTCCCCTGCGCCCTCGAGGACGCGGCCGGCCGCGATGCGAAGGCGTCCGGCGATCTCTGCTGGAAGACCGACAACGCGACCCTGTCGTTCGGCGGCCACTCCGGCGTGCTCGTCCGCGACGGGACGACGAACATCTGGAAGCTCGAGCAGGACGACGGGTCCCGGATCGAGAAGCTCACCGGATCCGCCGAGTGCGCCGGCAACGGCGCGAAGGACGCCGAGTGCTGGCGGATGACCACCACCGACGGCACCCAGTACTTCTTCGGCCGGAACCGCCTCCCGGGCTGGTCGCCGGGCAGTCCCGAGACGAAGTCGGTCTTCACCGCGCCCGTCTTCGGCGACGACGCGGGCGAGCCCTGCCACGGCTCGACCTTCGCATCGTCGTCCTGCGCGCAGGCGTGGCGCTGGAACCTCGACTACGTCGTCGACACGCACGGCAACGCCGAGGTCTTCTCCTACGCCCAGGAGACCAATCGCTTCCGATCGACGGCCGGCACCGGCCCGACCGGCTACGTCCGCGGCGGCGCTCTGACGAGCATCGAGTACGGCCTGACCGAGGGCACCGTCTACGCCGCGAACGCCGCGACCGGGAAGGTGACCTTCGGCTACAGCGCCACCGGCCGCTGCAACGCCTCCGACGCGAGCGCGTGCGCACCGCTGGCCCTCGGCGGCGACGTCCGGACACCGGGCGTGGACGGCGCCGCAGGAAGCGCGAGCGTCTACCCCGACGTCCCGTTCGACCTCAACTGCACGACCGGCAGCTGCGACGGCCAGCGCTCGCCCACCTTCTGGACGACCGCGCGCCTGGACACCGTCACCACCCAGGTCCGCACCCCCTCCGCCTACGCCACCGTCGACACCTGGACGCTCGGCCACTCCTTCCCCGACACGGGCGACGGCACCGACCCCGCCCTCTGGCTCGACTCGATCGCGCACGCCGGCGGCAGCGGCGCGAGCACGCTGCAGGAGGGGACGACGACCTTCTCCGGCCGACAGCTCCAGAACCGGGCACGAGCCGCGATCGGCTACGCGCTCCTCAACAAGATGCGGCTGAACGCGGTCCGGCTGCCCACCGGCGGCGGGATCAGCGTCACCTACCTCGCCCCCGAGTGCGACGACCCCGCCGTCCAGTCCGCGGTGCTCGGCGATCTCGCCGGGAACACCAGACGCTGCTTCCCGCAGTGGTGGACGCCGAAGGTCACCGGAGCGGTGCCGCGCCTGGACCTCTTCAACGCCTACGTCGTCGGCACGATGCTCGAGAGCCCGCAGACCGACGGCGCCGTCGACCCGACGAAGGTGTCCACCTACGACTACAGCGGAGGGGTGGCCTGGCGCTACGACCGGAACCCCCTGCTGCCGGAGGCGAAGCGCACCTGGTCGGAGTACGCCGGCTACGCGCAGCTGAGCGTCCGGGTCGGCGATCCGGGCACCTCGGACAAGCGGGTCCGGACCGACTACGTCTTCTACCGGGGACTGAACGGAGACCGGGGCAAGCCGGGCGCGCGCATGGTCCCCGGCACCGAGGCACCCGACGACCGGTGGCTCGCCGGCCGGGTGCGCGAGGTGAGGACGTACGTCGACGACACGGTGCTCACCGGCACGGTGACGACGCCGTGGGCCTCCGCCGTCGGCGCCGACGACGGTGCACGGCAGTCCCGGAAGCTCGGCGACGGGACCGTCCAGGTCACGGAGCGCCTCTCGACCGGCGGCGACCGGATGACCACGACGACGACCGCCTTCGACCCGACCTACGGCTACCCGACCGCGGTCAGCGTCGTCGCACCCGCTGGAGAGCTCTCCAGCTGCACGATCACGAGCTACGCCGCCGCGAACACGACGGCCTGGATCATCGGGCTCTCCAGCGAGGTCCTGAAGCTCGGGAAGGCCTGCGGCGTCGACGCGAGCTACCCCGACGACGTCATCGTCCAGACCCGGGCGGCGTACGACGGAGCGGAGGCCGGCGCCGCACCGTCGCGTGGCGACGCCACCGGCAACTGGGTCGCCGCGTCGTACTCCGGATACACGCCGACCTGGCTGCGGACCAGCACCACCGGCTACGACGCCCTCGGCCGTGTCACCTCGGTCGCCGACGTCGCGCAGCGCACCACGACGACCGCGTACACCCCGGCGGCGGGTGCGGCCGCGGGCTCCGGAGCCCCGACGCAGATCGTCGTCACCAACCCGAAGGGCTGGCAGAGCGTCACCGCGCTCGACCCCGCCCGCGGCCAGGCCACGACGAGCACCGATCCGAACGGCCGGATCACCTCGACCGACCACGACGCCCTCGGCCGGCTGACGGCGGTCTGGCAGCCGGGCCGGCTGAAGACGGAGAACCCGGACTCCCCGAGCATCGGCTTCAGCTACGCGATCAACGCGACCGGGATCTCCACTGTGGAGACGTCGACGATCTCGGCCGGGCAGGTCCTGAAGAAGCTCGACGTCTACGACGGCCTCGGCCGGGTCGTGCAGTCCCGGACCCCCGGGCCCGAGAACAGCACGGTCGTGGCGGACAGCCAGTACGACAGCCTCGGGCAGATCATCGCCACCAACGGACCGTACGGCGCGAACAAGGAGTACTCGAGCAGCGCCGTGGTGCTGCAGGCCTACTCGTCCAACAACATCCCGACCCGCACCGTCCACTCCTACGACTCGGCGGGCAGGATCACCGCCTCCTCGCTCTACGAGGTCGGCAACAATCTCCGCTCGACGACCACGACCCGCTACTCCGGAGTCGACCGCGTCGACGTCACGCCGCCCGCCGGCGCCACCGCGCAGACGACCTACACCGACGCTCGGGGCCTCACCAGCCGACTCGTCCAGTGGCAGGGAGCCGTCGACTCCGCCTCGCCGATCACCACCTCATACAGCTACACCGCTCAGGGCCGGATGGCGACCATGAAGGACCAGAACGGCAGCACCTGGTCCTGGAGCTACGACGTCCGCGGACGCAAGACCGGCTCCAGCGATCCCGACACCGGGTCCTCGAGCTTCACCTACGACGACGCCGGCAACGTGCTCACCTCGGTGGACGGACGTGGAGTCGCTCTCGCGTACCGCTACGACGAGCTCGACCGGAAGGTGGCGCAGCTCGACGGCGCCGGCGCCCAGCTCGCCGGCTGGACCTACGACCTCCGCGCCAAGGGGCAGCTCGCCGCCTCGTCGAGCACGGTCGACGGCAAGACCTACCTGAAGAGCATCGACGCGATCGACGCCGGGTACCGGCCGACCAGCGTCACGACCTCGATCCCCGAGGGCGCGCCGGCCTTCTCCGGCTTCCGATACACGCAAGGGCTCGAGTACTACCGGGACGGGGCGCTGAAGAAGTCGATCCTCCCGGCCGTCGCCGGGCTGCCCGGACAGCCGGGCCTCCCCGCGGAGACGGTGGAGACCCGCTACGACTCCCTCGGGCTCGTCGCCGGCTCGACCGGACTCCGCGACTACGTGAGCAAGGTCGTCCTGACCAACACCGGCGACGTCGCCCAGTTCCAGAGCGACCCGGACCCGGGCGCGGCCGGGCACACGAAGATGTTCACCACCACCGACCACGACGGCGCGACCGGGCGGATCACCGCGATCCGCAACCTCACCATCGGCACGCGGGGGGCGTTCACGGTCGCGGACCGCACGATCGGCCGCAACCCCGCGGGTGGCATCACGTCGATCCGCACCCGGATCGGCGACCCCGGCATCGACACCGTCACGCCGTCCCCCGCGGACACTGCGGCGCAGGAGATGCAGTGCTTCGCGTACGACGCCCTGCAGAACCTGAAGGACGCGTGGACCCCGGCATCGGCCGACGGGACCTGGACGTGCGGTGACAGCGGCGAGGGAGTCGCACTCGGCGGGTCGGCCGCATACCGGACGACCTACACGGTCGATCCGGTCACCGGGAATCGGACGACGCAGACGACGGCCGCGGCGGCGGGCGGCGGAGTCGCTTCGACCACGGACTACAGCTACGGTGCGGCCGGGCACGCCCACGCGGTGAGCGCGAGGGCGCAGACCACCGGAGCCGGAGCGCCGGCGACGAGCAGCTACGCCTACGACGGCGCGGGCAACACGGTGAGCCGGCCCGGCCAGACCCTGAACTGGGACGCGCGCGGGAAGCTGAGCGGTGTGGTGGCGGGTCCGACCACCCAGGCGAACGTCTACGACGCGTCGGGCGACCTCCTGCTGCGCGTCGACTCCGGCGAAGGGGCGCGCCTCTTCCTGGGCGACACCGTGCTGCAGCGGAAGCCGGGCTCCTCGACCACCTCCGGGACCCGCACCTACAGCTTCAACGGCGCCGCCGTCGCGGAGCGGACCACGACCGACGCCGCACCCGCGGTGAGCACCGTCGTCTGGCTCGCGACCGACACGGTGGGAACGGCGTCCGTCTCCGTCGACCAGGCCACCGGATCCGTCCGCCGGCGATTCATGGACGCCTACGGCAACAGCCGAGGGCCCGGATCCGGATGGACGTCGAGCAACGCGTACCTGAACGCGCCGAGGTCGTCCGCCAGCGGCCTGACGCATCTCGGGGCGCGGGAGTACGACCCGGGCCTCGGGAAGTTCGTCAGCGTCGACCCGGTCCTGTCGCCGTTCGAGCCGCAGCAGAACAACGGGTACTCGTACTCGTCGAACTCGCCCGTGACACTGTCCGACGCGTCCGGCCTGCGTCCCCTCGGAACCTTCGACAACGCGAACGGCTACGGCAACGCGCCGAATGCGGCCCCGAAGCCCAAGCCCAGATCGGGGAGCGCAGCGCCCGCGCCCGCGGGCCGCCCGAGCGTCGACCAGCGACGCGACGAGTCCCTCGCGCGGCACTCCGGCCCTGCGGGGAAGGCGACGACGCTCGCTCCCCCGATGGCGCCCACGTGGCAGGCGCCCGGATGGGACGTCGAGATACCTGCCGTTCCGTGGGCCGCAGCCGGGCGATTCTTCGGCGCAGCCGGCGCCGTCGGCCTCGTGCTGTCGATGTCCGGAGACTCGACCGGCGCGAATGACGGGGCCGCGGAGGCCGAGGACCCAACTCAGCACTCGGACTGCCCCTTGGTGATGCCGGATTGCAGCGAGGAAGATGACGGCGCAAGCGACGGAGCGTCTGAGCAGGCTCGTAACATTGCAGACCACTCTCGTCAACGATTGTTTCAGGGAGACATGGACCATCAGATCGATGGCTTTGATCATCAAGACCTAATCAAATACGTCGACGACATCCTCGACGGAAATATCGCGAGCGAGGCCCGCTATCTCCAGCGAGGGCGGGTCGGCCACTGGGACGCCGAGCGGGGCGTGGTTGTGATTGAAGAGGGAAATGGTGGCTCTGTATTCAGGCCAGAGGAAGGTGAAAGATATTTCCGCAAAACATTGCAGTAAAGTCGAGGGTGGGGATGTGAAGCATATCAAATTCGAATCACTAGACATCGCCCTACGCCTATTCGGCGAGTCTACGCGACTTCCTCGAGCAACTCGTGAAGAAATAGGTATTACGAATGACGAAGTCGAATTCTACTTCGATCTCAATGACCGAACACGACAATGCGCCAGGCACGCCGGCGGCGTCCATGAGGTATTGATCGATTTCGTTGAAGTAGACGCGGCGGAACTTGTCGCTCGTGAAGGAGAGATTGACGACCGGTCTCATCATCCAGATTCGAGGCGAGAACGAACCATTCTCAGAATAAGAATTCCCGTGAGTCTTGCACGCAAGCTATATGCACTATTACACGCGACGGTAGTCTTTCACAGATGGCCCGAGCTCTGGTACACGACCGGCACTCATGCATGGGAGATGTCGAATGTCTTTTTCGATCTTTTCGGCAAAGAAGAGCCGACCTTCGCCGATCTGCGAGAAGGACGGACCAATTACGAATGATGCTTCCAGCACCGTCACCGAGAAAAAGGGGAGCGATGTGAACGGACATGCAGCGAGGATCGTCATTATCCGAGGCTGCTCATCGCAAGCACTGGCGAGGAAATGAATATTGCACCTTATACGGGAAGGCCGTGGCTGTTCGACATTGAGGCCGGAGATCTGCATTTGGCGAACCTCATCGATGTGACGGAGACGGACGGCGGGCTGATCGAACTTCACGCGAGCGGGATGCGGACCGTCGAGCACCTCTGGGACTGCTACGGACGTGCGCTGGAGTTCCCGTGGAGGGTCGAGAACTGGCCCTCGTTCGCGGAGCAGATGAGAGACCTGTCCTGGTACCAGGCCTTCTCTTTTCTGATTCTCATTCGCGGATCGGGCGAGCTGTTGGCGGACGACCCGGGAGAACGCGAGACGTTCCGACGGATATCGAGCATCATCGGGCAGGCCTGGGAGAACTCTCCGGTGAGGTCGTACAGCTTCACCACCGTCCTGCTCGAGCGTTGAGCTGAACCCACTGCTGAAGCCAGGGCATCGTGGGGCATAACGCGCATTCGGAGCAGGGCATCGTTCGACAGAAAAGAAGGAATAGAGGTGCGAACATGAGCAACGAGATCGTCCATTCCTTCGCAATCGCGCGCGATCATGGGGTGAACCTGACCAGCGAAGGTAGACGCGACTATTCGTCGGCCAATTCTGCCGATCCGCCTTCGGACTTCAGCGAGCCTTCGGGACGACTCTTCGCACACAGAGAAGGACCCGATGACTGAGGCTGACTGCACGCCCGGCCGGACCGTCGTCGTCTCGTGGAAGACGTTCGACGTCGCGGCCGGCATCGTCCTCCAAGCGACGCGCTTGCCCGCGTGGCAACGTGACGAGCTGCAGTTCTCCGGCGAGAGGAAGCACTCACTGCTCGCGCTGATGATGCTGACGCGAAGCGAACAGGCGCATTTCAAGAACGACGACGTCGTCGAAGTGACGATCACCGACGGACCCAGCGAACCGAGCACGCCGGCGGAGATCCGACCGGATCATCACGGTGGACGCCGACTCCGCACGACGCTGCCCCCGGCTGCCGCGAGAATCGTCCGCCGACTGCTCCGCGCGACGGTCCTCCATCACCGCTGGCCGGAGCTGCACTTCACGACGGGCTTCACGGCCGTCGAGGTGAGCGCCGCGATCGCCGAGATCTTCGGCCGGCCCGATCCGGCCATCGAGCAGCTGGCCGCGGCTGAGCGCGCGTCCGGTGAGCCGGACCGCCGACCGGCCGATCCGCCCGCGTCGCCACCCGCGAGCGCCGTCGCCCGGGCGGATCCGCCGGGAGCGAACCGTTAGGGGATGCGTCGTCCGCGTGCCAGGATGGACCGTCAATCCCCCCTGCTATCCCCTTGGGAGCCCCTCCGGCATGTGCGGAATCGTTGGGATCGTGTCCTCCGGGCCGGTCAACCAGTCCATCTACGACAGCCTCTCCCTCCTGCAGCACCGCGGCCAGGACTCGACCGGCATCGCGACCGCCGACGGCAGCACGCTGCACATCAAGAAGGCGGCGGGCCAGGTCCGCGAGGCGTTCCGCACCCGCGACATGCGCTCGCTGCTCGGCACGATGGGCCTCGGGCACGTCCGCTACGCCACCAAGGGCAACGCGGAGCGCGAGGAGGAGGCGCAGCCGTTCTACGTGAACGCGCCGTACGGCATCATCCTCATCCACAACGGCAACCTGACGAACACGCGCGAGCTCACCGAGGAGCTCTTCACCGTCGATCGCCGCCACCTCAACACCACCTCCGACACCGAGCTGCTGGTCAACGTCCTCGCGAACGAGCTGCAGGCCTCGATCTCGGGCCGCGACCTCGACGCGGACGAGGTGTTCGACGCCGTCGCCCGCGTGCACGAGCGGGTCGAGGGCTCCTACGCCACCATCGCACTGATCGCCGGTCACGGGCTGCTCGCGTTCCGCGACCCGTTCGGCATCCGGCCGCTGATCGTCGGCCGCCGGTTCAACGTGAACGGGCCGGACGACTGGGTGGTCGCCTCCGAGTCGCTCGTCCTCGAGGCGCAGGGCTTCGAGATCGTCCGGGACGTCGCTCCGGGTGAGGCGATCTTCATCACCCCCGACGGCCGGATGACCAGCCGCCAGTGCGCGAAGAACCCGCGCCTCATCCCGTGCTCGTTCGAGTACGTCTACCTCGCGCGGCCCGACTCGATCCTCTCCGGGATCTCGGTCTACGAAGCCCGGCTGCGCCTCGGCGACCGCCTCGCCGACACCATCGCCGAGTACACGCCGGGTGGGGCGATCGACGTGGTCATGCCGATCCCGGACTCCTCGCGCCCCGCCGCGATGCAGGTCGCGCAGAAGCTGGGCATCCCGTACCGCGAGGGCTTCTACAAGAACCGCTACGTCGGCCGGACGTTCATCATGCCCGGGCAGGCGGTGCGCAAGAAGTCGGTGCGGCAGAAGCTCAACGCGATGTCGAGCGAGTTCAAGGGCAAGAACGTGCTGATCGTCGACGACTCGATCGTGCGCGGCACGACGTCGAAGGAGATCGTCGACATGGCCCGCACGGCCGGCGCGAACAGCGTCACCTTCGCGTCCGCGGCGCCGCCGGTGCGCTACCCGCACGTCTACGGCATCAACATGCCGTCGCGGCAGGAGCTCGTCGCGCACAACCGCCGGATCCCCGAGATCTCGGAGGCGATCGGCGCCGACTACCTGATCTACCAGGAGGTCGCCGACATGAAGGCGGCGATCCTGGAGGGCTCGGACGTCACCGACCTCGAGACCAGCTGCTTCACCGGCGAGTACGTCACCGGCACCGTCACGCCGGAGTACCTCGACTGGGTGGAGCGCACGCAGCTGAGCTGACGCTGGGAGAGCGCGCATCCGGCAGGCACAGCGCCCGGATGCGCGCAACGGGGTGCCGTGCGGCGACGGATCGTCCATGATCGTGGAGCGCCGCTCCGTGCGCCCGAGACGAGGAGTCCCCGTGATCTACCGCCTGCTGCCCCTGCTCCTGACGTTCATCGCGGGTCGCCTGAAGAAGTCGCAGAAGGCCAAGCGCGCCACGCAGAACGCCGCGCGCTCGACGAGCCGCAGCAGCCGCAAGCGCCGCTGACCACTCGCTTGTAGAGCGTCGTCTCTAGCGCGTCGAGGCGTCCGGCTCCGTGCCGGGCGCCTCGTTCTCGTCCGGGGCGTCTAGGTCGTCCGTCGGCTCGTCGTCGCGGTCCACCTCGCGGGCGACCGTGCGCTCGGCGGTGGTGCGGACGACGCGGCGGCCGACGACCCGGTCGAGGATCACGACGACGAGCGCGGCGAGACCGCCGAAGATCGTCACGAACAGCAGCAGACTGAAGCCGAAGACCTGCGCCTGGCTGAAGCCCTCGGTCTCGGGCAGCGCGAAGGTGAGCACGAAGGCGACGATCGCGCCGAGGCCCGCGCCGAGCGCGAGGATGCGCCAGACCCGCGGCGAACGGCGGACGTCGACCTCCTCGCGGGTGATCTCGACGTCGTCGGGGCGCGGCGAGGAGTCGAGCGGATCGGTCATGCCTCCATTGTCCCCTGTGCCCGACCGGGCGCGGGCCGAGTGGCGAGGCGGCGGCGGATCGGGTAGCGCGGTCGAGAGGCGGCGGGTCTCCTAGGAAAGATCACCTCATAGGTATGGAAAAACCATGCTGATCGAGTAGCCCGCGCAGCGGGCGTATCGAGATCCATCACCGTCTGCACCTGAGTCTGCAGACCCGCCCTGCTGGTGACGGCGGGTCTCGATACGCCCCTGGCGGGGCTACTCGACCAGCATGACGCGGCGCAGCCGCGTCCCTTTCCCTCACCACCGAGACGCGAAGCGGCTTCGCCGCTCGATACGCCGCTGCGCGGCTACTCGACCAACATGCGAGGGGCGCCGCTTCGCGGCTCCGACGCCGGCCACGAGGGGGGCGCCGCCTCGCGGCTCCGCGGTCAGTCATGAGGGGGTACCGCATCGCGGCTCCGCGGGTGCCGCGTCGCGGCTCCGAGGGCGCGGTCACATGGAGTGGAGGAGCCGGCCCGCCTGGGCGCGGAGCTCGCGGACGACGGTCCGCACGGAGAGCCGCTCCGCGCGGTCGGGGCGCATCAGCGCGACGATGTGGCGCACGGAGTTGACGCCGCGGAGGGGCTTCACGACGATGCCGGCCGTGCCCGCGGTGTAGCGCGGGACCACGGCGATGCCGAGGCCGGCCGCGACGAACGCCTCCGTCACGCGGGTCGAGGCGAAGCGCTGCTCGACGCGGACCGGCTCGCCCGAGGTCGTCTCGATCTCCTGCATGATCCGCTCGAACGGGAAGCCGTCGGGCACGCCGATCCAGGTCTCGCCGACGAGGTCGCCCGCGGTGACGGTCGCACGGTCGGCGAGCCGGTGGCCGAGCGGCAGGGCGATGTCGAGCGGCTCGACCATCAGCTCGGCCATCGCGAGCCCGTGCCCGGCCCAGGCGCTGCGGCCGTTGGGAGAGTGCGCCAGGACGATGTCGAAGTCGGCGGTGAGATCGAGGAACTCGTCGGTCCCGGGATCCGCGTCCTCGCAGTGCACGACGAGCCCCTCGACGCTGCGCAGCGCGACCAGCGCGTCCGGCAGCAGCATCTGCCCGGCCGTCGGGAAGGTCGCGATCGTCACCTCGCCGATCGGGTTGTTCTTGAAGGTCTGCCACACCGCGTCGGCGCGCTCGAGCGCGGTCGCGATCTCGGTGGCGCTGCGGGCCAGCTCGCGGCCGGCCGCAGTGAGGACGACGCCGCGTCCCGAGCGCTCGATCAGCGGAACACCCGCCTCGCGCTCGAGCACCTTGAGCTGCTGCGACACCGCCGAAGGAGTGCGGTGCGTCGCCGCCGCCACCGCGGTGATCGAGCGCCGCATCGAGAGCTCCCGGAGCAGTTCCAGCCGTCGCACGTCCATGTAGGAACGCTACACGTCAGGCCAAGAACAGTGCGATTGTCCTAAGGAACAGAAAGCCCGAGAGTGGACGTTGTACAGAGCATCCCGGCGGATGGATCGCCAAACCTGGCAGACACGTCGGAGCAACGAAAGGCAGAACACTCATGAGCATCGCAATCCTCGTCGTCCTCGGTGCCGTCGCCGCATGGGGCACGGTGTCGACGGTGCTCGTCGCCAGCCGCGACGGATACCGTCAGGTCCCCGTCCGCCACTGAGCCCCGCGCTCCGCGACAGCACCTCATCGCGTTCCGACGCCGTCTCCCCCTCCGGGGAGGCGGCGTTCTCGCGTTGCCGGGGCCGCCCGCGGGTCACGCACGCTCGTGAACGCAGAAGAGGCCCCGCGGCGCGAACCGCGGGGCCTCTTCTGTGCGAGTGCTACTTCGCGGCGGTGCGGCGGCGCAGGCGCGCCACGGTCATGCCGAGTCCGAGCAGCAGCGCCGCGGCACCGGCCGCGAAGGCCGGAGTCGCGTCGACGCCGGTCGCGGCGAGGTGACCGGTCGAGCCGCCCGAGGCGCCCGGGACGGCGGGGGCCGTCGTCGCCGGGGTCGTCGGGATGACGGTCTCGGTGGGCTCCGGGGTCGGGGTCGGCGTGGTGGCGACGGCCGCGACGGCGAAATCGAGGCTGATCGTCGTGCCGGTCGCGTCGCCCAGAGCGAAGCTCGCGGTGTGCGTGGCACCGGCGAGGCTCTCGCCGATCGGCACGGAGACGGAGGCGCGACCCGTCGAGTCGTCGGTCACGGCCCTGGCCGGGTCGATCTCGGCGGTGGTGACGACCGCGTCGTCGACCGAGACGGTCACGACCGTGTCGGTGGGCGCTCCGGTGCTGAACAGCAGCGAGGAGAGGTCGACGGTCATCGTGTCGCCGACCGCGTACTCACCGGACTCGGGCAGGTTGGCGGTGAGGCCGACCGAGCGCTGGACCGGGTCCGGGCTGACCGTTCCGAGGTCCTGGATGTAGGCCACGAACGCGTCGAGGTCGATGCGTCCGGAGTCGGCCGTGCCGACACCCTCGGTGAAGGTGCTGAAGCCGTCGCCACCGGTCGAGAGGAAGTTGTTCGTCACGATCGTGAAGGTCGCCGTCGGGTCGATCGGCTGGTTGTCGAAGAAGACCTCCGAGATGCGCGAGCCGAAGGGAGCGGCCGGGTCGAAGACGTAGGTCAGCGCGGCCGAGGTCGCGAGCTTGAGCTGCGGGTGAGCCGAGCTGCCCACCCACTGCTCCTCGAGCAGGTCCTTGATCTGGGCACCGGTGAGCTGGAGCGTCACGAGGGTGTTCGCGAACGGCTGCGCGTCGGAGGCCTCCGCGTAGGTGACGACGCCGTCGGCGTCGCCCGGGGTCTCAGCACTGGCGGCGAAGTCGAGGTCGTCGCGCAGGCCGCCGGCGTTGGTGAAGGCGATCTGGGTGCCGAGCTCACGGGTGGCCCAGAGCTGCGCGTCGGCGACGAGGTTGCCCAGCGTGGACTCGGAGCCGCGGTTCGTCGTGGTGCCGTCCTCGCGGTAGGCGCGGGAGATGTCGTCGGTGATGGTGCCAACCTGGACGCTGCCGGGAACGATCGCGAACTCGACCGCTTCGTCGACGATGGCAGCGACCTCGGGGTCGGCCGGGAAGGCACCGACGATGGTGGTCTTGGTGGCGTCCGTCGGGTCGGGGACGACCTGCGTGAGCACGACGTTCTCGTTCGTGAGACCGGTGATCTCCTTGGTGGACGGGTCGACGGTCACTGTCATGTGTCCCAGGTTCTCGGCGTAGCTGCCGGTCTGGGAGATGATCGTCGGCTGCGCGCGGCCTGCGTCGACCGAGGTGCTGTACTCCTCGTGGCTGTGCCCCGAGATGATCGCGTCGACGTTCGGAGCGACAGCCGTGACGATCGGGCCGAATCCGGGGTCGGCCTCAGGAGTGTTGGTCTTCGCGGCGTCGGCGTCGGCTCCCTCGTGCAGCAGCAGCACGATGACATCGGCCTCGCCGTTCGCGGCGTCGCCGTCCTGGAGCTCGGTCGCGACCTCGTTCACGTTGTCGATGATCGGCTCGACCGAGAGAGTCGAGATGCCGCCCGGGCTGACCAGCGTCGGGAGGTCCTCGGTGATCGCGCCGATGAAGGCGACCGAGACGCCGCCCTGATCCGCGATGAAGTACGGGTCGTAGGCGCGCTCGCCGGTCGTCGTGTCGAAGAGGTTCGCGTTGACGTAGGGGAAGTCGGACTCGTCGGTCACGCGGCCGTCGACGTCGGCGCGGCCCTTGTCGAACTCGTGGTTGCCGAGCGTGCTGACATCCAGGCCCATCTCGTTGAGAACGTCGAGGGTCGGCTGGTCGTCCTGCACCTTGGAGGTGAAGGTGGAGGCGCCGATGTTGTCGCCGGCCGAGACGAACAGCGTGTTCGGGTTGGCGGCGCGGTAGGAGTCGACTGCGCCGGCGAGGACAGCGGCGCCGGCGGTCGTGCCGTCGGCTTCGATCCGGCCGTGGAAGTCGTTGATCGAGAGGATGTCGATCGCGACATCGCCCTCGGCGGCGCTCGCGGGAGCCGCTCCGAGGAGGGCCGCTCCGGCCACCGCGCTGACGGCGGTGACGGAGAGGAGTCTGGTCAGGCCGCGACGGCCGGGGGTAGTGCTTCGCATCTTTAGGAGGTCTCCAAGCATCGAGCGGCGATTCGGAGAGAACTCCTGCCGCAGTGGGGGAACTTTCCCAGACAACCCGACGCGGGCCTGCCCGTCAAACGTCGATCGGGGCGGCGGCGGTGCGTTTACGAGATGTTAATTCGCCGACGGCCGGCGGACGTGGAGCAGCGGGAGGAACGGCGAGAGATCGGCGCGCACGCCCGAGGCGTGGATCCGGCCGCTCGCGAGGCCCTCGCTCCAGGGCAGGGAGCCGGTCGCGAGGGGCAGCCAGGTGGCGGCGTCCATCTCGATCACGTTCGGCGGCGTGCCGCGGGTGTGGCCCGGGCCCTCGACGCACTGGGCGGCACCGAACGGCGGCACGCGGACCTCGACGCTGCGGCCCGGGACGTTCGTCTCGATGATCTGCAGGAGGAAGCGCACGGCGGTCGCCGTCGTGGTGCGATCGGCCCCGCCGGCGAGCGCCGCCCGCACGGCGTCCTGCCCGGTCGCCTCGTCGATCTTCCCCTTGGCCATGCGACCAGTCTGCCGTGCCGCCCGGCGTCCCCCGTGTCTGCCTGCTCTCGCGAGATGCCACTTGTGCACGCGACACGCCGCAGAAGGCGTGCACAAGTGGCATCTCGCGGAGGAGGGGGCCGGCGCCGGCCGGGGCGGGCGGCGACGGGGCGCGCGGCGGGCGGGGGCGCTCCGGGGCGGGCCTATCCTGTCAGGGTGAAGATCCTCGTCCTCGGCTCGGGTGCCCGTGAGCACGCCATCATCACCGCTCTGCTCGCGGAGGAGGAGGCGCACGAGATCATCGCCGCCCCCGGCAACGCGGGGATCGCGCGCGACGTGGAGGTCATCCACTTCGACACCAACAGCCCGCGCCTGGTCAGCGACTTCGCGGTCGAGCAGGGCATCGAGCTCGTCGTCATCGGGCCGGAGGCGCCCCTCGTCGCGGGGGTCGCCGACGCCCTGCGCCGCCGCCGCATCCCCACCTTCGGCCCCGACCGCGCGGCCGCCGCCCTCGAGGGCTCGAAGACCTTCGCCAAGCGCGTGATGGACATGGCGCGCGTCCCCACCGGCCGGGCGACCCGCGTCTCGACCCTCGTCGACGCGACGCGCGTCATCGACGAGTTCGGCGCCCCCTACGTCGTGAAGGCCGACGGCCTCGCCGCCGGCAAGGGCGTGCTCGTGACCGAGTCGCGCACCGCCGCCGTCGCGCACGCCGAGTTCTGGCTGCAGTCGGGCGACGTGCTGATCGAGGAGTTCCTGGCCGGCCAGGAGGTCTCGCTCTTCCTCCTCTCCGACGGCCACGACGTCGTCCCGCTCTCGCCCGCCCAGGACTACAAGCGCCTCGCCGACGGCGACGAGGGCCCGAACACCGGCGGCATGGGCGCCTACTCCCCGCTCCCCTGGCTCGCGGACCGCTGGGAGAGCGAGCGCGCCTTCGTCGACGAGGTCATCGACACCGTCGCCATCCCGACCATCCGCCAGCTCGAGCGCGAGCGCACCCCGTTCGTCGGACTCCTCTACTGCGGCCTCATCGTCACCGAGGCCGGCATCCGCGTGATCGAGTTCAACGCGCGCTTCGGCGACCCGGAGACCCAGGTCGTGCTGCCGCGCCTGGTCTCCCCGCTCTCGGCGCTGCTCTTCGCGGCGGCGACCGGCGCGCTCGCCTCCGTTCCGTGGCCGGCCTTCTCGGAGGACGTCGCCGTGACGGTCGTGCTCGCCAGCGAGGGCTACCCCGAGAACGCCGCCACCGGGCGCGTCCTCGGCGGCCTGGAGGCGGCGGCCGAGGTCCCCGGCGTCACCCTCGCGCACGCCGCGACCCAGCTGGTCGACGGCCGCTTCGTCGCCACCGGCGGCCGGGTGCTGAACGTCGTCGCCCGCGGCGCCGACTTCGCCGAGGCGCGCGAGCGGGCCTACCGCGCCCTCGACCTGATCACCCTCGACGGCGGCCAGTACCGCCGCGACATCGCGCTGCGCGTCGCCGGGCACTGACGCCCCGCGCTCGCTCGCTCGCTCGCTCGCTCGCTCGCTCGCTCCGCAAGAGTTGTCGTACCCGCCGCACGGGTACGACGACTTCTGGAGAGTCGGTGCGGCGTCGGCGGACGGCTCCTCACGAGTCGTCGCAGCGGAGGCGCCGGTACGACAACTCTTGGAGAGCGGAGCGGGGCAGCAGGGGGGTCAGGCGGTGCGCAGGGGCGTGCGGCGGGTCGCAGACCACCAGAGCGCCGCGCAGCCGAGGACGACGGCGCTGCACAGGGCCATGACGGTGCGCGGCTCGAGGAGCAGGATCCCGAGCGAGACCAGGGCCTGGCTGAGGGCGATCGCGAGCATGGCGATCATGTTGTCGACGGCGAAGACGCGGCCGCGCAGGTCGTTCGCGGTGATCGACTGCAGGCCGTAGCCGCTGAGGCTCGCGTTCATGCTGCCGCCGATGTGGGCCAGCAGGACGAGGGCGATCGCGAGGACGACGGAGGTGCTGATCGACACCAGGGCGTAGCCGAGGCCGAAGAGGAGCACGGCGCCGACGATCCCGCCGCGCAGGTCGGGCGAGCGCTCCGCCGCGAACCGCGCGACGCGGGGCCCGATCACGGCGCCGACGCCGCGCGCGGCGAAGAGGAGGCTCGCGGCGACGGCGGGGTCCGCCGCCATCGTCAGCGCAAGCGCCGGGAAGAGCGCGATGGCGCCGTTGCCGAGATGGCTGCCGGGCTTCGCCAGCAGCAGGGCCGGGATCCGCCGGTCGGAGCGGCAGAAGGCGGCGACCTCGCGGACGTCGCGGGCGAAGCGGGCCGCTCCTCCGCGCCGCCCGGCCTCGCGCCCCGCCCCCTGCCCGGCCCCGCGCGCCGCGGGCAGTCCGAGCAGGAGCAGCGCGGAGAACCCGTAGGCGACGGCGGTGATCGCGAAGCAGAAGTACGGCGAGACGAGCGCGGAGGCGATGCCGCCCAGGGAGGCGCCGAGCGCGAGCATCACTCCCCAGACCGAGTTCAGCCCGGTGCTCGCGACGAGCAGGCTCTCCCGCGGCACGATCTGCGGGACGATCGCGTTGACGGCCGGGGTGAAGAACGCCTTGCCCGCCGCGAGCAGTCCGAAGGTGAGCACCGCGAGCCACGCGGTCGCCGCCGACTGCAGCAGGAACAGCGGCAGCACGGCGAGCGCCGACCCCGCCTGCGCGACGACCAGCACCGTCCGGCGCGACAGGCGGTCGACGAGCCCGCCGGCCCAGAGCGAGAGCACGGCGACGACCGCGGTCTCGGCCGCGAGCAGCAGTGCGCCGAGGGCGCCGTCGCCGGTCAGGCGCTGGAGCAGGACGATCAGCGGGATCATCGTGAACCAGTCACCGCCCTGGCTGACGATCTGGGCGAGGAAGACGCGGCGGTAGTCCGGGTTCGCCCGCAGGATCTTCCGGACGCTCTCGCGCGCGGTCGTCATCGCGGCGGGGTCCGTCCGGTCGGGTCGTGGCCGGGGGCGTCGCTGCGGATCGCCGCGAGGTCGCCGCGCCGGAACCGCGCGACCATCACAGCGTCCTCCTCCGAGAGCTCGAGCAGCTTCGGGGGCAGGAGGTCGAGGAAGTCGCAGGCCCGCGCGACGGCGACCCCGATCGCGTCGCCGGTGCCGCGCTGCACGGCGTTCGCGACGACCCGCATGTCACCGTGCACGATGTCCAGCGCCAGCTCCGGCAGGAGCTCCGGCGCGAGGCGCTGCAGGACGAGCGCGGTCTCGACCGCCATGGTCATCCGTGCCGCCGCGTTCGCCGGCTCGTGCAGGCGCTGCGTGATCGAGTGCGGACCGGACTCGCGCACCCGCCAGTGGTAGACCACCTCCGAGACGACGTCGACCGACGCGGCGCGCAGGTGCGCCTCGATCATGACCGGGCCGTCCTCGTACTCCGCCAGCTGGAACGCCAGCCCCGAGCGGTCCCAGAACGAGCGGCGGAACACCTTGTTCCAGGACATCCGGTCGAGGATCAGCGCGGGATCGCGGGTGAGGTGCGTTCCGAGCCGGGTCGCGGCGAAGACCTCCCGGTAGCGCGGGTGCGCCCAGACCCGGGCGGAGTCGAAGCGCCGCACGTCGCCGGAGGCGAAGTCGGATCCGCTCGCGCCGAGGGCGCGGAGGAGGTGGTCGTAGGCGCCGGGCGGGACGCGGTCGTCCGCGTCGCAGAAGGCGAGGAACTCGCCCTGCGCGGCGGCGACCCCGGTGTTGCGCGTGGCGCTCAGGCCTCGGTGCTCCTCGCTGAGGACCGTGACGCGCGGCTGCGACGCCGCGAAGGCGCGGGCCAGCGCGAGGGTGCCGTCCGTCGAGCCGTCGTCGACCACGACGACCTCGCCCACGTCGTCCCGGTCCGCCAGGGAGGTGAGGCACTCGAGGAGGTAGGCCTCGACGTTGTACGCGGGGACGACGATGCTCAGATTCTGCGGCACGGGGGTCAGCTCTTCTCGGAGGGTGCGGGGGTCGCGGGTGCGGGGACTGCGGAGGCGGGGACTGCGCAGGCGGGGGACTCGGCGGGGTCGAAGCGCAGGCCGGGGGCGGCGGGCCCGGCGGCCAGGGCCCGGGTCAGTCTCGCGGCGTGCTCGCGGAGCCGCTCGTCGCCGTCGCCAGGCGCCGCCTCGGGTCGCCGGCGCTCGAGGGCGATCGTCGCGGGCCGCGCGGACAGCACGAGGGTGCGCTGCCCGAGGCGGACCGCCTCGTCGACGTCGTGCGTGACGAAGACGATCGTCGGGGTGCAGCGGCTCCACTGCCGCAGGAGCACGTCCTGGGCGATCCCGCGGCTGTGCAGGTCGAGGGCGCTGAACGGCTCGTCCAGGAGGACGACGCGCGGGTCGGCCACGAGCGTCCGGGCGATCTGCGCGCGCTGGCGCATGCCTCCGGACAGCTGCTTGGGCAGCAGGTGCGCGGAGTCGGCCATGCCCACGCTCGCCAGCAGCTCGTCCACCCGGGCCCGCCGCTCGGCGCGCCCGACGCCCTGGAGCAGCAGCGGCAGCTCGACGTTGCGGCGCACGGTCCGCCACGGGAGGAGGGCGTCGTCCTGGAAGGCCATCGCCCGGCTCGCGTGCGGTCCGGTGACGACGGTGCCGCCGGCCCGGACGACTCCGCCCGAGGCCGGCTGCAGCCCGGCGAGGACGCGCAGGAGCGTCGACTTGCCGCAGCCGGAGGGACCGAGGACCGTGACGATCTCGCCCGCGCCGACGGAGAAGGACAGGTCCGCGAGCACGGGCCGGCCTGCCAGGGTGACGGTGAGCTCCTCCACCCGGAGCTCCTCGCCGCCGCTCACGATCCGCCTCGAGGCAGCCAGGAGGTCGCGCGCCGACCGAGCCGCTCGACGGCCGCGGAGGTCAGCCAGCCCAGCAGCCCGATCACCGTCATCCCGGCGACGACCGCCGGGTAGTCCACGACGGTGTAGGACTGCCAGGTCCGGTAGCCGATGCCGAACTGCCCCGAGATCATCTCCGCGGAGATGACGCAGACCCAGGCGACGCCGACACCGACCGAGAGACCCGCGACGATCCCGGGCAGCGCGCCGGGCAGGACGACCCGGGCCAGCACCTGGAGGCGACCGCCGCCCATCGTGCGCACGGCGTCCTCCCACGACGCGGGCAGGGCGCGGACCGCGTGCCGGGTGCTCACCGCGACCGGGAAGAACGCGGCCGCGAACGTGATCGCCACGATGCCCTGCTCGCTGGTCGGGAAGAGCAGGATCGCGATCGGGACCAGCGCGATGGCCGGGATCGGGCGGGCGATCGCCACGAGGGTGCCGATGCTGGCATCGGCGAAGCCGCTCCGGGCGACAGCGACGCCGACGACGGTGCCGAGGACGCCGGCGAGGACGACGCCGGCGCCGATCCGGCCGAGACTCGCCAGCACGTCCTGGTGGAGCGCGCCGGTCGCGATCTGGGCCTGCAGCGCGGCGAGCACCTCGGTCGGCGGCGGCAGCGTGCCGAAGGACAGCCAGAGCCGCGCTCCGCCGGTGGTCAGCAGCTGCCACAGCAGGAGCGCGAGCGCGACGGTGCCCAGACGCGTGGCGATCCTCAGGGCCGTGGTCCGGTGCTGTGCCGACGCGGGCGCGGGCGCGGTCGCGGTCGCGGTCGCGTCGGCGGTCTCAGAGCGCACGCGCACGGTCCACCGCCTCCCCGTAGGTCAGCGACTCGCCGCCGGGCTCCGCGTCGAGGAACTCCTGCGCCGCGGAGCGCGTGGCGAACGGCAGCAGGCGGTGGCCCGCCTCCGCGCCGGGGACGTGGACCCACTCCGACCGGTCGGCGAACCAGCGCGTGCCCGTGCTGTGGTCGGGCACGTAGGCCGCCCGCGGCGGGAGGGGCGAGGAGGCGAGCGCCGCGAGGAGGCACTCCGGGGTCGCGTGGAACACGGTCTGCTCCTCGCCTGCCGGCCACGCCTCGGACGCGGTCGCGGCGGCCCACTCGGTCACCGGGCAGTCCTCGTCCCGGACGAGCTGGACCGCCGGGTTCTCGAGCGACTCGGCCGCCGCGTCGTAGCCGTCGCCCCAGGCGGCGCGGAGGGCAGAGTCGTCCGCGAAGGACCCGGCGTCGAAGTCGACCGGGACGCCCGACGCGTCGAGGTACTCGGCGTCCTCCGCGAGAGCGTCCAGGAGCGGCTGCTTCAGCGTCGGATCGAAGGTGGCGATGCCGCCGGCCCCGTTGTAGAGGTGCACGACCTCGACCGGCAGACCGGTCTCCTCCGCGACGATCGTCGACGCCCGGAGCGGATCGGCGTGCAGGAAGCCGGTCGCCTCGATCATCGCGGAGAGGAAGGCGTCGACGACCTCCGGCCGCTCCTCGGCGAAGGCGCTGCGCACGACGACTCCGTGGAAGGTGGGCGCGCGGGTGGCGGCGCCGTCGACGAGGAGGCGGGCACCGCCGTCGTGGACCATCAGCCCGGGCCAGGAGGTGAACTGGGAGACGGCGTCGACGGATCCGGCCGTCAGGGCGGACGCGCCGACACTCGGCGCCTGGTTCACCCGGGTGACGTCCGACTCGGCGAGGCCGGCGCCGCGCAGGACGCGCGAGAGGAGGCCGTCGCCGGCGGAGCCCGTGCTCGTGGAGATCGAGGCGCCGCGGAGGTCCTCGATGCCGTCGGCGTCGGAGGAGGCGGGGACGACGATCCCGTTCAGGCCGCCGTCGATGCTGTACGCCGTGACCGCGATCAGCTCGGTCCGCGCCCGCTCGTGCGGCCTCGTCGTCGATGCGTTGACGACGAGGGGGAAGTCGCCCATCGAGCCGACGTCGACCTTCTCCGCGAGCATCTGCGCGGTGATCGGGGCGCCGGTGTCGTAGTCCTGCCAGGTCACGCGGTAGCGCACGCCGCCGCCGCCGAGCTCCTCGAGGGCCTTCTCGAAGAAGCCCCGCTCGCGGAGCAGCGTGCCGGCCGTCACCGTGTTGATGGTCCTGGACTGGTAGCCGATGACGACGTCGACGGTCTCCTCGCCCGGCGCCGTGCAGGCGGTGGCGAGGAGGACGGCGGTGAGGACGGAGCCGACGCCGAGGGCGCGGCGGAGCCGGCGCGGGGAGGGCCGGGCGGTGCGGAGGGTGCGGGCGGTGGGCGCGGTGCGGGTGCGGGTGGTCATCGGGTGCCTCCGTCGGCGTCGGTGGGGTGCGGCCGGAGCTCGACGGCGAGCGTGAGCACGGTCCCGGTGCCGAGGTCCAGGCGGTGGACGCCGCTCGGGAGGGAGCGCAGCCTCGGGACGCAGACCTCGGCGAGGATCGAGCGCGTGCCGAGGACGGTCCGCTTCTGCTCCGAGCGCAGGACCAGCTCGGTCGAGAGGGTCGCGTTCACGATCTGGCAGCAGTCGGCCGGCACGGTGATGACGCGGCCCGGCTCGGTGCAGATCAGGACGACGCCGACGTCCGTGCGGAGCAGGAGCACGCCGTCCCGGTCGCTCTCGCGGTGGGCGCCGGCGCCGTGGTGCAGGAGCGCGCGGTACCAGCGGTGCACGCGGAGGAGGCAGACGCGCTGGCCCGGATCGAGCGCGGTGAGGTCGCGTCCCCAGGCGGGGACTCCCCCGGCGACCATCCGCAGGGCGATGACGCACACCTCGGCGGGCGACGCCGAGCGGGGGAAGGTCTGGTAGTCGTTCAGCCCCGGCATCCCCCGGGCCTGGATGTAGTCCATCCGCACGAGGTTGGTCCGCGACGCGTACGGGGAGTCGCCGCCGCGCACGACCGAGCCGAGCCCGGCGATGGCGGCGGTGGCGTAGTCCTGCTTCATCTCGACGACGACCGGCCGCGGCTGCGCCTCGGTGATCGCCGCGCACTCGGCGAGGACGCGGTGCAGTCCGACGATCGTCGAGCCGAGGTCGTGCGCGTGCTCGGGGGACTCGCACTCCTCGGACGGCAGCCAGTTGAAGAGGTCGTACTTGACGCCGTCGAAGGGGTGGCGCCGGAAGAGGTCCCGCACGACGTCGACCATGACCTGCCGGGCGCGCTCGCTGCGGAAGCACAGCGAGTAGAACATCGTCGGGTTCAGGATCGGGGCACCGAGAGCGTCCTGGACGAGGAGGTCGCCGACCCGCCCGAACGCCGCGGAGGCGGGACCGACGGCGTGCGGGGCGCACCAGATGATCACCCGGCTGCCGAGCGCGTGGATCGACTCGATCAGCCACGGCAGATCCGGGTACTTGACCGGATCGGGGGTCCAGTCGCCGATGTCCATCGGCACGTCGTAGCTCGAGTCCAGTCCGCGGCCGAACCAGCCGTCGTCGATGACGATGTTCGGGATCCCCAGCTCCGCGGCGAGGCGGGCGTTCCGCAGGACGAGCTCCTGCGTGACGTGCTCGGAGCTCCAGTCGACCCAGGTGCACCAGTAGGGCTCGAGTGCCTCGGGGCGGGTGGAGTAGCGCACGTCCAGGGCCAGCCGCTCGCAGGCGGAGAACCGCCGCAGCACCGAGCGCCAGTCGGCGTGCTGCGACGCGGGGAGGACGGCGATCCAGAACCGGTGCACGGCCTCGCCGTCGTCACCGGCCTCCGCGGTGTCGGCGAGGTGGAGCAGCGTGAACTCCACCCGCAGCCGGCGGAAGTGCACGTTCAGCGCCCGGTTCGACGCGGGCTCGTGCAGGGTGATGTCCATCTCCGCGGGCGCGGCGATCACACCCACGCCGTGGACGCCTCCGCCGAGCCGCTCGAAGACGTAGACCGGCGTCTTCAGCGAGTTCGCGCGCACCTGCAGGTCGCCGCTGAAGCGCCAGGCGGAGATCGGGTGGCTGCTGTTCATGTGCCAGCGGCCGGTGTCCGGGACGACGACGTGGTCGAGGTTGTCGAGGGTCGTCGTGTAGACGACGCTCACGTCGCGCAGCTCGGGGCGGGCGGGGAGGCGGACCTCGAGCAGCTCGTCCGCGGCGCCGGTGAACCGCCAGCCCGCCGGGACGGAAGTGCTGTCCGCGACGACGAGGCGGCCGTCGCCGGTCGCGATCAGCACGGCGCGGAATCCGACAGTCGTCCCGTCGACGCGCCGGGCGCGGACCTCGACGCTGCCGGCCGCGGTTCGCCGGGCCGTGCTGTCGCTGGATCCCACGGTGCGCTGCTTCCTTCGTCGGCGGTGCCCGGCGGAGTCGGCGGCGCCGCGGGGATCCGTGACCGTTCACGGAGCGCAGCGCCGCCTCGTGCCGCGACACGGTGATCCGCGCCGTTGCAGGCATGGTGACGTTAGCATCCGCGCGCGTGCAACACGTACCCGGGGGATCGGGTAGGGGCGCGGCGGGGCGGGCGCCGGTGTCGGCGGGGCGGTGTCGGCGGGGCGGGCGATCCCGGCCCGGGGTCAGCGCGCGGTCGCGACGATGTCGCGGAGGGCCTCGCCGAGGTCGGGGTGGGCGAAGGCGAAGCCGGCGTCCTCGAGGCGGCCGGGGACGACCCAGCGGCTCTTCAGCAGCAGCTCGGACTCGGTGCGCAGGGCGAAGGTCGCCGGCTCGAGGACGAAGCGCGGGGCGGGCAGGCCGATCCGCCGGCCGACCGCGGCGCGCAGGAGACGGGAGAGCTCGGTGTTGTCGCTGGGGTTCGGTGCGGCGAGGTTCACGGGGCCGTCGAGGGGCTGCTCCTCCAGGAACCGGATCGAGCGGTAGACGTCCTCGACGTGGATCCAGCTGAAGTGCTGGCGGCCGTGGGTGGGGCGGTACTCGTGGTGCACGCCGGCCGCGCGCCGGGCGCGGGTGGCGGGCCAGCGGCCGTCGAACTGCGGGCCGCCGAGGCCCAGGCGGGCGAGCTTCAGCAGGATGCCGGTGGCCGGGCCGTCGCCGAGCACGATCGTCATCCGGAGGGCGAGGCGGCGGACGCCGGGGGTCTCGCCGGCGAAGAAGGCCTCCTCCCAGGCGCGTGCGACGTCGACCGAGAAGCCCTCGCCGAGCACGCCGTCCCGCTCGGTGTTGGCTCGCTCCTCCTCGTGGCGGTAGATCGTGGCGGTGCTCGCGTTCATCCAGACCGGCGGCGGGGTCGCGGCGGCCGCGACGGCGCGGTGCAGCTCCTGCGTGGTGTCGATCCGGGAGCGCAGGATCTCGGCGCGGTTGGCCGGCGTGTAGCGGCAGTCGACGCTCTTGCCCGCGAGGTTGACCAGCAGGCGGGCGCCGTCGAGGGCCCGGGTGATCGCGGCGGTGTCGCCCCAGCGGGCGTCGGGGCCGGAGCGGCCGATCCGGCGGACGGTCCAGCCGTCGGCCTCGAAGCGGCGGGCGAGGTCGGTGCCGAGGAAGCCGCTCGCTCCGGCGAGGACGACGACGGGGCGCGCGGGGTCGGGCATGCGTTCATCGTGCCGCATCGGGGCGGTCGAGGGTGCGTCGCCGAGGCGTCAGAGTCGGCGGGCCGCTGCCAGCGCACCGGCGAGGCGCTCCGGGAAGCCGGGCGGGACGTCCTCGGGCAGGGCGTCGACCGGCCACCAGGCCAGGGCGTCGCTCTCGTCGCTGACGGCGAAGGGCTGCGCGGGGTCGGCGATCGCGCCGTAGCCGATGTCCCAGTGGGTGCTGCAGCGGCCGAAGCCGCCCCCGAGGCCGTGCCGGTCGAGGTCGAGCGGGACGGGGCCGAGCAGGGTGAGAGCCGGCAGGCCGCTCTCCTCGCAGGCCTCGCGCTCGGCGGCGGCGGGGACGGAGGCGTCGGCCGACTCGACGTGCCCGCCGAGCTGCACCCAGAAGCGGCCCTTGCGGTGGTAGCAGAGCAGCACGCGGTCGAGCGCGGGCGAGAGCACGAAGCAGCTCGCGGTGACGTGCTCGGGGCCGCCGTCCCGCTCGAGGGCCGCGTCGCCGTGCTCCGCGAGGAAGGCGAGGTACTCGTCCCGCAGCCCCGCGAGCGCCGCGGGCGCCGCCCACTCCGCCAGCTCACTGCTCAGCCTGCCTCCACGCGCGTTCTCCACCCGCACGAGCGTAGGCGAGAGCCCCCTCCCGCGAGATGCCACTTGAGTACGCGACACGCCGAGGAAGGCGTACCCAACTGGCATCTCGCGGGGAGGGCCGGGGCGCGCGCGCGGCGGCTGTCCGCGAGATGCCACTTATGAGGGCGACACGCCGAGGCGGAAGCTCATAAGTGGCATCTCGCGGAGACGGCCGGGGGTCCGAGCCCCGGCGGCAGCCCCCGAGATGCCGGTTCGGTACGCGACACGCCGAGGGAGGCGTACCCAAGTGGCATCTCGCGGGGAGGGAGGTCAGACGGCCAGGCCCGAGAGGCCCTCGCGGTCGACGCGGCGGTGGAAGCGCATGCCGGCGAGGCCACCGAGGACGGCGCCGACCAGGGAGACGACCAGGGCGGCGAGGACGGTCACGATCGCGGTGACGGTGGCGTCGCCCGCGTCGAGCGGGATCTGCGGGAAGCCGCTGACGGCGGAGAGGATCTGGCTGCCTCCGGTGAGCGCGGAGACGATGCCGACGACGATCGCCACGACGACGGCCCAGGCCCAGACCGCGACGCCCTGCTTGGCGCCGCTGAAACGGGCCATCCGGCCGGCGACGTAACCGCCGGAGTAGTAGGCCACGAGGAGGATCACGAGCAGCGCGATCGCGCCGACCCAGCCGAAGGCGGCGGGGTCCGCGGCCAGGTCGGCCGTGACGTCCTGCGTGCCGACGACGGCCGCGCCGATCGCGGTGACCAGGGCGGTGAGGATGACCGCGAGGCCGGTCGCGGCGAGCCAGCCGAAGAAGGCGCAGCCGATCTTGAGGCCGCCGAAGCGGTCCTTCTCGCGCTGGTGGATGTCCTTGCGGGCGGCGGTGCGGGCCTTCGCGGCCTCCGCGGAGTCGGGGTCGACGGGGGCGCGGTGCGCGGCGGGCTGGTCGTCGGGGGCGGTGGTCGCGGTGGCGCCCGTGGCGGTCGAGGCGGTGCTCGTCGTGTCGAAGCGGGCGGTCGCGTCCCGGTCGCTGCGGGTCGGGTCGCTGCTGTCGGAGCCGGGGCCCCGATCGGTGGGCGTGCTCATGTCGGCCTCCTCGTGCGCCCCGGTGCGGAGCGTCGGCTCAGTCAACTCCCCGGGTACGTCGGGTGTCGCGGGCTTGACGGGGCGGATCGGCCGGTGGGCCGGATGCTCATCGGGATCGCCGCCCCATGCTGATCGAGTAGCCCGCGCAGCGGGCGTATCGAGATCCACTGTCTTCAGCAGGCAGGTCTGCAGGGCCGGACTGCTGACGGTGGGTGGGTCTCGATACGCCCCTGCGGGGCTACTCGACCAACATGTACGCGCACGGCACGGGGGGGGGCATGTTCGCGCACGGCCGCGCACGGCTCGGGCGCGGCCGAACGGGCGTCAACCCCGTTCCGCCGCGCGGCGGGAGCGGCTTGCATGGGGAGACCGACCCACGACGAGAGGGAGCATCATGACTCCGGAATCCCCTGAGCAGACCCCGCCCGGTACCGAAGGCCAGCTGACGCCGAAGGCCGACCACGGCGAGACCAGCTACCGCGGCTCGGATCGCCTGCACGGCAAGGTCGCCCTGGTCACCGGCGCCGACAGCGGCATCGGCAAGGCCGTCGCGATCGCGTTCGCCCGCGAGGGCGCCGACGTCGCGATCTCCTACTTGAACGAGCACGAGGACGCCGAGGACACCGCGAAGTGGGTGCGCGAGGCCGGCCGCGAGGCGCTGCTCCTGCCCGGCGATCTCCAGGACCCGGCGCACTGCCGCTCCGTCGTCGCCGAGACCGTCGAGAAGCTCGGCCACCTCGAGGTGCTCGTCAGCAACGCGGCGTTCCAGATGAGCCGCGAGGAGGTCACCGACATCCCCGACGAGGAGTGGGACCGCACGATCGCGACGAACATCAGCGCCTACTTCCACCTGGTCAAGTCCGCGCTGCCGCACCTGAAGAGCGGCGCCTCGATCATCGCGACGAGCTCGGTGCAGTCGGATCAGCCGTCGTACCAGCTTCTGCCCTACGCGGCGACGAAGGCCGCGATGCTCAGCATGACCGCCTCGCTCGCGCAGGCCCTCGGCGAGAAGGGGATCCGCGCGAACGCGGTCGCCCCGGGCCCGATCTGGACCCCGCTCATCCCGGCCACCATGCCGCCGGAGGCCGTCGCCTCGTTCGGCGAGCAGGTCCCGCTCGGCCGCCCCGGCCAGCCCGCCGAGGTCGCCCACGCCTACGTGCTGCTGGCCTCGGACGACGCCAGCTACATGAGCGGCTCGACGATCGCCGTCACCGGCGGGAAGCCGATCCTCTGAGCACCGCCACGCGGAGCCTCCGGAGCGCCGCTCACCCGCAGGAACGTGCGGTAGGTTCCCGCGGGTGAGCGTCCACATCCGCAGCATCGAGACGGCCGTCCCGCCCACGGTCCTGCACCAGCCGGCGCTCCGCGACCTCTTCGCCGCGCAGCCCGCCGTCACCCGCCTCGGCTCGCGGCTGATCGGCGCGGCCTTCAACGCCTCGGGGATCGACACCCGGCACACGGTCGTCGACGAGCTGGACGGCGAGGAGCGCGAGGGCGAGAGCACCTTCTACGACGCCCGCTCCGGCCTCCTGCTCGACCCGGGCACGGCCGCGCGCAACGCCGTCTACACGGCCCGCGCTCCGGAGCTCTTCGCCCAGGCCGCCCAGCGCGCGCTCGACGCCGCCGGCTTCGCGCCGGGCGAGGTCACGCACGTGGTCACCGTCTCCTGCACCGGCTTCTACGCGCCCGGGCCCGACTACCAGCTGGTCCGCGCGCTCGGACTGCGGGTCTCGACGCAGCGCTTCCACCTCGGCTTCATGGGCTGCTACGGCGCCTTCCCCGGGCTCCGCGCCGCCCGCGCGTTCTGCGAGGCGGACCCGTCGGCCGTCGTGCTGGTCGTCGCGGCGGAGCTCTGCAGCATCCACCTGACCAGCTCCAGCGACGCGGAGCAGATCGTTGCCACCTCCGTCTTCGCCGACGGGGCCGCCGCCGCGGTCGTCACCGCCCGCGCGCCCGAGCCGGGCACCGCGGTGCTCGACATCGACGAGCTCGACACGACCCTCACCCCCGAGGGCGAGGACGAGATGGCCTGGACGATCGGCGACCACGGCTTCACCATGCGGCTGAGCACCTACGTGCCGTCCATCATCGGCACGAACATCACCGCCGCGCTCGAGCCGATGCTCGGCCTCGGCGGGGTCGGCGCCGCGGACGTGCAGCGCTGGGCCGTGCACCCGGGCGGGCGGAGCATCCTCGACCGCGTGCAGTCGGCGATCGGCCTCTCGGACGAGCAGATGCGGCCCTCGCGCGAGGTGCTGCGGACGGTCGGGAACATGTCGAGCGCGACCGTGCTGTTCATCCTGCGCCGCCTGCTGCACGGCGAGGCGGCCGCCGGCGAGCGGATCGGCGCGATGGCGTTCGGACCCGGGCTGACCGTCGAGATGGCGCTGCTGACCAAGCGCGGCGGGGCGTGAGCGCCCACGCGCCGCTCGTCCCCGACCTCCGGCACCGGGAGACGGACGCGCAGGAGCTGATGGACGATCCGTCCTGCGACCGCGCGCTGCTCGACGCGACCTACGCGCGGTTCGGCACGGTGAACCGGCTCGTCTCCGGCTGGCGGCGGCTCTACCGGACCCGGCTGCGCCCGCTGTTCCGGAGCGAGGAGCCCCTGCGGCTGCTCGACATCGGCTCGGGCGGCGGCGACATCGCGCGCTCGCTCGCCGACTGGGCGCACGCGGACGGGCTGCGGCTCGCGATCACCGCGATCGATCCGGACGAGCGGGCGTTCGCCTTCGCGACGTCGACGCCTGCGCCGGCCGGGCTCGAGTTCCGGCGGGCGAGCAGCGCCGAACTGGTCGCCGAGGGCGCGCAGTACGACATCGTGACGTCGAACCACCTGCTGCACCACCTGCCGGCCGAGGCGCTCCGCGCGCTGCTCGAGGACAGTGAGCGGCTCGCTCCGCGCGCGCTGCACAACGACATCGAGCGCTCGCGGCTGGCGTACACCGCGTACGCGGCGGCGACCCGGCCGATCGCGGCGGGGTCGTTCCTGCATTACGACGGGTCGCTGTCGGTGCGGCGGAGCTACACGGCTCCGGAGCTGCGCGTGCTGGCGCCCGAGGGCTGGCGCGTGGAGCGGGCGGCGCCGTACCGGCTGCTGCTGGCGCGCGGGTAGGGCGCGCTGCGGGCTGGGCTGCTCGGCGACACGCGGCCGGGCTCACGCGCGGGCGGACCGCTGACCGGGGCCGGCGGCTGAGGGGGAGCGGGTCGTGCCCGCCGGTTGGCTGAGCGCGGGCTAGCGGTGGGGGCGCTCGACGTCGTCGCCGGGCGTGCGCTCGTCGGGGCCGTGCGAGCGGCGGTACTGCCAGCCGGCGAGGGCGAGGATCAGCACGCCGCAGAGGACGGTGATGATGTCCGGCACGGAGACCCCGTCGCCGAGCGAGCTGATGCCGGCGCCGAGGAGCAGGACGCCGCCGATGAGGTAGAAGATGACTCGCGTTTTCATGGCCTCGTCGCTTTCGTCCGCCGGAACAGGCCCTGCGATGCTACCCGGTCGCGCCGGACGGCGGCCGGGCGCGGGTCCAGGCTGTGCTGGACCTCCGGCACGCGGAATCGGCTCCGGCACGCTCAAATGCGTCGGAACCGCGAGCCCGGGGTGGAAGCACGAGCCGAACGTCGTGACGCGCGAGCTCCGGCACGCGGAAACACCTCCGGCACGCTGAAATGCGCCGAGATCGCGAGCCCAGAGCGGAAGCGCGAGCCGAACGTCCGAGCGGAGTGCGTCCGGGACGCGAGAAGGTCACCTCGTCAGGGGGGACGCTCCATGCTGATCGAGTAGCCCGCGGAGCGGACGTATCGAGCGGCGAAGCCGCTTCGCGTCTCGGTGGTGAGGGAAAACTGCTTGTGGCTGGGCGGGTGTGGTTCGAAGATGGTGGTGTCGTGGTCG
>NZ_SOEN01000014.1:0-81109 GCF_004366415.1 Rathayibacter sp. PhB151 | reverse complement strand
AGGGGCGTATCGAGACCCACCACCGCACGGACGTCGGCCTCTTCCCCGCCCTGCGCTGGCGCCGAAGGCGCCCCCTCCGCTCGATACGCCCGCTGTGCGGGCTGCTCGATCACCAGGGCGGTCCCGCGGCGCGCCCCACCCGCACCCGCTGTCAACCGCCGGACCGCGCGTCCGCCGGTGCCCTACTCTCGGAGCCCATGAGCGCCTATCCGCCGCCGGCCCCCGCCCGCCCCTCGATCGTCCCGACGGTGCTGGGCGCGATCGGCGTCGCGCTGCTGGGCGTCCTGCTCCTGCTGGTCCTCGCCTACGTCGTCTCCGGGCTCGGCGCGACCGCGGCCGGGATCTGCGCGGTCGTCGCCCTGGTGCCGCTGCTGATCGTGCTGGCCGGCGTCCGCTGGGTCGACCGCTGGGAGCCCGAAGCGCCGCTCGGCCTCTGGTTCGCCTTCCTCTGGGGAGCGGCCGGCTCGGTGGCCATCTCGCTGCTGGTCGACCTCGGTGTGCAGATCGCGGTCTACGCCTCCGGTGCGCAGCCGAGCGAGTCGGACTTCGTCGGCGCCGTGATCCAGGCGCCGATCGTCGAGGAGTCGGCGAAGGGCCTCGGCGTCCTGCTGATCCTGCTGATCTGGCGCCGCAGCTTCGACGGACCGGTCGACGGCATCGTCTACGCGGCGGTCGTCGCCTCCGGCTTCGCCTTCGTCGAGAACATCCTGTACTTCGGCAGCGCGCTGGTGGAGGGCGGTCTCGGCTCGCTCGCCGTCACGTTCTTCCTCCGCGGCGTGCTCTCGCCCTTCGCGCACGTGCTCTTCACCTCCTGCTTCGGAGCGGCGCTGGGGTTCGCGATGAACCGCCCACCGGCCGCGCGCCTGCCGATCGCGCTCCTGGGACTCGCGCTCGCGGCGTTCCTGCACGCGCTCTGGAACGGCTCGTCCTTCCTCGTCGCCGACTGGTTCGGCTTCTACGGCGTCGTGCAGGTGCCGTTGTTCGTGGTCGCGGTCGTCGTCGTCACGTTGCTGCGTCGGCAGGAGCGGCGGGTCACGCTCGAGCGTCTGGGCGACTACGCGGCCGCGGGCTGGCTCTCGCCGACCGAGGTGCGGATGATCGGCACCGCCGAGGGTCGGCGCACGGCGGCGCGCTGGGCCCGGGTGGCCGGGGGCGACCGGCCCCGGGCGATGCGCGGCTTCATCCGCTCCGCGACCAGGCTCGCGCACGTCCGCCAGCAGCAGCTCGCCGGCCGCGGCGGTCGAGCGGCCGCCGTCGACGAGCGCGTGCTGCTCGACGAGCTCGTCGCCCGTCGCGCGGCGCTCACCGGCGGCTGAGCGGTCCGAACCGAGGGTTCAGCGGGCCGCGGGGTCCGCGAGAGGACAGGAGCAGGACATGGCGGACACCATCGAGATCGCGGCCGGCGACGGCAGGACGCTCGTCGTCCACGACAGCGGCGACGAGGGGCGGCCGCTGCTCTGGCAGCACGGTTCCCCGCAGACCGGCGCCCTGCTCGCCCCGGTGCTCGAGGCCGCCCGCGCCCGCGGACTCCGCCTCCTCTCCTACGCCCGCCCCGGCTACGGCGGCTCGACCGCGCGGCCGGGCCGCGACGTCGCCTCCGCGGCGGAGGACGTCCGCGCCGTGCTCGACGCGCTGGGACTCGACGGGATCCTCACCGCGGGCGCCTCAGGCGGCGGCCCGCACGCCCTGGCCTGCGCCGCACTGCTCGGCAACAGGGTCGACGGCGTCGCCGTCCTCGCCTCGCCCGCCCCGGACGACGGTGACCCCGCCCGGTTGGACGGCATGGCCGCTCCGGGCGGCCTCGCCTCAGCGCGCGACGGCCGCGAGGCGCGCGCCCGCTTCGCCGAGACCGACGAGTTCGACCCCGAGTCGTTCGTGGCGGCCGACTACGCGGCCCTCGAGGAGGAGTGGGCGGCCCTCGGTGAGGACGTCGCGCGCTCGGAGCAGTGGGGCGACGGCGGCCTCATCGACGACGACGTCGCCTTCGCCGCGCCGTGGGGAGTCGACCTCGCGGCGATCCGCTGCCCGGTCGTCCTCGTGCAGGGCGGCCTCGACCGGGTGATCCCGGCGCACCACGCCCGATGTCTCCGGGCGCTGCTCCCGACCGCCGAGCTGATCGAGCACCCCGACGACGGCCACGTCTCGGTGCTGCGCCGGCTGCCCGAGGCGCTCGACCGCCTTCTCGCTCTGCGCTGATCGCCCTGCGCTGATCGCCCTGCGCTGATCGCTCCGTGCGGAGGGCGGATCGTCGATCGCCCCGTACCGACCCGGAGTCGGCGGCCTCAGTCGGCGCGCAGGACCCGGCGCTCGCCGGCGGTCACCGCGACGCCGAGGCGGTTCTGCGCGGGCGGCAGCGGGCAGTTGTAGTGCGGCGAGAACCCGCACGGCGGGATGTAGGCGCGGTTGAAGTCGAGCAGCACCGGGCCGGGCGTCCCGGCGTCCGCTACTCCGCCCAGGCGCTGCACCACGAGGAACCGGCCGACCGGGTAGCTCTTCAGCTCCGGGTCGTCGCTGCGGTTGGTCGGGTCGCCGAACGGGACGAGCAGCGTGCCGCCGTCGTCGAACGCGGCGACCGTGTACTCGTGCGCCCGCCCGTCGTCGACGAGCGAGAAGGTGATGTCGCCGGGCACGACGAGGTCGCGCGTCGCCCCGTTGTCGCGGAGGTGCTCGAACGGGATGGTGCGCGCGTCGTCGACCGGCTCGAACCAGGCCTCGAGCACCCAGGCGGCGTCGAAGGGGAAGGTCTCGATCGCGTCGAACGAGCGGATGCCCTCGGAGGCCGCGTCCCAGACGCGGTAGCCGTACTCCTCCTCGCCGGTGTCCAGGCTCGCGCGGCGCATCCGGGTGAGGGTCGTCGGCCCGTAGCCGGCCAGGGCGGCCTCGTCGTCGACGCTCTCACCCGGCTCGAGCCAGCGGGTCTCGACCAGGGCCAGATCGCCGTGCGGACCGGTGACCCGCTCGGCACGGCGCGCCAGCCACGACTCCCAGCCGGCGCGAGCCGACTCGGTGGTGTCGATCGAGGCGCGGGAGGGGGCGGTGACAGTGCTGCTCGTCGAAGGCATGCAGCGTGCAACGCGGGCGGCGCCGCTTCTCTTCCCGACCGGCGCGGCAAGACCCTCCGCGAGAAGCGCCCATTAAGGACCTCGACGCCCTGCGGCAGCGGCAGGGCCGGCTGCTCTGACGGGGCGTCGAGCTCTTCTTGACCGACAGCATGCGCCTCTCGGCGGCCGTCCGCAAGAGGGCGTCGCCGTTCGCCCACGGCGAGTCGCGAGAAGCCCCGTCGCGCGGGTCGGCGCCCGCGCGGTCGTTAGACTGGACCGCCTGTTTTCGACGGTCCCCGGAGCGCATCCGCCTCCCGCCTGAGACCGCGGAACCGGCAGGGAAGGGCGCACGATGACGGACAGCGACACGATCCTCGAGTCCGAGCTCTCGCGCGAGCGCGCGTACGTGGCGGGGCTCTACGCCCGCCTCGACGAGCTGATCGCGCAGTCCAGGGAGGCGCTCGACTCCGTCCGGATCGAGAGTGTCGGCGGCAACCACCAGAGCCGGTCCGAGCGCGACGCGTTCGCGCGCCTCTACGAGGACCGCATCCGCTCGCTCTCCGGTGCCGACGACCGCCTCGCCTTCGGCCGGCTGACCCTCGCCGACGCCGAGACCGAGCACCGCTACATCGGCCGCATCGGCCTGCGCGACGACGAGCAGGACACCCTGCTGCTCGACTGGCGCGCCCCGCAGTCGGCCGCCTTCTACCAGGCCACCGCCGCCCGCCCGATGGGGACCCGCGCCCGCCGGCACCTGACCCTCCGCGGCCGCGAGGTGATCCGCTTCGAGGACGAGGTCTTCGACGAGGAGCTGCTCCGCGAGGGCACGGCGCTCCAGGGCGAGGGCGCGCTGATGGCGGCTCTCGGCGCCCAGCGCACCGGGCGGATGCACGACATCGTCGCGACCATCCAGAGCGAGCAGGACCGCATCATCCGCTCCGAGCTGCGCGGCGTGCTCGTCGTGCAGGGCGGCCCCGGCACGGGCAAGACCGCCGTGGCGCTGCACCGCGCCGCCTACCTCCTCTACTCGCACCGCGACCGCATCGCCTCCTCCGGGGTGCTCGTCGTCGGGCCGTCGCGCTCCTTCCTGCGCTACATCGAGGCGGTGCTGCCCTCCCTCGGCGAGACCGGCGTCGTGCTCTCCACCCTCGGCCAGCTCTACCCGGGTCTCGACCTGATCGAGGAGGACCGCCCGGCGGTCGCCCGGGTCAAGGGCTCCGCGCGGATGGCCGAGCTGCTCAAGCGCGCCGTCCGCTCGCGCCAGGCCGTGCCGGCCGAGACGCTGGTCCTCGACGTCAACGGCGAGAAGCTGCGGCTCGAGCCGCACGAGGTGGAGCGGGCGATCACCCGCGCCCGCGACTCCCGCAAGCCGCACAACGAGGCCCGCGTCACCTTCGTCAAGGCGATGATCACGCAGCTGACCCGCCAGCTCGCCGACCAGCTGCGCAGCCACGGCAACACGGTCGACGAGGCCGACGAGGCCGTCCTCCGCGAGGACGTCCGCACCGCGTACGACGTCCGCGTCGCCCTCAACACCGCGTGGATCCCGCTCACCCCGGAGAAGCTGCTGCAGGACCTCTACGCCCGGCCGAACTGGTTCGCCTCGCTCACCCCGCGCTGGACTCCCGAGCAGCGCGCCCTGCTGCGCCGCGACCGCGACGCCGCCTTCACCGTCTCCGACGTGCCGCTGCTCGACGAGGCGGCCGAGCTCCTCGGCGCCTACGACGACCACGCCGACGCGCAGAAGAAGGCCGAGAAGGAGCAGCGCCGCCGGGACATCGAGAACGCCGAGGCCGCGATCCGCAACATGGGCGTCGACGGGATGGTCAACGCCAAGGACCTCGCGGCGGGCTTCGCCGAGCGCACCAGCGTCGGCACCACCGCCGAGCGCGCGGCGGCCGACCGCTCCTGGACCTACGGGCACGTCGTGGTCGACGAGGCGCAGGAGCTCTCGCCGATGCAGTGGCGGGTGCTGCTGCGCCGCTGCCCGATGCGCTCCTTCACCATCGTCGGCGACGTCGCCCAGGCGTCCGGAGCCTCGGCCGCGTCCAGCTGGGACGCCGCGCTCCGCGACACCTTCGGCCGCCAGGGCCGCGACGGCGAGGCTGCGCCGTGGCGCCTCGAGGAGCTGACCGTCAACTACCGCACGCCCGCGCAGATCGTCGCCTACGCCGAGCGCACCGCACGCGAGAACGGACTCGAGATCACCCCGGGCGAGGCGGTGCGCTCCACGGAGTGGCCGGTCCGCACCGTGCGCGACCGCGGCGACGCCGCCCTCGCCGACCGGGTGCTCGCCGTCGTCCTGGAGGACCGGGCGATCGGGGACGGCACGCTCGCCGTGATCGCGCCCGACGACGAGCTCGATGCGATCACCGCGCGGCTGGAGCAGGACCTCGGCCGCGAGGTCGGCCGCGGCTCCCGGGGACTCGACCGCCCGGTCGCCGTGCTCTCGACGGCCGACGCGAAGGGGCTCGAGTTCGACTCCGTCGTGATCGCCCGGCCGCGGCTGATCGCGGCGGAGGAGCGCGGCGCCGCCTCGCTGTACGTCGCGATGACCCGGCCGACCCAGCGCCTCACGCTGGTCGAGTGAGCCGGTCGGAGTGGCGGCCGGCGGGGATCGAGCGTCCAGGGCGTCCCTCCTAGGATGGAGAGCATGAGCAGCGAGAACCTGACCAAGCCCGAGCTCGACGCCCCCGACGGCCCGGCCCCCGATACCCTCGTCGTCGAGGACCTCGTCATCGGCGACGGCGCCGAGGCCCAGCCCGGCTCCACCGTCGACGTGCACTACCTCGGCGTCGAGTACGACACCGGCGAGGAGTTCGACTCCTCCTGGAGCCGCAACCAGTCGATCAACTTCCCCCTCAACAACCTCATCCGCG
This sequence comes from Rathayibacter sp. PhB151, assembly GCF_004366415.1. Taxonomy (NCBI): domain Bacteria; kingdom Bacillati; phylum Actinomycetota; class Actinomycetes; order Micrococcales; family Microbacteriaceae; genus Rathayibacter; species Rathayibacter sp. PhB151. Next base: position 75,189 of record NZ_SOEN01000014.1, on the reverse strand, counting down.
CCTGGCAGCAGGGCATCCCCGGCATGAAGGTCGGCGGCCGTCGCAAGCTGATCTGCCCGCCCGCCCTCGCCTACGGCCCCGCCGGCGGAGGCCACCCCCTCTCCGGCAAGACCCTCATCTTCGTGATCGACCTCCTCGGCACGAAGTAGCCCGCTGGTCGAGTAGCCCCGCAGGGGTCGACCATGCTGGTCGAGTAGCCCCGTAGGGGCGTATCGAGACCCACCCCGCAAGCACCGAAGGCGCAGCCCCCGTTCACCGGGGCCTGCGCCTTCGTCGTTCCCCGCCGCCGCCCCTCAGCGCGGCTGCGCCCTCTTCACCCGCTCGACCAGCTCGCGCCAGGCCCCGTCGAGCTCCGTCTCGCCGAGCCGCACCGTATGCGTCTGCACTCGGATCTCGTAGACGAACCGGTCGGGCCGCCCGGCGGGGGTCGCCGCGGCGCGCGGCCGGTCGTCCCAGTCGAGCGAGCCGATCAGAGCGTGCCAGGCGCCCTCGTCCGGCTGCTGATCGACATCGATCCGCCAGACCCGGCGGAGCCCGGCGAAGCCGCCACTGCGCGACACGATCACATCCATGGCCGCGATCGTACGCGCCCGCCCCCACAGCATGCTGGTCGAGCACCCCGCGCACCGGGCGCCCTGTGCTGGTCGAGCAGCCCTCGCACCGGGCGCCCCATCCTGTTCGCGTGGTCCGCGCAGCTGGCGCCCGTGCCACCCGCGTGGCCCGCGCAGTGTTCGCCTCATGCTGATCGAGTAGCCCGCGCAGCGGGCGTATCGAGATCCACCGTCGCCGAGAGGGCGAGTCCGTAGAGCGGACTGCTGACGACGGTGGGTCTCGATACGCCCCTGCGGGGCTACTCGACCAGCATGGGGAGGCGGCTGCGCCGGCTGCTCGACCAGCAGGGGGAGGCGGCTGCGCCGGCTGTTCGACCGGCAGGGGGAGCCGGCTACTCCGGCAGCGCGACCCCGACCGTCGTCCAGCCGGCGCGGACCGCCGCCTCGACGTCGGAGCCGGCGCCGAAGCGCTCGGCCGCCGCGGCCACGGTGAGGGCGGCGAAGCCCTCGAAGTCCGCCGTCGCCGTCAGCACGCCGCCGGTCAGCACGTCGTACCAGACCTGCCCCGCGCGCTCCCACGAGGGACCGCCGAGCTCGATCGCCGCCACCGCGAAGGCGCGGTTGGGGATGCCGGAGTTGATGTGCACGCCGCCGTTGTCGTCCTCGGTGTCGACGTAGTCGGCCATCGAGCCGGGCTGCGGGTCCTTGCCGAGCACGTCGTCGTCGTAGGCGGTGCCCGGCGCGATCATCGAGCGCAGCGCGGTGCCCTGCACCTCGTCGGTGAAGAGGCCCTCGCCGATCAGCCAGCTCGCGTCCTCCGCGCCCTGGCCGGCACCGAACTGCTCGAGCATCGCGCCGAAGACGTCCGAGATCGACTCGTTGAGCGCCCCCGACTGCCCCCGGTAGACGAGGTTCGCGGTGTACTCCGTGATCCCGTGCGCCAGCTCGTGGCCGATCACGCTCTGCGAGACCGTGAAGCGGCGGAAGACCTGCCCGTCGCCGTCGCCGAAGACCATCCGCGAGCCGTCCCAGAAGGCGTTGTCGTAGTCCTCGCCGAAGTGCACCGTGGCGTCCAGCGGCAGCCAGGCGTCGTCGATCGAGTCGCGGCCGAAGGCCTGCTGCAGGAAGTCGGACATCGCCCCGAGCCCGTCATAGGCCTCGTCCGCCGCGGCGTCGCCGGTGGCGGGAGCGCCCTCGGTGCGCACGACGGTGCCGGGCAGGGTCTCGGTCGACTGCGCGTCCGAGATGGTCCGCTGCAGGGCGGCGACCCGCTCCGCGCGGGGGACCGGCGACGCGGTGGCGGTCGAGCGCCCGGGGGAGGGCTCTCCCGGCCGGACGCGACGGAAGGGCACGTCCTGCTCGAGGGAGCGGCTGGCCGCCCGCGCGGCCCGGGCGAACGCCGGGTCGTCGAGTCGGGCGATGCGGACGAGGAGATACGGCGGCACGACTGTTCTGCTCATGGCCCGATCCTCGCACCCACCCCCGACACGGTCGCGGGCTCGCCGCTCGCGGCCCGATGCGGTAGCGGGGCGCCGCGCGCTAGCCTGGCGAGCGACGAGCGGCATCCACGGAACCGGGGCGCACCCGAGGACTTGAGGCGGACATGGGCATCATCACGCGGGGCTTCTTCGGCAAGCGCGAGCAGAACCCGGACATCCCGCCGGGTCAGTACCTGGAGAAGGGCTTCCCCGTCCTCTCGATCGGGCCGACCCCGAACATCCACGAGTGGGCCTTCTCGATCGACGCCGGCCCCGCCGGGGCGCGCCGCTGGACAGCGGACGAGTTCGCCGCGCTGCCCCGCGAGGACATCCACACCGACCTCCACTGCGTCACGCGCTGGTCCAAGCTCGCGACGAACTGGCGCGGCGTCTCGGTCGACCTCCTGCTCGACGGCATCGAGAGCGACGCCGGCTTCGTGATGGCGCAGAGCTACGGCGGCTACACGACCAACCTGCCGCTCTCCGAGATCCGCGACGGCAAGGCCTGGATCGCGACCGAGTTCGAGGGCGCGCCGCTCGCGGCCGAGCACGGCGGACCCGCGCGGCTGCTCGTGCCGCACCTCTACCTCTGGAAGAGCGCGAAGTGGGTCCGCAGCCTCCGCCTCATGCCCGGCGACGAGCCCGGCTTCTGGGAGCAGAACGGCTACCACATGCACGGCGATCCCTGGAAGGAGGAGCGCTACTGGTGATCTGGACGGAGGCGGTGACCGAGTCGGTCCTGCCGCTCACTCCGACCTCACGCCTCATCGCGCTCCGCGTCCCGGGCTGGCCCGGGCACCTCGCCGGGCAGCACCTCGACGTGCGGCTGACCGCACCCGACGGCTACCAGGCGAGCCGCTCCTACTCCATCGGCGCGCCCTCCGACGGCGACCGCGTCGAGCTGGCCGTCGAGCGCCTCGACGACGGCGAGGTCTCGCCGTACCTGGTCGAGGGCCTGGAGGCGGGTGACCGCCTCGAGGTGCGCGGTCCGATCGGCGGCTGGTTCGTCTGGCGTCCCGAGCAGACCGAGCCGGTGCAGCTGATCGCCGGCGGCAGCGGGCTGGTCCCGCTGATGGCGATGGCCCGCGAGCACGGCCGCGTCGGGAGCGCCGCCCCGATGCGCCTGCTCTACTCCGTGCGCTCCAGCGTCTTCGCCTACTACAGCGACGACCTGCGCGCGCTCGGCGAGCTGCCCGCCGACCACGGCGGCGTCGAGACCGAGCTCGTCTACACGCGCGTCGCCCCGCCCGGCGCCGCCCGTCCCGCGGGCCGGCTCACGCCCGAGCTGCTCGCCGCGACGGCGATCCCCGCCGCCGAGGAGCCGACGGTCTACGTCTGCGGCCCCACCGCCTTCGTCGAGGCCGTCGCCACCGCCCTCGTGGCCCAGGGCCACGACCCCGCCCGCGTCCGCACCGAGCGCTTCGGCGGCCCGTAGCCTCTGCCCCCCTCCGCGAGATGCCACTTGTGCACGCGACACGCCGCGAAAAGCGTGCACAAGTGGCATCTCGCGGAGGGGGATCGGCATGCGCGCGGGGAGGTACGGGCGCGCGGAGGTGTGGGGCGGTCTCGCGCGCCATCGAAGGATGATTCCGCGTCGAGGACCGCCCCATCGGGCTGCCGGCGGGTTAAGGAGTGCGTTGACGCCCGTCGAACCCACTCCTGTGTGAGGAATCCTCCCGGCGTGTGCCGACGGAGTCGAGCTCTCGTTACGGTCATGGAGCGATGTGAGGAAGCGTCGCATATTCCAGAAGGAGCACCCATGAAACGTCGAACAGTACTCGCCGCTCTCGGAGCGACCGTCGTCAGCGCATCGGTGGTCTCGGCCGTCCCCGCCTCCGCTGCCGACTACGTCGGAGAAGTCGCCGCTCCGGCCGATCTCCGCAATGGAGATCAGATCGTCTCGCCGAACGGCCGCACTCGTCTCGTGATGCAGTCGGACGGCAATGCCGTCATCTACGCCAAGGACAATTCAGCGCTCTGGAAGAGCGATACGGGCGGCAACAGCGGAGCGAGGCTGGCGGTCCAGGCCGACGGCGGGCTGGTCATCTACCGGGCGACCGACAACAGCATCGTCAAGGTGCTGCGGGCGGGCGGATCCGGCGCTGCGGCGCGCAAGCTCGTCATGCAGAACGACGGCAATCTCGTGCTGCTGTCGACGTCCAACTCGGCCCTCTGGTTCAGCGGAACGGAGACGAAGCCGATCTTCTACACGGATTCCGTTCCGGTCGGGACCGAGATGGCGTACGGCGATACTCTCCGATCCCCTTCGGGGCAGTTCCGACTCGTCATGCAGCGCGACGGCAATCTCGCCGTCTACACGCCCGGCAATCAGATCGTCTTCCAGTCGTACACGAGCGGCGCGGACTGCCGATTCGTCCCGCAGGCGGACGGCAATCTCGTCATCTATCGGGGATCCGGTCCTTCCATCTGGCAGACGTATTCCACGGGAACGGCGGCGAAGCTCTCGCTGCAGGACGACGGGAACATCGTCCTCTACCGTCCTGACGGCACTGCGGGATATCGCTCGAACACCTTCTCGGCGGCTCTCATCGCCGGAGAGGCTCTCCAGCCCGGACATTACCTGTCCAACAACGGCTACAAGGCGATCATGCAGGCCGATGGCAATTTCGTGATCTACAGCCGGTCCAACGCTGTGCAGTGGCAGACCCGCACGTCGGTCCCCGGCTCCGTCGCGTCGATGCAGAGCGACGGCAACTTCGTCATTCAGAACGGCGCCAATGTGCGGTGGCAGGCGTCGACCGCCGGCCGTCAGGGCAGGAGGGTCGTTCTCGAGACGGACGGCCGACTGCTGATGACCCGCGACGACGGAGTGAGCGTCTGGAACAACGTGACCGGAACGGCCGTGCCCGCGACGTGGCAGCTCCCGTTCGAGGGCACGTGGCGAGTGACGACGGAGTTCCAGGTCAAGGACAGCGCCCACCCCAACGGCCACCGCGGTCTCGACTGGGGGCTGCCGCAGAACTGGCCGCAGCGCGCCATGAGCGACGGCACGGTGATCCTCGCCACCACGTCCGACTCTGTCTACGGACACAGGGTCGACATCCGGCACGCGGACGGGGTCGTCTCACTGCTCGGCCACCTGATCGCCGGATCGCCGATCGTCTCGGTCGGCGATCGGGTCACGAAGGGGCAGGTCGTCGGATACACGGGGAACACCGGCGTCAGCTTCGGCAACCACTGCCACCTGACGATCACGCAGAACGGGAACCTCCTCGACCCGCGGATCTTCTTCGAGTCCCGCGGCATCGCCGTCGACTAGCGCTGATCTCCCGCGAGATGCCACTTGTGCACGCGACACGCCGTGAAAGGTGTGCACAAGTGGCATCTCGCGGAGGGGAGGGAGCCGCGGCTACTCGAAGGAGACGGTGCGGTTCTCGCCGATGTCGGGCTGGCCGCCGGTGACGGCCGCCTTCGCGACCTTGAAGAGCACGACGGGCGCGGGGGAGTCGGTCACCCAGAGCTCGACGGTCTCAGCCGAGACGCGCAGCAGCGCGACGCTCGGGTCGTCCTTGCCGTCGGGGAACCAGGCCGAGACGGAGGGCGACCAGAGCTCGTCCACCTTGGCGGGGTCGTGCACGACGGTCGCCGAGCCGGCCACCGAGAGGTAGCCCTTCTTCGACTCGAAGGCGACGTTGACGCTCGGGTTGGCGCGGATGTCGTCGACCTTCGCCGACGGGTCCTGGGTGAAGAACCAGAGGTCGCCGTCGAAGTCGACGTCCTGCGCGGCGAGCGGCCGGCTGACGAGCTGCCCGGTCTCGTTGACGGTGGTGAGGAGTCCGATCTTCGCGCTCTTCACGATCTCGGTGATCTGAGCGCGGTCGTCGTCGGTGGCGGGAGTGATGGTGGTGTCGGTCATGGCCCCGACGCTACGCGGATGCTCGGAGGGCGCAAGGGGTGGCGAGCCCGCGCGGGGCCTGGCTAGCGTCGAGGAATGGACACCACCACGTACACGGCCATGCTCGACAGCGGCGCGGAGCAGGAGAGCATCCGCCTCGAACTCATCGACGGCTCCCCGCAGCGCTCCCTCACCCGCGTCGCCGACATCGACGGCGAGGAGGTCGAGGTCGTCTGGGAGCTCGACGGCGAGATCGACGGCTTCCACGTCTACCGCCCCGTCCGCGTCGAGGGACGCGACGACGACAGCGGCGAGGTCTCGGACGACCTCACCGACGGCAACGCCGCCGGCGCCTACGCGGGCGAGTAGCCCCTCGACTGCGTCGCACGCCCGTCCAGCGGGGTGCGGCGCGGTCGCCCCGCCTCGGGCCTCAGGCCATCGGGTGCAGCGCGTCGTAGCGCCGGAACCCCGGGCTGAGCCGCAGCACCGCCGCCAGGATCAGGACGATCGCGAGGCCACCGGCCAGCGGCGGCAGCCAGAGCAGCGCGAGCGAGGCGAGGAGCCCCGTGTAGAGGTCGCCGACCCGCGGGCCGCCCGTCACCACCACGATGAAGACGCCCTGCAGCCGCCCCCGCATGTTGTCGGGCACCGCGGTCTGCAGCATCGTCTGCCGGAAGATCGAGCTGACGTTGTCGGCCGCACCGGCTCCCGCGAGCGCGACCGAGGCCGCCGCGATCAGGCCGAGGTTCGGCTCCGAGGCGTCGTGCGCCGTCAGCTCCGCCACCAGCAGCACCGCGCCGAAGCCGACGATCAGCGCTCCGTAGGCCTGGATCGACCGGCCGATCGCGAGCCCCTGGCTCCGCACCCCGGTCAGCCGCCCCGAGAAGACGCTGCTCAGCAGCGCCCCGACCGCGTACGCCGCGGTGAGGAAGCCGACGGTCACCGCCCCGCCGCCGAGCAGCAGCGCGGCCGCCGCCGGGAAGACGACCCGCGGCTGCCCGAACGTCATCGCCACGATGTCGACGAGGAAGGACAGCCGGATGTTCGGCGCCCCGCGGAGGAACCGCAGCCCGTAGCGCAGCGATTCCAGCCCCGGCCGCTGCCGCTCGCCCTCCGGCACCAGCGCGGGCAGCCCGGCGATGCCGAGGAACGCCGCGAGGAAGAGCACCACGTCGATCGTGTAGGTCACCGCGAAGCCGGAGGAGGCGACCAGCACGCCCGCGAGAGCCGGCCCCACCGTCACTTCGACTCCGCCGGCGATCCCGCCGAGGGCCGCCGCGGCCGGCACCAGCTCGAGCCGGAGCAGCCGCGGCGCCACGGTCATCCGGGTCGCGCCGATGATGGTCGTCGCCACCGCGTTGACCGCCGTCAGCGCGTAGAGCGTCAGCGGAGTCTCCGCCCCGAACCAGGCGAGCGCCGCGATCGCCGCGGTCGAGCCCCAGGCGACGATCGCGGAGAGCAGGAGCACCAGCCGCCGGTCGAAGGCGTCCGCGAGCATCCCGCCGTACAGCCCGGCGATCACGGTCGGCACCAGCGCCACCACGCCGACCATCGCGACGGCGAGCGTCGATCCGGTCAGCTCGTAGATGTGCAGGCCGACGGCGACGATCGTCATCTGCCCGCCGATGCCGGAGATCACGTTGCCCGCCCAGAGTCGGGCGAAGGCGGGGGACTCGCGGAGCGGGGAGAGGTCGACGACGTGGCTGCGCCGCGGCGCGGAGGGGGGCTGGCTCACCCGCTCCATTCTCGTGCCTGCCCGCAGGGGCCGTGCGGAGGCGACGTCGGTGGTGCTGCGCGGTGGTGCTGCGCGGTGGTGCTGCGCGGCGATCGGCCGCACGGGGCCGTCAGGACGGAGCCCGTAGGGTGGGGAGCATGAGCACGTCATCCGACGGCGCGCCCCGACGCCCGCGCACCACCGCGTCGCGCGTCGCCGGCACCGCCCCCGCGCGCCGCGCCGCCGCCCCCGCTCCGCGCACCCGGACCCGTACCGCGAGCCCGAGCGCTGCGTCCTCGGGGGGCCGCTTCGCCGCGCTCCGTCGTCGCTACGGGTCCGCGACGGCCTCGATCCTCCTCGCGATCGTCGTCGTCCCGATCGCGTTCTTCGTCTGGTACGCGATCATCTCCCTCGGCGCCTACCCGGGCGACCAGGCCGTCAGCGACCTGCTCGTCGGCGTCCTCTACACGGCGATCATCCACGCGCTCCTGCTCGCCGGCGTGCTGCTCGGCGTCTCCTCGATCCGCGCGCGGCGCCGCGAGGGCCGTCCGGCGGTCGCCGGCTGGATCGGCGTCGTGCTGAACGTGCTCGTCGTCCTCTTCTGGGAGCTGCTCGTCTCGCCGTGGCTCGTCGAGCTCTGGAACCGGGCCGTCGGCGCCTGACCCACCGGTCCCCGCCGGCCGGCAACCGATCCGCTCGACCACCGGCCCCTGCGCTCTGGTAGGCTCCTCAGGTTGCCGTCCAACGGCCGCGGATCAAGAGAGCCCACGCATCAGGCGCCGGGCACCGCGCAACGAGAGAGAGGGGATCCCATTCATGGCACTCGAAGCAGACGTCAAGAAGGCGATCATCGAAGAGTACGCGACCCACCCCGGTGACACCGGATCCCCCGAGGTGCAGGTGGCCGTCCTGACCAAGCGGATCAAGGACCTCACCGAGCACCTCAAGGAGCACAAGCACGACCACCACTCGCGTCGTGGTCTGCTGCTGCTGGTGGGTCAGCGCCGTCGACTCCTCGGCTACCTGTCGGACGTGGACATCAGCCGCTACCGCTCGCTGATCGAGCGTCTCGGCCTGCGTCGATAGTCCCCTCCGCTCCTCCCCTCACCGGGTCGAGCGCGGGGTCTCGATGACACCGCGATCTTCTTCAGAACGGGCCGCTCTCCTCCGGGAGGGCGGCCCTTTCCGCGTTCCCGGGGTCGGAGCACCGAGGGGCTCCGCTCAGTCCAGCCGCTCCGGGCGGTCCACGACGCCCCAGGAGAAGCCGGCCGACGCCGCGAACCAGTCGGACGCCGACCGCGTGAGCGCGGCGTCCTCCTCCGGCCGTCCGGGCAGCGCCAGGGCGTCGACGAGACCGGGGAGACTCCACCGATCGTCGAGTGCCTTCGCCTGCGCCCGCTGCCAGGCGTCGGCGCAGGCGGGCTCGCCGGCGGCCCGGGTGATCGAGTGGGCCCCGGGGGCGGCACCGTCCCGCACGAGCGCTAGCGCGCAGGTCAGCGCCGCCGTCCGCACGACGCTCCGTGGCGCCCGGGGCGGCTCGGAGGCGCGCACCTGGTCCTGCGCGCCGACGATCGCGGTCAGCGCGAGGAAGAGCCGCGTCGCCTCCTCGTCCGGCCGCGGCGCGAGCCGGCCCGGTCCTGCCGAGATCGCGGCGGACGCTCCCGGGGCGAGCACCAGTCCGCGCCCGATCCGCGCGGAGTAGGAGCTCAGCAGGCCGGTGACGCCGGCGTCCCGGCGGGGGTCGTCCTGGCCGACGACTCCGCGCACCGACGGATCGCTCAGCACCCACACCACGGGGGTGCCGTTGTGGATCGTCAGACTCCGGTGGTCGTCGTCGACGCAGGCGAGCAGGTGCCCGGCCAGCGCCTCGCCCTCGCGGTCGAGCACCGAGGAGGAGGCGAGCAGCTCGCGAGGCTCGTCGCACGGTCCCGAGGCCGCTCCCGCCGAGGAGGGCAGGGCGGCGAGGGGAGCGAGCGCGCCGAGTGCGAGAGCGAGCACCGCGATCGCGACGACGGAGGCCGCGCCCGCGCCGAGGAGCCGGCCGGGGGAGTCGCCGCGGACAGCGGTCCCGGGACGGCCGCCCGGCCGCACTCGACCCCGCCGCACCCGATCGAGCGCGGACGCCACCGTGTCTCGACGGACCATGCGGGACTCCCTCTGCTCGGAGGCTAGACCCGGAACAGGCACCTGACCAGGCCCTGCGTGCGACCGAGCTGGGAGGGTCGGGAATTCCTTCGAGAATTCTCCGGTCCGGTGCATCCGCGGAGGCCCCTCGGCCGGAAGTAGTGGTGAAGGCCCTTCTCGAGAACCCACCGACCCGCCCGCGGGTCCCATCGTGAAAGAGGAACACCGTGACCACCTCCCGCCTCACCCACCGCCTGCTCGCCGGAGCCTGCCTCGGCACCCTCGCCGTCGCCGGTCTCGCCGCCGCTCCCGCGAGCGCCGCGGACGCCGACTCGGCCGACCTCTACGTGCTGCACGCGGTCCCCGACACCCCGGTGGACGTGTACGTCAACGGAGCACTGACGCTCGACGACTTCACGCCCGGCTCGCTGGCCGGCCCGCTCGACCTGCCCACCGGCACCTACACCGTCGCGATCACCGCCGCGGACGCCGCCGACGCGAGCGCCCCGGTCATCGGCCCGGTCGACCTCGCGCTCGAGGCCGGCAAGAGCTACACCGTCGCCGCGCACCTCAAGCCCGACAACACCCCCACCGCGACGCTGTTCCCGAACGACATCTCCGCCACGGCTGCCGGAGAGGGACGCCTCACGGTCCGCCACATCGCCGCGGCGCCCGCCGTGGACATCCTCGCGGGCGGCTCGCCCGTGCTGACGAACGTGACCAACCCGAACGAGGGCATCCTCAACCTCGCTCCGGCCACGATCTCGACCGTGGTCGCCGCGACCGGGACCACCGCTCCGGTCATCGGCCCGGCGGACGTCCAGGTCCAGGAGGGCGTCAACACGATCGTCTACGCCTGGGGCAGCCTGGAGAAGGGCAACCTCGCCCTCGCGACGCAGACCATCGGCGGTCTGCACTCGTCGCCGTCCGGTGTCCCCGCCGGTGAGGCCGGCCTCGCCGCCGACAACCGCACCGACGCCGCCGCCGGCTGGTGGGGCGCTGCCGCGCTCGCCTCGCTCGCGCTGATCGGCGCCGCGCTGATCGGCCGCCGCAAGGCCGTCGCCGGTCGCTGACCGACGGGAACGACCGCCGGTCCCCGACCGGCACCGAAGACCGCCGGCCCGGTGTGCCCCCGCACCCGGGCCGGCCGCCGACCACGACGAGAGGAGGACGTGATGAGCAGGATCCCCACCCGGCCGCGCGCTCTCCTCGTGGTCGGCGCGATCGCGGTCGGCCTCGGCCTCGGCGGCTGCTCGGCACAGGCGGTCGGGGTCGTGCCCGCCCCTGACGCGAGTGCGCCGCTCCCGACGTCGACGCCGGCCGCGATCCCCTCCAGCACACCCGGTCCCTCCGCCGCCGCGGTGCCGGACGTCCCGGTCGCGGACGCCCGCCTCGGCGCGACGCCCGCGCCGGTGGTGCTCGCGCCGACGCGCCTGGTCGTCGACGGCCTGCCGATCGACATGCCCGTGCAGCCGGTCGGCGTCGCCGACGACGGCACGATGGAGCTGGTCCCCGACACCGACGTAGCCGGCTGGTACCGCTACGGCCGCGGCCTCGACGCCGCCGAGGGGACGACCGTGATCGCCGCCCACGTCGACTCCCTCACCTACGGGCTCGGCCCGTTCGCCGAGCTGAAGAAGGCGCAGCCCGGCCAGCGCATCGGCCTGACGGGCGAGGACGGCGTCCAGCGCGTCTACACGGTGGACACCGTCGAGACCACGGAGAAGACCACGGTCGACCTCTCGAGCGTCTTCGTCCAGGGCGGCGCCGCCCGCCTGGTCCTGATCACCTGCGGCGGCGACTTCGACTACGACACCCGCCACTACCTCAGCAACGTGGTCGTCACCGCGACCCCCTCGCCGTGACCGCCCGACGATGACTCCCGCCGGCCGCTTCCGTGCTCCCGCCGTGAGCGAGCCGTAGCATGAGCATCACCGCAGCGCCGCAGGCCGCCGAGCCACTCGCGACCGGGCCCCGCTGCCGCCCCCAGTCCAGGAGGACCCCCCTGAGCGACGCCCAGACCCGCGAGCCCGACGGCGAGGCCGCCGACGAGCGCGCCCTCGTCCAGCGCCTCGGCCTCCGGTTCGCCGCGGGGGAGGAGTCGGCGCTCGCCGAGGCCTACTCCCGCTGGTCCCCGCTCGTCTTCACCCTCGCCCTGCGCTCGCTCGGCGACCGCGGCGACGCCGAGGACGTGGTTCAGCGGGTCTTCGTCTCCGCCTGGACCGGGCGCGGCAGCTTCGACCCCGGCCGCGCGGCGCTCGGCGCCTGGCTGGTCGGGATCTCGCGCAAGCGCATCGCGGACGCCCACGAGAACCGCTCGCGCGAGCGCCGGCTCACCGCCGCACTGGTCGCGGTCGCTCCGGTGGACGAGGGCGAGCCCGCGGTCGACCTCGAGGAGCGGGTCCTGGTGGCCGACGAGCTCGCCCGCCTCGACCCGGTCCCGCGGCGGGTGATGAGCCTCGCCTTCTACGACGACCTGACCCACACCGAGATCGCCGAGCGGACCGGCCTGCCGCTCGGCACCGTCAAGAGCCACATCCGCCGCAGTCTCGACAGACTCCGCTCCCGATTGGAGGTGAGCAGCACATGACCCACCTCGATCCCGACGAGCTCGCCCTCCTCGCCCTCGGCGAGGACTCCTCCGCCGACGCCGCCGCCCACCTCGAGGCGTGCCCCGAGTGCGCTCAGCAGCTGGTCGAGCTCGGCCACGCCGCCGGTCTCGGCCGGCAGAGCCGCTCGCTGACCCTCGAGGCGCCGCCGGCGGAGGTCTGGGACCGGATCCGCGGCGAGCTCGCGCTGGGGACCGCGGATGCGCCGATCGCCCCGGTCACCGCGCTCCCGGTGGGCCGCCACACGCCCTCGCATCGCCGACCGCGCGCTCGCCGACTGCTCCCCGCGGCGCTCGCCGCACTCGCGGCCCTGGCGATCGGCGTCGTCGGCGGCTTCTGGCTGCAGGCCTCGCAGGGCACCGACGCGGTCGTGGTCGCCCGCGCCGATCTCGCCGCCTTCCCCGACTGGCAGGGCGCGAGCGGCAGCGCCGAGCTCGAGGACGCCGACGGCGAGCGGCAGCTCGTCGTGCACCTCGACGCGGCCGGCGCGACCGACTCCTACCGCGAGGTCTGGCTGATCGCCGCCGACGCCACCGGACTGGTGGGGCTCGGGGTGCTGGACGGCACGGACGGCCGCTTCACGGTCCCCGCGGACATCGACCTCGCCGAGTACTCGCTCGTCGACATCTCCGAGGAGCCCGACGACGGCGACCCGCAGCACTCGGGCGACTCGATCGTCCGCGGGCCCCTTCGCGAGGGCTGAGCGCCCGCCGGGCCGGACCGGCCGAGGCGTCAGACCGCTCCGGTCCGCTCCGCCAGCAGCGCGGTGAGGGCCTGCACGGCCGCGGAGGGACGCTGCGCACTGCAGACCGAGACCTCCCAGACGAGTCCGGGCCAGTCGAGCTCGATCGCGGTCACCCCCTCCAACGGCGCGATGCCCGATCGGGGGACCACCGCGGGTCCCAGACCGGCCTGCACGAAGAGCGGGATCGCGGGCAGGTCGGCGACCTCGGTCGCGACCCGTCGCGTCGCTCCCGCCGCGCGGAAGGCCCGGTCCACGCTGACGCGGTTGCCGAAGCCGGACGGGGTGTCGATGAACGCCGCGCCCTCCAGGTCCGCGGGGGAGGGCCGCACCAGCCCCGCCAGCGGGTCCGCGCTGTCGACCAGCAGCACGTAGCGGTCGCGGACGACGGTCGTCACGGCGAGATCGTCCAGCTCGGCGACCGGCAGTGCGAGCAGCGCCACATCGAGCCGGCCGCGGCGCAGGTCCTCCGCCAGCCCGGTCGATCCGCTCGGCGAGGTGCGCAGGAGCAGGTCCACCAGCGGATGCCGCCGCCGGAACGCACCGAGGACACCCGGCAGGTCGAGGATGTCGAGCGCGGAGAAGGTGCCGACGCGGACCCGCCCGCGGAGCCCCGCCGCGTCCTCCGCCGCGAGCGAGCGCATCCGGTCGACGCTGTCGATCGCCGCGCGGGCCGAGGGCAGCAGCGCCTCGCCGACGGCCGTCAGCGCCACGCGCCGCGTCGAGCGGGTGAACAGCGGCGCCCCCAGGTCCTGCTCGAGCGCGCGGACGGTCGCCGACAGCGTCGACTGCACCACGTAGAGGCGGGCGGCCGCGCGGGTGAAGCTGAGCTCCTCCGCGACGGCGACGAAGGCGGCGAGCTGACGATCGTCCATCCGTGAATCATGCAGGATCTTCGATCAATGCGTCCACGATCCTCCGTTGGACGTGGACGATCGGGAGGAGCAGTCTGGGCGCATGCCGACCACCGGAACCCCCGCCGAGCGCACGACCGCCCGCACCGCCTCCTCCGCCTCACGCCGCCCCGAGCTCGGGCACCACCTCGGCTTCTGGGTGATCGCGGTCGCCTTCCTCTCCGTGATGGCCTTCTCCACCGTGCCGACCCCGCTCTACGCGATCTACCAGCAGCGCGACGGCTTCCCCGCCTTCGTCGTGACGGTGATCTTCGCGGCCTACGCCGTCGGAGTGGTGGCCAGCCTCTTCCTCGCCGGTCACGTCAGCGACTGGCTCGGCCGTCGGCGCATCCTGCTCGCCGCGATCCTCGTCGAGGTGCTGGCGAGCATCGTCTTCCTGCTCTGGCCGGACGTGCCGGGTCTGATCGTCGCTCGGCTGCTGACCGGCATCGGCGTCGGCGCGCTCACCGCGACCGCGACCGCGCACCTCTCCGAGCTCCGCGCGATCGCCCGGCCGGAGGAGGGACCCGGCGCCTCGCGCGCCGTCTCGACCCTCGTCAACGTCGGCGGCCTCGCCCTCGGCCCGCTGATCGGCGGCGTCCTCGCGGTGACCGTCGACCGCCCGCTCGTGGTGCCCTACGAGGTCTTCCTCGTGCTGCTCGTCGTGCTCGGCATCGCGGTCGCCCTCGTCCCCGAGACCGTCGAGCGCCGGGAGGAGCTGCCCGCCTACCGGCCGCAGCGGCTCGCCGTGCCCGCGGCCTCGCGCGGCACCTTCCTCTCGGCCGCGGTCGGCGCGTTCGCCGGCTTCGCCGTCTTCGGCCTCTTCACCTCGCTCGCGCCGACCTTCCTGGCCGGCCGCTTCGGCGAGACCTCGCACCTGCTGGCGGGCGTCGTCTCGTTCGGCGTCTTCGCGGCCGGCGCCGTCGCCCAGCTGACCGCCGCGCGGCTGCCCGTCCGCCGCGCGCTGCTCCTCTCCGCCGCGGCCCTCACCGTCGGGCTCGTGCTCGTCGCCTGGGGCGCGGTCGCCGTGGTGCTGCCCGCCTTCATCGGCGGCGGCGTGATCGCCGGGGCCGGCGTCGGCCTGATCTTCCGCCTGGCGCTCGGGGTCGCCGGCTCGCTCGCCTCGGACGAGACCCGCGGCGAGGTCCTCGCCGGGATGTTCCTCGCCTCCTACGTCGGTCTCGCGGTCCCGGTCCTCCTGATCGGCGCGGCGCTCGCCGTCCTCCCCGCGGTCCCGGTGCTGGTCGGCTTCGTGGCGATCGTGCTCGCGCTCGTACTGGTGGCGATCGCGCGGATGCTGCGCTCGGCCGTCTGAGGACGCCCGCCGCGGGAGGCGGGCGCGGCCCGCGACAGAGGCGGTCCCGGCGCTCCATGATGGAGGCATGAAGCTCTTCTCGTTCGGCCGCTCCGACTCCGACCCCCTGCCCGCCGGCGACCGCGGCTCGGGCAAGCTCGACGACTACGACTACGAGCTGCGGCCCAAGTCCAAGCGCGGCGACACCCTCCTCGGCATCGCCGACTCCCTGCCGCACCAGGACGAGCTGGCCCGCGTGCACGCCCTCGGCGAGGAGGAGATCACGGCGGTCATCCCGCGCCGCACGATCGAGGAGGAGCGCACCGACGCCCCGATGCCGGTCCGGCTCTTCGCGAACCACCGGCCGACCGACCTCGTCGGCTACGTCCCCCGCGGGCTCGAGAACGTCGTCGAGGCCGCGCTCGCCCGGCTCACCGAGGCGGGCAAGCAGCCGCGGATCCCCGCCCGGATCGTGAAGGGCAAGGGCGGCCTGCGGGTCCAGCTGCTGATGCACGAGACCCGTGGCTGACGACCGGGGGCCGCAGGGATCGTCGTCCCCGGCGGAGTTCTGGGGCAGCCCCGCCCCCGCCGGTCCGCCGCCCGGCTGGTATCCGGACCCGGGCATGCCCGGCACGCAGCGCTACTGGGACGGCCGGGCCTGGACCGGCCACCTCGCACCGCTCGCGCCCGCGGCACCCGCCGTCGGCAACGCGGCCGCGACCGCGTCTCTCGTCCTCGGGATCCTCGGGCTGCTCCTCACGCCGATCCCGCTGTTCATCGGCCTGCTGCTCGGCGGCCCGCTCGACGTGCTCGCCGTCGTCTTCGGAGTCGTCGGCCTCGTCAAGGGCGGTGCACGGCGGGGCGCGGGCGTCACCCGCGCGGTGGTCGGACTCGTCCTCGGGGCGCTGATGCTCGCGGCGATCACCGTCGGGGCCGGCACGATCTGGTAGTCGCGCGGCGGTGCTCCCGGGCCGGAGCCGCGCGGCGGATCCGCGGTTCCTGGTCGATCGGGGCCCGCACTGATAGCATGAACCGGTTCCGAATCCGGAAGCGACCGCCGGTCGCCGTCGGGTTCGAACCACGGAGCAGGCCGGCAGGAAGCTGGTCCTCGGTGGTGGAGTCCCGGTTCGCGACATCACGCGCTGCTGCAGCGCAGTGGACGATGTCGGGCAGACCCGGAGCCCTTCTACTGGTGGCCAGCACGAACGCCCTCCACACGACGGCACGGCGCGAAGCCCTGCCGTGGGATCGCGTGCGATTCCTGACCGTCATGCCGCTCCGACGAACGCCGGCGCCCAGAGGGGTGCCGCTGCAGACGTTAAGGAGACAGACCTCTTGGAAGGTCCTGAAATCACATTCGCCGAAGCCGTTCTCGACAACGGCTCGTACGGCACCCGCACCGTCCGCTTCGAGACCGGCCGCCTCGCGCAGCAGGCTCAGGGCGCGGTCGCCGCGTACCTCGACGAGGACACCATGCTCCTCTCCGCCACCTCGGCGTCGAAGAACCCGAAGGACAACTTCGACTTCTTCCCGCTGACCGTCGACGTCGAGGAGCGCTCCTACGCCGCCGGCAAGATCCCCGGCTCGTTCTTCCGCCGCGAGGGCCGCCCCTCCACCGAGGCGATCCTGGTCTGCCGTCTGATCGACCGGCCGCTGCGCCCCTCGTTCGTCGAAGGCCTGCGCAACGAGGTCCAGATCGTCATCACGGTCCTCAGCATCGCCCCGGACGAGTTCTACGACGCCCTCGCGATCAACGCCGCGAGCGCCTCGACCCAGATCTCCGGCCTGCCCTTCTCGGGCCCGGTCGCCGGTGTGCGCCTCGCGCTCATGTCCGACGGCTCCGGCAACGACCAGTGGGTCGCCTTCCCCAAGGCCTCGCAGCTCGAGAACGCCGTCTTCGACCTCACCGTCGCGGGCCGCGTCGTCACCAACGAGGACGGCTCCTCGGACGTCGCCATCATGATGGTCGAGGCCGAGGCCACCGACGTCTCGTGGAACCTCATCAAGGCGGGCGCCACCAAGCCCGACGAGGCCGTCGTCGCCCAGGGCCTCGAGGCCGCCAAGCCCTTCCTCCGCGCGCTCGTCGAGGCGCAGTCGAAGCTGGCCGCCGAGACCGCGAAGCCGGTCAAGGACTACCCGGTCTTCCTGCCCTACGCGCAGGAGACCTACGACAACGTCGCCGAGCTCAGCTACGACGAGCTCGTCCGCGTCTACCAGATCGCCGACAAGGTCGAGCGTCAGGACGCCGACGACGCCCTCAAGGCGAAGGTCAAGGAGCAGATCGCCGAGCGCATCGCCTCCGGCCGCCTCTCCGCCGAGGCCTACGCGCAGGTCGGCGCCGCGTACAAGTCCGTCACGAAGGTGGTCGTCCGCGGCCGCATCCTCCGCGACGGCGTCCGCATCGACGGCCGAGGCCTGGCCGACATCCGTCCGCTCGACGCCGAGGTGCAGGTCATCCCGCGCGTCCACGGCTCGGCGATCTTCCAGCGCGGCGAGACCCAGATCCTGGGCGTCACCACGCTGAACATGCTCAAGATGGAGCAGCAGATCGACTCGCTGTCGCCGGTCACGAAGAAGCGCTACCTGCACCACTACAACTTCCCGCCCTACTCGACCGGTGAGACCGGCCGCGTCGGGTCGCCGAAGCGTCGCGAGATCGGACACGGCTTCCTCGCCGAGCGCGCCCTCGTGCCGGTGCTGCCGAGCCGCGAGGAGTTCCCCTACGCGATCCGCCAGGTGTCCGAGGCGCTCAGCTCCAACGGCTCCACCTCGATGGGCTCCGTCTGCGCGTCGACCCTGTCGCTCCTCAACGCCGGTGTGCCGCTGCGCGCCCCGGTCGCGGGCATCGCGATGGGCCTCGTCTCCGACGTGGTCGACGGTCACACCCGCTACGCGGCGCTGACCGACATCCTGGGCGCCGAGGACGCGCTCGGCGACATGGACTTCAAGGTCGCCGGCACCTCCGAGTACGTCACCGCCATCCAGCTCGACACGAAGCTCGACGGCATCCCGTCGTCGGTCCTCGACGCCGCGCTCAAGCAGGCCAAGGACGCCCGCACCACGATCCTCGCGGTGCTCACGGCGGCCATCGACCAGCCCGACGAGATGGCCCCGACCGCGCCCCGCGTGATCTCGGTCCAGATCCCCGTCGACAAGATCGGCGAGCTGATCGGCCCCAAGGGCAAGACGATCAACGCGATCCAGGACGAGACCGGCGCCGACATCTCCATCGAGGAGGACGGCACCGTCTACATCGGCGCCGTCGACGGACCGTCGGCCGAGGCCGCTCGCGCCCAGGTCAACGCCATCGCGAACCCGACCAACCCCGAGGTCGGCGAGCAGTTCCTCGGAACCGTCGTCAAGATCGCGACCTTCGGTGCGTTCGTCTCGCTCCTCCCCGGCAAGGACGGCCTGCTGCACATCAGCGAGGTCCGCAAGCTCGCCGGTGGCAAGCGCGTCGAGAACGTCGAGGACGTCCTCGGAGTCGGCCAGAAGCTGCTCGTCTCGATCACCAAGATCGACGACCGCGGCAAGCTGTCCCTCGCGCCCGTCGTGGCCGAGGACGCCGAGGCGCCCGTCGAGGTCCCCGCCGAGAGCTGATCCCTCCCGCACGACCGACGCCCGTCCCACTCCGGTGGGGCGGGCGTCCGTCGTTCCCGGGGTGCGGCCGCCCCCCGGTGGGCCGGCGGCCCGTCGTCCGTGGGGTACGGTGGCGGGACCGTGCCGTCGCACCGCCCCGACCGGAGGACCCCGTGACCGACTCGACGCCCCCGGCCCTCGCACCGGAGACGCCCCTTCCGCCCCGCCTCCTCGGAGCCACCGGTCTGCCCGTGCACCCGGTCGCCCTCGACGGCTCCGTCTTCGGCTGGGCCGCGAGCATCGACGAGACCACCGAGGTCCTCGACGCGTTCGCCGAGCTCGGCGGGACGCTGATCTCGACCGCCGACCACTACGCCACCGGTCGCAGCGAGTACATGATCGGCCGCTGGCTGGAGCAGTCCACCCGGCGCGACGAGCTGCTCGTCGCCACCAAGGTCGGCCGCCACCCCGACGCCCCTGGCCTCGCGGCCGAGGACGTGCGGATCGCGATCGAGGGCTGCCTCGAGCGCCTCGGCACCCGGATCGACCTGCTCTCCTTCGACAGCGAGGATCCGGAGGTCCCGATCGCCGAGAGCCTCGCCGCCGTCGCCCCGTTCATCGAGAACGGCTCGGTCGGCGCCCTGGGCGCGGCGCACTTCAGCGGCGCCGCCCTCGCCGAGGCGGAGGAAGCGGCCCGCGAGCTCGGCCTGCCCGCCTTCACCGCGGTGATCGCGGAGTACAACCTGATGGAGCGCAAGCACTACGAGGCGGACGTCGCCCCCGAGGTGCTCCGCCAGGGCCTCGGCACTCTCGCCCGCCTGCCGCTCGCGAGCGGCTACCTGACGGGCCGGCTGCGCCACCGCTCCGACGAGCCGGAGTCGGTCATGTTCGAGGCCGCGCTCGACTACGTCGGCCGGCACGGCAACAAGGTGCTCGCGGCGCTCGACGAGGTCGCGGAGGCGCACGGCAGCAACCCCGGCACCGCCGCGCTCGCCTGGGTGCTCGCGCACCAGGAGGTCTCGGCCGTGATCGTGCGCGCCCGCGGCGCCGAGGAGCTGGCGTCGATCTTCGGCGCGGCGACGCTGCCGATCACCCGGAGCGAGATCGCCCAGCTCGACCGCGCCTCCGCCTGAGCGGCGCCCCCACGGGTCGGCCGGCAGCACAGGCCGGCCCGGCAGCGCCCCGTCGGAGCAGGGGCGCTGCCGGGCCGGCGGTCAGCGACGCAGGATGCGCGCCTCCCACGGCCCGAGCGTCGACCCCGACGCGCCCGCGACGTTGCCCAGCACCGTCTCGGCCCCGGCCCACTCCTGGAGCAGCGCGACCTCGAGCGGCTCACCGGAGACGTTGCCGACCACGAGCAGCTCGCTCGCCCCGGTGCGGGTGAACGCGAAGAGCGTCGGATGCCCTGCCTCGAGCAGCGCGAACCGGCCCAGCTGCACCGTCTCGTCCTCGTGCCGCAGCGCGATCAGCGCGCGGTAGTACTCGAAGACCGAGCGCTCCGCCGCGCGGTCGGCCGCCACGTTCACCTCGACGTGGTTCGGGTTGACCGGGATCCACGGCTCGCCCGTGGTGAAGCCGGCCTGCGGTCCGCCGTCCCACTGCACCGGCGTCCGCGCGTTGTCGCGGCTCTGCGCGCGCAGCCCCGCGAGCACCTGCTCCGGGTCCTCGCCGCGCTCCTCGACCGCCTCGGCGTAGTAGTTCAGCGACTCGACGTCGCGGAAGTCCTCGATGCCGGCGAACGGCACGTTGGTCATGCCGATCTCGTCGCCCTGGTAGATGTACGGCGTGCCGCGCTGCAGGTGCAGGAGCGTCGCCCAGAGCGTGGCCGACTCGTAGCGCCAGGTGGCGTCGTCGCCGAAGCGGGACACCAGCCGGGGCTGGTCGTGGTTGCCGAGGTAGAGGCTGTTCCAGCCGCGCTCGGCCAGCCCGTCCTGCCAGCGGGCGAGATTCGCCTTGAGGGCGACGAGATCGAGTGGGACCGGGTGGAACTTGTCGACGCCGTGGTCGATCCCGACGTGCTCGAACTGGAAGACCATGTCGAGCTCGCGCCGCTCCGGGTCGGTGACGAGCACCGCCTCCTCGAGCGTGACGCCCGGCATCTCGCCGACCGTCATCAGCGCGGCGTCGCGCCCGGCGAACACCGCCTCGTTCATCTCGCGGAGGTACTCGTGCAGCCGGGGGCCCACCCCGCCGACGATCCCGGAGCCGCCGCCCGGCCCGTCGATCTCCTCGACGTTCTTCGAGACCAGGTTGATGACGTCCATCCGGAAGCCGTCGACCCCGCGGTCGAGCCACCAGTTCATCATCGCGTGCACCGCGTGCCGGACCTCCGGGTTCTCCCAGTTGAGGTCGGGCTGCTGCACCGCGAAGAGGTGCAGGAAGTACTCGTCGGTCGCCGGATCGAGGGTCCAGGCCGGGCCGGAGAAGTAGGAGCGCCAGCCGTTGGGCTCGGCGACGTCGAGGCTCGCGGCGGCGGTGGCCTCGAGCTCGGCGTCCGGCGCGAGCGGCGCCTCCCGAGGCGCGTTCTCGCGCCCCTGCCGCCACCAGTACCAGTCGCGCTTCGCGTCCTCATGTGACGAGCGCGACTGCACGAACCAGGCGTGCTCGTCGCTGGTGTGGTTCACCACGAGATCCATCACCAGCTTGATGCCGCGCTCGTGCGCCTCGGCGAGGAGCAGGTCGAACTCCTCGAGCGAGCCGAACAGCGGGTCGATGTCCTGGTAGTCCGAGATGTCGTAGCCGTTGTCGTGCTGCGGCGACGGGTAGACCGGCGACAGCCAGACGACGTCCACGCCGAGGTCGGCGAGGTGGTCGAGATGCGCGCGGATGCCGCCGAGGTCGCCGAACCCGTCGCCGTTCGAGTCGGCGAACGAGCGGGGGTAGATCTGGTAGACGACCGCGCTCGTCCACCAGGGCGTCGCGGGGGTCGGGGTGAGGGGCTCCATGGCCCGAATCTAGCCGCCACCACCGACGCCGGCGGGGTCGCCGCACCGTCGCCTGCCGCCCTCGCGAGACCGCCGGAGAACACCGTGTAACGATCGGGTTAAGCGTTCCCGGGCGCCCCGCGAGGCGCCCGCCGCGCTCGGATACCCTCGGTCTCGGCGGACCCGACCGCCGCGGGGGAGTGGACGAGTGGCGAGGGTGAAGGCCGGCTCCGGCGCTCGGACGATGCGCGGCACCGCGGCGCATCCGCCCCTCGCGGACAGCGGGCCCGTCGTGGCCCCCGCCGCCCTCCGGCGCTCTCTCGGCGACACGGCCGAGGCCCTCTTCCCGCTCGTCCTCGACGCCGCAGCGCTCGCGCGGCGCGAGGTCGGCGGCCCCGAGCTGCTCGAGCGCTTCGCGGCCTGGGGCGGCGACGGCGTCGTCGTCGCGGACACCGCCGGATCCGCGACGGGGGAGGAGCGGGTCGGCGCCTGGCTCGCCGGCCACCGCGACCGCGATCGGTTCCGGCTGCTCGGCCGCTTCGGCGGCTCCCCGTCCGCCGTCGCCTCCCCGCGCGCCCTGGTGACCCGCGTCGAGGAGTCGCTGCGGCGGCTCGGAGCCGAGCGACTCGACGTCCTCGCAGTCCGCCCCGACGGTGCCGGCCGGCTCGACCAGCTGCTCAGCGCCGTCGAGGTCCTGCTCGCCCGCGGTCTCGTCGGCACCGCCGTCGCCTCGGGGTTCGCCGCCGAGGAGCTCTTCGAGGCGCGCGTGCTCGCCGGCCACGGCCACCCGCGGTTCGCCGGCGTCGAACTGCCCTACAGCCTGCTCGACAGCACCCGGGCGGACGGCGACCTCGGTCTGGTCGCGGCCGGCCAGGGTCTCTCGCTGCTCTGCACGGCGCCGCTCGCGCACGGCTTCCTCGACGGCGTCGAGCGCGGCCGCCGGCAGCTCGGCCGGCTCCCCGACGGCGTCCTCGCCGCCGCCCACGTCGGGCGGCGCGGGCGGCGCGTGCTGGTCGCCCTCGACGCCATCGGCGCCGAGCTCTCGGCCACCCCGGCCGCCGTCGCACTGGCCTGGCTGCTCTCCCGGCCGGGAGTGACCGCGGCTGCGGTCGCCCCGCGCTCTCCGGCCGACGTCGACGCCGTCGTGCGCGCCGTCTCCCTCGAGCTCGACGCCGGGCACCTGGCGGCCCTGGAGCGCGCCCGCCGCTGACGGGTCGCGCAGGGATCACCCGGTGCAGGTGGCCTAGGCTGTGCCGGATGAACCACGGTGTCGCACTCCCTCTCGAACAGCCGGAGACGACCATCGGGGCCGCCGGCGGCTCGCTCGTCCGCCGGACCGTCCTCTCGAGCGGTGTCCGCATCCTCAGCGAGGCGATGCCCGGGGCCCGCAGCGCGACGATTGGCTTCTGGGTCGCGGCCGGCTCGCGCGACGAGGCGCCTGCCCTGCCCGCGGTCGACGGCCGTCCCGCCGTGCCGTCCAACTTCGGCTCCACGCACTTCCTCGAGCACCTGCTCTTCAAGGGCACGGGCACCCGGTCGGCGCTCGACATCGCGGTCGCCTTCGACTCGGTCGGCGGCGAGCACAACGCGCTGACCGCCAAGGAGTACACCTGCTACTACGCCAAGGTGCAGGACCGCGACCTGCCGATGGCGGTCGAGGTCATCGGCGACATGGTCACGTCGAGCCTGCTCGACCCGGCCGAGTTCGAGACCGAGCGGGGCGTCATCCTCGAGGAGCTCGCGATGGCCGACGACGACCCGGCCGACGTCGCCAGCGAGCGGCTCTTCGAGGCCGTCTTCGGCGACCACCCGCTCGGGCGCCCGATCGGCGGCACCCCCGCGATCATCGGCGAGGCCACCCGAGACGCCGTCTGGGCGCACTACCGCGCCGCCTACCGCCCGCGCGACCTCGTCGTCACGGTCGCAGGAGCGGTCGACCACGAGGTGCTCGTCGCCCAGCTCGAGCGCGTCCTCGCCGCCGACGGCTGGGACCTCAGCACCCCGGCCGCGCCGGTCGAGCGCCGGGTCGGCGGCTCGGCCGTCTTCACCCGCGGCACCCCCCTCTCGATCACGCACCGCCCGACCGAGCAGGCGAACCTGCTGATCGGCTTCCCCGGCCTGGCCGCCGCGGACGACCGGCGGATGACGATGGGCGTGCTGAACTCGATCCTTGGCGGCGGCATGTCCTCGCGCCTCTTCCAGGAGGTGCGCGAGAAGCGCGGCCTGGCCTACTCCGTCTACTCGTTCGCCCCGTCCTACTCCGACGCGGGGCTCTTCGGCCTCTACGCGGCCTGCACGCCGTCGAAGGCGGGCACCGTCGCCGAGCTGCTGCTGGCCGAGTTCACCCGCCTGGCCGAGCACGGCGTCACCGCCGAGGAGCTCGCCCGCGCCCGCGGCCAGCTGTCCGGCGCGGCAGCGCTCGCCCTGGAGGACTCGGACACCCGGATGTCGCGGCTCGGCCGGTCCGAGCTGACCTTCGGCGAGTTCGTCGACCTCGACGAGAGCCTGCGCCGACTCGCCCTCGTCGGCGCGGAGGACGTCCAGGCACTCGCGGCAGACTTGGCCCGGGGGCCGTCGTCGATCTCGGCCGTCGGAGCGGTCGACGAGTCGACCTTCGCCGGCATCGCCGAGATCGAGACCACTCCCGCGGCCTGACCCGCTCCGAGAACACCCGCTGACCGCGCACCGTCGCGCCGCACCAGGGAGGACCTCCGTGTCCCACTACATCTACCTCGTCCGCCACGGCGAGCAGCAGGACGCCGAGCACGGCATGCCCGACGGGCCCCTGTCGGCCCGCGGCGAGCGCCAGGCCCGGCTCATCGCCGAGCGGCTCGGCGGCGTCCCCTTCACCGGGGCGTGGCACTCGCCGCTGCGCCGGGCGGAGGAGACCGCCGCACGCTTCCAGGCGGTCCTGCCGGGGCTGTCGATCGAGCCGTCCTCGCTGCTGTTCGACTGCATCCCCTCCGGCCCGACCCCGGACATGCCGCGCGCCTTCGAGCCCTTCTTCGGCAGCGTCACCCCGGCCGAGATCGACGCCGGGCACGCGCAGATGCAGGACGCCGTGGCCGAGTTCCTCGCCCCGTCCCGCGAGGACCGCCACGACCTGCTCATCACGCACAACTTCGTCATCGGCTGGTTCGTCCGGCACGTGTTCGACGCCCCGGACTGGCGCTGGCTCGGCGTGAACCAGGCGAACTGCGGCCTGACGATCATCCGCGTCCGCTCCCGCAAGCCCCCGGTCCTCGTCGTCCACAACGACCTCGCCCACCTCCCCGTCGAGCTGCGCACCGGCCTCCCCGAGGCCCAGTCCTACTGACCCCTGCGACTGCGGCGAGGAAGCTGCGCTGCTCGCCCCCAAGGACGTCGGTCTCGATACGCCCCTCCGGGGCTACTCGACCAGCAGGGGAAGAGGCCCCTCCGGGACTACTCGACCAGCAGGGGTCGCTCTGCATGCTGATCGAGTAGCCCGCGCAGCGGGCGTATCGAGATCCACCGCCACCAGCAGCCCCGCGTCAGCCGCGGTCGTTAGGCTGGCACGGTGACCACCTCCGTCGCCGTCGTCGGTGCAACCGGCAAACTCGGCTCCCTCACCTGCTCGCTCCTCGAGGCATCGGAGGAGTTCGACCTCGTTGCCCGGCTCGGCTCGCGCAGCGACCCGCGCGAGATGCTCGCGGCGGACGTCGTCGTGGACATGACGCTCCCCGCCGTCAGCCAGCAGATCGTCGACCTCGCCGTCGCGAACGGCAGGAAGGTGCTCGTCGGCACCTCCGGCTGGACCGGCGACCGGATCGCGGCGCTCCGCCGCAGCGTCGACGCGCAGCCCGGCGCCGGCGTCGTGATCATCCCCAACTTCTCGCTCGGCTCCGTGCTCGCGACCGCGCTGTCCACCGTCGCGGCGCGCTTCTTCGACGCGGTCGAGATCGTCGAGACCCACGGCGCCCGCAAGGTCGACTCGCCCTCCGGCACCGCCGTGCGGACCGCCGAGCTGCTGCTCCGCGCGCGCGCCGAGCTGGGGCCCGTCCAGGCGCCGCACACCGACCAGCGCGCCCGAGGCCAGCAGGTGGCGAGCATCCCGGTGCACAGCCTGCGCCTGCCCGGGGTCGAGGCGCGCCAGGAGGTGGTCTTCGGCGGCACCGGCGAGACGGTCACGATCCGCCACGACACCACGTCCTCCGCGTCCTACGAGGCCGGCATCCTCCGCGCCCTCGACGCCGTCCGCAGCACCACCGGCGTGGTCGTCGGCCTCGACGCGCTGATCGACCTCCGCGCCGCCTTCGACGCCGCACCCCTGGCCGAGCAGGTCCGCGACGAGCCGGCGATCAGTGACGACCCGCCCTCCGGCCAGGCCGCGGCCGCCACGAGCGCCCCGTGACGACCCGCATCGGCGTCGGCCTGATGGCCGTCCTCCTCGCGCTCTACCTCTTCGTCTGCCTGCAGTACTCGTACGTCGCCTTCGCCGCCGGGACGGTGCCGGGCATCGTGATGGGCGTCGGCCTGCTCGTCCTCGGCGGGGTCGGCGTCTGGGGGCTCGTGCGCGAGATCTCCTTCGGCGTCCGCGCCGAGAAGCTGGCCCGGCGTCTCGAGTCCGAGGACGCCCTGCCCTCCGAGGTCCTCGAATCTAGCGCGACCGGCCGACTCGACCGGACCGAGGCCGACGCGCTCTTCCCGCGCTACGCGGCCGACGTCGACGAGGACCCCGGGAGCTGGCGCGCCTGGTACCGGCTCGGCCTCGCCTACGACGCGAGCGGCGACCGCAAGCGCGCCCGCGGGGCGATCCGCCGCTCGATCGCCCTGGAGCGCGAGCGGCCCGCCTGATCGGCGGCGCTCAGTCCGCCAGCACCGCCTGCAGCGCCTCGGCCACCGTGCGGTGACGGAAGACGAAGCCGTCGTCGAGCAGCCGCTGCGGCACCAGCCGCTGGCTCGAGAGCAGCAGCTCGTGCCCCGCGTCGCGCAGTGCGAGCTCGATGATCTTCTCCGGCACCGGCAGCTTGAACGGCCGGTGCAGGAGCTCGGCCAGGGTGCTCATGACCTCGTTCGCCGTCGCGGCCTCGGGCCCCGCGAGGTTGACCGGGCCGGACAGCGACGAGGTCAGCAGGTGCCGGATCGCGGCGGCCTCGTCGTAGTGGCTGATCCACGGCCAGTACTGCTGTCCGCCGCCCAGCGGGCCGCTCAGTCCCAGCTTCGTCAGCGGCAGCAGCGGCTTCAGCGCACCGCCGTTCCCGAGCACGAGCCCGGTGCGCACCGTCACGACGCGCGCGGTCTCGGGAGCGAGCAGCGCCGCCTGCTCCCAGCGCTCGACCACGTCGGCGAGGAAGCCCTCGCCGCGGGGGGACTCCTCGGTCAGCTCCTCGCCCGGCCGGTCGCCGTAGTAGCCGACGGCCGAGGCGTTGAGCAGGATCGACGGGGGAGTGGACGCCATCCGCATCGCGTCGGTGATGGTCTGCGTGGCCTGCACTCGCGAGTCGAGGATCTCGCGCTTGTACGAGGAGGTCCACGGGAGGCGGCTGATCGAGGCGCCCGAGAGGTTGATCACGGCGTCGACGCGGTCGAGCACGCTGAAGTCGAGCATGTGCGAAGCGGGCGCCCAGTGGAACTCGTCCGGGCTGGTCGGGGCGTGGCGGACCAGGCGGAAGATCTCGTGCCCGTCCGAGCGGAGCTGGCGCACCAGCTCCGAGCCGATCATGCCGCTCGCCCCGGAGATCAGGACCCGCAGCCGCTTCGGAGCCGCGGGCTCCTCCTGTGCGCGGGTCGCCGTGTCCGGCGCCTCGCCGGGCGGCACGGCCGGCCGCGGTGCCGCCGTGCGGGTCGAGCGCCGGGGGGAGTCGCCGGCGCCGCCGGTCCCGTCCTGGTCCGAGTGCCGTGCGGTCGATTCGCTCATGGTGCCTCCCGAGGCCCGTCGCGGGCCGCCCGCGAAGCGGGATTCAGCCTAGGGCCTCAGGCCCGGGAGCCGGCCGTGCGGCCGAGGACCCCCGCGCGCACCAGGAGCAGGTAGAGCTCGCAGCCCAGGCAGAGGCCGAACGCCGCGTTGAGGAAGGCGGCGAGGAAGGCGATCGCGGCGGCCACGGGCACCGCGCCCGGCACTCCGGCGAGGTGCAGGACGACTCCCGCGGCGGTGACGACCAGCCCGACCAGCTGGGCGAAGCGCGGCGGGCGGGCGTCCTCCCACTCCGTCGGCGGAGCGAGGCGGGGCCGGATCAGCCGGCGGAACACGACCGCCCAGGGCCCCGAGCCGACACCGCGGGAGGCCGACCAGGCGAACAGCGCCGCGAGGACCGCCAGCAGCAGGAAGCCGGGCTGGACGAGCCGGGTGACGGAGTCCGCCGGCACCGGCGCCGCGAGCCCGAGCCCCACGGTCGCGAGCAGCAGCACGGCGGTGACGGAGGCGGCGAAGCGCGGTCCACGCGGATCGACGGAGCCGGCGGGCGGGGCGGTGGTCATGCTGTCTCCAGTCGGTCGAGCTCGGCGAGGACGACGGCCCGCGCCGGAGCGCCGGCGATGCGGCTGCGGGCCACGCCGTCGGCGTCGAGCACGAGCAGGGTCGGGGTCTGCAGGATGCGGAAGCGGTCGGCCAGGTCCGCCCGGCGGGTCAGGTCGACGTCGAGGTGCACGACGCCGTCGCGACCGGCGGACACGTCGGCGAGCATCCGGTGCACCGCCGGGCAGCGGGCGCAGTACTCGGTGGAGAACTGCACGATCGTCGCTCGCGGGCCGAGGACCGCGCCGTCGACCAGCGCGGTCGGATCGATGCGCTCGGCGGAAGCGGCGGGCCGCGCGCGGACACGCCCGGCCGCGCGCCGCCGGAGCAGCCCGAGGGCGGTTCCGAGCGCGACGAGGCCCAGCAGTGCGGCCGCGATCTGGGGAGGGTCCACGCGATCACGGTAGGCGCCGGCGTCCCTGCACGCCCGTTCATTGCGCTCTGCGTCGACGGACCGTGCTCTATCGTCGAAGCCGTGACCGAGCAGAGCGAACCCGACAGCCCCGTTTTCCGCTCCGATGTCGTGGTCGAGCTCGTCCGCTCCAGTGCCCACGACTCCGACGTGCTCTTCGCCGCCCGCGTCTCGACGCAGGGCGAGAAGACCCTCGCCGGCGCCCTCGACGAGGAGTCGGCCGACAGCGAGCTGCAGGGCAAGCGCGACCGCGGCCTGATCAACTATCTGATGCGCGACCGCCACGGCTCGCCCTTCGAGCACAACTCGATGACCTTCTACGTGCAGGCGCCGATCTTCGTCTTCCGCGAGTTCATGCGGCACCGCATCGCCTCCTACAACGAGGAGTCGGGCCGCTACCGCGAGCTCCGCCCCGTCTTCTACGTGCCCGGCCCGCAGCGCAACCTCGTCCAGGTCGGCAAGCCCGGCGCCTACTCCTTCGAGCCCGGCACCCCCGAGCAGACGGAGCTCGTGGTCGCCGAGACCCGCCGCGCCAGCACCCAGGCCTTCGAGGCGTACCAGCGGATGCTCCAGGAGGGCGTCGCCCGCGAGGTCGCCCGCATCGTCCTGCCGCTCAACATCTACTCCTCGATGTACGTGACGCTGAACGCCCGCTCGCTGATGAACTTCCTCTCCCTCCGCACCAAGCGCGAGGACTCGACGTTCCCCTCGTTCCCGCAGCGCGAGATCGAGATGGCCGCCGAGCAGATGGAGCAGCACTTCGAGCAGCTCATGCCCCTCACCGCCGCCGCCTTCACCGCGAACGGCCGCGTCGCCCCCTAGCAGCGTCCCTGCCCGCACTCCCTGCGCCCGTCCGCTCTGCAGGTGCCTCTCCGCTGTGCAGGTGCCTGTCCGATCTGCAGGTGCCTGTCCGATCTGCAGGCGATCCGAGGACGAAGCCGCCTCGAGCCGCGCGAGTAGGCCCGGGCGGGCCGGGATCGCCTGCACATCGCACCACTCCCCGCGGAAGCGTCCCCCTCCACAGGAGCCGTGGCGGCAAATTGTCCACCGATCGGAGCCCGCGCCGCCCGCGCGCCCTTCCTGCGCGGCCACGCTCTCCCTGTGCGCGCGTCCTCCGGCTCCGTCCTCCGTGCCGGAGGCCTGGTGAAGACCGAGCAGGTCCTCCGAGAGGGCTCCTCCGCACGCGAGCTCCGCGAGGCGGTGAAGACCGGAGCGCTCCTCCGCGTCCGGAAGGGCTGGTACGCCCTTCCCGGAGTCGACACCGGAATCGAGCGCGCCTTCCGCGTCGGCGGGGTCCTCGCCTGCGCGAACGCCGCCGTCGCGCACGGGCTGTGGGTCCCGCGCTTCCGCGGCCTGCACGTCGCCGTCGGTGCGCACACCTCACGACTCCGCGATCCGGACCGTCACACCGTCCCGCTCGCCCACGATCCCGACGTCGTCGTCCACTGGTCGAAGGAGGCACCGCGACCCTCCGCGCTGGTCCAGGGGCTCGAGGACTGCGTCGTCGAGGCGGCGGCCTGCCAGGGCGCCGAGTTCGCCTTCGTCCTTCTGGAATCGGCGCTGCACCGGCGGCTCCTCGACTCCGCAGGTCGAGCGCGGCTCCTCGCGCGGCTGCCGACTCCCCACCGGCGGCTCCTCAGCTGGGCCGGTTCGTCCTCCGAGAGCGGGCTGGAGTCGATGGTCGCCTTCCGGCTGCGGACTCTCGGGATCGCCTTCCGCCAGCAGGTGCGCATCGGCCGCCGGCGCATCGACTTCCTGCTCGGGGAGGTGCTCGCCCTCGAGGTGGACGGTGCTGCGTTCCACGATCCCGAGCACGACAACCGGCGCGATGTCGAGCTCGGCCTGCTCGGCTACCGCGTCCGCCACTACCGCACCTCCCTCGTCCTCGACGACTGGCCGCTCGTGGAGGCCGACATCCTCGCCGCCCTCTCCCGCGGAGATCACGTCCGCAGCTGACTCCCTCCGTCGGCGCACGGCGGGGACCCGTTCGATCTGCAGGTGTTCGAGCGCCGTCGAGGTCTCTGGCGCGGCTGAATGCCCGTTCGGCTCGGCGACTCCTGCAGATCGAACGAGAGCCCGCAGACCCGGCCGGCACCCGCGGATCAGAACGCCACGAGCCCGCGGCCGCCGACCCGTTACCCTGGGCTCGTGTCAACTCCGGAGAATCCTTTCGGCCAGGTCCTGGTCGCCCTGGTCACCCCGTTCACCGCCGACGGCGAGGTCGACTGGCCCGGCGTCGAGAAGCACATCGACGACTGCATCGCGAAGGGCGCCGACGGCATCGTCGTCACCGGCACCACCGGCGAGACCAGCACCCTCACCGACCCGGAGAAGATCCGGCTCGTCGAGGTCGGCAAGTCCGTCGCCGCGGGACGCGCGAAGATCATCACCGGCGGCGGCTCGAACGAGACCGCGCACGCGATGCAGCTCGCCCGCCAGAGCGAGAAGGCCGGCGCCGACGGCAACATGATCGTCACGCCGTACTACAACAAGCCCACCCAGGCCGGCATCCTCACGCACTTCCGGATGATCGCCGACGCGACCGACCTCCCGGTCATCCTCTACGACATCCCCGGCCGCACCGGCGTGCCCATCCGCTACGAGACGATCCTCCGCGCGGCCAAGCACCCCAACATCCTCGCCGTGAAGGACGCCAAGGGCGATCTCTCCGAGGTCAGCCGCGTCCTCAACCAGACCGACCTGATGTACTTCTGCGGCGACGACGCCAACGTCCTGCCCGAGCTGGCCATCGGCGCCACCGGCCTGATCGGCGTCACCGCCAACATCGCCGCCTCGCCCTACCGCACCATCGTCGACGCCGTGAACTCCGGCGACCTCAGGGCCGCCACCCTCGCGCACCAGCAGCTCGAGCCGCTCGTGCGCGCCGTGATGACCCACGTCCCCGGCACCGTCGCGGCGAAGTACATCCTGCACGGCCTCGGCCGCATCTCCTCGCCCCGCGTGCGCCTGCCGCTGGTCGGCCCCGAGGAGTCGGAGGCCGCCCTGATCGAGGACGAGCTCGGCCTCGTCCGCGACATCCCCGGCGTCGACTTCCGCAACTTCCGGCCCGACCGCAACGCCGCCGCGGGCGGCGCGCTGCCGAAGGTCGCCGGCACCACACGCTGACGCCGCACGAGCGGCACGGACGACTCCCGACCGAGGAAGAGGAGGGCGCATGCCCAGTCCCGTGATCACTCCTGCCGCGCTCGAGGCGGGCACGCTGCGGATCATCCCGCTCGGCGGCCTCGGCGAGATCGGCCGCAACATGACGGTCTTCGAGATCGACGGCAAGATCCTCGTGGTCGACTGCGGCGTGCTTTTCCCGGAGGAGAACCAGCCGGGCGTGGATCTGATCCTGCCCGACTTCACCCCGATCAAGGACCGCCTCGAGGACATCGTCGGCGTCGTGCTGACCCACGGTCACGAGGACCACATCGGTGCCGTCCCCTACCTCCTCAAGCTCAAGCGGGACATCCCGCTGATCGGCTCGACCCTGACGCTCGCGCTGGTCGAGGCGAAGCTGAAGGAGCACCGGATCAAGCCCTACACGCTGACGGTGAAGGAGGGCGACGTCGAGAACCTCGGTCCCTTCGAGCTCGAGTTCGTGGCGGTCAACCACTCCATCCCGGACGCGCTCGCCGTCGCGATCATCACCGACGCGGGCTCCGTGCTGCACACCGGCGACTTCAAGATGGACCAGCTCCCGCTCGACGGGCGCATCACCGATCTCCGCGCCTTCGCCCGCCTCGGCGAGGAGGGCATCGACCTGTTCATGGTCGACTCGACCAACGCCGACGTGCCCGGCTTCACGCCGAACGAGCGCGACATCGGCCCGGTCATCGAGAGCGTGATCGCGAAGGCGACCCGCCGGGTCATCGTGGCGAGCTTCTCCAGCCATGTGCACCGCGTGCAGCAGGTGCTCGACGCCGCGCACGCCAACGGCCGCCGCGTGGCGCTGCTCGGTCGCTCGATGGTGCGCAACATGGGCATCGCGGCCACCCTGGGGTACCTCAAGGTGCCGGAAGGCGTGCTGATCGACGTCAAGAAGGCCGGCGACATCCCCGAGGACGAGATCGTCTACATGTCCACCGGCTCCCAGGGCGAGCCGATGGCGGTGCTCAGCCGGATGGCGAACCTCGACCACCAGATCCAGCCCGGCGAGGGCGACACGGTCATCCTCGCGTCGAGCCTCATCCCCGGCAACGAGAACGCCGTCTACCGCGTGATCAACGGCCTGACCAGGCTCGGCGCCACCGTCGTGCACAAGGGCAACGCGAAGGTGCACGTCTCGGGCCACGCCGCCGCCGGCGAGCTGATCTACTGCTACAACATCCTCAAGCCGCTCAACGTCCTGCCGGTGCACGGCGAGTACCGCCACCTCGTCGCGAACGCGAAGCTCGCGCAGGCCACCGGCATCGCGGAGGAGAACACGATCATCGCCGAGGACGGTACGGTGCTCGACCTCCGCGACGGCGTCGTGACCGTGGCCGGCCAGCTCGACCTCGGCTTCGTCTACGTCGACGGCTCGTCCGTCGGCGAGATCACCGACGCCGACCTCAAGGACCGCCGCATCCTCAGCGAGGAGGGCTTCATCTCGATCATCGTGGTCGTGGAGGCGGGTACCGGCCGGATCGTGGTCGGTCCCGAGATCCACGCCAAGGGCTTCGCGGAGGACGACAGCGTCTTCGACGAGGTGAAGCCGCGCATCGCGAAGGCCCTCGAGGAGGCGGTGCAGAGCGGAGTCAGCGACCAGCACGCGCTCTCGCAGAGCATCCGCCGCGTCGTCGGCCGCTGGGTGAACACCACCTACCGCCGCCGCCCGATGATCGTCCCCCTGGTCATCGAGGCCTGACCCCCGGACGGAGTGCCCCCGACGCTCCGACCCGCTCCCGTACCGTCCCCGCCCCGGGCACCCGTCCGCACCTCATGCCAGACCCGATCCCCCACGGAGACCGCGCATGGACCACTCGATCCGCCCCGCCCGCCGCGAGGACGCCCCCTTCCTCGCCGACATGCTCGTCGACGCCGCGAACTGGAACTGGACGTCGGCCCGCACCCGCATCGACGTCCTCGAGGAGGAGTCGACCCGCCGCTACGTCGCCGGCTGGCCCCGCCCCGGCGATCTCGGCTCGGTCGCCGAGACCGTCGACGGCGAGCGGATCGGCGCCTGCTGGTTCCGGCTCTTCAGCGCCGCCGCACCCGGCCGCGGCTTCGTCGCCGCGGGCGTACCCGAGCTGACCCTCGGCGTGCGCCCGGTCTGGCGCGCGCAGGGCATCGGCCGCGGGCTGCTGAGGGCCGCCCTGGACCAGGCGCGCGCCGCCGGGTACGCGCGCATCTCGCTCAACGTGTCGACGGACAACTTCGCGCGCCGGCTCTACCGCAGCGAGGGCTTCAGCGCGGTGGCCGACCGCGGCGACGCGGAGACGATGGTCGCGACGCTGCGCTGAGCAGGCGCGGTGCGGGCGCGGTGCGGGCGCGGTGCGGGCGCCGCGCGGCCGCCGCCCTCCGGCGCGGGTCCGCGGCGATGACGGAGGCGGCGGGTACGGTGGCCCTATGGCGACGACTCCGAAGACGACCTCCCGCGCGAAGGCGAGCGCCCCCGCGCGCTCGAGCACTCCGCGCTCCGGCCGCGGCTCCGGGCGGGGATCGTCCGAGAAGAGCACGGTCGCGTTCAGCTCGACCCCGCGCACGAATCCGCTCGTCACCGTCTGGATGGCGCTGGCGCACCTGGCCGGCGGTGCCGCCCGCGCGCTCGGTCCGGAGCGCCTGGCGAAGGAGGAGCGCCGCGACGGCGTCCCCTTCCTGCTCCTGCTGCTCGCCGTCGCTGGCGCGGTGGTGGAGTGGTTCCTCGCGACCGACCCGGTCGCCCTCGTGCTGGACGCCTGGAGCTTCGGCGGCCTGTTCGGCCGCGTCGCCTACGTCCTCCCCGTGGTGCTGCTGCTCTTCTCGCTCTGGCTGTTCCGCCACCCGCGCTCGGTCGACGACAACGGCCGCATCGGCGTCGGCCTCGCCGTCCTGCTGATCTCCTCCGCCGGTCTCTGCCACGCGCACCTCGGCGCGCCGCAGCCGGGCTCGGGCATCGAGCAGATGGCCGCCGCCGGCGGTGTCCTCGGCTGGCTCGTCGGTGCGCCGCTCGTGGCGATCGCGACCGTGCCGGGCGCCACGGTGCTCCTCTCCCTGGTCGTCCTGCTCTCCCTCTTCATCATCACCAAGACCCCGCCGAACCGGATCGCCGCCCGCTCGCGCGAGCTCTACGGCTACCTCTTCGGCGCTCCCGTCCTCGACGACGAGGAGCGCGCGCGCCTCAAGGCGGAGAGGGCCGCGAGCAAGGCGGCTGCGAAGGCCGAGAGCGAGAAGGCCGACGACGAGCAGGAGGAGGGCGGCGAGCTGCCCTGGTGGCGCCGCACCGACTCCGGTCGCGAGGACGAGCCGACGGTCCAGGCCGAGCTGCCGATCGACGCGCTCGGCGACGAGGACGAGGCGCCGAAGGGCCGCAAGGGCCGCGGCCGCGCGAAGGGCTTCGACACCGCGCTCGAGGAGCCGGCGTCCGCCGAGCGGGACGAGCCGGCCGACCCGCCCACCCGCTCCTACGCCACCGAGGTGATCTCCGAGGCCGAGTCGGCCGAGGCCGCCCTGGCCCGCCACGATCAGAGCGCGACCACCCGCATCCCGCTGGGCGTGGTGGACGACGACGCGACGGGCGTGATCGCGCTCGACGACCTCGACGTCGCCCCCGCCGTCCCGCTGCCGCCGATGATCGAGACCGGTCCGATCGCCCCTGTCGTCGCCGACCCCACCGCCGACTTCGACTCCTCGTTCGAGGAGGAGACCCCCTACCGCCTGCCGTCCGCCTCCGCCCTCTCCACCGGTACGCCGTCGAAGGCGCGCTCGGCGGCGAACGACGAGATGGTCCGCGCGCTCACCGAGGTGCTCCAGCAGTTCAACGTCGACGCGACGGTCACCGGCTTCTCCCGCGGTCCGACGGTCACCCGCTACGAGATCGAGCTCGGCCCGGGCGTCAAGGTCGAGCGCGTCACGGCGCTGAGCAAGAACCTCTCCTACGCGGTCGCCAGCAACGAGGTGCGGATCCTCTCGCCGATCCCGGGCAAGAGCGCGATCGGCGTCGAGATCCCGAACAGCGACCGCGAGATCGTCTCGCTCGGCGACGTCCTGCGCTCCGCCGCGTCGACGACGTCGACCCACCCGATGACGATCGGCGTCGGCAAGGACGTCGAGGGCGGCTACGTGGTGGCCAATCTCGCCAAGATGCCGCACCTCCTGGTCGCCGGCTCGACCGGCTCCGGCAAGTCCAGCTTCGTGAACTCGATGATCACGAGCCTGCTGATGCGGGCGAGCCCGCAGGACGTCCGGATGGTGCTGATCGACCCCAAGCGCGTCGAGCTCACGATCTACGGCGGCGTCCCGCACCTGATCACGCCCATCATCACGAACCCCAAGAAGGCCGCGGAGGCACTCCAGTGGGTCGTGAAGGAGATGGACATGCGGTACGACGACCTCGCGTCGTTCGGCTACCGGCACATCGACGACTTCAACGCGGCGGTGCGCAGCGGCGAGATCAAGCTCCCCGCGGGCAGCAACCGCGTCCTCCGGCCCTACCCCTACCTCCTGGTGGTCGTCGACGAGCTCGCCGACCTGATGATGGTCGCCCCGCGCGACGTCGAGGACTCGATCGTCCGCATCACCCAGCTCGCCCGGGCCTCCGGCATCCACCTCG
This sequence comes from Rathayibacter sp. PhB151, assembly GCF_004366415.1. NCBI lineage: Bacteria > Bacillati > Actinomycetota > Actinomycetes > Micrococcales > Microbacteriaceae > Rathayibacter > Rathayibacter sp. PhB151. Next base: position 38,803 of record NZ_SOEN01000014.1, on the reverse strand, counting down.
TGCTCGCCACCCAGCGGCCGAGCGTCGACGTCGTCACCGGCCTGATCAAGGCCAACGTGCCCAGCCGCCTGGCCTTCGCCGTGACGAGCGTCACCGACTCGCGGGTCATCCTCGACCAGCCGGGCGCCGACAAGCTCATCGGCCAGGGCGACGGGCTGTTCCTGCCGATGGGCACGAACAAGCCGATGCGCGTCCAGGGTGCCTGGGTCCGCGAGGAGGAGATCGCCAAGGTCGTCGAGCACGTCACCCGGCAGGCCCAGCCCGAGTACCGCCAGGACATCACGGTCCAGGCGCAGCGCAAGGAGATCGACTCCGACATCGGCGACGACCTCGAGCTGCTGATGGCTGCGGCCGAGCTCGTGGTCAGCACGCAGTTCGGCTCGACCTCGATGCTGCAGCGCAAGCTCCGCGTCGGCTTCGCGAAGGCGGGCCGCCTGATGGACCTGCTCGAGTCCCGCGAGGTCGTCGGCCCCTCCGAGGGGTCGAAGGCGCGCGACGTGCTGGTGACCGCCGAGCAGCTGCCGGGTGTCCTCTCGCGGATGCGCGGCGAGGAGCCCGGCGAGCACTCCGCCGCGCCGTCGCCGACCGCACCCGACGCCTACGCCGATCCGCTGGCGGAGCCCTCGGGCCCGGTCGCGACCGACTACCACGACGACGACGAGGGCTCCGACGACGACGCCTGGGCGCTCACGGGGCGCGACTGAGCGATGACCACGCCGACCACGCCGCCGATTCGACCGATCACGAGGAACGGCTCAGACCGATGACCAGCCCCACCGCGCACGCCGACGCCGCCCCGAGCAACTGGAACCTGCCGAACGCGATCACCGTGGTGCGCATCCTGCTCGCTCCGGTGTTCTTCTGGCTGCTCCTGGCCGACGGCGGCGAGGACGGCGGCGTGCGCATCGCGGCCGCGCTGCTCTTCATCGTCGCGATCGCGACCGACGGCATCGACGGCCACATCGCGCGCAGCCGCGGGCTGGTCACCGACCTCGGCAAGCTGCTCGACCCGATCGCGGACAAGGTGCTCACCGGTGCCGCGCTGGTCGGCCTCTCGATACTCGCCGAGCTGCCCTGGTGGGTCACGATCGTCATCCTGGTCCGCGAGATCGGCATCACCGTCTTCCGGATGGCCGTCCTCTCGGACCGGGTGATCCCCGCCTCTCGCGGCGGCAAGCTGAAGACGATCGTGCAGTCCGTCGCGATCTCGCTCGCGCTCCTGCCGCTCTGGACCTTCCTCGGCGAGTGGGTGCACTGGCTGAACGGCATCACGATGACAGCCGCGGTCGTCCTCACCGTCGTGACCGGCATCGACTACCTCGCCGACGCGGCGCGCCAGAGTCGCGCGGCCCGCGGGCGCCGATGAGCGCCGAGGAGCTCCTGCGGGCACTCGCGGAGCGCGGTCTCGCGCTGGCGGTCGCGGAGTCCCTGACGGGCGGCGCGCTGAGCTCCGCCCTGGTCGAGGTGCCCGGCGCCTCCGCCGTCTACCGCGGGGGAGTGGTGTCCTACGCCACTGATCTGAAGCACCGCCTGCTCGGGGTCGACGCGGCGCTCCTGGCGCAGGAGGGACCCGTCCACCCCGTGGTCGCCGTGCAGATGGCGCGCGGCGTCGCCCGGCAGCTCGGCGAGGCCGGCGCGAGGACCGTCGGCGTCGCGACGACGGGGGTGGCGGGCCCGGAGCCGCAGGGCGGAGCGGCCGTCGGCACCGTGTTCGTCGCGGCGGTCCTGGGCGAGGCCGAGCTCGTGCGCGAGCACCGCTTCGACGGCGGGCGGCCCGAGATCCGCGCCGCGTCCGTCGCCGCGGCACTCGATCTGGCCGGCGAGGTCGCGGCCTCGGCCGTGTGACGTTCGAGAGTCCCCGAACCGCCTCGGAATCGTGGAATGCGCAGGGTTTCGGCCGGGTTACATCTGACGTCGCTCACACGCAAAGTCCAGTCATCCGGTATTAGAGTCGACTCACACGAGCCGGGTAGTGAACAGCTATCCGGCTCTCTCGTACACATCCCCTTCGAATCCGATGCTCCGGCATTCCTCGAAGCGGTGCGCGAGAAGCGGTTGACGTGGAGAAGGAGGGTCCAGTGGTTCTAGTTCGTCAGGAGATCGGCGATGTCCTCAGGGACTTTCGCCTGCAGAAAGGTCGCACCCTGCGCCAGGTGGCGAGCAAGGCGAGTGTCGCTCTCGGCTACCTCAGCGAGGTCGAGCGCGGTCAGAAGGAGGCGTCGTCCGAGATCCTCGCCTCGGTGGCCGATGCGCTCGACACCCCGATCTCGGTGATCATGCGCGAGGTCGGCGACCGTCTCGCGGTCATCGAGGGGATCGACACGATCCCCGACACCATCCCGGCCGACATGGTCGCCGGATTCGACGCGGACCTCGTCTCGCAGTAGCGGATCCGTCCTCTTCCCACCCACCGCACCGCACCTCGCGAAGGGCGCCCGAGCTCCGGCTCCGGCGCCCTTCGTCGTACCCGGAGACGCACCCGCCCCACCCTCCGGGCTTGCACCCCGGTTCGGGTTGTTACCGTGGACGCATGCGCTTGAGCGAGTTCCAGCAGCTGGTCGACGACGAGTTCGGCGACGCGTACGCGCGCGTCCTCGTCTCCGACCTCGTGCTCACCGAGCTCGGCGGTCGGACGGCCCAGAAGGCCCTCCGCGACGGCGCGGAGCCGCGAGAGGTCTGGATCGCGCTCTGCCGCGCCAACGACGTCCCCGAGGGCCGCTGGCACGGGATCGACCCGGCGAAGCGCCGGCACTGACGTCGCACGCCTCCCGCGGCGGTCTGCGGCCCGAAGTCGTGTTCGACACGCCTGGCGCGCCACCATCGAATCCCTGTTCGAACGGGTCTAAGCTCCTCACCAGAAGCAGGATCGCCTCCGTCTCCACAGAAGCGGTCCGGCTCGGCGCCGATGTCGGTGGTCGGGCCTACCGTCGACATCAGTCACACGGACTGCTTCACCGCCTTGTCGCAACCGGCCGGGACCGCATTCAGGGGCACTCGCCCGCGAACGGTTCCGGTACGACACGACAGCCTGTAGGCGATACCACCACGACACGAGAGCGAGACGGCCATGCCCAGTTCCTCAGACCGCGAGAAGTCCCTCGAGACCGCACTCGCCCAGATCGACCGCCAGTTCGGCAAGGGCGCCGTCATGCGCCTGGGCAGCGATGACCGCGCCCCCGTCGAGGTGATCCAGACCGGCTCGATCGCGCTCGATGTCGCGCTCGGGATCGGCGGACTCCCGCGCGGCCGCATCGTCGAGATCTACGGCCCCGAGTCCTCGGGAAAGACCACGCTGACCCTGCACGCGATCGCCAACGCCCAGCGCAACGGCGGCATCGCGGCCTTCATCGACGCGGAGCACGCGCTCGACCCGGAGTACGCCAAGAAGCTCGGCGTCGACATCGACTCGCTCCTGGTCTCGCAGCCGGACACGGGCGAGCAGGCGCTCGAGATCGCCGACATGCTCGTGCGCTCCGGCTCCATCGATCTCATCGTCATCGACTCCGTCGCGGCCCTCGTGCCCCGCGCTGAGATCGAGGGCGAGATGGGCGACTCGCACGTCGGCCTCCAGGCCCGCCTGATGTCGCAGGCCCTCCGCAAGCTCACCGGTGGCCTCAACACCACGAACACCACGATGATCTTCATCAACCAGCTCCGCGAGAAGATCGGCGTCTTCTTCGGCAGCCCCGAGACCACCGCGGGCGGCAAGGCGCTGAAGTTCTACGCGTCGGTCCGCCTCGACATCCGCCGCATCGAGACCCTCAAGGACGGCACCGACGCGGTCGGAAACCGCACCCGCGTCAAGGTCGTCAAGAACAAGATGGCGCCGCCGTTCAAGCAGGCCGAGTTCGACATCCTCTACGGCATCGGCATCTCCCGCGAGGGCAGCCTGATCGACTTCGGTGTCGAGCACGAGATCGTCCGCAAGTCGGGCGCCTGGTACACCTACGACGGCGACCAGCTCGGCCAGGGCAAGGAGAAGGCGCGCCAGTTCCTCATCGACAACCCGGACATCGCGGCCGAGATCGAGAAGCGCATCCTGATCAAGCTCGGCGTCGTCGCCGACCCGAACGCCGTGGTCGACGCCGCCCCGGTCGCGATCGAGACGAAGCAGCCGGTCCGCGAGACCAAGCCGCCCGTCCGCAAGGGCGCGTAGCCCGTGGGGGAGAAGGCTGCGGAGGGGGCACAGGGTCGGCCCGTGGCCTTCCTCCCCTGGGTGAAGGACGACGGGGCGGCCGCCGAGGCGGTCGAGCCCGCCGTCGACGCGATCGCAGAGCTCTCGGCGCACGTCGCACGGCGGGACGCAGCGCCCTCGAGGGCTCCGGGCCGGTCGTCCCGATCGGACGACTCCGCGGCGGACGTCGCAGAGGACGACTCCCCGGAGGAGGACTCCTTCGCGGAGGATCTCCCCGAGGAGCCCGACCCCGAGCAGATCGCCGACCGCATCGTCCGCGGCCTGTCGCGCAAGAGCCTCTCGGTCGCCGAGGTCGAGGCGCGCCTCTACACCGAGGGAGTCGCCGAGAAGGACGCGATCGACATCCTCGAGCGCTTCACCCGCTTCGGCTACCTCGACGACTACAAGATGGCGGAGTCGCTGGTCATCCAGCTGCGCGAGCGCAAGAAGCTCGGGCGCTCGTCGATCATGCAGGAGCTGCGCGCCCGCAAGCTCGATCCGGACGCGATCGCGACGGCGCTCGACGAGCTCGACGGCGACGACGAGTACCGCACGGCGATGGAGCTCGCGCGCAAGCGCCTGCCGAGCCTGCGGTCGCTCTCCGACGAGGTCGCTGAGCGCCGCCTCTCCGGGTTCCTCGCGCGACGGGGCTACTCCGGCGCACTGGTCCAGCGCGTCGTCCGCGAGACGGTGCGCAAGCCCGGCTCGAGCGTCCGCTTCCGCTGAGCCACCGTGCCGCCCGGTCGCCGAGAGGCGGCCGGAGCGGCGCGTAGAATCGCACACCATGAGCACGCTCGGTCCGGTCACCTCTCCCCTCGTCGATGCGCGGCCGAGGACCTACGAGGTCCGCACCTTCGGCTGCCAGATGAACGTCCACGACTCCGAGCGGCTGAGCGGCTCGCTCGAGGCGGCCGGCTACGTCTCGGCCGACGGCGCCGAAGCCGACATCGTCGTCATCAACACCTGCGCGGTCCGCGAGAACGCGGACAACAAGCTCTACGGCAACCTCGGGCACCTCGCCTCGGTCAAGCGCCGGCACGAGGGGATGCAGATCGCCGTCGGCGGCTGCCTCGCGCAGAAGGACAAGAACGTCATCCTCGAGAAGGCTCCGTGGGTCGACGTCGTCTTCGGGACGCACAACATGGGGGCGCTGCCGAGACTGCTCGAGCGGGCCCGGCACAACGACGAGGCCCAGCTCGAGATCCTCGAGTCGCTCGACGTCTTCCCCTCGACGCTGCCGACCAAGCGCGACTCGACGTACAGCGGCTGGGTCTCCATCTCCGTCGGCTGCAACAACACCTGCACCTTCTGCATCGTCCCCGCCCTGCGCGGCAAGGAGAAGGACCGCCGTCCCGGCGACGTGCTCGCCGAGATCCAGGCGCTCGTCGACGACGGCGCGATCGAGGTGACCCTCCTCGGCCAGAACGTGAACTCCTACGGCGTCGAGTTCGGCGACCGGCAGGCGTTCTCGAAGCTGCTCCGCGCCGCGGGCACGATCCAGGGCCTCGAGCGGATCCGCTTCACCAGCCCGCACCCGGCCGCCTTCACCGATGACGTCATCGACGCGATGGCCGAGACGCCGGCCGTCATGCCGCAGCTGCACATGCCGCTGCAGTCCGGTTCCGACCGCATCCTCAAGGCGATGCGCCGCTCCTACCGCTCCGAGCGCTTCCTCGGGATCCTCGACCGCGTCCGCGACCGGATCCCGCACGCGGCGATCAGCACCGACATCATCGTCGGCTTCCCCGGTGAGACCGAGGCCGACTTCCAGGAGACCCTCCGTGTGGTCGAGGCGGCCCGCTTCGCCTCCGCCTTCACCTTCCAGTACTCCGTCCGCCCGGGGACGCCCGCGGCGACGCTGCCCGACCAGATCCCGAAGGCGGTCGTCCAGGAGCGCTTCGAGCGCCTGGCCGCGCTGCAGGACTCGATCAGCGAGAGCGAGAACCGCACGGTCGTCGGCCGCCGGGTCGAGGTGCTCGTCGCGACCGGCGAAGGCCGCCGCGACAGCACGACGCACCGCCTCAGCGGCCGCGCCGAGGACAGCCGCCTGGTGCACTTCGACGTGCCCGCCGGCTCCGAGCAGCCGCGCCCGGGCGACGTCGTCAGCGTCGAGGTCACCCGCGCCGCACCCTTCTACCTGATCGCCGACTCGACCGACGGTGCTCCGCTTCAGGTCCGCCGCACCCGCGCCGGCGACGCCTGGGACCGCGCGCAGGCGGAGTCGTGCGGAGTCCCCGCGGCTCCGGGCGCCAGCGGCGCACCGAAGGTCTCGCTCGGCCTGCCGTCGCTCCGCCTCCGCCCGATCACGCCGGTCGCGCCGGAGACGCTGACCACGCCGATCTACGACGCCCTCGATGGCGAGCGCTGAGCGGGCGGCGCCCGCCCTCCTCACCGTCGTCGGCGCCACGGGCACCGGCAAGTCCGACCTCTCGCTCGCCCTCGCCGCCGCGATCCGCGCGTCCGGCGGTGCCGCGGAGGTCGTCAACGCCGACGCGATGCAGCTCTACCGCGGCATGGACATCGGGACCGCGAAGCTCCCGCCGGAGGACCGCCAGGGCGTTCCGCACCACCTGCTCGACGTCCTCGACGTCACCGAGGACGCCTCCGTCGCCCGGTACCAGCGCGAGGCCCGCGCGGTGATCGACGGTGTCCTGGCGCGCGGCGCGACCCCGATCCTCGTCGGCGGCTCCGGTCTGTACGTCTCGAGCGTGATCTTCGAGTTCTCCTTCGCCGGCACCGACCCGGCCGTCCGGCGCTCACTGGAGCAGACCGCCGAGCGCGAGGGGCCGGCCGTGCTCTTCGAGCGGCTCCGCGCCGTCGACGCCGAGGTCGCCTCACGGATCGGGCCGCACAACGTCCGCCGGATCGTGCGCGCCCTCGAGATCACCGAGCTCACCGGCTCGCCGAACAGCGCTCTGATGTCGGACACTCCCGTCCCGTGGCGCCCGAGCACGGTCCTCGCGCTGTCCGCGCCGCGGGACGTCCTCGTCGAGCGGCTCGACCGCCGCGTCGAGCGGATGTGGGCGGGCGGCATGCTCGAGGAGGTCGAGCGCCTCGTGCCGCTCGGCATCGAGCGCGGCGTCACCGCCAGCCGCGCCATCGGCTACGCGCAGGCGCTGGCGCAGCGCTCGGGCGAGCTGACGGAGGCGGAGGCGATCGCCGCCACCCAGGCGCTCACCCGCCGCTACGCCCGGCGGCAGAACAGCTGGTTCCGCCGCTACCAGGCGGCGCACTGGCTGCCCTTCGACGCTCCGGACCTCCTCGAGCAGGCGCTCGCCCTCGCCCAGGTCGGCGCTCCAGCGCCTCGCTAGGCTGATCGGCATGACGATCGAGCTGCACTTCACCAAGGGCCAGGGCACCGGCAACGACTTCGTGCTCTTCAGCGACCCGGACGGTGAGGTCGACCTCTCGCCCGCGCAGATCGCGATGATCTGCGACCGGCACTTCGGCGTCGGCGCCGACGGCATCATCCGCGCGGTCCGCTCCCGCTCCCTCGCCGACGGCGCCGCCGCCCTCGAGCAGGAGCCGGAGGCGGAGTGGTTCATGGACTACCGCAACGCCGACGGCTCGATCGCCGAGATGTGCGGCAACGGCATCCGCGTCTACGCGGCGTTCCTGCTCGCCGGCGGTCTCGCGGCGCTCGAGCAGGGCGACACCCTCCCCATCGGCACGCGCGCCGGGGTCCGCGACGTCACCCGCAGCGGTGCCGGCTTCCAGGTCGACCTCGGCCGCTGGGAGCTGGCCGGCGGCGAGCCGCTCGTCCGGGCCAAGGAGCTGAAGGTGCCGCGTCCCGGTCTCGGGCTCGACCTCGGCAACCCGCACATCGTCGTCGCGCTGAGCAACGACGAGGAGCTCGACGAGGCCGACCTCAGCTACATCCCGCAGATCGAGCCGGAGCCGGCCGACGGGGCGAACGTCGAGTTCGTCGTGCCGGGCGAGCCGCTGGTGCACGACGGCATCGGCAGGATCCGGATGCGCGTCCACGAGCGCGGCAGCGGCGAGACGCTCAGCTGCGGCACGGGCGCCGCCGCGGCGGCCCTCGCCGTGCGCTACTGGGCCGGAGCGCGCGCTCCGCAGTCCTGGCGCGTGGAGGTCCCCGGCGGCACGCTGGGCGTGACCATGTTCCCGACCGAGGAGGGCGAGCACGTCGGCCTGTCCGGCCCGGCCGACCTCGTCTACACCGGCACGATCCGGATCGACTAGCTCGGGATCGCTCGATCGGTCGACCGGCGCGGCGCCGATCCGCTCCGGCGAGCGCGCCCGATACCTGCGATCAGGCGGTGCGCGTGGTGCGGATGACGCGGAAGCCCTTGGCCGAGGAGATCCGGTCGACCTCGAGCCGGCCCTCGAACGTCTCGGTCAGCCAGGTCAGCAGCGAGTCGGCGCCGAGGTTGCGCTGGACGACGAGCCAGGCCTCCGCGTCCGGCTCGAGGCGCGGCAGCCAGCGCTCGAGCAGTGCGTGCAGCTCGGCCTTGCCGACCCGGATCGGCGGGTTCGACCAGACGGCGGCGAAGCGGACGTCCTCGGGAACATCCTCGGGCAGCACGGCGTTGACATTGGAGACACCGAGTTCTGCGCAGTTGCGGCGGACGAGCTCGAGCGCCCGCTGGTTGACGTCGACCGCCCACACCCGGGCGTCGGGGGAGCCGAGCGCCAGGGCGAGCGAGATCGGTCCCCAGCCGCAGCCGAGATCCAGGAGGTCCCCGCTCGCGGGGGCGTCGGGGACCGCGTCCAGCAGGACCCGGGTGCCGAGATCGACGTGGCCGGGGCTGAACACCCCGCCGGCGGTCGTGACCTCGAGGTCGCGGCCGGCGATCCGGGCGCTGATCCTGCGGGGTCGGAGGTCGCCGTCGGGAGTGCTGGTGAAGTAGTGCTCGGCGGCCATGAGAAGTGAACTTATCAACAGCTGAGGAGTTAGTGTTATCCGGATGACGGAAGACCTGAACGAGACCGACACGACCGAGGCCGTGGACGTCGTCTCGCGGGTCCTGGCGAACGCGCAGTCGCGCTCGTCGGGATATTCGCGGTTCGTCGCGGGCGGAGCCCAGGCGCTGCAGAGCGCCGGAGGCGACGTCGAGCGCGACGCCGAGCAGTCCAGCGACGGCGATCAGTTCGATCGCGAGGACCGGCAGGCGCTGCGGCGCGTGGCCGGCCTCTCCACCGAACTCGAGGACGTCACCGAGGTCGAGTACCGCCAGCTGCGCCTCGAGAACGTGGTGCTGATCGGCGTGTACTCGCAGGGCTCGATCGAGGACGCGGAGAACTCGCTGCACGAGCTCGCCGCCCTGGCCGAGACCGCCGGAGCGACCGTCCTGGACGGTCTGCTGCAGCGCCGGCCGCACCCCGACCCGAGCACCTACCTGGGCAAGGGCAAGGCGGAGGAGCTCGCCGGGCTCGTCGCCGCCCTCGGCGCCGACACGGTCGTCGCCGACACCGAGCTGGCTCCGAGCCAGCGCCGCTCGCTGGAGGACGTGGTGAAGGTCAAGGTCATCGACCGCACGGCCGTCATCCTCGACATCTTCAGCCAGCACGCCACGAGCCGCGAGGGCAAGGCGCAGGTCGAGCTCGCGCAGCTCGAGTACCTGCTGCCGCGCCTGCGCGGCTGGGGCGAGTCGATGTCCCGCCAGGCCGGTGGCCAGGTCGGCGCCGGCGCCGGCATGGGCTCCCGCGGACCGGGTGAGACGAAGATCGAGCTCGACCGCCGCCGCATCCACACCCGCATGGCGCGCCTGCGCAAGCAGATCATCGCGATGAAGCCCGCCCGGGAGGCGAAGCGCGCCAACCGCAAGCGCAACGCGGTGCCGTCGGTCGCCATCGCCGGCTACACCAACGCCGGCAAGTCCAGCCTGCTCAACCGGATGACGCACGCCGGCGTGCTCGTCGAGAACTCACTCTTCGCGACACTCGACGCGACGATCCGCAAGTCCGAGACCCCGGACGGGCGCGGCTACACGCTCGCCGACACCGTCGGCTTCGTGCGCGCCCTGCCGCACCAGCTGGTGGAGGCGTTCCGCTCGACCCTGGAGGAGGTCGCCGACTCGGACATCATCGTCCACGTCGTCGACGCCTCGCACCCGGATCCCGCGGGGCAGATCGCGACCGTCCGCGACGTCATCGGCGAGGTGGGCGCGCGGAGCATCCCCGAGATCATCGCGTTCAACAAGTCCGATCTCGTCGACGAGGGCCAGCGGCTCGTTCTGCGCGGTCTCGCCCCCGGCGCCGTCTTCGTGTCGGCGCGCACCGGCGAGGGGATGGACGAGCTCCAGGCGAAGATCGCCGAGATCCTGCCGGAGCCGCAGATCGAGATCGACCTGCTCGTGCCCTACGACCGCGGCGACGTGGTCTCCTCGCTGCACCGCAACGGCCGGATCCTCTCGACGCAGTACGTCGAGGGCGGCACGCACGTCCACGCGCTCGTGCACGAGGACCTCGCCGGCTCGCTCGGCGAGTTCGCGGCTCCCGTCGCCGCCGTCGAGGCGTAGCGGCAGCGCCGGCACCCGCGCCCGAAGCGCCCGCGACCACGGATCACCTCCGCGGTCGCGGGCGCTTCGTCGTCCGTGCTGCGCGAGCTGCTCGCCGTGCGTCCGTGGAACGCAGGAGGGGCGGAAGGCTCGATGCCGTCCGCCCCTCCCGCGCGCGTGTGCGCCGCCGCGTCAGACGGAGCGGAGCACCGCGACGATCTTGCCGAGGACCTCGGCCTCGTCGCCGAGGATCGGCTCGAAGTTGGAGTTCCGGGGGAGCAGCCAGGTGTGGCCGTCGCGCTGGCGGAGGACCTTGACGGTCGCCTCGCCGTCGAGCATCGCGGCGACGATCTCGCCGTTCTCCGCGGTGCGCTGCGAGCGGACGACGACCCAGTCGCCGTCGCAGATGGCGGCGTCGATCATCGACTCGCCGACCACCTTGAGCATGAAGAGCTCGCCCTTGCCGACCAGCTGGCGGGGGAGCGGGAAGACCTCGTCGATCTGCTGGTCGGCCATGATCGGCACGCCGGCGGCGATCCGGCCCACCAGCGGCACCATCGCCGCGTCGGCGACCGTCGCCGTCGACTCGAACGAGCCGTCGTCCTCGGTCGAGCTCGGCACGTCGATGAGGATCTCGAGCGCCCGGGGGCGGTTGGGGTCGCGGCGCAGGTAGCCGCTCAGCTCGAGCTGGTTGAGCTGGTGGGTCACGCTGGAGAGCGAGGCGAGCCCGACGGCGTCGCCGATCTCGCGCATGCTCGGCGGATAGCCGCGGCTGGACACCGAGCGCTGGATGGCGTCGAGGATCGCGAGCTGCTTCGCGCTGAGGTTCTTCCGGCGGCGGCCGGCCGCGGGCTTCGCCGCCGTCTTCGCCTTCGGCGCGGGAGTCGTCGTCCTGGCCGCCTTCGCCCCGGCCGGCTTCGCCCCGGCCGTCTGCGCGTCGCTCACGATCGTCCCTCTCTCGGTGCGCACGCCGCGTGCGCGCCCTCTTCGTCCGCGTCGAGCACCGATGTCGGTGGTCGCTGCTGTACTGACTGCGGACTCTCGAAACTGTATCCGGCGGGGGTCCGCGTTCGAAACATTCGTTCGAGTGTGTCGCGCGATCCAGCAACGGATGCGACGCGACCGGGTCTTGCCCGACGCGGTATTCGAAGATATATTCGGAACAGAGGTTCGGACCGGGCCCTCCCGGCCGAGGACCCGGCCCGAGCCCCTGCTGAAAGGAGCGATCACCATGACCGCACAGCCCTCCACCATCGCGCAGCACCAGCCCTCCGCGCAGCACGTCACCGCTGCCGAGCAGCCCGGTGCGCGCACCCGCCTGCGCCTGACCCGTCGTGGCCGCGCCGTCCTCGCGACGCTCGGCGCCCTGCCCCTCGTCGCAGGCGCCTTCGTGTTCGGACTGAACGGGGGCGGAGCCGTCGCCTCGGGCGAGAGCGCCGACGTCGAGTTCCAGTACGTCACTGTCCGCGCCGGCGAGTCCCTCTGGTCCCTCGCGGAGGAGCTCGCACCGGACTCCGACCCCCGCGACGTCGTCTACGACATCCAGTCGCTCAACCAGCTGGCGAACGCCGGCCTCGAGCCCGGGCAGCGCCTCGCGATCCCGGCGCAGTACGACATCGCGGACTGATCGAGCGCGTCGGGCGCCCCGGTACCATTCCGGGGTGACGACTCTCGACGATCTCCCCCTCCGCGACGACCTGCGCGGTCAGCAGCCCTACGGCGCTCCGCAAGCCGTCGTGCCCGTGGCCCTCAACGTCAACGAGAACACCCACCCCGTCCCTGACGACGTCATCGCCGACATCGTCGAGCGGGTGTCCGTCGCCCTCCGCACGGTGAACCGCTACCCCGATCGCGAGTTCCGGGAGCTGCGCGACTCCCTGGCCGGCTACCTCGGCCACGGTCTGACCGCCGACTCGATCTGGGCCGCCAACGGCTCGAACGAGGTCCTCCAGCACGTCCTGCAGGCCTTCGGCGGCCCCGGCCGCTCACTGCTCGGCTTCTCGCCGACCTACTCGATGTACTCGATCCTCGCCTCCGGCAGCGGCACGCGCTGGGTAGGCGTCGACCGCGAGGACGACTTCCGGGTGTCCACGTCGTACGCCGCCGACGCGGTCCGCCGCGAGCGCCCCGACATCGTCTTCCTCTGCGCGCCGAACAACCCCACCGGAACGCCGCTCGACCTCGAGACGATCGCCGCCGTCTACGACGCGACCGACGGCACCGTCGTCGTCGACGAGGCCTACGCCGAGTTCGCCGGCCGGGACGCGCCGACCGCCCTCAGCCTCCTCGAGGGCCGCCCTCGCCTGCTCGTCTCCCGCACGATGAGCAAGGCCTTCGCCTTCGCCGGCGTCCGCCTCGGCTACCTCGCCGCGGACCCCGCCGTCGTCGACGCCCTCCGCCTGGTGCGCCTGCCGTACCACCTCTCCGCGCTGACCCAGGCGGCCGCGACCGCGGCGCTCGCCCACGCGGACGAGATGCTCGCGATGGTGGGCGAGATCATCGTCCAGCGCGACCGGATGATCGACGGACTGCGCGAGCTCGGCTACACCCCACACGAGACCGGCAGCAACTTCGTCCTCTTCGGCGGCGTCGCCGACCCCGGAGCGATGTTCGAGGCGCTCCTCGCCCGCGGCATCCTGATCCGCGACGTCGGCATCCCGAACCACCTGCGGGTGAGCGCGGGCACCGAGGCCGAGACCACCGCCTTCCTCGAGGCGGTCGCCGCGCTGCCCGCCCCGGCGGCGGACCCCGCGGTCGCCCTGGCCCGCGAGTAGCCGCCCGGAGGCCCGGCGGCCCCCGAATACACTGGAGACCATGACCTCCTCGAGCGCCGCTCCCGGGCGCACCGCCTCCCTCCGTCGTGCCACCAGCGAGTCGAGCATCGAGCTGTCGATCGACCTCGACGGCACCGGTGTCGCGGACCTCTCCACCGGCGTGCCCTTCTTCGACCACCTGCTGACGGCGTTCGCGAAGCACTCGCTGACCGACCTGACCGTCCGCGCGACCGGCGACATCGAGATCGACATCCACCACACCGCCGAGGACATCGGCATCGTGCTCGGCACCGCGATCAAGCAGGCGCTCGGCGACAAGGCCGGCATCTCCCGCTTCGGCGACGCCCTCGTGCCGCTCGACGAGGCGCTCGTCCAGGCCGTGGTCGACATCTCCGGCCGCCCCTACCTCGTGCACGGCGGCGAGCCGGAGGGCTTCGCGCTGCACCTGATCGGCGGCCACTTCACCGGATCGATGGTCCGCCACGTCTTCGAGGCGATCGCCTTCAACGCCGGCCTGACCGTGCACGTCACCGTGCTCGGCGGGCGCGACCCGCACCACATCGCCGAGGCCGAGTTCAAGGCGTTCGCGCGGGCGTTCCGCGAGGCCAAGGCCTTCGACCCGCTGGTCGCCGGGGTGCCGTCGACGAAGGGCGCACTGTGAGCGGCGCCCGGCCGTCCGTCGTCGTCTACGACTACGGCTCCGGCAACGTCCACTCGGCCGTCAAGGCGCTCGAGCTCGCCGGCGCCGACGTCGAGCTGACCTCCGACCGCACCCGCGCCCTCGAGGCCGACGGCCTGCTGGTCCCGGGGGTCGGCGCGTTCAGTGCGGTGATGTCGGCGCTGACCGCGGCGCGCGGTGGCGAGATCATCGAGAAGCGCCTCGCCGGCGGTCGCCCGGTGCTCGGCATCTGCGTCGGGATGCAGGTGCTCTTCGAGCGCGGCGTCGAGCGCGGCGTCGAGAGCGAGGGCCTGGGGGAGTGGCCGGGGACGGTCGACCTGCTCCCCGCCGAAGTCGTGCCGCACATGGGCTGGAACACCGTCGCGGTGCCCACCGGCTCGCGGCTGTTCGACGGCATCGAGGACGAGCGCTTCTACTTCGTGCACTCGTACGGCGCCCGGGAGTGGACGCTGGACGTCATGCCGCCGTTCCCGCGCCCGGCCGTCACCTGGGCCGACCACGGCGGCCGCTTCATCGCCGCGGTGGAGAACGGCCCGCTCTCGGCGACGCAGTTCCACCCCGAGAAGTCCGGCGCCGCGGGCCTTCGCCTGCTCTCGAATTGGCTGGGCGGGCTCCGCACGAACTAGGATCGGCCGGTGGTCGGCGGCTCCCCGAGCGCCGCGGCCGCACCAGCTCCGAGACTGAGGATGACGATGAGCGAGTTCACCAAGGCCCCGGGCCTGGTCCTTCTCCCTGCGATCGACGTGGCCGGCGGCAAGGCCGTCCGCCTGACGCAGGGCGAGGCGGGCACCGAGACGAACTACGGCGACCCGATCGACGCGGCCGGCGACTGGGCCGACCAGGGCGCGGAGTGGATCCACCTCGTCGACCTCGACGCCGCCTTCGGCCGCGGTGACAACCACGGCATCATGAAGAAGGTCATCCGCCAGGTCAAGGGCGTCAACGTCGAGCTCTCCGGCGGCATCCGCGACGACCGAAGCCTGGAGTCCGCGCTCAACGCCGGGGCGAAGCGCATCAACCTCGGCACCGCCGCCCTGGAGAACCCGGAGTGGGCCGCCAGCGTCATCGCGCAGTACGGCGACCAGATCGCCGTCGGCCTCGACGTGCGCGGCACCACCCTCGCGGCCCGCGGCTGGACCAAGGAGGGCGGCGACCTCTGGCAGGTCCTCGAGCGCCTCGAGGAGGCCGGCTGCACCCGCTACGTCGTGACCGACGTCACCAAGGACGGCACCCTCAAGGGCCCGAACCTCGAGCTGCTCGAGCAGGTCATGGCGCGCACCCACCGCCCCGTCATCGCCTCGGGCGGCATCTCCAACCTCGACGACATCGCGGCGCTCCGCGACCTCGTGCCGCAGGGCCTCGAGGGCGCGATCGTCGGCAAGGCGCTCTACGCCGGAGCGTTCACGCTCGCCGAGGCGCTCGACGTCGCCTCCGAGTGACCGGATCGCCCTCGGGTGAGGGCCGGGCGCTCCCCGCGCACCTGACCGACTCGGCCGGGACGCCGTGGGCCGGCCGCCACTTCGAGCAGAGCGCCTCGACGGACGACGACGGCAGCGCGCCCGAGGCCCTGGTCGCTGCCCTGCGCTCGTTCGGCGGCGGCGAGGGGGGCCCGGAGGCGGTGGTCGACGCGCTGCGCGTCTCGCGCCTGCTCATCCCCCTGGTCGCGAAGCTCGGCGAGGAGGCCGAGGGGCTCGCCGGGCTCCGCGCCGACAAGTCGCAGGAGCTGTCGATCGTGACGGTCGCCGGGCCGGACGGCCGCACCGTCCTCCCGGTCTTCAGTGACGTCGAGGCGATGCGGCGCTGGGACCGCCTCGCGCGCCCCGTCCCGGTCGACGGCCGGCGGGCGGCGCTGGCCGCGGTGGCGGAGGAGACCGAGCTGATGGTCCTCGACCCCGCCTCGCCGCACGAGTTCGCCGTCCGCCGCCCCGCGCTCTGGGCGATCGCCGAAGGGTCGCCCTGGCGATCCAGCCCGGCAGACCCGGAGGTCCTCGCCGCCCTGCGGGCGAGCGCCGAGGGGGAGGACGCCGTCGTCTCGCTCGCCGTGCAGCCGGGCGACAGCCGTCAGCGGCTGACGGGACCGGAGCTCGTCATCGTGCTGGAGCTGCGGCCCGGCCTCGACCGCGCGGCGCTCGGCGAGCTGGTCGCGCGCCTGGGCGAGCGCTGGGCCGCCGACGAGATCGTCGCGGCCCGGGTCGACTCGATGACCCTCCAGCTGGCGTCCGCTTCGACGGGCTGATCCGGGCGCCGCCGCTCAGGTGACCGGGCCGGTCCACTTCTCGCCCGGGCCCTTGCCGATCGGGTCGGCGATCGGGGAGGCCTCGCGGAAGGCGAGCTGCAGTGTGCGGAGTCCGTCGCGCAGGCTGCGCGCGTGCATGTCGCTGATGTCGGGGGCACCCGCCGTGACCAGGCCGGCGAGGGCGTTGATCAGCTTGCGCGCCTCGTCGAGGTCGACCTGGGCGCCGGGCTCGTCGGCCAGACCGCACTTGACGGCGGCGGCGCTCATCAGGTGCACCGCGGCGGTCGTGATGATCTCGACCGCGGGCACCTCGGCGATGTCGCGGGCGGCCTCGACATCGGAGGAGTCGTCGCCGAACCGTCGGGCGTAGTCGTCGTCGTGCTGAGCCATGGGTCCCTCGTTCGGTGAGTCCGGCGCTCGCGAGGACCCCGAGGCGGTGCTCGAGGGGGCGCTCGCGGGGGAGGGGGAGTGGCGGGCGCCGCCCGCTGCCCTTCCGGCCGGAAGTCTGCTATGGTGATGCGGGCTCCGAGGCATGTCCTCGGTTCGAAAGTGGAGATTCTCCCACCCGCGCTTGACCGCTTCATTAGGTTACCGGGTCAGAAGCACTCCGCCTCCGGCAACGGGGGCAGGGCTGCGGTCCTCGAGACACGTCTCGGGGAGCGCGTCGTAGGGTGCAGCGCAGCGCGGTAGACGCGCTTCGCACAGGGAATCACCTCTCTCGGGATGCGCCGGACGAAGAATCCGGCCGCAGAGCAGCAACTCACCGAGATCAGAGGAGAAACGCAATCAGCGATCCCCGTACCAACGACCGAATCCGCGTCCCCGAGGTCCGCCTCGTGGGTCCCGCCGGAGAACAGGTCGGCGTCGTGAAAATCGAGGTCGCCCTGCGACTCGCGCAGGACGCAGACCTGGATCTGGTCGAGGTTGCTCCCAACTCCAAGCCTCCCGTCGCCAAGATCATGGACTACGGGAAGTTCAAGTACGAGCAGGCCCAGAAGCTCAAGGAAGCCCGTCGCAACCAGGCGAACACGATCCTCAAGGAGGTCCGTTTCCGCCTGAAGATCGACAAGCACGACTACGAGACCAAGCGCAAGCGCGCCGAGGGCTTCCTGAAGGCCGGCGACAAGGTCAAGGCCATGATCCTGTTCCGCGGTCGCGAGCAGTCCCGCCCCGAGATGGGCGTGCGGCTCCTGCAGCGCTTCGCGGAGGACGTGTCCGAGTTCGGCCAGGTCGAGTCCACCCCGACCATCGACGGTCGCAACATGGTGATGGTCATCGGCCCGCTGAAGAACAAGTCCGAGGCGAAGGCCGAGGCGAACGCCGTCCGCGCCGCTCGTCGCGAGGCCAACACCCCCGAAGAGGAATCGGCCGAGTCCGAATCCGTCTGATACTTCGCCGCCCCGTCCTCGGGGCCGGTGGACGCCCCGCTCGCGGGGCACCAGTTTCGCCCGCCGAGTGCGCGTGCGACGTCGACAAGGAGAGAACATGCCCAAGATGAAGACCCACTCGGGTGCCAAGAAGCGTTTCAAGGTCACGGGCTCCGGCAAGCTCATGAAGCAGCAGGCCGGCATGCGTCACAACCTGGAGTCGAAGTCCAGCGTCCGCACCCGCCGCCTGAACCAGGACCAGGTCCTCGCCCCGCAGGACGCCAAGGTCGCCAAGAAGCTTCTCGGCCTGTAGTCGACCACCGCGGCAGTCCGCTGCCGTCGTAGTCCTCGACAACCGACCCGGATCGTAAGGAAGAAAGAGAAATGGCAAGAGTCAAGAGGGCGGTCAACGCCCACAAGAAGCGTCGCGTCATCCTCGAGCGCGCCAAGGGCTACCGCGGCCAGCGCTCGCGTCTGTACCGCAAAGCCAAGGAGCAGGTCACCCACTCCCTCGTCTACTCGTACCGCGACCGCCGTGCGAAGAAGGGCGAGTTCCGCCGCCTCTGGATCCAGCGCATCAACGCCGCGTCCCGCGCCAACGGCCTGACCTACAACCGCTTCATCCAGGGCCTCGCCCTGGCCGGCATCCAGGTCGACCGCCGCATCCTCGCTGACCTCGCGATCACCGAGCCCGCGACCTTCACCGCCCTCGTGGCGAGCGCGAAGGCCGCACTGCCGGCCGACACCTCGGCCCCGAAGGCCGCGTAGTCCGCAGCACTTCCCCGAAGGGGGTCACGACGAGAGTCGTGGCCCCCTTCGTCGTTCCCGCAGGACCCGGTTCTCGCAGGACCACGTTCCGGCGGATCGGCCTTCCCGGCGGGCGACGTGTCGACCGGGCCCCGCGACGGTGCGCCGATAGGCTCGCCGCATGCTCGACAACCCCCGTTCTCCCCGTGTCCGCTCCGTCGCCAAGCTCACCCGGCGTCCGGCACGGCAGGAGTCGGGGCTCTTCCTCCTCGAAGGCCCGCAGGCCATGTCCGAGGCGCTGCGCTACCGGCCCGAGCTGCTGATGGAGTCGTTCGCGACCCCCACCGCGCTCGAGCGCCACCCCGAGATCGTCGCCGCGGCTGAGGAGGCGGAGGTCGAGATCGAGTACGTGACCGAGGACGTCCTCGACTCGATGGCCGACACCGTCACGCCGCAGGGCTTCGTGGCCGTCTGCCGGCAGTTCCCGACCTCCCTCAAGGACGTCGTCGCCTCCGAGCCCCGCCTCGTCGCCGTGCTCGAGGAGGTCCGTGACCCCGGCAACCTCGGCACGATCATCCGGGCGGCCGACGCCGCGGGCGCCGACGCCGTCGTGCTGACCGGCCGCTCCGTCGACCTCTACAACCCCAAGGTCGTCCGCTCGACCACGGGCTCGCTGTTCCACCTGCCCGTCGCGGTCGGCGCCGAGCTGCCCGACGTGCTGCAGCGGCTGCGCTCCGCGGGCCTCCGCGCCGTCGCCGCCGACGTCAAGGGCGAGGGCCTGCTCGACGTGCGCGCCCGGGGCGACCTCGCGCAGCCGACGGTCTGGGTGTTCGGCAACGAGGCCCGCGGCCTCGAGGACGAGTCGCTCGAGCTGATGGACGGCGTCGTCGCCGTGCCGATCTACGGCGCCGCGGAGTCGCTCAACCTCGCCACCGCCGCCTCGGTCTGCCTCTACGAGAGCGCCTTCGCGCTCCGCTCCTGAAGTCCCGACGCGCACTCGATCTGAGACGTTTCACGCCAGAACTGAGAGAAGACCACCTCGGCATGGTATGAGGCTGGGAGCGAGCCCCGGTTGTTGCGCTCTGGTTAAGAATCCGCTCATGATTTGACCCACCCATGCCCGTGTGATTCTCTGACGGAATGGAAGCACCCTCCCAGGCCGGGCGATCGTCCGCTGCCGCCCGCGAGCCCCTCGTCGTCCTCGACGGGGTCCAGAAGCACTACGGCGAGTTCCAGGCGCTGAAGGACATCGATCTGACGATCAACCGCGGCGAGGTGGTCGTGGTCCTCGGTCCCTCCGGGTCGGGCAAGTCCACGCTCTGCCGCACGATCAATCGGCTGGAGACCATCTCCGGCGGCACGATCTCGATCGACGGTCAGACGCTGCCGGAGGAGGGCAAGGGGCTCGCCGCCCTGCGCGCCGACGTCGGCATGGTCTTCCAGTCCTTCAACCTCTTCGCGCACAAGACGATCCTCGAGAACGTCACGCTCGGGCCGATCAAGGTCCGCAAGCTCTCGCGCAAGGCGGCCGAGGCGGAGGCGCAGGCGCTGCTCGACCGCGTCGGCGTCGGGCACCAGGCGGGCAAGACGCCCGCCCAGCTCTCCGGCGGTCAGCAGCAGCGCGTGGCCATTGCCCGCGCCCTCGCGATGAAGCCGAAGGTGATGCTCTTCGACGAGCCGACCTCCGCGCTCGACCCCGAGATGATCAACGAGGTCCTCGACGTCATGGTCGGCCTCGCCGAGGAGGGGATGACGATGATCGTCGTCACCCACGAGATGGGCTTCGCCCGGAAGGCCGCGCACCGCGTCGTCTTCATGTCCGACGGCGAGATCCTCGAGGACACCGACCCCGAGTCGTTCTTCACCGCTCCGCGGACCGACCGCGCCAAGGACTTCCTCTCGAAGCTGATCACCCACTAGGTCTCCGGCGCCGCGGACGGACTCCGCCTCGGCCGCCGTTCGACAGGTCGCCCCCCGAACCCCCGGGAGCGACCGGACATCGCCCGCTCCAGCGGGCCACACCCCAGGAAGGACGATCATGCGCACCAAGCTCATGTTCATGACCGCGGGACTCGCCGCAGCGGCCCTCACCCTCGCCGGCTGCGCCGGTGACTCCGGAACCGGCGGCGGCTCGGACTCCGGCTCCGAGGGGAGCGGAGCGGCGTACGAGGTCGCCACCGACGTCACACTCGAGGGCAGCCCCACCTTCGACGCCATGACGGAGGACGGCCGGGTCACCATCGGCGTCAAGGAGGACCAGCCCGGTCTGGGCTACCTCGACGCCGCGACCGGCGAGCGCTCCGGCTTCGACATCGAGATCGCGAAGTGGGTCGCCGCGTCCCTCGGCTTCTCCGCCGACAAGATCGACTACCAGCCGATCCCCTCCGCCAACCGCGAGGCCTCGATCGTGAACGGCGACATCGACTACTACGTCGGCACCTACTCGATCACCGACAAGCGCAAGGAGCAGGTCGGCTTCGCCGGACCGTACTTCGAGACCGGCCAGCAGCTGCTGGTCGCCGCGGACAACGACACGATCAAGGGTCCGGAGGACCTCTCGGCCGACACCACCGTGTGCTCCGCGACCGGCTCCACCCCGATCCAGAACATCCGCGCGAACTACCCCGAGGTCCCGCCCGTCGAGTTCGACACCTACTCGCAGTGCGTCGACGCCCTGGCCGATGGCCAGGTCGACGCGGTCACCACCGACGGCGCGATCCTGATCGGCTACGCGGCGCAGAAGCCCGACGAGCTCAAGGTCGTCGGCGAGCCCTTCAGCACCGAGCTCTACGGCATCGGCCTCGCGAAGGACGACACCGCGCTGCGCGGCTTCATCAACGAGATGCTGACCGACGGCGGTGACACCTGGAGCGCGATCTACGACGAGACCCTCGGCCAGTCCGGCACCACGGTCGAGCAGCCCGCGGTCGACGCGTACTAGGCCGACACCCCTGAGGAGTCCCGGGGCGGCGCGTCGCGCCTCGCCCCGGGACCTCCTCTGCCCCGCGCCGCACCGGCGACCGCTTCCACCTCCCCGATGAAAGGGCACGCAGCATGGATGTTCTCCTGAACAACCTCGACGTGTTCGTCCCCGCGTTCGGCAACACCCTGCTGCTGTTCGTCGTGTCGCTCGTCTTCGCTCTCCTCCTCGGCACCGTGGTCGGAGCGATGCGCGTCTCGCCCGTCCCGATCGCGCGAGCGGTCGGCACCGTCTACGTCAACACCGTCCGGAACACGCCGCTGACGCTGCTGATGTTCTTCTTCGCCTTCGGCTACCCCAAGCTCGACCTGCCGGACGTCGGCTACACGAACCTCGCCATCACTGCGCTGAGCATCTACACCGCGACCTACGTCGCCGAGGTGCTCCGCTCCGGCATCAACACCGTGCCGATCGGCCAGGCCGAGGCGGCCCGCGCGATCGGCCTCGACTTCGGGCTCACGATGACCCAGGTGGTGCTGCCGCAGGCGTTCCGCTCGGTCATCCCGCCGCTGATGAGCGTGCTGATCGCCCTCCTCAAGAACACGACCGTCGCCGCCGGCTTCTCGGTCGCCGAGGCCGGGACGATCGTCCGCGTGCTCAACGAGCGCGGCGAGAACAGCCTCATCGTCGTGCTCTGGGTGGCGCTCGCCTTCGTGATCCTCGTCACCGGGCTCTCCTTCCTCCAACGCCAGCTCGAGAAGAAGTGGAGGGTCGCCCGATGAGCTCCGTCCTCTTCGACAACCCCGGACCCCGCGCGGTCGCCCGCAACCGCGTCATCGGCGCCGTCGTCCTGCTCGTCCTCGTCGCGCTGCTGGCCTTCGTGCTCTGGCGCTTCGCCGAGTCCGGGCAGTTCTCCGCGGCCAAATGGCGTGCCTTCGGCTACCCGCTGGTCTGGCAGAGCATCGGCGCGGCTCTCGGGCAGACGCTCGCCGCCTTCGCCACCGCCGGCGTCGCGAGCATCGTGCTCGGCCTGCTGCTGGCGATCGGCCGCCTCTCCGACCGCCGCTGGATCAACATCCCGGTCACGCTCTTCATCGAGCTGTTCCGCGCGATCCCGGTCCTCATCCTGATGATGCTGATGTACTACGGGCTCCCGTTCGTCGGGCTCAAGCTCACGCCGTACCTCGCCGTGGTCATCGCACTGACGCTCTACAACGGCTCCGTCTTCTCCGAGATCTTCCGCGCCGGCATCGAGGCCCTCCCGCGCGGCCAGAAGGAGGCGGGCTACGCGATCGGCCTGCGCAAGGCGGGCGTCATGCGCCTCATCCTCTTCCCCCAGGCGATCCGCTCGATGCTGCCCGTGATCATCGCCCAGCTCGTCGTCGCCCTCAAGGACACGGCGCTCGGCTCGATCATCACCTACAACGAGCTGCTCTACTACGCCCGCTACCTCGGCAACCAGCCGAGCTTGGACAGCCCGATCATCCCCGCCGCCATCGTCGTCGGTGCGATCTACATCGGGATCTGCCTGATCCTCTCCGGCATCGCCAAGTGGGTCGAGATCCGCACCAAAACGGGCGGCCGCAAGGGCACCGGCCACCCGGCGGCCCGCGCCACCACGGACACCGCCCTGATCGCCGCCCAGGACTGAACTGCCGGTCGGAGCTTTCTGCGAAAGGTTGGGCGGCTGCTCATTCAGCAGCCGCCCAACCAATGTCTAACGACTATCGATTCCCGGGCTTATTGATTCCCACATACTTGAATGTCGACCCCTCAGCGCATGAAGCCTGTGAGATGTTGCCCACTGTCACGTACGGCCCGTAGTTGTAAGCGTTCCCGAAGAGGGTGTGGCAGACGGTCGTCACCCGATACGCACCGTCCCCTGAGTTGCACAGGGCATAGCCGGTACCGTCCGAGGCCCACGTCTGGCAGCCGGTCGGATCGGCGACCGCAGGGGTCGCGACCGCCGATGCGGCGAGCGCGACCCCCGAGGCAATGAGCATTGTGGCGCGCAACACTCGCAGGCGTGTGGGCACTTCGAAAGCAGGCATTGGTTCTTCCTTTCGTCGGGCGGTTGGGCGAAACGGCCGATCGGCAGCTCCGCGACCAGACTCTCCGAATTCGGCGGAAAATGAAGCGCTGTCGTGTTTTTTCGGTGCGGCGCGTCGTTGCTTGCGCTAGGTGCTCGCGCTCGGGTGAATCTGCTTGAAGGAGACGCCCGTAGACATGCTGGTCGAGTAGCCCCGCAGGGGCGTATAGAGACCCTCCCACCCCGAGGGCGTCGGTCTCCTCTCTGCCGTGCGCTGGCGCCGAAGGCACCCCCTCCGCTCGATACGTCGGTTGCGCTTGCAAGTCGATCAGCGTGGCCCGGCCGGATCTCCGATCGGCCGCCGCGTCAGCCCGCCGCGGCGAGCGGGCCGCTCAGGGCATCCCTACACTGGGGGATCGTGTCTGACAGCAACCCGATCACCGACGAGGCCGTCTCGGCGGCGACCGCGGAGGCGCTCACCGCGATCCGCGCGGCCGCCGATTCCGCCGCTCTGAAGGCGGCCCGCACCGCCCACCTCGGCGAGGGCTCGGCCCTCGCCCGACTGAACGCGCTGATGCGCTCCGTGCCGCCGGAGTTCAAGGCGGCGTCCGGCAAGCTCGTGGGTGGCGCCCGCAAGCAGGTCGGCGATGCGTACGCCGAGCGCGAGGCGGAGCTGGTCGAGGCCGAGCAGGCCGCGGCACTCGATGCCGAGCGCGTCGACGTCACCGCCGGCGCGAGCTTCGTGCGCCAGGGCGCCCGCCACCCGCTCTCGCTCCTCCAGGAGTCGATCGCCGACGTCTTCGTCGGCATGGGCTGGGAGATCGCGGAGGGGCCGGAGCTCGAGAACGAGTGGTTCAACTTCGACGCGCTGAACTTCGACGAGGACCACCCGGCCCGCGCGATGCAGGACACCTTCTTCGTCGACCCGGTCGAGTCGCACCTCGTGCTGCGCACCCATACCTCGCCGGTGCAGATCCGGTCGATGCTCGAGCGCACCCCGCCGATCTACGTGATCGCGCCCGGCCGCGTCTACCGCACCGACGAGCTCGACGCCACGCACACCCCCGTCTTCACGCAGTTCGAGGGCCTCGCCGTCGACCGCGGCCTGACGATGGCGCACCTGCGCGGCACCCTCGAGCACGTCGCGCGCCTCCTGTTCGGCGACGAGGCGAAGATCCGCCTGCGCCCCAACTACTTCCCCTTCACCGAGCCGAGCGCCGAGCTCGACATCTGGCACCCCACCTTCGTCGGCGGTGCCCGCTGGATCGAGTGGGGCGGCTGCGGGATGGTGAACCCGAACGTCCTGCGCTCGGTCGGCATCGACCCGGACGAGTACTCCGGCTTCGCCTTCGGGATGGGGATCGAGCGGACCCTGATGTTCCGCAACGACGTGAAGGACATGCGCGACATGGTCGAGGGCGACGTCCGCTTCAGCAAGCAGTACGGGATGGTGATCTGATGCGCATCCCGCTGAGCTGGCTGGGTGAGTACGTCGACCTCGAGCAGGGCGTCACGACCGAGGCCGTGCACGCGGCCCTGGTGTCGGTCGGCCTGGAGGAGGAGGACGTCCACCGCTTCGAGGTCTCCGGCCCCGTCGTGGTGGGCGAGGTCCTCGACCTCGTGCCCGAGCCGCAGAAGAACGGCAAGACCATCAACTGGTGCACCGTCCGCGTCGCGCCCGAGGGGGAGCGCGTGGCCGACGGCGGCGACGACGTCCGCGGCATCGTCTGCGGAGCGCACAACTTCGCCGCCGGTGACAAGGTCGTGGTCTCGCTGCCCGGCGCCGTGCTGCCCGGGCCGTTCCCGATCTCGGCGCGGAAGACCTATGGGCACGTGTCCGACGGGATGATCGCGTCCACCCGCGAGCTCGGCCTCGGCGACGACCACGAGGGCATCCTCCGGCTGGCGAGCCTCGGCATCGACCCCGAGGTCGGCACCGACGCGATCGCGCTCCTCGGGCTGGACGACGCCGCCGTCGAGGTCAACGTGACCCCGGACCGCGGCTACGCCTTCTCGATCCGCGGCATCGCCCGCGAGTACGCCCACGCGACGGGCGCCGACTTCCGCGACCCCGCGCTGGCGATCACCGCGCCCGAGCGGCTCGACTCCGCCCCCGTCTTCCCCGTCGCGGTCGAGGACGAGGCGCCGATCCGCGGCCGCGTCGGCTCGTCCGTCTTCGTGACCCGGGTGGTGCGCGGCATCGACCCGTCGCTGCCGACCCCGCCGTGGATGATCGCGCGACTGCGTCTGGCCGGTGTGCGCTCGATCTCGCTGGTCGTCGACATCACCAACTACGTCATGTTCGAGCTCGGCCAGCCGCTGCACGGCTACGACCTCGAGCGACTGGAGGGCGGCATCGTCGTCCGCCGTGCCCGCTCCGGCGAGACGCTCGAGACGCTCGACGGCCAGATCCGCCGCCTGCACCACGAGGACCTCCTGATCACCGACGACGGCGGGCCGATCGGGCTCGCCGGCGTGATGGGCGGCGCCCGGACGGAGATCACGGACACGACCGCCGACGTCCTGATCGAGGCCGCGAACTTCGACCCGGTCTCCATCGCCCGCACGGCCCGCCGGCACAAGCTGCCGAGCGAGGCGTCGCGCCGCTTCGAGCGCGGCGTCGACCCGCTGGTCGCACCGGTCGCCGCCGCGCGCGCGGTCCAGCTGCTGGTCGAGCTCGCGGGCGGCACCGCCGACGAGCTCGGGTCGGTGCTCGCCGATTCCGGCACGGCGACGGCGATCGATCTGCCCGACGGCTACATCTCCGGCCTGATCGGCCTCGAGTACACGCTCGAGGAGATCCGCGGCGCCCTGGTCGAGATCGGCGCGAGCGTCGAGGCCGGGGGAGCGGGCCTCCTCGTCACCCCGCCGAGCTGGCGGCCCGACCTGACCGACCGGTCGACCCTCGCGGAGGAGGTCGCCCGGATCACCGGGTACGACCGCATCCCGTCGATCCTCCCCGTCGCGCCTCCCGGTCGCGGCCTGACGCCCGGTCAGCGCCTGCGCCGGACGGTCGCGCAGTCGCTGGCGGCCGCCGGGCTCACCGAGGTGCTGTCCTACCCGTTCCTCTCCCGATCGATGAACGACCGCTTCGGCTCCGTCGACGGCGAGCCGGTCCAGCAGGTCTCGCTGGCGAACCCGCTGGACGCGACGGCGGGGCAGCTGCGGCTCTCCCTCCTGCCCGGACTCGTGCAGGTCGCGGCCCGCAACCGCTCGCGCGGTCTCGTCGACCTCGCCGTCTACGAGATGGGCTCGGTCTTCCTGCCGCAGAGCGACGGTCCGTTCGGCTCCGAGGGGCTGCCCCTCGCCGGCGCGCGTCCGTCCGCGGAGGTCGAGGCGGCGCTGAACGCGGGCATCCCGCGGCAGCCGCTGCACGTGGCCGCGCTGCTGACGGGCTCGGCGCTCGAGCGTCAGCCGGGAGTGGCCGCGCGTGACTTCGACTGGCGCGACGCGCTCGACGTCGTCCGCGACGTCGCTGCCGCCTCGGGCGTGCAGCTGGAGATCCGGCAGGGCTCGCACGCCGCCCTGCACCCGGGCCGCACGGCCGAGGTTCTGCTGGACGGCGCGGTGGTCGGCCACGCCGGCGAGCTGCTCCCGTCGCTCGCCGACGATCTCGACCTGCCGCACCGGGTGGCGGTGGTCGAGCTCGACCTCGATCCGCTGATCGCCCGCGCCGGGCGCCTCGTCGTCGCGCGTCCGGTCGGGGCGCTGCCCGCCGCGACGCAGGACCTCTCACTGGTCGTGTCCGTGGCCGTGCCGGCGGCCGACCTGCAGGAGGCCGTCGCCGAGGGCGCCGGTGAGCTGCTCGAGGCGATCCGCCTGGTCGACGACTACCGCGGTGCGGGCGTCCCCGAGGGCTCGAAGTCGCTGACCTTCGCGCTGCGCTTCCGTGCCGCCGATCGGACCCTCACGGCCGCCGAGGCCAGCGCGGCGAAGGAGAGCGGCACCGCGCTCGCCGCCGAGCGCTTCGGCGCGACCCCGCGCGAGTGAGCGGGCAGCCGCCGGTTCCGGCCGGCGGCCGCCCGCCGGGGCCGGGCGAGGGCGGGTCCCGCCAGCGACTAGGCTCTCGGGCATGACTTTTTCCGTGGCGGTGGCCGGAGCGAGCGGGTACGCGGGCGGGGAGCTGCTCCGTCTGCTCGCCGATCACCCCGAGTTCGAGGTGCGCACGGTCACGGCGCACTCGAACGCCGGCCAGCCCCTCGCCGCGGTGCAGCCGCACCTGCGCTCACTGCGCCACCTCGAACTCGTCGACACGACGACCGAGAACCTGGCGGGCCACGACGTCGTCTTCCTCGCCCTGCCGCACGGAAAGTCCGGCGAGATCACCGCGACGCTCCCCGACGACGTGCTCGTCGTCGACTGCGGCGCCGACCACCGACTGACCGACGAGCAGGACTGGGCCGACTACTACGGCGGCGAGTTCGCCGGCGCCTGGCCCTACGGCCTGCCCGAGCTGATGCTCCCCGGCACCGGCAGGCAGCGCGACGTGCTCGCCGGGGTCCGCCGCATCGCGGTGCCCGGCTGCAATGTGACCGCGATCACGCTCGGCCTCGCGCCGGGGCTGCACGCCGGCGTGATCGAGGCCGCCGACCTGGTCTCGGTCCTCGCCGTCGGCCCGTCCGGGGCGGGCAAGAGCCTGCGGACCGATCTGCTCGCGAGCGAGCTGCTCGGCTCGGCGCACGCCTACGGCATCGGCGGCGGGCACCGCCACAACCCGGAGATCCGGCAGAACCTCGCGCTCGCCGGTGCCGGTCCCGTCTCGATCTCGTTCACCCCGATCCTGGTGCCGATGTCGCGGGGCATCCTCGCGACCTCGACCGCTCGGCTCACGCCGGGCGTGTCCGCGCGGGAGGTGCGCGCCGCGTGGGAGTCGGCCTACGCCGACGAGCCCTTCGTCCAGCTGCTGCCGGAGGGGACCTTCCCGCGCACGGCCGACACCGTCGGCGCGAACACGGCGCTGATCGGGGTCGCCGTGGACGAGCGCGCCCGCCGCGTCGTGGTGGTCACCGCGCTCGACAACCTGGTCAAGGGCACCGCCGGCGCCGCGATCCAGTCGACCAACATCGCCCTCGGTCTCCCGGAGACCCTCGGCCTGAGCACGAACGGAGTCGCGCCGTGAGCATCACCGCCGCAGCAGGATTCGCCGCGGCCGGCGTCGTCGCCGGTCTCAAGTCGACCGGCGCCCGCGACCTCGCCCTCGTGCACAACCTCGGCCCGCTGCAGAACGCCGCGACGGTCTTCACCAGCAACCGCTGCAAGGCGAACCCGGTGCTCTGGAGCGAGCAGGTCATGCGCGACGGCGTCGTCTCGGCGATCGTCCTCAACTCCGGCGGCGCCAACTGCTACACCGGCGCCGCGGGCTTCCAGGTCACCCACGCGACGGCCGAGGCCGTCGGCGGGAGCCTGGGCGTTTCAGCCGGCGATGTGCTCGTCTGCTCCACCGGTCTCATCGGCGATCAGCTCGACCTCGGCAAGCTGACGGCCGGGGTGACCGAGGCGTCGGCGGCTCTTCCGGGCGCGACCGGTCCGGAGGCGGGCGAGGACGCGGCCCGCGCGATCATGACGACCGACACCGTGCCCAAGCAGGCGACCGTCCGCTCCGAGCAGGGCTGGACCGTCGGCGGCATGGCCAAGGGCGCGGGGATGCTCGCTCCCGGGCTGGCGACGATGCTCGTCGTGATCACCACCGACGCGGTCCTCGACTCCTCCGAGCTCGACACCGCGCTGCGGGCGGCGACCCGGGTCACCTTCGACCGCCTCGACTCGGACGGCTGCATGTCGACGAACGACACCGTGGCGCTGCTGGCGAGCGGCGCGAGCGGGGTGCGCCCCGAGGCGGCCGACTTCACCGCCGCGCTCACCGACGTCTGCCGCGATCTCACCCTCCAGCTCCAGGCCGACGCCGAGGGCGCCGCGCACGACGTCGCGATCC
Source organism: Rathayibacter sp. PhB151 (assembly GCF_004366415.1). NCBI lineage: Bacteria > Bacillati > Actinomycetota > Actinomycetes > Micrococcales > Microbacteriaceae > Rathayibacter > Rathayibacter sp. PhB151. The sequence continues at coordinate 9,484 of NZ_SOEN01000014.1, read as the reverse complement.
GGGTGCTGAACGCGGCGACCGAGGACGAGGCCGTCGTCGTCGCCCGCGCGGTCTCGCGGAGCAACCTCTTCAAGGCCGCGATCTTCGGCAACGATCCGAACTGGGGCCGGGTGCTGGCCGCGGTCGGCACCACCGACGCGCAGTTCGACCCCTACGGCATCGACGTGGCGATGAACGGCGTGCAGGTCTGCCGGGCCGGCGAGCCCGACGCGAGCCGCGACCTGGTCGACCTCGCCCCGCGCAAGGTCTCGGTCGACATCGATCTGCACGCCGGCGACGCCACGGCGACGATCTGGACCAACGACCTCACCCACGACTACGTCCACGAGAACTCGGCGTACTCCAGCTGATGGCCGCCGAGAACTCCAGGGGCGCGGAGAGCGCTGCGGGCGCAGAGACGTCCACCGAGGCCGAGGCGCTCGCGCTGCGCGACGCCGTGGCCGTCAAGGCCGGCACCCTGATCGAGTCGCTGCCCTGGCTGCAGCGGTTCCACGGCAGGACGATGGTGATCAAGTTCGGCGGCAACGCCATGGTGTCGGAGGAGCTCCAGCGCGCCTTCGCGCAGGACATCGTCTACCTGCACTACGCGGGCATCCGCCCCGTCGTCGTGCACGGCGGCGGTCCGCAGATCTCCGCGATGCTCGACCGACTCGGCATCGCCAGCGAGTTCCGCGGCGGCTACCGGGTGACCAGCCCCGAGGCGATGGACGTCGTGCGGATGGTGCTCACCGGCAGCATCAGCCGCGACATCGTCCGGCGCATCAACGAGTACGGGCCGCTGGCCGCCAGCATCTCCGGTGAGGACGCGGGCCTCTTCGTCGGTCGCCGCCGCGGCGTCGTCCTCGACGGGGTCGAGCACGACCTCGGCCTGGTCGGCGACGTGATCTCCGTGGATCCTGCGGCCGTCCTCGCCCAGCTCGACGCCGGCCGCATCCCGGTGGTCTCCTCGATCGCCCCCGATTCAGACGACCCGACGCAGTCGCTCAACGTGAACGCCGACGCCGCCGCGGCCGCGCTCGCCGTCGCCGTCGGCGCCGAGAAGCTCGTGATCCTCACCGACGTTCCGGGTCTCTACGCCGACTGGCCCGACCGCGGCTCGCTCGTCTCGCACATCGCGTCCGACGAGCTCGCGGCGCTGCTGCCCTCGCTCGAGTCGGGAATGATCCCCAAGATGACGGCCTGCCTCGACGCGGTCCGCGGCGGCGTGCCGAAGGCCGCGATCATCGACGGCCGCGTCCCGCACTCGATGCTGCTCGAGGTCTTCACCTCCGAGGGCGTCGGCACCGAGGTCGTCGCCTCGGCCGACCCCCGCGACCGGGAGCGAACGTCGGGCCGCTGACCACCAGCGGCCCCGGCTCCGAGCGCCGCCCCGACGGGGTGCGCGCACCGACGGCCCTCCCGGCCGGTCCGCTTCTGCTCGAAAGGCTCGACATGTCCACCGATACCGCTCCCGGCGTCCCCGCGCCCGAGGTCCCCGCCTCCGATCCCGCAGCCGTCATCACCCGCACCGCCGAGGCCCGCGACCGCTACGCCGCCGCGATGATGCAGACCTTCGCCGCTCCGCTCGCCGTCCTCGAGCGCGGCGAGGGCTGCCGGGTCTGGGACGTCGACGGCCGCGAGTACCTCGACTTCCTCGGCGGGATCGCGGTGAACTCGCTCGGCCATGCGCACCCGGTCTTCGTCGAGGCCGTGAGCCGCCAGGCCGGCGCGCTCGCGCACGTGTCCAACTACTTCGCCACCGCCCCGCAGATCCGGCTGGCCGAGAAGCTCCGCGAGCTCACCGGCGCGGGCGAGGCGGGCCGCGTCTACTTCGCGAACTCCGGCACCGAGGCGAACGAGGCCGCCTTCAAGCTCGCCCGCCTGCACGCGGCCGGCGGCCGGCACCGGATCCTGGCGCTGCAGAACGCCTTCCACGGTCGCACGATGGGCGCCCTGGCGATGACCGGCAAGGCCGCGATGCGCGCGCCGTTCGAGCCGATGCCCGGCGGAGTCGAGCACATCGAGGCGACGGTCGAGGCCCTCGAGGCCGCGATCGACGAGTCGGTCGCCGCGCTGATCGTCGAGCCGATCCAGGGTGAGGCGGGCGTCATCCCGCTGCCGGACGGCTTCCTCGAGCGGGCGCGCGAGCTGACTCGGGAGCGCGGCGCCCTGCTGATCGTCGACGAGATCCAGACCGGCATCGGCCGCACCGGCAGCTGGTTCGCCTACCAGCGGGCCGGCATCCTGCCCGACGCGATCACCCTCGCCAAGGGACTCGGCGGCGGCTTCCCCGTCGGCGCCCTGGTCACCTTCGGCGCGGCCTCCGAGCTGCTGCAGAAGGGCCACCACGGCAGCACCTTCGGCGGCAACCCGCTCGCGACCGCGGTCGCCGGCGCGGTGATCGGCGAGATCGAGCGCGCCGACCTGCTCCGGAACGCCCGGGAGCGCGGGGCGCAGCTGACCGCGGGCGTGCTCGGCCTCGGCTCACCGCTGATCGCCGGCGTGCGGGGCGCCGGTCTCCTGCTCGGCATCGCGCTCAGCGAGCCCGTCGCCGCCCGGCTCGCCGCCGCCGCGATGGCGGAGGGACTCATCGTCAACGCGCCGAACGAGTCCAGCATCCGGATCGCCCCGCCCCTCATCATCACCGCCGCCGACGTCGACGAGTTCGTCGCCCGCTTCGGCCGCGCGGTGCAGGCGCTCGACGCCTGAACGACCCGACCTCCTTCCCCGATCGAAAGCGAACCGCAGCTGTGACCCGCCACTTCCTCCGCGACGACGACATCACTCCCGCCGAGCAGGCCGAGATCCTCGATCTCGCCCTCGAGCTCAAGCGCGACCGCTTCTCGCGGACGCCGCTCGCCGGCCCGCAGACCGTCGCGGTCATCTTCGACAAGTCCTCCACCCGCACCCGGGTGTCCTTCGCGGTCGGCATCGCCGATCTCGGCGGCAGCCCGCTGATCATCTCGACAGCGAGCAGCCAGCTCGGCGGCAAGGAGACCGCCTCCGACACCGCGCGCGTGCTCGAGCGCCAGGTCGCGGCCATCGTCTGGCGCACCTACGCGCAGTCCGGGCTGGAGGAGATGGCGGCGGGCACCCGTGTCCCCGTCGTCAACGCGCTCTCGGACGAGTTCCACCCGTGCCAGCTGCTCGCGGACCTGCTGACGATCCGCGAGCACCGCGGTCGCCTCGCCGGCCTCACGCTGACCTTCTTCGGCGACGGCGCGAGCAACATGGCGCACTCCTACCTGCTGGCCGGCGCGACGGCTGGGATGCACGTCCGGATCGTCTCGCCCGCGGACTACGCTCCCGCTCCGGCCGTGCTCGCGGACGCCCAGCGCATCGCGGCCACCACCGGCGGCTCGGCCACCACCACGACCGACCCGGCCGCGGGCGCCGCCGGCTCGGACATCGTGATCACCGACACCTGGGTGTCGATGGGCAAGGAGGAGGAGAAGGCCGCGCGGGTCGCCACCTTCCGCGACTACCGGGTCGACTCGGACACGATGGCGGCCGCCGCGTCCGACGCGCTCTTCCTGCACTGCCTGCCGGCCGACCGCGGCTACGAGGTGACCGCCGACGTGATCGATGGCCCGCAGAGCGTGATCTGGGACGAGGCGGAGAACCGCCTGCACGCTCAGAAGGCCCTGCTGGTCTGGCTCCTCGAGCGCGCCGGCACGCCCGACGCCGCTCAGTAGACTCGACAGCCGACCCCGAGGAGAACCATGACGGAACGACCCTCCGCCCGCGCGGGCGAGGCCGGCGCGCTCTGGGGAGGCCGGTTCGCCGGCGGCCCGTCGCCCGAGCTGGCCGCGCTCTCGAAGTCGACGCACTTCGACTGGCAGCTCGCCGAGTACGACATCGCCGGCTCCCGCGCGCACGCCCGGGCCCTCGCGACCGCCGGCTACCTCGACGACGCCGAGCTGACCGGGATGCTCGACGCGCTCGAGCGCCTGCGCTCGGCGGTGGTCGAGGGCCGCTTCACCGCGGACGACGCCGACGAGGACGTGCACGGCGCACTCGAGCGCGGCCTGATGCTCGAGGCGGGCCCGGAGCTCGGCGGCAAGCTGCGCGCTGGGCGCTCGCGCAACGACCAGATCGCGACGTTCGTGCGGATGTACCTCCGCGACCACGCCGCCGTCATCGCCGAGCTGGTGGTGCAGCTGATCGACGCGATCGCCGCGCAGGCCTCCGCCCACCCGGCGGCGATCATGCCCGGCCGCACCCACCTGCAGCACGCGCAGCCGGTGCTGCTCGCGCACCACCTGCTCGCGCACGCCTGGGCGCTGCTGCGCGACCTCGAGCGGCTGCGCGACTGGGCGGTCCGCGCCGACGTGTCGCCGTACGGCTCGGGCGCCCTCGCAGGCTCGACCCTCGGTCTCGACGCCGAGGCGGTCGCCCGCGAGCTCGGCTTCGCCGCGAGCGTGCCCAACTCGATCGACGGCACCGCGAGCCGCGATCTCGTCGCCGAGTTCGCCTTCGTCAGCGCGATGATCGGCATCGACGTCTCGCGGATCGCGGAGGAGATCATCCTCTGGAACACGCGCGAGTTCGCCTTCGTCACCCTCGACGACGGCTACTCGACCGGGTCCTCGATCATGCCGCAGAAGAAGAACCCCGACATCGCCGAGCTCGCGCGCGGCAAGTCGGGTCGGCTGCTCGGCAACCTGACCGGCCTGCTCGCGACGCTCAAGGCGCTCCCGCTCGCGTACAACCGCGACCTGCAGGAGGACAAGGAGCCGGTCTTCGACTCGGTGACCACGCTCGAGGTGCTCCTCCCCGCGTTCAGCGGGATGATCGCCACGCTGACCTTCCACACCGACCGGATGGCCGAGCTCGCCCCGCAGGGCTTCTCGCTCGCGACCGACGTCGCCGAGTGGTTGGTCAAGAAGCACGTCCCGTTCCGCGACGCGCACGAGATCACCGGCGAGCTGGTCAAGCTCGCCGAGACCAGGGGCCTCGGTCTCGAGGACCTCGACGACGAGGCGCTGCGCTCGGTGTCGCCCCTGCTGACGCCCGACGTCCGCTTCGTGCTCAGCATCGAGGGCTCGGTCGCCAGCCGCGACGGCGTCGGCGGCACCGCACCCGACCGGGTGGCGGAGCAGCTCGCGCAGCTGACCGAGCGCGTGCGCGTCGTCCGGTCCGCCCTCCGCGGGGACGCGTCGTGACGCTCCAGGGCCCGCCCGGCGACGACGGCCGTCCGCCGCTGCCGCCGTGGCAGCAGCGGACCCTCGTCGTCGTCGCGGGCGTCGTGATCATCGCGGTGATCATCGTCACCGTGGTCTCGGGCCAGAGCTTCTTCTAGGGATGCCGGAGCCGCTCGACCTGTCGCGCTCGGCCCTCGAGGTCGCTCCCGATCTGCTCGGAGCGGTGCTGCTGCACCGCACCGACGAGGGCGTCGTCGGCGTCCGGCTGACCGAGGTCGAGGCGTATCTCGGACTCGGCGAGGATCCCGGATCGCACGCGCACCGGCGCCGGTCGCCGAGGAACGCGCCGATGTTCGGGGAGCCGGGGACGGTCTACGCGTACTTCAGCTACGGCATGCACACCTGCGTCAACCTGGTCTGCTCGCCGGCCGGCACGGCGTCGGCGGTGCTGCTGCGCGCCGGCGAGGTGGTCGTGGGTGAGGAGCTGGCCCTGCAGCGCCGCGGTCCGGTGCGCTCCCGCGACCTCGCCCGCGGTCCGGCGCGTCTCGCCAAGGCGCTCGGGGTGACCCTCGCGGAGTCGGGGGACCCGATGACGACGGCGTTCGAGCTGCGGCCGCGCGGGGCCGATGTGCTGATCGAGTCGTCCGCGCGGACCGGGGTCTCCGGCGAGGGCGGTGACATCGCCTTCCCCTGGCGGTTCTCGATCCCCGGAGATCCATCGGTCTCGCCCTACCGGCGGGCGGTGGCCCGGCGTCGCCCGGACGCCGGCGGCGGTCAGCCCGCCAGGTAGAGCCGCGCGAGGATCCCGAGCGCTGCGGACCAGGCGAGGCTCGCCAGGGTGCCGATGATGAACCGCTCGCGCGCCTCGGGGGACGCCAGCTCGCTGAAGCGGCCGACGCCCTTGACGGCGACGATCACGGCGACGCCCTCCGGCAGACCGCTGAGCAGGGCGCCCGCTGTGGCGATCCGCTCGAGCACGCCGATGGTGGTTCCGCCTCGCAGCACCTCGATCGGCTGGCCGATCGCCGACGGAGCGACCCCGGGGGTCCCGGGACGCTGAGCGGCGGCGATCATGATGCCGCCGTGCGCGCCGCTGCGGGAGTCGGTGGTCGCGAGATCGAGGGTGAGCAGGACCACCGGCCCGCCGCCGAGGACCGCGAGTGCGAAGGCGAGCACCACGACGGCGAGAGCGAGCGCCGGGGGAGCGGAGGCGCCGGCCACGCCGGTCAGCAGGAAGGCGGCGGCCGCGGCGCCGATGCTGATCCAGCCGAGAGCGGGGCGTCGCAGGCGCACCGCGAGGACGGCGCCCGCGACTCCGGCGAGGAGCACCAGGAGCACGCCGGTCCAGGAGGCGGACTGCGCGGCGACGGCGAAGGTCTCGGGCAGTGCGGTGCGGAGTGCCGTCATCGGGGTGTCCTCTCGGAAGTGGAAGCGGAAGTGGAAGCGGCGTCGGTCTCGACCGATCCGCGCTGCGACGGATCGGCGCTCGCCGCAGCGTCGGGGTCGAGCGTACGGTCGACCACCGTCAGCAGCCGGGCGAGGGCGTCCCGTGCCGGTCGGTCGGCGCGCGCGCTCGCCGCGCGCACCCGGAGGCTGACCGCCTGGGGGGAGACCGAGAGCTGCTCGGCCGCCTCCTTCTGCGACAGTCCCGCGTCGAGCAGGTCGACGATCTCCCAGCCGGCCGGGGTCCGCGAATCGCGGAGGTGGAGCAGGGGATCGAACAGGGCCTGGGCGTCGCGGACCGAGGGGAAGGCGTCTTCCGGCGAGTCGGTGCTCGGCTGGTCTGCTGCGGGGGAGCCGGGGTCGAGGGAGAAGCGGGTCGCCCGTCCCTTCGCCGCCTCGACCGCGCGCCGCGCCGCGAAGTACGCCGCTCCGCGGGCGGCGCGGGTGGTCCGGGGCAGCGGCCGCTCGATCGCGCCGATGCCGAGGCCGATGCTCCAGTGCCCGGAGCGGTGGAGTGCGAGGACCACGGAGACGACGGCCTCGGCGCGGTCGAGCACGAACTGGAACTCGTCGCCCGCGGTGCGCTCGGGAGGGAGCACGAAGGACGACTCCTCCGATTCGAGCAGAGCGGCGATCGCCTGCTCGACCCGGTCGTCGTCGTGACGACTGTCGCGCTGATCGGCGGTGATGACGAACACGATGACCTCCTCGATCAAGTATCAGGGCTTGATGCCGTGAGATCAAGCTCTCGGACTTGATCGTGCGCCGGGCGAGCCGCCGGCCTCGCGCTACCCTGGACGGGTGACCGATCAGGACTCCCGCGGATCCGCGACCATGCCGTCGCTCGATTCTTCGTTCGAGAACGTCTGGGACGAGCTCGTCTGGCGTGGCGCGATCCACGTGTCGACCGACGCGGCAGCGCTGCGCGAGCTCCTCGCCGGAGACCCGATCACCTACTACTGCGGCTTCGACCCGACCGCGCCGAGCCTGCACCTGGGCAACCTGGTGCAGCTCATCGTGCTCCGCCGGCTTCAGCTCGCCGGGCACCGCCCCCTCGGTCTCGTGGGCGGATCGACGGGCCTCATCGGAGATCCGCGGCCGACGGCGGAGCGGACGCTCAACTCCCGCGAGACGGTGGTCGAGTGGGTGTCCCGCCTGCAGGCGCAGGTGTCGCGGTTCCTCTCGACCGAGGGGGAGAACCCGCTGCGGCTGGTGAACAACCTGGACTGGACGGCGCCGCTGTCCGCGATCGACTTCCTCCGGGAGATCGGCAAGCACTTCCGCGTGGGCACGATGCTCAAGAAGGACGCGGTCAGCGCGCGCCTGAACTCCGACGCGGGGATCAGCTACACCGAGTTCAGCTACCAGATCCTGCAGGGGCTGGACTACCTCGAGCTCTACCGTCAGTACGGCTGCGTCCTGCAGACGGGTGGCAGCGACCAGTGGGGCAACCTCACCAGCGGGACCGATCTGATCCACCGGACGGAGGGGGTCTCGGTGCACGCCATCGGGACGCCGCTGGTGATGAACTCCGACGGGACGAAGTTCGGCAAGAGCGAGGGCAACGCCGTCTGGCTCGACCCGTCGCTCACCAGCCCGTACGCGTTCTACCAGTTCTGGCTCAACACCGACGACCGCGACGTGGCGGCCCGGCTGAAGACCTTCACCTACCTGCCGCGCATCGAGATCGAGCGGCTCGAGCAGGCGAGTGCGGAAGCACCGTTCAAGCGGGAGGCACAGCGCGCACTCGCGAGCGAGGTCACCACTCTCGTGCACGGGGAGGCGGTGACGGCCTCGGTGATCGCGGCCTCCTCGGCGCTCTTCGGTCGCGGGTCGCTCGAGGGCATCGACGCGGAGATCCTGCGGGGAGCACTCCAGGCGGTGACGACGGTCGAGGCGACCGCGTCGACTCCGGTGGTGCAGGCGTTCGTGGAGGCCGGGCTCGTCGCGAGCCTCGGCGAGGCCCGCCGAGCGATCGGCCAGGGCGGACTCTCGGTGAACAACACCGCGGTGTCGGACGACGCCGCCGTGTTCGGCGACCTCCCGCTGATCGACGGGATCGCCGTGCTGCGCCGCGGCAAGAAGAGCTTCGCCGGCGCCTTCGTCTCCTGACGCGGACGCGGTCCGCCCCGCGAGGAGCCCGGATCGCGACACGCCCGGGCGACGAGCGATTTGCAGGGCCGCGAAACCTCGACGTAGTGTAACTCCTCGTCAGCCCAAAGGAGCGGACAGCGAGAGTCGGATGCAGAGCATCGTGACCCGCCGGCCCCCCTCAAGCGATGACCATCCCCTCGCTCTCAAGCCTGTTAGAGATTCGTCTCTTGATGGCGGCGGATCGCGAGCGTAAGATGCAAAGCCTCCGCGGGACCCCGGTCCTCGGCTTCGGTGCACGGCCTCGGCTTGGCACGATGACGGCGAGACGATCTCCGGATCCGACGCCGAGCATCACGAAGACGCCGACTTGACACGGCCTGCGGATGTGCTAAGTTAGTCGAGTTGCCACGGAGGCGATCGGGACTTCGGTTCTGATAAGTCTACCCGGTCTCGGCGACACGAACAAATCGAACGGCCCGCCTGAATCAGGCCGGCTCTCGGTAGAACATCTTCGATCACTTCCGTTGTGAAGCACCACTTCAGGTGTGGAGGCGGGATGTGTCCGATTCTTGAGAACTCAACAGCGTGCACTATGTTCAATGCCAAATTTATAACCCCGTCCGGGTCTTGTGATCCGGTTGGGTTCCTTTGGAAATTGATGTCAGTAATGATGTCTTATTTGCTAGAGGTCAAACTTGAGTGCCTTCCTTTCGGGGTCGGTGTTCGTAATTTTTTACGGAGAGTTTGATCCTGGCTCAGGACGAACGCTGGCGGCGTGCTTAACACATGCAAGTCGAACGATGAAGCCCAGCTTGCTGGGTGGA
>NZ_SOEN01000013.1:0-109921 GCF_004366415.1 Rathayibacter sp. PhB151 | reverse complement strand
AAGGCCCTCAACCAGCTGAAATCCCTCGGCTACGACGTCCAACTCACACCACGAGCCGCGGCCTGAGGTCACCATGTTTTCCTAGGAGACCCCGCGTGCATGCGGTGGTGGATCTCGATACGCCCGCTGCGCGGGCTACTCGATCAGCATGGACGGCGCCCGCTCCGTGGACCGGTGCGTCGAAGAGGGAGCGCGGCGCAGCCGCTCGATCAGTGAGGGGGCGGCTGCGCAGCCGCTCGGTCGCGAGGAGGGGCTACGGGCCCGTCAGCACCTCGGGCTCCGGGGTCATCGAGATGGTGGGGATGGAGGCGGTGATCACGGTGCCGTCGGAGCGGCGGGTGCCCTCGATGTCGGAGGTGGTCGGCGCGCCGGTGAGGCGCGGGCCCTGGTGGCCGAGGCCGACGCGGACCGGGTTGCCGGACTCGACGTGCACGCGCTCGCCGCGGACGGTGATCGCCGCGGCGTCGCCGTCCTCGACGGTCAGCAGCACCGACTGCTGGGTCACCTCGACCCGCACCCGCGTGCCGTGCAGCGTGATGCGGAAGGTCAGGCGGTCCCAGTCGTCCGGGAGGCGCGGGTCGAGCGTGATCCGCCCGCCGTGGTCGCGCATCCCGCCGAAGCCGTAGACCAGCGCGGACCAGACGCCTCCGGTCGACGCGACGTGGATGCCGTCGGCGGTGTTGCGGTGCAGGTCGGCGAGGTCGACGAACAGCGCCGAGAGGAAGTAGTGCCGCGACAGGTCGCTGTAGCCGACCTCGGCCGCGATGATCGACTGCACGACCGCCGACAGCGTCGAATCGCCGGTGGTCAGGGCGTCGTAGTACTCGAAGTCGGCTCGCTTCTGCTCCGCGGTGAACTCGTTGCCCTGCAGCAGCAGCGCGAGCACCACGTCGGCCTGCTTGAGCACCTGGAAGCGGTAGATCACCAGCGGGTGGAAGTGCAGCAGCAGCGGGCGCTTGGACGCCGGGGTGTTCTCGAGATCCCACAGCTCCTTCTCGAGGAACGCCGCGTCCTGCGGGTGGATGCCGGCGCGCGCGTCGAAGGGGATGTGCATCTTGTCGGCCGCGCGGGCCCACTCGATGACCTCGTCCTCGTCCAGCAGCAGCCGGGCGACCATCCGCTCGTAGGCCGACGGCTCGACGGCCTTCAGCAGCTCGACAGCGCGGGCGGCCGCGCGCAGGTTCGAGCGGGCCATCACGTTCGTGTACAGGTTGTCGTTGACGACGGTCGTGTACTCGTCCGGCCCGGTGACGCCGTGGATGTGGAAGTGGTCGTCGCCGTTGCTGCGCCAGAAGCCCAGGTCGGCCCACATCCGCGCGGTCTCGACCAGGATGTCGATCGCGCCGCGGGCGAGGAAGTCGTCGTCGCCGGTCGCTCCGACGTACTGCATCAGCGCATACGAGATGTCCGCATCGATGTGGTACTGCGCGGTGCCGGCGGCGTAGTAGGCCGACGACTCCTGGCCGTTGATGGTGCGCCAGGGGAAGAGCGCGCCGCGCTGGTTGAGCTCGGCCGCGCGCGAGCGGGCCGCCTCGAGCATGTTCTGGCGGAAGCGCAGGGCGTTCCGCGCCACGAGCGGAGCCGTGTAGCTGAGGAACGGGAGGACGTAGACCTCGGTGTCCCAGAAGTAGTGCCCGCCGTAGCCGGAGCCCGAGACGCCCTTGGCCGCGACGCCGCCGCCGTCCGTGCGGGCGGTGGACTGCGCGAGCTGGAAGAGGTTCCAGCGGGTGGCCTGCTGGATCGCCGGCTGACCGTCGATCTGCACGTCGGAACGGGTCCAGAAGTCGTCGAGCCACTCGCGCTGCTTGCTGAACTGCTCCTCCACCGGGGTCTCGCGGGCGCGGTCGAGCGTGCGGTCGCAGCGGTCGGCGAGCTCGCGCACGGGGACGCCGCGCGAGGTGTGGTAGGTCAGCGTCTTCACCAGGCGCACCGGGACGCCGGCCTTCGCCTTCACCCGGTAGACGTGCTTGGCGAGGTCGTCGTCGATCTGGGAGGTCTGGTCCCACTCGTTCTCGGTCTCGAGCACGTGCTCGGCACCGCAGGCGACGGTCATCCGGGAGTTGGTGGTGCGGTAGCCGAGCAGGTAGCGCGTGCCGCTGACCCGCTTGAGCTGCGGCTGCAGCACCCGGTCCTCGAACGACTCTGCCTTGCGCGGGTCGAAGCCGGCCGCCTCGCTGCCCGAGGGCGCGTGGTACTCGTCGACGCCGTCCTGGCGGTTGAGGATCTGGCTCGAGATCAGCACCGAGGCGTCGTGGTCGAGCATCTCGACCTCGTAGTCGAGGATCGCGAGGTGCCGGTCGGTGAAGGAGACCAGGCGGCGCGAGCGGATCAGCACGCGCTTGCCCGAGGGGGTGCGCCACTCCAGCTCGCGGGTGAGCACGCCGTTGGCGAAGTCGAGGCGGCGCGTGTAGGCGAGGACGTCGGCCTCGCTCAGCACGAACGGCTCGTCGTCGACGTAGAGGCGGATGATCTTCGCGTCCGGCACGTTGACGATGGTCTGGCCGACCCGGGCGAAGCCGAACGCCTCCTCCGCGTGCCGGATGGGCCAGGTCTCGTGGAAGCCGTTGATGAAGGTGCCGTAGGCGTAGCCGTCGCGGCCCTCCTCGACGTTGCCGCGCAGACCCAGGTAGCCGTTGCCGGTCGCGAAGAGGGTCTCGGTGCGCCCCTGCAGCTCGGTGGCGAACTCGGTCTCGATCAGCGACCACTCGTCGACCGGGAACCGGTTGCGGTCGAGCGGGTCGGAGGTGATGGGGTTCATGCGGCGTCCTCGGGGGCGGGGGCGGAGGGGAGGAAGGGGAGCAGCTCGGCCAGGTCGTCGACGACGATGTCGGCGCCGTGCTCGAGCAGGGTGTCGCGGCCGACGCCGCGGTCGACGCCGACGACGAGGCCGAAGGCGCCCGCGCGGCCGGCGGCGACTCCGGAGTGGGCGTCCTCGACGACCACGCACTCGGCGGCGGTGAGCCCGAGCAGCTGCGCGGCGTGCAGGTAGGTGTCCGGCGCGGGCTTGCCGGCGATCGCGTCGCGGGCGGCGAGCAGCCCGTCGACGACGACCTCGAAGCGGTCGCGGATCCCCGCGGCCTCGAGCACCGGCACGCCGTTGCGCGAGGAGGTGACGACGGCCACCTCGACGCCCGCGGCGATCGCGGCGTCGACCAGGGCGAGCGAGCCGGGGTAGGGAGCGACGCCGTTCTCGGCGAGGGTCTGGTTGAAGGCGTCGTTCTTGCGGTTGCCGAGCCCGCAGACGGTCTCGAGGGCGGGGTCGTCGCTCGGCGAGCCCTCGGGGAGGGTGATGCCGCGCGAGGCGAGGAGCGCCCGAACGCCGTCGTAGCGAGGGCGGCCGTCGATGTACCGGAAGTAGTCGGCGTCGGTGTAGCCCTCGGCGATGCCGCGCGACTCGAGGTACGGCGTGAAGAGGCGGGCCCAGGCCTGCATGTGCACGTCGGCGGTGGGGGTGAGCACCCCGTCGAGGTCGAAGAGCAGCGCCTTCGCCCGGCCGAGGGCGGAGGCGTCGGGGCGCGTCGGTGAAGCAGTCACAGCGGGGAGGACCTCTGGTCGGGGCACGGGTGCGGCGGGCTCCGCCGTCGACAGGCCGTCCGCGCGGACACCGGGTATCGTATACGCCCCCCGGTCGCCGTCTGGAACCGTTTACACGTCCGACATCTGCGGGCCCCGGACGGTCTGCGCGGCGTGTGCGCGCCGGTGCGCGCGGAGTCGTCCCCGGAACGAAGGCCGGACGACCGGATCCGCTGATCTCCGGGCGATCCCGGGCGCTCGGCCTTCGTTGTGCGGCCCGTCAGGCGGTCTCCGCGAGGGCGTCCCCCGCATCGGGGGTGGCCGCGAGCTGCGAGACGCGGGCGGGGCTGATCCGCAGGGCGGCTGCGACGGCCTCGACGGTGTAGCCGTCGGCGCGGAGGGAGCGGACGGCCTCGCGGCGGAGCGCGCCGGCGTGCCGGAGTGCCGCGCGGGCCGCCTCCTCGGCGCGGGCGCCCTCGTTCCAGATCGCGAGGACCTCGGGCGGTGCCTCGACGGTCACCTGCACGTCCACCTCGTCGACTCCGACGTCGAGGTGCACGGCGGCGAGCTCGCGGGCGGCAGCCGGGATGCCCCGGGTCGAGACCGCACCTCCGGTCGCGACGATCTCGACGCCGTTCGGCGCGGTCGACGTCAGCTCGGGGATCTCGATGGTCCACCAGGGAGTGCCGTCCCGGTAGGCGCGGGCCGCGAGGACCCGGGGTCCGCTCGTCATGGTCGGTTCCAATCGCTCGGGGTGTCCTCGAAGACCGCCTGCAGCTGGCGGACGACGCCGGGCGAGACCTCGCCCCTGTGCTGCACGAGGGTGATGGTCGCCCCGCCCTCGGCGGGGCTCCACGTCTCGTGGCTCCCTCGCTGCCGGGTGCGCTCCCACCCTTTCGAGCGAAGGAACCTCGTGACGTCGCGGTACTTCTGCGGCCTGGTCATCAGGATATTCCAGCCCACCCTGCTGCTCAAGAGTCAGGGTGGGCTTGAACTTCGTGGAGAACGGAGGGATCTCACGCCTGGGGAGGAGATCCGCGCCGGGCGGTCAGCCGAGGGGATGCAGGTCGGCCTCGGCCCCGTGTCTCGCAGCTGTCCGGGCGCCGCGCTCCCGAACGGACGCGGACCGGGCCCTGGCTCGGTCGCGGACCCCGGTTCGCGTCCACTCGGTCGCGGCGCAGCCCGCGAGCGGACCCGGGATGGGCGCTGGTCGAGCAGCAGGCCCCACTACGCGTCGACTCGGCGGATCACAGGCTCGTCGGCCGGGAGAGACGCGCGACTCGGGCGGTCAGCCGAGGGGCTGCAGGTCGGCCTCGTCCGGGCCGGCGGTCAGGCGGTGGCGGCCGAGCGGGAGCATCAGCGGGGTGCCGGAGGTGGGGTCGGTGATGATGCGGCTGTCCAGGCCGAAGACGGCGCGGACCGTGTCCTCGGTCAGGACCTCGGCGGGGGTGCCGGCGGCGTGCACGGTGCCGCCGGCGAGGGCGACGAGGTGGTCGGCGTAGCGGGCCGCGAGGTTGAGGTCGTGCAGGACCATCACGACGGTCGTGCCGCGGTTGCGGTTGAGGTCGACGAGGAGGTCGAGCACCTCGACCTGGTGGCTGACGTCGAGGAAGGTGGTCGGCTCGTCCAGCAGCAGCAGGTCGGTCTCCTGGGCGAGGGCCATCGCGATCCAGACCCGCTGGCGCTGGCCGCCGCTGAGCTCGTCGACCGCGCGGTCGGCGAGGGCGGCGGTGTCGGTCGCGTCGAGCGCGGTCGCGACGGCCTCGTCGTCGTGCGCGTTCCAGCGGCTGAGGATGCCCTGGTGCGGGTGGCGGCCGCGGCCGACGAGATCCGCGACGGTGATCCCCTCCGGAGCGATCGGCGACTGCGGCAGGAGGCCCAGCGTGCGCGCGAGCTGCTTCGCGGGCGTCCTGTGCACGGCCTTGCCGTCGAGCAGCACGGTGCCGGCGCGCGGCGCCAGCAGTCGTGACATCGAGCGCAGGAGGGTCGACTTGCCGCAGGCGTTCGCGCCGACGATGGCGGTGATCCGACCGGGCGGGACGACGAGGTCGAGTCCCTGGACGACGGTGCGGTCGCCGTAGCCCAGGGTGAGCGCGTCGACGGTGAGGGTGTGCTCGGCGGTCACAGGGAGCCTCCCGATCGGTTGCTGCGGACGATGAGGTAGATCAGGTACGGCGCGCCGAGCACGCCGGTGACGACGCCGACCGGGTAGCGCAGGCCCAGCGCGTACTGCCCGACGAAGTCGGCGACGAGCACGAGCAGCGCGCCGACCAGCGCGGACGGGATCAGCAGCGAGCGGCCGGGGCCGACCAGCCGCGCGGCGATCGGGCCGGAGAGGAAGGCGACGAAAGCGATCGGGCCCGCCGCCGCGGTGGCGAAGGCGATCAGGCCGACCGCGGCGACGATGACGACGAGGCGGGTGCGGTTCACCCGGATGCCCAGCGCGGAGGCGGTGTCGTCGCCGAGCTGGGTGCCGGAGAGGTCGCGCGAGCGGGCGAGCAGGACGGGGGTGAGGACGACCACGGCGATCAGCACCGGCACGACCTCGCTCCAGCGGGCGCCGTTGAGGCTGCCGGTGAGCCAGCGGCTGGCCTCCTGGAAGTCGAAGGCGGCGGCGCGGGAGAGCACGTAGGCGGTGACGCTGTCGAGCATCGCGGCGACGCCGATCCCGATCAGGATCAGCCGGGTGCCCGCGACTCCGCTGCGGTAGGAGAGGGCGTAGACGACGAGCGCGACGAGGAGGCCCGCGGCGATGGCGAGGACCGAGACCTGCGTCGCTCCGAGCGACAGCGTCACGATGGCGAAGGCCGCGGCGGCGCTCGCCCCGGCGCTGATGCCGATGATGTCGGGGCTGGCCAGCGGATTGCGCAGCATCGTCTGGAAGGCGACGCCGCCGAGGCCGAAGCAGAGGCCGACGAGCACGCCGAGGATCGCGCGCGGCAGCCGCAGGCGTCCGACCGTGAAGGAGGCGCCGGGGACCTGCTCGCCGAGGATCACCCGGACGACCTCGGCCGGCGAGTAGATCGTCTGGCCGACGATCAGCGAGACGGCGAAGACGACGACGAGCAGCGCGACGAGCGCGGCGACCACGGTGCGGCGGCGGGCCCCGCGGCGTCGGCGGCTCGCCGCGACGGCGAGGGCGGTGGCGGAGGGCGCTGCGGAGCGGGCCGCGGGCCGGGACTGCACGGAGGTCACAGCTCGCGCACCTTCTGCCGACGGACGATCGCGATGAAGACGGGGGCGCCGATCAGCGCGGTGATGATGCCGACGTCGATCTCGCTCGGGCGCGCGACGATCCGGCCGACGACGTCCGCGCCGATGAGGAGGACCGCTCCGGCGACCGCGGAGAACGGGAGCAGCCAGCGGTGGTCGACGCCGACGATGAGGCGGCAGGCGTGCGGGACGACCAGCCCGACGAAGCCGATCGGCCCGGTGACCGCGGTGGTCGCTCCGCAGAGGACGACGGCGCCGAGGGCCGCCGCGCCACGGGCCAGGGCCACGCGCTCGCCGAGGCCGGCCGCCAGCTCGTCGCCGAGCGCCAGGGTGTTGAGGCTCTTCGCCGAGAGCACGCAGAGCGCGAGCCCGACGGCGAGGAAGGGCAGGACCTGCCCGATGCTCGCGAAGGTGCCGCCGCCGACTCCGCCGATCTGCCAGGAGCGGATGCCGCCGGAGAGGTCGGCGCGCGGCAGGACGATCGCGCTGATCACGGAGACGAGCGCGGCGGAGGTGGCGGCGCCGGCGAGCGCGAGCTTGAGCGGCGTCGCTCCCCCGCGGCCGAGCGAGCCGACGACGTAGACGAAGACGGCGGCGACCGCTGCGCCGCCAATCGCGACCCAGATGAAGCCGGTCGCGGTGGAGAGGCCGAAGAAGACGATGCCGGTGACGACCGCGAGCGAGGCGCCGGTGTTGACGCCGAGGATCCCGGGGTCGGCGAGCGGATTGCGGGTGACGCCCTGCATCAGCACGCCGGCGACCCCGAGCGCGGCGCCCGCGACCGCGGCGAGGACCGTGCGCGGGAGGCGCTTGGCGACCGCGGCCTGCCCGAAGCCGTCGGTGGAGCCGCCGAACGCGGCGACCACGTCGCTCCAGGCCACGTCGCGCGAGCCGATCATCACCGAGACCACCGCGACGCCGGCCAGCACCAGCAGCGAGACGAGCAGCCAGAGGGCGCGCAGACGCCTCGGGCGCCGCACGGCGGCGGCACCCGAGACGGGAGGTGCGGTGAGGGTCACGCGGTCGGAGCTCACGCAGTCGGGCGGGAGTGGATCACGCCGCCTTGTCCGCGGCCTCGGCCAGCATGGCGAGGTAGTCGTCCAGCACGTACGAGATCGACAGCGGGGTCGGGTTCGCGGCGGTGCCGAGCGGGGTGGAAGGCAGGCGGACGATGGCGTCGTTCTGCACGGCCGGGATCTGCGAGAGCAGCGGGTCGGCCTTGAGGGTGTTGACGAGCTCGTCGTCGCCGTAGGTGACGATGACGTCGACGTCGTTGAACGCGTCCGCCTGCTCGGCGCTCTGGGTGAGTGAGAACGCGTCGGTGGTGGCCGAGGCGGTCGCGATGCTCTCCGGCGTGGTCAGGCCGAGGTCCTCGAAGAAGGCCGGGCGGGTGTCGTGCGTCGTGTAGAAGCTGACCTGGCTGAGGTCGGTCGGGTCGACGTGGGTGAGGAACATCGCCGAGGCGCCGGCGAGCTGCGGGTGCGCGGCGACCTTCTCCTCGATCTCGGTCTCGAGCTCGCCGATCAGCGCGGCGCCCTCGTCGGCCATGCCCATCGCCTCGCTGTTGAAGGTGATGGTGTCGCGCCAGGAGGTGCCCCAGGCGGTCTCGGGGTAGGCGACGACGGGCGCGATCTCGGTCAGCGTGTCGTAGTCCTCCTGGGTGAGGCCGGAGTAGGCGGCGAGGATCACGTCGGGCTGCGTGTCGGCGACGGCCTCGAAGTCGATGCCGTCGGTCTCGTCGAAGAGCACGGGAGTCTCGCCGCCGAGCTCCTCGAGCTTCTCGGACACCCAGGGGAGCAGTCCGTCGCCGTCGTCGTCGCCGAAGTTCGCGGCGGCCATGCCGACCGGGACCACGCCGAGCGCGAGCGGGACCTCGTGGTTGGCCCAGTTGACGGTCGCGACGCGCTCCGGCTGCGACTCGATGGTCGTGGTGCCGAGCGCGTGCTCGATGGTGATCGGGGTGAAGTCGCTGTCGGCGGTGTCGGAGCCGGCCGCGGCGGACGAGCAGCCGGCGAGGCCGACGGTGAGCAGGGCGGTCGTGACGAGCGCGAGCGACTTGGTGGCGCGGGGCATTGTTCCCTTTCGGAAGGCTGTGGTCGTGGCGCGCAACGGGCGACGGACGCCGTGCACTAAGGACAGCCTAACCAAAGAATGTGCGGGTTCTCAGCCGGAAAGGGCTGCGCGGTCCGCATCTCAGGCGGTGACGAGCTTCTCCACGGTGCGGAGGTTCCGGGTCGTCGTGGTCGAGCGGAAGACCGCACGGGCCAGGATCTTCGCGGCCGGAGTGTCGGTGGAGGAGCCCTTCGGGCAGCGCCAGTAGAGGACGCCGTCGCCGCGGGCGAGCAGCTCGACATCCGGGTCGGTCGCGCCGATCGCGGACTCGGCGGCGTCGAGGGCGGCGGAGTCGGAGCCGAAGACGACGTAGGGGTGCGCGGTCTCGTCGATCCGCTCGAACGGGTAGGCGGCGGCGGCCGCGGCGAGCGCCTCCTGCGTGACGAGGACGATCCAGGCGTCGTAGCCGAAGCGCTCGCCGAGGGCCGCCTCCAGCGCGGGCTTCAGCTCGGCGGGGTCGCGGTCGGAGTCGAAGGCGGCGTTGCCGCTGGCGAGCACGGTGCGGACGGCGGTGCCGCCGACGCTCGCGACGGTGGCGGCGAGGTCCGCGCTGCGGACGGTGCGGCCGTTGACGTTCACTCCGCGGAGGAGGGCGACGAGGCGGGTCATGCCGCCGACGGTAGCGTGGCGGGATGGCGCGCGGTGGACGGATCTTCGGGGGCGGTGCGGCGCGGGCGGGCTCGGACACGGGCTCGGACACACTCGAGGCGGCGATCCTGCGCGCGAGCACCCGCGGGCCCGGCGCGCGGACCCGGGCGGAGATCGTGCCGCCGTCGGGGCGGCACCTCGTGCTGCCGTCCACCTCGGGGACCGTGCTCGCCGTGGACGTCGACGCGCTGGTGGCGCTGGCCGCCTCGGAGGACCTGCTGATCGCGCTGGAGCGGCGGCCCGGCGACTTCGCCGTGGCGGCGACCCCGCTGCTCTCGTGGTGGTCGGCGGACGAGACGGTGCCGGACGAGGAGACGGAGCGACGGCTCGATGCGCGCGCGCTCGCGGCGGTGACCCTCGGGCCGGGTCCCGGGGCGGATGCGGAGTCGCGGCTGCGCGGGCTCGTCGCGCGGGCGGACATCGACGGGCTGGCCGCGGCGCTCGCGCTGCTGGCCCGGGTGCCGGATCCGCCGGCGGCGTTCCAGGACGCGGACGGCTTCTGGCGGCTGATGGTGCCGGAGGCGCCGTTCGAGCGGCGGCTGCTGCTGGCGCTGGCGGTCGAGGCGCCGGCCGAGCGGGTGCTCCTGCTGCTGCGCGACTGCGCCTTCACGGCGACGCTGCCCCGGCGGTGCGCGGTGATCGCGGCGGCCTGCGCGCGCGTCGTGGCGGCGGCGCCGGACCCCGGGGCGCTCGCCGCACTGGCGGAGGCCGTCGACGACGCGCTGGAGAAGCGCTGGCGCGCCCTCTGACCCACCTCGGGCACGCGGAACCGGCCTTGGCATGCGGGAACCCGCTGATCCGGCGAGCCGGACGCGAATCCGCGAGCCGGAACTCCCCCGGGCCACACCTCCGGCACGCGGAAACACCTTCGGCTCGCCGAAACGCGCGGATCCAGCGAGCCCGACGCGAATCCGCGTGCCGAAGCTCCTGGGCCGCACCTCTGGCACGCGGAATCACCCTCGGCACGCGGAAGCCCGCTGATCGGACGAGCCCGACCCGTTTCCACGAGCCGGAGCTCCCCCGACCACACCTCCGGCACGCGGAAACACCTTCGGCACGCCGAAACGCGCGGATCCAGCGAGCCCGACCCGAATCCACGAGCCGGAGCTCCCCGGGCCACACCTCCGGCACGTGGAAACGCCCTCGGCTCGCGAGAACGGGCGGGTGCAGCGAGCCCGCCGCGGTTCCACGAGCCGGAGCTCCCCGAGCCACACCTCCGGCACGTGGAAACGCCCTCGGCTCGCGAAAACGGGCGGATGCAGCGAGCCCGACGCGGTTCCACGAGCCGGAGGTGGACCCGCGAGCACGCGGCGTGCGCCGAGCGACCGCCGCTCCGGCCCCCGGAGCACCCGCGCAGGCCGGGTGCCTAAGCTGGACGGATGTCCCTTCCCGGTCTCGAATTCCGTCGCTTCCCCGCCGCCCTGACCGCCGAGGGCGGACCCGACGCCGCCACGGCCACCTGGGGCACCGCGATCAACGCGGGGTTCCACGAGAAGGAGTACACGCCGCAGCAGTGGCGCGACTGGGCCGAGCACATGGTCGCCGACCAGCGCGAGCTGACCGCGGTGCACGACTCCGCCTCCCCCGAGGGCATCGACGGCGAGTCCGTCCCCGTCGCCACCTACGCCGCGTTCCCCGGGTCGCTGCAGGTCGGCCGCGGGCGCGAGCTCGCCGCGCACCTCGTCTCGCAGGTCACCGTCCGGGCCACGCACCGTCGCCGCGGGATCCTCCGCGCCATGATCACCGACGACCTGCGCCTGGCCCGCGAATCGGGTGCCGCGGTCGCCGTGCTCACCGCGAGCGAGGCCTCGATCTACCGCCGGTTCGGCTTCGGCCGCTCGGCGTTCACCCGCTCGATCCGCGTCGACACCGGCCCGCGCTTCGCTCTGCAGGTCGAGCCGGCCGGCCGCGTCGAGGTCGTCGCGACGACCTGGCTGCAGTCGCGGGTCGAGGAGGTCTTCCGCGCCTTCCACGCGCGCACCCCCGGCTCGCTGACCCGGCAGTCGCGCTACGCCGCGAACGCCGTCGGCACCGAGCCCGGCGAGACCGCGCCGGGCCGCGCCGTCCGCTCCGCCGTGCACCTCGACGCCGACGGCCGGCTCGACGGCTACGTCACCTACAAGGCCGTCGGGCCGGACGAGGACGACCGAACCCTCGAAGTCGTCGACCTGGTCGCCGCGACCGCCGACGCCTACCTCGGGCTCTGGGGCTTCCTCGGCGCCGTCGACCTCGCCTCGACCGTCACCTGGGACATGGCTCCCGTCGACGACCCGTTGACCTGGGCGCTGCGCGACGCGCGCGTCGTGGAGGTGACGAAGGTCGCCGACCTGATCTGGACCCGCGTGCTCGACGTGGCGGCGGCGTTCGGTGCGCGGCCGTGGACGAGCGACGGCACGCTGGTGCTCGCGGTCCGCGACGAGCTCGGCCTCGTCGACGGGACCTACCGCATCACGGTCGAGGGCGGCGAGGGCCGGGTGGAGCGCAGCGACGACGCGGCGACCCTGTCGCTTGACGTCGCCGACCTCGGCACGCTGCTGCTCGGCTCCGCCCGCCCGTCCACGCTGGCGCGGGCCGGAGCGGTGACGCTGGCGGAAGCGGACCACGAGAGCGTCGACCGCTTCTTCGCGCCGATCGCGGCGCCGTACTGCATCTCCTTCTTCTAGGCGGCACGTACGGGGAAGTCATGCTGATCGAGTAGCCCGCGGAGCGGGCGTATCGAGATCCACCATCGCCAGGAGGAGAGTCTGCAGACCCGGCCTGCTGAGGACGACGGGTCTCGATACGCCCCTGCGCGGCTACTCGACCAGCATGTCGCAGCCCCGCCGCGTCCTCTCGACCGGCATCGCGCGGCCCAGCCGCGTCCTCTCGACCGGCATCGCGCGGCCCAGCCGCGTCCTCTCGAACAGCGTGCCGAGCCCGGGACTCGCAGGGTCCTCCGGGTGTCCCCGCAACCGCGGTCGGTCATGCTGGAGGATCCCGACCCGCGAGGAGTTCCGCATGGGCGCATCCGTGATCGTCGACGCCGTCGTCGTGCTGAGCCTCATCGGCGCGCTCGTCGACGGCCTGCGCCGCGGCTTCCTCCGCACGCTCGGCGGCCTGGCGGGGGTGGTCGCCGGGGCGATCGCCGCCTCCTTCGCCGTTCCCGCGGTCTCCGCCTGGGCGGCCGGCAGCGAGTGGCGGCTGCTCGCCGTGATCGGCACCGCGGTGCTGCTGCTCGGCATCGGCTACGCGATCGGCGCGACGATCGGCGCCGTGTTCGGCCGCGGCGCCGACAAGGTCAAGCTCGGCCTGCTCGACCGCCTCGCCGGCGGGGTCGCCGGCGTCGCCATCACCGGGCTGGTCTGGATCGCCGTCACCTCGGCGGTCTCGCTGCTCGGCGTCCCACTGGTCACCACCTCCGTCGCGGGCTCCACCGTCATCCGCACCATCGACGACCTCACGCCCGACCCGGTCCGCGGCTTCCTCGCGCAGCTGCAGTCGACCGTCGTCGACGAGGGCACCTCCTGGGTTGTCGAGGCCCTCGACGCCCCGACCGAGGCGCCGGTCATCCCCAGCGTCGCGACGGACGACCCCGAGGTCGCGACCGCGACCGACTCGGTCGTGCGAGTCTCCGGCACCGCCTGGGCCTGCGATGTCGGTGTCACCGGCAGCGGCTTCGTCGTCTCGGACGACCGGGTGATCACCAACGCGCACGTGGTGGCCGGAGTCTCGCAGCCCGTGGTCGAGGCGCCGAACGAGCCGCCGCGCACCGGCCGCGTCGTCTACCTCGACGCCGCCGCCGACCTCGCCGTCATCGCGGTCGACGGGCTCTCCGCCGCGCCGCTCGCCCTCGACGACGCGGTCCTGGCCGGGGACGACGGCGTGGTGGCCGGCTACCCGTTCGGCGGCCCGCTGACCCTCGGTGCCGCGCAGATCTCCTCCGACGCCACCGTCTCGCTGATGGTCGACGGCGCGCCGACCTCGCGCGAGGTGCTGACGCTCGCGGCCCTCGTGAACCAGGGCAACTCCGGCGGACCGCTGCTCTCCCTCGACGGCACCGTCTCGGGCGTGGTGTTCGGCAAGGCCGCCTCGGTCGACAACGTCGGCTACGCGATCCCGCTCTCGGTTCTCGGACCGGTGGCCGCCGAGGCGCCGTCGCTGACCGCGACCGTCGACTCCGGGCCCTGCCGCTCCGCCTGATCACGAACTCCCGCGCGCAACATCAGCTGAGAAGGGAGTCCCTCGCCCCACAGCGGAGGCACCCCCTTCTCAGCTGATGTTGTGCAGCGCATCCGCGCACACCCCGGTCACTCCGCCGGCAGCGGGCCGTCCGTGAGCACCAGCCGCAGCTCGTCCAGCTGCACCACGGTCGGATCGGTCGCCAGGTACTCCTCGACCCGCGGATCCAGCGGGAAGCGCGCCGACTCCTCGATCGCGATCGCGACGATCCCCTCCGACGCCGGATCCGTCGTGTACCGATCGCCGATGTAGGGCACGTAGACCCCCGACGACATCCCCTGCACCAGCACCAGCCCGCCGTCGAGCCCGCGCTCGTGCAGCGCGCCCGCCACCCGCGCGATCCCGGTCGGCCGCTCCTGCACGATGCCGACGGAGGTCGCCGCCGCGATCACCAGCGAGGCCACCAGCAGCAGGACACCGGCCGGCCGCGCGATCCGCCACGGCAGCACGAGCCCGTCGCGCAGCGCCTCGGCGATCCCCACCCCGGCCAGCACGCAGAGCAGCCACGCCCACGCCACGTAGTAGTGCGGCAGCGCGACGGCGCTGATCAGCAGGTGGAACACCAGCAGGAGCAGCGTCGCGCCCGCCAGGTATAGCACCAGCGCCCGCCGCCGCGGCGCGAGCAGCGCCAGCAGTCCGCCGAGCACGAGCACGGCGAGCGCCGCCGGACCGACGCCCGACAGCATGAACCAGAGGTTCGCCCACCACGGCGGGAAGCGGTACGGCGCCCCCGCGACGTCGATCATGTGCCCGCTCGCGTTGTGCTCGCTCTGGAAGTCGAGCAGGTAGCGGATCGCCTCGACCGGGTGCACCGGCAGGTAGGCGAGCACCGCGGTCACGAGGAAGGCGAGCGCGAAGGCCGCGAAGCCCCGGAGCGCCCGGCGGCGGTCGCCGATCAGCAGCAGCGGCACGAGGAACACCGGCGCCAGCGCCAGGGTCGTCAGCTTCGAGGTGACCGACAGCGCGAAGAGGACGCCGGCGACGGCGATCAGCCGACCACTGCGCTCCCCCGCCGCCCCGCGTCGCGCCCAGGTCCAGGCGGCGGCCATCGCGGCGACCGCGAAGAGCACCATGAACGGCTCCAGGAGCGCGAGCCGGTCGATCCGGGTGCCGCCGGTCGCGGTGGTCCGCGGGAAGAGGAGGAACAGGCCGGCCGGGATCAGCGCCAGGACGGTGCCGAGCTCGCGCTTCAGCCAGAACCAGAGGATGACGCCGGTGAGGAGGGTCGCCGCGCCGGCCGCGATCCGCCCCGCGAGCAGGCCCTCGCCGAGCAGGACCTGCGCGAGTCCGATCAGGTACTTCGCGGTCGGCGGGTGCTCGAGATTGGGCGTCATGTCGCCGTGCAGGTAGCTCCAGCCGGCGGAGAGGTAGACGGGCTCGTCCGAGGAGATGTTCGCGGCGCCCAGGTTGCCGAAGCACTGCCAGAGCGCCCAGAGCAGGGTCGCGAGGACGGCCGCGGCCCTCGCCGCGCCGGTTCCGCGTGTCGTGCCGACGGCCCGCGCCGTCTCGCTTCCGCGCGCCGTGCCGATCCCCCGCTCCACCCGGCCGATCCTAGGCGGTGCCCGATCGACGGGAAGGACGCCCAGAGGCCGCCCCCGAGCGCCGACCGCCCGCCCCGGTAGGATCGTCGCGCATCCCCACCCTCTCTCCTGGAGCCTCCAGCACATGGCAGACAGCCGCACCGCAGACGCCCGCATCGCCGTTCCCGACACCACCGCGAACGCGGCCGTCACTCCCGAGAAGGAGCAGCCCTACGCGGCGCTGGGGCTGAAGCCCGACGAGTACGCGAGCATCCGCGAGATCCTCGGCCGGCGCCCCACGAGCGGCGAGCTGGCGATGTACTCGGTGATGTGGAGCGAGCACTGCTCCTACAAGTCGTCGAAGATGTACCTCCGCCAGTTCGGGCAGAAGGTCTCGCCCGCCATGAAGAAGAACCTCATGGTGGGCATGGGCGAGAACGCCGGAGTGGTCGACGTGGGCGAGGGCTGGGCCGTCACCTTCAAGATCGAGAGCCACAACCACCCCAGCTACATCGAGCCGTTCCAGGGCGCGGCCACCGGCGTCGGCGGCATCGTCCGCGACATCATCTCGATGGGCGCCCGCCCTGTCGCCGTGATGGACGCGCTGCGCTTCGGCGACATCGACGACCCCGACACCGCGCGTGTCGTGCACGGCGTGGTCGCCGGCATCTCCTTCTACGCCAACTGCCTCGGCCTGCCCAACATCGGCGGCGAGACGTACTTCGACTCCGTCTACCAGGGGAACCCGCTCGTCAACGCGCTCGCGGTCGGCGTCCTCCGCCACGAGGACCTGCACCTCGCCAACGCCCGCGGCGTCGGCAACAAGGTCGTGCTCTTCGGCGCGCGCACCGGCGGCGACGGCATCGGCGGCGCGTCGATCCTCGCGTCCGACAGCTTCGCCGACGGCGGCCCGACCAAGCGCCCGGCCGTCCAGGTCGGTGACCCGTTCGCCGAGAAGGTGCTCATCGAGTGCTGCCTCGAGCTGTTCCGCAAGGACCTCGTCGAGGGCATCCAGGACCTCGGCGCGGCCGGCATCTCCTGCGCCACCTCCGAGCTCGCCTCCAACGGCGACGGCGGCATGTTCATCGAGCTCGACTCGGTGCTGCTGCGCGATCCCTCACTGACGGCCGAGGAGATCCTGATGTCGGAGTCGCAGGAGCGGATGATGGCGGTCGTCCGCCCCGAGAAGCTCGACGCGTTCCTCGAGGTCGTCCGCAAGTGGGACGTCGAGACCAGCGTGCTCGGCGAGGTCACCGACTCCGGCCGCCTCATCATCAACTGGCACGGCGAGGAGATCGTCAACGTCGACCCGCGCACCGTCGCCGTCGACGGCCCGGTCTACGAGCGCCCGATCGCCTACCCCGCCTGGCTCGACGCCCTGCAGGCCGACTCCTCCTCGCGCCTGCCGCGCTCGACCGAGGGCGACGCCCTCCGCGCCGAGACCCTCGCGCTGCTCGGCTCGGCGAACCTCGCCGACAAGAGCTGGATCACTTCGCAGTACGACCGCTACGTGCTCGGCAACACCGCGCTGAGCTACCCCGACGACGGCGGCATGGTCCGCGTCGACGAGGAGTCCGGACTCGGCTTCGCCGTCGCCACCGACGCCAACGGCCGCTGGTGCCAGCTCGACCCCGCGCAGGGCGCGCGTCTCGCGCTCGCCGAGGCCTTCCGCAACGTCGCCGTCACCGGAGCGACGCCCGTCGCCGTCTCGGACTGCCTCAACTTCGGCAGCCCGGAGAACCCCGAGGTGATGTGGCAGTTCCGCGAGGCCGTCGGCGCGCTCGCGGACGCCTGCCTCGAGCTGGAGATCCCCGTCACCGGCGGCAACGTCTCGTTCTACAACCAGACCGGCGACGTGCCGATCTTCCCGACCCCCGTCGTCGGCGTGCTCGGCGTGATCGACGACGTCGCCCGCCGCATCCCGTCCGGCTGGCAGGACGAGGGTGACAACGTCTACCTCCTCGGTGTCACCCGCGACGAGCTCGACGGCTCCGCCTGGGCCGGCACCGTGCACGACCACCTCGGCGGGCGTCCCCCGCAGCTCGACCTCGCCGCCGAGAAGGCGCTGGCCGAGCTGATCGCGGCCGGCTCGACCGAGTCGCTGATCGCCTCCGCGCACGACCTCGCCGACGGCGGCCTCGTCGTCGCGCTGGCCGAGTCCGCGCTGCGCTTCGGGGTCGGCGTGCGGATCTGGCTGGACGAGCTGATGGAGCGCGACGGCGTCGACGCCACCGCCGCCCTCTTCTCGGAGTCGACCGGCCGCGTGCTCGTGTCCGTGCCGCGCGAGGACGACGTGAAGTTCCGCGGGCTCTGCGAGGGCCGCGGCTACCCCGTCCTCCGGATCGGCGTCACCGACGCCGAGTCCCCCGTCGTCGAGGTCCAGGGCCTCTTCACGGTGCCCCTCGAGGAGCTGCGCGCCGTGAACGGCGCCGTGCTGCCCTCCCGCTTCGCCTGACGCGGGGCGGCTCCGCTCCGGAGCCCGCCCCACCCCTCAAAAGTTGCGGTAGTCGCGCTCGACGACCGCAACTTCGGAGGACTCGCCCGCACAGCCCGCCGGGGCACCCGCCC
This sequence comes from Rathayibacter sp. PhB151, assembly GCF_004366415.1. Classification (NCBI taxonomy): domain Bacteria; kingdom Bacillati; phylum Actinomycetota; class Actinomycetes; order Micrococcales; family Microbacteriaceae; genus Rathayibacter; species Rathayibacter sp. PhB151. The sequence goes on along the minus strand of NZ_SOEN01000013.1, from coordinate 92,129 downwards.
GAGCCTCCAGAAGTTGCGGTAGTCGCGCGCCGCTACCGCAACTTTTGAGGAGTCGACGCGCGCGTTCGCCCGCGCCCCGCGGCGGGTGCCCGCGCATGCCTGCCCACGCCCCAGAGCCCGCAGCGCCCGCCCCACTCTCCAGAAGTTGCGGTAGTCGCGCGCCGCTACCGCAACTTTTGAGGAGTGGGGCGGGCGAGTCTCCGCGGGTGCGTCGGGTGCGCAGAAGTTGTCGTACTCGGGAAGCGCGTACGACAACTCTTGAGGAGTGGGCGCCGGGACCGGAGTGCGGGTTCCGGGCTTACGGAATGTTTGCAATAGTGGAGGTATGACCTCCGAACGTGATCTCGCCGGCGAGCTCGACGAGCTGCGGGAGCGGGTGGCGCGGCTCGAGGGGGACGCGCTCGTCGCGGCTCCTCCCGGCACCGCCGCCACCGGCGCCCCTGCGCAGGACGACCCGTTCTGGGCGCTCAGCGCGCTCAAGGAGCGGCTGCCCTCGCCGGGCGGAGTCGTGTTCGCGGGGGCCGTCGCCACCCCGTCCGGGCCGGTCGAGTGGCAGTACGGCCTCAGCACCGACGCGTTCTTCGAGCGCGACTGGGGGTCGAGCCCGGGACCGGCGGCGCTGGCCGCGCTGGGCAGTCCGGTGCGGCTGCGCTTCCTGCAGGCCGTCGCGGGCGGAGTCGAGACGGTCGCGCAGCTCGCCGAGAGCGAGGGTGCCGGCACGACCGGCCAGATCTACCACCACGTCAACCAGCTGGTCGCGGCGGGCTGGCTCGAGGCGCGCGGGCGCGGGCGCTACGGCATCCCGCCCGAGCGGCGGGTGCCCCTGCTGACGATCCTTCTCGCCGCAGGAGGTCCCCGATGAGAACCCGAACCCGCGTGATCGCCGCCGCCGCGGCCGTCGCCGTGCTCGCCGGCGGGGTGCTGCTGCGCCCGCAGGCCCCCCGGCTCTCGGACGAGCGCACGGGCGACGCCGCCATCGCGCAGTGGCTGTCCGAGCGGGCCGACGGCACCCGCGACCGGCTCGTCGCCGCGGTCGTCACTCCCGACGGCGTCCGGTTCGCCGGACTCGGCGCCGACGAGAGCACGGAGGTCGAGATCGGCTCGGTGACCAAGACGATGACGGCGCTGCTCCTCGCGCAGAGCGCCGACGCCGGGACGGTCGCCCTCGCCGATCGCGCCGGCGACCACGCGAAGCTGGGCGGCTTCGACGGCACGCTGGAGGAGCTGGCGAGCCATCGCTCCGGGCTCCCGCGCCTCTCCTCGGCCCCGCTCGACCTGGCGGCGACGCTCGTCGCGCAGCTGCGCGGCGTCGATCCGTACACGACCTTCTCGCCGGACGACGTGCTGCGCCAGGCGGCGAGCGCCGGCGGCGGCGGGACGGACGAGGTCGCGTACTCGAACCTCGGCGTCGCCGTCCTGGGGCAGACCCTCGCCCGGGCGGAGGGAGCCGACTACGCCGACCTGGTCCGGGAGCGGATCTTCGCGCCGCTCGGGATGACCGGCAGCTCGGTCCCCGTCTCGGCGGACGCGCTCGCGCCGGACGCGCCTACGGGCTACTCCGAGAGCGGCCGCTCGGTCGGGCCGTGGACGCTCGAGGGCTACGCGCCGGCCGGAGGCGTCCGCTCGACCGCCGCGGACGTGGCGCGGTACGCGAGCGCCCTGCTCACCGACGACCCGGCGCTCGGCGTCCCGGCCGCGACCGTCCTCGAGCCGCGCTTCGACGCCGGCGACGGCGACCGCATCGGCCTCGCCTGGTTCACCTCCCCGGCGGAGGGCGGCGGCTCGACGACCTGGCACAACGGCGGCACCGCCGGCTACGCGACCATGCTCGCGATGGACCGGGAGCGCGGCGTCGCCGTCTTCGTGAATTCGAGCACCGCGACCTCGGTCGACGCGCTCGGCCTCGACCTGCTCGCCCACGTCCTGGAGGAGGAGGCATGATCCTCGCCACGCTGATCGCCCTCGCCGTCACGGTCTTCACCGTCGGCCGCTTCGCGCTCGGGAGCATCCTCTGGCGCCGCACGGCGAAGCACCTCGACCGCGACCGCCTGCGCGTGCTCACCCGCGGCGTCGAATCGGCGCTCGTGCTGCTGCTGGTGCGGGTGCTCGCCGACTGGACGCTGGTGACCCTCGTGCCGTGGTTCGCGCTCGTGGCGCTGGCGGCGGCCGGGGCGTTCGGCGCCGTCGTGCGCTGGCACGCCCTGCCCTGGCTCGAGGATCCGTCGAAGCGCCGGGCCCGGACGACCGGCTTCGCCGGCACGGTCGCCCTCTCGGCCGTGCTCGTCCGCGTGATCGGGCTCTGACCGACGCGCCGCCCATGGTGGTCGAGCAGCCCCGCAGGGGCGTATCGAGACCCACCGTCCTCAGAAAGATGGGTCTGCAGACTCAGGTTCTGACAGTGGTGGATCTCGATACGCCCGCTTCGCGGGCTACTCGATCAGCATGACTCGGCGGGCGCGTCGATCGGCATGCACGGCGGCTGCTCGATCGGCGGGGAGGGCCGGGTCAGCCGGCCTGGGTCGGCAGCGGGTCGGGCTCGGCGTTGTCGAGGACGCGGCCGTTCTGGTCGCCGACGGTCAGCACCGTCGACGGGCTGAGGTTGAGGGTGTCGCCGCCGAAGAGGCTGCTCAGGGTGACGCCGTCGCGGCGGACCGAGTTCAGGGCGTCGAGGTAGTCGGCGCTGACGCAGAAGCGGTCGGCGATGCGGGCGGGATTGTCGCCGGCCGCGACGACGTACGCGGCGGGCATGCCGTCGGTCGCGGTGCGCGTCGTCCCGGCCGCGCCCTCGCGGGTCCCCCGGTCGCGCACGACCTCGAGGTCGACGTCGCCGATCGAGCCGCCGCCGGCCAGGTCGGAGATCACGCACTCGCCGGTGGCGGCGACGGGCACCGGCGCGAGCGAGACGCTCGGCACGGGACGCGGACCGGCATCGGCGTCAGCGCTCGGCGCGCTCGTGGCGGTCGCGGAGCTGGCCGCACCGGCCTCGGCGGTCGGCGCCGCATCCGGGATGTCGGCCGCCGACGTGCAGCCGGCGAGCAGGAGGGTGCTCGCGAGCACGATCACGATGCGCTGAGTCGTCTTCGATGCCACTCCCAGACTCTAACCCGCACGGCAGCCGCCTCTTCCGCCCTCTCACGCCCGAGAACCTGCCCGAACTGTGACGCGCTCGAGTATTGCCTCCGATCTCCCTGAGGATCACACTGTGCGCAGGAGGCGACGATGCCTGTTCCGCACTGCACGACACGCACGGTCGACGACACTGCGGCCCCTCGCCCACGTCGCCTCCGCCCTGAGCGGTCCGCAGCGGCGCGGCTCGTCCTCGCCGTCCTCGCGTCGGGCGTGCTCACGTGTCTGCTGGCCGCCCCCGCGCCGGCCGAGGAGGCCTCCCCGAGCAGCACCACCGTGGAGGAGACGACCACGGTCACGACACCGGGCCAGCCGGAGCCCGCGACCACCACGACCACCACCACGACCACGACGCGGTCGACCCCCGCGCAGACCGCCTCGCCGGAGCCCGCGACCCTCGGATCCGACAACAACGCGGTCTGCGACGCGGCCCAGGAACTGACCGACGCCGGCAGACCGGCCGAGGCTCTCGCCCTGATCGACAAGGTCCGCGCCTCCCCCGACGGTGCCGACGCCGCCGCGAAGGCTGCAGCAGCCCGCTTGTGCACGGCGGAACGAGAGAGTGCGCTCTCGATGCAGTCCGAGGGCCCGGCGGGCACATCCGGAGATCTCGAACGCGGCTGGGCCGCCTTCTCCGGGGCGTGGCTGCAGCCGCTCCTTCCGTCGGTTCTGGCCGCGGTCGGGGCGATCCTGCTCACGTTCGTGATCGCCGTTCGAGCAGCGACGCTGCTTCCTCTCCCTAATCCAGGCATGCGGTCGGACGCCACCCAGAGAGGGCTCGCGTTCGCATCCGGCGGCGCACTCGTCGGTGCCCTCCTGATTGCGCTGATCTCGATCGGGCACCTGGGGGTCGATGCTCGGACAGCGCGTCAGCTCGAGCTCGTCCTGCCGCTCCTTCTCGGCTTCCTCGCCGCACTGCTCCTCGCCGTGATCTTCGCTGCCGCGCACCTGATCGGGAGGAAGCGCATCTCGGTGTCGGCGACCGACAAGGACGGAGACCGCGATCTCAGCGCGGCGCGGACGACGCAGTTGGTCGCCGTGCTCGGCCGGTTCGGGAACAGCCCACCGGCCGGACTCGAGACGCCGCGCGGATCGGATGTCAGCTCCCTCGCCGACTCCTTCCTCCTTCCGGCGCCGGCCAACGCCATGGCGAAGGCTGCGCTCGCGGTACTGTCGGCGCTGGTCGGCAGCGCACCCTGGAAGGTCGACCTCCAGTTCACGGGTGAGCATTCGGCGAGCGTCGTCATCAGCCGGAACGGCCGGACGGTGCAGACCGCTGTGCTGAGAACGCCGAGCGATCCGTCCGAGCACGGTCTCTTCGGCGAGAACGACGCCGAAGCCGAGCGGTCGATGCTGTGCGCGCTCGCTGCGGGGGTCGTCGTGATCGCCCTGAGCCGCGCGCATCCCGGCTTCGAGGGTCTCGGTGGAGCGACGGACGGTCGCAGCGTCGGCCTCCAATTCGTCGCGACGACGACCTTCGCGCACGACACCGATCGGGCGGTCCTCCTCCTCAGCCGGGCACTGCAGATCGATCCGGGCAACCGAGGAGCGGACATTGCGCTCCAGCACCTCCTCCACCGGCGCTCGAACGACCCGCTCATCCTCCGCCGGTACCGGGACTCGCTGCGGGCGAGGGCGGAGAGCATGCGCGACCAGCCCGAGCACCGGCTTCTCACCCAGCGTGTGCTGATGACCTACTTCTCGGTGCTGATCAACCTGCACTCCGCTCGGCCGAGCGAGCGGGCGCCCCGCGATCTCGGCCGGCGCTTCCGGCAGATGAGTGCGCTCCTGGAGCGGGCGGAGGTCGACGACCGGGTGCGCGAGCAGGACCCGCTGCTCCTCACGACGAAGACGAGGTTCGAGAACCTCCGGGAGGCCGTCCTGGCGGAGTACGGAGTGCGAGAACAGGACCTGGTCCGGGACAACTGCACCGGCGCGCCACCTCCCTGGCAGCCCCTCGATCCCTACGGGTCGTACAACGCCGCTCTGTCCGCCCTCGGCGAGGACAAGGCGGGCGAAGCCGCCTTCCGCCTCCGGTCGGCGTTCACGTCGCTCGAGCTCCGGCGGTGGATCCGGCAGGATCCCGAGGTCTCGAATCTGCGCGGAGGCGCCGTCGTGGACGGACTCGTCGGCGGCGGAGACCGACTCGGGCTGTGGGATCTGCCGATCTACGCTCCGCACCGGCTCATCCTCACGCGACTCGGGTTCGAGGATCCGCTCGCTCTGACCACGGCGACCGGGGACGGGCTGAAGGAGGAGCTCGGTGTGACGGCCGTCGAGCTCGCCCGGATGACTGCGACAGCCGGCCTTCTCTCCCGGGTGATGGCGGCGACGCCGCCCTCCCTGGCCGGGCCGATCCACCTGGAGCACTGGCGCGTCGACCTCGCAGAGATCCTGGTCGCGCAAGGCCGGAGCGATCCGGGCAGTGAGACCGTCGCCCTCGTCACTGCCGAGCTGCTGCGGAGGATGCCGCCGCTCTCGAGCAAGAAGTTCCGCGCCCGCCTCGCCTGCGCCGTTGAGAAATGGCTGATCGCGCTCCAGCCCGTGACCACCCCCAGGCCGGACCGTCGCATCCGCCCGCCCTGCATTGACCGCTGGGGGCGCTGAATCCCATCGCACCGCCCTGTTGGACACCGCGCCCGCGACGGCGTCAACTGGAGGCATGCAGTACACGAATCTCGGCCGCACCGGTCTGTCCGTCTCCCGCGCCGTCCTGGGCACCATGAACTTCGGCCCGGAGACCAGCGAGCCCGACTCGTTCGCGATCATGGACCGCGCCCACGAGCTCGGCGTCAACTTCTTCGACACCGCGAACGTCTACGGCGGCGAGGGCGGACGCGGCGCGACGGAGGAGATCGTCGGCCGCTGGTTCGCGCAGGGCGGCGAGCGCCGCGAGCGCACCGTCCTCGCGACCAAGCTCTACGGCGACATGGAGCAGCACGCCGCTCCCGGCGCGGAGCGCGGCCGCGACTCCTGGCCCAATGGCGGGCGCCTCTCCGCCCTCAACATCCGCCGCGCGCTCGACGACAGCCTGCGCCGCCTGCAGACCGACCACATCGACCTGTACCAGTTCCACCACGTCGACCGCACGACGCCGTGGGACGAGATCTGGCAGGCGATGGAGGTCGCCGTGCAGCAGGGCAAGGTCCTCTACGTCGGCTCGAGCAACTTCGCCGGCTGGCACATCGCGCAGGCGCAGGAGGCGGCCCGCGACCGCCGCTTCACCGGCCTCTCCTCCGAGCAGTCGATCTACAACCTGCTCGTCCGCGACATCGAGCGCGAGGTCCTGCCCGCCGCCCGGCACTACGGGCTCGGCGTCATCCCCTGGTCGCCGCTGCAGGGCGGCCTGCTCGGCGGCGTGATCGAGAAGACGGAGTCGGGCAGCCGTCGCGCCTCCGCCCGCTCGCTCGAGGCGATCGAGAAGAACCGCCCCGCGCTGGAGCAGTACGAGGCCTTCGCCCGCGAGCGCGGCATCGCGCCGGGGGAGCTCGCACTCGCCTGGCTGCTGCACCAGCCGGGTGTCACCGGTCCGATCACCGGCCCGCGCACGATGGAGCAGCTCGAGAGCGCCGTCGCCGCCGTCGACATCGCGCTCGAGCCCGCCGACCTGGCCCGCCTCGACGAGATCTTCCCCGGCCACCGCACGGCGCCGGAGGACTACGCCTGGTGAGCGGCCTGCCCCGCTGATCGAGCGGGGCGCTCCCCTTTCATGCTGATCGAGTAGCCCGCGCACCGTGCGCATTTCATGCTGATCGAGTAGCCCGCGCAGCGGGCGTATCGAGATCCACCACCGCCGGAAGACGAGTCTGCAGACCCGCCCTGCTGACGACGGTGGGTCTCGATACGCCGCTGACGCGGCTACTCGACCAGCATGCATCCCCCCATGACATCGACCACGAAGGAAGCACATATGAAGCAGCGCAGCATCGGCGACATCAGCGTCGGCAGCATCGGACTCGGCGGCATGCCGATGTCGATCGAGGGCCGGCCCGACCGCGAGCGGTCGATCGCCACGATCCACGCCGCCCTCGACGCCGGCGTCACCCTCATCGACACCGCGGACGCCTACCACCAGGGCGGCGACGCCGACCTCGGCCACAACGAGCTGCTCATCGCGGAGGCGCTCCGCGGTTACGGCGGCGACACCTCCGGGGTGCTCGTCGCCACCAAGGGCGGCCACCTCCGCCCCGAGCCGGGAGTCTGGACGCAGGACGGCCGCCCCGAATACCTCAAGGAGGCGGCCCGCGCCTCCGCGCAGCGCCTCGGTGTCGACGCGATCGGCCTCTACCAGTACCACCGCCCCGACCCCGAGGTGCCCTACGCCGACTCGATCGGCGCGCTCGCCGAGCTGCTCGACGAGGGAGTGATCCTCCGCGCCGGCATCTCGAACGCCGACCCGGACCAGATCCGCGAGGCGCACGGGATCCTCGGCGACCGCCTGGTCTCCGTGCAGAACCAGTTCTCGCCGAAGTTCCGCTCCAGCGAGCCGGAGCTCGAGCTCTGCGCCGAGCTGGGCCTCGCCTTCCTGCCGTGGAGCCCGCTGGGCGGCATCACCTCGGCCGCCGAGCTGGGCACCTCGTTCGCGGCGTTCGCCACCGTCGCCGAGGCGCACGACGTCTCGCCGCAGGTCGTCTGCCTGGCCTGGGAGCTGGCGAAGTCGCCGACCGTCCTCCCGATCCCCGGATCCTCGCGCCCCGAGAGCATCCGCGACTCGGCCACGGCGGCCGACCTCGAGCTGACCGCGGAGGAGCTCGCCTCGCTCGACTGAGCGCGGTGGATCTCGATACGCCCGCTCCGCGGGCTACTCGATCAGCATGGAGGACCCGCCCCACGGGTTCCTCGGTCAGCAGGCGGCCCATGCTGGTCGAGTAGCGCGCAGCGCGTATCGAGACCCGCCCACCGGACGAGCGTGGATCTCGATACGCCCACTCCGCGGGCTACTCGATCAGCATGAAGGGGCGGCTCGGAAGGCTGCTCGATCAGCATGAAGGGGCGGCTCCGAGGGCTGCTCGATCAGCATGCAGGGGCCCCGCGCGGGCCGTCGGTCAGCGGGCGGCGGAGGCGCCCGGCAGGGCCGCGACGAAGGCGCGCGCCGCCGCCGTCGGCCGCTCCGGCAGCGCGACCATGGTGCGCCAGACCAGCAGCGGGTCCTCCAGCGGCACGGCGCGCAGGCCGGCCGGCCGCTTCTCGGCGAAGTGCGCCGGCACGACCGCCACGCCCATGCCGTACTCGACGAGGTCGAGCAGGGTGTGCACGTCGTTGACCTCGAGCTCCACCTCGAACGCCAGGCCGTGCGCGGCGAACGCCTGGGCCGCGAGGTGGCTCGCGCCCCAGTGCTCCTGCAGGCCGACGATCGTCTGCCCCTCCAGGTCCGGGATGCGGCAGACCGGCCGGTCGGCCAGCGGATGCTCCGGATGCGCGAGCACCGCGAAGCCCTCGCTGGCGAGCGGCCTCGTCACCACTCCGGCCGGCACCGCGCCGATGTCGGCGACCAGCGCGAGATCCAGGCGCCCACTGCCCACCGCGTCGAGCAGCGTGCCGGACCCGTCGTGGGTCAGCCGCAGCCCGACGCCCGGGTGCTGCTCCCGGAAGGTCGCGAGCTCGCGCGGCAGGTGCACGCCGCCCAGGCACTCCTCGGTGCCGACCGCGAGACTCCCCCGCAGCACGCCCTGCACCGCCAGCACGGCGTCGCGGGCGGCGAGCGCGCTGGCGACCGACTGCTCCGACTCCGCCAGCATCGCCCGGCCGGCCGGCGTCAGCTCGACCCGGCGGGTGCTCCGGGTGAACAGCGGGCTGCCGAGCTCGCTCTCGAGCGCGCGGATCGACGCCGAGAGGCCCGACTGCGAGATCTGCAGGGCGCTCGCCGCGCGGGTGAAGTGCTGCTCCTTCGCGACGGCGAGGAAGTGTTCGAGCTGGCGCAGTTCCATGGGTCCATCCTCCTCGCGCGCGGGCACCACCGGGACCGGTTGCGCCGACGGCTCAGCGCCCGGCGGCTCAGCGCCCGGTGGCTCCGCGCACGGCGGCGCGTCGCCCGACGGCTCCGTGCCCGACGGACAGGCCCACCCGGCCTAGCGCTCCGCCGAGATCGCCAGCACCACGTCGGTGAGCGTCGCCCGGAGCCGCTCGAGCGCGGCCTCCTCCGAGTCGCCCTCGAGGATCGAGGTCTTCACCGCGTCGTCGTAGCTCGCGATCAGCAGGCGGACGGCCGTGGTCGGCGCCAGCGAGAAGTCGCGGTGCACCTGCTGCAGCGCCCCCCGCACGATGTCGACGAGGGTCGCGTCGAAGCCGGTCCGGAAGGCGCTGTACTGTGGCGCGATCGCCGCGTCGCGCAGCGCCAGCAGCTCGAACTCGGACTGCACGACGCACCAGCGCCGACTGTCGGTGAACGGCCCCTGCAGGAAGTCGAGGATGACGACCGCGAGCGTCTCGGGGGTGAGCGGCTCGTCCGACTCGGCGACCTTGGGGATCGTGCGCCCCATCTGCTCGACCAGGCCGTCCAGGCGGGCGCCGTTCTCCCGCTGCATCAGCGCGAAGAACAGCTCCTCCTTCGTGGAGAAGTTGGAGTAGAAGGCGCCGCGGCTGAAGCCGGCGCGCTCGCAGATCTGCTCGACCGAGGCGGTGTGCACGCCGGTCTCGGCGAAGACGTCGTAGGCGGCGTCGAGGAGCCGCTCGCGCGTCCGACTCCGGCGGGAGGTCTCGACGGAGTCGGTCATCCTGAGTCCTTCCCGGGCGGGCGTCGGCGGTGTTGAGATACATCACTGTATCGGATACATTCGCGTATCGGATACGTTCGTGTATCGAGCACGGTCGTGCATCGAGCACGTCGCCTCCCGCGCGTTCGTGCTGACGGCACGACCGCGCTCTCCGAGCACAGAGTCGTGTCCCTTTCCGCTCCCCCGTCGTCAGGAGACACGCGTGTCGTCGATGCTCTACCGACTCGGCCGCTGGGTGTTCCGCGCCCACCGGCTGGTCGCCGTCCTCTGGCTCGCCGTCGTCGTCCTCGCGGGCGGCGGCGCGCTGCTGCTCAACCAGGGCACGGACAACACCTTCTCGATCCCCGGCACCCAGTCGCAGACCGCACTGGACCAGCTCGAGCGCACCTTCCCCCAGGTCAGCGGCACCTCGGCGCGCTACGTCGTCGTCGCGCCCGACGGCGGCAGCGTCGAGGACGCGGACATCAGCGGCCCGGTCGGCGAGGCGGTCACCGCGCTCGAGGGGATCGACGGCGTCGCCGCGGTCACCGACCCCTACTCCGACACCGTCGAGGGCACGATCTCCGAGGCCGGCAACGCGCTGGTCATCACCACGCAGATGGACGGCTCCGCCACCACGACCTCCGAGGCGTCGCGGGACGCGCTCCAGGCCGAGGCCACCACACTCCAGGATGCGCTCCCCGCGGGCGCCGTGGTCTCGCTCGGCGGCGACCTCTTCTCCCAGAGCCTGCCCGGCGTCACCGTCACGGAGGGAATCGGCCTCCTCGTCGCACTCGTCGTCCTGGTGCTCACCTTCGGCTCGTTCCTCGCCGCGGGCATGCCGCTGGTGACCGCACTGCTCGGCGTCGCGCTCTCGATGTCCGCGATCTTCATCGCGACCCGCTTCGCCTCGATCTCCTCCACCACGCCGCTGCTGGCGCTGATGCTCGGCCTCGCGGTCGGCATCGACTACGCGCTCTTCATCATCAGCCGGCACCAGGACCAGCTGAAGCAGGGCATGGCGCCGGAGGAGTCGGCCGCCCGCGCGACCGCGACCGCCGGCTCCGCGGTCGTCTTCGCCGGCCTGACCGTCATCATCGCGCTCGCCGGCCTCTCGGTCGCGGGCATCCCGTTCCTCACCACGATGGGCATCGCGGCGGCGGGCGGAGTCGCGATCGCCGTGGTCATCGCGCTCACGCTCACCCCCGCGCTGCTCGGCTTCGCCGGCGAGCGCCTCCGGCCGAAGGAGCGCAAGGCCAAGAAGGCCGCCGCGAAGGCCGCCGCGACCTCCGGCGCCGAGAAGGCCGCTCTGACCACCGGCGCCCACACCGATCCCGACGCCGCCGAGGACGCGACCGCCCCCTCCCCCGGCTCGCACGTGCACGCCGAGGTCCCGCGCGGCTTCTTCCGCGGCTGGGTCCGCGTCGTCACCCGCTTCCCGATCCTCACGATCATCGCGGTCGTCGGCGTGCTCGGCATGGCGTCGATCCCCGCGCTCAGCCTCCGCCTCGCCCTGCCCGACGCCGGCTACCAGGCCGAGGGCACGCCCGCGCGCGACACCTACGACCTGCTCGCCGAGAACTTCGGCCCCGGCTACAACGGCCCGCTCATCGTCACCGGCACGATCATCGGCTCGACCGATCCGCTCGGCCTGATGGCCGACCTCAAGACCGAGATCGAGGGCCTGGACGGCGTCGCCTCCGTGCCGCTCGCCACCCCGAACGAGACCGCCGACACCGGGATCATCCAGGTGATCCCCGAGGGCGGCCCGGACTCCGAGGCAACCAAGGCGCTGGTCGCCGAGATCCGCGACAAGCACGACTACTTCGAGGAGACCTACGGGGTCGACCTCGCGGTCACCGGGCAGACCGCGGTCGGCATCGACATCTCCGACACCCTCGCGAACGCACTGCTGCCGTTCGGCCTGCTGGTCGTCGGGCTCTCGCTGGTGCTGCTGACGATGGTCTTCCGCTCGCTCTGGGTGCCGCTCAAGGCGACGCTCGGCTACCTGCTCTCGGTCGGCGCGTCCTTCGGCGCCGTCGCGGCGGTCTTCGAGTGGGGCTGGTTCGCCGACGCGCTGCACGTGGACAAGACCGGCCCGATCATCAGCTTCATGCCGATCATCCTGATGGGCGTGCTCTTCGGACTGGCGATGGACTACGAGGTCTTCCTCGTCTCGCGGATGCGCGAGGACTACGTGCACGGCCGTCCGGCCCGCGCGGCGGTCGAGTCGGGCTTCGTCGGCTCGGCGAAGGTCGTCACCGCGGCCGCGGTCATCATGTTCTCCGTCTTCGCGGCGTTCGTGCCGGAGGGCGACACCAACATCAAGCCGATCGCGCTCGGCCTGGCGGTGGGCGTGTTCGTCGACGCCTTCATCGTCCGGATGACGCTCGTGCCGGCGGTGCTGCACCTGCTGGGCGACCGCGCGTGGCACATGCCGCGCTGGCTCGATCGGGTGCTCCCCTCCTTCGATGTGGAGGGCGAGGGCCTGACCAAGGAGCTCGCGCTCGCCGACTGGCCCGAGCCCGGCGCCACCGACGCGGTCGCGGCCGAGGGGCTGTGCCTCGACGGTCCCGACGGCCCGGTCTACCGCGACGTCGACGTGCGGGTGCCCGCGGGCGGCGCGCTCGTCGTGCACGGCCCGCACCGCTCGGGCCGCACCGCGCTGCTGCTGACGATCGCGGGGCGCCTCGCCCCCGACGCCGGCCGGCTCAAGGTCGACGGCCTCGTCGTGCCGATCCGCTCCTCCGCGGTCCGCGGGCGCGTCGGACTCGTCCGGCTCGCCGGCGCGGCCGATCCGGTGGCCGAGGTCCGCGCGGCGCTCGAGACGGCCCCGCCGCTGCTCGTGCTCGACGACCTCGACACCGTCACCGATCCGCAGCTGCGCGACGGCATCCGCGCCGAGCTCGACCGGGCCCGCGCGAAGGCCGCGCAGAAGGAGCACTCCTTCACGGTGATCGTCTCCTCCGTCGACGCGGACGCGCTCGACGACCTCCTCCCCACCGACCGCGGCGAGCTCGCGGTCTCCCCCGCGGCCGAGCGCCGCGCTATCGCGAAGGTCCGCTGACAGATGGCTCTCTTCTCCCTCGAACGCCCCCGCGGCGTCAAGAAGGTGTCCTGGGTGACCCTTCTCGGCATCGTCCTCGTCCCGCTGGTCATCGGCGGCCTGCTCGTCTGGGCGCTGTGGAACCCGACCGAGCGCCTCGACACCATCACGGCCGCGGTCGTGAACGAGGACACCCCCGTCGAGCTCAACGGGCAGACCGTGCCGCTCGGGCGCCAGCTCGCGGCCGGGCTCGTCACCGGCGGGGAGACGGACGCGGCGACGCCCGCGCCCTCCGCGTCCGGCACTCCCTCCCCCTCCGCGAGCTCCGCGAGCCCCGCGGCGAACGTCTCGGGCTCCGACTCCACCGGCAACTTCACCTGGGTCCTCACCGACAAGGACGACGCGGCGAAGGGCCTCGCCGACGGCAGCTACTCGACCGTCGTCACGATCCCGTCCTCGTTCTCGGCCGCCGCGACCTCCTACGCCGGAGACGCCGCCGCCGCGACCAAGGCCACGATCGACATCGCCACCAGCGAGAAGGCGAAGCTCGTCGACGACGCCATCTCGGCGACGGTCACCAGCACGGCGACGGCGCTGCTGAACACGCAGCTGACCACCGCGTACCTCGAGAACATCTACGTCGGCTTCAACACCCTGAACCAGCAGATCGGCCAGGCCGCCGACGGCGCGGGCACGCTCGCGGACGGCGCCGACCAGCTCGGCACCGGCGCCTCCACGCTCGCCGACGGCACCAGCACGCTCGCGGACGGCATCGACGACCTCGCGACCGGCGCGTCCGGGCTCTCCGACGGCGTCGCACAGCTCGGCACCGGCGCGTCGTCCCTGGCGGACGGCGTCGCGCAGGTGGGCACCGGTGCCTCCGACCTCTCGGGCGGCGTCTCGCAGCTCGCGACCGGCGCGCAGCAGTCGGCCGACGGCGCGACGCAGCTCGCGACGGGGGCGGGCTCGCTCGCCGACGGGCTCGACGGTCTCAGCGCCAGCACGACCGAGCTCGGCGCGAGCACGCAGCAGATCGCGACCCTCAGCGCGGGCGCCGCGGCGTCGACGGCGGGGACGCTGCAGGGCCTCCAGCGGGTCCTCGCCACCTGCCGGACCGCCGAGTGCCTCACCGCGCTGGGCGTCATCGCCGATGCGCAGACCTCCGCCACCGGGCCGGTGACCCTGACGACGACCGCCGCGGGCGCCACCGCGCAGCTCGATGCCGGGATCCGCGTCGGAGCGAACGGGCAGCCCTCGCTCGTCTCCGGAGTCGCGTCCGCGGCGACCGGGGCGCGCGGCGTCGCCGACGGCGCCGGCTCCCTCGCGGGCGGACTCACTCAGCTCTCGACCGGCGCCGCCACGGCCGCCGGCGGAGCGTCCCAGCTCGCCACCGGCGCCTCCTCCGCCGCCGACGGCGCCCGCCAGCTGGCCAGCGGCGCGACCACGGCCGCCGACGGCGCCGCGCAGCTCTCGACCGGCGCCTCCTCGGCGGCCGACGGCGCCCGCCAGCTCGCCGACGGAGCGGGCGGCGTCTCGGACGGCGCGCTCCAGCTCGCCGACGGCACCCGCTCGCTCGCCACCGGCCTCGACGCCGCGGTAGCCCAGCTGCCGACCTACACGGAGTCGGAGTCGCAGAACCTCGCCGACGTCGTCTCCGACCCGGTGGAGAACTCGAGCAGCAGCACGGACCTCTTCGGAGCGTCGAGCGTGCCGTTCTTCGCGACGATCGCGCTCTGGCTCGGCGCCCTGGCGACCTTCCTCGTGCTCGCCGCGTTCTCGCACCGCGCGCTCTCCTCGACCCGCTCCTCCGCGGCGCTGGCGCTGTCCTCCTACGTTCCGGCCCTCGTGATCGGACTCGTGCAGGGCCTCGCCGTCGCGATCGTGATGAGCGCGGTCGCAAGCCTGGACCTCGTGACCTGGTTCGGCTTCGCCGCGCTGGCGATGCTCGCAGGGGCGTCCTTCGCCGCCGTGAACCAAGGGCTGGTCGCCCTGCTCGGCGGGCTCGGCCGCTTCGTCTCGATGGTCGCCGCGGTGATCGGCCTCGGCGCCGGCATCATCTCGACCGTCCCGGGCGTCTTCGACGACGCCCTCGCCTTCCTGCCGCTCTCGGCCGCGCAGAACGCGCTGGCCGGCGTGGTCGAGGGCACCGGCGGCGTCGGCGCCGCGGTCGTCGGCCTGCTGATCTGGCTGCTCTTCGGCCTCCTGCTGACGGTCGCCGCCATCGCCCGCAAGCGCGTCACCTCGGTCCGCGCCCTCTCCCGCCCCGTCGAGGCCTAACCCCTCCCCTCCGCGAGATGCCACTTGTGCACGCGACACGCCGTGTCGAGCGTGCACAAGTGGCATCTCGCGGAAGGGGTCAGGCGGCCAGCATCAGGGAGCGGCCGCCGCAGGCGCCACCCATGCTGGTCGAGTAGCCGCCGCAGGCGGCGTATCGAGACCCACCCGCCGCGAGCGTCAGTCCGCAGCGCCGCTCGCGATCTGCTCGTGGTGGTGGATGACCTCGGCGACGATGAAGCCGAGGAACTTCTCCGCGAAGGCCGGGTCGAGGTGTGCGTCCTCCGCCAGGGCACGCAGCCGCGCGATCTGACGCGACTCGCGCTCGAGGTCGGCGGGCGGCAGGCCGTGCGCCGCCTTCAGCCGCCCGACCTTCTGGGTGAACTTGAAGCGCTCGGCGAGCAGGTGGATCAGCGCCGCGTCGATGTTGTCGATGCTCTGACGGATCTGCTCGAGCTCGGCCAGCGCCTCGGCGTCCGACCCCTCGCGCGACGGTTCCTCGATCATGCCTCCGACCCTAACGGACCGGCGCGACGCACTCCCGCTGCCGCAGACCTCCGGCTCGCGCAGGCGCCCCCGGCACGCCGAATCCCGCAGTTCCCGCGAGCCCGAGCCGGAATCACGAGCCGAAGCTCGACCCCACCGACCCCCGGCACGCAGAAACGCTTCCGGCACGCCGAATCCCGCAGTTCCCGCGAGCCCGAGCCGGAATCACGAGCCGAAGGCGGCGGCACGACGAAGGCCCCGCCCGTCACCGGGCAGGGGCCTTCGAGGAGAGGCGGCGTCAGTCGACGATGTTGAGGACGACGTCCACGTTGCCGCGGGTCGCGTTCGAGTACGGGCACATGGTGTGCGCCTTCTCGGCGACGGCGTGCGCGTCCTCCGAGCTCGCCTGGGGGACGTGGATGTCGAGCTCGACCGCGAGGCCGAAGCCGCCGTCGTCGTTCTTGCCGATCGAGACGCTCGCCGACACCTGCGCGTCGGTGGTGTCGATCGAGAGCGCCTTGCCGGAGCCGTGCAGCGCGCTCAGGAAGCAGGCGGCGAAGCCGGCGGCGAAGAGCTGCTCGGGGTTCGTGCCCTCGCCGGAGCCGCCGAGCTCCTGGGGCGGGCGGGTGTCGAGGTCGAGCCGGTCGTCCTCGGTGCGGACGTGGCCGTCGCGTCCTCCACCGGAGGCGTGGGCGATGGCGGTGTAGAGAGCATCCATCCCTCCATCACACCACTGCGCGGCCGGGAGCGGGGTGAGCGTCGGGTGCACGTCCTCTCGACATCCCCGCCGCTCGGCGCGGCCGTCACCCGGGAGGAGCCTCCGAACCGCGTCGTCCGGCCGTCAACCCCCTCGCGACTCCGCGCCGCCGGGTGTGGCCTGGGGAGGTACCCGGCGAGCGCCGGAGAACCACCGGCGTCCGCGCCGGGAGAAGGAGGAAGCATGCGCGCACTCACGTGGCAGGGCGTCGAGAAGGTCTCGGTCGAGACGGTTCCCGATCCCCGCATCCAGCAGCCGACGGACGCCATCGTCCGGATCACCTCGACCGCCATCTGCGGCTCCGACCTGCACCTGTACCGCCTGCTCGGCCCGTACCTCGACAAGGGCGACATCCTCGGACACGAGCCGATGGGCATCGTCGAGGAGGTCGGCGCCGGCATCACGAAGCTGAAGGTCGGCGACCGCGTCGTCGTCCCGTTCAACATCTCCTGCGGCGAGTGCTTCATGTGCCGCCGCGGCCTGCAGTCGCAATGCGAGACCACCCAGGTGACGGAGTACGGCTCCGGAGCCTCGCTCTTCGGCTACACGAAGATGTACGGCCAGGTCCCCGGCGGCCAGGCGGAGTTCCTCCGCGTGCCGCTCGCCGACTACAACACCGTCGTCGTCGACACCGTGCTGCCGGACGAGAACTACCTCTTCCTCAGCGACATCGTGCCGACGGCCTGGCAGGGCGTCGAGTACGCGAACGTTCCCGACGGCGGCTCGCTCGTCGTCTTCGGCCTCGGCCCGGTCGGCCAGTTCGCGGCCCGCATCGGCGCGCACAAGGGGTACCGCGTGCTCGCCGTCGACCCGGTCGCCGAGCGCCGCGCGATGGCCGCCCGGCACGGGATCGAGGTCTTCGACTTCACCGACGACATCAACGACCAGCTGCGCGACCTCACCGACGGCCGCGGCCCCGACTCGGTCGTCGACGCGGTCGGCATGGAGGCGCACGGCTCGCCGATGGGCTCGTTCGCCCAGACCGTCGCCGGGCTGCTGCCCGACCCGATCGCGCGGAAGGCGATGGACACGGTCGGCGTCGACCGGCTCGCCGCGGTCGTCTCCTCGCTCGACCTGGTGCGCCGCGGCGGCACGGTCTCGCTGAGCGGCGTCTACGGCGGCGAGGCGGACCCGCTGCCGCTGAAGTCGATGTTCGACAAGCAGATCACCCTGACGATGGGCCAGTGCAACGTCAAGCGCTGGATCGACGACCTGCTGCCGCTGGTCGAGGACTCCAGCGACCCGCTCGGCGTCAACGACCTCGTCACCCACCGCGCCCCCCTCGAGGACGCCCCCGGCCTCTACGAGACGTTCCAGAAGAAGGAGGACGGCTGCATCAAGGTCGTCCTGCAGCCGTAGCGGCGGCGGCGGGGTCTCGATACGCGCCTGGCGGCGCTACTCGACCAGCATGGGCCGCTCATGCTGATCGAGTAGCCGCGGGACGCGGCGTATCGAGATCCACCCGCCCGGACACGACGAAGGCGGCGTCCCCGAGGGGGCGCCGCCTGAGTCGTGGTGCGGGGAAGACCTACTTGAAGACGTCCTTGATGTCCTCGCCGGTCTGCTTCGCGGAGGCCGCGGCCTGGTCCTTCTGACCCTCGGCCTTCAGGCTGTCGTCGTTCTTGTGGTCGCCCAGGGCTTCCTTCGCCTTGCCGGCGATGTCCTGAGCGGCGTTCTTGATCTTGTCATCGAGCCCCATAGTGGTGCCTCCTTCGTGATCGTCGTGCGCTGAACTTTCACCCGAAGGTAGGAGCCGTTTCTGCTCGTCGGCTGGGAGCCGGAAGGGGCTTGCCCGGACGATCGCCGAGGTGCCACGATCGTCGGTTGCCCGCTCCCGGCCGGGTCACATGACGGGCGTCGCGGTGTCCGACGGCGCGGTCTGCGTCGGCTCCATCGTGGGCGTGCGGGTCGAGCCGTCGTCGGCGCTGGTGGGCACGGCGCTCCCGGACTGGTTCGGGGTCTGCGCGTCGCCGGTGCAGCCCGCGAGCAGGCCGATGGTCAGGGCGGAGGCGCCGAGCGCGCCGAGGACGCGCACGGTGCGGGACGGTCGAGTGCTGAGCATGGGGTGCCTTTCCGGAAGCGGAGACGGGGCGGTCGTGCCCCCATCCCCTTCCAGGCTAGGCAGGGCTCCTCGCCGGCGAGAAGGGCTTGACGCCGCGGTCGACCGGATCCGGAGCCGACGTCCAGGAAGCGCCGTGCACGCGTCAGAGCACGGATGCGCGGGATCGTACGCCCTCACGCCTTCTGTCCGCTACGCCCTATCTCGGTGCGCGGCGCACTGTCCAGACTGGCGACGCCGGCACGCAGACCACCATTTCTCGATCCTGGAAGGGACAGACGATGTCGAACATCGATCCCGCTTCACCTCCGTTCGGAGACGGCGCGGCGAACGCCCGCGCCGCCGACCCCTCGTACGACAGCACCGACAGCACCTACGACGCACCGCTCACCTCCGAGCCGTACACGTCGGACACGACGACCACGGACACGACCTCCGGCGCGCACAGCGTCGGCGGGGGCACCTCGGGCAGCGTCTCGGACGCCGCCGGCTCCGCCAAGGAGAAGGCCGCCGAGACCGCGGGCGCGGCGAAGGAGCAGGCCGGCGCCGTCGCCGGCGACGCCAAGCAGGCCGCGGGCGACGTGCTCGCCACCGGCAAGGAGGAGGCCGCCAACGTCGCCCAGGAGGCGAAGGTGCAGGTCAAGGACCTCCTCGACCAGAGCCGCACCCAGCTCACCGAGCAGGCGCACGCCCAGAAGGAGAACGCCGCCAAGGGCGCACGCGCCTTCAGCGACGACCTCACCGCACTCGCGAACGGCGAGGGCGGCGACGACAACGCGGCGTCGAAGCTCGTCTCGCAGGCCGCTGAGCGCGTCCAGGGCGTCGCCTCGTGGCTCGAGAACCGCGACCCGTCCGAGCTGCTGGACGACGTCCGCTCGTTCGCGCGCCGCCGTCCGGGTGCGTTCATCCTGATCGCCGCCGCGACCGGCCTGGTCGCCGGACGCCTCGTCCGCGCGCTGACCGCCGAGGCGAAGGACGAGAAGGCCGCGACCGCGGACACCTTCGGACCCGAGTTCGCCGCTCCCGCCGCCGCGGACTACTCCGGTGGCGCGACCACGACGACCTCGTTCGACGAGCGCGGCGACTTCGCGCCGACCGAGCCCGTCGCCGACCCGCTGAGCACGCCGATCACGCCCGGCTACGACGCCTTCCCGAACGGAACCCGGCCGTGAGCGATCCGCTGGGCGCGCATCGCGCCTCCGCCGAGCCGACGCCCGGAGAGCGCGCGGGCTCGACCTCCCTGGGCGATCTGCTCGGCGAGGTCTCCCGCGACCTCTCGACGCTGATCCGCCAGGAGATGGCGCTGGCCAAGGCCGAGATCAAGGAGTCGGCCGGCAAGGCCGGCAAGGGCGCCGGACTCCTCGGCGGCGCGGGCTACGCGGCGCTGATGGCCGTGCTCTTCCTCTCGATCGCCCTCTGGTGGGCGCTCGGGACGCTGGTCGGCAACGGCTGGTCGGGTGTGATCGTCGCCGTGATCTGGGGCGTCATCGCGGCGATCCTCTTCGCCGTCGGCCGCAAGAGCCTCAAGCAGGTCGACGGAGTCCCCGAGACGGTCGACACCCTCAAGCAGATTCCCGAAACCCTCAAGCCGAACGGGGCAGGACGATGACGTACGACGCAGGACAGAGCAAGACTCCCGAATCTCAGAAGAGCGCCGAGGAGATCCGGGCCGACATCGAGCGCACGCGGCTCGAGCTCGGCGGAGACGTGGACGCGCTGGCCGAGAAGGTCAGCCCGAGCGCGATCGTCGACCGGCAGACCGACAAGGTCAAGGCGGCCGTGGGCTCGGTGCGCGACCGGGTGATGGGCTCGGCGCACGACGCCGGCGACTCGCTCTCCGGCACGGCCGGATCGGTGAAGAGCAAGGCGAACGGCAACCCCTTCGCGGTGGGCCTGATGGCCTTCGGCGCCGGGCTCCTGATCGCCTCGCTCATCCCCGCCTCGGACGCCGAGAAGGACGCGGCCGGCAAGGTCAAGGAGCAGGCGCAGCCCGTCGTCGACTCCGTGACCGGTGCCGCGAAGGACGTCGCGAACGAGCTGCGCGAGCCGGCGCAGCAGGCCTTCGCCTCGGTGAAGGACACCGCGACCGACGCCGCGCAGAACGTCAAGGAGGCGGGTGGCTCCGCCGCCGAGGACGTCAAGGACTCCGCCCGCGAGGCCAAGCACGCGGTCCAAGAGAACGTGACGCAGGACAGCGACCGCTCGTAACTCCCCCTCCCGCCTCCGCGAGATGCCACTTGTGTACGCCTTTCACGGCGTGTCGCGTACACAAGTGGCATCTCGCTGTCCGGGACGGGGTGCGCGGGAATAGGGGGCGGCTCGCGGGGCTTCTGGGTCGTATGCGATCCATCGTCTACTCCCGCTCCGGTTCCTCCTCCGTCCTCTCGCTCGTCGACCGGGACGCCGGCACGCCGGGCGCCGGCGAGGTGCGCGTGCGCGTGCTCGTCTCCGGCGTCAATCCGACCGACTGGAAGGCGCGCGCCGGTGGCGAGCCGCCCTTCGACGAGGTCGTTCCCAACCAGGACGGCGCCGGCGTGATCGACGCCGTCGGCGAGGGCGTCGAGGGATTCGCGGTCGGCGACCGCGTCTGGTTCTACCTCGCTGCCCACCAGCGGCCGACCGGCTCCGCGCAGGAGTCGACCGTCCTCGCCGCCGAGCACGTCGTGCGCCTGCCCGAGGGCATCGGTGCCGAGCTCGGAGCGAGCCTCGGCGTCCCCGCGATGACCGCGCACCGCGCCCTGACCGTGCACGAGGAGGGGCCCGCCCGCCTCTCCCCCGGCGCGCTCGCCGGCCGCACCGTCCTGGTGCAGGGCGGCGCGGGAGCGGTCGGCCACGCCGCCATCCAGCTCGCGGTGTGGGCCGGGGCGACCGTGATCGCCACGGTGAGCAGCGACGCGAAGGCGCGGCTCGCGACGGCCGCCGGCGCTCAGCACGTCCTGCAGTACCCCGACGAGGAGCTCGCAGCGAAGATCCTGGAGCTCGCGCCCGACGGCGTCCAGCAGATCGTCGAGGTGGCGCCGACGCAGAACGCCGCGCTCGACGTCGAGGTGCTCGCGAACCACGGCAGCATCGGCTACTACGCGAACAACAACGGCGACGAGTTCACGATCCCGATCGTGCCCAGCTTCGCCAAGAACGCCCGCTGGCAGGGCCTGCTGCTCTACACGGTCGGCGAGGCGCCGCTCCAGGCCGCGGCCGAGGACATCACCGCGGCCCTGCGCGACGGCGCCCTGCCCGTCGGCGAGGAGGCCGGCCTGCCGCTGACCTGGTTCCCGCTCGAGGAGACCGCCGCCGCCCACGACGCCGTCGAGAGCGGCGTGACGGGCAAGGTGCTCATCCGCGTCGCCGCGGAGTAGGCATGCTGATCGAGCAGCCCTCGCAGAGGGCGTAGCGAGATCCGCGGTCAGCCGCGCAGCGGCGGGGAGCCCGCGACCGTCGCGCGGTCGGCGAGGCCGTCGAGCAGCTCGCGCAGCGCCTCCTCGGCGGTGGTCGTCGGCTGCCAGCCGAGGACGGTGCGCGCCTTCTCCGTCGACATGACCGGCGTGTTCGTCGCGATGTCGAGCCAGCCCGCGTCGGTGCGCTGCAGCCGGAGCCGCCACGTCGCCGACACGATCGAGCGGAGCAGCCCCGTCGGCACCGTGACGAGCCGCGCGCCGACGACGTCCGCGATCCGCTGCGGCGTGAGCACCGGCTCCGCGGCGATGTTGAAGGCCCCGCCGGTCCGGCGGTCGAGCGCGCGCCAGAACGCGTCCGCGACGTCGTCGGCGTGCACGCCCTGGAAGATCAGCGTCCGCGGCAGCGGCAGGACCGGCGGCCGGACCGCCCGAAGCCAGCGCGTCGGGTACCGCGGGCCGGCGAAGAGCCCGGCGATCTCGGTCGCCGCCCCGCGCTGGAACACCAGCCCCGGGCGCAGCCGGGTGAGCACCACCTCCGGGTGCTCCGTCTCGAACGCGTCCATCGCGCGCTCGTTCGCCGCCTTGTGCCGGCTGTAGGTCGAGGTGTGCAGCCCGCCGGTCGGCCAGCTCTCGTCCACGCGCAGGCTCTTCGGCGCCGCGCTGTAGGCGCCGACGGACGACGCCACCGCGACCTGGCCGACTCCGCTCGCCGCCGCGGCCGCCAGCACCGCCGCGGTCCCGCCGACGTCGACCAGGCGCTGGAACGGCTCGTCGTGGCTCGGCTGCAGCGCCCAGGCCAGGTGCACGACCGCGTCCACACCGGTGAACGCCTCCCGCAGCTGCCGCTCCGCGTCGCTCGAGGCCACATCGACCTCGTGCCAGCGCACGTCGCGGTACTCGTCCGCTCCGGGCGGCGGCTCGCGCCGGGCGATCCCGACGATCTCCGTCACCGCGTCCTCCCGCTGGAGGCGCCTCAGCAGGGCCGTGCCCAGGTTGCCCGTCGCTCCGACGATCGCGATCCGCATGATGTCCCTCCGCGGGCGGCGTCCGCCGTCCTGCTCCGAGGCTAGGCAGCGCTCCCCCGCCGCAGCAGCCGCTTGACACTCCCCGCCCCGCCCCGCCCGACCGCCTAGCCCACCCGACCGGCGCCGCGCACCCCCGCGCGCGCCGGCACCGCCGTGCCTAGCCTGGGAGGCATGCCCCGCCCCTCGCCCGTCGTCCGCCACCGGATCGACGGGATCGAGCTCCGGACCCTCGCGACCGGTCGCCCCGACGCCGAGCGCACCTTCGTCCTGATCCACGGCATCGGGATGTCGCACCACACCTTCTCGACCCTCGCCGTCGCCCTCCGCGCGCACGGCCGCGTCGTCGCCGTCGACCTCGCCGGCTTCGGCGCCAACCGCTCGCCCCGCCGCCGTGTCGGCATCGCCGACCACGCACGTCTGGTCGAGAGAGCGCTGGCGGAGCAGGGCGTCACCCGGGCGGTCGTCGTCGGCCACTCGATGGGCGCCCAGGTGGCGGTCGAGCTCGCCGCCCGCGCGCCCGGCCTCGTCGCGGGAGCGGTCCTGATCGGCCCGGTCGTCGACCCGCAGCGCCCCGGTGCCGTGCGTCAGGGCCTCGCGCTCGCCCGCGACTGCCTGGGCGAGCCGCTCGGCGTCGACGCGCTGCTCTTCGCCGACTACGTCCGCGGCGGTCTCGCCTGGTACCTGCGCCAGCTGCCCGAGATGCTGCACTACCCGATCCAGCGGCGGCTGGCCGCGGTCACCGCGCCCGTGCTGGTCGTGCGCGGACGGGACGATCCGATCGCCACCCGCCACTGGTGCGAGCGCCTCCTCGCCCACGCCGCCGACGGGCACCTCCTCGAGTTCGCCGGCTCCCGCCACGTGGTCCCGCGCACGCAGCCGGAGTCGCTCGCGCTCGTCCTGGCGTCCTTCGCCGCCGACATCGCCCCCGACGCCGACGCCGACCCCGCGGCGGACGCCGCGCCCGACTCCGCCCCCGACGCCGGGCCCAGCCCCGCCGCCGACGCCGACCCGTCCCCGGTGCCCGCATGACGCACCTCGTCCGCGACGCCGTCTGGTGGATCCGCGACTACGCCTACGCCGTCGCCTGGCAGGTCCGCGCCTTCGTCTCCCGCCGCGCCCCCGACGACTACCTCGACGGCACGGAGCGGCCGATCGTGGTCCTGCCCGGCATCTGGGAGACCTGGGCCTTCCTCCGCCCGATCATCGACCCGCTGCACCGCCGCGGCCACCCGATGCACGTGCTCACCAGCCTCGGCTGGAACGGCCGCCCGGTCGCCCGCACCGCGGAGGACGTGGCCGCCTACCTCGCCGAGCACGACCTCCGCGACGTCGTGATCGTCGCGCACAGCAAGGGCGGCCTGATCGGCAAGTACGTGATGACCGAGCTCGACCCCGACGGCCGCGTCGACCGGATGGTCGCCGTCGCCACGCCGTTCGGCGGCTCGCGCTATGCGCCCTACCTGCTGCTGAAGAGCCTCCGCTCCTTCTCGCCCCGCGACGCGACGACCCTGCTGCTCTCCAGCCGGGCGGGCGCGAACGCGCGGATCACCTCGGTCTTCGGCCTCTTCGACCCGCACATCCCCGAGGGCAGCATGCTCGAGGGCGCGGTCAACGTGCGGATCGAGACGGGCGGGCACTTCCGCATCCTCAGCGACCCGGAGACGCTCGCGGCGGTCGTCGCCGCGGTGGACGCGCCTACTCGGCCGGCGGAGTGATCGTCTCGGCGTCGGCCGGGCACTCGATGACCGCCACGCCTCCGCCGCCGGCGTCGTCGACCACGGCACCCGCCGCGGCGAACGGCGCGCGGAAGCAGTAGGCCTCCGGCAGGTCGGCCACGTCCGGGAAGGCCGCGGCGTCGACCGGCGTGCGGAAGGACAGCGCCCCGAACTCGCCGCCCTCGCTGAGCGCGTCGTAGGACTCGATCCCGATCAGGTCCACGCCCTCGACGGCCTGGTCGCTCGCGAGCCGGGCGTAGCCGAAGGCGTCGTCCTGCGGCCCGGCGAGGGCGGAGACGAGCGCGAGCACGCGGTCGCGCGACTCCTCGCGGGGCGCCACGTCGTTCGACACGACCACGTCCGGCGCGGGAGCGGTGCAGCCGGCGAGCGCGAGCACCGCCAGGGTCGCGCCGATCAGCAGGGCCGGCGGGGTCGCGCGGGCCGGGGAGGTCGTCGGGGCCGGTCGCGTCCGCATCAGCTTCACCCGACCGACCCTAGCCGCGTAGCAACTGCTCCGCACCGCGCGGAACCCCCTCGGCCGGGCGGGCCGCGGAGCGGAGCATGGAGCGATGAGCTCCTCCCCCAGCACCGGCCCACGCACCTCCGGCCCCACCGAGCTCCTCCTCGTGCGCCACGGCGAGAGCGTCGCCAACATCGCGGCGAGCGCCGCCGAGGCGGAGGGCGCCCACGACATCGCCGTCGACCGGCGCGACCCCGACGTCGAGCTGTCCCAGGCCGGCCGTGAGCAGGCCCGCGCGCTCGGCCGCTGGCTCGCCGACGGCAACGCCCCGGTCGCCGCCTGGTCCTCGCCGTACCTGCGCGCGTCCTCGACGGCGCAGCTGGCCTTCGAGGAGGCGGGCCTCGACCTCGCGCCGCGCCTCGACGAGCGGCTCCGCGACCGCGATCTCGGCATCGCCGATCGCCTGACCACCGCGGGCTTCCGCGCGCGATTCCCCGAGGAGGCGGCGCGGCGGGACTGGCTCGGCAAGTTCTACTACCGCCCGCCGGGCGGCGAGTCCTGGACCGATCTCGCCCAGCGGGTGCGCTCGTTCCTGGACCACCTCGACGTCGTCGCGCCGGCCGGACCGGTGGCGCTGTTCTGCCACGACGCCGTCGTCCTGATCATCCGCTCGGTCTGCGAGGGCCTCACCGAGCGCGAGCTGCTCGACATCGGCCGGGCGACCCCGGTCGCGAACGCCTCCGTCTCCCGGCTCGTCCGCGACGGAGACGCCTGGACGCTCGAGCGCTTCAACGAGACCGCGCACCTCGAGGAGTCGAGCGCGCCGGTCACCCGCCACGACACCGGCGAGGACAGCGCCGTCGACACCGGCGAGGACGACCCGCGAGGGAGGACCGACTCATGAGCGAGACCCGGCACAGGAGCGAGCCCGCGCACAGGAGCGCCGTCGTCGACCGCGCCCTGCTCGAGCGGCGCTGGCCGCTGCCCGACCCGGCGGGATCGAAGCACGCCCGCGGTGACGTGGTCGTGGTCGGCGGCGCCCGCAAGACGCCCGGAGCGGCGATCCTCGCCGGGATCGCGGCCCTCCGGGTCGGCGCCGGCCGGATCACCCTCTGCGTCGCCGAGTCCGTCGCCTCCGCCACCGCCGTCGCGCTGCCCGAGTGCGGCGTCGTGCCGCTGGAGGAGACCCGCGGCGGCTCGATCTCGGGCCGCGGGCTCTCCGCGCTGGAGGGCGAGCTGGGCTCCGCCGACGTCGCGCTGATCGGCCCCGGGCTCGACGACCCGAAGGCGACCGCCGCGACGCTGCGCGCGATCGCTCCGCTGCTCGCCGACGTCCCCGCCGTGCATCTCGACGCCTTCCCGCTCGGCGTGCTGCCGGGCCAGCGGCGCGTCGCCCGCGCCCTCGCCGGCCGCCTGCTCCTGACGCCGAACACGGAGGAGGCCGCGCGGCTGCTCGGCGCGGAGGTGGACGACGTGGAGGCCGCCGCGATCGCCGTCGCGCAGCGCTACGGAGCGGTCGTCAGCCTCTTCAACGTGATCGCCGCGCCCGACGGCGACGCCGTGCGCATCGAGGGCGAGCACCCCGGCCTCGCGACGGCGGGCAGCGGCGACGTCCTCGCCGGCGCGACGGCCGGTCTCCGCGCGCGCGGCCTCGACCCGCAGGGCGCCGCGGCGTGGGGTGCCTTCCTGCACACCGAGGCCGACTCGGTCCTGGTGCGCAGGCTCGGCCCGGCCGGCTACCTCGCGCGCGAGATCCCGGGCGAGTTCCCGACGCTGCTCGCAGGCTGACGCGGGAGCGGTGCGGGACGGCGGCTCGGAACGTGCGGCTCAGGACGCGCCGTTCAGGATCGGTGGCTCAGGACCGGCGGCTCAGCCGGCGGCGGTCACTGCGCGACGTCGGCGACGGAGAACGCCACTCCCGGCGTGATCAGGATCGACGTCTCGCGGGGCTGGCCCTCGCCCTGGTTGACGGTCAGCCAGCGCGAGGCGGTGCCGTCGAGCGCCTCCTCGACGCTCGCACGGACGTCCGCGGCGGTGGTGTCGTGCAGGCTGTAGGGGGTGCCGCCGTAGATCAGCTCGACGCGCTTCACAGCAGGCCCTCCTCGCTCTGGCGGGCGCCGCCGTGCGGCTCCTCGCTGATGCGGAGGCCGTGGGCGCTGTGCGAATCGGCCAGGAGCTGGCGGATCCAGTCGGGGTTGATGGCCGGGGCGCGGCCGCCGTGGTACTTGAAGCGCAGCGGGATCGCCGGGTGCAGCCAGATCGACGTGCGACCGTCGCCGACGGACTGCGAGTCCTTCCACGAGAGGTAGAAGGACTCGTTGCGCGACAGCTTCGAGCCGATGACGATCTGCAGGTGAGCGAGCAGTCGGTCGTCGAAGTCGGCTTCGAGAGTCGAGTCGTAGATCAATCGGCCCATGAGGGCGGTCTCCGTTCGCAGTGCAGTCCAGCCGGCGGGGGCACGGCCGGACGGTACGGGGCGATTCTAACCGCCCCGGGGCCGACGCTCAGCGTCGATCGTCGTCCGAATCGAAGTGCGGGATCTCGAGATCGGACAGGTGCGGCGAGGACGAGTCGCCCTCCTCGGCCAGCGGCTGGGACACTCCGAGCCGCGCCGTCTCCTTCGCGAGCCTCTCGACCAGGGCCGCGTCCACGATCTCCTCGCCGCCGTCGTCCTCGGTCTCCGAGAAGAGCTGGCTGGCCGGACCGATCAGCAGGGTCGCCCGGCCGAGCTCACCGGACGAGCGCCGGATCGGGATGTCGACCGACATCGCGCCCTTGCGCAGCGCGAGGGCCTCGGCGTAGCCGACGAGCGAGTGCGCGATCCGGCTGCCGGTGAGCACCGAGCTGCCGGCGTAGTGGATGCGTTCCATGCGTCCTTCCTACCGCTCAGCGCCCGATCGGAGCATCCGGGTTGCGCGGCGGGACCGGGCTTGATAGCGCCTCGATCCTCCGCTCGAGCCCCTCGCGGACGGCCGGCCACTCCTCGATCAGGATCGAGTGCACCGCCGTGTCGCGCCAGGAGCCGTCCGCCCGCCGCTGGTCGTGACGCAGCACGCCCTCGAAGACCGCGCCGAGGCGGAGGATCGCCGCGCGGGAGCGCGCGTTCGCCGCGTCCGCCTGCAGCTTCACCCGCGAGAAGCCGCTGTCGAAGGCCAGGCCGAGCAGGAGGAGCTTGGTCTCGGGGTTCACGGCCGTGCCCCAGACCTCGGGGGCGTAGGCGGTCCAGCCGAGGTGCGCCGACTCCCGCCGCTCGTCGAAGTCGGTCAGCGAGGAGGTGCCGACGACCCGGCCGTCGACGAGCACGGCGCAGGGATTGCCGGTCTCCCACGGGTAGTAGCGCCGGGCGAAGGCGCGGAACGCCTCGGCGCCGTCGGGGAGGCCCGAGGGCCCGCCGCCGTAGCCCGCGGCGAACACCTCGGGGCGGCCGATCGCGGCCCGGAGCGGCTCCAGGTGCTCCTCGGTGAGCGGCTCGAGGACGACGAGGCGGCCGGTCAGCACCGCGGGCGCCGGGCGGACGGGACGGCCGGGACGATCGGCGGAGGCGGGGCTGCTCATCCGGACATTCTGGGGCCACTGCGGCCCGCTGAGGAGTCCAGGACGCGTGCCAGCATGAGGTCCATGGACAGCACCGCGATGTTCGCCGCCTCCGCCGGCGCCCTGCTCCGCCTCGTCGAGCGGATCGGGGACGAGCAGTGGGCGCTGCCGGGGCTGGGCGTCTGGGACGTCCGCGGTTTGACCGGGCACGCCTCGCGGGCTATCACGACGGTCGAGACGTACCTGCTCGCGGAGGAGCCGGCCGCCGCGACCGTGCCCGACGCGCTCGGCTACTACGCGGCCCTGGCCGGCGGCCGCGCCGACCCCGCGGCCGTGGCGCGGCGGGGCGTCGAGACCGGGGCGCTGCTCGGCGAGCACCCGGCCGAGGTGATCGCGGCGTCGCTGCAGCGGACCCTCGCGCTGCTCGCGCAGCAGCCGCCCGGGCGCCTCGTCGCGATCGGCGAGCACGCCCTGGCCCTGGACGAGTACCTGCGGACCCGCGTACTCGAGCTGGTCGTGCACACCCTCGACCTGTCGCGGGCGACGGGCCTCGCGCACGAGATCCCGCCCGAGGCGGTCGAGGCCTGCTCCGCGATGGCGGGGGCGCTCGCCGCTCGGGCGGGACGGGGCGAGGAGCTCCTGCTCGCACTGAGCGGGCGGGAGCGCCTCGCGGACGGCTTCTCGGTGGTGTGAGCCGCTCAGTCGTTCGAGCGGCCCGGTGGTTCGAGCCGCTCGCGAGCCGAGCGGCCGGCGCGCTCAGGCGACGGCGAGCGCCTCCACCGGCGGCACCCGGGTCGCGCGGCGGGCCGGCAGGACCGCGGAGACGGCGGTGAGGACGATGCTGACCAGGACGACGGCGACCAGGATCCCGACCGGGATCGTCGGCGGCACCAGTCCGATGCCCGGCAGCGAGCCGAAGATCGCGACCGCGCCGGCCCAGCCGTAGAACGCGCCGAGCACGAGGCCCAGGAGCGCCGCAGCGATCACCATCTGCGCCGCCTCGACGACGACCATCCAGCGCACCTGCGAGCCCGTGAAGCCGAGCGCGCGGAGCAGGCCCAGCTCGCGGCGGCGTTGCAGCACGCTCAGCGAGAGCGTGTTGACCATGCCGACGGCCGCGAGCAGCACCGAGAAGCCGAGCAGCACGCTCATGATCGCCGTGCTGACCGCGACGAACTGGTCGAGCGCCGCGAAGATCTCCGGGCTCATCTCGCTCGAGGCGCGCATGATCGACGAGAAGGTCGCGGCGGCCACCGCGAACATCGTGACGAGCGTCACTCCGATCACGAGGCCGATGACGGCGCGCGCGCTCCGGGCGGGGTTGCGGGTCGCGTTCGCCGAGGCGAGGCGCGCGACGGGGCTGCCGCCGAAGGCCCGGCCGACCAGCGAGATCAGCGGCGGGAGCAGCACCGGAGCGCCGAGGACCACCCCGGTGAAGGAGAGCATGCCGCCGGCGAGGCCGATCAGGACGCCGAGCGGGCTGGCGAGCCCGACGACGACGCCGATTAGCAGGAGCAGGACGCCGACCACGAGGAGGACGAGCGCCAGGACGTTCCGGCCCGTGCGTCCGCGGAGCTCGTCGTAGCGGGGCTCGGCGGCGGAGCCGGCGGCCTGCGAGGGCGCGACCGAGAGCACGCGCCGGGACCCGGCCCAGGAGGCGACGACGGTCGAGGCGATGACGGCGAGGCCCGGCAGCAGCAGTCCCGGTGAGGCGAGCGGTACGGCGATGCGCGTGAAGGTGCCGGTGCTGAAGGCGATCTCGGCGCCCACGGCCACGAGGACGACGGCGGCGACGAGGCCGAGGGCCGCGCCGATCAGCCCCTGCACGAGGCCGGTCCGCACCACCTCGGCACGGAGCGAGCGTCCGGAGGCGCCCAGCAGGCGCAGCAGCGCGATCTCGCGGGTGCGGCCGGCGATCACCGTCGACACCGCGTTGGAGGTGACGATCGCGCCGACGAAGACGGCGATGCCGAAGAAGACGCCGCCGACCACGCCCAGCGTCGTCGCGGCCTGCGCGATGCCGTCGAGACCGGCGGCGTCGAACGCCGCCACCATGTCGGCGATGACCATCACCAGGACCCCGCCGAACGCGGCCGAGAGCGCGGCGACCGTGATGATCGCGCCGCCGCCCTGGCCCGACGCGGCGCGGAGGCCCGTGCGGGCGCTCACGACGCTCCCTCCATCGAGAGCATGGCGCGCGAGATCTCCTCGGCGCTCATCCCGCGGCGGTCGTCGACGACGGCCCCGTCGCGGAGGAAGACGATGCGGTCGGCGAAGGCCGCGGCGATCGGGTCGTGGGTGACCATCGCGATCGACTGGCCGTACTCGCGGGTCGAGGCGCGGAGGAGGCTGAGCACCTCGCGGCCGGTGCGCGAGTCGAGGTTGCCGGTCGGCTCGTCGGCGAAGATCAGCTGCGGGCGGGTGGCCAGGGCGCGGGCGATGGCGACGCGCTGCTGCTGGCCGCCGGAGAGCTCGTGCGGGCGGTGGGTGAGGCGCTCGCGGAGACCGAGCGACTCGATCAGACGGGCGATCCACTCCTCCTCCTCGGCCGTGACGCGGCGGCCGTCGAGCTCGAACGGGAGGCGGATGTTGCCGCGCACGTCGAGGGTCGGGACGAGGTTGAAGGCCTGGAAGACGAAGCCGACGCTGCGCCGGCGGAGCACGGTGAGCTCGGCGTCGCCCATCGCGGTGATCTCGACGTCGCCGAGGAAGACGCGGCCGGCCGAGGCTGTGTCGAGGCCGGCGAGCACGTGCATCAGCGTCGACTTGCCGGAGCCGCTGGGGCCCATCACCGCGGTGAACTCGCCGCGCTCGATCGAGAGGGTGACGTCGTCGAGGGCGACGACGGGCGGCGTGCTGCCGTAGAGCTTGCGCACGCCCTCGACGCGCGCCACGACGGAGGAGGTCTGGTTCTGCATGTCTCCGACGCTACGGAGCCGCCTCTGTCGCGGGCGTCGCCCCGGGTGGCCGCCGCCGTCATCCTCCCGGGGGACCCGCGCTGGTCCCTGCGGCCCCCGCGAGATGCCACTTATGAGCGGGATCCACGGCGTGTCGTGCTCATAAGTGGCATCTCGCGGGAGGGGTCAGCACGCGGATCAGGGGCGGAGGCCCGCTCGGCGGAGGGTGAGGGCGGAGAGGGCGGCGGTGGCGGCGGGGTCGCCGGCGCGCCAGGCGGGGACGGCCTGCGGGTGGGCGGCGAGGATCTCGCGCGGGGGCGCCTCGGTGAGGGCGCGGAGGGCCAGCAGCTCGGCGCCGCCGGGGGTCGCACCGAGGGCGCGCAGCTCGGCGGTGCGGCGGGCGAAGCGCAGGCGCGGGCGGAGCCAGACGACGGCGAGCAGGAGCAGCGGCAGCCCGCCGACCGCGAGCCCGGCCACGATCGCGAGGGCGCTCGCGAGCTGCTGCTGGTCGCGGCCGGCCGCGGCGAGCACCGCGCCGGCGCCGCTGGCCTCGTCGAACGGCGCGCGCACGGCGTCACCGAGCAGCGGAATGCCGCCGAGCGTCGATCCGGCGTCGCTCATGGTCGAGCCGAAGCCGCTGCCCGCGCTCTCGAGGCGGCGGCCGATCTCGGCGAGGCCGGCGATCAGAGAGCCGACGGCGATCCCGGCCGCGATCGCGATCACCGCGACGGCGAGCGCGAGGGCGTCGGCCGTGATCTGCCGGGCGCGGACGGCGGGGAGGTCGGCGTAGATCTGCACCAGCCGATCATCCCCCGCCCGCGGTCCTCGCGCGCGTCGTTCCCGGTGCGCCTCAGTCGAGGAGGTCGTGCAGGACGACGACCTGCTCGCGCTCCGGCCCGACGCCGATCGCGGAGAAGCGGGCGCCGCTCATCGCCTCGAGCGCGCGGACGTAGTCCTGCGCGGCCTGGGGCAGGTCGGCGAACTCGCGGCAGCCGGTGATGTCCTCCTGCCAGCCGGGGAACTCCTCGTAGATCGGCTTCGCGTGGTGGAAGTCGCTCTGCGAGACGGGGACCTCGTCGTGACGCACGCCGTCGACCTCGTAGGCGACGCAGACCGGGATGGTCTCCAGGCCCGAGAGCACGTCGAGCTTGGTCAGCACGAAGTCGGTGACGCCGTTGATCCGCGCGGAGTAGCGGGCGATGGGGGCGTCGTACCAGCCGCAGCGGCGCGGGCGGCCGGTGGTGGTGCCGAACTCGAAGCCCTGCTTGCGCAGGTACTCGCCCCACTCGTCGAAGAGCTCGGTCGGGAACGGGCCGGCGCCGACGCGGGTCGTGTACGCCTTGATGACCGCGATGACGCGCTCGATGCGGTTGGGCGCCACTCCGGAGCCGGTGGCCGCGCCGCCCGAGGTCGCGTTGGAGGAGGTGACGAACGGGTAGGTGCCGTGGTCGACGTCGAGCATCGTGGCCTGGCCGGCCTCGAAGAGCACGGTCTTGCCGGCGTCGAGGGCCCGGGCGAGCACCAGCGAGGTGTCCGCGACCATCGGGCGCAGGCGCTCCGTGTACTGCAGCAGGTCCTCCATGACCTGCTCGACCAGGATCGCGCGGCGGTTGTAGACCTTCACCAGCAGGTGGTTCTTCTGGTCGAGGGCGCCCTCGACCTTCTGGCGGAGGATGTTCTCGTCGAAGAGGTCCTGGATCCGGATGCCGACGCGGTTGATCTTGTCGGCGTAGGCCGGGCCGATGCCGCGGCCGGTGGTGCCGATCTGGCGCTTGCCGAGGAAGCGCTCCGTCACCTTGTCGAGGGTGCGGTGGTAGCTGGTGATCACGTGCGCGTTGGCGCTGACGAGCAGCTTCGAGACGTCGACGCCGCGGGCGCTCAGCGCCTCGAGCTCGTGGAAGAGCACCTCGATGTCGACGACGACGCCGTTCGCGATGACGGGGACGACGCCCGGCGTCAGGATGCCCGAGGGCAGCAGGTGCAGCGCGTACTTCTCGTCGCCGACGACGACCGTGTGGCCGGCGTTGTTGCCGCCGTTGAACTTGACGACGTAGTCGACGCGGCTGCCGAGCAGGTCGGTCGCGCGTCCCTTGCCCTCGTCGCCCCACTGGGCGCCGGTGATGACGATTGCTGGCATGGCGTGTCCTTCGCGGGTGGGAGCGGAGTCGTGGGGCGTGCACTCGATCTCGAGGGCGAGCCTCGGCGGCCGGCGGGGCATCCGTTGGCGCAGCAGCGCGACCAGCCGATCGATTCTAGCGGAGGGGCCCCTTCTGCGGCTCGTGCGCACGGGCCCGGATGCGGGCGCCGACCGATAGCCGAGCGATGCTCTCGAACTCGTAACGACGCGTTCACACGTCGCGCATAGATTCGAACTCGTTCACACTCCACCGATCACGCGAACAGGAAACCGATGCGCACACTCCGCGCCGCAAGCCTCCTCGCCGTCGTCGCGCTCGGGGCGGTCACCGCCGCTCCCCTCGCGAGCGCGGCCCCTCTCGACGACGGCGTCGAGCTCACCCTGGTGTCGACGACCGACACGCACGGGCACGTTTACAACTGGGACTACTTCGCGAACGCGCCCTACGAGGGCGAGGACACGCTGGGCCTCACCCGCGTCGCGACCGAGGTCGACCGCCTCCGCGCCGAGAAGGGCGACGACTCCGTCCTCGTCTTCGACAACGGCGACGCGATCCAGGGCACGCCCCTGACCTACTACTACGGCCTCGGCGACGGCGCCGCGGGCGTCCTCTCGGGCGAGACGACGCACCCGATGGCCACCGCGTTCAACACCATCGGCTACGACGCGCAGGTCGTCGGCAACCACGAGTTCAATTACGGCCTCGACATGCTCAGCGCCTACGAGGGCGATCTGAACGCCCCGCTGCTCGGCGCGAACGTCGTCGACGTCGCGACCGGCGAGCCGTACCAGAAGCCGTACGCCGTGATCGAGCGCGAGATCGACGGCGAGACCGTGCGGGTCGGCGTGCTCGGCCTGGTCACCCCGGGCGTCCGCGTCTGGGACAAGCAGTACGTCGACGGCGTGCTCGAGTTCCGGGACATGGTCGAGACCGCGAAGGAGTGGGTCCCGAAGGTCCAGGCCGAGGCCGACGTGGTCGTCGTCCTCGCGCACACCGGCCAGGGCACCGTCCCGGACGCCGAGTACGACCCCGCCGACCTCAACGAGGACGTCGTCAACAACATCGCGACGCAGGTCCCCGGCATCGACGTGGTCGTCGCCGGCCACAGCCACCAGGACGTCCCCGAGACGCTCTACACGAACGTCGCCGGCGAGCAGGTCCTCGTCACCCAGCCGTACTTCTGGGCGCAGGGGCTCACCGAGGTGACCCTGAATCTGGTGAAGGACGCGGCGGGCGACCTGCAGGTCGACTGGACCGAGGGCAGCGCGCCCGTCGTGACGCCGGTCTACGCGCGCGACATCCCCGAGGAGTCGGCCGCCGTGGTCGACGCCCTCGCCGAGCAGCACGCGACCACGATCGAGTACGTGAACACCCCCGTGGCGGAGTCGCTCGAGGAGCTCTCGGCCGAGACCTCGCGCTACGAGGACACCCCGATCATCGACTTCATCAACAACGTCCAGGCCGAGACGGTCGACGCCGCGCTCGAGGGCACGGAGTGGGCCGACGTCCCGGTCATCTCGCAGGCGTCGCCGTTCTCGCGCACCGCGGTCTTCCCGAAGGGGCAGGTCACGATCCGCGACATCGCCGGTCTCTACATCTACGAGAACACCCTCCGGGGCGTCGAGATGACGGGCGCGGAGGTGCGCGACTACCTCGAGTACTCGGCCCGCTACTGCAACCAGGTCGCCCCGGGCGCTCCGTTCGACCCGGCCACGGGCACGAACGCGATCACCGCGGACCGCCCCACGGGCATCCCGGACTACAACTACGACGCGCTCTCCGGGCTCGACTACGTCATCGACATCTCGCAGCCGGCCGGCTCGCGGATCCGCGACCTGACGCAGCTCGACGGCACCCCCGTCGCGGACGACGACCGCTTCGTGCTGGCCGTCAACAACTACCGGCAGAGCGGTGGCGGGGCCTACCCGGCCGTCGCCGCGGCTCCCCTCGTCTACGACGAGCGGCTCGAGATCCGGCAGCTGCTGATCGACTGGGCGAGCGCGCGCGGCGTGATCGACCAGGCCGACTTCTTCGACGAGAACTGGTCGCTGACGTCGGTCGCGGCCGAGGTCCCGGCCGAGCCCGGCACGCCCGGCACGCCCGGCACGCCCGCGCCCGGCCAGCCCGAGCCGACCGAGCAGCCGACGGCCACCCCGGTGCCGCTGCCCTCCGCCACGCCCGTCCCCGTCGCCGGAGGCTCGCACTCCGGACCGCTCGCGAACACCGGCGTCGACGCGGCCTCCTACGCAGGAGGCGCGGCCCTGCTGCTGCTCGCCGGCATCGCGCTGACGGTGCTCCGCCGCCGCCGCTCCGCCTCGCACTCGGAGTAGCCGCCAGCACCACCCGTACGACCGGACGGCGCCGCCCTCACTCCCGAGGGCGGCGCCGTCTCGCGTTCCAGGCGGCGAGCACGCCCGTCGACCACAGCGCCCAGAGCACGAGCAGCGGCTGGAAGACCAGCCGGATCGCCCGGGCCGCGTCGGTCTCGAGACCGAAGGCCGGGGTCCGGGTGACGAGCTGCGAGACGTTGCCCGGGAACACCGCGACGAAGAACGCGGCGACCACGATCCCCACCAGCACCCGCCGGCGCCGGACCAGCAGCAGCGCGAGCCCGAGCGCGATCTCGACGACACCGGATGCCAGGACGACGAAGTCCGCATCGAACGGCAGCCACGGCGGAACCTGCGCCTGGAAGGACTGCCGCGCGAAGGTCAGGTGCCCCGTCCCCGCGAACACGAGCACGAGGCCCAGGAGGACGCGGGCGATCGTGCGCGGGAGGCTCATCGCTCCAGTCTGCGCCCGCGGTTCCCGCGCTCCCGGTGTGCCGCCCCGTATCCTCGATACCGCGCGCGCCGCGCCACCCCGTCCGTACCGCCCTGTCCGCAGACCGTGAAACGAGTTCCATGAGCACCCTGCCCCGCCTGATGGCCTTCGACCTCGACGACACCCTCGCCGCCTCGAAGTCCCCCGTGGACCCGGTGATGGCCGACCTCTTCGTCAAGCTGCTGCAGGCCACCGAGGTGTGCATCATCTCCGGCGGCCAGATCGGCCAGTTCCGGATGCAGGTGCTCGACCGCCTCGAGGGCGCCGACCCCGCAGTGCTGGCGAAGCTGCACCTGATGCCCACCTGCGGCACGCAGTACTACCGCTACGAGAACGGCGACTGGGCGCAGATCTACGCCGAGAACCTCACCGAGGACGAGAAGTCCCGCGCACTGGCCGCCGTCGAGGAGAAGGCCAAGGAGCTCGGCTACTGGGAGTCCGAGACCTGGGGCCCGATCCTCGAGGACCGCGACTCGCAGATCACCTTCTCCGCCCTCGGCCAGGCCGCCCCCGTGCCGGTCAAGCAGGCCTGGGACCCGACCGGCGAGAAGAAGAACACCCTCCGCGAGGCCGTCCAGGCCGTGCTGCTCGACCTCGAGGTCCGCTCCGGCGGCTCCACCTCGGTCGACATCACCCGCAAGGGCATCGACAAGGCCTACGGGATGAACAAGCTCACCGAGCTCACCGGCATCCCCCTCGACGAGATGATCTTCGTCGGCGACCGCCTCGACCCCGACGGCAACGACTACCCCGTCAAGGCGATGGGCGTCGAGTGCTTCGCCGTCGAGGGCTGGCACGACACCGCCGCCTACCTCCGCTCCTACGGCCTCTGACCTGCGAGCCCGGTCCTCCCCCGCGAGATGCCACTTGTGAGCACGACACGCCGCGAGAATCGGTCACAAGTGGCATCTCGCGGGGAGGGCCGGGCTCGGGTCAGGCGTCCTCGCTGAGGGAGCCGGTGGCGGTGCCGTCGAGGGCGAGGCGGAGGCGGCGCGGCAGCTTCGCGACGATGATCGCGTGCGACTCCGCCAGCAACTCCTGCACGAGGCCCTCCTCGACCCGGCCGCCGGCGTCGACGGTCACCCAGTGCTTCTTGTTGAGGTGGTAGCCCGGCTCGATGCCGTCGACGCCCGCGACGAGGTGCACGACGTTCTCGGGCAGCGCCTTGACGCTGACGACAGGCCGGCCGAACCGCTCGCTCTCGAGCGCGAAGACCTTGCCCTCGACCTTCCACACCCGGATGTCCGGGCCGAAGGGGAAGCTCGCGCCTGCTCCCGGCAGGTCGGCGAGGAAGGACTCGAGCGCAGCGGCATCCACGCGTCCATCATGCCCGCGGAGGTGCCGCCCGCGTAGGCTCGTCCTGTCGTCCGTCCAGCCAGTGGAGCAGTCTCCGCCGTCGGAACGACCGGAATCGGATCCGACCATGCCAGACCCCACGATCACCTCGACCTCCGCTCTGAGCCGTGCGACCGGGAGGTACGCGCGGGCGTTCGCCCTCCCGGGGTCGCTCGCCTTCTCCTCGGCCGGCTGGCTCGGCCGCTTCCCCAAGGGCAGCCTCGCGATCGGGGTGCTCGTCCTCGTGTCGGCGCAGTCCGGCAGCTACGCGCTCGGCGGCGCGGTCTCCGGCGCGCTGACCCTCGCCCTCGCCTTGACCGGGCCGCTCTGGTCGCGGGTGATGGACCGCTGGGGGCAGCGCCGGGCGCTCGCCCTGTCGCTCCCGGTCCTCGTCGCCGCCTCGCTCGGGCTCGTCGCCGCCGTGCTGCTGGGCGCTCCCGTCTGGACCTGGTTCGCGCTCGGCATCCTCGCCGGTGCGGCCGTCCTCGACGTCGGCTCGGCCGTCCGCTCGCGCTGGAGCGCCGCGACGTCGGACCCGGGGCTCCGGCACACCGCGTACTCGGTCGAGTCGGTGGCGGACGAGGCGGCCTTCGTGGTCGCGCCGCCGATCGTCACCCTGCTGGCCTCGCTCGTGCACCCGGCGGCCGGCGTCCTGGTCGGCCTCGGGATCGGCGTGGCGGGCGGCGTCGCGCTGCTCGTGCAGACGGGGACGCAGCCGGCGCTCGCTCCAGTGCGCTCGGCCGCGTCGCCCGCGCGGGAGCGGCTGCCGCTCGGGCTCGTCGGCATCGTCGCGGTCTTCGCGACCATCGGCGGGGTCTTCGGCTCGTTCAACGTCGCGGCGATCGCGACCGCGGAGGCGTCCGGAGCGGGAGCCGCCTCGGGGCTGCTGCTCTCCGCGTACAGCATCGGCAGCGTGCTGACCGGGGTGGTCGTGGGTGCCGCGCGCCTGCCCGGCGGTCCGCGCTCGAGGTTCCTGGTGGCGGGCGCCGTCTTCGGAGTGGTCGTGCCGGTGGTCGTGCTGGCCGGCTCGCTGCCCGCGCTGATCGCGCTGGCGTTCGTCGCCGGCCTCGCGACGTCGCCTCTGCTGATCACCGGCTCGAGCCTCGTCGAGTCGATCGCCCCGCGCAGCCGCCTCACCGAGGCCCTCGCCTGGCCGCCGACCGGCATCGCCCTCGGCGCCACCGCCGGCTCCACCCTGAGCGGCCTGGCCGTCGAGGCCCTCGGCCCGCAGTCCGGCTTCCTGGTCACCGCTGCCTCGGCCGCCCTCGGCGCCCTGCTGACCCTCGCGACGGTCCTGCTCCTCCGCCGCCGCGCCGCGCCTACGGACGCCGGCTCGTCTCGCTGACCGAGCGTCCCGCCCGAGGAGCCCGCAGAGCGGGCGCCCACCTGCTGATCGATCCGCCCGCGCAGCGGGTCCCTTTCCTGCTGATCAATTGGCCCGCGCAGCGGGTCCCTTTCATGCGGATCGAGCGGCCCGCGAAGCGGATCCCTTGCATGCTGATCGAGTAGCCCTCGCAGAGGGCGTATCGAGATCCACCCACCGAACGACGGCGGGTCTCGATACGCCCCTCCGGGCCTACTCGACCAGCATGCGGCGGGGGTGGCAACCCTGCACCGCCTCGGCCTGATCGTCGTCCGGTCGCGGTGATCGCAAGGCGGAGGAGGGAGGCGTAGCGGAGCTACGGCGACCGACGACAACGCCGCGAGCGCCACGGCCGGACGGCGATCAGTCGGCGCCGAGGATGACGATCGCTGCCGTAGGGGGCAGCGCGTCCTCGTGGTAGCGCTCGATCTCGGGGATCGCGGCGGGGTCGGCCTGCTCGAGGAAGCCGGTGAGACGGGCGACCTCGTCGGTCTCACCGATCGACTCGGCGGCGCGGCGGAGCGCGTAGAGCGCGAGGAGGAAGCCGCGGTTGGGGCCGTGG
The DNA here is from genome assembly GCF_004366415.1 of Rathayibacter sp. PhB151. NCBI lineage: Bacteria > Bacillati > Actinomycetota > Actinomycetes > Micrococcales > Microbacteriaceae > Rathayibacter > Rathayibacter sp. PhB151. Next base: position 52,442 of record NZ_SOEN01000013.1, on the reverse strand, counting down.
CGCCACGGGATCGGGCCCTGGCCGCGCCAGCCGGCGGTGCGGAGCAGGTCGAGGCCACGGTGGTAGCCGACGCGCGCGTAGGCGTAGGACGGCAGCGCGGCGTCGATCCCCCAGACGCTGTCCGCGAGGAGGGCCCAGGCCAGCGGCGAGCGCGGGTGGGCGGCCGCGAGCGCGGCGAACTCGACGGCTCCCGGGTTCGCGTGCTTGGCGAGGGCCGCGGTGATCGCGGGCTCGTCCGGGAGGAGGGTCGGTTCGGGGCCCAGCAGGTTCTCGCCATTCATGTCCTCAGGGTAACCCGCTCCCGCTGTGCCGCTCCGGGGCAGCCCGTCGACTCCCCCGTCCGGGCTGCGCCGATAGCATCGACCCCATGGCGACGAAGCGCAGCGAGGTCGAGGCCTGGCTCACGGACATGGACGGCGTGCTGGTGCACGAGAACCAGGCGCTCCCCGGCGCGCCCGAGCTCATCCAGGAGTGGACGGACGCGGGCACCCCGTTCCTGGTGCTCACCAACAACTCGATCTTCACCCCGCGCGATCTCGCGGCCAGGCTGCGGGCGTCGGGGCTGCACGTCCCGGAGGAGCGGATCTGGACGAGCGCCCTCGCGACCGCCGACTTCTGCGCCTCGCAGATGCCGGGCGGCAGCGCCTTCGTGATCGGCGAGGCCGGCATCACCACGGCCCTGCACGAGGCCGGCTTCATCATGACCGAGACAGCGCCCGACTACGTCGTCGTCGGCGAGACCCGCAACTACAGCTTCGAGGCGATCACGAAGGCGATCCGCCTGATCGTCGGCGGCGCCCGCTTCATCGTGACCAACCCCGACGCGACCGGCCCGAGCGCCGAGGGCGTCATGCCCGCGACGGGCGCGATCGCCGCCCTGATCACGAAGGCCACCGGCAAGGACCCGTACGTGGTCGGCAAGCCGAACCCGATGATGTTCCGCTCGGCGATGAACAAGATCGGCGCGCACAGCGAGAACACCGGCATGATCGGCGACCGGATGGACACCGACATCGTCGCCGGCATCGAGGCCGGCCTGCACACCGTCCTCGTCCTCACCGGCATCAGCGACCGCGCCGAGATGGACCGCTACCCGTTCCGCCCCGACGAGGTGCTGACCGGCGTGCACGAGCTGCTCTCCACCGACCCGTACGAGACCGAGTTCCCGCCCGACGACCAGATCCTCTGACCGCCGCCCCGGCCCCGTCGCTCCTCCCACCCGAACTGCCCACACTCCAGAAGCTGCGGTAGTCGCACGCGAGTACCGCAACTTCTGCGGACCCGCCGCGGACCACCCGGGAGACGGCACTCCCACTCCTCAAAAGTTGCGGGAGCGACGCGCGAATACCGCAACTTCTGCGTACTCGCGGCGCAGCAGTCGGCGGGCCCCGCTGCCACTCCTCCGAAGTTGCGGTAGTCGAGCGCGAGTACCGCAACTTTTGGAGTGTGGGAGGGGGAGGGGGGCGCCCGGCTGGTCAGAAGCGGACGTGCTGGAGGATCCAGGCGTGCATCGCGACGGCGGCGGCGGCCGAGGCGTTGATCGAGCGGGTCGAGCCGAACTGCGAGATCTCGAGCACGGCGACGGAGGCGGCGATCGCCTCCTCCGAGAGGCCCGGCCCCTCCTGCCCGAACAGCAGCACGCAGCGCTCCGGCAGCGCGAACGTCTCGATCGGCACGCAGCCGGGCACGTTGTCGATCGCGAGCAGGGGCACGTCCTCCGCCTCGGCCCAGCGGGCGAGGTCGGCGACGGTCTCGTGGTGCTGCACGTGCTGGTAGCGGTCGGTGACCATCGCGCCGCGCTTGTTCCAGCGCCGGCGCCCGACGATGTGCACGCTCTCGGCGCCGAACGCATTGGCGCTGCGCACGATCGAGCCGATGTTCATGTCGTGCTGCCAGTTCTCGATGGCGACGTGGAAGGGGTGCCGCGTCGCGTCGAGCTCGGCGACGATCGCGTCCATCCGCCAGTAGCGGAAGCGGTCGATCACGTTGCGGGAGTCGCCGCGCTCGAGCAGCTCGGGGTCGAGGCGGTCGTCGTCGGGCCGCGGACCGACCCACGGCCCCACGCCGTTCGTCGTCGCCTCGGGGGAGGCGGAGGGCCCGGCCTCGTCCACGTCGCGCGCCGCCCGGCCTAGGCCGACGGGGTGCCGTCGACCGAGCCGAGCATGTCGCCGCCGCCGGCGCGGTCGACGAAGCAGTAGTAGCTGCGCTCGCCGGCGTCCCACTGCTCCTGGGTCACCGGGAAGGAGGCGGACACCTGCACGTCGCCGTACGCCTCGGCACCCGCGATGTCGACGACGCCCTGCGCCTGGCAGAGCGAGGAGACCGAGACGGCCAGCGCGTCCTGACCCGGGAAGGTCGCGTCGGTCAGCTCACCGGTCGCGACCATCTCGCCGGTGTGGGCGGTCGCGCAGTCGACGACCGTGAAGGTCTCGGCCCAGACGGTGTCGAAGGGTTGCAGGCATTCGCCGCCCAGCAGCACGGTCCAGGCGTAGCTGCCGGCCGGCAGCGGGCCGACGGTGGGCAGGGCTGCGGTGGGCGGGCTGGTGGGCGTCGCACTCGGCTCGGACGGAGCGGCGGTCGTCGCGGCCGGGGCCGGCGCCGCCTCCTGATCGCCGTTCGAGCCGACGGCGATCCCGATGGCGAGGATCGCGCCGAGCAGGAGCACGACGCCGACGGCGATCAGGCCGATCAGCAGGCGCCGACGGCTGCGGGCGCGGTCGGGACCGGGTGCGCCGACGCTCGTGACGGAGGGGACGGGAGCGGGGGCCGGTGACGTCGCGGGCTTCTCGGCACGGGGCCTCTCGGCGCGGGGCTTCTCGGCGCGGGGCCTCTCGCTGCGGGGCTTGCGGGTCGAGCGCTTGGCGGCGTTGACGTGCGCGCGGGCAGGAGTGCTGAACGGCGCGACGGCCGGGGCGGCGGGCTCGTCCTCGCCGGACGCCCCCTCGGCACCGGTGGTCGGCTCGGCGGTCGGCTCTCCGGAGGCGGTGCCGTCGTCGTCCGGCTCCAGGTTCCAGGCGTAGGCGCCGGCGGTCTCGCGCCAGAGCTCCTCGTCGCCGCCGTCGTCCTCGGGCTCGTCGCGCGGGGCGACGACGTCCTCCCACACCGGCGGTGCGTCCCAGCCGCCGCGGGGGTCGGGCCACTGGTACACGTTGGGCGCCGCGGGCTCGCGCGGCTCGGGCTCGGTCGCACCCTCGGGCCGGTCGCGGCGAGCCTCGGAGCGGCGCCCTCGCTCGCGGAGCGCCGGAGGCGCGGTCGGCAGATCGTCGATCGGGGGTGTCGCGGGCAGGACGGGCGGGGGCTCGACCGGCGCGACGGGCGACTCCGGCGCGGGAGCCGCGACGGGGCCCGGGGCGGCCGGCGACTGCGGGAGCACCGGGCCGAGCGGGAAGCGCGGCGAGGGCGTGACCGGTCGCTCGGAAGCGGACTCCGAGCTGGTCGAGTCGTCCGCTGCGGGCCGCGACCGGGGAGCGGTGAAGGCGGCCCAGATGTCGCGGCGCGCGGAGGCGGCGTCGGCCTCGGGATCGGACGTGGGCTCCACGGGCGTCCGAGCGTCGTCCTCCGCGGGCGCCGCGTCCGTGGTCGGCGGTGCGGGAGCGGGGTCGGGCTCGACGACGGTCTCGCGAGCGGAGCCGGGCTCGGGCTCCACGGGTCGCACGGCATCGACCGGCTGCTCGACATCGGCCTGCTGCTCGGCATCGACGCGCTGCTCGGAATCGACGGGACGCTCGACCTCGACGGGACGCTCGACCTCGGCGGGACGCTCGACCTCGGCGGACGGCTCGGCCTGCTCGTCGTCGACGGGGCGCTCGGCAGCTGCGACCTGCTCGGTCTCACCGCCCTGCTCGGTCTCACCGGCCTGCTCGATCGGGCCGGCCTGCTCGACGTCCACCGACTGCTCGTCCACCGACTGCTCGAAGACGGACTGCTCGACGACGGACTGCTCGGCCGCGACGGACCGCTCGGCTTCGATGGTGCGCTCGGCGTAGAGGGGGCGCTCCGCCTCAGCGGACTGCTCGGCCTCGGTCGAGTCCTGCGTCTCCGCCGGCTGCTCCTCCTCGGCGGGCACTGCCTCGGTCGCGGGCGCGGCCTCAGGCGCGGGCGCGGCCTCGGGCGCGGGGGTGCGCGGGGCGTCGAAGATGCTCTTCAGGCGGCCGCCGCTCAGCTGCTCGAGGAGCCACTCGCTGCCGCCGGCGCGGCGCTCGGGCTGCTCGTCACGCCCGCCGTCGGGCTGGTCGCCGCGCTCGCGGCCGTCGTCGTCCACCATCAGCTCAGCCCGAGGTCGGCCAGCCCGATCGCGGCGAAGTAGGGGTAGCCGGCGCCCTCGATGATCTCGCGGGCCCCGGTCGCACGGTCGACGACGACGGCGACTCCGGCGATCTCGGCGCCGACCTTCAGCAGGGCCTCGATCGCGGCGAGCGGGGAGCCGCCGGTGGTGGAGGTGTCCTCGACGACGACGACGCGCTTGCCTGCGAGGTCCGGGCCCTCGACCTGGCGGCCGCGGCCGTGGTCCTTGGGCGCCTTGCGCACGACGAAGGCGTCGTACTCGAGTCCGCGGAGGACGCCGCGGTGCAGGATCGCGGATGCGATCGGGTCGGCGCCCATCGTCAGACCGCCGACGGCGTCGACGCGCTCGATCGGGGCGATCAGGTCGAGCATCACGTCGCCGATGAGCGGCGCGACCCGGTGGTCGAGGCTGACGCGGCGCAGGTCGACGTAGTAGCTCGCCTTCTTGCCGCTCGTCAGGGTGAAGTCCCCGTGGAAGACGGCGTCGGAGCCGATGTACTCGATGAGCTGCTGGCGTGCGTCGGTCACGCGCCTACTCTACGGGGCACGCCTACGGCGCGGACTCGGCCCCGCCCGCGCGCGTCGCACCGGCTTTCTCGCCCTGTCCCTCCTCGGCACCCCCGCGGAACTGGGTCATGTACAGGTCGTAGTACGCGCCGCGGCGCTGGAGCAGCGCCTCGTGAGCACCCTGCTCGACGATGCGGCCGGCCTCCATCACCAGGATCGTGTCGGCGTCCCGGATCGTGGAGAGGCGGTGCGCGATGACGAACGAGGTGCGGTCGGTGCGCAGCGCCGCCATCGCGTGCTGGACGAGCAGCTCGGTGCGGGTGTCGACCGAGGAGGTCGCCTCGTCGAGGATCAGCAGCGACGGGTTGGCGAGGAACGCGCGGGCGATCGTGATCAGCTGGCGCTCACCGGCCGAGACGCTTCCGCCCTCGGCGTCGAGCACCGTGTCGTAGCCGTCGGGGAGCTGCTGCACGAAGCGGTCGACCATCGTCGCCCGCGCGGCGTCGACGATCTCCTCGTCCGTCGCGTCGAGGCGGCCGTAGCGGATGTTCTCGCGGATCGTGCCCTGGAACAGCCAGGCGTCCTGGAGCACCATGCCGACCCGCGAGCGCAGGTCGCCGCGACCGATCCGGGTGATGTCGACGCCGTCGAGCAGGATCCGCCCGCCGGTGAGCTCGTAGAAGCGCATCACCAGGTTGACCAGCGTGGTCTTGCCGGCGCCGGTCGGACCGACGATCGCGACCGTCTGGCCCGGCTGGGCCGAGAAGGTCAGCCCCTCGATCAGCGGCTGCTCCGGGTCGTAGGAGAAGGAGACGTCCTGGAACTCGACGTGGCCGTCGGTGCGCTCGGGCAGCGAGTCGACCGCGGTCTCCGGCTCCTGCTCGTCCGCGTCGAGCAGCTCGAAGGTGCGCTCGGCCGAGGCGACGCCCGACTGCAGCATGTTCGCCATGCTCGCGAGCTGGGTCACCGGCTGGGTGAACTCGCGCGAGTACTGGATGAACGCGGTCGCGTCGCCGAGGGTCAGCTGGCCCGAGGCGACCCGCAGCCCGCCGACCACGGCGATCAGCACGTAGGAGAGGTAGGACACGAAGGTCATCGCCGGCATGATCATGCCCGAGACGAACTGGGCGCCGAACGAGGCCGAGTAGAGCGCGTCGTTCCGGCGGTCGAACTCCTCGAGCATCTCGCGGTCGCGGCCGAAGGTGCGCACGATCTCGAGGCCGGAGAAGGTCTCCTCGATGTGGCCGTTCAGCGCGCCGGTGTTCTTCCACTGCGCGGCGAAGAGCTTCTGCGAGCGGGCGCCGATGACGCCGGCGATCACGGCGGACAGCGGGATCGAGACCAGGGCGATCAGCGCGAGCTGCCAGGAGACGATGAACATCATCACGGCGATGCCGATGATGGTGAGCACCGACTGGACGAGCTGCGAGAACGCCTGCTGCAGCGCGGTCTGGATGTTGTCCACGTCGTTGGTCACCCGCGACATCACGTCGCCGCGCTGCCGGGTGTCGAAGTAGCGCAGCGGGAGGCGGTTGATCTTCGCCTCGATGTCCTGGCGCAGGCCGAAGACGACCCGCATCACGAGGCCGTTGAGGATGTAGCCCTGGGCCCACATCAGCACCGACGCGACGACGTACATCAGCAGCACGATGATGATCAGTCGCCCGAGCACGGTGAAGTCGATGCCCTCGCCGGGCACGATCGCGGTCTTGGAGAGCATGTCGGCGAAGGTGCCGTTGCCCTCGGCCCGCTGCTGCGCGATGATCTGCTCGAGCGGGACGCCGGCCGGCAGCTGCGAGCCGATCACGCCGTTGAAGATGGTGTCCATCGCCTGGCCGAGGATCTTCGGCGCGATGACGGTGAGCACGACCGACGCGGACACGAGCGCGACGACGAGGATCATCCGGGCGCGCTCGGGCCCGAGCAGGCTGAACAACCGCTTGGCGGAGGGCCAGAAGTTCTGCGCCTTCCGGGCGGGCGGGCCGTCGCCGAACATGCCGCCGTCGCCCTCGCCGGGCTCGAACTCGGGCTCGAGCTCGGAGGTCTCGGCGACCGGCGCCGCCTGGGTCTCGGTGTCGCGTGCGCGTGCCATCTCAGGCCACCCCTTCCACGCTCAGCTGGGATTCGACGATCTCGCGGTAGGTCGCGTTCGTCTCGAGGAGCTCGTCGTGCGTGCCGCGGCCGACGATGCGGCCCGCGTCGAGCACGACGATCTGGTCGGCGTTCCGGATGGTCGACACGCGCTGGGCGACGATGATCACGGTCGCGTCGGTGGTCGCCTCGGCGAGGGACTCCCGCAGGCGCGCATCGGTCGCGACGTCGAGCGCCGAGAACGAGTCGTCGAAGAGGTAGACGCGCGGCTTCGCGACGAGCGCCCGAGCGATGCAGAGCCGCTGCCGCTGCCCGCCGGAGACGTTGGTGCCACCCTGCGAGACCGGCTCGTCGAGCCCGCGCTCCTTCGCGCGGACGAAGTCCTCGCCCTGGGCGATGCGCAGCGCCTCCCAGAGCTCGGCGTCCGTCGCATCGGGCCGGCCGAAGCGGAGGTTGGAGGCGATGGTGCCCGAGAACAGGTACGGCCGCTGCGGGACGAGCCCGACGACCTTCGCGAGCTGCGCGCGGTCGAGTGAGGAGACGGGCACGCCGTCGATGGCGACCGAGCCCTCCTGCGGGTCGAACAGCCGCGGCACGAGGCCGAGCAGGGTCGTCTTGCCCGCGCCGGTCGAGCCGACGATCGCGGTCGTCCGGCCGGGCTCGGCGACGAGGTCGAGCTGCGAGAGCACGGGGCGCTCGGCGCCGGGGTAGCCGAAGACCACGCCGGAGAACTCGACGCGGCCGACGGTCGGCGCCTCGACGCCGCCGGTCGGCGTGGTGAGGCTGGTCCGGGTGTCGAGGACCTCCTGGATGCGCTCGGAGCAGACCACGGCGCGCGGGATCATCATCACCATGAAGACGCCCATCATCACGGCGGTGAGGATCTGCAGCAGGTACTGGAGGAACGCGGTCAGCGAGCCGATCTGCATCTGACCCGCGTCGACCCGGTGCCCGCCGAACCAGAGCACGGCGGCCGTGGCGAGGTGCAGGATCATCATGATCGCCGGGAACATCAGCACGAAGATGTTGCCGACCTTGATCGACACCTCGGTGATCGCCTCGTTCGAGCGGCGGTAGCGCTCGGACTCGAACGGCTCGCGGACGAAGGCGCGGACCACGCGGATGCCGGTGATCTGCTCGCGCAGCACCCCGTTGATCCCGTCGATGCGGTCCTGCATCAGGCGGAACAGCGGCAGCAGCAGGAAGACCAGCACGCCGACGACGACGAAGAGCACGGGCACCGAGACCCAGACCAGCCAGGAGAGCCCGGCGTCCTCGCGCAGGGCGAAGACGATCCCGCCGATGCACATGATCGGCGTCGAGACCATGAAGTTGAGCGTCATCAGCACGAGCATCTGCACCTGCTGCACGTCGTTCGTGCCGCGGGTGATCAGGGTGGCGGTGCCGAAGCGGCCGACCTCGAGCCCGCTCAGCGAGTCGACCCGGCGGTAGACGTCGCGGCGCAGGTCGCGGCCGACGGCCATCGCGGTGCGCGCACCGAAGTAGACGCCGCCGATCGCCGCGGCGACCTGGACCAGGCAGACCATGAGCATCGTCATGCCGGTGGCCCAGATGAAGTCGGTGTCCCCCTGGCCGATGCCCTGGTCGATGATCTCGGCGTTGAGGCTCGGCAGGTAGAGCGCCGCGAGGGTCGCGATCAGCTGGAGCACCACGACCGCCGTGATCGACCGGGAGTAGGGCTTCGCGTACGAGGACGCGAGACGGAGCAGGATCATGGGTCCTCCGGTCGGGGCGGGGCGGGAGAGGGCGGCCGGGTCCGCGAGAGGCGGATCGGCCGAGCACGGGGACGGCCGGAGCTTCGGGGCTCGGGCCGAGCGGCGCGGAGGAGCGGCCGCTTCAGGGACGGCGCAAGACAACCATCGACCACCGACACCGGTTCCGCAATCGGTCGGCAGGAGGAGACCGCGCGCCCGGCCCCCGTGCGGGGAAGCTGTCGGCGACGGCTCCTAGACTTCCGGAATGCGCATCGCCACCTGGAACGTGAACTCCATCCGGGCCCGCACCGGCCGCGTCGTCGACTGGCTCGTGCGCGAGGACGTCGACGTGCTCGCCATGCAGGAGCTCAAGTGCAAGCCCGAGCAGTTCCCGCACGAGGCCTTCGCCCAGGCGGGCTACCACGTCGAGATGGTCGGCCTCAGCCAGTGGAACGGCGTCGGCATCGCCTCCCGCCTGCCGATGGAGGACGTCCAGGTCGGCTTCCCCGGGATGCCCGGCTTCGCCAAGGAGCCCGCGGCGGACGGCTCCTTCCCGCTCGAAGCGCGCGCGATCGGCGCGACGGTCGACGGCGTGCGGGTCTGGAGCCTCTACGTCCCCAACGGCCGCGCGGTCGGCGACCCGCACTGGCACTACAAGCTCGAGTGGTTCGCGGCCCTCGAGGCGAGCACCCGCGCCTGGCTCGCGGCCGAGCCCGACCTGCCGCTCGCGCTGGTCGGCGACTGGAACGTCGCCCCGCTCGACAGCGACGTCGGCGACCCGACGCTCGGCCCCGGATCCACCCACGTCTCCCCCGAGGAGCGCGCCGCCTTCGAGGCCTTCACCGCCGCCGGCCTGCACGACGTCGTGCGCCCGCTCGTGCCCGAGGGCTACACCTACTGGGACTACAAGCAGCTGCGCTTCCCGCGCAACGAGGGGCTGCGGATCGACTTCGTGCTCGGCTCGCGCGCCTTCGGCGACCTGGTGACCGGCGCCTCGATCCACCGCAACGAGCGCAAGGGCGACGCCCCGAGCGACCACGTCCCCGTGGTGGTCGACCTCGATCTCGACACCTCGCTCGACGACGACCGCCCGATGATCTTCTGACCGTGGCCTCCTCGAAGAAGAAGCGCGCCCGGGCCGGCCAGCAACCGTCCGCTGCCCAGCGCCCCTCCACCGCCCAGCGCGCCGCCGCGAGCCGGCCGGCCGCGGCGCGGGCCCACGACGAGTTCCGCACCGAGGCGTACCGCTCCGTCCGCGAGACCTTCGCCGCCGGGAAGCCGCTGCGCCGCCGCTGGGACCTGGTGCTCTCGATCCTCGGCTGCCTCGCGCTCGGGCTGCTCTGCGTGGTGCTCGGCTACCTCGCCGCGATCCTCGCCGTCTTCCCCGGCCAGTGCGAGGGGCAGAACATCGCCTGCGACTACGACCGGATCGACTGGGGCGTCTCGCTCGCCCTGATCGGCCCGCCGATCCTGACGCTGATCGCCGTGGGCGTGACGATCATCCGCTACCTCGTCGGCCGCCGGGTGTTCTGGATCCCGATCGTCGCCTTCGTGCTCTGCGTCGGCACCGCGTTCCTCGCGTCCTGGCTCGTCACCAGCTCGATCCCCGGCTCCGCGCTGGCCTGAGCGGGGCGGCCGTCCACCGGCCGCCCCGCTCTCAGCCGGCGCAGGTCGGGTCGTCCGCGAGAGTGACCTCGGTCTTGTTGATCATCGGCGTGACCCGGACGGCCTGCTCGCCGAAGGTCGCGGCGGCGTCCGCGGCGGTGAAGCCGACCGTCACCGTCGTCGACTCGCCGGGAGCGAGCTGGACCGCCACGCGCGCGACCGGACGCCCGAGGTCCTCGGACGGCTCGAGGACACTGGCCGCGCCGCCGAGCGGGTCGGACCAGGACGCCTGCGCCTGCGAGGTCGTCGTGCCGGGAGGGCCGTAGACGTAGACGTTGGTGACGAAGTCGCCGAGCGGGAAGCGGTTCCCGCCGTTCGCCGCCACGTACTTGGGCAGCGTGCGCGCGACCTTCTCGGTGATGGTGTTCGTCAGCGTGACCTGGGTGGAGAAACTCGTGCCATCGGCGGCGCAGCGGTTCGTGCTCGACTGGGTCACCGCGGTGTCGAGGTAGTAGTCCATCTTCGAGCCGATCGACGCGTCCTGGAAGAACACGCCGGTGGTCGAGGTGTCGTCGTTGTCCGTCGGCAGGACGCCCGCGATCGGGGTCGGCGCGAGCAGCGCCTGCTCGTCCGGGTCGGTGCTGTAGGCGAGGATCCGGCTCTCGCCGACGGCCTTCACCACGGCGGGGAGCATCTTCGACGGCTCCATGTCGCCGCCGAGGATCTTGCCGAGGACGGTGGCGCTGGCCTCGGAGAAGAACGCGTCGGTCGCGTCGGCGACGGTCGCGTCCGAGTAGCGGAAGTAGACCTTGTTGAGCAGCGTCGAGACGGTGTTCTCGCTGGTCAGCTCGGTGCCGTCGGAGAGCGTCACCGGCCCGGTCGAGGCGAGCAGGTACTGCAGCGCCATGGGATCGATCGCGAGCACGCCGTCGATCTTCTGCTCCGGGAACTTCTGCGCCCAGAACTGCGTCGCGATCGAGGACGCGGTCGGGAAGTCGGGGCGGCTGGTCGACACGTTGAACGTGGTCGCGAGGTTGCCGCCGAAGGTGTCGAGCGCACTCTGGTCGACCGTGACCGACTGCAGCCCGCGGAAGTCCTGGCTCGACTGCTGCGTGCCGACCGTGATCGCTCCGCCGTCGACGTTCAGCTGCATCACCGAGGAGGCGCCGCCGCCCAGGGCCTGCGCCTCCGCGAGGTTCTGGAAGAGCACGAGATAGCTGCGCGGTCCGCTGGCACCGAGGGCGTCGGGGAGGATCGCGGTGATCGGCTGGACCTGGTCCATCGCGCTGGTCGCCGTCTCGAGCTGCGGGGCGAACGCGTCGAGCGCGGACGCGACCTGCGGCACGAGCGCGCCCCGGTCGATCCCCTCGACGCGGGCCTGCGCCTCGTCGACGACGCCCTTCGCGACGGTGATCTTGTCGGAGAGCGCGGTGATAGCGGCGATGTCGACCTTGCCGTCGACCGGCTTGAGGACGTCGAGCGAGGTGGAGGAGAGCGGGGTGACGATCTTGCCCGAGACGTCGTCCGCGATCTCGGTCGCGGCGCGCACGGCGGAGAGGTTCGGGCCGAGGAAGGGCACGATCTCCATCACCCGCCACACCGGGTCGTCGGTCTCGTCGCGCGCCTCGCCGGTGAGCGTGGCGATCTGGCCGGCGGTCGACTCCGCGCCCGCCGTGTCGAAGCCGGTGAGCTGGTCGGCGACCTGGGAGACCAGCGGGATGGCGGAGGTGAGCTTGGCGCGCACCGTCATCGCCTTCTCGTAGGTCTGCACCGCGAGGAACGCGGCGACGACCGCGCCGATCACGAGGACCAGCAGGACGGTCAGGGTGATCCAGAGGCCCCGTCGGCTGCGGCGAGGGGTGCCGGAGGCGCGGCGAGAGGAGGTCGTCGTGGTGCTCATTCGAGAGAGCCTAAGCGACGCCCGCCCCCCGGGCGGCGGTCGATCCGCGCCGTCGTCAACCCAGGAGGAGGGACACGGCGATGAGCACGGGCACCGCCGTGACGGTGGTCACCAGGGCCGTGTCGCGCGCCACGGCGACGCCGCGGTTGTAGCGGGAGGCGAAGTTGAAGATGTTCTGCGCGGTCGGCAGAGCGGCCGTCACGGTGACCGCGAAGAGGTGCTCGGCGTCGAGCGCGAAGGCGAAGCGGCCGAGCAGATAGGCGGTCGCGGGCATCACCAGCGTCTTGAGCAGCGAGGCGACGGCGACCTCGATCCGCCCGGGCCCCGGCTCGAGCGGCCGCTGCCCGCGCAGCGACATCCCGAACGCCATCAGCACCAGCGGGATCGAGGCGTTGCCGATGATCGAGAACGGCTCGAGCAGCGGCGCCGGCAGCTGCACACCGGTGACCGAGACGACCAGGCCGAGCGCCGAGGCGATGATCATCGGGTTCCGCAGCGGCTGGGTGAGGATGCCGGTGACTGAGGCGCGCCCGCTCGTCGACACGTCGAGCACCGTGAGGATCGTCGGCGCGAGCAGCAGCAGCTGGAGGAGCAGCGTCGGCGCGACCCACTGCGGGTCGCCGAGCACGTAGATCGCGACCGGCAGGCCGATGTTGTTGGCGTTCACGTAGGAGGAGGCGGCGGTGCCGATCACCGTCTCCGGCACCGGCCGGCGGAAGAACAGCCGCGACGCGACCAGATAGAGGACCGCCACGATCGCGACCGTGATCAGCGACACCAGGAGGAATGAGGAGAACAGCACCGAGACGTCGGCGCGGGCGAGCACCGTGAACAGCAGCGCCGGCGTGGTGACGAAGAAGGCGATGCGGGTGAGGACGGCGCGGCCCTCGGGCGGCACCAGGCCGAACCGGGCGATCAGGTAGCCGACCGCGATGACCGTCCCGATGATCGCGAACCCGGTGAGCACTCCCTCCACGGCGTCCTCCGTCTCGTCGGCGGAGCCGGGCGGCTCGCGGGCTGGGATCGTCGGCGCGGGTCGGCGCACCGCGTCCAGCCTAGGAGGCGCCGCCCGTTGCCCCGTCGCGGGGCCGGGCCTACGGTGGGCGCATGCCGCATCTCGAGGTCCCCGGAGCGACCCTGCACTGGGAGTCGGACGGCCATGCCTCCGCCCCCGCCCTCCTGCTCGTGCACGCGGGCATCACCGACCTGCGGATGTGGGACCCGGTCGTCCCCGCGCTCGCGGAGGACCACCTCGTCATCCGCTACGACACCCGCGGCTTCGGCGAGACCCGGACGGACGACGTCGAGTTCGACCCGCGGCAGGACGCCCTCGACGTGCTCGAGCACCTCGGCGTCGAGCGCGCGACGGTGATCGGCTGCTCGCGCGGCGGCTCGCTCGTCCTCGACCTGACGCTCGAGCACCCCGACCGCGTCACCGGCCTGGTGCTGATCGCCCCCGGCGTCGGCGGCTTCCCGTACCCCGACCTCACCGAGGAGGAGGACCGCCGCTTCGACGAGATCGACGCGGTGCTGACCGCCGGCTACCACGAGCGCGTCGCGCGGATGGAGGCGGAGCTGTGGGCGTTCGGCCCCGACCGCGACCCCGCCTCGCTGGACCCCGCGTTCGTCGAGACCGTGCGCGAGCTCGCCCGCGGCCGGAGCGGCCACGAGGGCGAGAAGCCGCGGCCGACCGCGATCGAGCCGCCCGCCTACGACCGCGTCGTCGACATCGCCGTGCCCACGCTGGCGATGGTCGGCGCCCACGACGTCTCCGAGTCGCTCCCCGTGCACGCCTTCCTCTCGGCGACCGTGCCCGGCGCCGACGCCCACGTCTTCGACGACGCGGCCCACCTCCCCAGCGTCGAGCGACCCGAAGAGTTCCTCGCCGTGCTGCGCCCGTGGCTGGCGTCCCACGGCCTCTGACACGAGGCCGCCAGCGATCCGCCTCGGCGGACGCACCCACGACGGCGCACACTCATGCTGGTCGAGTAGCCCCGCAGGGGCATATCGAGACCCACCGACTTCAGCAGGCCGGCTCGGCAGACTCGACGTCTGACGCTGGTGGATCTCGATACGCCCGCTGCGCGGGCTACTCGATCAGCATGATCGGCTCAGCGCGGCAAGCATGCGTGAACGTTTCCGCACCCTTGCTGGTCGAGGAGCCCGCAAGGAACTGGCGGGACAGCGCGCCAACATGCTGGTCGAGTAGCGCGCAGCGCGTATCGAGACCCCACCCCCTGCAGAGGGTGGCGCACCCGCGACGCCGTCAGCGGTTCTTGAAGTAGCGGAACAGGTGCCTCTCGCGGGTCGTCAGCACGCCGAGGACGACGCCCGTCGCCGCGGACAGCACGGCGACGGCCGGCGTCCGGAGGCCCTGGATCAGGGTCGCCGCCGCGTCGACGGGCGGACCGGTGCTCGAGAAGAACAGGGCGACGGCGAGGCCCGCCGAGCCGACCGGGATCAGCCACGCGAGCGACTCCAGCAGCAGGACCGCCAGCAGCTCGACCCGGTGGACCCGCGAGTGCAGGGCCGAGGCGAGCTCGACCCGGCGCAGGGCCGTCACCGCCCAGCACGCCGCGAGCACGAGCAGTCCCGCGAGCGGCCCGGCGGCGAGCGTCACCCGGTCCGCGTTGCGAGCCCCGCCGTCGAAGGCCGCACCGAGGCGCGAGTTCAGCGGTGCGAGCACGGGCGCCGGATCGTCGGGAGCGCTCTCGCCGAGCAGCACGGTCGTCAGGAGGAGGGCCCGGACGGTCTCGCTCTGCGGCCAGGCGTCGATCCAGCACTCGTCGAAGGGCCGCTCGCCAGCCGGAGCACCCGCCAGGGCCGCGTAGCCGAAACCGCGGCGCCGCCCGTCGTCCGGATAGTCGTAGCCTCCGCGGATGGCGACCGAGCCGCCGCCGGCGAGCGCGAGGTCGCCGCCGCGCCCGACGGCGTCCGCGGCCTCGGGTCCGAGGACCACGCCGGTCCCGGGCACCGCCGCGGCTCGGAGGATGTCAGGGACGCCCGCGGTGACCTCGAAGAGCGGGATCGGCGAGCGGGGCAGCACGGCCGTGACGAGATCGGACGTGGCGGCGCGGACCGCTCCGGCCGCCCGCACCGTCGCCGAGCCGGCGAGCGCCGCGCACGCCTCCCCGTCGATCCGACCCGGCGCGGCGAGCGTCTGCACGGAAGCGCCGGCCCGCTGGTACGCCTCCGCCGCCCGCACGTGCTGCCGCGTCACCGCGAGGTCCGCGATCTGGATCGGCAGAGCGACGAGGAGGACGCACGCGCAGAGCAGCAGCGCACGCGAGGTGCCGGTCGAGACGTTGCGCCAGGCCTCGCGGACCAGGCTCGAGACCCTCACTCCCCGCCTCCGGAGTGTGCGGCGAGGTCCAGCGCCGCCGTGCAGGAGTCGCGCGTGCCGTGATCGTGCGTCGCGACGACGAGGGCGCAGTCGGGTGTCGCGGCCGCGGCGATAGCCCGGTTCACGGTCTGCGCCGTCCGCTGGTCGAGCTGGGCGGTCGGCTCGTCGATGAGGAGGAGAGTGGGGCGCGCCGCGAGGGCCCTGGCGAGCATCAGCCGCTGAGCCTCACCGCCCGAGAGCTCGCGGAAGGCGCGGTCGGCCACCTGCCCGAGATCGAAGCGGTCGAGCAGCGCGGCCGCCGATCGATCGGCCTCGGCGCTGGAGAGGCCCCCGGCGAGGAACGGCAGGGCGACGTGATCGAGCGCCGATCGACGGGCGACGCCGTGCGGGTTCTGGAACACCCAGCCGATCCGCTCGTGGGCTGCTCGATCGACGCTGCCCTCGGTCGGCTCGACCCAGCCGGCGAGCAGCGCGAGCAGCGTGCTCTTGCCGGACCCCGACGGACCGACGACCGCGCAGGTCTCGCCGACCCGGAAGTCCGCGCTGAGCCCGCGGAAGAGCCAGGGGCCGCGCTCGAAGCGGTGCCCGAGCCCGTGCACCCTCACCCGCAGCTCCGCGCCTCGGGCAGGACCGCGACCGAGGCCGGCTCCTCCCCGTCGGGGAAGACGACCGCCGAGCGGCCCAGCTCCGAGGAGACGACCTCGACGCGGGCCGGGGAGCCGTCCGCCAGGACGCAACCGTGCTCGCCCTCGAGCGCGAAGAGGGCGGACGGTGGCACCACGCCGACTCGGACGGGGTTCGCGAGCACGTACTCGGCGCGGACGGTCGTCGTCCCCTCGGTCGCGAGCGCCGACCGGGCGGACACCGTGGCCGCGAACGATCGCAGGTCGGCCTCAGCGGTGACCGCGCCCTCCGGAGAGAGCGTCAGCACCGCGTCGTCCACGAGCAGCCGCCGCTCGCCCGGCAGGACGTCCGCCGGGACGGAGGGGAGACGCAGCGCCGCGATCCCACCGGCGACGACCGCGACGGTGCTTCCCCGCTCGACCGGTCCGCCGACGGAGAGCCCGCAGGAGGCCGTGGTGACCGCCGGTCCCGGGATCCAGAGCAGCCGTGACCGCGGGATCGCCGCGAGCTGCTCGTCCTCCCCCGACGCCTCCTCGAGGAGGCGCTCGATCGCGCGGATCGAACCGTCTCCGAGGATCCCGTCGGCGACCAGCGGCGAGCCGAGGCGGACGAGCTCCTCCTGCAGAGCGCGCACGTCGGGGCCCGCGTCGCCCTTCACGAGGTCGCGCCAGAGCGGCGTCGCCGTCGCGAGGGACAGCACGGGCGCGCCGTCGACCGCGAGGGACGACGTGCCCGAGGAGAACGATTCGCCGGCGCGGCAGGCCGAAGCGGTCAGCAGCCCCTCCGTCGCGGACACGAGGGACACGTCCGGTGCCCGCTCGAACCCGGCCTCGACCTGGCGCGGATCGGCGAACTCCTCGAACGGGACGGGCACCGTCTCCGGACCGGACGAGTCCGCCAGGCTCGCGGGAACCGTCGGCGTCACCAGGAGCAGCGCCGCCCCCGCGCCACCCGAGGCGAGGAGCACCGCGACGACGACGCCGAGCGAGACGCGGGCGGCCCGCGACGGCCTCACGTCCGGACCGGTTCAGCCATCGACGAGCCCCAGCGGATCGCCGGCGCACTCCTCGTACTCGCCCTTGCGATCGGCCGGGATCGAGACGGGCAGCGAGGACACCGCGTTCTCGCGGGTCCAGTCCTCAGCGGTGTAGCCGGCGTCGACGAGGCCCTTCCGGTGCAGGCAGTCGACCATGATCGACGCCTCGTCCACGTTCTCCGGATTCCGGGTGATCCACGTGTACAGGGCGCCGATGGTCCGCTCGCCCGACTCGACTCCGCAGTCGTCGGTGACCTGCCGAGACGTGTCGGGATCGACGGGCGAGAGTGGCGTGGCGGAGTAGGAGCCGTCGCGTCCGAAACCGGAGAAGTCGAACCCCGCGGCCTCGAGGCAGCCCGAGAAGCGGCCGGTCATCTCCGAGTACTCCTGGTCGGTGATCTCGCCGTCAGCGAGAACGCCACGCTCGAAGTCCGACGCGGCGTCGTCGAAGTGCGAGCGGAACTCCGCCGCCCAGGGGCCGGAGAACGCCGGTCCGTCGACCGGCCTCGCCTCCTCGACTCGCGTGTCCGCGCACCCGGCGAGGAGCCCCGACACAGCCAGAACGAGCGCAGCAGCAGCTCGCGCGCGGCTGCCCGAGGAGATGCTTCTGACCATCCCGGGATGGTAGCTCCGCAGCAACCGACGGAGCGCGATGGCGCGGACTGTCGCATCGCACCCCGAGATGCTCGGCGATGCGGCGCGCCGCTCCGACGCCATGACGGCCAGGTCGAACGCCCAGTCGGCGGAGAGCACGAGAAGCTCCGGCGGACCGCGATCGAGCCGCCCGCCTGCGGCCCGAGGAGTTCCTCGCCGTGCTGCGCCCGTGGCCGGCGCCTGACGGCCTCCGACGCGGCGGCCGTCAGAGGCCGGACGGGGTCGGAGCGATCCAGGCGGCGAGGTCTACAGCGCTGGCGCCTGTGTCCCCGAGGGCGCGGGCCAGCGCGGGAGAGACGAAGCGGACCAGTGCGCTGGAGCGGAGGCGGCCGCGTGGATCGATGAAGCGTCCGATGTGGAGGGTCTCCCGGCCGACGCCGTCGCTCTCGAAGATGCGGTCGATGGCGTCGAGCGTCTGGAGTCCCCAGGGGGAATGAACCACCAGGAAGGAGTCGCCCAGGACACGGCGGAGACCGCGGCGGACCGGCTCCGGATCGGTGGCACTCGCGACTCCGAACCACCCGCGTTCGTCGCAGTGGGCGACGTAGGACACGAGCCCGGACTCGCGGAGACCGTCGACGACAGCCATCACGTCCACCGCGAGGACTTCCGCTCTTGTCGTGCGGCCGCCGGTGACGAGAGGAGGCTCGGCACGGTCGCCGAGAGCGTCCGGGAATCGCACCGGCTCTCGGAACGGGACGATGCGGGCCTCGGTGATTCCTCCACCCCGCCAGACGCCCTCGACCGTGACGACGTCGACGTCGGCGGGAGTGGACTCGAGAGTCAGCGGAACGCTCGGCGCCGCCTGCTCGACGACGATGTCGTAGAGGCCGGCGCCCACTGCGGCAAGGCGGAGTCCCCCGGCCACTTGCTTCAGCCGACCGGTGGCGACGACGCCATCGCCGGCTGAGACGACGAGCGAGGAGATCGGTCGGAGATCCCCGTCCTGGGCGCTCACAGCTCAGCCAGCCCCGTCGATTTCGCCGTCCGCGTCGCACCCATACATGGATGATAGGAACGCGGGGTCGCGATGTCGACCGTGGCGCGTCACGACCGGCGCTCCTGCTGCTCGAGGAATGCGCAGCGCGTGTCGCGCCGGCGTTCTGCAGGAGAGCCGAACTCGATACGCCCGCTGCGCGGGCTACTCGATCAGCATGGACGGGCCCAGCGCGGCCGAGACGCGTGAACATCCCGGCAACCCTGCTGGTCGCGAAGCTCGCAAGGAACGGGCGCGACAGCGCGCGCTTCGATCGCGGAACGCGTGAAGAACGGGCGCGACAGCGCGCCGTCATGCTGGTCGAGTAGCGCGCAGCGCGTATCGAGACCCCGCACTCTGCAGAACGGTGGATCTCGATACGCCCGCTGCGCGGGCTACTCGATCAGCATGATCGGCCCATCGCGGGCGCGAGCGCGCCGCTCCTACGCGACGTCGGCGAGGTCGAACGCCCAGTCGGCGTAGAGGACGGGCGGGTCGCCGGCCTCCACGACGTCGACGCGGTCGAAGCCGGCCTCGACGCAGATCGCGCTGTCCTCGGCGTCGTCCGCGGGGACGTACGCGTGCACGAAGCGCGGCAGCGGGAACGCCGCCGCCTCCTCGAGGAGCAGGCGCACCGAGCGCGCCACGATGCCGCGATCACGGGCAGCGGGAGCGATGCTCCAGCCCGTCTCGTAGGCGAGTGCGCCACGCGAGTGGCCGTACCAATAGCCGATGGAGCCGACGCAGTGCCCGTCGAGCTCGATCGCGTAGAAGAATCGGCTCCCCTCGGCCCAACCGCGCAGGTAGCGGTCGTGCCGGTCGAGGAACTCGTCTTCCGTCTCGAGACGCTCCCCGGACTCCGCGAGGTCGCTGCGGAGTGCGGTGACGTCCGCCTGCGGCCAGGGCAGGAGGCGGAGGGTCTCGGACTGCTGATCGATGCTGACTGTTCTGTGGTCGCTTCCGGGTTCGGGTCCCGTCACGCGATCCGATCCTTCCTCTTGAAGGTGGACCGACGCCCTGCCGCTCCGCCAGGGATTCGGAGTCGCAGGTCGATCGGATGGCCGCCGGGTGATCGCGGCCGTGATGTCCGCACTATCTTCGACCCCTTGGAGGAGCCTTGGCGTGAACCTTGCGAATCTAGCCCCGGACGGGGGGTGCTACCTGCGAAAAGGCTGGTCGCGGGCTGATACCGCACGCCGATTCGGCCGTCGATCCGCGCAGAGAGGGCCGTTTCGGCGGAGTCGTGCGCCGGGATCGCCGACCTCGCCGATTCGCTCCGGGCCCACGCAAGAAAAGCGCGCGCCGAGGCCCATACGCTCGGGGATGGGCCGGATCCGGCCCGAGCCACCCGGTTATACGAGCGTGAGGAGGATCACCATGTCGCAATTCGTGCAGAGCACCGTCGTCGGAGAACCCGAGGTCGTCGAGGACCGCGTCGAGACCTCCCGCGCCTGGCTCCACCTCAAGGCCGCGGCCACCGCGCTGCAGCCGCTCCAGGCGCAGGACGGCTCGCTGGCCGACCCGGACCGCCTCGAGGACGCCCGCGCCGAGATCGAGCGCCTCGTCGACGCGATCCGCGCCCTCGCGCCCGCCTTCCCGCACGACGCCGCCTACCTCGAGGCGCTCGTCGTCGACTTCGAGCGCTGGAGCGCCGACGGCCTCGGTGTCCCGGACTTCCTCGACTCGCTGCAGGCGTTCCAGCCGCAGCTCGACCGGATCGACGGACTGCGCCACCTCGTCGTCTTCCCGATGCTGACGCAGAACGGCAGCCGCGACCGCCACGTCGAGGCCGTGCTCGTCGAGGTCGTCTGGCCGCGCTTCGTCGCCGAGCTCGAGGCGGGCGACTACTCGAACGCGCTGTTCGTGCCGGTCCGCTTCGTCGACTTCACCGCCGGCTACGACACCGACAGCGCCGTGCTCTTCCCCGAGACCGTCGCGATGCGCGCGGTCCCCGCCTTCACCTGGGGCGCGATCTTCGCCGACCGCGAGGCCGCGCGCTTCCGCCGTGTCGTCTCCGCCGCCGCGGAGATCACGCGGCTCGAGCTGCCGGAGGACGCCCGCCGGATGCTCGAGGACCAGCACACCGCGGAGGAGGCCTTCGTGATGTGGGACCTCATCCACGACCGCACCCACATGCGCGGCGACCTGCCGTTCGACCCGTTCATGATCAAGCAGCGGATGCCGTTCTTCCTCTACTCCCTCGAGGAGCTGCGCTGCGATCTGACCGCGTTCCGCGAGTCCGTCGCGATCGAGCGGCGCCTGGCCGGCCAGGAGCACCGCGACGGAGAGGAGGAGGCGCTCGCGGCGCGGGCGCGCACGGTCCAGTACGCGATCCTCTTCGACCGGCTCTTCCGCTTCCCGCTGACCGGCTCTCGGGTGCGCAACTACGACGGGCTCGGCGGCCAGCTGCTCTTCGCCTGGCTGCACCAGCACGGCGTCCTGCACTGGACCGACACCCGGCTCGCCTTCGAGTGGGACAGCGTCGCGGACGTCGTCGTCGCCCTCTCGGACGCCATCGACGAGCTCTACTGGCGCTCGATCGACCGGCCGAAGACCGCGCACTGGCTCGCCGCCTACGCGCTGGTCGCGGCGACGGTGACGCCGCACCCCGCCTCCGCCTGGGCGCGCGGGCTGCCGGACGAGGTGCTCCTCGGCGCTCCGCGCGGGCTGACCGACGCGGTGCTGGACGACGAGTTCCCGCTGTCGATGTTCTACGAGGCCCTCGGCAGGAAGATGGGCGACGTGATCGCGTCGACCGCGGGCATCACCGGGCGCGACTGACAGATCGCGTGATTCGCGCAGAGGGCCCCGCCCGTGCCGATCGAGCAGCCCGCGCAGCGGCCCCGCCCCTGCTGATCGAGTAGCCCGCGCAGCGGGCGTATCGAGATCCACCGTCCCCAGCACGCCGGGTCTCGATACGCCGCCTCCGGCGGCTACTCGACCAGCATGGGGACGTGCACGACCGGAACGGAAGGAGCGTCATGCGGCGACTCGCGCGACGGCCCGCCCGACCGTCGTCGGTTAGCGTGGGGCGCATGCCTCCTGGCGCCGTCGCTGCCGACCCCTTCGATGCGGGCTGGACTCGGCGAGCGCCGACCCGTTCCGCCTACGTCCGCGACGCCGTCGCCGCCGGCGTCCTGCTGGTGGCGACCCTCGTCTCCGTCGCGCTCTACGCCTCGGCGGGCTTCACCGACGCCGCGCACCCCGCCGTGAGCACGCTCTGGGCGCTCGCGATGACCCTCCCGCTCGCCCTGCGCCGGCGCTTCCCGTCGACCGTGGCGGTCGCTCTCACCGCGGTCTACGCGCTCGGGCTGATCCTCCAGGTGCCGGAGTCGCTGTTCAACCAGATCTGCCTCTACCTCGCCCTCTACACGGTCGGTGCCTGGAGCCGCGACCGGCGCCTGGCGCTCGTCGTCCGCACGGTCATCGCCGTCGGCATGCTCGGCTGGCTGATCGTCACCCTCGCCACCGGCGCACCCGTGAGCAGCCCGCTCCCGGCGGAGGAGTCGGCCGGGCTGCTCCCGCCCTACGTCGCGGAGTCGGCGCTGGCCGTCGTCGCGAACCTCCTCTACTTCGGCAGCGCGTACGTCTTCGGCGACGCGTCCTGGCAGTCGGCGCGACGGCTCGAGGCGCTCGAGGCGCGCACCGCCGAGCTCGACGACGAGCGGGAGCGCTCCTCCCGCCAGGCGGTGTCGTCCGAGCGGCTGCGCATCGCCCGCGAGCTGCACGACGTCGTCGCCCACCATGTCAGCGTGATGGGCGTGCAGGCGGGGGCTGCTCGGCGGGTGCTCGCGCGCGATCCGGAGCGGGCGGCCACGGCGCTCAGCGCCATCGAGAGCGACGCGCGATCGGCGATCGAGGAGCTGCACCGCATCCTGATCGCCCTCCGCGCCGAGGACACCGCCCTCGACCCGCTGACCGACGCCGCCTCGACCCGCGGGGTCGCGCAGCTCGAGGAGCTCGTCCTCGCGGCGGCCGGCTCCGGTCTGCCCGCCGTGTTCCTCACCGTCGGCGAGCCCCGGGACATCCCGGCGACCGTGGGCCTCAGCCTCTACCGGATCGCGCAGGAGTCGCTCACCAACGTGCGCAAGCACGCCGGCCGCGGGGCCACCGCCGAGGTGCGGCTGCGCTACCTGGACGACGCGGTCGAGCTCGAGGTCGCCGACGACGGCGGCGAGGGCGCGCATCCCGTCGCCGCGACGTCCTGCGGGCTCGGGCACACCGGCATGAGCGAGCGCGCCGCGGCCGTCGGCGGCACGGTCGAGACCGGCCCGAGCGGATCCGGCTACCTGGTGCGCGCGCGCGTCCCTCTGACGAGCGTCCGCGCGGGGTCCGGGGAGCAGGTAGCGTCGTCCGAGGTGTCGTGGGGGCGCCGGGAGCGAGCGAGCGGGGGGCGCGCATGACGGCCGATGTCCGGGTGCTGCTGGTCGACGACCAGGAGCTCGTCCGCGCCGGCTTCCGCACCATCCTCGAGTCCGAGCCCGGGATCGTCGTCGTCGGCGAGGCCCGCACCGGGATCGAGGCGATCGAGCGGGCCTCCGACCTGTGCCCGGACGTCATCTGCATGGACGTGCAGATGCCCGGCATGGACGGCCTGGCCGCGACCCGCGAGATCGTCAAGGATCCGCGCCTGTGCTCCAGCGTCCTCATCCTGACCACCTTCGACCGCGACGACTACCTCTTCGAGGCGCTGTCCTCCGGAGCGAGCGGCTTCCTGCTGAAGAACGCGTCGCCGGAGGAGCTGGTCGAGGCCGTGCAGGTCGTGGCCCGCGGCGACGCGATGCTCGCACCCGACGTGACGCGCCGCGTGCTCGAGCGCTTCGCGACGGCGCCGGCCCGCGCCGAGGTCCACCCCGGCATCGAGGAGCTCACCGACCGCGAGCGCGAGGTGCTCGTGCACCTGGCCCGCGGCTCGTCCAACGCCGAGATCGCCGCCGAGCTCTACGTCGGCGAGGCCACCGTGAAGACCCACGTGTCCAAGATCCTGATGAAGCTGCGCGTCCGCGACCGCATCCAGGCCGTCGTCTTCGCCTACGAGCACGGGATCGCGGTGCCGGGGCGGTCCTGACGCTACCGGCGAAGCCGGACCGCCGCTTGGCGTCTCATGTACAAAAATGTATACACACAATGTACATTTTTGCCATGTCTCTCATTCCCCGGCTGCTTGGAGATGCCCTTCTCTCCTCCGATGCGAAGGTCGTCGTTCTCGAGGGAGCGAGGGCCGTCGGCAAAACCACTCTCGTGCGCAGCGTTCTCCAGAAGCGGGGCTTCTCCTACACTTCGCTCGCCGACCCCTCAGTGCTCCGCCGAGCGACTTCCGACCCGGGCGGCTGGCTGCGAGGCCTCACCTTCCCCGCGATCATCGACGAGGCGCAACTGCTCGAAGCGCTTCCGCTCCTGGTCAAGGAGCTCGTCGACGAGATTCCCGGCGCGGGCACGAGAGTCGTCCTGACCGGCTCAGCGTCCATCGCTCGGACCGGACTCGGCGGCGCCGACGCCCTCACGCGACGCTCCCGCCGGTTCAGCATGGGTCCGCTGACGGAGTGGGAGATCGGAGGCCAGGAGGGTTCGATCGTCGACCTCCTCTTCGATGCAGAGATCGCTGCAGGAGGGCGCACCGATCTCGACGAGTCGACGCTCCTCGATCGGCTCACCAGGGGAGGCTTCCCCACCTACGTCGTCCCCGATGTCATCAGGACACGGCGCGACCTCTCGCTGGACCTGCGGTCGGACATCGAAGGCCTGCTCTCAGATCAGGCACTCGCCGGCCGTGGAGTGGACACTCTTGCCGCCCGCGCCGCCTTGGACGGTCTCATGCGCACACCGGGCGGTATCTTCAACGCCAGTCGCCTCGCTCAGCAGCTCGATCTCGACCGCCGAACGATCGATCGCTATCTCGGAGTCTTCGAGCGGGTCTTCCTCACTCATCACCTCCCCAACCTCGCCACCGCGCCGCCACGCCAATCCCATTCGCGCGCGAAGATCCACCCGGTCGATACGTCCTTCGCCGTGGAATCGATGACCCGAGCCGGAGTCGATCTCCGTCAAGACCGTGAAGCACTCGGAGCGCTTCTCGAAAGTCATGTCGTCAACCAGCTGACGACCGCGGCCGGCTGGTCCGACCACGAGATCCGCGCCTTCTACTGGCGTCCAGCGGAGAAACGAGGGCGAGCGGTCGATCTCGTGATGATCGACGAACTCGATCGCACCGTCGGTGTCGAGATCAAGGCGTCACGCTCGGTCCACGAGCGGGACATCGCCGGACTCATCGCTCTCGGTGAGGGACGAGGACTGCACAGAGGCTTCGTGTTCCACAACGGCCCCGAGGTCATCCGG
The DNA here is from genome assembly GCF_004366415.1 of Rathayibacter sp. PhB151. Taxonomy (NCBI): domain Bacteria; kingdom Bacillati; phylum Actinomycetota; class Actinomycetes; order Micrococcales; family Microbacteriaceae; genus Rathayibacter; species Rathayibacter sp. PhB151. The sequence continues at coordinate 27,371 of NZ_SOEN01000013.1, read as the reverse complement.
TTGCGAGAGAACATCTGGGGGCTCCCCCTGGCCGTCCTCGACGGATCCCATCCGCTCGGCAGGGCCGGCGATGCTCGCATCTCAGAGAGAGAGGTCGTCACTGTGCCGGATCCGATCGTCGGAAGTGACGCCTCGATCTTCATCAGTCACGTCCACGCAGACGACGCCAGCTCGCGCGGGCGAATGATCTCCTTCGCCAAAGATCTCGCCGACCGCTACGAGTTCCTGACGGGCGGCTCCCTCCGTCTCTTCATCGACCGCGACGACATCTCCTGGGGGGAGAACTGGCGACAGCGCCTCAGAGCAGAGGCGAGCACGACGACCTTCCTGTTGAGTTTCGTGACCCCTCGCTACCTCAGCAGCGCCGCCTGCCGGGAGGAGTTCCTGGACTTCCGGCGGGCAGCGACCGCGGATCCCGGGCAGAAAGTCCTCCTCCCGCTCATCTGGGTGGATCCCTCGGCGAGCGGCGTGATGTCCGACAAGGACCCGGTCTGGTCAGTGATCAAAGAGACGCAGTGGGTTGCGGCCACAGATTTCCGGCTGCTCGAACCGGAAAGTGTCGAGTACGACACCGTGCTCGACCAGCTGACGCAGCGGCTCCGCATCGCTGTTGCGACCGTGGCCAAGGACAGGACGGAGACGTTCACTCAGCGTGGAGAGGACCCCGACGAGGACCGCGACCTTCTCGAGACCCTGGAATCCCTGGAGGCGAGTCGGACAGACATCGAGCGCGCGGCCTCCGGCCTGAAGGATGCGATCGCCTCGATCAGTGCCGTGTTCTCCGGTCGGCCTCCGCTCCGGACCGGACCGACGTACGCGACTGCGCGAGCCCTGTCGGAGATCGGGGCGGAGCTGGAGCAGCCCGTGGCACGACTCGACCACGCGGCGGAGGAACTCGGTGCGGTGTGGCAGGGCGTGGACAGCGATGTATCGCGCTTGGTCTTCCTCCTCAGCGGCACGCCCGACGAAGCGTCCAAGCGCATGCTGTTCGAGATTCTGGACGGCCTGGTCCGAGCTCTCGACGTCCCCGGCGCGAGCGGGCTCGATCAGCAGCTCGCGCTGCTGGGCAACCTGTCGCGGCATCTGCGTCCCATGAGTCGTTCGATGAGCGCCGCACTGCGCCTCCTCGACGGCGTCAAGGTCTCGGCGCGCGCTTGGCGGGACAGCCTCGCCGGGCAGGGGTGAACCGCGCCGCAGAGATCCGATCGTGCCCGCTGCCGAGCCCGATCGCGTCCGTTCGGGCGTCAGCGCCGAGGCTGGGCCGGTGCCGGACGTGGCGGGATTCGACGGACGAACTCCATGCGGATGTCGGGGGCGATCTTCCGATCGAGCACGACCGTCATGTAGCGGCCGTCGACCCGGGCGCCGATCGCGACCACGTCGGGGTCGGTGTCGACGCGGTAGCCGCGCAGCGCCTCACCGTCGACGACGACCGGGACTCCGCGCACGACGTCCTCGTCGCGCAGGGCGGCGGCGACGACCGGCATGCCGCCGCGGCGGGTGCGGACGCGACCCGGGAAGGTGTTCCTCAGCACGTCGCCCATGTGCGCGGCGAGACGCGACTCGAGCGGGCGGCTGCGCTCGGCGGGGATCGGCACGGAGGTGCGCACCGCCTCCCACAGCACGGGATAGCGCATCCGCGTGACCTGATCGACCATCCACGGCGGGAGGTGGTCGTTCTCGGCGCGCTCGATCGCGCGCTTCTGCTCGGGGGTGAGCGGGACGTGGTTGACCGGGTCGGCCCGGTTGCGCGGATTCTTGAAGAACGAGTAAGAGAGGGAGATCTCGACGAAGCGTCCGAGCGCCATGGTCTGCGCCGCCGCGAACTCCTCGAGGCGGGGCTGCGGGGCGAACGCGAGGACGGGATCGCCGAAGCGAGCCGCGATCTCGTCCACCCCGGGAGGGGCGGGCATGTCGCGGACCGCCCCCGAAGTGTCCATGCGCATAGGACAAGAGTGGCCTGCCTCCCACGCGATACCAACTTCTTGACGGCAATCGGCTTTCAGAGGACGGTCCGTTCACATGCCGGAAACACAGGGAGCGACGGCGCCCGCCACTAGGATCGATCCGCGGCGGGCTGCGAGGATGGGGGGATGAGCGCTCTGCACGATCCCGACCTCCGCGGCTTCGCCTCCGACAACTACTCCGGCGTGCACGAGGAGGTGCTCGCGGCGATCGCCGCGGCGAACGGCGCCCACCAGGTCGCCTACGGCGAGGACGTCTACACCGCGGAGCTGCAGCGCGTCTTCCGCCGCGAGTTCGGCGAGCAGGCCGAGGCCTTCCCCGTCTTCAACGGAACCGGGGCGAACGTGACCGGTCTGCAGTCGATGCTGCCCCGCTGGGGGGCGGTCGTCTCGGCCGGAACCGCGCACATCAACTCGGACGAGGGCGGGGCCCCCGAGAAGGTCGGCGGGATCAAGATCCTCACCGTCGAGAGCCCCGACGGCAAGCTCACGCCGGCGCTCGTGGACGAGCAGGCCTGGGGCTTCGGCGACGAGCACCGCGCCCAGCCGCTGGTCGTCTCGATCACGCAGTCGACCGAGCTCGGCACGGTCTACACACCGGAGGAGGTCCGCGCGCTGGCCGACCAGGCCCACGAACGGGGGATGCGGCTCCACATGGACGGAGCGCGGATCGCGAACGCCGGCGCGGCTCTCGGGCTGCCCCTGCGGGCCTTCACCAGCGACGCCGGAGTCGACGTGCTGTCCTTCGGCGGCACCAAGAACGGCATGCTGCTCGGCGAGGCGATCGTCGTGCTCGACCCCGAGGCGTCCAGCGGGCTGACGTTCCTCCGCAAGACCAACATGCAGCTATCCTCGAAGATGCGCTTCCTCTCGGCGCAGCTGCTCGCGATGCTCGGCGAGGACGGCGAGGCGGAGCCGCTCTGGCTGCGCTCGGCCCGGCACGCGAACGCGATGGCGGCACGGCTGCGCTCGCAGCTGGACGAGGCCGTGGCCGCCGGGCGGATCGCCGGGCTCGCCTTCACCCAGCCGACGCAGGCGAACGCGGTGTTCGCGACCCTGCCGGCGGGGGTCGCGGACCGGCTGCGCGCCGCCTACCGCTTCTACGACTGGAACCCGGCGACCGGCGAGGTGCGCTGGGTCTGCTCGTTCGACACGAGCGAGGACGACATCGACGCGTTCACGGCGGCGATCGAGCGCGAGCTGGCCGCGTGAGGGCGCGCGCCGTCGGGGCGGGGGCGGCGCTGCTCGTCGCGGCCGGCCTGCTCGCGGGCTGCACGGCGGCCGAGCCGGAGGCGAGCGGGACGGCGTCCGCGACCGCCTCTGCGACTCCTCCTGCCTCCGCGTCGCCGACCCCGAGCCGCTCCTCGGCGGCCCGGCTCGACTGCGACGCCCTGCTGCCGGTCGCGCGGGCGTCGAGCGCCCTCGGGATCGCGGCCGGCTCGCTCGAGGGCACGCGGGACGAGACGGTGCGCTCCTCGGCCGAGCTGATCCGCGAGTCGGCGCAGGAGAACGGCGGGCTGCTGACCTGCGCCTGGTACGAGGAGGACGGCACGGCGTCGATCACCGCCTCGGCCGCCGAGGACGCCGCGGACGCGTTCGCCGCGGCCGGTCTCTCCGGCGGAACGCGACTCGCGACCGACGTCGAGGCTTACAGCGCGTGCTCGGTCGAGATCTGCTCCGTCGATCTGCTCACGGGCTCGACCTGGGTGACGCTCGCGCTGACCGGCTCGCCGGCCGACGCCGACCTCGCGGCCCTCGCCACGGCGACCGCCGCGGCGGCCGGCGGTCGGCTCGACGAGCCGGTGACCGCCACCGCACCCGTCTGCGCCGAGGTGCTGACCGGCGAGCAGCTGGCCGCGACGGCCGGGCTCGTGGACGCGACCCCGGGGAGCGGGACCGAGGGCGTCGCTCCGTCGACCGCCTCCGCCGCGGCCGCCGCCCGCGCCGGCTACGCCTCGTGCACCTGGACCGACGCGACCAGCAGCAGCTACGCGGGTCTGAGCGTCGACGTGCTCCCGAACGGCGAGGACGGCTGGCGCAACCTCTCCCTGACGACCGGGCTCGCCGTCACGCTGACTCCGCTCGACGGTCTCGGCGACCGCGCGCTCTCGGGCTGCGGCGGCGGCTCGTGCGAGGTCGACGTGCTGGCCGACGACACGTGGTGGCGGGTGCTCGTGACGGGCGACGCGGCGCGCGCCGAGTCCGTGGCGCGCGCGGTCATCGCCGGCTGATCCCTTCCGCGAGATGCCACTTGTGCACACGTTTCACGGCGTGTCGCGTGCACAAGTGGCATCTCGCGGAAGAGAGGGGCGGTCAGGGGCGCCAGTAGTCGTAGTGCGAGGACTCGCGGCAGCCGAGGGACGCGTAGAGGCGGCGGGCGGCGGGGTTGTCGGCGAGCACCTGGATCCAGAGGCGGTCGGTGCCGCGGGCGGCGGCCTGCTCGAGCAGGGCGCGGAGGAGCGTGGCGGCGTGGCCGCGGCGGCGGGCGTCGGGGCGAGTGGCCAGCGCGAAGAGGCCGCACCAGGGCTCGCCGTCCTCGGCGGTCGCCCAGGCGAGCCGGCCGCAGGCGGCGGGGCCGCTCCCGTCCCGCAGCAGGGCGTAGGCCGAGTCGCAGCCCGCGAGGATCCGCTCGGCGATCCCGCGCTCGGCGTCGCCGCCGCGGCCGTCGACCGACCACCAGAGCGACAGCCACTCCTCACCGGGCGCGTCCGTCGTCTCGACCGGCTCCGCGGCCTCAGGGGCGGCGGGACCGAGCGCGGCGAGCGCCTCCGTCACGGAGCCGGTGAGGACGAGGGTGCGCTCGTGCCCGGCGTAACCGCGGCGGGCGAGCCGCTCGGGCAGGTCGGCGGGGAGCGTCGCGGGGCCGAGCTGGAAGAGCGGCGGGATCCCCCTCTCGCGCGCGAACTCCTCCGCTGCGGTGATCGCCTGGTCCACGTCCTCGACCGGACCGGAGGTGAGCACGGAGTTGGCGCGCTTCGTGACACCGCCGGCCGCGCGCAACTGCCAGCCACCGAGCGCGCGGCGCTCGAGGGGCGGCCAGGCGTCGGCGGCGAGTCGGTCGAGGAGGCGCGGTTCCATCCGTCCACGCTAGCGGCGGCCCGGAGCCGGGCCCGTCGGGTCGCGATCCGGCTCGGGGCGGGACCTCCGGCTCGCGAAGCCAGCTCCGGCTCGCGGAAACAGCTCCGGCTCGCCGGATCCGCGCGATCGGGCGAGCCGAGGCGGATCCTGCGAGCCGGAGCAGGTGCGGCCGCGAGCCGGAGCGCGCGGTGCAGGGGGAGCGGGGAGCTACATGTTGATCATGTGGCCCTTGAGGCCGTGGAAGCCCTCCTGGAGCGCCTCCGACAGCGTCGGGTGGGTGTGCACGTTGCGGGCCAGCTCGGTCGCCGTGAGGTCCCACTTCTGCGCGAGCGTGAGCTCCGGGAGCAGCTCGGACACGTCCGGGCCGATCATGTGGGCGCCGAGGAGCTCGCCGTACTGCTTGCTCGCGATGAGCTTGACGAAGCCGGTCGGCTCGCCGAGGCCGTGCGCCTTGCCGTTGGCCATGAACGGGAAGGTCGAGACGGTGATCTCGTGGCCCTCGTCGGTCGCCTGCTTCTCGGTGAGGCCGAAGGAGGCGATCTGCGGCTGGCAGAACGTGGCGCGCGGCATCATCCGGTAGTCGCCGAGGGTCTGGGTCTCGGCTCCGGCGATGGTCTCGGCGGCGACGACGCCCTGCGCCTCCGCGACGTGCGCGAGCTGCAGCTTGGCGGTGACGTCGCCGATCGCGTAGATGTGCGGGACGTTGGTGCGCATGTACTCGTCGATGCCGATGGCGCCGCGCTCGGTGACCTCGACGCCCGTCTTCTCGAGGCCGAAGCCCTCGACGCGGGGGACCCAGCCGATCGACATGAGGACCTTGTCGACCTCGAGGGTCGACTGCGTGCCGTCCTTGCCGGTGTAGGTGACGGTGACGTAGCCGTCCTTGTCGACGACCGACTCGACCTTGGTGGAGGTGAGGATCTCGACGCCGAGCTTCTTGTACTGCTTCTGGATCTCCTTGGAGACGTCCGGGTCCTCGTTGGGGAGGGCGCGGTCCATGAACTCGATGATCGTCACGTCGACGCCGTAGTTCTTCAGGACGTAGGCGAACTCCATGCCGATCGCGCCGGCGCCCACGATGGCCATCGTGTCGGGCAGCTCGCGGGTCATGATCTGGGTCTCGTAGGTGACGACGTTCTCGGAGAGCTCGACACCGGGGAGGAGGCGGACGCTCGCGCCGGTCGCGATGATCGCGTCGTCGAAGGTCAGCGACTCGGAGCCGCCCTTGGTGAGCTGCACGTCGAGGCCCTGGGGGCCGGTGAAGGAGCCGGTGCCGTCGAACTCGGTGATCTTGTTCTTCTTCATCAGGAAGTGGACGCCCTTGGTGCGTCCGTCCGCGACGGTGCGGCTGCGGTCGAAGGCCACGCCGAAGTCGAAGGAGACGTCGCCCGAGATGCCGAACTGCTTCGCCTGCGCGTGGAAGATGTGGGCGAGCTCCGCGTTGCGCAGCAGCGCCTTGGAGGGGATGCAGCCCACGTTGAGGCAGACACCGCCCCAGTACTTCTTCTCGACGATGGCGACGGACTTGCCGAGCTGGGCGGCACGGATCGCGGCCACGTATCCACCGGGGCCTGCCCCCAGGACGACGACGTCGAAGTGCTGGGCCATGGATGATCCTCCATCAGAGTGGTGAGTTGTCGCGCGCGGGGAAGCACGCCGCTCTCCAGGGTACCGTTCCGCACCGACAGGACCCCGTGCTCCTCCGTGGGCGAACGGCCGGTCGGCGCGACGAGCGGGAATGCCGGCGGAGCTCCTGCGGTTGGGTCCCTCGGGCGACGAGGCCCTCCCTGTTCAGCGATCTCCGGAGAGAAGCACCCCATGACCGACACCGCCACCCGCACCGCCTCGACCAGCGCCCCGATCCTGGACGTCCTCGCCGAGCGCTGGAGCCCCCGCTCCTACGACGCCTCCGCGGCGATCGCGGACGAGACGCTGACCGCGCTGCTCGAGGCCGCCCGCTGGTCCCCCTCGGCCGGCAACTCGCAGCCGTCGCGCTTCATCGTCGCGCGCCGCGGCACTCCGGAGTTCGACAGCATCGTCGGCACCCTCGTCGGCTTCAACGCCGCCTGGGCCGGCTCGGCCGCCGCGCTGATCGTCGCGCTCGCCGAGACGGTCGACGAGAAGGGCGAGGCGCGCCCGTGGGCCGTTTACGACCTCGGCCAGGCCGTCGCCCACCTCAGCGTGCAGGCGCACCACGAGGGGCTGCACGTGCACCAGATGGCCGGCTTCGACAAGGACGGGATCCGCACGGCGTTCGGCGTCGACGAGCGCTTCGACCCGGTGACCATCGCCGCCGTGGGCGTGCTCGCCGGCCCCGACGCGCTCGAGAACGACGTGCTCCGCGAGCGCGAGACCGCTCCCCGCACGCGCCTGCCGCTCGAGGAGCTCGTGCTCGTCCAGGCGTAGTCCGCTCCCCGAGGCCCCGTCGGCCGCCGCTCCGCGGTGCCGGCGGGGCCTTCGTCGTGCAGGGGTGCGCCTGTGTTACTCCGCGTGTCGTCGCGGCCGCCGAGGGATCGGCGCTCGTCCGTACGATCGGACGGTCCGCCCGCACGCCCCGCCTCGGAGCCCTCATGACCGGAACCCCCGCCCGCACGAGCCTGGCCTTCGACGCCGCGCTCGGCCAGTCGGCGTTCCCGGTGCGCTTCGACGGGGTCGGCCGCACCTTCGCCCCGGGCGCTCCCGTCCTGGCCGACGTCTCGCTCGACGTGCGCGCCGGCGAGGTCATCGCGATCCTCGGCCCGAGCGGCTGCGGCAAGTCGACGCTGCTGCGGATCGCCGCCGGCCTGGACACGGCGAGCGCCGGCACGGTGCTGATCGACGGGTCGTCGGTCTCGGGGATCGACCCGCGCTGCGCGGTCGCTTTCCAGGAGCCGCGCCTGCTGCCCTGGCGCTCCCTCGCGGCGAACGTCGCGCTCGGGCTTCCGCGCGGCACCTCGCGCGAGGCGGGCCGCACCGCCGTCGACGAGCTGCTCTCGCTCGTCGGCCTGACCGCGCACGCCGGCTCCCGGCCGCGCGAGGTGTCCGGCGGGATGGCGCAGCGCGCCTCGCTCGCCCGCGCGCTCGCCCGCAACCCGGGCGTGCTGCTGCTGGACGAGCCGTTCGGCGCGCTCGACGCGCTGACCCGCCTGCGGATGCAGGACCTGCTGCTCGAGGTGCACGCGGCCGCCCCCGCCACGATCCTGCTCGTCACCCACGACGTCGATGAGGCGCTGCAGCTGGCCGACCGGATCGTGCTGCTCGGCCGCGACGAGCCGGGCGGCGTCTCACGCATCCGGCAGATCATGACGGTCCCCGGTGCACGGCCCCGCGACCGCGGTTCCGCCGAGCTCGCCGAACGGCGGGTCGAGCTGCTCGAGGGGCTCGGGATCGAGCGGCACTAGGCCACTCCGCCCCTCCTCCCTCTCCTCCCCAGGCGCCGATCTCGCCCTCCGTCCACGGATCCCACCGCTCGCGGACATCCCGTCCGTCCGCTCCCGCACACTCGTCCCACTCCCCCACCGCACCGAAGTCGAGGCCCCCATGTCCTTCCCGTCGTTCAGCACCTCCCCGCTCACCCGCCGCACCGCGCTCGCGGGCCTGCTCACCGCCGCCGCGGTCCCGCTCCTCGCGGGCTGCGTCCAGGGCGAGGGCGGCGGCGGCGCGGCCGCGGCGCCCGCCGCCTCCGACGGCTCGACCGCGAAGACCCAGGGCGGCACGCTGACGCTCGACTTCGCGACCTACAACCCGCTGAGCCTGGTCATCAAGGAGAAGGGCTGGCTCGAGGCCGCCCTCGCCGAGCAGGACGTCACGGTCACCTGGGTGCAGTCGGCCGGCTCGAACAAGGCCAACGAGGCCCTGCGCGCCGGGGCGATCGACGTCGGCTCGACCGCCGGGTCGGCCGCGCTGCTCGCGCGCTCGAACGGCTCGCCGATCAGGACGATCGACATCTTCTCGCAGCCGGAGTGGTCCGCCCTCGTCGTGCCCGCCGGCTCGGCGATCACCAGCGTCGAGCAGCTCGCCGGCAAGCAGATCGCGGCCACCAGCGGCACCGACCCCTACTTCTTCCTGGTGCAGGCGCTCGAGGCCGCCGGCCTGAGCATCGACGACGTCACCGTGCAGAACCTGCAGCACGCCGACGGCTGGGCCGCGCTGCAGAACGGCTCGGTCGACGCGTGGGCCGGACTCGACCCGATCATGGCGGGCGCGGAGGCGGCCGGGGCGACCCTGCTCTACCGCAACGTCGACTTCAACTCCTACGGGCTGCTCAACGCCACCGAGAGCTTCCTCGCGGCCAAGCCCGACCTCGCGCAGACCGTCGTGAACGCCTACGAGCACGCCCGCGCCTGGGCCCTGGAGAACCAGGAGGAGACGGCGAGCATCCTCGCGTCCGTCGCCGGGCTCGACGTCGCCGTGGCGACCACGGTGATCACCGAGCGCAGCAACCTCGACGTCGACAACGTGCCCGGCTCGGCCCAGACCGACGTGCTCGCCATCATCGGCCCGATCTTCGTCGCGAACGGCGACGTCGCCTCGCAGGAGCAGGTCGACGCGGCCCTCGACTCCCTGATCGACGACAGCTACGCGACGGCGGCCGATCCGTCCGCGATCGCCTGACGGCGCTCCTGACGCCCGCACCACCCCCGCACGACGGCACCGAACCACGACAGACCGACCCGCGACAGCACCGACCGCGACACCGACCGAGGAGACGACGATGGCGACACGCGACGACGAGACCGTGACCGACGCCGACCTCGTGCGCCGGAGCACCGGGCTCGTGCAGGCGCCGGGTGCGGTCGGCACCGCCGTGGTCGGTCCGAGCGTCGAGGCCTCGCAGAAGCGGATCCGCGACGACGAGGCGGCGCACGCCCGGCCGCTCACCTCGCGGCGCTGGTTCCTGGTCGTCGGCGGGGCGATCCTCCCGGTGCTGCTGCTCGCGGCCTGGCAGATCGTCACCACCACCGGGATGGTGTCGGTCTCAATGTTCCCGTCGCCGGCGATGGTCTGGGCGGCGGCGGTCGATCTCGCGCAGCGCGGCGACCTCGGGCAGGACGTCGCGATCTCGACCCAGCGGGTGCTGATCGGCTTCGGCCTCGGCTCCGCGCTGGGGCTGCTGGTCGGCGCGCTCTTCGGGCTCTCGCGGGTGTGGGAGGTCGTGCTGGCACCGACGCTCGGCGCGATCCGCGCGGTGCCGTCGCTGGCCTGGGTGCCGCTGCTGCTGCTCTGGATGGGGATCGGCGAGGAGTCGAAGATCACGCTGATCACGATCGGCGCGTTCTTCCCCGTCTTCACCACCGTCGCGACAGCCCTCGGCCACGTCGACCGGCAGCTCGTCGAGGCGGGCCGGGCGTTCGGGCTCTCCGGCGTGCGGCTGTTCACCGCGGTGCAGCTGCCGGCCGTGATCCCCTCGGTGATCGCCGGGCTGCGCCTCGCGCTCGCGCAGTCGTGGCTGTTCCTGGTCGCCGCCGAGCTGATCGCCTCGTCGATGGGCCTGGGCTTCCGCCTGACCGACAGCCAGAGCAACGGGCGGATCGACCGTGTCTTCCTCGCGATCATCCTGCTTGCCGTGCTGGGCAAGCTGACCGACTCGATCGTGGGCGTGTTCCAGCGCTACGCGATCCGGAAGTGGGCGTGAGGATGACCGGCACGGCGCGTCCCGCGACCAGCACGACCACCGGCACGACGACCACGGAGGCCCGCCGATGAGCGAGACGATCGCGAACCTGCTCGAGGAGTCCCGCCGCTTCCCGGCGCCCGAGGCCTTCGCTGCGCAGGCGAACGTCGGCCCCGGCGAGCACGCCCGCGCCGCCGCCGACCCGGTGGCGTTCTGGGAGGAGGCCGCCCGGCGCCTGGACTGGGTCGAGCCCTGGCACACCGCGCACCGCTGGGAGCCGGCCGTCCCGCAGGAGGACGGCACGCTGTCGGTCCCGCGCGCGACCTGGTTCGAGGGCGGCACGCTCAACGTCGCCGTCAACTGCGTCGACCGGCACGTCGACGCGGGCCGCGGTGACAAGACCGCCCTGCACTTCGAGGGCGAGCGCGGCGACCGGCGCTCGATCAGCTACGCCGAGCTGCAGCGCGACGTCGCCCGCGCCGCGCACGCGCTCACCGCACTCGGCGTCGGGAAGGGCGACCGCGTCGTCGTCTACCTCCCGGTGATCCCCGAGACCGTCGTGATCACCCTCGCCATCGCGCGGATCGGCGCGATCCACTCCCTCGTCTTCGGCGGCTTCTCGGCCGAGGCCGTGCGCTTCCGCGTCGAGGACACCGGCGCGAAGCTGCTCGTCACCACCGACGGCCAGTTCCGGCGCGGTGTCGCCGTGCCGGTGAAGGCGAACGCCGACCACGCGGTCGCCGGCGTCGCGTCGATCGAGCACGTGCTCGTCGTCCGCCGCACCGGCGACGAGACGCCGGACCTCCCCTGGACCGAGGGCCGCGACATCTGGTGGCACGACGTCGTCGACGCGCAGCCCGACGTGCACGAGGCCGAGGCCTTCGACGCCGAGACGCCACTGTTCATCATCTACACCTCGGGTACGACCGGGAAGCCGAAGGGCCTCGTGCACACCAGCGGCGGGTACCTCACCCAGGCCTCCTGGACGCACTGGGCCGTGTTCGACGCCAAGCCGGACGACGTGCACTGGTGCACCGCCGACCTGGCCTGGGTCACGGCGCACACCTACGAGATCTACGGACCGCTCTCGAACGGGCTCACCCAGGTGATCTACGAGGGCACCCCGAACACCCCGCACACCGCGCGGCACTTCGAGATCATCGAGCGCTACGGCGTCACCGTCTACTACACGGCGCCGACGCTGATCCGGACGCTGATGACCTGGTTCCCGGAGGGCGTCCCCTCCGAGTACGACCTCTCGAGTCTGCGCCTGCTCGGCACGGTCGGCGAGTCGATCAATCCCGAGGCCTGGGTGTGGTTCCACGAGCGGATCGGCGGCGGGCGCTGCCCGATCGTCGACACCTGGTGGCAGTCCGAGACGGGCGCGGCCGTGATGTGCCCGCTGCCGGGCGTCTCGACGCTCAAGCCGGGCTCCTCGCTGGGCGCCCTGCCCGGCCTCGGCGCCCTCGTCGTCGACGAGGCGGGCGACCGGGTGCCGAACGGGTCCGGCGGCTACCTCGTGGTGGACCGCACCGGCCCGGCCCTCGCCCGGACGGTCTGGGGGAACCCGGAGCGGTACCGCGACTCCTACTGGGCCCGCTACGCCGACCGCGGCTACTTCTTCTCCGGCGACGGCGCGAAGTACGACGCCGACGGCGACATCTGGGTGCTCGGCCGGGTCGACGACGTCATCAACGTCTCGGGGCACCGGCTCTCGACCATCGAGATCGAGTCGGCGCTCGTCGCGCACCCGGCGGTCGGCGAGGCCGGCGTGGTGGGCGTCGAGGACGCGACGACGGGCCAGGCCATCGCGGCGTTCGTGATCCCCTCCGACGAGGCGATCGACCGCGCGGAGGAGGATCCGGCCTACTGGACCGCGCTCGAGGCCGACCTCTCGCAGGTGCTGCGCGAGCACGTCGCGACAGCGATCGGGCCGATCGCGAAGCCGCGCGACGTGGTCGTCGTCCCCGACCTGCCCAAGACCCGCTCGGGCAAGATCATGCGCCGCCTCCTCGGCGACATCCGCGACGGCCGCGCCCTCGGCGACGTCACGAGCCTCCAGGACGACACGGTCCCGGAGCGGATCGCCCGCATCGTCGCCGCGCGCGGCTGACCCGGGCTCAGCGCAGCGCGGCTGCCGCTGCAGCGACACGATCGAGGAGCGCCGCACGCAGATCGTCGACGAACTCCGGGTCCATCGCCCGCAGCGCCGGGTCCGAGCAGAGTGCACGGATGTGGTCCGGTGCTGCGGCGACGAGCTCGGTGATCCGGTCTCCGAAGCGGTCGGGGTCCAGATCACGCGCCGCGGCTTCCGTCCGCCACTCGAGTCCTCCGATCTCGGCGAGCCGGTACGTGCCGGCCACCTTCTGCGCCAACCGCATGCGCTCCGGCCGGTACCGGTCGTACGGGGTCAGTGTGGCGATGTCGTAGAGCGGTGCGAGGGCGATCTGCCGTCCCGACAGCAGGACGGAGTAGTTCTTCGCATGGGCGTCGGGCGCCGCGATCAGCCAGTTGAAGGCGACGCCGAGGAGCAGCCGCTCGATCGCGCGCTGCGCCTCGTCCCTCGGCAGCTGCCTGCGGAGAAGCGCCGCCATGCGTCCCAGTCCGGGGCCGCCGTCGTCCTCGTACTTCTGGGACGGCATGACGGAGAGCGCCTGGCAGAAGTCCTCCTGGTGGATCCGGCGCAGGCCACGCGCGCTCCCTTCCGGCGGACGGGCTTCCGCCAGGCGCAGACGGTCGTACCGCTCGACGACGACCGCGGTCTCGCCGTCGAACCGATCGATGCGGGAGCGCGCGGCTACCAGCCCCAGGCGCGCGGCGAGCGTGAGGCATACGTGCTCATTCACAGCGCTTCCCCGGAACTCCGGGATCCCCGGCTTGACGATGTGCGTCGTCGGCGTCGCGCCCGTCGGCAGGGCCCACGCATCGTCTTCTCGCAGCAGGCCGAACTTGGCCTGGGCGCCGCCGAGACTGAACCGACCGTCGCGATCGTCGAACGTCCATCTGCTCGGATCCGCGTTCATTGCACGGATCTGCGCTCCGATCTGCGCATCGCTGAGCCGGGAGAGGCCGCCGTGACGCTCGAAGGTCGCCTCGTTCTCCGGACGCACGAACTGCACGGCTCCCGCGCAGTCGAGCCCGTAGTGCTGGAGCAGGGTGAACGGATTGTGCTCGTCGGCCTGCGGCCGGGCGTCGAGCGCCCACCGCCGGAGCGTCTCGGCGTTGTCGGGCAGGAGCCCCCAGAGGAAGGGCTCGACGGCCTCGGGCCCGTACTCCCGCGGGCCGACAGGCAGCGAGAGGGACAGCGGCGTGGGCGTGCGGCGCGCCAGGTACGGCCGGTCGTAGCGGAACGTCGACGACCGGACGTCGCATCCGAGCACTCCGGCACGGACACCGTCGACGAAGACGAGGAGCTGCCGCGTCACGTGGATGCTCCGTCCGTGAATCCGCGGAGGTACGCCTGAAGGTCGAGACCGGCCGGCTCCTCCGTCCGCTGGTGGGCGTCCTCGGGGGCGAAGACGTCCGCCTCGAGTCCGAGCTCGAGGAGGACGCGGAGGACCGCGGCCAGAGCCGCTCGTTCCTTGCCCTGCTCGATCGCGACGATCGACTGTCGGGAGAGACCGGCTCGGTCGGCCAGGTCCTGCTGGGTGCAGCCGAGCTGTCGACGCCGTGCTCGGATCACCGCGCCGATGTCCTCGGCGGTGCGAACCACTGACATGTGCCGCTCCTTCCTTCACGATGCTGCGCCGGGGGCGCGTGTCCATGATCGTTGTCACCGGGAATTATGTCTACGTTCTGCGACATATCAAGAATGTCGCGAGACGGCGACATTCCCTGCTTGGGGGATCCTGCAGCTCGCGCAATGGGCCCCATTGCATGCTGATCGAGTTCTCCGCGCAGCGGGCGTATCGAGCGGAGGGGGCGCCTCCGGCGCCACCGCAGGGCGGGGAAGAGGCCGACGTGCATGTGGTGGGTGGGTCTCGATACGCCCCTGCGGGGCTGCTCGACCAGCATGCGTGTGTGCAGGCGGGGCTGCTCGACCCGCAGGACGGCGTGCGCCGCCCGAGGCTTGCGGTCGCCTGCGAAGCGGGGCGGGGCGGGGCGGGGCGGGGGCATCGGGAGTAGCGTTGTCGCGTGCGCGATGTCCAGCAGCGAATCATCTCCGAGCTCCACGTCTCCCCCTCCGTCGACCCGGCCGCCGAGGTCGAGCGGCGCAGCGGCTTCCTCGCCGACTACCTCCGGCACACCGGGGCCAAGGGCCTCGTGCTCGGCATCAGCGGCGGGCAGGACTCGAGCCTGGCCGGCCGGCTCTGCCAGCTCGCGGTCGAGCAGGTGCGCGCGGAGGGCGGCGACGCCTCCTTCATCGCGGTGCGGCTGCCCTACCGGGTGCAGGCCGACGAGGAGGACGCGCAGCTCGCGCTGACCTTCATCCGGCCCGACCGCCAGGTGACCTTCGACATCCACGCCGGGGTCGACGGCATCGCCTCCGCGTTCGGCGACGCGGTCGGCGAGCCGATCTCGGACTTCGTCAAGGGCAACGTCAAGGCGCGCGCCCGGATGGTCGCGCAGTACGCGATCGCCGGCCAGGCGGGCATGCTCGTCGTCGGCACCGACCACGCGGCGGAGGCGGTGACCGGCTTCTTCACGAAGTTCGGCGACGGCGGCGCCGACGTCCTGCCGCTGACCGGCCTGACCAAGCGCCAGGGCCGCTCGCTGCTCGTGCACCTCGACGCCCCGGCCCGCCTCTACGAGAAGGCGCCGACCGCCGACCTGCTCGACGAGAACCCGGGCCAGACCGACGAGTCGAACCTCGGCCTGGTCTACGCCGACCTCGACGAGTACCTCGAGGGCGGCGACGTCGCGACCGAGGTCGCCGAGGCGATCGAGGCCCGGTACCAGGCGACCGAGCACAAGCGGCAGGTGCCGCTGTCGATGTTCGACGACTGGTGGCGCGCCTCCGCCATGTACACGCCCGGCAACCACTGACGGCTCAGCACGCGTCTTGGGACCCCTCGAGGATTGCGGTCGCGTCAGCATCAGATTTGCGAGCGAGTAGGACCTTGTCCCTGGAGCGGTTAACCGCGAATCCTTCAGGCTCTGAGCAGGATGGGTTCGGCCGCACCCTTGTCCGCTGTCAGCACTGGTGAACGCGAACGACGATATTCTCCGGATCGAGTTCCTGGCTCTCACAACCGCCGTCGCGGAGCCATCCAGACCGCGATCTCATGTCGCGCCGCCACCGTTCGACGTGGGTCATAATAACAGCATGGACCGCGTCGACTGGAACCGAATAGAAGAAAAAACATTTAACGACCTAATTGAGGCGCTCCTGATCGCCGAATACCATCAAGGTGAAAAGATTGCCGAGGTGCTCAGCGGGCGCGGAGGGGACGGGGGCATCGATGTAGACGTCCGGGATGCATCAGATCGGAAACTGAGGCGCATTTTTCAACTCAAGTTTTTCCCTGGTGGTTTTTCAGGCGGATTTACAGCGCGGCGGCGACAGATAAAGAAGTCACTCGACACGGCGATTGAGAAGGAAAACCCGCCAGCTTGGACACTTGTGACTCCCACAAATGTCACCGCCGGGGAGCGAAAAGCCGTACTGGCAATGCGACACGGAAGGACGCTTCGGATCGACTTCTTCGGACCCGCTCAATTGGACATTCTTCTAGCAAAGCACCCCGCGATTCACGACTATTTCACACGAGATCGCGATCTTCGACTGCTTAAGGAACTGAATCGCCAGTCCGCTTTCCTGGCAAAGCCAAATGACCTGGACTCCGAAGTTAAACTTCTACAAAAGAAGCTGGACGGTCGAAGTGCTTTTTGGGGCACAGCTTTAACAACTGCGCCGGACGGGTCGCGAACTTTCACCACATACGCCAAGCACCCACAAGCTCATGAAAGGGAGCCGCTTTCGATTTCTTTCGGCCTGCGGTTCGGGGAAGAGGACGATCAGCTGAAAGAGAAATTCACGGATATTATGACCTTCGGTGCATCAGAAGCGGTGTCACTACCTGGACGTATAGTCGAACACTTCAGAACGTTGGGGCCTGAATGGTTCGCCGACGAATATACTGACACCGCAGAACTTCGGATTTATTCTGTTAACGGCTTAGAGGAGCCTCTAAAGCTCCGCGTAGCGACGATCGGAGCAGAAGGAATCGAGCTTGCGGCTACAAGTGGCAACCTAACAAGTAGTTACGCGGGCTCTGGTGGCATAAGTGCCACAGTCGTACTCCCCGGCCTAAAGCTGCACTGGAAGTTTCGATCAGACGGAGAGCCAGAAGGCGCGATCAAATTCGTATTCGATGCTATCGGCCAGCGCGCATCTGCCCTTCGCCGCACGATTCGACTCCTAGATTCTCTCTCCGACGCCACCTCCCTTCAGCTGAAGCAGCCCAACGAAGACCCGGTTGCGGTATCTCTGCATGGCGAGGCTCCTCCAGAAGAAATCGCGCCTCTTCGGCAGTTTGTCGGAGACCTTGTGCAGCTCGAGCGACACTTCGACCTAGATCTAGAAATTCCTGAAGGTGGCTTCAACGATTCTGATCGCGTGTGGGCCAGAATCATGTGTAATCTTCTAGACGGTAAACCAACGTCGCTATATCGCCACGAGTCGCTTACCGTGGAGCTATCTGGAGTTTTCGATGATGCCTTTGCGCGTCTACTTGCAGGGAGCGCCGCGCTAGGATTCGAGATTTCTAATTGGAGCATCAGCTTATTCGGCCAGGAATTGCGGTTGCGTAATGTCAGGGTCTACCACCCACTTCTGGAAGCAGACGATAGTGAGAACGTTTTAGAGGCTTTGCGCGAAGGGAAGGCCGCTGGACGAAAAGTCGTGTTCCGCGGGAAAGAAAATACGCCTTTCACAATCTATTCAGAAGAGTTTCTTGCACCCGATGGGATTATAAACGCGCATCCTTGGGGAGTGCTCGGCGTTCCTGAGCATCCTGGCCTTGAACACCTCCCGCATCGGAAACGATAGGCAGTCCGTTTCGTATGCACTCATGAGACTTGAACTCCCGTCAGCCGCTACTCCGCCAGCCCTAGGGATTTTCAGTCGGTTGCGCTCAGCCGACAGGGGCCGGACGACTACAAGTTCACGCAGGGATCAGTCCGCGGCGCGCGCGTTGTAGACGAGCACGTCCCCCGCGTCCACGTGCGCGCGATAGGCGCGGAAGACCTCGAGCGCCTCGTCGCGGAGCACGCCGTCGACGACCTCGATGCCGCGCGCCTCGAACTGCGCGGCCCAGTCCTCGCGCATCGGGCCCTCGTCGAAGGTGGAGATCTCCTCCAGCTCCGGGCCGGACCCGGCGACGACCAGCCGGCGCACGCCCGACCACAGCGTCGCTCCGTAGCACTGCACGCAGGGCCGCCAGTTGACGACCAGCTCGTGCGCCGGCAGGCCCTCGCCGCCCAGGTCCCACGAGCCGAGCGCGGTCTGCGCGAGACCGAGCGCGGTGACCTCCGCGTGGCCGGAGGAGACCCCGCTGCCCAGGACGACGTTCACGCCGACCGAGACCACGCGACCGGAGTCGCGCTCGACGACGATCGCCGCGAACGGGCCGCCGTTGCCCTCGCGGAAGTTGCGATCGGCGAGCGCGTGCACGAGGGCCATGCGGTCCTCGCGCTCGGGCAGGTACTCGGGGACGTCGCGCACGGCGTCCTCGATCCAGGCGGGCAGGGCGATCTCGTAGCGGGTGGCGAGGCGGTCGATGTCCATGCGTCCATGCTCCCATCCGGCGCAGCGGCACCCCGCACGGCCCGATCCGCCGTCCGGTCGGGCCCGGATCGCGGGCCCTCAGACGCCCAGGGCCCTCCCGAGAGCGGCCGCCTTCGCCGCCCAGAACCGCTTCGCCACGCCGGTGCGGGAGAAGAGCGCGTCGAAGCCGTGGAACGCGCCGTCGACGATCTCGAGCTCGCAGGGCACTCCCGCGGCGCGGAGCCGCTCCGCGTAGCGGACGTCCTCGTCGTGGAAGAGGTCGAGGGTTCCGACGCCGATCCACGCGGGCGGGAGGCCCGAGAGGTCGTCCCGGCGGGCGGGCGCGGCGTACGGCGAGACGTCGGGGCCGCCGGGCTCCGCGCCGAGGTAGGACGTCCAGCCGAAGCGGTTGCTGCCCGGCGTCCAGACGCGGACACCGCGGAGCGCCGGCCCAGGACGGGTGACGGTGCGGTCGTCCAGCATCGGGTAGACCAGCAGCTGGAAGGCGGGCTGCGCTCCCCCGCGGTCGTGGGCCAGGAGGGTCGCCCCCGCGGCCAGGCCGGCGCCCGCGCTCGCGCCGCCCAGCGCGATCCGCTCGGGGTCGACGCCGCGCTCGTCGGCGTGCGCGGCGAGCCAGTGGAACGCGGCCAGCACGTCCTCGAGGGCGGCGGGTGCCGGGTGGGCGGGGGCGAGCCGGTAGCCGACCGAGAGGACGGTGACGCCGAGGGTGCGGGCGAAGGCGATGTTCGACGCCTCGTCGTCGAAGCGGCTGCCGAGCACCATGCCGCCGCCGTGCACCCAGACCAGCGCGGGCGCGGCCCCGCGGAGGGTGCGCGGACGGTAGCTGCGGACCGGGACCGGGTGGCCGTCCGGTCCCGGGATCTCGAGGTCCTCGACGAGCAGGTCCGGCGGTGCCTCCCCGCCGACGGCGGTGCGTCGGGTGGCCAGGCGGAGCAGCCGCGGACCGAGCACGATCGGCGGGACGAAGCGGCCGAGCGCGAGGTCGGGGTGGAAGCGCGGCGCGGCGCCGCGCGCGGACCCGCTCATGCCCGCGGGTCCGAGACGAGCGGCAGCACGTCGTCGTAGTGGCCGGGCACGACCGCCGGCTCGACGTCGTAGACGCGCACCGCGTCGCCCTCCTCGCCGTGCGCCGGCGGCCAGGGCAGATCCTCGCCGCGCACGAAGGCCACCAGCTCGGCGTGCATCACCGTGGCGAGCGCCGCGGGCGGGTCCTCGCCCAGCACGCGGGCGGTCGCCTCGGCGTCGAGGTGGTCGAAGAAGAACGGCAGGTCGAGGCAGTGCGACGCGCCGCCGGTCGCGGGCGAGAGCCGGTCGAAGGCGTAGAGCCAGGTCGGCGCCGGGCCTGCGGCACGGTTCCGTGCCGCCTGCAGCACCGCGCGGCGGAAGAGCAGGTCGGTCGTGCGGGGCGCCGCCCCGGGCTCGCGCTGGAGGCGCGGGCTGTCGAACTCGTCGGCGGTCGCCCCGATCAGGAGCGGCTTGTCGAGGCCGGTCGTCGCGGTCGCCGCGGACACGGGCAGGGGCAGGAGCGCGTCGCCCGAGACCGGCGCGAAGACGATCGCGTGACCCGAGCCGGGCATCATCGTGAGCGCGGCGGTCTCGGAGAGCCCGTCCTGGTCGAGCGAGGCCAGCCCGGCGCGGGTGGGCTCGACGCCGAGGCCGTGCGCGAAGGCGGCGAGCTGCTCCTCCGCCTCCTCGAGCGGGACGCTGCGGTCGGTCGGCGAGATCGCGACGGCGCGCGCGAAGAGCTGCTGTGCCGCGGCGCAGCCGAGCAGGGTCAGCACGGCGCCGCCGCCCGCGGACTGGCCGGCGATCGTGACCCGCCCGGGGTCGCCGCCGAATGTGCGGATGCTCTCGCGGACCCACTCGAGGGCGGCGAGCCAGTCGCGGACGCCGCGGTTCGCGTCGCCCTCGACGACGCCGAAGCCGTCGACCCCCAGCCGATAGGCGGCCGTCACGACGATCACGCCGTCGCGCGCGAAGGCCGAGCCGTCGTGCCAGTCGCTCGAGGCCGCTCCGGTGACGTAGCCGCCGCCGTGCAGGTAGACGAGCACCGGGAGCGGGCCGGCCGGCTCGGCCGGGGCGAACACGCTCAACGTCAGCGTGTCCTCGCCCGGGATCGAGTGCTCGGGGATGGTCGTGAACTCGAAGGGGCGGCCGCGCTGAGGGGTCGCGCCGTACGCGTCCGCCTCGAAGACTCCGTCGAACGGCGCCCGCGGCTCGGGCGCGCGGAACCGGCGGTCGCCCACCGGCGCCTGTGCGAAGGGGACGCCGAGGAACCGGGCGACGCCGTCCTCCGCGACTCCGGCGACGACGCCGCGGGGCGTCTCGACCTCGATGCGCACGACCGGCTCCCGCTACGGCCGCACGAGGGTCTTGATCGCGCGGCGCTCGTCCATCGCGGCGTACGCCTCGGCGATCTCCTCGAGCGGCAGCTCCAGGTCGAAGACGAGACCCGGCTCGATCGCGCCGCTCAGCACGTCGGGCAGCAGCTCCGCCATGTAGCCGCGGACCGGCGCGACGCCGCCGTTGACGCCGACGTTCGAGCCGAACATCTGGCGCACGGGCAGCTCCGGCCCTCCGTTGGGGACGCCGACGTAGCCGACCATGCCGCCGGGGCGCGCCGAGTCGAGCGCCTGCTGCATCGACTCCTTGGTGCCGACGCACTCCAGGACGCAGTCCGCGCCGATGCCGTCGGTGAGCTCGCGGACGCGGGCCACGCCCTCGTCACCGCGGGTGTCGACGATGTGGGTCGCGCCGAAGCGGGTGGCGAGCGCCTGGCGGGACTCGTGCCGCGACATCGCGATGATCGTGGTCGCGCCGAGGCGCTTGGCCGCGAGCACGGCGCAGAGGCCGACCGCGCCGTCGCCGACGACCGCGACCGTGGAGCCCGCGGTGACGCCGGCCGAAACGGCGGCGTGGTGACCGGTGCCCATCACGTCGGCGAGGGTGAGCAGGCTCGGGATCAGCTTCGGGTCGACGTCGGTGCCGACCGGGAAGAGCGTGCCGTCGGCGAGCGGGACGCGGACCTTCTCGCCCTGCGCACCGTCGGCGAAGCCCTGCTCGCCGACCTCGGCGCCCCACCAGCCGCCGGTGAGGCAGGAGGTCGAGACGCCGTTGGCGCAGTTCGCGCAGGTGCCGTCGCAGACGTAGAAGGGGGCGATCACGAAGTCGCCGACCGCGATGTCGTGCACGTCGTCGCCGATCTCCTCGACGACGCCGACGAACTCGTGGCCGATGCGGTGCGCCTCCTTCGTCGGGGTGACGCCGCGGTAGGGCCAGAGGTCGGAGCCGCAGACGCACGCGGCGGTGACGCGGACGATCGCGTCGCGACCGGTCGAGAGCACGGGGTCGGGCACCTCCTCGAGTCGGACGTCGCGCTCGCCGTGGATGATCGTTGCTCGCATGAGGACTCCTGCTCGAGAGGGGGTGGGGGCTCGTCCACGGTACGCCGCTCGCGCGGAACGACAGGTGCCGGGCCAGGGGCTTGCACGAACGTCCGCGCGCGCTACGGCGGCGCGTCCCGCCAGCCGTCGGCGCCGACGACGACGTGCGCGACGAACCGCAGCCCGCAGGCCGCGCACGCCTCGGCGAGCGCCCGGGTCGCGGCGAGATCGGAGGGGAGGACGTCCGCCGCGCCCGCGTGGCTGTGCGCGAGGCCGACGCCGGCCGCACCGCGCGCCAGCACCTCGGCGAGGATCTCGGCGACCGGCACCTCCGCGTGGGTGGGCGGTCCGTCGGCGAGGGCGATCACGTCGCGCACGGCTCCGGCGGCGGTCAGCGCGACGGCGAGCACGGTCTCGGTCGGCCGTGCGGCGAGCAGCGGCGTCACCAGCTCGGCGAGACCGGCCGCGTCGACGACGCGCGCGGCGCGGCCGGCGCGGTTCATCCGGCGCCGCAGCTCGAAGGACGCGACGATGCGGCAAGCGGCGACCTCGCCGACGCCGCGCTGGCGGACGAGGTCGGCGACGCCCGCGCGCGACACCGCGTCGATGCCGCCGAAGCGCGCGAGCAGACGCTGCGCGACGACCGTGGCGTTCGCCCCGCGGACCCCGCTGCCGATCAGCACGGCGAGCGTCTCCGCGTCGGTCAGCGCCTCCGGACCGCGGGCGCGGAGCCGCTCGCGCGGCCGCTCCTCGGGCGCGAGGTCGGCCATGCGCGCGCCGGCGGCGGGAGAGGGGGCGTCCATGGGCGGGACGCTACCCGCCGACGCGACCCCGGCGAGGCGCCCGGGCGACGACTGTGGACGGACCGCCCGCGATCGCCCCCTGTGGAGGAGCGACCCTCGCGCATCCCTCCCGCGAGTCCTCAAAAGTTGCGGTAGTGGCGCGCGACTACCGCAACTTTTGAGGAATGGGAGAGGAGCCTCGCCCGGCCTACGGCGTCGTGAGGCCCGCGGAGACCAGCAGGCCGTCCGGGCCCGCGTCGACGAGCACCACGTCGCCGTCGCGGATGGAGCCGTCGAGGAGGGCCGTCGCCAGCCGGTCGTCGATCTCCTGCTGCATCAGGCGGCGCAGCGGGCGGGCGCCGTACTGCGGGTCGTAGCCGCGCTCGGCCAGCCAGCCGCGGGCGGCGGGCGTGACGGCGAGGTCGAGACGCCGCTCCGCCAGCCGGCGCGAGAGCCGGTCGACGTAGAGCGAGACGATCTCGCCGAGCTCGGTGCGGTCGAGCGCCTCGAACACGACGATGTCGTCGAGCCGGTTCACGAACTCGGGCTTGAAGGCCTGGCGCACCATCTGCTGCACCGCCTCCACCTTCTGCGGGCGGGTCAGCGACTGGTCGACCAGGAACTGCGAGCCGAGGTTCGAGGTGAGGATGAGGATCGTGTTGCGGAAGTCGACCGTCCGCCCCTGGCCGTCGGTGAGCCGGCCGTCGTCGAGCACCTGCAGCAGCACGTCGAAGACCTCGGGGTGCGCCTTCTCGATCTCGTCGAGCAGCACGACCGAGTACGGCCGGCGGCGCACCGCCTCCGTCAGCTGGCCGCCCTGCTCGTAGCCGATGTAGCCGGGAGGGGCGCCGACGAGCCGCGAGACGGCGAACTTCTCGCCGTACTCCGACATGTCGATGCGCACCATCGCCTTCTCGTCGTCGAAGAGGTGGTCGGCGAGCGCCTTCGCCAGCTCGGTCTTGCCGACGCCGGTCGGTCCGAGGAAGAGGAAGGAGCCGGTGGGCCGGTCGGGGTCGGAGACGCCCGCGCGGGTGCGGCGGACGGCGCCGGCGACGGCCGAGACCGCCTCGTTCTGGCCGATCAGGCGCCGGTGCAGCTCGGTCTCGAGGTGCAGCAGCTTCTCGGTCTCGCCCTGCATCAGCCGGCCGACGGGGATGCCGGTCCAGGCGGCGATGACCGCGGCGATGTCGTCCGAGGTGACCTGCTCGTTGACCATGCGGCCCTCGGCCGGCTGCTCCTCCTGCTCGGCGGCCGCGAGCTCGCTCTCGGCGGCGGGGATGTCGCCGTAGAGCAGGCGCGAGGCGCGCTCGAGGTTGCCCTCGCGCTGGGCCCGCTCGGCCGCGATCCGGAGCGCGTCGAGCCGGTTCTTGAGATCGCCGATGCGGTTGAGGGAGGCGCGCTCGCGCTCCCAGCGCTGCTGCAGCTCGGCGAGGTGCGCGCCGCGGCGGGCGAGGTCCTCGCGCAGCGTCTCCAGCCGCGCCTTCGAGGCCTCGTCCTTCTCCTTCTTCAGCGCGAGCTCCTCGAGCTTCAGCCGGTCGACGGAGCGGCGCAGCTCGTCGATCTCGACCGGCGCGGAGTCGATCTCCATCCGCAGGCGCGACGCGGCCTCGTCGATCAGGTCGATGGCCTTGTCCGGCAGCTGGCGCGCGGTGATGTAGCGGTTGGACAGCGAGGCGGCGGCGATCAGCGCGGAATCGGCGATCGCGACCTTGTGGTGCGCCTCGTAGCGCTCCTTCAGCCCGCGGAGGATGGCCACCGTGTCCTCGACCGTCGGCTCGCCGACGAAGACCTGCTGGAAGCGGCGCTCCAGGGCCGCGTCCTTCTCGATGTACTGCCGGTACTCGTCGAGCGTCGTGGCGCCGATCATCCGCAGCTCGCCGCGGGCCAGCATCGGCTTGAGCATGTTCGCCGCCGCCACCGAGCCCTCGCCGCCGCCGGCGCCCATCAGGGTGTGCAGCTCGTCGATGAAGGTGATGATGCGGCCACCGGAGTCGTTGATCTCGGCGAGGACGGCCTTCAGCCGCTCCTCGAACTCTCCGCGGTACTTCGCCCCCGCGATCAGCGCGGAGAGGTCGAGGCTGACGAGCCGCTTGCCCTTGAGGCTGTCGGCGACGTCGCCCGCGACGATCCGCTGCGCGAGCCCCTCGACGACCGCCGTCTTGCCGACGCCGGGCTCGCCGATGAGCACCGGGTTGTTCTTGGTGCGACGCGTGAGCACCTGGCTGACGCGGCGGATCTCGGCGTCCCGTCCGATGACCGGGTCGAGCTTGCCGCTCGCCGCGATCGCGGTCAGGTCGACGCCGTACTGCGCGAGCGCGGACGACTCGTCCTGCTGGGGTGTCCGACCGGCCTGCATCTGCATCTCCTCCTTGCGGTTCGAAAGTTGAGTTCGGGTGACTCAAGTTTACGCCCGTCGGAGCCGCCGCGGGGGAGGCGGCGACTTCTCGAGGAGACGGCGCCGCGGTCAGGCGGTGAGGCGCCCGTCGCCGAGGCCGCCGCGGAGGGAGCCGAGCGCGTCGCGGAGGACCGCGCGCAGCCGCGACTCGCGGACGCCCGTGAGCGCGGCGATCTCGGGCTGGGAGTAGCGGCCGGCCACGGCGAGCAGCAACAGCTCGCGATCCGGGCAGGCCAGTGCGAGGAGCCCCTCGGCGAGAGGGCGGCGCGAGCCCTCCCGGGAGGAGCCGAGCGTCTCGCAGAGCACCTCGAGCAGCCAGAGCACCGGCTCCGGGGCGCGGGCGCCCTCCCGGGCACGGCGCCAGACCGCGGCGAAGGCCTCGGTGCAGAGCCGGTCGCGCGTGGAGGCATCGGCGTGCACCGTGGCGATCGAGGCGGAGAAGAGTCCGCCGAAGCGGTCGAACAGCTCGGCGAACGCGGCACGGTCACCGGTCGCGACGGCCCGGAGCAGGCGCGCGGCCGTCTCGGCCAGGGCAGGGCGGACCCGCTCCGCGCTCGCGTCGTCGCTGTCTGCATGCATCTGCACAGAGTGTCACTGGAACGCGGACCGGGGCACTGCTTGCGATCACACCCGTCAGGGGGTAGCGGCCCCGCACCGCGCTCCCCCGCCACGGCTCCGCGCTCTCCTGCGGCGGCCCGCCGGGGATCACCGGCCTCACGGTCGCGAAGAACGACACGGGGCCCGGATCGGTCTTCGGCGCGCACGGGCGGGCCTGGCGGCGGTGATCGCCCCGACACTCCCGATCGGCGTGCTGACGCCGGGATGTCGAGCTGATGCGGCGCGGAGGGGTGCTCACGCGCCAGCCTCCCGCGCACGCGTGCTGCGAGTCCGGAGAGGTCACTACCGTCCTTCGGATGAGCATCTGGACGCGACCCGCATCCGACCGTCGACCGTCGCGAGCGTGCTCGGCACTCCTCGTCGCTCTGACGCTCCTCGCCTCCCTCGTCGCACCCCTGGCGGAGGCGACACCGGCGCGGGATCCCGCGGCCGCCGCGCAACCGCACCGCGTGGACGTCCGGAACCCCGGTGCTGCGGGCCTGACCCTGCGGCACCCGTACTCCGCCCAGCCCTACACGGTCGTCGAGGTGTCCCCCGGCATCGGGGTGACGAACCGGTTGTCCCCTACGAGCGGGACACTGTTCGCGTCCGACGGGACGCTCCTGAGCGATGACCGGTTCCAGCTGCTCGTGAATCGCGTCTCGGACGTCATCGACCTGATCCGTACGACCCCCACGGGGAACGCGGCGCTGAAGGCGATCCCGAATCTCCTCGGACCGTCGGCGAAGGGCGTCTGGACGGTGCCGCGTCCGAACGGAGCCCAGGGGCGCACGTCCGCGGTGCAGATCGTGTTCGCCGAGGGAGCCGACACGGCTGCAGGCGCGAACGGTGAGCAGGCCGTGGCGGAGGGGCCGGCCGGCTCGGGGAGCATGATCGTCCTGGGCAGGGGGACCTGGTCCGACACGGACGCCGGCGACTACGCGTGGTTCGACCCCGAGACGGGAGCGGCGAGGATCGTGAGGCCCGTGGAGTCGGTGCAGCACGAGCTGATGCACGCCATCGCCGATCTCGGCGGGGGGACTCCGGCGATGCGCTCCGTCGACGTTCCGACCGCGGCCTGGCGGGAGTGGCCGGTCGCCGGCGCCGCCGACGCGACCGCCATCGTCGAGGTCGCCCTCGCTGAGCTGTTCACGCAGGGAGGCCCGCTCGGGCTGACGGCGGCGCGGGAAGCGCTGACCTCACCGGGTCCGTCGGGGGCGGCGCCGGAGTTCACGACGGAGGAGTTCCCCTCGATCGCCGTCGACCCGTGGATGCTGCGCGCCAACCGGTACGCGACGGACCGGTTCCTCGCCGCCGATACTCCGAGCTTCGAGCGGGAGGGATGGCTGAGAGCCGCTGCCGCTCGGTTGAGCATCGCGATCCGTCCGCCGACGGAGGCCACCTTCTCGCGGGAACGGGGCGTGCCGGGACGTCCCGAGTACCAGCCCAGCACCGTCCACGTCGACGGCGGGAACCACACGCTGATCCCCCTCTCGATCACCGGCGGTTCGACGCCGTGGGAAGCGCCGGACCTCCGTCAGTGGCCCGGCGTCGCGCCGGCCCATGGGACGTGGGAGACACCGCATCTGACTGCACCGACCGTCCCGTCCGAGAACACCCCGGGCGGCTCCGCCGCTCCCGGCGGATCGGCGGACTCCGACGACGGCCTGCCCCGAGTCCACTGCGCTGCGTGCTCGGCGACCGGCGGCCGTCTGCTGTCGGCTGAGGATGCGGCGGCCTTCACGGCGCGGGTGGCGGCGGAGGTGGGGTCGGCGTTCGAGGGTCCGCGGGCGGTGCAGCGGCGGGTGCTGGCGGATCCGGTGGGGGATGCGATCCGGCAGGTGCACGGG
>NZ_SOEN01000012.1:0-156234 GCF_004366415.1 Rathayibacter sp. PhB151 | reverse complement strand
CCTGACCTGAGCGACGAGCAGCTCGAGCGCATCAGCGCACGCCTCGCGCACCGCATCCGCCGCCGCCGACGTCTCGGCCAGGCCGCGGCGGTGACCCTCGCCGGCATCGCGGGCGCGGTCCTCAGCGCGGCAGTCCTCACGGGGGTGACGACGGAGCGCGGCATTCCGGTCGCGGCGCCCGTCACCTGCTGGGAACAAAACGGGCAGGGCGTCGCCCTGTCGGGCGAGATTCAGACGCCCGCGAAGCAGTCCACTGCGTCGCTCGCAGCGGCGTGTGCTGCGCTCGCGGGCACCAACGGAGACGGAACGGACGCAGCCTTGTTCTCCCTCGCAGGAAGCCAGGTGTGCCAGGAGGGCGGCCGAATCGAGATATTCACGGGACTGATAACCACAGTCGACTGCACCAACCCGCCCATGACCCAGACCGGAGTCGACCAGTGACCTTCAGACGCAAGAGAACCCTCGCCCTCAGTACCCTCTGCCTCTCCGCGGCGCTCCTCGTCAGTGGATGCGCGACGAGCGCCAGCAGCCCCGGCTCTCCGTCGACGTCGCAGGTGCCGGGTGAACTGCTCAGCGCCGAAGACGCGACCAAGCCCGTCTACGAGACCACCGCGGTCATCGGCGATCAAGGATCAGGCGGATGGCTGCTCGATCACCCCGTCAGCCTTCGCATCACCGGCACCGACGGCCGGTCGACGCTCAGCGTCGACGGTCCCTGCAATACGCTCACCTACGACCTCCAGTACGCCGGCCTGCAGACCTCCGTATGGGTCATCACCGGAGGCCCTGCGACGACGTACGTCGGCTGCCTCGACGCCGCCGGAGAACGAGAGCAGTGGCTGATGGACGTGCTGGGCGCAGAGGGCGTCAGCTTCACCCAGACCTCCACGACGATGCGCATCCGCTCCGGCCCCGTCACCATCGACGCCACCGCGAGCACGACCCTCATCTCCACCGAGACGGCTGCCGAACCAACAGAAATGACGGGGTCCCTGACACCCACCGTCCCGACGGAGGGCCCACCGGGTACCCCCATCGCCACCGCCGCCTCTGAGGGGCCGATCATCGACGTCCAGCAGCTGACGAACCCGGCGCTCGACCTGGCTAACGGCACCGGAGTCCAGCTCTCGACGCTCAGTGCGGAGGAGAAGAAGCAGTACCCGATCTACGCGGTCGGAACCACGTACAAGGAGCTTGCCGCGTACGACCCCGCTCTCGCGGACCACTACTGGATCGCACCGGACGAGCCGGTCTGGGCGCTGAGCGTGCACGCGCCCGCGGAGAGAACGGACGCGCCCTACGGCTTCGACCTCCATCGAGTGGACGTCTTCACCGCCGTCTACGACGGGATCAGCGGCGAGCTCCTGACGTCACAGGGCGATGTCGACCTCGCGTCTCTCGGTGCGCCCGGCGAGCTGATCACCGCCGAATAGATCCGTTGCCTCTGTCCCGGAAGGGGATCCTGAACCGGTCACCTGAAGCGGCGTTCCTCGCAGCGTCGTCGCGGTCCTCAGCGCGTGTGTTCTCGCGGCACTGTGCGACTGGGTTACTCCGCGTCGTCGCTAGCAGCATCGCCCCGGCCGTCTGCAAGAGGTCTGTAGCTCGGCAGAGGGGTGGAGCTCGCGTCGAACCCTTCAGGGCGATCGTCTCCGTGGTCCGCGGTCTCGCGGTCGGCTTCCATGCGCTGCCGCCGCGCCTGCTCCTCGGCGACAGCGAAGTCGATGAGCCTCTTTGATCCGTACATACGGTCACCTCATTTCTTGGGGTGGCGAGCGTATCGAGCGCGGCTGGGGAAGGCGTCATCCCGGTTCACACGACCGATGCCCTCGGTTTCCGCAGCAGCCGACGTCGCTCGTGTCCAAGGTTGCTTACCTGCATGCGTTGAAGCGTGTTCCGTACGGGGGTCGCTCACCGCACCAGTCCACCGAGCGGGATGGGCCGCGCTTCGGCGCGGGCGGCAGTGTCCCGTAAGACCCGCCCGATGAAATGCCCGGTGACGGGGCGGCTATCGGGACACTGGAACGGTGGATCAGAAGGCGATGCTGCGCACCCGAGCCGAGGCGCTCGACGACCTCGAGCAGCAGCTGCGCTCGGAGACCGACGTCGCGGGGGAGCGGATCGTGCGGACGGAGAATGGCTTTCGGCTGCAGGAGACGGAGACCTTCACGGTCGAGGTGTGGAAGATGCTGTTCAACTGGCGCCTCGTGGTGATGCCGCCGCGCCAGCAGATCGAGACGACGCACGGGTACTGCTACTTCGGTACCGGCCTCGAGAGCTTGGCCCGCGCGGTCGCCGCCGGCCTGCAGTGGGCAGATCCGATGCACACGGCTCCCGAGGGGTTCGACAAGCAGGCGTTCTGACGCCGCTCTAGATCTCGGTCGCGGCGAGCTCGTCGGGTCGGGGGAGTGCCAGCGCTCGGTGAGGGTGGTGCGGTCGACGCCGAGCTTGCGTGCCACTGCTGCTTTCGGGATGCCGGCGGCGATGTCCGCTCGAGCTGCAGCGACCTGGTCGGCGTCGAGCCGGCGTTGCCGGCCCCTGTACTTCCCCGCAGCTTTCGCAATGCGGATGCCCTCGGCTTGGCGCTCTCGGATGAGGGAGCGTTCGAACTCGGCGAACGCGCCGAGCAGGTGCAGCATCAGCTGTCCGAGTGCGTCGTCGCCGCCGGGTCCGTAGGTCTGCTGTTCCTTGATGAACTCGACGGAGGCGCCCTTCGCGACGATCTCGTCGACGACGTCGCGGAGACCTCGCAGTGAGCGTGCGAGGCGGTCCATCGATGCGACTCGGACGAGGTCGCCGTCTCGGACATAACGGATGCAGTCGGCGAGAGCAGGCCGGTCGGTGCGGGTGGCGCCGGAGACCTTCTCTTCGAAGATCCGGTCGACGGTTCCGATCGCGTCGATCTGTCGATCAAGGTTCTGTTCGGTCGTGCTGACTCGGACGTAGCCGACGGTCTGCGTTCGTTGCGTCACTCCCAGACCCTGACGCAGATGTGTAGCGAAAGGTGGAGAAGTGACCCTACTGCTACGGCGTCGCTGGGTGTCACTGGTGTTGCGTTGGGGTGTACCCCAGAGGCCCACAGGATGATGACTCGGGAACGTCCTCCGCAACCGTCCTGAGACGTCACGCGGCAAGACGTCTTTCCGGGACAGCAGCCTCCCGTCGATCCAGTCCTGCCGAGGGCGCAGCGACCGTCGTCGGTGCGTCGCAGAAAGCTACTGTTTTTCGAGGCGCTAGAAGACAGAGCTCTCCCCCCTGCGGAGGGGGTCGTTTTTCGAGCTAGGCCCTGGGGCGGCGGCGGCTGCGGTTGAGACGGGCCTTCAGTCGTGCAGGCTTCTTCGTCGGCCAGAAGACGAGGACGAGATCCTCGACCTTGTTGACGACGAAGTAGATCGTGGCGCACACGATCACGACGTTGGGGTCCACCTCCCCCTGCCGCATCTCGAAGAGCGGGTTCATGGTGACCTCCGCGTGTTGAACGCGCGAACGCGTTCGGATCACACCGAGCCGGATGACTCGGTGTCGCTCACTACCAGCAATCATTCGAGCGCTGACAGGAGAGGAGGGGGCCAGGAGAGCTGTTGCTGCTCGATCCTGGGCATGAAAAAAGCCGGCTCGGGGCCGGCTTGTCGGGTGATCGATCGATCGCCCATTTTCAAGGTAGGGGGTGACATCGTGGGCCAGAAAACGGCGACGTTCGTGCGGCGCCGCGGCACGGCGGCATCGAGCTCCGCCAGGTACCGCGGACCGCGATCATCGCCCCCGCCAAGACGACTCGGGGGGGCGTCCATTAACGTGAAAAGCCAGCCGGGTGGCTGGCTTTGGACGTACGTATGCCGATTCGTGACCATCATGGCTCAAGTTGACATCAACGGCAATGACCTCGGGTGGTCGATCCACCTCGCGGCCTAGCGCGAGCCTACGGATTTCAGTTCTTGCCGGAAGTCAAGGACCCGGCATGGCGTCGAACGTCGATCAATTAGGTCGTCGTCGCTCGATGAGGATCGTGTCGCGCCAGGTGCCGGCGGCTGGTCCGTGGGTCATCCGCGCGATGCGTTCGCGGGTGCCGACCCGGCGGAATCCGGCGCGGTCGTGGAGGGCGAGGCTGGCGGTGTTCTCGGGGAAGATGCTCGACTGGATCGTCCAGAGTCCTGCGGCGTCTGCGGCATCGATGAGCGCCTGCAGGAGTTCGGCGCCGATTCCGCGGCCGCGGGCAGACGACGCGATGTAGACGGAGTGCTCGACCACCCCTCCGTAGACGGGCCGGCTCGACACGGGCGAGAGCGCCGCCCAGCCGAGGATCTGGTCGCCGTCGACGGCGACCA
Source organism: Rathayibacter sp. PhB151 (assembly GCF_004366415.1). Lineage (NCBI taxonomy): Bacteria > Bacillati > Actinomycetota > Actinomycetes > Micrococcales > Microbacteriaceae > Rathayibacter > Rathayibacter sp. PhB151. The sequence continues at coordinate 151,912 of NZ_SOEN01000012.1, read as the reverse complement.
GACGCCCAACGTCGAGCATCCCCACGTCGAACGCCTCCCAGGTCGGCGGTTCGGCCTCGAAGGTGGCGTGCCCGGTCGCGATGCCCTCACGGTAGATCGTCTCGACCGCCGCCCAGTCCTCGGGGAGCATCACCCGGATCGCGGTCATGAGCAGCAGCTTCCTCCGGCGGATCCGATGTCGGTGGAGCAGACGCCGGTCTCGGGGAGCACGAGCTGCACGCGCCGGGCGGCGGCGTGGTCCCCAGCGAGTTCGTCCGCGATGGAGCGGACCTGCTCGTAGCCGGTGACGAGGAGGAACGTCGGGGCGCGACCGTAGGACTTCATGCCGGCGATGTAGAAGTTCGGCTCGGGGTGCGCGAGTTCTGCGACGCCGTGGGGGTCGACGGTGCCGCAGGAGTGCAGGTTCGGGTCGATGAGCGTCGCGAGCGCGCGGGGCGCTTCCACGATCTCGTCCAGGGAGACGCGGATCTCGCGGAGCATGTCGAGGTCGGGCCGGAATCCGGTGGCCTGCACGACGACGTCGGCCTCGACGCTCTCGCGCTCCTTCCGGCGGCTCCCGAGGACGGCGACCCGGCCGGTGGAGGTCTTCTCGAGGCGGTCGACCTCGAAGCGGTCCAGGAGGGTGATCGCGCCGTCGCGGACGAGCTGGTGGACGGTGCCGCCGAGCCTGCCGCGCTCCTCCAACTCGTCATCGCCAGAGCCGAAGACGCGCAGCGGGCTCGTGCCGCGGATCGCCCAGGTGATGGTGGTGCCGGGCTCGTCGCGGGCGAGGCGGGCGAGCTTGATCAGGGTGTTCGCGGCGGAGTGGCCGGCGCCGACGACGAGGACGCTCTTCCCGGCGAACCGGGCGCGGTCGGCGCCGAGCACGTCGGGCAGCGCGTGGCTGAGGTGCTCGGCGACGTCGTCGGCGCCGATCGGATCGAGGCCGGCCGAGGCGAGGGCGTTGGGGGTCGAGTAGGTGCCGGAGGTGTCGATGACCGCGCGGGCGGTGACGTCGACGGCGCCCTCGGGAGTGTCCAGGCGCAGCAGGAACGGTGTGCCTGCGCGGCCGGTGGAGCGGGTGCGGTCCATGCCCTCACGGGACACGGCAGTCACACGGGAGCGATAGCGGATGACCGGAGCGAGCTGCGGAGTCGCGGCGAGGGGCGCGAGGTAGTCGCGGACGAACTCGTGCCCGGTGGGCAGCTTCTTCGCGGCGGGCGCTTCCCACCCGGCGGCGTCGAGCAGGCGTCCGGCGGCGGAGTCGACGAGGTACTCCCACGGGGAGAACAGGCGGGTGTGGCCCCACTGCTGCACGGCGGCGCCGGCGCTGTCTCCGGCTTCGTAGACGATGACGTCGAGGCCGCGCTCGAGCAGCTGCGCGGCAGCGGCGAGGCCGACGGGGCCGGCGCCGATGACGGCGACGGGCAGTCCGGTGAGGCGGCGCTCGTCGGTGCGGGGCGGGACGGTCAGGGTCATCGTCATGATGGTCTCCTTCGGTGGTGCAGGTCAGGCGGTGACGGCGTCGTCGAGGACGGCCGTCGTGGCCTGGGCGAGTGAGGCGAGGCCGTGGGCGGCGAGATAGTGCTCGGCGTCGGCGGCCGCGGAGCAGCCGGTGCCGGCGGCGGTGATGGCCTGGCGGTAGCGGTGGTCGACGAGATCTCCGGCGGCGAAGACGCCGGGGAGGTTGGTCTCGGTGGTGGGTGAGGTGACGCGGACGTAGTTGTCGTCGTCGACGTCGACCTGGCCGAGGACGAGCTCGGAGCGGGGGTCGTGGCCGATGGCGATGAACAGACCCGTCGCGGCGAGTTCGGACTCCTGGCCGGTGACGGTGTCGCGCAGGCGCAGCATCGTGAGCTTCTCGTCGCCGAGCGCCTCGGTGACTTCGGTGTTCCACAGGACGCGGATCTTCGGATCGGCCAGGGCGCGGTCCTGCATGATCTTCGACGCTCGGAGGAAGTCGCGGCGGTGGATGAGGGTGACGGAGGCGGCGAAGCGGGTGAGGAACATCGCCTCCTCGAGGGCGGAGTCGCCGCCGCCGACGACGGCGATGTCCTGGCCCTTGAAGAAGAACCCATCGCAGGTCGCGCACCAGGACACTCCGTGACCGGTCAGTCGCTGCTCACCGGGGACGCCGAGCCTCCGGTAGGCGGAGCCCATCGCGAGCACGACGGCCCGTGCCCGATAGCTGCCTCCGTAGCCGGTGGTGATGGACTTCACGTCACCGGTGAGCTCGAGCGCGGTGGCGTCGTCGTAGACGATGCGGGCCCCGAAGCGCTCGGCCTGAGCGCGCATGTTCTCCATCAGGTCTGGGCCCATGATCCCGGTCGGGAAGCCGGGGAAGTTCTCGACCTCGGTGGTGTTCACCAGGGCGCCGCCCGCCTCGACCGCGCTCGTCAGGACGATCGGTTCCAGGCCCGCGCGGGCGAGGTAGATGGCGGCGGTGTAGCCGGCAGGGCCGGATCCGACGACGACGACGTTCTCGATGGCGGTCGCGGTGCTGGTCATGCGGGAACTCCTGTTGTCTCGACGCCGAGGGTGATCAGCATGGCCTCGATGCGGGCCTTGATCTGGTCGCGTACGACGCGAACCTCCTCGATCGGGAGGCCGGCCGGATCGGTGAGGTCCCAGTCCTGATAGGTCTTGCCCGGGTAGATCGGGCACGCGTCGCCGCAGCCCATCGTGACGACCACGTCGGCCGCCTGGACGACGTCGTCGGTGAGCGGCTTGGGGAACGCGTCGGTCACGTCCAGGCCGATCTCCTCGATGGCCGCGACGACGGCGGGGTTGAGTGCGGCGGCAGGCATCGAGCCGGCGGAGCGCACGTGTACGCGGCCGCCGGAGAGCGCGTCGGTGAGGACCGCGGCCATCTGGGAGCGGCCGGCGTTCTGCTCGCAGATGAACAGCACCTCCGGCACCTCCCGGGCGATGGCGCCCTTGGCCTGGGCGAGAGCGGTCAGGCGGTCGGTGGCGAAGCGCACCGTCTGGCTCGCCAGGTGCGCCTTGACCTTCGAGGTGCGCAGCAGCCCGGTGTACGACTCGAGCACGTACCGCTCAACGGTCTCGGCGGCGAAGACGCCGCGGAACTTCTCGCTGAGCTCCTCGGCGAGGCGGGCGAGGTAGCCCTCCGGGTAGACGAGGCCCGGCATGGCTCGGCGGGTGCTGAAGTCGCTCATCGTCAGACCTTCGCGGGCAGCAGCTCGGCCAGCAGCGCCTGGACGCGTGCCTTGATGTCGTCGCGGATGGGGCGGACCTCCTCGAGCGGCTTGCCCTTGGGGTCGGTGAGGGCCCAGTCCTCGTAGCGCTTGCCGGGGAAGATCGGGCACACGTCGCCGCAGCCCATGGTGATCACAGCGTCCGACTCGCGCACCTGCTCGGTGGTCATCAGCGTGGGCACGGCCTGCGAGATGTCGATGCCCTCCTCCGCCATCGCGGCGATCGCCATCGGGTTGATCTGGTCGCCGGGCTCGGACCCGCCGGAGAGGACCTCGACGGCGCCGTTCGAGAGGGCGCGCATGTAGCCGGCGGCCATCTGCGAGCGTCCCGCGTTGTGGATGCAGACGAACAGGACGGTGGGCTTCTCGGTCATGGTGCGAGCTCTCTGGTCGGGGCGAGGGGGGGGAGGAGGAGGAGGAGGAGGGACGGCATCGACGCCGATCGATATCAGTGTGACGGTGGATATCGACGTGCGTCAATGTTCGTACCGGATGTTCACTCGAGGATCGTGAGCCAGGCGGCGAGGGCGAGCAGCGTGATCAGGAGGACGGGGACGGTCAGGACGATGCCGGTGCGGAAGTAGCGGCCCCAGCCGATGTGGATGCCCTTGCGGTCCAGGACGTGCAGCCAGAGCAGCGTGGCGAGGCTGCCGATCGGGGTGATCTTGGGGCCGAGGTCGGAGCCGATGACGTTGGCGTAGATCATCGTCTCCTGCGTCAGTCCGGTCGCTCCGGCGGCGGAGATCGCGAGGGCCGCGATGAGCACGGTGGGCATGTTGTTCATCAGGGAGGCGAGGACCGCGATCACGGTACCCACGCCGAGTGCGGTGATGACGGTGCCGCGGTCGCCGAAGAACGAAAAGACGCCGGCGAGCTCGTCGGTCAATCCCTGATTGCGCAGACCGTAGACGACCAGGTACATGCCGATGCTGAACAGAACGATCTGCCAGGGAGCGTCGCGGATCACCTTCAGGACCGGGATGCGCCGGCGCGAGGGCTGCTCGCCAGCGTCGAGGGAACCACCGGACCCGAGCGGGCCTGCGGTGACGAGCTCGCGCTCCTCGGCACGCACGCGGGCGAAGAGGAACGCCGGCTGCCGGGCGGCGACGGCGACGAGGGCGATCGCGCCGATCCCGGCGACGACGGAGAGCGGTACGTGCAGCGGGTCGGCGGCGAAGTAGCCGACGAGCAGGAAGGCCAGGACGATCCAGCCGGTGCGGAACACGAGCGGGTCGCTGATCGCGGACGCCGGGCGGGCGAGCGCGTCGACGTTGTAGCGCTTCGGGATGGAGCGGCCGAAGTAGGCGAAGAGCACACCGAGGCTCGCGAGGACGGCAACCGCGCCGACGGGAACCATGACGAGGGCGTAGCGGGCGAAGTCGATGTCGAAGAAGTCGGCCGAGACGATGTTGACCAGGTTCGACACCACCAGCGGCAGGCTGCCAGCATCGGCGATGAAGCCGGTGGCGAGGATGAAACCGAGGGACGCCTTCGCGGAGAAATTCAGCGCGCGCAGCATCTGGATGACGATCGGCGTGAGGATCAGCGCCGCCCCGTCGTTCGCGAACACCGCCGCGATCACCGCGCCCAGCAGCACAATCAACACGAACAGTAGCCGCCCACGTCCCCGGCCCCAGCGCGCGACGTGCAGCGCGGCCCACTCGAAGAATCCGGACTCGTCCAGGATCAGCGAGATCAGCACGATCGCCACGAACGCGAGGGTGGCGTTCCAGACGATCCCGACCACGGTCGGGACGTCGGAGAGCTGAACGACGGTGGTGACCAGCGCGATCACCGCACCGCCGAGAGCGCTGTAGCCGATCCCAAGTCCCTTCGGCTGCCAGATGACCAGCGTCAGGGTCATCAGGAAGATGGCGATGGCGAGCACGGTCATGCTGGAGAGCTCCTCGGAAAGGCATCGATGATGATCGATGAAGACACTACATCGATCCTCATCGATGCCTGGACGAGTGCCGGCGTCCATCGATGCCGGTCGATCCGCGTGGCACACTGAGGGCATGGCCGTTCTCGAGATGCTCCCGCTGGCGGACGTGACCGCGTGCTGCGCACCGCTCACCCGCGAGGCGATGGACGCCGAGAACGCCGAGAAGCTCGCCCGCTCACTTCGCGCAATCGCCGACCCGGCGCGACTGCGGCTGATCTCGATGGTCGCCGCGCACGCCGACGCCGAGGCGTGCGTCTGCGACCTGACCGAGCCGCTCGGCCTCTCCCAGCCCACCGTCTCGCACCACCTGAAGGTCCTCGTCGATGCCGGGATCCTCAGCCGCGACAAGCGCGGCACCTGGGCCTACTACCGCCTGGTGCCCGGCGCGCTCGACTCCCTCGCGCATCTGCTCACCACCGTCTGACCGAGCCGGCTGAACAGCCGGGACCGTGCCACTCCGATAGATCGACGCGTGTCGATGTAGCGACACGTGCGCGTCACTTCCCGTTCATCGACGGGCGTCAGTGTTCGGTCGTTGTTCTCGGACCGAAGGAGCAGGATGCATCTCGTCGCCATCGGCGGCAGCGACGCGGGGATCTCCGCCGCGCTGCGCGCCCGCGAGCTCGACCCGTCCGTCGACGTGACCGTCGTCGTCGCCGACTCCTACCCGAACTTCTCCATCTGCGGGATCCCGTACTACTTCTCCCGCGAGGTCCAGCCCTGGCAATCCCTCGCGCACCGCACCCACGCCGACCTCGAAGCCACCGGCATGACCCTGCGGCTGGACACCTTCGCGACCGACATCGACGTCGCCGGACAGCAGCTCACCATCCGCACCCCGGACGGGACGCTCGACCGGATCGGGTACGACGAGCTGATCGTCGGGACCGGCGCCCTCGCCTCCTCCGCCGGGATCGCCGGAGTGGACGAGCTGGGGCCGGAGGACGGAGTGCACGTGCTGCACTCAATGGGCGACACGTTCGCGCTCGAGCGCTACCTCGACAGTCGCGACCCGCAGACGGCGATCATCGTCGGCGCCGGCTACGTCGGCCTCGAGATGGCCGAAGCCCTCACCGTCCGAGGCCTGCGCGTCGTTCAGCTGCAGCGCGGCCCGGAAGTGCTCTCCACCCTCGACCCCGAACTCGGCGCCCTCGTCCACACCGAACTGACCGAGCGCGGCGTCGAGGTCCTCACCCGGACCACCGTCGCCTCGATCGAGAAGACCGCGACCGGTCTCGCCGTGCACGCCGACCACAACGGCACGCCTCTGACGCGCACCGCCGACGTCGTCCTCCTCGTTGTCGGTGTGAAGCCGAACACCGACCTGCTCGCCCGCGCCGGAGCCTCCCTCGGCGCCGGCCGTGCCGTCGCCGTGGACGAGGCGATGCGCACCGGCCTCCCGCACGTGTTCGCCGCCGGCGACGGAGTGACCACCCACCACCGCCTGCTCGGCAGTACCTACCTGCCGCTGGGCACGACCGCGCACAAGCAGGGCCGCGTCGCGGGCGAGAACGCCCTCGGCGGCGATGCCCGGTTCGCCGGCTCCGTCGGCACGCAGGTCGTGAAGGTGTTCGATCTGGTCGCCTCCCGGACCGGACTGCGCGAGCACGAAGCCTTCGCCGCCGGGTACGAGCCGGCGACGACGACCGCGGTTGCGGACGACCACAAGCGCTACTACCCGGGCGCGCAGCCGATCACGATCCGCATCACCGGTGACACCCGCGACGGACGTCTGCTCGGCGCGCAGCTCGTCGGACGCCTCGGCACCGAGACCGCCAAGCGCGTCGACACCTACGCGACCGCCCTGTTCGCCGGGCTCACCGTCGAGCAGGTCTCCGACCTCGACCTCTCCTACACGCCCCCGCTCGGCTCACCGTGGGACGCCGTGCAGATCGCCACCCAGACCTGGACCCGCACCACCACCGGAAGCAGCATCCCCGCATGACTCAGAAGCCCACCGTCCTCTTCCTCTGCCAGCACAACGCCGGCCGCTCCCAACTCGGCGCAGGCCTGCTCGAAGTCCTCGCCGGCGACCGCTACACCGCCACCTCCGCCGGCCTCTCCCCGGCCGAAACGGTGAACCCCGCGATCGCTGCCACCGTCGCTGAGCTCGGCCTCGACATCAGCGACCGCACCCCCCGCGCCGTCACGGTCGAGGACCTCGAGAACGCGGACATCGTCATCGCCATGAAGCCCGGCCTTATCCTCCCTGCGACTCCGACCGGCCGGTTCCTGGAGTGGAAGTTCCCCGACCCGACCGACTGGAGCGCCGAGAGCGTCCGCCCCCTCCGCGAGGCGGTCGCCGCTCGAATTCAGGCCGAGCTCCTTAACTAGACGCGACACGGAGCGGCATCAGAACGCCGCCGCAGAACGCTGAAACTCACACGCGGCGCAGTAGAGGCGAGATCTCGCGGCGGGTCGATTCTCATAACTAAGTCGCGTAACCTCGTGCCTCGATGCAGGTATGAAGCATCGGTTTCGAGACAGGGGGAGCGTCGTGGCGAGGTTGATCGGGTATGCGCGGGTGTCGACGCGGCAGCAGTCGACGGATCAACAGGAGGTCGACCTGCTCGCTGCCGGTATCCGGCGTGATGATCTGTACGTCGATCATGGGGTGTCGGGCGCTCGTGCGTCGCGGCCGCAGTTCGATCGTGCCCTTGATGCGTTGCACGAGGGGGACACGCTCGTGATCACCACGTTGGATCGTTTGGGCCGGTCGACGCAGAACATGCTCGCGTTCGCGGACGAGCTGCGCGGCCGTGGTGCGGGCCTTCGCGTGCTGAATCTCGGGGGAGGGGATGTGGATACGTCGACGCCGATGGGGTCGATGCTGTTCACGATCATGGCGGCGTTGGCGCAGATGGAGCATGAGATCAAGCGCGAGCGGGTGATCGATTCGATCAGCAAGCGCCGCGCGGCCGGGAAGAACCTTGGCGGCCGGCCGCAGAAGATCACCGATAGTCAGGTCCGTTCCGCGCTGCAGCTGGTCAAGGGTGGGGAGCCGGCCGCGCAGGTCGCGCGTGACTTGGGCATGTCTCGGGCGACGTTCTACCGCCGCTCCCGCGCGATCGTCGACGCGGGCCTAGGAGTGCTTGGAGCCGGCGACTAGGGGTGGGAGTCTGCGGTCATCCCGTCAGTTTCGCGAGTCGTTCTCCGATGCGTGTTCCGTCGCGGTGTTCCTTCGGGCACAGCTTGAGCCACCGTTGGAGGACGGCGATCTCTTCGTCGCGGCGTCCGAGCTTGCGGTAGATGATGGCGGCCTGCTCGGTGTACCAGGGTGCCGGTTCGCGGCCGTCGCGAGAGCCCTCTGCTCCGGCGATCGCTGCGGTGCACAGGACGAGAGCTTCGTCGAGTCGTCCTTCGCGCTTGAGCTGCTTGATCGGCTCGACCAGCTCTAGGTAGTGCACCCCGTTCACCATCCCGCGCTGGAAGTCCTTCGCGCGCGCTCCGCCGCCGGCGAGGGCCTCTTTGACCATGGTTCGGGAGGACTGGTGGTGCGCGGCGGCTTTGGCAGGTGATGACAGGGGTGGTCGGTTCGATGCGGACCACTGCCACCGCGCGGGTCCGTCGCCCAGCCATGCCCATGCCTCGGCTCGCAGGCCGGCGGGTAGTAGTTCGGTGAAGATCTGCACTGCGACGACTTCTGACCCGTCCTCGCTCAGCTCGAGCTCCTGAGCGATGAGGCTCGGGAGGTAGCCGATGCGCTCGCCTTCGACATGCACTCCTACGGCGAACGGGTCTGCTCTGTTGTCGGGCTCTCGCTGCAGGGACCCGGACGTCTCGATGTAGCCGCCTTCGGCGGCACGGTGACGTGATGCCAGTGCCGTGATCGCCTCACAGGCGAAGGTCGTCGTTCCCGTCAGTTGCACCACGCCAAGCTCGATCGTGGTGCTGAGGTTCACGCGAAGTTGAACGCGGTGCGCGGACGGGGATCCGGCGCTCGGCTCCTCCTTCGACGTGCCGTCGTTGGTACGAGGAGCAGTCCGGCCCAGCAGCCTGTCGAGGAAACCCATACCCCGCATCATCGGGCAAAGGATCCCGAATCTGTACTGCGGCCGGGGTCCCGCTGTCCACCTGCGTGCAGGCCAGCCCCAGCGAGAGCTGGGCTGTGCACAGGTGGTCAGGGGGCGTCCGTGAACGAATCAGCCCCAGCCTCCCTGGTCTCGCAATCGACCGAGGTTCCGTCCGCCCGATCACGGAGCATCAGCTGGCCCCGCGGCGCAGCCGCACCGGTGTCAGCCGGGACGGAAAAGCCCCCGCGAGCACAAAGCTCGAGCGGGGGTATCCCGACGCCAGCGAGGGGGCGCTGCGTCGAGCGCAACGCTACTCGGCAGGCCAGGTGGCAAGCGCGTCGGAAGGCGTGAGGGTGGGCATGCCGTCGACGTCCTGGACGGTCGTTCCGGGCTCAATGAATCCGGCGGCGTGTGCCACCGCAGCGAGCACGAGACGAGCGTGCTCGTAGTCGAGACCGGCGACGTCTTCCCGCAGGTCCACGGGCGTGCCATGCCCGAGCGAGGTGGCGATCCGGGCGATGCGTTGTTCGCCGCCGCTGAGTGCGCCGATCTCGTAGCCCAGGCGATCGAAGTCGACCGCGCTCGTCTTCCAGGCGTTGTCGGTCCGGACCCACGGAGCGCCCTCGTAGACGAGGCCCGATCGGATCAAGAGTTCGACCGCTGCGGCGAGCGGGTTCGACCCGTCTGCCCAGTCGCGGACCTGCGCGTGGAGCGCGTCGTTGCCGTCGGTCACGCGACTTGCTCCATCGACTCCGAGGAGACGCCGTCCGTCGATGCGGCGACGTCGGTGTCGCCGGCCGAAGGCCGGCGAGTGCGCGCCACTCGAGCGCGGGTCTGTTCGGGTCGCGGGACACCTGCTGCGCGAAGTTCTTTCTCGGACCAGCCGCACGCGAGTGCGGTGGACCACGCCTTGGCGTGTCGGGTCTGCGCGTCAGAGAGAGCGGTCCGCGCGGTGTCGGTGTCGTTCGCTGCGCTCACGATCGACCGCACCGCTTCGACCCTTCTCTCGACGGTGGATTCGAGGAGGCGGCGAGCCGCCTCCGCTGCCTCATCAGGGTTCCGAGTCACGTCGTTCATACCCCGAGACTACCGAGAACGGCAGTCGAATGGGTACCGATTCGGGTCCTGTCGTTCAACTCGGTCGTGAACATACAGGGTTGATACGTGCAGGACGGTGGAGCAGAGCAAGCTGTCGACTTAGGTGTCCTAAATTGCTAGCCGGTCTGGCGCTGCGCTGAGCCGGTGCGCATACTGGTCGTATGGTCCCCGCTGGTTGGCGGGTTCGCTGCGCTGGGCCGAAGGACGGGGATGTGATGACGGAGTCGAGCAGGTTGTTCGGTCGGAAGCGTCGACCGAACGTTCCGCCGGAGCAGCGTCGGGAAAAGAAGTACGTCGTGCGGGTGTCCCCGGATGAGGATGCGATGTTGCGTGCTCGGGCCGAGGTTCTGGATGTGACGGTGCCGCGGTTGATGTTCGAGGCGGCGATCGATCCGCAGGTGCGTTCGGACGTGGAGTGGAAGTCGGTCGGTTCGGAGCTGATGCAGCTGCGGACGCTGATGGGGCGTCTTTCGAGCAACATGAATCAGCTCGCTCGGTTCGCGAACACCGAGGGCCGTTTCCCGGAGGAAGCAGTGCAGGTGGCGGCGGAGTACCGGGCGCTGGTGCCGCGGGTGAACGAGACGCTGCGACGACTGGCCGGCCAGTGATCCCGAACGTCACGTACGGCGGGGACATGGGCGGCCTCGTGCGCTACCTCGCGGGGGAGGGGCGCGCGAACGAGCACACCGAGCAACACTTGATCGCGGGGGACCCGGCGATCATGGCGATGCACGGTGAGAGCGTGCTCGATCAGGCCGAGGCCGCCGCGATCGCGGCGGAGTTGAACGAGTATAAGAACTTCTTCGGCGTCGAGGTGACCCGCCAGGAGAAGGTGTTCGACAAGGACTCCGGCGAGCAGATTGGCAGCAAGCGCGTCGCCGCTGACGTCTGGCACTGCTCCCTCTCGCTGCGTGCGGAGGAGGGGCAGCTCACCGATGAGCAGTGGGGACGGATCGCGACCGATTTCGTGGACCGGATGGGGTTCGCTGGCGAGTCCTCCGGGAAGGCCGACTGCCGGTGGGTCGCCGTGCGGCACGGGCTGTCGAAGAACGGCAACGACCACATCCACATCGCTGTCTCCGCGGTGCGCGCCGACGGGACGAAGGCGCACGTCGCGTACGACAAGGCGCTCTCGCAGAGGGTCAGCCGGCAGTTGGAGAAGGAGTACGGGCTCGAGCCGTTGCACGTGCCCGAGCGTGAGCTGGGGGAGCGCGGTGTGCAGCCTGGCGCTCGCGAGTCTGCGCAGCGCCGCGGAGCGGTCGAGGTCGATGCTCACCGGCTCGAGCGAGCGGTGCGCTCGTCGGCATCAGCGTCCGCGGACGAGGCGGAGTTCGTGCGCCGGATGCGTCAGGCAGGCGTGCTCATCCGCCCGCGCTACGCGGCGGGCCGCGACGACGTCGTCGCCGGCTACTCGGTCGCGTTGCGTCCCGAGAAGGGCGCGCCCGTGGTGTGGCACGGTGGCGGGAAGCTCGCGCGAGATCTCACTCTCCCGGAGCTGCGGAAGGGCTGGCCGGACTCACCGCAGTCCGCGCAGACGGCAGTCGATGAGTGGCGCGCGACGGCGAAGAACCCGTGGCGCTACGAGCCCGTCGCGCCCGGCCGCGAATCGGCAGAGCTCTCCAGCGATCTCTACTCCTCCTACGCGGAGGACATGGGGCGGCTGCACGACTACCTAAGTCGAGTGGACCCCTCCGATCGCGCGACCTGGGCGCACGCAGCCCGCGAAGCATCCGGCGCCTACGCCGCCTGGTCGAGGCGCCTCGAGCCGACACCCGGGCCGCTCGCTGAAGCGTCACGGACCCTCGCCCGTTCCGCGCACCTGCGTGCGCACGAGTCGACGCCGCGGCCGGCGGGGATGCCGTCGATGGCCGGCACGACGATGCTGATCCTCGCGACCGCCGGGAAGCGGAACAAGGCCGCCGAGGAGGCCATGCTGCTGCGCCAGATCGTGCGCACCACGCGAGCGATCATGGACGCCCATAAGGCCGCCGGCGACGCCCGCCGCACGCGCGAGCTCGCCGGGACGATTCGGAACCAGCTGAAGACGGTCCACGAGGGCTACAGCGCGCAGATCCAGAAGAACGCCTGGGACGCCCTGCCCGAGGGCACCCGCCGCGCGCGCGAGACGGTCCAGGCGAGCTTCGCGACCGGCACCCCCGTCCCGCCGAAGCTCACGAAGGCCGAGCCGAACTTCACCACGACCGCTGCCCCGCAGCGCGGCACCGAGCCCCGCGAGCGCGACGGACACGACCGCTAGACCGACACCAGTGAAGGGGAGGAATCACTATGGCTGACGACGACGGAGGCGTGGAAGAGTCCATCAACTCGTCCGCACGGATCGCGCTCACCATCGCTATCCAGCTCGGCGAGAAGATCGCCCGCGCGTACCAGGACGCGATGCGCGAAGCGCAGCAACGCAGCGCCATCGAAGCGCGCGAGCTCGCAGCCCGCTACGAGGGCGAACGGGCATCCGCGCGACAGGCGGTGTCGGTCGTCAACGATCCCCAGTGGTGGGATCAGGCGAGCGTGCGCGACGTCGCCCGCGTCGCAGAGACGGCGGCGGCATGGAAGGACGCCGACCCGCAGATCGCGTCCGCCAGTGCCTTGATTGCGTCCGAGGCGAACGAGCGCTACGGCGTCGACGTCGCCACGCTGCAGGGCATCGCCCGCGACACCCCGACCGAGCTGGACCTCGCGAAGCAGTGGGCCACCGCTGCGGCGCCCGAGGGGTATCACCGGCACGACGAGGACCGCCTCACCATGCCTGTCGGCGACGCCCGCGAGCCCAATCCTTCGGCCGAGCGTGCGCTCATCGCGGACTACCGCGCGGCGGTCGCCGGCGACGTCCCCGCACTCGAGCTGAGTGTCGCGGAGGAGTGGAAGCGCGCCAACGATCCGGTCGGCTACCAGGACTACCGCGTTGAGACAGCCGTCGCCTTCGATGACCATGGGCGCGCGCAGCCGGCGGATCCGGCGGTGGCTGAAGCCGCGCGCGCGGCTCTCGTGCAGGAGTGGCGAACCGACCAGGCCGGCGGCCCCACCGTCACCGCAGCAGACACCGAGCGGGCACAATCCCAGCGCGACGTCACCGAGGCCCAGGTGATGATCGCGGAAGCCGACCGCCTCGACCGCGCCAACGACGCCTCAACCCAGATCACATCGTCCGAGGTCCCCGTCGACTCCGCACGACGTGCCGACGAGCTCGAGCAGCAGGCCGCCCAGTACGACCGTGATGCAGAGGCCGGCGGCACGCGCACGCAGAGCTCCGAGGAGCTGCGCAGCCTCGCTGAGGACGCCAGGGCTCAGGTCGCCCTCTACCGCGACAACAACAGTGCGCCGCGCGACCCGGACGACGTTCCGGCGCCGACTGATGAGGGGCGTGCAGTCGCGGCTCGATCCGAGGGGGAACTTTCCTACGACAGCGCCGAGCGCCGCGCGCACACGGCAGCGACGATGCAGGCTCAGAACGTCCCGGAGGAGCAGGTGAACGCGCGGATGACCGTTGACGCATCCTTCGCCACTCCCGCTCGCGGTGCGGAATCCGCGAAGCGCACGCGTGTGCCCTCGACCCGCGGCAGCCGTGGCCAGGGGGCTCAGATCGAACGATCTAAGCCAGGCCGCTGACACAGCGAGGTCGGGCCTCTGAGACCACCCGAATCTTGAGGACCTAGATAGGTATCTAGCTATCTAGGTCGATGCGGCGCCGGTGGCGAGGGGGTTCGTCTCGTCAGCTGCTGCTGTCCGGCCGGTCGAGCGCTGCGGTGATCTGCTCGGCTGTCGGTAGCGCAGCTTGCTCGGCCGGCGGGAGGGACTCGTAGGTGTAGCTGGAGACGGCCATGGGGGAGCCGGTCTGGCTGAGGGCGTAGCGGACGGTGTGCTCGTTCTGGCCGCCGCAGATGAGGATCCCGACCGTGGGCCGGTGGAAGTCGCGTCGCATCCGGTCGTCGACGACCGCTACGTAGAAGCCCAGCTGGCCGGTGAACGCCGGCTCGAAGCGGCCGGTCTTCAACTCGATCACCACGTACCGCAGTTGCTCGGTGTGAAAGAAGATTAGGTCGGCATAGAAATCATCGCCGTCGACGTCGAAATGCACCTGGCGTCCGACGAAGGCGAATCCGGCACCGAGCTCGCGGAGGGTGTCGACGATGCGGTCCATCAGGGCCTGCTCGAGTTGGCGTTCCGCCACCTCTCCCGTCAGCTCAAGGAAGTCGAATACGTACGGGTCCTTCGCGAGCTGACGCGCGAGGTCGGAGTCGGCGGGCGCGAGCTGGCCGGCGAAGTTGGAGGGTGCGGAGCCGATCCGTTCGCGGGTGCGGTTCATGATCTGGTTCGAGAGAACGTTGCGAGACCAGCCGTGCTCAGCGGCGGCGTCCGCGTACCAGGAGCGGGCCTCAGAGTCGTCGAGCTTCTGTAGCAGCAGGACGATGTGACCCCACGGAAGTAGTCCAACAGCTTGTTGGACTACTTCCTCGCGTGCCGGCCACGCCTGCGCGAAGGCGCGCATGCTGAACAGGTTCGACCTCGAGAAGCCCTTCATCTGCGGAAACTCGGCGCGTAGGTCCTCAGCGAGACGGGTGACGGCAAAGCCGCCCCAAGACGCGTCGGCCTGGCGGCGCAGGATCGTGTGTCCGAGCTCCCAGTACAGCTCGATGAGCGCTGTGTTCACCCGCCGCTGAGCCGTCAGTTGCGCCGAGCGCACACGGCCTTTCAGCTCGGCCAGAACCGCGGCGTAATCGTCGGGGAGCGCACGAATCTCGGAGGCCACGCTCCAGGGTAGGGGGCGGCCTACTTGATCGACATCGACTCGACGCCCTTGGTACTCGCCGACTTTGGCTTCGGACGGTCGTTCCTGACGAGTCGAACTCACCGTCTCGACGCAATAGGCCTTGCCCCGCGCCCGCTCAGGTCCGCAGAGTCGAGTCCAGCTGCGTCCGGATGGCCTGCACATACTCCGGGTCCAGCTCGAGATCCCCGTGAGTTGCGGCCATCGTTGTGTCCCACGCTCGTTCGCCTCGCGGGCGTGGTGTCAGCAGCACCCCCACAGACAGCAACTCGCCCACATCTGTGTCTTGCATGAAGTCATGGTGAGCAAGCTGGAGCCTTGCCCGGAACACCATCTTCGTCATCTCGTCCAACCGTGAGGCCACCATCAGCACGACTGGTGATTCGAACGGCCCGGGCCGGGTGGGCAGGTACACACGGGTGGAGGTGATCAGCGTCTGCTTCGACCACGTGCCCGCCTCCGCCATGTAGGAGCGCAGACGAGCGCCGAGATCAGTGCGAGCAGCAACGGGAATGCCGTCTAGGCGGGAGAGCACCTCGATGCGATCCAACTCCTTTCCCGGGGGAACAGGGGTGACGGCGATGTCCTCCTGAATGGTGCGCAGCGCGAAGTGTGCGTCGGTCGATTCGCCGCCGGCCACTTCCAGTGGTGCCGAGGGAAACGGCAGGAGCGCCGCAGCGTCCGTCACCCAGCTCGGAGCCTCCTGCTCCGGTACGGCAAGGTCTTCGAGCGCCAGTTCGTGGTAGCGAACGGGTTCCGTGCCCAGTTGCTGGGCCTCTCCTACGACCCGCGACAGGTAGTGCGCGACCCATCGCGCAGATCGGAGTTGGTTGAACAGAAACTCCCAATCCCGCCGCATCATCACCACAGCGTCATCCGGGAGCTTCGGAGGGACGTACCCCTCGGGCACCGCGTCGTGATCGACCAGCACGACGGACACCCACCTGAGCTCGGCGCCGTCGATAGTGACGTCCCGTCCTCGCCGATTGGTCATCTTCACCGGACCCGTCCGGAGCCGCCGTATGGATCCGGCGGCCTGCCGCAGCCCCTTGGTGATGTGTTTGTTCAACCAGTTGCTCTCCTTTTCGGGAGAATCGCCGCTACCCGACCGAGCCTTCGACTGAATCATCACGGCGGTACCGCTTGTGATGAGAATGCCGTCGCTCACCTCACGAACGCCGCTGCCACTGGCCTCGTGGGTGGGTTCGAAGATGAAATCTGGCATTCCCCACAGCGCTGCTGCGACTCGGATCGCTTCTTCCGCGGCAACTCCGCGCTCGACGTCGGAAGGAAGCGCTGTGGCCGCGACCACCGTGCGCTCGATCAAGCCGCCAGGTGTGTCGATCAGCAGGGTCAGAGTGTCCACCCAAACAGGCTACGAGCGACACCTGCCTCGTCACGAGATCCGGCCGAGGGGTGAAGCCCTGGGTGCGAACCGGCGCCGAGAACGGTTCGGTACTCGGATCGGCGCTGCATGACGCCGCTGCGGCTCAGGACTGATCGGCTGTCGGGTCGCAGGCCGACGGAGCCGCCGTACGACATGTGCATCGCCATCGCCCCGGTGTCGACGGCGCTTTCTTGAGTCCGGCAGGACACCAGTCGGCCAGATCAAGACTCGCCCCGCTCGGTGCGCTGCCGGGTTGAAGGGTTTGCTGACCCGCCGCCCGGCCCAAATGTCCCTGGTAGCTGGTAGAACCGATTCACAAACCGGATGGAGTAGCTATGACCACCCCCCGTGCATTTCTCAGCTTTGACTTCGACCACGACCTGACGCCGAAGACGCTCTTCGCGGGTCAGGCCGCCTCGAACTCCCCAACGTCGTTCACAATCGAAGACTGGTCAAGCAAGTCGGCGCTGCCGCAGGCGGTGTGGGAGCAGCGGATCAGGGACAAAATCGCACACACCCACATGCTCATCGTTCTGGTGGGCCGGTCAATGGGAAGCGCCTCGGGGGTCGCGAAGGAGATCGCGATGGCCAAGGACCTGAACGTTCCGGTATTCGGCGTCTACGTCGACCGCGCTACAGCGACATCGACCCTGCCTACTGGGTTGGCGCGCAATCGTGTCGTTGCTTGGTCCTGGCCGACAGTCGGATCCGCGATCACGCAAATGATGGGCGAAGGCAAGAACGCGTGACGTCCGGTCAAGCGGGCTCACCCGCACCATCGCGAGAGGTCCTCGACCTCTACACGATGGCGGTGGAAATGGCGGATCGCGTCTCAGCCCGCAGGGGGCAGGCGAACCAGTTCTACCTGACATTGCAGAGCACGCTCCTGGGGGTGCCGGCTGTGCTCGGGCTACTCGGCGGCACGCAGCTCGATCCGCTCCGTGCGACGTTGCTGGCCGCCGTCGGGTTGGTTACGAGCGTGACCTGGTGGCTTCAACTGCGCTCCTACCGGGACCTGAACCGGGCGAAGTTCGATGTCATCAACAGCATCGAGCGGGATCACCTCCCTGTACGACCCTTCAGTGATGAATGGGCGAGCTTGAAAAAGGATCCTCTGCCGTCGTGGCGTGCACGCTACGCCGAGCTCGGCGCCGTAGAAAGGTTCGTTCCGATCGCTTTCCTTGTCTTGCACGTCGTCGTCGCGATTACGGTATGGCTATGAACTACCTCGACGCTGCCGCGCAACAGATCAAGGACGAGCTCGCGACCGACCTCTGGCCCGCGAAGCGTAGAGAGGATCTGTTTCGGCTGTACGGGCTGCTCATGCTCGTCAAGGGTGTGAGGTGCACGCTGGAAGACGTACACGACGCGTGGTCGACATGGATGGTCGTTGAGCATCCCGATCACGATGCGCTCGTACCGTTCTGCGACTTGAGTCGCGACGTGCAGGAAGAGGATCGCCCGTACCTGGAGGCGATCCAGCGGGCGGCAGAGAGCAGCAGGCCGCGAGTCGAGCTGCCGGCCGAAGGTCAGGGACGCCGCGCATAACTTGAGCTAGGCAGCGTTGACACACGAATTCCCGTACTGGCGACGCGGCCGATCGTACGGACGCGATGTCGCCAGACACGACCAGCACGGTCTGCAGAATAACGACTTTTCGCGCCCCTTCTGGTGGTATCCGATAATCGAGATTATGTCAGTATGTGCTGCAGCCGCTCTGTCGCTGCGGTCCGTAGGAGCAGGGACCGAGAGACGGTGCTTCTTCGGGTGAGGCACGGTCTCGCGAGACCTAGCCCTCCGAGTCGTGTTCGGACAAGTCGATGGGGCGGTTTGGTGGCTCATCCCAATCGGGGGTGTAGGAGTTGGGGTCTGAAGCCGCCGGTCTCGAGCAGGCTTCGGGCGATGTAGTTGGTCAGGTTGCGGAACCCGAGTGCGGAGCCGCGCAGGTGTTCGAGCCGTCCGTTGAGCGCCTCGGTCGGCCCGTTGCTGGTGCCGGGTCGTTCGAAGTAGGCGAGCACGTCAGCGGCTCGCTTCTTCAGGGTCCGGCCCAGGGTGGTGAGCTCGGTGAGCACCTTGGGGACGCCGGCGCTGAGGTCGGTGATCAGCTTCTCCATGAGCTCGCGGCCACGTTGCCGGTCCTCGTGGCGATAGGCGGCGATCATGCGCTGGTAGACACCCCAGGTCGCCTCGACCTCGACGTGAGCGTCATCAACGAACAGCGCGCGTAGCCTGTCGCTCTGCTTGTCGGTGAGCAGGTCCGCGCCGGTGTGCAGCGTGCGCCGCGACTTGTAGAGCGGGTCGTCCCTGAACCCACGGTGCCCGTGGATCGCGAGTTGGACCCGGCGCCGGCACCTGTCGAGGGCGTCGCCGGCCAGGCGCACGACGTGGAAGGGATCCATCACCGTGACCGCGTCCGGGATCTCCTCTGCAGCGGCGGTCTTGAACCCGGTGAAGCCGTCCATCGCGACCACCTCGACCGCGTCACGGAAAGCGTCGTCGCGGTCGGCGAGCCAGGTCTTGAACGCCGCCTTCGACCGGCCCTCGACCATGTCCAGCAGCCTTGCTGGGCCGGCGCCATCGCGGACCGGGTGAGGTCGATGATCACGGTGACGTACTTGTCGCCACGCCTGGTGTGGCGCCAGACGTGCTCATCGACTCCAATGACCTTCACGCCCTCGAACCGCGTGGGGTCGTTGATCAGCAGCCGCTTGCCTTCAGCCAGGACCGCGTTGTTGGCGGTGTCCCACGCGACCCCGAGTCCCTCGGCGACACGTGCGACGGTGAGGTGTGCGACCACGATCCCTTCCAGCGCCCACCGCAGCCCGGTGCGCGAGAGCTTCGCGCGTGGCTCCGCCGCGGCGCTGGTGTCTTGGCGCCACACGTGTCCGCAGTCGGCACAGCGGTAGCGGCGCACTACAACTTCCAGCACGGTCGGTCGCCAGCCCAGCCGCTCGTGGGCCAACCGCCGGATCACGGTGTCACGAGCAGCGCCTTCGCTGCCGCACCGTCGGCACCACTGATCTGGTTCCACCACGCGGCACGCGAGGACCGCACGATCCGGTTCAAGTCGTTGTCCGGTCACGCTCAGACCGAGGCCGTCGAGTCGAGCGAAGGCGGTCAGGTCAGGGCGGCCGAAGCCGGCCGGCGGGGTAGCGTCGGACACGTCGAGGTCTTTCGGATGGATGGCGTAGGAACCTCCGTCGTCGGGAGACCTCGACGTCTATCTGCGGACCGACGCGCCCGGCCGATCTACACCGTCATCTGAGAAGACCCCTGAAACGTCTTCGCCGACGACGGGGCCGGCGAGGACGAGGGCGCGGTGAGCTAGAAGAATGGAGCTTGCTCGGCTTCGACGCCGCCGCAAGCTCCGGTGAAACGGTCGGTACTGGTCGGTCGTCGTCGGTCACCACCGGATGGCGGCGTCCTCCACGCTCGGCGTTTGCGCAGGTCAGCGGCTCGTTCGCCCAGTGGGCGCATCAAGCGATAGACGCAAAGCCGACGTGATTAGGTCGTCCGTTCGATTCCGACAGGCGGCTCCGGCGAACCGTTCTGGTAGTCGCGCGATGCGCTGGCCTCACGGCTCTGCCCGGCACCGACGTCGCTCTCCTCTGCGACGGACCCCTCGCCGGCTGAGCGCTCGCGGCCGGCATCCTGTCCGTGTGCCGATAGGCCTCGCACCGCTCGGCAACGCAGCGTGGCGTTGCGTCGCGACCTGGCGACGGCTCGGCGGGGCGCGATCGTCTCGTGCGTTGGCGGACTACGGGAGCTTGGACGCGAGGACGTCGGCCGCCAGGATCTCGGGTGCTGCGCCGAGGAGGTGCTGGTTGGCCATCAGGGCTGCGACGATGGCGCCGTTGGCGTGGGCGTCGCGAGCGGCTTCGTCGGGGAATGCATCGAAGATCCAGAAGGTGTCGGCGTGGGTCCTGACCGCGAACCAGACAATTGTTCCTACTTCTTCGTTGGCGAGTGCGACAGCGCCGGCGAGCAGATCGGCGACCGCGTCGTGCTGTCCATCGGCCGCGACGATCTTGGCGACGAAGGCATACGGAAGTGATGCGGGTGTGGACATGAGGGACTCTCCTTGACGTCGGGGTTCTTCGTGGGACGAGTTCAGCGTATGACGAGCGAGGGCCGGTGGGGAGTGGCGTATACGGCAGTATTGCTATTGTTTACGTCATGCGTATCGGACTGATCGCGATCGACGGCTGCTTCGGTTCGGCTATCGCGTCGATCATCGATATCGTGCGGGTGGCCGACGGAGCCCGCGGCGATGTCGACCCGCGGATCGACCCGATCGAACTCGCCATCCTCGGACCGAAACGGCGAGTGACCACGACGGCATCGATGACCCTGTCGGTGGACCACCCGCTGTCGGAGTCCGGAGAGTTCGACGTGGTCGTCGTCCCTGCGCTTGGAACCCTTACGGCCGCCGCTACCAACGACGTCCTCCAGAGCCGAGATGCTCGTTCGGTCATCGCCTCGCTCGGGCGCCTCGACGAGGCGACCACCCGGATTGCCGCGGCGTGCACCGGCGTGTTCGCTGTCGCCGAGACCGGACGGATGCATCATCGGAGGGCGACGACCAGCTGGTTCCTGGGGCCGGAGTTCCTGAAGCGCTATCCGACCGTCGCCCTCGATCTCGACACCATGGTCGTGGTCGACGGGAACCTCGTCACCGCCGGCGCCGCGTTCGCCCACGTCGACCTCGCGCTCTCACTCGTGCGATCGATCAGCCCCGACCTGGCCCAACATGTCGCCAAGCTCCTCATCATCGACGAGCGTCCGTCGCAGGCGGCCTTCGTCGCCTACGAACATCTCCGGCACGAGGACCCGATCGTCGTCGAGTTCGAACGCTTCGTGCGCGCCCGCCTGGACGAACCGTTCAACGTCGCCTTCGTCGCGCAGTCGCTCGGCACCAGCCGGCGCACCCTCGAACGACGAGTCCGTGCGGCGCTCAACCTCACTCCGCTCGGCTTCGTCCAACGGCTTCGCATCGAACGAGCTCGGCACCTCTCAGCAACCACGGACTTCACCTCCGCCGAGATCGCGCTACGGGTCGGCTACGCGAACGCCGAGACTCTGCGCTCCCTCCTGCGCAGGGAGCGACGCCGTTCCTGACCTATCGCCATGCCTGTAGCCGGTTTCCTAGCGCTCGACTGGAACCACCTCTCAGCACGTCGCGTCGACGCTCCTGCGTCGCCCCTGGACGACCCACTCGACACGCCCGCAGCACAGGTCATGTGACGTGTCCCGGCTTCCCGGACGGTCGGGGTTGGGTGGCTGTGATGTCGCTGCGTTCTCGTCGAGGGGGTCAGCAGACTCGATCAGGGTCGACTGGGATGAGACGCGAAGGCGGTCAGGTCAGGGCGGCCGAAGCCGGCCGGCGGGGTAGCGTCGGTCACGTCGAGGTCTTTCGGACGGATGGCGTAGGAACCTCCGTCGTCGGGAGACCTCGACGTCTATCTGCGGACCGACGCTCCCGGCCGACCTACACCCTCATCTGGGAAGAGCCGGTTTGGTTCGACCCTGCACAGTCGACGGGCGCGCCGATGGCTCGCAGATTCGTCGTAGTAGCGGCCGCGGTGTCGATGGGTGAACCGTGGCCCGCGGCGTCGATGCGGGATATGAGAGCGTGGTTCGCATGACCGCAGTGATTCCGAGTGAGTACCGGGCGACTCTGGATGAGCTGAAGCGGCATGTGCATGCTGCTCGGTTCCAGGCGCAGCGAAAGGTGAACACGGAGCTTCTGCGGCTGTGGTGGCAGATCGGGTCGACGATCCTCGAGCGTCAGCAGCGGGAGCCGTGGGGGAGCAGTGTCCTCGAGCGACTCGCTGAGGATCTGCGGGCGGAGTTCCCTTCGATGAAGGGGTTCTCCCGCGCGAACATCTTTTACATGCGTCGCTTCGCGGCGGCCTGGCCGGACGAGGACGCAATTGTCCAACGACCCGTTGGACAATTGCCGTGGGGTCACATCACCGAGCTGCTCGACAAGCTCGACGACCAGGAGTTGCGCGAGTGGTACGCCGCGAAGGATGTCGCTCATGGCTGGAGCCGACCGGTGCTCGGGCACCAGATCAAGACCCGGCTGCACGAGCGAGAAGCTGCAGCACCGAGCAACTACGCCGGCACTCTCGCGCCGGTCGACTCTGAGCTCGCTCAGCAGATCACTCGTGACCCGTACGCGCTGGACTTCCTCGCGATCGACAGCGACGCCACTGAGCGTGAGCTGGAAGAGCGCATGGTCGTCCGCATCGCGGATACCCTCCGCGAGCTCGGACCAGGGTTCGCGTTCGTCGGCCGACAGGTGCACTTCGAGGTCGACGGCGACGACTTCTTCGTCGATCTCCTGTTTTTCCATGTCGTCCAGCTCCGCTACATCGTCGTCGAGCTGAAGACCACGAAGTTCGATCCGCGAGATGCCGGACAGCTCGGCTTCTACGTCGCCCTCGTTGACGACAAGCTGCGCGTCCTCGGCAAGCATGAACCGACAGTCGGGATCCTCGTCGTCACTGACAAGAACGACGCTGTCGTCCGTTACGCCCTGGCGTCCACCACCCAGCCCGTGGCCGTCAGCCGCTACGAACTCTCCGAGGAAGCCCAAGCAGCGCTGCCCGATGAGGCCTCCATCGTTGACGCATTCACCAGAGATGTAGCCAGTCCCGAGGTTGGGTAGCTGGCGGAGGAGCGCAGAAGCCGTCCGGGCTACGGGACCGAGGGCTTCAGGCCACGTTTCACGTTGAGATCGCTGACATTTCGCGGCCGCGCTTGGGAGGTGTGAAAGCTCGATGATGCCAGTACGTGCCACCGGGGTCAAACAGCCCCCGAGGTAGGCGGCTGAGCACCCGATCGGCCCTCCCCCATCGAGCGGTGTTATCCGATAATCGACGTTATGTCAGTTTGTTCGCACACACTCTGCTCGACGGGCTCCGAGGTGTGGTTGCGCACGAGCTTCGGAACCCGTCGGAGTCCCGCCGGCTAGGCGCCGGGTGCGAGGCCGAGCTGCGTGAGGATGCCGAGCTCGTCGCTGCTTCCCCAGCGCTCGGCGAGTTTGCCGTCGACGAAGGTGCTGATCTGCATGCCGCGGATCTTCACGGACTTGCCCGTCGGCGCGTGGCCCTGGAACACACCGGTCTGCGTGCCGGTCAGCGTGTAGGCGAACGCGACGCTGTCGTCGTCCGCGACGAGCTTCTCGACCTCGAGTGCCATGTCGGGGAACGCGGTCCGCAGGTCGCCGAAGAACGCGGCGTATCCCTCCGGGCCGGGTGCCTGGCCGGGCGCCGGGTCGTGGTCGATCGAGTCGGGAGCGACGAGATCGTCGAACGCGGCGAAGTCGCCGGCGTTGACCGCCTCACCGAAGGCCTGCTGGGAGGCGATGTTCTTCTCGCGGGTCATGTGCTGTCACCTGTTCTGCGCCGGTCCGGTGCCTTGAGGAGTGGTGTGGGGCGTCAGCGACGGTACCCAGGCCCGTTGAGGGCGGTATAGGGCTTGCGCGCTCCTCCGGGCGCTTCCCACTGCCGCTTCTCATAATCGAGATTATGTCATTTTGCGGCGGTCTCCGTCTTGTAGGGCGCCAGCACTGTTCGTGCCGACTTGAGTAGCACTCTCGTGAGGACTTCGGGCTCAGTCGCCCGCAGTGACGGATCCATGCCGGCGATCATGAGGCCGCCGCCTGCGACGGCGAGAGCGATGCGCGCCTCCGGGGTCGGGTCGGTTCCGATCAGGTGCCGGTCGATGTCCGTCGTCGCGGCGACGAAGTCGGGATCTTGGCGCAGGAGCTGAATGACAGCAGGGTCGCGTTGGATCGCCGCGGCGAATTCGCGGTGCTCGACCGCGAGGCCCACAAGCCCGACGAGTGTGGTCTCGAAGGGGTCGTCGCCGGCGTCTGCCTCCTGGACTAGGTCGGCCATCCGCTCGAGCGCGGGTTGCACGACGGCAAGCACGATCTCATCCTTCGTGGCGAACTGGTGGTAGACGGCTGCCTTGGTGACGCCGAGCTCGTCGGCAATCGTCTGCAGTGAGGTGCCGTTCACCCCACGCTCGGCGAAGAGGCGGAGCGCCGTTTGCAGCAGCTTCGCCCGAGACTCCCCCCGCTTGGCCATGGCACCTCCCTGTCCGCTGACGATCCTAGAGCGGCATCGACAGAAACTAGCCGATCGGCTAGTTTTGCTCGCATGTCGACGGCGGTCGTCGACGAGCGGAGGAGACGAGATGAAGTTGTCGATGGCGACCGGGCCCGGCGAGACGACCACGATGGAGATCGAGACGCCTGTGGCAGGCCCTACCGACGTGCTCGTGCGAGTGCGCGCATGTGGGATCTGCGGTTCCGACGCGATGTACATCGGGCTCGGCGGGCTGCCCGGGCTCGAGGGGCGGACCCCGCTTGGGCACGAGCCCGCGGGTGAAGTCGTCGCGGTCGGCGAGAACGTGGCCGGGATTCCTGTGGGTGCGCACGTTGTGATCAATCCCATGGCGGCGCCTACCGGCATCATCGGTTCGGGTGGAACGACCGGTGGGATGGCGGAGTTCCTGCTGATTCAGGACGCAGTGCTCGGCCGCTCCCTCGCGATTGTGCCCGACCACGTGCCCTTCGAGGTGGCCGCGTTGAACGAGCCGATGGCGGTCGCCCGCCACGCGGTTAACCGCACTGCACCGCGTCCGGGCGACGCGGTCGTGGTGTTCGGAGCTGGGCCGATCGGGCTCGGAGCAGTCCTCGCGTACCGCTCCCTCGGGGTCGGGCACATCACCGTGGTGGATGTGATCCCCTCCCGTCTCGAAAAAGCTCTGAGGGTCGGAGCTGACGCGGTTATCGACTCGTCCGTCGCAGACGTGGTTGAGCGGCTGATCGAGCTGCAGGGCGAGGGGCCCGCGCGCCGCGGGCAGCGCAAGCCCGCCACCGACGTGTTCCTCGACGCGGCTGGCGCGCCGATCGTGGTGCAGACGGTCCTGGGTGCTGCGAAGCACGGCGCGACGCTCGGCATCGTGGCTGTGCACAAGACACCCATGAATGTCGACTTCGGCGCGGTCCTGGGCTCCGAGCTGACCATCGTTCTCGCGATGGGCTACCCCACCGAGATCTTCGAGGTGACCGAGGACATCGTGGCGAACTGGGAGAAGTACGCCGTGATCGTGAGTGACACGATCGACTTTTCGGAAGTCGACCGCGCCTTCCGGCTGGCGGCCACTCCGGGTGCCGCTGACAAGGTGGTCGTCGTGTTCGGAGCGGACGCGTGAGCGTCGAGGCGCTCGACGAGGGCATCGCGCTCGTCGTTGTGGACCTGCAGCGGGCGACCGTCGCGAATCCGATGGTGCACCCGATCAGTGACGTCGTGATCCGGGCCGCGTCGCTCGCTGAAGCGTTCCGCGACCGCGGGCTGCCGGTGGCCCTCGTCACCGTCGATCTCGGACGCCCCAACGCTGGACGCACCGAGGTGGGACGCGGGAGAACGGCACCGGTGCTGTCTCGGGAGTGGTCGGATCCGCTGGTCGAGCTCGGCCGGTCGGGCAAGGACCTCGTCTTGGTCAAGCGCGGCTGGAGCGCCTTCGCCGGTACCGGACTGCACGAGATGCTCACCGAGCGCGGCGTGACCCAGGTGGTCCTCGCGGGTATCGCGACGAGCTTCGGCGTGGAATCGACGGCGCGCGACGCCTACGACCGCGGTTACTCGGTGATCGTCGCAGTCGACGCCGTCACCGACATGCAGGAGGCATCACACGAGAACAGCGTGCGGCGGGTGCTGCCAGTGCTCGGCGAAACTGGGACGGCAGCTGAGGTGCTGGGCCTTCTCAGTCAACCCAAGGGTTGCAACAGCAGATGAGGTGGTGCGAGGAGACGTCTCGACTGCGCTCGCGGAGAAGAGGCGGATCCGGCCCAGGGTCACTCGAACGCCCTTGTAGCCCTTGCGTCCCGCCCCAGAGGGTCTCGTAGGTCCTCCCGCGGGCGCCAGAACGAAAACTTCCCGCTCTGCGCTCTAGGATTTCGGGTCTGTCGTGGACGCCATCTCTGGCGACTTCTTGTTGGCGTCCTGGCGGTATTTCCGAGGAGTCACTCCCTTTTCGGCGAGGAATTGCCGGTTGAAGTTCGAGAGGTTGGTGTAGCCGACCTCGTAGCAGACGGCGGCGATGGGCAGCGTCGTCGTCGTGAGGAGGCGCCCTGCGTGGGCGATGCGGAGCTTGCGGATGAGCTCGCTGAAGTTCTGGCCGGTGGCCTTCTTGAAGTACTTCGAGAACGTCGCTTCGTGCATGCCGACGAGGTCCGCTGCTTCGCCGACGCTGACCTGGCCGGCGTGGCCGGCGAAGGCGTATTCGAGGACGATGTCGACGATCGCGGCCGCGCGGTCGTCGAGCTGCGGCATGAAGAACTCCGTCGCCAGCGGGGTGCGGTCGCCGGCGGGTGAGCGAGCGAGCAGCGTGAGGAGCTCGAGGAGCAGTGTCAGGCGCTCGAGTCCGGTCGTGAGCCCGATCCGATCGATGATCGGTGCAGCGACGTCGGCGGTCGCGGGGGCGAACTCGATGCCGCGGGCGCTCTCGGCGAGGAGGGGCCTGATCTCCCGCGCCTCCGGCATGAGCTCGATCCATTTCGCGATCCACGTCGGGTCGATCTGGATCACGGCGTCGCGGTTGACGATCACCTCGTCGGGGGCGAGATCGCTGACCCAGTCGTGCGGCAGACCCGAACCGATGATCGAGACGTGCCCGGCAGAGAAGGTGCCGACGTGGTCTCCGACGATGAACCGCCCGGTCCCCCGCCGGATGAGGTGGATCTCGTACTCGGGGTGGTAGTTCCAGCGCGCGGCGGGCGTGGGGTAGTCGTGTTCGATCCAACGCACGGAGTGGTTCTCGTCGAGCGTGATGACCTCGCGGGCGGCGCGCATGCCGGTGAGACGTTCCGCGAGCATCGTCGCGTGATCGTCGTCTCTGACGGTAGCCACGAACGCAACCGTACAGATTTGCATCAGTTCTGGCCAGGGAGCGAGCTAGAACGCGTCGACGGCTCGATTCACACTCTTCTCCAGGCAGCACGGCTCCCGTCAGGGAAATCAGCTCGGATGCCGGCCGGCTCACCACGACGGTGCGTCGATGCTCGAAGAACGAAGGAGTCCTTTGATGATCACCCGAGGCAGGCGTATCGCCTCCGCCATCGCCGGGACCACGGTCCTCGCGTTCGCTCTCACCGCCTGCGGCGGTGCCGGAGGCGACACCGCTTCCTCCGGTGGCGGCAACGAGGTCAACGTCCTCATGGTCAACAACCCGCAGATGACCGACCTGCAGAAGCTCACCGCCGACAACTTCACCAAGGAGACCGGCATCAAGGTGAACTACACCGTTCTCCCTGAGAACGACGTCCGCGCGAAGATCGCGCAGGAGTTCTCGGCCCAGGCCGGTCAGTACGACGTCGCCAGCATCAGCAACTACGAGGTGCCGACGTTCGCGAAGAACGGCTGGCTGACCCCGCTGGACGACACCGTCGCCGCCAGCGCCGACTTCGACCAGGCCGACGTGCTCGAGCCGATCACGAAGTCCCTCACCGCCGAGGACGGCAGCCTCTACGCCGAGCCGTTCTACGGCGAGTCGTCGTTCCTGATGTACCGCACCGACGTCTTCGAGAAGGCCGGCGTCACGATGCCCGACAACCCCACCTGGCAGGAGGTCGCCGACCTCGCCGCGAAGGTCGACGGCGTCGAGCCCGGCATGAAGGGCATCTGCCTCCGCGGCCAGCCCGGCTGGGGCCAGGTCTACGCCCCGCTCACCACCGTGGTGAACACCTTCGGCGGGACCTGGTTCGACGAGGACTGGACCGCGCAGGCTGACAGCCCCGAGTTCACCGAGGCCGTTCAGTTCTACGTCGACCTCGTGCAGCAGCACGGTGAGAGCGGCGCCTCGCAGGCCGGCTACACGGAGTGCCTCAACAACCTGCAGCAGGGCAAGGTCGCGATGTGGTACGACTCCACCGCCGCCGCCGGCTCGCTGGAGGCCGACGACTCGCCCGTGAAGGGCAAGCTCGGCTACGTCGCCGCGCCGGTCGTGGAGACCGAGAGCTCGGGCTGGCTGTACTCGTGGGCCTGGGGCATCCAGAAGGCCGCCAAGAACCAGGACGCCGCCGCGAAGTTCATCGAGTGGGCCTCGAGCAAGGAGTACGAGCAGCTCGTCGGCGAGCAGATCGGCTGGTCCAGCGTCCCCGCCGGCAAGCGCGCCTCGACCTACGACAACGCCGACTACCAGGCGTCCGCCGGTGCGTTCTACGAGCAGACCCGCGACGCGATCCAGAGCGCGACTCCCGACAACCCGGGTGTCCAGCCGCGCCCCGCGCCCGGCATCCAGTTCGTCGCGATCCCCGAGTTCGCCGACATGGCCACTCAGGCGTCGCAGTCCATCAGCTCGGCGATCGCCGGGCAGACCTCGGTCGAGGACGCCGTCGCCGACGGTCAGGCCCTCGCGGAGAAGGTCGCCGCGAAGTACCAGAAGTGATCTGACCCTCGGGCGGCGGCCGCTGCTAGCGGCCGCCGCCCCTCCCCCGCACGCTTTCTCCAGCGAGACAAGGACGTCACGATGACCATGACCGAACCGCGCTCCGACGCGCCGACTGCGACCGGATCCGCTCATCCGTTCCGCCGCAGGCCTCAGAAGGACCGCGCGACGACGCTCGCGCGAGCCGGCGACTGGGCCCGCCGCGCTCCCCTGCTCCCCGCTCTGATCTTCGTGATCGCGGTGACCCAGGTGCCGTTCCTCATCACGATCATCGTGTCCCTGTTCAACTGGGAGGCGCTCTACCCGAACGACATCGGGTTCGCCTGGCTCTCGAACTACATCACCGTCTTCTCCGACGAGGCCCTCCGCGGAGCGGTGGTCACCACGATCCTGCTGACCGTGACCGTCGTGCTCGTCAGCCTCCTCTTCGGCCTCGGCATCGCGCTGCTGCTCGACCGCACCTTCTTCGGACGCGGCATCGTGCGCACGATCATGATCGCGCCGTTCCTCGTCGTCCCCGTCGCTGCCGCCCTCGTCTGGAAGCACGCGCTCTACAACCCCGAGTACGGCCTGCTCAACGGCGCCCTGAACTGGTTCTTCGGCCTGTTCGGCGCGACCGCCCCGCAGCCCGACTGGATCGGCAGCAACGCTCTCGTCGCCGTCGAAGCCTCCCTCATCTGGCAGTGGACGCCGTTCATGATGCTGATCCTGCTCGCTGGCCTGCAGAGCCGCCCCCTGGACGTCCTCGAGGCCGCCCGCGTCGACGGCGCGACGACCTGGCAGATCTTCATCCACATGACGCTCCCCCACATGCGCCGCTACCTCGAGCTCGCAGCGCTGCTGGGCTCGATCTACATCGTGCAGAACTTCGACGCCGTCTTCACCATCACCTCCGGCGGCCTCGGCACCGCCAACCTGCCGTACACGATCTATCAGCAGTTCTTCCAGGCACAGAACTACGGAGCGGCGTCGGCCGCCGGCGTCGTCGTCCTCATAGGAACGATGGCGATCGCCACCTTCGCGCTGCGCAGCATCTCCACCCTCCTGAAAGAAGAGAACCGATGACCGCCATCATCACGCGCCGCAAAGCGCCTCGCCCCGAGCTCACCATCGCCGGGTCCGGCACCCGCACCCGCGTCGGGAACTCCCTCCTCGGCCTGCTCGCCTGGGTCATCGGGCTCCTCTTCGTCACCCCGGTGCTCTGGATGATCCTCACCAGCCTGCACAGCGAGACCGACGCCGCGACCAACCCGCCGTCGCTGTTCGCCCCGCTCACCCTCGACGGCTACGCGAACTTCTTCGGCGCGAGCTCCGGCGCCAGCCCCTGGCCTCCGCTGATCAACAGCGCCACCGCCAGCGTCGTCTCCACCGCCCTCGTGCTCCTGCTCGCCCTGCCCGCCGCCTACGCCCTCAGCATCAAGCCGGTGAAGAAGTGGTCGGACGTCATGTTCTTCTTCCTCTCCACCAAGATGCTGCCGATGGTCGCCGGCCTGCTGCCGATCTACCTGATCGCCAAGCAGATCGGAGCGCTGGACAGCATCGGGCTGCTCATCGTGCTCTACACCTCGATGAACCTCCCGATCGCCGTGTGGATGATGCGCTCGTTCCTCTCCGAGATCCCCGTCGAGATCCTCGAGGCCGCCGCGATCGACGGCGCCAGCCTGATCTCGATCTTCCGCCGGATCATCGTCCCGATCTCCGGCCCGGGCCTCGCCTCGACCGCGCTGATCTGCTTCATCTTCAGCTGGAACGAGCTGCTCTTCGCGAGCGTTCTGACCAGCACGAAGGCCTTCACCGCCCCGGTGTTCCTGACCAGCTTCGTCACCAGCCAGGGCCTGTTCCTCGCCCAGGTGTGCGCCGCAGCCGTCGCCGTGTCGCTGCCCGTGCTCATCGCCGGCTTCGCCGCTCAGGACAAGCTCGTCCAGGGCCTCTCGCTGGGAGCGGTCAAGTGAGCGCCGAGGAGCTGCGCTCCCTCGCCGACGAGTGGGCGCACCCGAAGGTCCCCGTCCCCACCTACGACCGGCACGGCCTGACCGCCGGCATCGTCCACTTCGGGGTGGGCGGCTTCCACCGTGCCCACCAGGCGATGGTCATCGACCGGCTCCTCGCGCAGGGCGAGGCCCGCGACTTCGCGATCTGCGGCGTCGGCGTCCTCGAGCAGGACCGCCGGATGAAGCAGGTCATGGACGCGCAGGACGGCCTCTACACCCTCGTGCTCAAGCACCCCGACGGCACCCGCGAAGCGCGCGTCATCGGCAGCATCATCGAGTACCTCCTCGCCGTCGACGACCCGGAGGCGGTCATCGAGAAGATGGCCTCCCCCTCCACCCGCATCGTCTCGCTCACCGTCACGGAGGGCGGCTACAACTTCCACCGCATCACCGGCGAGTTCGACGAGACGACCCCCGCAGTGCGGGCCGACGTCGAAGCGGCCGGCGAAGGGCGGGCGCCGCAGACGGTCTTCGGCCTCGTGAGCGCCGCGCTGCAGCGCCGACGAGAACGAGGCATCGAGCCCTTCACCGTGATGTCCTGCGACAACATCGCCGGCAACGGCCACGTCGCCAAGAAGATGTTCACCGCCTACGCCCGCCTCATCGACCCCGACCTCGCCGACTGGATGACCGAGGCCGTGCACTTCCCCAACAGCATGGTCGACCGCATCACCCCGGTCACCAGCGACGAGGACCGGACCGAGGTCCGGGACGTGCACCGGATCGACGACGCCTGGCCGGTCGTCGCCGAGCCGTTCTTCCAGTGGGTGCTCGAGGACGACTTCCCGCTCGGCCGGCCCCCGTTCGAGGACGCCGGAGTGCAGCTCGTCGAGGACGTCGAGCCGTACGAGCTGATGAAGCTCCGGCTGCTCAACGCCAGCCACCAGGGACTGTGCTACTTCGGCTACCTCATGGGCTACCGCTTCGCGCACGAGGCCACCGCCGACCCGCGCATCGCCCGGTTCCTCCGCGCCTACATGGACGACGAAGCCACGCCGACCCTCCCGCCGGTCCCCGGCATCGACCTGGAGGACTACAAGGCGACGCTCATCGAGCGGTTCCAGAACCCGGAGGTACGCGACACCCTCGCACGCCTGTGCGCCGAGTCCAGCGACCGCATCCCGAAGTGGCTGCTCCCCGTCGTCCTCGCGAACCTCGAGACCGGCGGCAACATCGTTCTCTCCGCGGGGATCGTCGCGAGCTGGGCGCGCTACGCGGAGGGCTTCGACGAGGACGGCGAGCCGATCGTCGTCGTCGACCGGCTGGCCGAGCAGCTCACCCGGGCGGCACGCGAGCAGCACGAGGACCGGCTCTCGTTCCTGCGCGACCGCGACGTGTTCGGCGATCTGATCGACCAGCCGCGGTTCGTCGACGCCTACGTCGACGCGCTCGACTCGCTGCTCCTGCAGGGAGCCGCTGAAACCGTCGCCGGCTTCCTGAGGGCCGCCGACGAAGGGTGACTCTCCGACACCCGACATGAAGAAGAGGGAGGAGCGTCAGCTCCTCCCTCTTCTTCGTCTGCGCAGGACCCGGCCCGCGGGCAGACCGAGCCGGGGCTCCTCCGGGGATCAGGTCCCGACGAGGTCCCGTGTCCACGGCAGGTCGGCGCCCCGTCGACGCACCGTGATGGCGGCGCAGGACTGCGCGGTCTTGCCGAGCGCCGCGAGAGCGGCACCTGTCAGCACCTCACCCGCCCGGAACCGCTGCAGACCGGCTGTGTCCAGATGTGCGGTGAGTCCGTGCAGAAGACCGGCCATGAAGGAGTCGCCCGCTCCGATCGTGTCGACGACGCCCGTCGAATCCGCCGTCTGCTCCACTCGCTCGCGGCGGGTGCGCAGGACTGCGCCGGCACCTCCCCGTGTGATCGCGACGAGCTCGGGCCCGGACGCGAGCAGACGATCGGCGACGTCGTCGAGAGACGACCCCGGGTACAGCCACTCCGCGTCCTCATCGCTGAGCTTGACGACGTCGGACGCGGCGATGAAGCGCTCCGTCCCGACGAGCTGCTGCGCGTGCGGGCCCATCAGAGCAGCGCGGACGTTGGGGTCGAACGACACCAGCGACTCGTCGCGCGCGTCGCGGACGAGGCGCAGCGCGACCTCGTCACCCGGCGCGAGCACCGCACCGAGAGAGCCGGTGTGC
The DNA here is from genome assembly GCF_004366415.1 of Rathayibacter sp. PhB151. Classification (NCBI taxonomy): domain Bacteria; kingdom Bacillati; phylum Actinomycetota; class Actinomycetes; order Micrococcales; family Microbacteriaceae; genus Rathayibacter; species Rathayibacter sp. PhB151. The sequence goes on along the minus strand of NZ_SOEN01000012.1, from coordinate 118,894 downwards.
ACGATGGCCGGGAGTTTCTGCGCGGTCGATGGCGCTTCGGGGAGGTCCCAGCGCAGGTCGAAGTCGTACTCGGCCGAACCGTCAGCGGTGATGGTCGCGGTCGCGGTCGACGTCGCGCCGTCGCGACGACCCGCAGGGTCGACCTCGACATGGGACTGCAGGAGGTGGGAGCGGATCGCCACTCCCCGGGGGTCGTCCCCGATCGAGGTGAGCAGCCGCACCCGATGCCCGAGCCTGCCCAGGCCCACGGCGACGTTCAAGGGCGAACCGCCCACCCGTTCGGAGACGGTCCCGTCCCGGTCCAGGACGACATCGATGAGGGCCTCGCCGATGACGAGGACGTCGCCTCCCGTCACGAGCGGGGCGAGACGAGGAGCTTGCCGGTGCTGTCCGCGTTGGCCGCGGCGAACGCGTCGGAGATGTCCTCGAGCGCGTACCGGCCCGAGACGACCTCGGCGGTCGGCAGACCGCCGTCGACGGCGATGGAGATCGCGGTCTCGACATCGGCCTCGGTGTAGGCCGCGCAGCCCTGCACCCGGATCTCGAAGTCCTGGATGATCGGCATCGGCAGCACGGCGTCGCGCGCGGGAACGCCCACGACGACGAGGGTGCCGGCACGGCGCAGCAGCGACACCGCCTGCGCGTAGGAGCGCTCGTTCGCGACGCAGTCCAGAACGACGTCGGCCGGCCCACCGAGGGCCGCGGCGACCTGCTCGTTCGCGTCAGCGTCCGATGCCTTCACCGCGCGGTGCGCTCCGATGCGCGTCGCGCGAGCGAGCTTGCCCTCGTCGAGATCGGTGGCGACGACGGTGCCGGCACCCGCGTTCAATGCGGCGACGACGCAGAGGACACCGATGGTGCCGGCGCCGAGGACGACGACGCGCGCTCCGGCGAGATCGCCCGCGATGCGGGCGGCGTGGACGGGCGTGGCGAGGCACTCGACGAGTGCGGCGGTCTCGTCGTCGACGGAGTCGGGGACGGCGTAGAGGTTACCGGCGGGGGCGACGAAGTACTCGGCCATCGCGCCGGCCCAGTGACCGGACGGGTCGCAGCCGATCCAGGAGAGCCGCTCACACGCGTTCGAGCGCCCGGCGCGGCAGTTCAGGCACGTGCCGCAGGCGACGTTGGGCTTGAGGAGCACACGCTGACCTACCTCGACGCCCTCGACCCCCTCGCCCAGCGCAGCGACGACACCGGTCGCCTCGTGGCCGGGGAGATAGGTCGAGGCGAGGAACGGATGGTGCCCGGCGATCGCATGAATGTCGGAGCCGCAGATCCCGACCAGGACGCTCTGCACGAGGACCTGGCCGGCCGCGGGCGTCGGCACATCGGCGGTCTCGAGGCGGACGCCCGAGAGAGGCTCGGCGACAGCGCGGTGCATCGTCGTGGAAGCAGTGGGAGGAGTGGTCATCGTCGAGTTCCTTCAGAGCAAGGGCGGAGGCATGCAGGCCGGTTCAGGTCGGCGGGTATCCGCTGTCGTCGACTTCGACGAGAACGGTGCCGCGAGACCTGGCAGATGCTCATCGTCGAACGCACAGCCGACCCCGTCTAGACGATGCCTGCGCACCTTCTAGTACTAATCTGCCGATCGCTGCCCGTCGTCTTCACGCCAGATCGTGGTGCGCACGAAGGCAGTCTCCGATGCTCTGGTTCAGCTCGTTTCTACCGCGCGCCATCCGAAGGCCGGAAGGTCGAAACCAAGGACTGATGCTCCGGTGATCACGTCTGTCCCGAGAACGTCGACGTGCTGATCCTCCGAGCCGTGGTTGATGACGGTGAGAACGTCTCCGCGGCGAGCGACCTCCACCCAGGGAGACAGCCCGCCGATCTCCGGGGCGATACCTGCGCCTGCGAGAAGCCAGGCGAGGACGGTTCTCATTCCAGCGTCGTCGGGAACGGTGCCCAGATAGACGCCGAGGCCGTCGCCGTAGGCATTGCGGGTGAGTGCTGGGCGTCCAGCGAGGCGTCCGTCTGCGAAGTGGCCGATCACGTCGCCATGCAGAGGTCTGAGTTCTTCGGCGAAGTACTCGCCGCGCAGCTCGCCGAAGGGTCCGGTCACAGCGGCGGACGACTCCCCCTCCCCCGGTGCCGGGGTCACGAAGCCGGGGCTGCCGGCCGAGGAGGGCCCGGAGGGTCCCGAGGGCGGGACGAGGGCGCCGAACTCGTCGACCGTGACGCCCAGCACGTCGCGTAGGCCGACGAGGTAGCCGCCGTCGCGGAAGGCGTCGTCCTGGTCGACGACGTCGCTGAAGGCGCAGACGAAGAGGTGTCCACCGGCTGCAGTGAACGCGGTGAGGTTGCTGGCTCCGTCGTCTTTGAGCAGGTAGAGCTGCGGGGCGATGACGAGGGCGTAGCTGCTGAGATCGGTGGTCGGCTGGACGATGTCGATGGAGACGTGCTGCGCGTGCAGAGCGGCGTACCAGCGCTGGATCAGCTGGAGGTAGTCGAAGACGACGGGGTGGTCGGGGTGCGCGAGCGCCCACCAGTTCTCCCAGTCGAAGACGATCGCGACTCGGGCGCCGCTGTCCGGAGCGAGGGTGGGGAGCTTCTGCAGCGTGTCTCCGAGCGCGACGACGTCCTTCCAGATCTGGGTGTCGGTACCGCTCTGCGGCAGCATCGCGGAGTGGAACTTCTCGCTGCCGCGGCGGCCCTGCCGCCATTGGAAGAACATGATCCCGTCGGCGCCGTGGCCGATGGCCTGCGCGGAGAGGGCTTCCATCTGGCCGGGGGCTTTGGGCGGGTTCGTCGGTCGCCAGTTCAGCGCACCGGTGGACTGCTCCATCAGCAGCCAGGGGGTGCCGGGCTTGAGGGAGCGCATCAGGTCGCGTGCGAAGGCTGCGACGCGGAACGCTTGGGGGTCGTTGGGGTCGGGGTAGCAGTCGTCCGTGATGACGTCCACTTCGCGAGCCCATCGCGCGTAGTCCAGCGGAGGGAAGGCTCCCATGAAGTTCGTCGTCACCGGCTGGGTCGCGCCCGCGGCGCGGATGGTGTCGCGTTCGAGGATGTAGAGCTCGAGCATCGCATCGGAGGTGTAGCGCTTGAAGTCGAGAGCGTGCGCTGGGTTGGCGGCGAGTGGCGCCTTGCGGGGAGGGAGGATCTCGTCGAACGCGCTGTAGATCTGCGACCAGAACGCGGTTCCCCATGCGGTGTTCAGCGCCTCGATGGTGCCGTACCGGTTCTGGAGCCACGTCCGGAAGGCGTCTCGGGCGTTGTCGGAGTAGTCGTAGTGGACGTGTGCGCCGTACTCGTTGTTGACGTGCCACATGACGACGGCGGGATGCTCGGCGTATCGGGCGGCGAGGGCGGCGACGAGCTCGCCGACGAGGCGCCGGAAGATGGGCGAGCTGGGGGCGTAGTGCTGTCGGCTGCCGGGGCTGAAGGTCATGCCGTACTCGTCCTGCGGGAGGATCTCGGGGTACTTCTTCGTCACCCACGGCGGCGGCGAGGCGGTCGCGGTGGCGAGGTTCACCTGGATCCCGCCCTCGTGCAGCAGGTCGAGGATGCGGTCGAGCCAGCCGAACTCGAAGACGCCTTCTGCGGGCTGGAGGCGGGCCCAGGAGAAGATGCCGACGCTGACGAAGTTGACGCCCGACTCTCGCATGAGCCGGACGTCGTCGGGCCAGACGTCTTCGGGCCACTGCTCGGGGTTGTAGTCGCCGCCGTAGTACATGGGTGATGCCTCCTGGTGGGGGTCAGGCCGCTCGGATGCCGGGTTCGAGCCTCCGAGCGGCCTGTCTGGTGTCAGCGGGTGGGTCTGGTATCAGCGGGTCGGCGCCCAGGGACCGTTCGGGTCACCGGGGGCCTGGTTCCGCGTCCACCACTTCGCGGTGTACCGCTGGCCGTTGTGAGTGACGACGTCGCCTGCGACGAAGGTTCTCGAGGCGGTCCAGACGGCGACGCCGTTCTCCTGCCGGATCTCCTGCCAGGGCCCGTTCGGGTCACCGGGGGTCTGCGCCTTGGTCCACCAGGAGGCGAGCCAGACTGCGCCGTTGTAGGTGACCTTGTCGCCGGCGACGTAGGTGCTGGACGCACTCCACGCCGTGAGCACCGTGATCGGGAGGGAGGCGGTGAGAGGGGCCGCGCCGGTAGCGGTGAGCGCGGACGCCACGGTGATGGTCGCGGTCCGCTCCCCCGGGCTTGCTGAGGAGAATCCGGAGACCGTGTACTGCTCGGGCGTGAGTGCGGCGGTGGTTCCGTCGGCTCTCGTCGCGGTGACGGTGGTGGAGGCGCTGTCGAACGACTCCCCGACGCCGTACACCGTCTTCGTCGTCGTGACGCCGATCGCCATCACTGCTGAGGTGAGAGCGGTCGCCGCGCTCCGAAGGGCCGTGGTGGCCTCGTCGATCGCGGTCTGGGTGGCGGCGGGGGACGCGAGGACAGCTGCCGCGTCCGTCCGGGCGGTGTCGAACGGCGTCCAGCTACCAGCGGAGTAGTCCTCGGCCGTGGCGTCCTGGTTCTCGTCGTAGGCCGCCTGCAGTGCGGTCGTGTCGGTGGCCTGCTTCACGAGGGAGAGGGAGTCGACCTTGACCGACTTGCTGCCGCCGGCGCTGCGGGCTTCGATGGAGATCGTCGCGGTGGCTCCGGTGAGCTGCAGGTCGCCGAGCTCGACGTCCTGCCATCCGGTGGTCGCCTCGTTGATGTCGAGCGTGTAGCTCTCACCGGTCGCCCCGGTGATGACGATCCGTGCGTAGTCGAGGCCTCCGGCGGTGTTGATCTTCCCCTTCAGGCGGTAGCTGCCGGCGGGCACGGCGTTCTGCTGGGAAACGGAGCCGGAGAAGGCGTTCGCGTTCGCGAGCTGCAGCGCGAAGCGGGACGAGTCCGCGCCGGGGCTGGAGTTGCTGACGAAGGTGTTGCTGGAGTAGGCGGTGTCGACGTTCGTCGTCCAGCCGGTGATCTGCGGGACGGTGACGCGGTCGGCGGCGAAGTCGGGGTTGAGGACGTAGTTGTTCTCCGCGCCGACCCGCCATTCTCCGGTGACGGCGTTGAACTCCCAGTTCGTGAGGGAGTTGAAGGACAGCTCGCCGCCGTCGGCGGAGAGGGGCACCCACTGGTTGTAGCCGTTGCCGTTCCAGGCGAAGTCGGCCCACCGGTCGCCGGCGTAGAGGACGGTGTCCTGCTTGGTGCCGTGGACGGTGACGAAGAAGCCGGTCTGGGAGACGAGGCTGTAGTCCTTCTCGCTGCCGGCCAGGGTGTATTCGCTCGAGTAGGCGCCCTGGATCGCGCTGGTCTGCGACTCGATGACGTGGTTCGCGGAGGCGTTCCAGCCGTGCAGGTCGGAGGTGAGCATGTAGTACTTGCCGTCGAGCTTGAACATCGCGTTGCCCTCACGGCCCGCGACGACGTAGCCGACGCGGACGGCGGGTTCGATGGTGAGCGAGTCGTTGTCGGAGAGCTTGCTGATGAAGGCGTTCGCGCGGCCGCTGCTGTTGGAGAAGATCAGGTAGTCGGTGCCGTCGTCGTCGGTGAAGACCGTCTGATCGCCTGTGGAGCGGGTCGGGGAGTTCTCGATCTGCGGCTGGATGTTGGCGTAATCGAAGTCGTCGGTCGGCGAGTCGCCCTGCAGCATCAGGACCATGCCGCGCTGCTGCCCGTTGGGGTCGAAGCTCTGACCGCTCTGGACGTAGAGCGTGTACTTGCCGGTGTTCTCGTTGTAGGCGACGCCGAGCCGGCCGACCCAGATCGCGTCGGCGAGGGTCTTCATCTGTGCGAAGTAGTGGCCCTTGGACTCGGGAACGTTCATCGGGGTGGTGCGGTCGGCGATGTCGTTCTCGAAGGTCCAGTTGACGAGGTCCTTCGAGGAGTAGACCGGGATGGACGCGAACGTCTGCGTCGCGTAGGTCTTGCTGGGGCTGGTGCGGTAGGGCTCGGCCTCCTGGTAGTGCACGCCGTACCAGAAGTAAGTGTCACCGAACTGGAAGATGCCGCCGCCCTGGGAGTAGATGGGGTTGCCGTCGGTGTCGGTCCAGAAGGTGTTGTTGGTGATCGGCTCGAAGCTGCCCGCGGAGACGGTCACGAGCTGTGCTGCGGTGTCCTGCAGGGAGTTCTTCGCAGCGACGACCGCCGCGTGGGTCGCGTCGGTGGTGTCGGCGACGGTCTGGGCGGAGGTGAGAGCGGCGGCGAACGCGGACCACGAGTCGCTGGTGAAGTCCGACGGTACGCGCGTCTGGTAGTCGGTGATCAGGTTGCGCAGGCCCTGCACCTCGACGAGCGCTGCCGTTGCGGCGCGCAGACTCTGGATGGCGGCGTCGCGCTCGGCGCGGGTTCCGCCGGTACCGAGGTTGACGGCCGTCGTGAGGGCGCTCTGGAACGCGGGCCAGGAGGCGGCTGTGTAGTCGGCCTGCTTCCGGGCGGATCCTTCGCGGGTGAGCGCGGGGAGGTCGTCGAGGATCGTGCTGTCCTCGACTTCCGCGGAGACGATCGCGGCAGCGTGGTCGATGAAGCCGCCCTCGACCTGGACGCGGAGGGTGTGCTGCGCTTCGGCGAGACCGTTCTTGGTGAAGAGGACGCGAGCGGTGCTGTTCTTGGCGGCGCGGTAGTTGACCGTGCCGACCTCGGTGTCATCGATGAAGACGCGGCCGATGCCGTGTCCGGTGTCGGTCAGTCCGGTGAGCTGGACGGTGTTGCCGACGAAGACGACCTCGAACGACGCTCCGGTCGTGGCGTAGTGGCTGCGCGAGGTGGACGCCCACCCGGCGGAGTACCAGGTCTTGTTCACCGTGCCGCGTGTCGTGGTGGTGGCGCTGTGCGCGATGGTCGTGGTGACGGGGGCTGCGACGGCGGCGGGCGCGATCGCAGCGCCTTGGACGACCAGTGCGGCCGCGGCGAGGAAGGTGGCGGCGAGAGTGACCAGCCGCTTCCCTCGAACGCTCAGTGGTGTGGACATCGGAGACGGACCTACTTCCTTGTAGTTTTCGGGCTCTTCGTGGATCTCAACGGGTGGCGTCGAAGGAGCGTCCGCTCGGACGCCAGGAGGCGTCAGTGGGCGGGAGCTCGTCGCCGAGGGTGAGGTAGATGCGGTCGACGCGCAGGGCCGACTTGCGGGCGAGGACGGAGAACGTGTGCGGGCCGGCCAGAAGGTCGATGTCGGACACGGCGACCCAGATCCAGCGCTGACGGAGGCCGTACGCGCACATCTCTGCGCCGGAGAACTGCTTCTCGAGCGGCTGCGGCGTGCCGTCGACCGCGAGGACGCAGGAGTCGTCCTGGTCGTTGTCGAACTTCACCAGCAGCCAGGCGCGGTAGCGGCCGGCGGTGCCGACCGTGAGCGCGTAGTGCAGACCGGGGGCGTGGGTGGAGTCGTCCCAGCGAAGACCGCGGGTACGGACGTGCATCGCGAGTCCGCTGCCGTTTCCGGTCTCGGCGGCGGTGTGCGACCAGGTCCAGGTCGAGCTGGTGTCGGCCGTGGACCACGCCGAGGCGCTCTGCTCGAGGACGGTCTCCGCGTCGAAGGCGATGATCCCCTCCGACTCGACGATGCGGCCCTCTCCCGTGCTGTCGTCGGAGCGCTCGCGTTGACGTGCCGCCTGCTGGGGGACGGTGATCGGCAGACGGAACGTCGTCGGCCCTTCCCAGAAGAGGCTGTCGGCGTACGCCTGATCCGGCAGCGGCAGCGTCGCGGGGTCGGCGCCGTAGAGGCGCCGCGTCTGCGCGTCGATCGAGGAGGGGGAGGCGAGTGCCGGGTCCTCGACGGTCTCGAGCGCGCGGGGTCGTGAGCTGTGGCTGCTGAACGTGGGGCCGAGATTGCTCGGCCGCGCGGGCTCGGTGTAGACGACGATCTTGGACAGGGTGACGTCGTCGTCGATCGCGTGCAGGCGGAGGCGGTGTGCTCCGGCGCTGAGCCAGGGAAGTCGCGTGTGCAGCTTCTCGACGTTGTCCTGGATCGCCTGCGACCACGTTCCGCGGTGCTCGTCCGTCGTCGGGCTCTCCAGGGTCATCGGCGGGTGTCCGTCGGTGCTGACTCCGACGCGGATCCGGCCGACGGAGTTCAGGGTCGGCAGCCGGTGCAGCTCCAGGAGGTGCGCGCCTTCGGTGCGGAGGTGGATGTCGAAGGTCAGCGGGTCATCGCTGAGGTCGGAGGTGTCCAGGGGCAGCGCCTTCACGGCGGGGTTGCCGTAGCGACCCAGGCCGGGGATGGCGGCCCAGCGGGAGCTGCCGGTCAGCGGTCGGCCGTCAGGATGGGACGGGTCGATGCTGATCGAGCCCTCCGCTTCGATCCAGCCGCGGAGCTCCGTCGGCGGTGTCGCTGCGGGTCGGGCGCTCACGCGGACGTCGATGATGCCGGTAGCGGAGGTGATGCGGATGCGGCCCTCGGCGCCGTCGGGCGTCGGCTGGACTCGGACCGGGATGCGGGTCTCCGTGCTGACGGAGGACGGGTGCGGGCCCATTTCGATCCAGGGGTCCGCGTCGATCGTGACGTCGAGGCTGTCGCGTCCTCGGTTGGCGATCTCGATCCATTTCGTGGCGGTGCCGGCGGGGTCGAAGATCAGCGACGGTGCCTGCTCGGGCGCGTCGGCGCCCCAGACGGTGACGGCCAGTCCCGGTTCGCCGAAGGAGAGGGCTGGGGTCGCAGCCGGGTGCATCGGCATCACCGGTGGCGGGAACTCCTGCGGGGTGAACATCCCCTCCCATCCGCCGCCGGCCAGACGGTGGTTGTAGAAGTCGATCAGCGCCCGGATGCTGCGCCCGAAGGCACGCGAGACGGCGAGGTAGTGGTCTGCAGCCGCGGCGGCGCCGTCGTCGGCGCTGAGGGTGCTGCGGTCCGCGAAGTAGAACTCCGCACTGGTCAGATACGCGAGGTGGATCTTGACGGCGAAGAGCTGGAAGAACGCATCGCGTTCCTCTGCCGGCAGCGCCGTCCAGATCTCGTTGGTGTCCTCGAAGAGGCGACGAAGCTGCGCGAGGCGATCGCCGGCCTCGTCGCCGTACCCGCGCTGCGGGAACACGCCTGAGGCGAGGTGCTCCAGCTTGCGCTGGTTGTTCAGCTGGTAGTACTCGTCGTAGATGCGGCCGGCGCGTGCGCCGTGGCCGCCGGTGAACTTCGCGTCGATCCACTCGGCGGTGAAGGCCGTGATGTTCGCGGTGCTCGTCTCCCGGCCGGCTTCCCACGCGCTGCGCAGGAAGAACTCCATCTCGATCTCCAACGGCTTCAGACCGCCGATGTTGTCGACCCAGAGCTCGCGGATACCGCCGTCCCACGCCTTGCGCAGCTCGGACTTCATCAGCGCCAGCGGCGTCGAGGAGGTGGCGAGGTAGCTGGTGGTGTAGTTCGACCAGTAGGACGAGTGGTAGTAGAGACCATGTCCTCCGCGGCGTCGCTGCTCGTTCTCGTCGGGAAGGCGTCGGATGTGCCCGAAGCTGTCGTTGGCCCACACGATCGTGATGTCGTCGGGCACCTGCAGTCCGGCGTCGTAGAGCGGCAGGACTTCCTTGTAGGGGATGAACAGCTGCGGTGTCGTCTCAGCCGGGCGGGACAGGCCCTCGGTGAGGAGGGCGCGCTGGTCCCGCATGACCGATTCGAGTAGGCGGACGCGAGCGGTCAGCTTCTCGGACTCGGAGAGCGAGTCGTCGTCGTCGATCGCGGTGGTGACGAAGCCGGAGTCGTGCACGCCGCGCATTCCGACGGTCCAGGTCACCTCGTAGCCGCGGTTCTGCGCGACGCTGCCCCGCCAGTACTGCTGCAGCAGTGCGCGGTTGCGGCCCTCGATGGAGTAGTCGTAGTCCACGTCACCGCCGTGCTCGGCGACCCACGAGGGGAACTCGCGTTCGTTGCTGCGCAGCAGCATGTCGCAGTGGCTGGTGCCGATGACGACGCCCATCTCGTGCGCGAGGCGGCCGTTCTCGGGGTCGTGGTTGAAGGCGCCGACGTGCATCGCGGGCCACAGGTAGTTGCCCTTGAGGCGCAGGATCAGCTCGTAGACGCGCTCGTAGGTGGCCGGGCCGATGGTGTCGTCGCTGGTGTGGATGCGGGCCCAGTGGTCGAGCTCCTCTTCGTCGTTGAGGAAGATGCCGCGGTAGCGCACCGAGGGCCAGTCGGCGATGGAGGTGTTGGGGCGGAGGGTGATGTGGTCGCGGGGTCGAACCGGGACGTCTCCCCACCAGGTCCAGGCGGACACGCCGATCGCGTCGGTGAAGTGGTAGATCGCGTAGACGGTGCCGCGGCGGTCGGTGCCGACCAGGTAGAGGACGTCATCGACGACGGCGACGAGGAATCCCTCCCACCGTGCAGCTCCGTCCTCGTCGTAGAGCGCGGACACGTCGAGCCGTCCGGCGTCGATGGCGGCGTCGACGGCGGCGGAGTGGCCGATCGTGCCGATGACGATGCGGGCGGCGGCCGTGTCGGTCGAGATCACGGCGTGAGCGCCGCTGACCTGGGCGAGGTCTCGGGCGAGGTCGGCGGTGGCTCGGCGGACGGCGCTGTCCTCGGTGTCCTCGACGGCGAGGCGCACGATCTGTCCGCGCTCGGCGACGGTGATGCCGTCCGAGGCGAGGTCGGTGAGGAGGGGGATCGAGCGGGTGGGCTCCGTGGGTGGGCGCACGGTGGTGGGGCCGGTCGTTCCGGCGTCGATGAGCATGGTCGTTCAGATCTCCACGGTGTAGCGGCCGGCGGTGACCTCGAACGTGACGCTGCTCGTGCCTCGTGTCGCGGTGCCGGTGTGCTCGACGGTGTCGCCGTCGACGGTGAGGCCTCGCAGGTGCGCGAGTGCTCCGGACGGGCTGGGGACGGTGATGGTTCCGCCGGTGCCTGCGGGAGCGACGACGTCGACGGTGAGGCCTGACTCGTCTCGGTGCCAGCTCACCTCGATGGCGCCGAAGGGGGTGGGGACCTGACCGCGGGCCCAGGTGAGGGATCCGGTCTGCGGTGCGATACGCCAGGTGCGGAAGGCGGTGCTCGTCGGAGTGACTCCGAGGACGGAGGTCGAGAGCGCGACGGTAGGGGCGCACGCCCAGCCGTGGGCGAGGCTCGTGGTGCTGCCGAAGCCGGGAGTGCCGTCGATGTTCAGCAGCTCCCAGACGGTGCCGGCGGCGTAGGGGCCGGAAGCGGCCATGTGACCCCACAGGTCGTGCAGCAGCTCGAGCGCCCGGTCGGTGAGCCCGGCGGCGAAGAGGGCGCCGAGGTGGAATCCGGATGTGTAGGGGCTGACGTTCTCGCGGAAGCCGGCCGCTGCATCGAACGGCTGCGGTCCGTACGGGGTCTGCGGGAGCGCCTCGTCCAGCGCGAGCAGGATCGCCGCGGACGTGCCGGGTGCCGCGATGCCGTGCAGCACGGCGAGGGAGTTCGCGTCCTGCGCGATCGCGTCCTGGCGCTGGTCGGAGAGGACGTAGAGAGATCGGCCGGGATCGAAGAGGTGCGCGTTGATCGCGACCTTGTTCCGATCGGCGCGCTCGGTGAGCTCGGCGACGGTCTCGTCCTCGCCCAGCGCTGCGGCGAGGACGGCGGCCTGGCGGAGCACGTGGTTGTAGACGATGTTGTAGGCCGTCACAGCGCCGGTCTTGGGGCCGTCGTACCAGTCCCAGTCGAGGCCGTTCTCGTCATCGGTGATGTAGAGGTCGCGGTCGTCGACGAGGGCGCGGTCGTAGTCGAGCTGTCGCAGGACAGCCGGCCACTGCGACCGCGCGAAGTCGAGGTCGCCCGTGTGCTCGAGGTGCAGGGCGACGTTGGTGATCTGGTGCATCGAGTAGACGGCGGAGTACACCTGGCCGTGCTGCGGGGGGACAGCGGGCGGGAACAGCGGAGGCATCCGTGCCGGCAGTCGGCCGTCGGGCTCCTGGAAGCTGTTCAGGAAGGCGATCGATCCGCTGACGTACTCGGCGGCGGCGGTCGTGTAGAAGACGTTGGGGATCTGCACGATGAGGTCGCCGCTCCACACGGAGCGGTCGCGTCGTGCACCGTCGAGGATGACGGGCAGCGGATCGGGTGAGACGACACCGTCTCCGGTGAAGAGCTCGAGCGCGGCGGCGTCGTCGAGGCGGTGTTGGAACAGCTCGTCGCCTGCGGAGTCGGTGAGGCGCAGCTCGCGGAACCGTGCCTGCTCCCCCGGGACCTTGCTGGTGTCCCACGCCTCGTGGAATCCGAAGGAGCCTCGCTCGATGCGGGGCGTGGCGGGGTTCTGGGCGAGGTCGAAGTGAGCGACGGGGGCGCCGTCGATGCTGACGGCGATGGTCGTGCCCTGGACTGCTGTGCGGATGCGGTGCCAGGAGCTCGCGTCGAAGTCACTCGCGAGCGCGACCTCAGCGATCGTCGTGTAGCGGCGGACGGTGTCCTGCGGACGGTCTTCGTAGCCGTCGTCGATGTGCGACAAGCGCAGGAAAGAGGACGCGTCGTCGGTGGGAGCGCGCAGCTCGAGGAGGTAGCCGTGGGCGCCGTGCTCAGCGGCTCTGACGATCCAGCCTGCGGCGTGATCGAGGATCCGTGCCTCGAACTCGACGGTGACGTCGTCCCACTCGCCGTCGCGCAGGACTGCGAGGGTGCCGCCGGTGATGTGGAGGCTGTCCTCGTCGATGGTCCAGGCGATCGGGAGGGTGTCCGCGGGGAGCTGGTTGAGCTGCGTCGTGTAGGCGCTCTCATACCAGATGCGGTTCAGCTCGTCGTCGCTGCAGACGAACCAGCCTGCGTAGTCGCGAGCCGCGGCGGCGAAGGCGGAGAACCGGAATCCGATGCCGGCGAGGGAGAGGGTCCCGGGGGTGTCGAGGGAGAGTCGGACGTAGCGCTGTCCGCCCTGGATGAGGTCGGTGTCGATCCGGCCCGGGCGCTCGATGGTCAGTGACCGGCTGCGGCGCCGGTCGGCCGACGCGTTGTGACCGCCGCGCTCGTCGCCGTCGGCGCCGGCCCATGCGGCTGCCTCGCTGTAGGAGACGTCGAGGGTGGTCGGTCCGTCGACGGTGGCGATGTCGAACCAGGGGCGGCCGGCGACATTGCGGCCGAAGTCGAGGACGATGCTCGCCGGCGATCCGTGGTCGGAGACGGAGAGGGTGAGCGAGCCGGTCTTGGCGAGGAAGGTCTCGGTTCCGCTCACGTCGCCCGTGCTGCTCAGGACGGAGATGGGGTGCACGTCCGCCGCGGAGGGACCAGGCACGTAGCGGCGCCAATCGGTGTCGCTGGGGAGTTGATCGGCGATGTCGCGGGTCGAGTGCGCGAGGGAGTGCACGGTGTCCTCTCGGGGGAAGGGAGCCGTGGCCCCGCCGGAGCGGGGCCACGGATGGTGCGTCGAGCGGCTCAGCCCTGGAAGGCGGAGTCCATCTTGGTCAGCAGTCCGTCGACGGTCTCGGAGTCGTTGAACAGGGCCTGGACGCCGTCGAACACAGCCGGCTGCACCGTGGTGCTGGGCCAGAGGCGGTCGGGCCAGGTGGTGACCTTGTTCTCGCCGGCGTACTGGGCGACGAGGGTGCTCACGGCGTCGGTGGCGGGCTCGTCGCCGGGCATCGCTGCGGCATCACCGAACGCGTTCGCGAAGATGATCTGCGCTTCGGGGGTCGCCAGGTAGTCGACGAAGGCCTGAGTGGCCTCCGTGTTCTCGCTGGCCGCGTTGACGGCGAAGCCGCTGACCGAGGTGGGCAGGTACTCGTCTGCGGTGTCGTCCGTCGCGGGGAAGAGAGCGTAGGTCAGCTTGAGGTCGGAGGGGCCACCTGTGGCGATGTTCTTCGTCTCCGCTGCGATGCTGACGGTGCCGAGGGTCGTGCCCTGGCGGATGGCGTCCTGCACCTGCGAGTACGGGGTGCCGTTGGGGCTCTCGTTGAAGCAGCCGGCGTCGCGCATCTCGAGGTACTGATCGAACGCGTCCTTCCACTTCGAGTCCGCGAAGGTGGCGTCGCCGTCGACCTGCTGGTCGATGAACTCGGGGTCTGGCCCGTAGACGAGGCTCGCGGTGAGGGCGTAGGGGATCAGCTGGGTCGTCCAGGTGTCGGAGAGGCCGAGGCCGTAGGCGGTGAGGCCCTTCTCCTTCGCGTCGCCGCAGAACTGCAGCACCTCGCTCCAGGTGGTCGGCACGCTCAGGCCGGCCGTGTCGAGGGCGCCCTGGTTGTAGATGCCGCCGATGGAGGAGAGCACCATCGGGACGCCGACGAGCTCGCCGCCGTCGAGGGAGAGCTGCTGGCGTGCTGCCTCGGGGATGTCCGCGGCCCAGGAGCTGTCCGCGAGGTCGGCGTAGAAGCCGCGGTCACCGGCGACCCGGGCGCTGATGACGTTGCCGCCGCCGCCCGGGATCTCGATGAGGTCGGTGGCGTTGCCGCCGGAGAGCTGCGTGCCGACGACCTCGCGGTAGTTCTGGGCGTACTCCTTGACCTCGACGGTGATGTCGGGGTTGGCCTTCTCGAACGCGGCGACGACCTCCTTGGTCGCGGGGCCGTGGTTCGTGCTGATGCTGATGCTGCCTCCGGCCGCGGCGGTCTCGGAGGCGGGTTCGGTGGAGCAGGCCGCGAGGGTCCCGCCGAGCAGGAGTGCCGCGGCGGAGACCGCGACGGAGCGGCGCAGTGTCGTCGATGACAAGGTCGTACCTTTCAGGGTTGAGGGTGCTGTGACGGCTGATCGCACGATCAGCCTTTGAGTCCGGATGCGAAGCCGCGGAGGATGAAGCGCTGCATCAGGAAGTAGGCGATGAGGATGGGGATGACGGACGTGATCAGGGCGGAGAAGACCAGCGGCCAGTTCGCGCTGTACTCGCCGACGAAGGTGTAGACCGACAGCGGTGCGGTCCTGCTGGAGCCGCCGGTCAGGTAGAGCAGCGGGTGCAGGAAGTCGTTCCAGATGCCGAGAGCGGCGAGGATCGCGACTGTTCCGGTGACCGGGCGCAGCAGGGGGAAGACGACGGTCCAGAACGCGCGCAGCGGGCGGGCGCCGTCGAGCATCGCGGCTTCTTCGTAGTCCTTGGGCATGTCCCGGAGGAAGGCGGAGTACAGGAAGATCGTGAACGGCAGGTTCCCGGCGACCGAGATCAGGATGACGGAGAGCGGGTTTCCGACGAGGCCGAGCTTGGAGAAGGTCAGGTAGAGCGGCAGGAGAGCCAGCTGACCGGGGAAGAGGAAGCCGGCGAGGAAGAGGTAGAAGACGCCTCTCGACCACTTCTCGGTGCGGCGGGTGAGGGTGTAGCTGGCGATCGAGGCGATCACGATGATCAGCAGCACCGAGGTGACGGTGATGACGAGGCTGTTGATGATGCTCGCGCCCATCGCGGACTCGGTCCACGCGATCGCGATGTTCTCGAACTTCAGCGGCCAGGTGAAGCCGAACA
This sequence comes from Rathayibacter sp. PhB151, assembly GCF_004366415.1. Classification (NCBI taxonomy): domain Bacteria; kingdom Bacillati; phylum Actinomycetota; class Actinomycetes; order Micrococcales; family Microbacteriaceae; genus Rathayibacter; species Rathayibacter sp. PhB151. The sequence goes on along the minus strand of NZ_SOEN01000012.1, from coordinate 103,670 downwards.
GCCCCACTGCAGCGTCGGGGTCGCGCAGCGCGACGGCGACGAGCACGATCATCGGGATCATGAAGATCACCGCGGTGACGATCAGGATCGTCTCGATCAGGGCGGTTCCGCGGGTGTAGGTGGTGTTCACGAGAGCGCCTTCCGCTGAGTGATCCGGAACTGCACGAAGCCGATGACGCCGACGAGGATCGTCAGGATCACGCCTTGAGCGAGCGCGTTCGGGTACTGCAGGTAGAGGAAGGCCGTCTTGTAGACGATGGTCGCCATCGTCTCGCTGGCCCCGGAGGGTCCGCCGCCGGTCATCGAGAACACGGTGTCGAACTGCTTGAGGTTTCCGAGCACGCACAGCAGCAGGTTCACGACGATCGAGCCGTTGATGAGCGGGATGGTGATCGACCAGGTGCGACGGAACGGGCCGGCGCCGTCGATCGCGGCCGCCTCGAGGGTGTCGGCGGAGACCGCCTGCAGCCCGGCGAGGTAGATGACCATGGAGTAGCCGGCGCCCTGCCAGACGATGGTCGCGCAGACCGCGTAGAGGACGAGGTTGGGGTTGCCGAGCCAGTCCTGCTGCAGGGAGTCGAGGCCGAGGTCCCCGAGCATCGTGTTCAGCGTTCCCTGCGGGGTGAGCAGGTACTTCCAGAGGTAGCCCGCGACGATCGGGGTCAGCACCACCGGCAGGAAGAACACCAGTCGGAGGACGTACTTGCTCTTCACCTGCGTGTTCAGTCCGAGGGCGAGGAGCAGGCCGATGACGTTCTGCGCGAGAGTCGCGACGATCGTGATGACGAAGGTGTTGATGATCGCGCGGACGGAGTTGTCGTCCGCCAGCACCGACTGGTAGTTCTCCAGCCCGACGAACGCGGGCACGCCACTGGCGCCGTTCCAGTCGGTGAAGGAGAGGACGATGCCGCTGATGTTCGGGAGGAGGGTGACCAGCGCGTACAGCAGCACGGCCGGAACGATGAACCAGAACGGCGTGCGCACTCCTGCCACGAACCGGCGGCGCGCGGGACGGCGGCGCTTGTCGGCTGCGGGCGGCGGCGTCACGGTCGTGGGCCGGTCGTCGAGAGTGGCACTCATCGAGCGCTGTCCGTTCGACGCGAGAAGGTACTCAGGACACTCATCTCCTTTGATGACGTAGTGGGCGACTGCAGTGGACGAGCCGGCCGTGTGGAGGCGAATCGGGCGATTCGAGCAAACAGTGATCGATCACGTTTGGCGGTGAGTTGAACATAGTGATCGATCACGTTCTGTGTCAAGATGAGTTTCGCAGAGATGATCTGCACCGAACCGATGCTCGTGAGGGAGGCCAATGTCGGCCACAGCACCCGCTCGCCGCGCGACGATCTTCGAGGTCGCCCGCCTGGCCGGCGTTTCACACCAGACCGTTTCGCGCTACCTCAAGGACAGCAACGGCCTGAAGGTCGCCAACCGCGAGCGAGTCGAATCCGCCATCCGCGAGCTCGACTACCGGCCCAGCCTCACGGCCCGCGCGATGCGCACCACCCGCACCGGCCGTCTCGCGATCCTCTTCCCCTCAGGTAACGCAGCGAGCTCGCTCCGCATGCTCGAGGGTGCCACCGAAGCCGCGCGGCAGGCCGGCTTCCAGGTCGACGCGATCACCGTCGCCGGAAACACGGCCGAGCGGTCGGAGCGAATGCTCGAGCTCGCCGAAGCCGGCCTCTTCGAGGGCCTGCTCGCGCTCACCCCGCTTGCCGCAGAGAGAGAGGCGCAGATCGCGTCTCGAGTCCCCGTCGTCGTCGGCGCCGAGTACGACGACGAGATGCGCGGCATCGGCGACCTCGCTGACGCCTCCCCCGTCGCGGAGATCATCGAGAGCCTCGCCGGTCAGGGGCACCGCACCTTCCTGCACATCGCCGGCGACCGCAGCTACACCACCGTGCGAAGCCGCGAAGAGGCGTTCTTCGCGACCATCGAGCGCCTCGGCCTCGAATCGGCCGGCAGCGTGGGCGGAGACTGGCTCGGCGACACCGGACGCCGAGCCGTTCTCGATCTGCCGGACGACACCCGCGTGACCGCCATCATCGCCGCCAACGACCACCTCGCCGCGGCAGCCATCCACGGTGCGATCGAACGAGGGTGGCGAGTACCCGAGGACATCAGCGTGAGCGGCTGGGACGACGACCCGGTCGGTGCATGGCTGCCGCCGACACTCACCACGGTGACGATCGACTACGAAGAGCTCGGCCGACGATCCATGGCGAAACTGCTCGCCAGCATCCGCGACGAGGACTCCCCCGTCCCCACCGATCCGGTCGCGTCCGTCATCTGGCGCGGCTCCACAGCCCCCGCGCGCACTTAGCCCTCGCACCCCTCCTCCCGCAGTGCACGACCATGCGTCGTCGCCTGCTTCCTCGTCATGCCCGAACCCCTACAAGGAGGCACGCCCGTGCCCGACGGTCCACGACGCCCACGTCGCGGCGGCAGCCCGACCATCTACGACATCGCCGATGCCGTCGGTGTCTCGGCATCATCGGTCTCCCGAGCTCTGACGACGCCAGGTCGACTGAGCGCAGAACTGGAAGGCCGCATCCGCGCAGCAGCCACCCAGATGGGGTATCGGTCGAACCCGGCAGCTCGCGCGCTGCCGACGGGCAGGTCCGGGGCCATAGGCCTCGTGCTTCCCGATCTGACGGATCCGCTGAGTCTGGGACTGATCGCCGCCGCGGAAGCCGCCGCCGCCTCCGCCGGACGCCATCTGATCGTCGCCGACGCACAGCGCGCCCCAGGCCCAAGGACGACTCTGGAGCTCGCCGACGCCACAGGTGGTCTCGTTCTCTTCGACAGCCTCCTCAGCGACGGCGAGATTCAGGGCCTCGCGGCCACCCACGAGACGGTCTCCGTCGCGCGAGAAGTTGCCCAGGTCCGCAGTCTCATCCCCGATTACACGCCGGGGATCGATGGCGCATTCGATCACCTCCTCCGTCTGGGCCACCGGTCGATCGCCTACCTCACCACCTCCAGCGGATCTCGGATGCGCGGAGCAGCGGCGGAAGCGATCACCACACGCGCAGCGGATCGAGGTATCCCGCTCGAGGTGGTCAGCGTCACCCACGGACACCTCGATGGAACCCTGGCTCGCCTGCACGCCGCAGAGATCAGCGCCGTCATCACACAGGACGGCATCCTCGCCCTCGCCATCGCGGAGGCGGTCAGGAAGTGGGGCGCCGTCGTCCCCGACTCGTTGAGCGTCATCGGAATCGACGACCTGCACGTCTCACCCCTCACCTCGCCGGCGATGAGCAGCATCCGCCTTCCGCTTCCAGAACTCATCACCCGTGCCGTGCGATCCGTTCTTACGCCGGCCGACCTGCCAGCGGGCAGCCCACTTTCCACGCAGTACATCCCGCGGGACTCCGTCGGGCGCCACTCCCCTACCTCCCCTGAAAGGGCGCTCGTCCATGCAACTGTCGCCTGACCCCGACCGGCTTCTCCCCGTTGATCCGAGGACTCGAGCGATCGCTCGAGATCTCTACGACCGCGTCGCCGCTCTGCCGATCCTGTCTCCCCACGGCCACGTCGACCCCCGGATCCTCGTCGACGACATTCCGTTCGATGACGCATCGCAGCTGTTCATCCGCTACGACCACTACGTCACCCGGCTGATGCACGCCGCCGGTGTCGGCCTCGACGAACTGGGCATCCCCGGGAACGGGACGATTGCTCACCCGCGCGAGGTGTGGCGCACCTTCAGCCGACACTGGCCTCTGTACGCGGGCACGGCTTCCGGGTTCTGGCTGCAGAACATCCTCGCGGAGCAGTTCGGCATCACCGAGCACCCCGCCCCTGACAACGCCGACCGGATCTTCGATCTCATCACCGCCGCACTCACCACCCCGGAGTTCCGACCGCGAGCACTGTTCGACGCCTTCGGCATCGAGGTGATGGCGACGACGGACGATCCGATGGACGATCTCTCCTCCCACGCCGCACTCGCCGCGGATCCGACGTTCCGCGGCCGCGTGCTGCCGACGTTCCGCCCCGACGCGTACCTGGACCCGGCAGCGCCAGGATGGGCGGAACGCATAGCCCGTCTCGCCGACTGGAACGGCTCCGCCGACTCCAGCTACGCCGGCTACCTGAACGCGCTGGAGGGTCGGCGCCGCTACTTCCTCGAGCACGGTGCCGTCTCCGCCGACCACGGGATGCTGCAGCCGCTGACGGTCGAACTGGAGGGTCCGGACGCCGCCGCCCTCTTCGAGAGGGCACTCTCGGGCGGCCTCGACACCGCCGACGCGCGGATCTTCGCCGGGCACATGCTGTTGCAGATGGCGCGGATGAGCACCGAGGACGGCCTCGTCATGACCGTGCACCCCGGCGTGCTCCGCAACCACGACACCGCCACCTTCGAGCGCTTCGGACCCAACACCGGGCACGACATCCCCGTCGCGACCAGCTACGTCGAGAATCTCCGTCCCCTGCTGCAGCGATACGGCAACACCAAGGACTTCCACCTCGTCCTGTTCTCGATCGACGAGACGATCTACTCCCGTGAGATAGCCCCGCTCGCCGGCTACTACCCGTCCGTGTTCATCGGCGCCCCGTGGTGGTTCCTCGACGCGCCTGACGCGATCCTCCGCTTTCGAGCGGCGACCACCGAGACCGCCGGATTCTCCCGCGGCTCCGGCTTCATCGACGACACCCGCGCCTTCCTCTCCATCCCCGCCCGTCACGACATGGCGCGGCGCCTGGACTCCGCTTTCCTCGCCCGACTCACCGCCGAGGGCCGCATCGATCTGCCCACCGCCGAGCGCACCATCGTCGACCTCGTCGACACCCAGCCTCGAAAGGTCTTCAAACTGTGAGCACCGACGCCCCCCGCCGCCTCTCACGAACCGACGTCGATCGGCCGACCGCCCCGATTCGGATCGTGCATCTGGGACTCGGCGCCTTCCATCGAGCCCACCAGGCCTGGTTCACCGACGTCGTCGACCGCGACCACGAGTGGGGAATCGCCGCCTTCACCGGGCGCACCCCCACTGCCGCCGACGAGCTCGCGCCACAGGACGGCCTCTTCACCGTCATCGAACGCTCGGCCGACAGCGACACCGCTCGCATCGTGGGCAGCATCGTCGAAGCCACCCCCGGAACCGACATCGACCGGCTCGTCACCCTCATCGCCGCACCCACGACCGCGATCATCACCACCACGATCACCGAAGCCGGGTACCGCCTCCTCCCCGACGGCTCTCCCGACCTCCACGACGACGACCTCCGAACGGACATCGCAGCCCTCCGCGGCGATGGCCGGACGAGCACCGCGCTGGGACGGATCCTCCTCGGACTCCAGGAGCGGCGCTCGTCGCACGCCGGCCCGATCGCCGTCGTCCCCTGCGACAACATCCCGGACAACGGCGCCTGGCTGCGCCGCGGCATGCTCGCCCTCGCCGCCGACATCGACCCCGACCTCACTCAGTGGATCGAGGACAACGTGTCCTTCGTGTCCACGTCCGTCGACAGGATCACACCGAAGACCACGCACGCCGACCTGGCCGTCGCCGCCGACCTCACCGGCTTCACCGACGCCGCCGCCGTCGTCACCGAACCCTTCCACGACTGGGTGCTCTCCGGTTCCTTCCCAGCCGGACGACCGGCATGGGAGGACGCCGGCGCACGCTTCGTCGAGGACATCGAGCCATTCGAGCGCCGCAAACTCTGGCTGCTCAACGGCGCACACACCCTCCTCGCGTACTCCGCCCGGCTCCTCGGACACGAGAGCGTGTCCGCCGCCATCGCCGACCCCACTGCGCGCGCCTGGGTGAACGAGTTCTGGGACGAAGCCGTCCGGCACCTCCCCGCCGGCCTCGACCTCGACAGCTACCGTGCCGCGCTACTTGACCGCTTCGACAACGCCCGCATCGTCCACCGACTCGACCAGATCGGCCAGGACGGCGTGACCAAGCTCCGAGTGCGCATCGTGCCGACCCTGCTCGCCGAGCGCGCTGCAGGACGCGACGGCGCCGCGAGCATCCGCCCGATCTCCGCCTGGCTGACCACGCGCCTCACCGGACTCGAGCTACCGGACTCGGCTGCTTCGGCCATCGAGGGCGCGCTCCACGCCCCCGACCCGACCATCGCGCTCCTCTCCCTCATCGACCCGCGTCTCACCGCCGACCCGGCGCTGCTCGACGACATCCGCACCGCAGCCGCCGACGCTTCCGTCCCCGACTCCCCTACCGAGAAAGACCTCTCATGATCATCGACAGAGCCGACGTCATCGTCACCAGCCCCGACCGGAACTTCGTCACCCTCAAGATCACGACCGCAGACGGCCTGACCGGACTGGGCGACGCGACCCTCAACGGCCGCGAACTCGCCGTCGTCGCCTACCTCCGCGAGCACGTCGTCCCCCTGCTCATCGGAGCGGACGCCTCGAAGATCGAGGACACCTGGCAGTTCCTCTACCGCTCCGCCTACTGGCGCCGCGGCCCCGTGACCATGGCCGCCATCGCCGCCGTCGACATGGCCCTCTGGGACATCAAGGGCAAAGCCGCCGGCATGCCCGTCTACCAGCTGCTCGGCGGCGCCTCCCGCACCGGTCTGATGGCCTACGGCCACGCCTCCGGCAAGGAGCTGCCGGAACTGTTCGACAGCGTCCGCCACCACCAGGAGCAGGGCTACAAAGCGATCCGCATCCAGACCGGCGTGCCGTCGCTCAAAGCGATCTACGGCATCGCCTCCCAGGGCGGAGACCACGGCGACGCGGAGATCCGCTACGACCACGAACCCGCCCGCCGAGGCGCGAAACCCGTCGAGGAGGACTGGGACACCCGCGCCTACCTCACCCACCTGCCCGGCGTGTTCGAAGCCGTCCGCAACGAGTTCGGCCCCGACATCCCCCTGCTGCACGACGGCCATCACCGGATGACACCCATCCAGGCCGCGAAACTCGGCAAGGCACTCGAACCCTACGACCTCTTCTGGCTCGAGGACTGCACCCCAGCCGAGAACCAGGAAGCCCTCCGCCTCGTGCGCCAGCACACCACCACACCGCTCGCGATCGGCGAGATCTTCAACACGATCTGGGACTTCAAAGACATCATCCGCGACCAGCTCATCGACTACGTCCGCGGCGCCGTCACCCACATGGGCGGTATCTCACCGCTGAAGAAGACCCTCGACTACGCCGCGATGTACCAGATCAAGTCCGGCATGCACGGACCCACCGACATCTCCCCCGTCGGCATGGCCGCCGCCATGCACCTCGGCCTCGCGATCCACAACTTCGGCATCCAGGAGTACATGCGGCATGGCGCGAGGACCGACGCGACCTTCGAGCAGTCCTTCACCTGGACCGACGGGTTCCTGCACCCCGGGAACAAGCCGGGCCTCGGCGTCGAGCTCGACCTCGACGAGGCCGGCAAGTACCCCTACGAGCAGGCTTACCTGCCCTACAACCGCCTCCTCGACGGCACCGTCCACGACTGGTGAGCGTCCTCAGAGGAAGTGCAAGCTGAGGCACCTTCTCGGCTATTGATGTCGACATCCGGGGCTCGGACCGGACGGTCTAAGCCCGTCGCCGACGTCGAAACGAGGGAAGGGCCCGCGACACCTAACGGTGCGCGGGCCCTTCCCCGTTGGCGGGCCTCAGCCCTGCACGTCGGGCGGGAACATTCCGGTCGGTGGGGCGGTGTAGGGCAGCATGTCGCCTGGCCGGTTCTCGTCCGTGGACGTCGCGAACGGGCCGCTGGGCGAGAGCAGGACTCGCATGTGCGGGTCGAGGTGGTTGATCCAGTAGGCGCTGAGTGAGCCTGCGCTGGTGCGAATTTCTTCCCACATTCGCCAGAGGGCTTCGATGCGGGTCAGTGCCTCGACGCTGCTCCACCACTCGGCGGCCCACCGGTCGCCGGCGGCCTGGCCCTTGGCTGTGACCCGGCGCCGGTAGGAGGGCCGGAGGAACTTGCGGACCCACTCGTCGGCGGATCCGAAGTACGTCGCCGGCACCTCTTCCTCGTCCACGTCCTCCACCTCGACCGGGTGCAGGCTGACGGGTCGAACCGGGGCCGAGAACGCATCCGTGTCGACGTCGAACAGGTCTTCGTCGCTCATCGCTCACCCGGCAGAGTCGCGTCCTGCGCCGTATCGAGGTCCGCCGCTTGCTGCGCCTCGAGCGGAGGCATCACCGTCACGACGGGCGAGACGGGTGCGGTGTTCGCGGGTCCGCTGCTGGCGTCGTGTGCGGCGATGGAGGCGTTGATCGCGGCGACTTGCTCCTTTGGCCCGTTGTACCAGGGCACGGTGTCGACGAGGGCGGCGCGGGCGCCGGAGGAGAGCATGATGGCGCGTCCGCGGCTCATGCTGGTGAGGTCGGCGACTTCGAGGATCTTCTCTCGGCGCAGCGCTGAGGTGGTCGACCGGATGCCTTTGTTGTAGCTGGCGGAGGTGGTCTCCTTGTCGTAGGTGCCGATCAGCTCGGAGAGGGTGCGCAGGAATTCGTCTTCTGCGACTCCGCCGGCGTACAGCTTCACGTTCGCGGCGGACCAGAGCTTGAGCATGCCCTCCTTGCCGAATACGCCGACGCCCTGGGACCAGGACTGGAACACGGCCATGATCGGGATCCCGCGCGAGCCGTAGTGCGAGTAGAGGTCGGGGAGGTCCTTCCACCGGCACACGTTCGCGGCCTCATCGAGGACGGCCACGAGCGGCGTCGCGAGGCGCCCGCCGCGGGAGTGCGCTGCGTGCTCCTCAGCGGCCTCGATGGTCGCGGCGGTCAGGGCGGTGACGAGGGGGCCGGCGGTGCCGGCGCCCTCCTTGGACAGCGAGTACAGCGTCTGGGTCGACGTGACGAACGTCTCGGGGACGAACTGCTGTCGGGTGTCGTTCGGGCGGGCGTTCACCCAGTCGGCGGTTGCGGCGCTCTTCAAGCACACGGCCATGCCCTGCGCGGTCGAGTAGATCCCGTCGCGGGCTTTCTCGGCGGTGTTCATGATGCCGCGGACCGCCCGCGCGTTGGTCGGGTAGCCGTTGTCGTGTAGGAGCTCGACGGGGGTTTCGTCCTCGACGGAGGTCAGCCAGAGCAGTACGTCGCTGATCGGCCGGTTGCCTGCCGCGGCGGCGAGCAGCAGGTCGGACAGCAGCTCTTGGCCCTTGCCGTCGAAGTAGGCGTCGGTCTTCGCGTTCAGCGTTCGGGTTCCGGAGGCGAAGTGCGTCGCGAGCTTCGCGGCCTTGGTGTCGTCGGTGACGTAGGAGAGGGGGTTCCACCACCAGGTCGCGTCCTCGAACGCGACCCGCTGGGGGTCGAAGACCCAGACGTGGCCGTTGGCGGCGCGCACGTCGCGGGTCGCGTCGAGCACGTCGCGCTTGTTCGATGTCGTGACGACGGCGCCTGGGGCGGCCATGATCGCGGGGATGACGAGGGAGGTCGACTTGCCGACGCGGGGGCCGGCGATCAGCAGCATCATGTCCTCGAACGAGGCGTAGAGCATCTGCTTCCCCATGTGCAGCCGGCCCACCGGGACGCCGGGGTTCTCAGCGACGCCGAGGCGGGCGGACTTCTTGAGCGCCTGCTTGCGCATCATCGGCGCGAGGTCGCGGGGCGTCGCCATGTAGCGGGCGGCGTGGTCCACGCTCGAGCGGTTCTTGCGTCCGAGCGAGCGCATCCACACGAGCCAGAGGCCGACGAGGACGATGACGGCGACGGCGGCCGCGGCGATCATCGTTGCGGACGTCGACCACACCACTCGGCCGCGGAACAGGCCCGAGATGATTTCGAACGGGTCCGAGGGTAGGCCCTCGTTCACGCCGTCGAGCTGCGATCCGACCGCGACGGCCACCCAGACGATGCCGATCGCGGCGATCGCTGCGAGGGCTGCGCCGAGCATCAGGGCGTCGTTGCCTGCCTTGCCGGGCTCGCGGCGGCGGTTGTTGGCGGTGGCGTTCATGCGGACTCCTCCGTGTAGATCGGGCCGGTCCACTGCGGGGTGCAGTCCTCGGCGGATGCTTGGTGCGAGGTCCCCCAGGAGAGGACCGCGAGGCCCCGCTCCACGAAGGAGACGGGGAGGTCGGTCGTGTGGAAGCCGTGCTCCCCCGGAGCGGACCGCTGGCAGGCCCAGCGGTAGCCCTCGAAGGCGAGCGTCGACGGGCAGCTCACGCGATCACCCGGTCCCACTGGTCCCAGGCGACGAAGCTCGCCAGGAGCCCGACGCCGGTCCAGCAGAGGGTGAGCAGGAACCGGTCGCGGTCCGCCGTCCGCTGGCTGGCGCGGAGCGCGCTGATGATCGCGGCGCCGGCGGCGCCTGCCGCGACGCAGCTCGCGCCGAGAGCGACGAGGACGCTCACGGCAGGATCTCGACGTTCACGGGATCGGTGGGCAGCGGCTCCGCCGCGCGACCGGCGCGGGAGGTCGCGTGCCAGAGCTTGTTGGTGTCGTTGACCTCCTTCTCCGCTGCGGTCAGCTCGACGCGCACCGGGATCCCGGGACGTCCGCCGACCTTGATCAGGAAGCGGCCGCGTCCGGGAGGTTCGGACTCGTGCCCGGACACGGGGTCCCAGGCGGGCGGGTCCTGCCAGGAGGTGAGCATCCCCTGTTCCGCGATCGACATCGGCACGGCCGAGGTCAGCAGCGGCATCTCAGCGCCCGGGAGGCCGCCGCAGATGACCATGCCGGAGCGTTCCACGAAGCCCTTCGCCTTCATCTGATCCTCCGAGGAGGCCAGTGCGAGGAGGTCGGACATGGTGTGGCTGATCATCGCCAGGCCGACACCGCGCGCACGGTTCAGGCGGGTGAGCGCGTCGACGCGATCGACCATGCCCTTACCCGCGCGCAGCGCCCGCCACAGCTCGTCCAGGATCACGAAGTAGTGCCGTTGCGGTTCGAGCTCCGCGTCCGCGAGGGCGGCCGCGACGTTGACGGTCCCGAATCCGGCGGACCAGCAGGCGAGGAGGATCGCGGCCTGGAGGTCGCCTTCGGAGTCATCGATCGAGGACACGTCGTAGACGACGGGCCGGTCCCGGCGCATCGGCGTGGTCGTCTGCTTCGAGAACACCTCGCCCAGGCGTCCACCGGTGGTGAGGCCGATGAGGGAGGCTTCGAGGTTCTCGGTGACGTCCTTGTACTTCTCGATGTTGCCGCGGTCCAACGCGACCTGACGAACCTCGTCCGGCGCCTCCTGGATCACGCGCAGCAGGTCCGCGAGGACCGGCACTCCCTGGTGGTGCTCGTCCAGGTACTTCAGCGCCCGGTCGATGATCGTCTCTTCACGGTCGCTCGGCGGCTGGGAGCGGAGGATCGTCAGCAGCGCTGCGACCATCGTGTGCCGGCGGCCGTGGGCGTCCGCGAGGACCTGGTGCGCGAGGCGCTGCACCTTCGCGGCGTGCTTGCGCAGCCGACCGACCTCCGCGATCATCGCCGCGGTGTCGTCGGAGACGCCGAGCGCGTCGACCTGGTGCGCGAGCTCGTCGGCCCGCTCGAGCGAGCGGTCGGCCTCGTCACGGAGGCGCTGCGCCGCCTCCGACGCCTCACCGGGATCGAGGATGTTCAGGTACCCGCGGCCACGGCCGAGAGGGATCACCTGCCCGTCGAGGGCTTCGATCAGATCCACATAATCCGGCTTCAAGTCGCCCAGCACGAGCGGAATCGTGCCGTACCCGGCGAGGCCCGCGGCCATGCGGCGGGTCAGCGAGGACTTCCCCAGGCCGGGCTTGCCGAGCACGAACATCGACGGGTTGCTGATCAGGTTCGCGCGCTGGAACCAGCTGATCGGGTCGCAGCAGACGGAGGCGCCGGTGGAGAGGTTCTTCCCCAGCGGCACCCCGATCATCGGCGTACCGGTGCCGACGGAGAACGGGTAGAGCCCGCACACCTGGACGGTCGTCCCGCGGAACTCGTCTGCGGCCGTGACGTTGACGGCTTCACCGCCGCCGCGGCCGAGCCATCCGCGGATACTCGGGCGCAGAGGACGGCGCAGCGCCGTCCCCTGGCTCTTCTTCTTCCCGCCGTGCGGGATCTCGATCTTCTTGCCCTCCCGGCGCCGGGTGCGCGGGGTCGTGCGCTCCCGAGTGAGCGTCGGCCGCTGCACGACCACCGCGACCGAAGCTCCGCTCTGCCCGCGCGCTGCTCGCTGCGAGGGTGTGGCCGTGACGGTGCCGGGCTCTGCCGAGGACGACACGGCACCGGTGGGCAGGCCGTCGCCGGTCAGCTCCTCCCCCGTCGTATCGCCGTGGGCGGCGGTGACCGCTCCGTCCGGCAGGACGTCCTCGCCGGGTTCGAGCTCGTTGTCGCTGTTCGAGGAGAACAGGCGGGTGATCAGGCTCACAGGGACTCCCTCACTTCGGTAGGCAGGCGCAGGTGACGCGGGAGCACGAGCCCCAGCGGCAGACCCGCAGCGAACACGGTGTCCTGCGACCCGAACGCCGGCCGCACCCGAAGACGCGCCGCGGCGGTCAGCGAGTCGATCGCCGCGCGCGCGTCCGCCTCGTGCACAGCGTCGGTGGTCGTCGCGGTGACGATCAGGCCGAAGTTGAGCAGGCCCGCACCGGAGGCCTCTTCCGCCGCGGTCGCCTGGGCGGAGCGGGTGGAGAGGGTCGAGCGGGCGGTGGGCTTGGTCGACGCGGAGCTGTTGAACTGCGCCGCGTTCAGGTCCGCCTCCACGATCGCCGCGGCGCGGGCCGGGTCGATGGGGCGGTAGAGCAGGGTGACGCGCTTGCGGGCGACGTCGCGGTGCGGGGCCAGCAGGCGCGCGAGGATCCCGGACTGCACGACACCGCGCGGCGGGGAGGTCATCGTCCACGACGTGGACACGGCGCCATCGTGCCGGTACGACTCCCACCGGGACTCCGCCGCCGCAGGGCCGACGTCCGTCCAGGACAGCTCGGGCACATCCCCGGAGGCGCGGGCCTCATCGATCAGGACGGCGGCGGCGGGGTCGTAGGCGATCCGGATCACCTCGCACAGCTCCTGAGCACCGAGCGGCCGCGCAGCGCCCGCCCCTGTCGCGGCAAGGCTCGTCGTCAGGCCGGGCAGGCGGGCGGCGAGGTCGGCGGCGACCTCCTTCGCGTTACGGCGCTTCCCGCCGATGCGAGACAGGGAAGAGAAGGTGATCGCGACGTAGGCGCGGATCGTGGCCGACCCGACCGGGTAGCTGCTGACGACCTCAGAGAGCATCGCTCGAGCGAACTCCGGCGTATCCGGGTCCATCGACCCCTCGACCTCCGAGCGCAGGCGCGTGCCGGTGTCGGGGGCCGTCTCGACGGTGACGGAGGCGGCCTCGATGCCGGGCTCGTCTCCGAGATTGGAGAGCCAGATGCCGTACTCCGCGACCTGGTTGTTGACCTGCTCCTGATCCACCAGCGCGGCCCCGTCCGGCTCTGTAGCGATCACGACGGTGTAGTGCTTGGTCGAGGGGACGTGCACGAGAGCGAACCGGCGGCCGTGCGAGTCTTCGTGCTCGGAAAGCTGCGACGCCGCGGCCAGGCCGGGGAGCTGGAACGTGCCCCACTTCGCTCTGCCCGCGGGACCGGAACGGTAGACGTTCGCTCCCTTGGCCTTCGTCCGCATCCAGTTCACGCGATTCACCGTCCTTCCGAGGGCGCTCTGCCCGTGCTTGTCCTTCACCGAAACCGTCAGCAAGATCCCGCCGAAGATCGCGGCGACGATCAGCGCGGCCCCGAGGCCGGAGAACATCGACGCGATGATCGAGGAGAGGATGCCGACGAACAGCACGCCCGTGGCGAGCTGTCCGAGGCCGCCGAGTCCCGCGGTCTGCGGGCGACGCCAGTTGCCGTACGTGCGCGGCGCCTCAACGCTGCGCGTAGGGGTTGTCGTGCTCATCAGTTCCCGCTTCCGTTGCCGCCAGTGGCGTCGTCCGTGGCGGCCTTGACCGCCCCTGCTGCGTGCTTCGCACCCTCGGCGGCCTTCCCAGCCACCGCAAGGCCGACACCGATCGGGCCGCCCGCCGCGGCCGCCGCACCACCGGCTGCCGCCGCACCGCCCGCAGCTGCGCCGCCGCCCGCAGCTGCGCCGCCGCCCGCAGCTGCGCCACCGCCTGCTGCCGCGCCGCCGCCTGCACCGGAGGTGGCCGGAGTCGCAGCGGGCGACCCCTTGCTGCCCGCGGAGGCACTACTGCCGGACGGTGCAGAGCCGAAGCCGCCGCCGCCGGGCGTTCCTCCGCCCCCGCCGCTGTCACCTCCGCTGCGCGAGCGGATCGCTCCGCTGGCAATCTCCGCCGCTCCACCGGCCGCGGCCGCACCGAGCAGGAGGCCGGCCCCGCCACCACCGCCGCCCACCGAGGCGACAGCGGGGACGAGGAAGCGCATCAGAGCGGGCAGGGCCACGAGCGCGATGAGCATCAGCGCGAGGCCCGTGACGATCTGGAACAGCCCGGTGCCGTCCGACTTGAACAGGTCAGTGCCGGTCATCCGGAAGGCGATCGCGTAGACGATCGCCGCGGCCGGCTTGTAGAGGATGAACGCGAGGGTCCAGGCGAGGGTCTTCTTGAACCACTGCTGCCCGATCTCAGTGTTCGTCGCGGCCGCGGCGATCGGGAAGATGCCGGCGAGGACGACGAGCATCGCGCCGCGGAACACCATCAGCGCGACCTGGACGTACGTCATCAGCACGGCGAGGATCCCGAGGAGGAAGAGGCCGATCAGGCCGATGGGAGCGGTCGCGGTGAGAGAGATCATCGCGAAGACGTTGGTGCCGAAGCAGTTGCTCTCACCGTTAGTGACGTCGCAGTCGGTGGAGTTGTTGAGGATCCAGACCGAGAACGCGTCCCCGGCCTGCGTGGCGAGGCGGATCACGACGAGTCCCGCTCCGGCGACGGCGATCAGCGTCAGCACCGACCGGGCGAGGGTGCGCAGCTCGCCCGCGCGCTGCGTCCACACCATGCGGCCGGCGGCGACGAGGACCGAGAGGATCGCGAGCCCGCCGGCGTACCACTCGAGCTGCCCCTGCACCCAGCCGACGGTGCTCGAGGACTCGTTCAGGTGCAGCGCCAAGGGCAGGAACCCTGTCACGAGTGCGGACGCGGAGGAGAGCAGGAAGACGGCGAAGATGATGACGCCGATGCGTCCCATATGCGCTTCGCCGTCGCCGTGGCGACGACGGGTGCTCATCATGACGCCGGCGATGATCAACGACATCACCGCGAGGCCCGCCGCGACCCACGTCACGTAGCCGAGGATCGTCTCGAACGCCTCCGGCAGGGGCGGCGTGCCGCCGCCGTTAACGCCGCCTCCCCGGTCGACGACGGTCACCGGGGAGGGAACGTTCACCCAGAGGGTGCCGAGCGAGACGACCGCTTTGCCGAAGCCCTCCAGGATGTTGTTGACGAACTGCTGCAGAGCGTCGTTCGACGCCTGCGAGACGACGTTGCCGATGCCTTCTCCGGTCCAGCAGAGAACGTCGACGACGGAGCACGGCTCTTTGTCGGGGACTGGGGTCATGTGGTGCCGCTCCAAGGGAGGTAGCCGCCGAGGCTCTGCAGAGCGACCGGGCGGAAGGTGGGGAGTCCGTCGTCGGTGAGCACGAACTTCCAGTCGCCCTCGGACCAGCTGAGGGCGTAGGGGAAGCTGATGAGACGTCCGTCGGAGATCTGGAAGGCGATGTCGATGGTGGCGTTCTGGCCGTCGTAGGCGAGGACTTTCACGCCGGCGATCTGGGAGCTCAGGCCGGTGTTGCTCTGAGTGGTCTCGCGGGCCAGCGCGGCGTCTCGACCGGGGCCGGGGACGGTGAGGCGTTCGGTGACGAGGTCGCTCAGACGGCCGTCCGTTCCCATCGCCCAGAGGTTTGCGACCGCGAAAGCTGCGCCTTCCACAGTGTGCGCGAAGCAGCTGCGGACTCCGTCGGCGTCGACGACGCCAGGCCCTGCATCGTCCGAGGAGGGCGCTGCCATGGTCCCGACGATGGTCCACTCCGCGTCGGGTGCGGCAGCGAGGCTGCCGCTCTCGTCGAGTCCAGGGAGGCCGCAGATGCTCGCAGCATCGGCGTCGAGCTCTGAGGCCTGGGAGGTGGGCGTTGCAGTGGTGGCGGGCATGGCGGTGCCCTGCCCGCCACCACTGTCCAGGGACGTGACGGCGAGCAGGATCGCGGCCAGGACGAGGACTCCGAAGACGATCGCTCCGAAGATGAATCCTCGACTGGTGAACGGGTTGCGGGACTGCGTGTCGCTCATGACGTCGTGCCTCTCGTTGGTGATGCCGGTCGGTGTCCTCGCGCGCTAGCTGCCCATGAGGAAGCCGACGATCGTGAACGCGGCGGAGACGATGATGACGCCGACGAGGAGTCGGCCGAGCCAGCCGCCGATCTCTCCGCCTTCGCCGCGGCGGGCGGAGACGGTCATGGTGACGCCGAGGATGATCAGGCCGACGACGGCGACGCCGAGGCCGACCCACTTGGCCCAGCCCATGACGGTGGTGAAGGCCTCGAATCCGGGCGGCATGCCCCCGGGGCCCGGGTCGGGGACGACGGCCCCGAAGCTGCCGGCGGCTGTGATCAGGTCGGAGGTGAGGGCGAGTACAGACATGGTGTTCTCCGTTTCGTGTGGTGGTGGTGCGGGGTGTTCGGCGCCGCCGGTGAGGGCGCCGAAAAGGTCCGGCTATCCGGTGGTGAGGGGGCCGTCGGCGTAGGCGACGTCGAAGTGCAGGTGGTTCGGGGTGTCTGTGAACTGGGTGATGTGCTGGTAGCTGGTCGAGCGGCACTGGATCTGCCCGGCACGCGAGCCCGCCGGAACCTGTGGGTCCAGGACGGTGAGGAGCGTGAGCGCGTTCACGTCGCAGCCGGTCGTGGCCGTGCCGTCGAAGGAGAAGAAATCGACCGCGTTCCCGCCGCCGTTCATCCAGTGCGAAGAGCCGGTGCCGGCGCCCAGGAGGGATCCGGTGCACTGGCGGTTGAGGTCGGAGACGCCCACCTTTCCGAACGTGTTCAGCGCGATCGTGATCACCTGGAGGATCCGCACGTCGATGCCACAGTTCTCCTTCGCTGTGCCGGCGGCCATGTCGCGGATCTGCTGCGCGTACCTTTCCTCGAGCAGTCGCAGGCGCCCCTCGTCCATCGCCGTCACGAGGCCGGCTGCGAGGGACTGCGCGTCGCCAGATACGGCGACGCATCCACCGATCGGCGCAGCCGTCGCAGGTGCGGTGCTGGCCGGCGTCGACGGAACATCGACCGGTGCAGCGGTCGTCGCGGGGGCGGTCGTGCTGCTGCCGAGGCCGTTGAGGTAGGTCATGATCGCCACGGCGTCGGCGCGGTACTTCGTGTAGTGGTTCGGGTCGGCGTTGCGCTGGACATTGTTGATCGCGATCGAGGGCTCCATCGACTGCCAACCCTCGACCGCGACGAGGCGGTCGTAGAAGAAGCCCGCCGAGGTCGTCGGGTCCATTCGCTGCTCAACGGTGCCCCAGCTCGACTGCTGCTGGAACAGTCCGATCGAGTCGGCAACTGACCCGTCCGGGTTGATCGCACCGTCCCCGTGGGTGATGTTCACCAGGGAGGACTCCCCGATCGCTGTCTGCACGCCGAGCGTCTGCCCGTCCGCGCCGAGCCCCTTCGCGGCTCCCGCGTTCACGATCAGTGCAGCGTTCACGAGTTGGTCGTGCCCATAGGCGCCGACCTTCGCGTCCGCAGGGATGGCGGAGACGTTGACGGGCCCCCCGCCCGGCAGGCATGCCGCGGCAGCAGAGCCGCCGAAGAACAGCACCCACAACAGCATTGCGACCGCCACGACGGGCACCATGACCGCCGCCATTACCCCCAGTCCCCCCTTCTGCATTCGGCTATTCCGAGGCCAGAGGGGTGATCTGCTCGACGGCCCAGGGAGTGCTCTCGCTGGTGCGGTGGACGTACACGGAGTACTCCCCCGCGTCGGTGGGGACGAGGATGCGCATCGTGAACGCGCCGTCACCGTCGCGGACGGTCGCAGCGCCCGTGAGGCTCGTGCAGGGCACGTTTGCCGGGTCGACCGTCTCGTAGGCCACTGCGGCCCGCTGGCTCAAAAACGGGTAGAGCTCGCTGATCCAGGTGTCGTAACCGACCGTTGGACGGCAGAACGCCACCACCGCCTCCGTCGCAATCGCGACGGCTGTGCTCATGAGAGACGGTTCTGGGGACGGCTCCGTGTCGACCGGTTGTACGCCCTCAGGGGTCGGCGTCGGCGATGAGAGTCGGGTGTTGGGGAGAGGTGAGGCGGTCTGCGGTGACTCGTTCTCACGTGACGCCTCACCTGGCGAAGTCGACGAGCAGCCGCTCACGAGGAGGGAGGCGACGAGGGCGAACAAGACGGTTGAGTACCGAGACGAAGAAGCGGGCACATGACAAAACTACCGATTTCGGTAGCTATTGCAACCCGGTTCGGTTACCGAAATGGGCTTATATCATCTTTGGTACATTCCAGGGGTGGCTAGACGACCGGCGCCGGGACCGACCGACTTTTCGCGACGCGTGGTCCGCGCGGTCGAGACGCTCCGCGATCGTGCACGACTGACCAACACCGAACTCATCCGTGCTGCAGGCATCTCGGCGAACTACTTCTACATCCGTCTGCGCGGCGAAGCGCCGTTCACCACCAACGACATCGAGAAGCTCGCTGGAGCCTTCGGGGTCGAACCGTACGAAGTGCTGCAGCTCGCGTCTTCTCCGAACCCGGAAGACGGTGGCGGAGAGCTCACTGCTGAGCGCATCGACGGCAGGGAGTTCGCTCGACGACTCCGATTCCTCGCCGAAGGGCCGACGAGTGCGGATGCTCAGATCTTCACGCTCGACACCCTCGTTCAGTCCATCCGCGGTCGTGACATCAGCTTCGAGCCGAAGGACTGGGATGAGCTGCTTGAGCTGGAGGGCTCCACGCGGCTCCCAGTCGATCTGCTCGTCGGTCTCAGCGAGTTCTTCGGCGTCAGCTACGAGTACCTGACTGCAAGGCGTGAAGACGAAGCCAGCGAGCTCATCGAAGCGGAGATCCGCTTCCACCGGGCGCTACTGGCTACCGGAGCCACCTCGGTCAGTGCTCGAGCGCTTGGGGGCATGAACGCGAAGCAGCTCGCCGCCGTGACCAAGGCGATTCTGTCGATCGAGCGAACTCCGAAGGAGGGCACTACCGAATGAGCACCACCCAGAGCAACGAAGCCCTGTGGTTCGAACACGCCGACGTCGCCGCACGCACGACGCAGACGTTCGAGGAGAACCGGTTCCAGGACGATCAGACCCTGGATGCCCTCCTCAAGCATGTCTCTGACCTGCACGGCAAACCGATCCACGTCGATGCCATCGACGACGATGACTGGCAGACGCTCACAGCTCTCTGGGTCGATTTCCCCGACGAGGCCCAGATTCTCTACCGCTCGACCGATACCCGGCTCTACCAGATGCACTGCATCCTGCACGAACTCGCTCATATCGCCCTCCGCCACCCCGGCTGCAACGTCCTTGGGGACGACTCTTCCGTCGCCTCCTATCGGGGGACGAACGGAGTCGTGCGCGGCCGGCTCCTAGAAGCAGGCGGCTTGGAGGACCTCGAGAACGTCGATGGGGACCGGCGCATTCTCGAAGGCGAAGCAGAGCACCTCGCCCATCTTCTTTCCCGCTCACTCCTGCGTCCTCGTTTCCGGGAGGACGAGGAGGTCTTCGGGTAGATGCAGGCTCTAGCCCTGATCGCTCTTGCGGTCCTCGCCGTCGTCTTCGTCGCCCGGATCCCCGCTGCTGTCTCCCAGCCCTCGAGCCGGCTGTCCTGGCTCGCGAGCGGAGTCGGCTCCCTCGCGCTCCTCACCCGAGTCCACCCCGGATTGGACCGGTTCCTCGGTGGCGAGAACTACATCAACCTCGCCCAGAACGTCCTGGCGACCACCGCGTTCTGGTTGGTCATGAGAGCAGCCCTCCTTCAGTCCCGCAGCACCCCACGATTCTGGACGAGGAAGCTCATCCTCGCCGCCATGGTCGTGTCCTTCGTCGTGCCGTTCCTGTTCATCACCGACAAGGAACCCACCTCGAAAACTTTCATCACCGAGCACATCTCCCAGACAAGTACCTGGCTTTACGCCAGCATCTACATGACGGCGATCCTCGCCATCTCGACGATGCTCCTCCTTGGTCTCCGTCGCAGAAAAGCGCGCTCCTACGGCTTCTTCGTCGCAGGCAGCAGCCTCGTCATCCTCGCCTGCATCGACGAGATCATCGTCTTGTCCCTCGACCACTTCGAGATCACCGACCTCGGTTTCCGCGTCCTCCTGCGGAACGCGTTCGACTTCCTGTTCTACTGCGGCGTGATCCTCATCGTCACCGGAATCGCCTCATTCACTCTGCAGAAGGCCATGCGCGAGGCACGACTCAGTCGGCATGCACGGCGACTTCGCCGCCTCGCCGGCAGACTCGCGGTGATGCCGACTACGAACGGGTCAAGTCGCGCTCGAGACGAATCATCGATCGCGGTCGTGTACGACCTGGTCATCGCGCTACGCGACTTCGAGAACGCTCACCGCGGCCGTCTGACACCAGCCGACGCTCGTCACGTTGCAGCGGCGGAGGCCATCGTGATGGAACAGCTCCCCTCCCCCGCGACCACAAGAGCTTGGACTCGATGAGCGCCCGGCAAGGCGGCGTGAGAGCTGTCGCAGGAGTAGCGGGAGCCGCTGTGACTGCCCTCTCCCTGCTGGCAGGCGTCGGTGTCGTCCTGGGGCGGCGAGTCGTGATGCCCGGGCGCAAGAGGACCGTGCAGGTCCTCTCGGCGACCCCGGACAGCCTCACTCTCCACGCCACGCCCGAAACCCTTCACGACGGCGAGTACGGCTTCTGGTTCGACTCCGATCGGGGCCACGCGCTCGTCGGCCGGATCCTTCATCACGACGCGATCGAGCGGACCGTTCGGCGCGAGGTTCTTCGAGTCACCGGCGGCGATCTCTCTACCGCTCACGAAGGCCGATGGACCGGGCACGTCTTCGCACGTCCTGAGGACATCGACCCGCGCGTGCGCGAGATTCACGTCGACGCGCCAACAGGCCCATGTCCGGCGTGGCTCTTCCCGTCGACCGGCGGCGAGGGCGAAACAACCTGGGCGATCCACGTGCACGGCATACGCACCACCCGCATCACCGCGCTGCGCTCAGTCCCGGCAGCACGCAAGCTCGGCTACACGTCGCTCGTTCCTTCGTTCCGAGGTGACGGAGATGGGCCACCAGCGAAGAACAGGGCGTCGACTCTCGGTCAAACCGAATGGGATGACGTCGATGCTGCGATCAACTACGCCGTGGAGCACGGAGCGCACAGCATCGTTCTGTTCGGCTGGTCCCTCGGTGGCGGCATCGCACTTCAACTCACCGAGCGGTCTCGACACCGCCAACTCATCACCGCCCTCGTCCTCATCGCGCCCGCCACCGACTGGCGGCAGGTCATTCGGGCTGGAGCGCGCCGTGCTCATCTGCCATCGGTGGTGGGTGCGCTTGGGACGTTCGCGCTCTCCACTCGCCCCCTCAGCACCCTCGTAGGACTTCCCGGGCCCATCGATTTCGATGCCCTGGACTGGACCAAAGGACCGAGACTCACCGTTCCGACCCTCCTCATCCACTCAGAAGGAGATCGGGAGGTGCCTGCCTCGTTGTCACGGGCCTTCGTGAGCGTGAACGTCGAGCGGAGCGCGCTAGCCCTGCTCCCGCCCGCTGCGCATGCCTGGGAGTACAACGTCGCGCCGGACGTCTTCGACGCCTCGGTTCGTGAGTGGTTGCAGAGTCCTGGCTGACCCTCTGGACGGTGTACCGGAATCGGTACGGGAGCGGCACCTATTTTGGTAGGGTGCCGACATGGTTGTTCGACGGGAGTCTCATGCCCCGGCAGGTAGGGGCCGTCACGGCGCGACTTGGGCTGACGCCCCTGCCCCTCGGCAGCAATCGCGCTTAATCCCGGGATTGATCCGCCCTACGCGCGGCGTGGCGCGCACAATCCCGGGGTTAAATCACCACTCTGGTGGCATGGCTCCGATCAAGCAGAAGCGACGCGCGCGCAACGGCGCCGTCACCGTGCCCGTCGAGTTTCAGATGCCTCACGTGCTAAAGGACGACGTCGACGGCGCCGCCAAGGCCTCAGGCGTCTCCCGCTCGCTGTACTTCGAGCTTCTGGCAGATCAGCTCCGCGACTCCACCGGGCGCCTGCCCGTGCTGGCACCGACGTTCGATATCGACCAGGAGGCGCACATCTCCGCCGCTTAAACGAAGGAGGCCCGCCGAAGCGGGCCTCACCAAGTTTCGTAGCTCGTACCCCGACACCGACCAAAGCAACGGGTCCGAGCTAATCAAGTCACCACCCTCACGGGAGGCTTCTCTATGCCCGAAAGATTACACGACGGGCTGAGAGATTCAATGATGGATCTTTCGGCGCGCCGTAGCAGCTCGTCGACGCTCGGCGGTGACGCATGGTCCCTGACGCGTCGGCTGAGCCCGCGCGGCACTGTCCGGACGATGCGCCGCGACGCCTACGGGCGCTTGGATGAGAACGCGTATCCCATGGCGTTCCTGATTTCTCCAGTTGCCCCGAGCACTCCCTGGGCGGTCTACCTTGCGGACGACACAGGCACGTTCCGGCTGCTCTGCTTCGACTTCGACGGCAAGGACTCCCACGGCGTCGACGCGGACCTCATGGAGCAGGCCGCGGACGACTGCGACGCTCTCTCCGCCGTTCTGGACGCGCACCATGTGGCCCACCTGGTGTGCCAGTCCTCAGGGACCGGCGGCCGGCACCTGTGGATCGCACTCGCCGAGGGTGCGCCGGCCGAGTTGGTGGCTCGGTTGGCGATCGCTGCTCGCGCGAACTTCCGCACGCTGGATCACGGGATGCTCTGCAACCCCCGCACCGGCGCCGCTCGACCGCCGCTGTCCCCGCACCGCGACGGCAGTTTCTCGAGCGTTCTGCGCGGTCGCGTGGAGGAGCTGCTGGACGCGACCGTCACCGTGGCCGCGGTCGAGTCCGTGACTACTGCGCTGCAAGCGTCCCGCCCGCCCCGGTCTGTCGACGCCGCTCCCCCGGTCGCCGCGACGACTGCGCATCGGGCGCACCGCCAGCTCAGCGCTGCCGGCGCCGGGCACATGGCGACGGCGGGTGGCGGTGCGAATCCGTCGTGGACGGCGTTCATGTGCCTGCTCTCCGCGGCGCACGCTGGCTGGTCCTTGACCGACGTCGAGCACGCCGCGCGGACCGCTCCCGGGATGGAGCACTTCCGGACCAAGAACACCGGTCGCGGCCACCGCCGTCCGCGCTCGCGGGACGAAGCGGCCGAGCGCCTGACGCGGCAGTGGCAGAAGGCGCTCCAGTACGCGGCGCTGCACGCCGTTCTCCCGTCCGAGCGCGAGCCGGGCGACATGGTGGAGCTGGAGAGCCTCGTCGGCTCAGTCAGCGCCCTCCTCGAGCGGTTCCGGGCGAGCCCGGGCCGGTGGGGCCGGAGTGAGCGGGCGACGTCGGAGAAGACGATCCTCACCGCGCTGGCCTACCTGACCCTGCATACCGGCAAGCGCACCGTCGCCGCATCCATCCGCGACCTCGCCCTCCTCGCGGGCCTGGGCCGCACCACCGCGGCCAGCGCCCTGCGGACTCTCCGCGAAGACGGCTACGTGCAGCTCGCCGTCCGCGCGGACGGCTCGAACGCCAGCGAATGGCGACTGTCCGAGCACTTTTCCACAGGCCCACTGCAAGGTCCGGCCACAACCACTAATAACCCCCGCCCCCCCGGTCCGATCTTCACCGAACGAACCATGCTCCTGACCATGCTCGAAGCCGACCTCACCGACACCCGGCACGACCTCTTCACCCGCGCCGGCCTGGGACACCTGGCAGGAAAGACCTACGCTCTGCTGCGTCGCGAAGGGACCCTCGCCCTCGACGCCGCCGCCACGCTGCTCGGAGTCACTACTCGCACCGCCGCCACTGCTCTCTCCCGCCTACGCACACACCGGCTGATCATCAAGCACACGACCGGGTGGACCCGCGCCAAGCGTGACCTCCGCACTGCCGCAGCTCGCATCCTCGGCGTCGACGGAGCCCTCGCAGATCGAGCCCACCGATACGACGTCGAACGCGAGGTCTGGGCCTGGTGGCAAGCCGAACTGACCCACCGCTCCTCCTCCCCCAGGCAACGCCCACGACGCCGACACGTGTCGAGCCGACCCCTGTTCGAGGACACCACTCCCGGTGAGCGCGTCTGGCCGCTCTACCCCCGCGACGCCGCCGGCCGCGGCGATCACCGAGAAGCGCTGCATTGGGGACGCACCGGCATGCTCGCCCCCGGATCGCTCTGGTGGTCCTCCACCGCTGCCTAGCCCCCGACGTGGCCCTCGACGTCGACACGGATTTTCGACGAGCTCGACGCGCCCGAGACGGCTCCACCCAGCGGCCGAACCATTGGTACCCAGGAGCGCTGTCGGACCCTCCGACTTACACTCGACCTTCATCGAACGTATGTTCGAACGTATCAGGAGGTATCGAGATGACTGTGACGATCGTGGAGCGGATCTCGACTCCGGCCCTGGACGCCGTGGCGATCGCGTTCCTCGTCGCCGGCGACGCGGTAGCCGCCGGGTTCCCCTCTCCCGCGCAGGACTACTTCGACGGCTCCCTCGACCTCAACGACCACCTCATCCGCGACAAGACCTCCACCTTCATCGTCCGCGTCTCCGGGGAGAGCATGATCGGCGCCGGCATCAGCGACGGCGACGAACTGGTGGTCGATCGCTCCCTCTCCCCCAAGCACGGCAACGTCGTCGTCGCGATCCTCGACGGCGACCTCACCGTCAAACGCCTCGAACACTCCCCCGGCGGCGTCATCCTGCGCGCCGAGAACTCCGAGTACCCGCCGATCCTCGTCCCTGAACTCAGCGACCTCCAGATCTGGGGCGTCGTCACCGCCTGCCTCCACCGCCTCCACCGTGCGCTCTGAACAGCGCAAGCGTCATCCTCACCAACCTCTCCCCCAGGAACTCCCACGCCTCCCTCGACGTCTTCGATACCGCCTTCGACACCAGGGGCCTCGGCGCGACCATCGATGCCGTGACCAAGCGCCATGGCCGCTCCGCTGTCGGCCTCGGACTCCCCGCGGTCCGCAAGGGACCCGTCTGGACGATGAAGCGCGGCGCGCTCTCCCGACGCCCCACAACCCCTTGGGGCGAACTGGCGATGGCGTTCGCGCACTGACCGCAGCTGCAGGCGTATGGAGACATGAACCACATTGCGGTGTAAGTTCCAAACTTCGAAAGATACAGAACTACAAAGTCTGTAACTTTGGTCCCAGGTCGCCACGCCGTGGTCTGTAAGTTTCAGAATTACGAACTCTGTAAGTCGTATTGTAAGACTGGGGAGCCCAGTGTGTCAGGGAGACGGAAGAGGACCCGTCTACAGAGTTACAGACTTTGTAGTTCTGTAGATCACAGGCTTTGTTGACGGCCGAAGTTGCTGGTGGCGGGGAAGTTCCACGTGCCACCTGGACCTAGTGGAACGAACTGGGCTCAAGCGTTAGAAGAGACCTGCGTCGCAAGCGTCCGTCGATGTCCCAGCGCTGCTCGGAGGCGACCAGGTGCAACTCGGGTCGTCGAGGGCGGTGGTACCACGTACTTCGTGAGTTACAGACGTCCGAAGTTAGGGACCTTTCGCCGAACTTTGGTACTCTGTAACTACGGGAGTGAGAGGAGCATCCATGCGCATCGTGTCCCTGGCAAATCAGAAGGGCGGGGTCGGGAAGACGACGAGTCTGATGAACCTTGCGGCCGTCGCCGCCAAGAACGCGCGAGTGCTCGTGGTCGACGTCGACCCCCAACAGTCGACCACCACGTGGGCGGCTCGGGCAGGGGAGCGGCTGCCCTTCGACTTCGCGGAGAACACCGACCCCAACACGCTCACACGCCTGCGGGAGCTGCCGTACGACGTGGTCTTCGTAGATACACCAGGAAACCTGACTGATACGGCGATCCTCGGTGCCGTTCTCGATGTCTCCGACTTCGCGATCGTGCCGATGGTTCCAGAAGCGCTTGCTGTCGATCCGACGCGCAACACGATCAGCAAGCTCATCGAGCCCCGAGATGTTCCGTACCGAGTCCTGCTCGGCAAGGTGGACATGCGTGTACCGAACCTCCTCGAAGACTGGGTCAATCTCGTGGATGTAAGCCTCAAGCTCCCTCGCTTCAAGCAGCACATCCGACAGTACAAATCGATCAGCGATTCGCCGCTCACCGGAGACGTTGTGACGCAGTACCCCGACACCAGGCAAACCGCCAATGCGATCTACGACTACAACGCAGTCGCCCTGGAGCTCACCTCCATCTGGGCGCACTCGACCACGAGGAGCTCCTAATGGCCCGCCAGGACCTCAGCGCCATGCTGTCTACGCCGCCCCAGGCGGATCTGTCTCTCACTCCCCCCGAAGCATCCCCAGAGGTGGTGAAGCCTCTTCAGCCGTCGAAGTCGCCGGGAGTGGAAGACGACGCCTCTGCAACTCGACAGGACCCGGCTGAGGGAGCCGGCTACCGGTCCTTCGCCAGGAAAGAAGCGAAGATCCGAGACGATCAGTACACCGCGCTGACTGCGCACGCGCGTCGACTCACGCGAACCAGGCCCGCCGGGACCGAGCGAATCACGGAGAACACCCTCATCCGAGTAGCGATCGATCTTCTTCTCGAGAGAGGTGATCAGATCGCGGGCGGGTCGGAGGCCGAGATTCGGAAGTCTGTTGGTCTGTAAGTAACAGACTTGGTGGGAGACGTCCCTTGCCGCCATCCTTGAGCACGCCCTCCGCTCGGGTATTTCACTGACCGTGACGGTCCTTCGATAGAATGATCTATAGGAGGTGGTTGCCATGGCGATCGCTCAGAGGCCCGATGGGGACACCGTTCGCCGGCTACGCAGCCGTCAGGTCGTGACGAGAGTGTCGTACCTGCGGGAGCTGCGCCGGGCCGCGCAGGACACCACGCAGAGGCAACTCGCGCACCTGATCGGTATCTCCCAGCCCTCCGTCAACAGCGCCTTGAAGTCGGCGGCCGCCGTGCCGGACGTGCGCCCGGGGTTCTCCGGCGCCACCACCTACGAAATCGCCCAGCGCTACGACGCCGGCGAGCTGACGCGCGAGCAGACCATCGATGAGCTCGGCCGCTGGTCGTACCGACCCGGCTCGCCCAGCGACGGCTACGACTGGACGACCGGCGACGCGGGGGAGTTCGCGGACGTCCGACGCGCGTTCAGCGAGCACCTGATCGACGCGGAGATGTACGACGAGATCCTGACCCGCTACAGCGAGCAAGGTCGGTGACGGGCGAGGACTCGTCAGCGATCGCCGCGCACCGCGAGACGGTGCGCGAGTGGGCTCGGGCCGGCGGCCCGCTGAGCCCTGCCGGCGAGCGGGCGACGGTCAACAACCGCGACTGGTTCGTCCGGGACCCTGATGGCACGTATCAGCCGCGCGCTGCGCGGCAAGAGCTGCACGATCGACTCGTGGCCGAGTACCGCGATCGCTTCCCTGACGTGCGCGCGGACCGGAAGGCGATCATCCTCGCCGGCCCGCCCGGGGCCGGGAAGTCGACCGTCCTCGCGGACGTGCTCGGCGCCGACCGCGGCGCGTGGATCACCGTCGACGCGGACGAGTTTAAGCGCGCCCTGCTCACCGAGGCGATCAAGGACGGCAGCTACGACCGCGCGATCATCCCGTCAGAAGTTCGAGCCGCCGAGGCGGCGGGGGAGCGGTTCTTCCCGCTCGAGCTGGCCTCCCTCGTCCACGAAGAGTCGTCCATCCTCGCGCTCCAACTGCGCAGCGAGGCGGTGCGCGACGGTCAGAACCTCGTGATCGACACCGTGCTCTCCTCACCCGAGAAGGCCGTCGAGCTGGGGCAGCGACTCGGATCCGCCGGCTACAGCGTCGAGGTCATCGACGTGGAGGTCCCGTTCGAGCTGTCGGAGTCGCGCATCGCCGGCCGCTGGCAGCAGTCCTACGAACGCGCCCTCGACGGCGCCGACGAGCTCGGCGGCCGATGGGTGCCCAGCGAGTACGCCCGCGGCGTCTACGCCGGCCCGGACGGCCGCTCCCTCCCCGAGGTCGCCGCCGAGCAGCTGGCCGACACCGGACCGACCGTCATGCGCTACCGCCGCTACAGCACCGCCGCCGAAGGGCAGCCGCGCACGCTCGACGTCGACAAGTCGCGCACCGCGTTCGGAGAACCCCTGATCGACACTGCCCTCGCGCAAGCACGAGCGACCGTTACCCGCAGCTTCCCCACGACGCCGGCGCAGGCGCCGGACCGCGGCGACCGAAGCCGTTAGACCCACTGCCGGCGGCGCCCGTCAGCCTGCACTCTTCCTCTACCCGTTCCGGGGGCCGCTAGACGCGGCACCGGCGATGCCGGGGGAGGGAGGCCGCTGCGCGGCCCGTTCTTGCGCGTTTTCTTCACCTCTCCGCGGTTTCAACCTATTTCGCTCCGGCGGCTGCGTGCCACCGATCCCGAACGCGGTCGCTGCGCTCCCTCACATCGCTCGTGATCGGCGTCACTCCGCCGCCTCCACTCAAACGGTCTTCCCCGCCGGAGAGGCAAAGAAAAACGATCAGCCAGAGGGAGACACACCATGAGTCAGCAGCGCGGCACCCGTACCGAGGTCATCACGAGCGAGTACCACGGACCCGGAGCGGACGGGATCAGCCGGACCGCCCGTCAGGTGGTCATCGTCGGCGCCGGTGGCCGCGACCCGGTGACCGAGCAGACACCGGCCGTGCACCTGGTCACCCGCGAGGGCCGCGCGGGGCTTCCCGGGGTGACGTTGCAGCACTTCGAGCCCGTGGAGGCGCTGCCCGCGGATCGCGTCGGCTACATGGCCTCCGGTGCCTACGTCGTCGTGCCGGTCGACGTCGCGCGAGCGCTCGACCTGTTCCCGGCCGCGTACGCGCTGCACGACCGCAGCGAGACGCCCGCCGACTACCGCGCCAACGACTGACCCCCCGAACCGAGAAGGAGAACCGACATGCTCACCATCACCCACACCCCCGAAGCCGGAACGATCATCGAGGGCACCAGCCGCGGCGACGGCACCGCCGAGATCCTCAAGGCGTCCGGCTGGCGCTGGGGCCGCTCCATCAGCGCGTGGTACGTCCCGCAGTCCCGTGACCGCCTGCCGAAGTGGTGGACCATCAACCGCGCCGCGACCGCCCTGCGCGACGCCGGACACGAGGTCACCATCGAAGCCGAAGAGACGTTCCGCCCGACCATCGAGGCGGAGGCGGCGACCATCGAGCGCCAGGCCGTCCGGGTCGACGCGCTCGACGCGAAGGCCGACCGCCGCGCCGTCGACGCCGATACCGCCGACGCGGCCGCGCGCCGCGCGTTCGATCGGCTCCCGGAGGGTGGCGAGCCGATCAAGATCGGCCACCACTCCGAGACGCGGCACCGCAACGCGATCGAGAAGGCCCACAACGCGATGGGCCGCAGCGTCGAGGCCGACCGCGAGGCCACCCGCGCCCGCGCCCGCGCCGACGTCGCCGCCCACACCACCGAACACCGCTACGCCCCCGGAATGGTCGCCCGCCGCATCGACCGGCTCGACACCGACATTCGCGGATGCACGCGGAAGATCGAGGGCAGCTCGCACAACTTCGGCGGCGGCTACATCGAAACGACCGCCCCCGCCACCGGCGCTTACCGGGAGCGGCTGCTCACCCAGCGCGCGCAGCTCGACGACCAGCGCGACTACTGGACCGCCGTCCGCGAAACGCAAGCCGCCGCCGGACAAGTCACGATCCACAGCCGAGACACGATCGCCAAGGGCGACATGATCAAGCACCGCTTCGGCTGGCACGTCGTGACCCGCGTGAACCCCAAGAGCGTGACCGTCGCGCTCGACTGGAACGACGGAACCCGCCCCTACAAAGTCGCCTACGCCGACGTTCAGGGACACCACACCGCCGCCGAGGTTGAGGCAGCCCGTACCGCGGCCGCCGAGAAGGCCGCCGCGAGCTAAACGGCGAGGGCTACCTACCTATATAGGTAGGTAGCCCGTGAGGGGCGGGCCCTCACGCTCCCCGGGGATCCCGCTCCGGGAGGCGCGAGCTGCGCTCGTGCAGCGGCGACGGAGCGCCGCCAGAAGGTCGCCCGGCTGCGCCGGCCGCCGTTGGTCGCCCTACTTTTTTGCCGTGAAGCCTTCGGCGGCGCCGGATCGCGCGGAAGCAGTAGGCCGATAGCGTGCGCGGAAGATGCATTCAGTGGAGCAGCGCTCGTCCCGGTCAGGGCACGCGGCGAGGTCGTGGTCCGCGCGGCTGAGGCGGCTGCGCAGCTCATCGAGTCGCGCCCGCTTCTCGTCCAGTTGCCGCACCCGCTCCGCGAGGAGCGGGCGCAGTCCGTCGCGGACGTCCGTGCAGGAGGTGGTTTCGAGGGCGCGGAGGTGCCGGCCGATGTCCTCGAGTGGGAGGCCGAGTTCCTTGCTGGACTCGATGAGGTCCAGGCGGGCGAGCACGTCCGCGTCGTAGTCGCGGTACCCGTTGCTGCTGCGGCTCGGGGTGAGGAGTCCGATGGACTCGTAGTACCGCAACGCCGTCGCGGAGACGCCGCTGCGCTTGCTGACATCCGAGATTCGCACACGCCGACCCTACGGCCGGAGCCCCCGCTTGACCTTCAAGCGGCTCGAACGTTTACCGTTGCACCCCGTGCCCCTCCTCCTTCCCGGTCTGCTGCCGTGAGCGCGTTTGTCGCCTGGCTCGAGCATCGCCAGATCGCCCACTATCTCGTCGCGATCGCGGCCGGCGCTGCGCTCGGGCTGCTGCTGCCCGCCGCGCACCATCTGGAGGTCGCGATCGAGCCGGTGCTCGCGCTGCTGCTGTTCGCCACGTTCCTCGGCGTCCCGTTCGCCGCGATCGGCCGGTCACTGCGTGACGGCCGTTTCCTCGCGGCGGTCGGGGTCTTGAACTTCGTCGTCGTGCCCGTCGTCGCCTATGGCCTGTCCCGGTTCGTGGCGGACACTCCTGCGTTGCTGTTCGGGGTGCTGCTGGTGCTGCTGACGCCGTGCATCGACTACGTGATCGTCTTCGCCGGCCTCGCCGGAGGCGCGTCCGACCGGCTGCTCGCCGCGGCGCCGCTGCTGATGCTCGCGCAGATCCTGCTCCTGCCGCTGTATCTGCTGCTCTTCCTCGGAACGGGGGGCGTCGCCGTGGTCGAGGTCGGCCCGTTCGCGCGCGCGTTCCTGCTGCTTATCGTCGTGCCGCTCACCGCGGCCGCTCTCGTGCAGGCCCTCGGCCGCCGGCACCGGGCGGGCCGGGTCATCGAGTCCACGATGCTCGGCCTGATGGTGCCGCTGATGATGGCGACCCTGTTCGTCGTCGTCGCCTCGCAGGCCGGCGCCGTCGGCGCGGCCGTCGGACAGCTGCTCGTCCTCATTCCGCTCTACGCAGGCTTCCTCGTCGTCATGGCTGCCGCCGGGCTCGGTGTCGCCCGCCTCTTCGGCCTCGAGTACTCCGCGACTCGCGCGCTCGTGTTCAGCGGCGCGACCCGCAACTCCCTCGTCGTCCTGCCGCTCGCCCTCGCGCTGCCCGCATCGCTCGCGCTCGCGCCGGTCGTCGTTGTCACCCAGACCCTGGTGGAACTCGTCGGCATGGTCGTGTTCGTTCGACTCATTCCGCGGCTCGCACCTGGTCGCCCCGCAGAATCGCCGCCGAGCGAAGTGAGCGGGCCCGCGCGGTAGGCATCCGTTGGTGGACCCTGTCAGTGCTCGTGGCGGTGGTGGCTGTCCGGGTAGTGCTCGTGGGTGTGCGTGATCGCCTCGTGAGTGTGGACGTGCCGGTGCCGGGTACCGGCGGGGACGGGCTCGTCGTGCTCGTGGCGGTGGTGTTCGTCCGGGTCGTCGTGGGTGTGCCAGTGGTCGTGGCTGATCGCTTGGTGGGTGTGCTCGTGCTCGTGGCGCTCCGTGAGGTGCAGTCCGATCCCGACCGCCATCAGCGCGGCGGCGACGAGCAGCGGCGCGGTCACCGGTTCGCCGAGGACGGCGGCGAGGACGGCGCCGAAGAACGGGGCGACGGAGTAGTAGGCGCCCGCCCGGGCGGTGCCCACGTGCCGGAGGGCGACGATGAAGAGCACGAGGCTCACTCCGTAGGCGAAGAAGCCGACGGTCATCGCGGCGGCGATGTTGCCGAGGGCGGGCAGCTGCGCTCCGAGTGTGAAGGCGAGGACGAGGTTCACCGGCCCGGCGACGCCGCCTTTGACTGCCGCGAGCCAGGTCGTGTCGGTGAGGGCGACCTTCCGGGTGAGGTTGTTGTCGATGCCCCAGCACAGGCAGGCGCCGAGGATCGCCAGCGCCGGCCAGGGGCTGCCGAACGCGATCCCCGCGGGCACGGTGAGCACGACGGCGCCCGCGACGATGGCGAGCATGCCGACGGCGATGCGCCGGTCGACGTTCTCGCGGAAGACGAACCAGGCCAGCAGTGCGGTCGCGACTCCCTCCGCGTTCAGCAGCAGCGACGCTCCGGAGGCGGGTGTGTTCACCAGGCCGACGAGCAGCAGGACGGGGCCGAGGATCCCGCCGAAGAGGATCGCGCCGCCGAGCGGTGCGTACTCGCCGCGCTCGAGGTGCACGCGAGGGGAGCGGCGGACCAGACGCAGGAGGCCGAGCCCGATCCCGGAGCCGCAGTAGAGGAGTCCGGCGAGCAGCCAGGGGCTGACGGAGTCGAGCAGGAGCTTGGCCGCGGGCGTTCCCGCGCCGAACAGGACCGCGGAGAGCAGCGCCGCCTGCACTCCCCGGCTACGCAGTGCGGTCCGCATCGCCCGCCTCCCCGTGATGGTGGGCGGGAGTGCCGCCGAGCTGGTGCTCGGCCTGGAAGATCGCGTCCGCCACGAGCTGGCTGGCGTGCTCGTTCGTCAGGCGGTAGAACACGCGCGTCCCCTCCTGACGGGTCGAGACCACCCGCGCCAGCCGCAGCTTCGCGAGATGCTGTGACACCGCGGCGGGTGACTTCCCGACCCGCTCGGCCAGGTCGTTCACCGCGAGTTCGCCGTCGGCGAGGGCGAGCACGATCCGCACCCGGGTGGCGTCGGCCAGCATCGAGAACACCTCGACCGCGAGTTCGACGTACGGGCTCTCGACGTGCCGCCCGCACCCGCTGTCTGCATCCATGCGCAGATTCTTTCAGATGAGCAGTGGTCAGGGGAACACGGCTGCAGTGCCCGGTCGGTAACCCGAATACGGACCAGGCACTGCAGCCGCGATCACTGACGTCGCGGCAAGGGCGACATCAGTGAACGTCTGTGGGCCGCGCTGGTGCGGGAGTCGATCATCCGAGGGTGACGCCGCGGGCTCGCATGAACGGTTCAGGGTCCACGCGGGCGCCGCCGGTGCGGGTTTCGTAGTGGGAGTGGCAGCCGGTGGAGGCTCCGGTGGTGCCGACGAGGGCGATGATCTGGCCCGCGGTGACGGTCTGGCCGGCGTCGACGAGGAGGGTGGAGTTGTGGGCGTAGCCGGTCTGGATCCCGTTGCCGTGATCCAGGAGGACCCAGTTGCCGTAGCTGCCGAAGGCGCCCGAGTAGGAGACGGTGCCGCTAGAGGCGGCGGCGACGGGGGTTCCGCAGCTGGCGACGATGTCGGTCGCGTAGTGGAAGGGGTTCACGCCGGCGACGGGCTGTTGCGGGCGGGGTCCGAAGGGGCTGCTGATCCGGCCGGAGACGGGCTTCACCCACCCCTGGGAAGAAGGGCCGGCGACCGGCGCCCCGCCACCTGCGGGCGCAGTGCCTCCGGCCGGAGCGCTGCTGGCGGGCGCAGCGGCGCGTGCAGCTTCGGCGATCCGGGCGGCTTCGACCTGGGCGGCGATGCGGGCGGCTTCCGCGGCTGCTCGGGCTGCTTCCGCGGCGCGGCGCGCGTCCTCGCCTGTCTGGTAGTCGGCTTCGGTCGCGGCGCGGTTCTCGGTGAGAACGGCGAGTTGGCTGCGGAGGGTGCTCTCGTAATCCTGCTGTTCCTGCACTCGCGTGTCGGCGGCCTCGCGCGCGGCGATCGCATCGGCGAGAGCGGCATCCGCGGCGACCGCGAGGTCCGCGAGAGCATCGCGGGCGATGTTTGCCTGCGAGGTGAGGGCGGTGGCGGTGTTGGAGTCGGTGCGGGCGGTCGTGTAGATCGCGTCGGTCTTCTCCGTCAGCTTGGTCATCGATGCGAGCTGATCGAGCAGGCTGCCGCTGTCGGGACTGGTCAGCAGCGCGAGAGTGAGATTCGTGCCACCGGCGCGGGAGAGGGTAGACGCGAGCTGACCGGCCTGCTTCCGGGACTGCTCCGCGAGGGCGGTCGCCTCGTCCGCGTCCGCCTGGAGCTCGTCGGCTCGGTAGGTGGCGTCGTCGAGAGTCGCCTGCGCCTTCTCGTAGTCGGCGACGCGCGCGTCCTGGGCGCTGCGCGCGGTGTCGGCGTTGTAGCGGAGCTCGGTGAGCAGCGCGGTGATCTCCCCGATCTGCGCCTGCTTACTGGTCTCGCTGGAGCGAGCCGCTTCGACGTCCTCCCAGCTCGGAAACTCCGCCGCCATCGCCGGAGCGGGAGCGAGAACGGCCAGCAGGACGCTGAGGGCGACCGCGGAGACCGCGAAGCGGTGGACCCTGCGGCGCGGGGTGTGCTGGTGGCGGGTCATGCGGAGGCCTCCGTCGTGCGTCGGGGTCGTCGAGCGAGGTTGAGGAGCGCGCTGGTCGTCAGGGCGGTGACGGTCGCGGCGATGAGAGCGACTGCGCCCGCGCGGCCCTGATCGAAGAGGACGGCGTCGTCGGGGTAGAGCATCGCGATCCACCACGACGGCGCGAGGATGCTGTCGGTGTCGCGCAGCGTCCAGCCGAGGAGGAGGAATCCGGCCACGGTGGCGAGCAGGGCGAGCAGTTGCTCGATGGCGTCGCTGGTGCGTCCGGGACGACGGGAGAGGGCAGCGGCGAGCAGCAGTCCGGTGGTGATGCTGGTGGCGATGATCGCGGCACGCCCCTGGTAGAAGAACAGCGACCATTGCAGCCAGTCGGTGCCGTAGTACGCGGTGAGGTTCGCGAAGAACAGGACCACGGCGACGCTGGGACGCCGCAGCACCTGCACGAGAACGCCGGACCGGCGTGACGCACGAGGGAGGGCGAACGGCGGCGGGTGTGCAGCGCGGTTCGCGCGATGAAGATCGACCGGTCTCCCGGCGACGAGCAGCGCGGGGACGACGGCGGCGAGAAGCAGGTGCTGTCCGAGGAGGGTGCTGAGGTGCACTTGGGCGTAGACGCCGGGTCCACCGTTCGTCGCCCAGAGCAGAACCAGCACGCCTGCGCACCAGGCGATCGTGCGCCGGAGAGGCCAAGTGCGGCCGATGCGGCGCAGCCGCGTGAGAGTGCGCAGGTACCAGAAGGCCACGGACACGGCGGCGGCGAGGCCGATCCAGTCCAGGTGCCAGGAGGTGAACAGGCGGGCGACGGTGACCGGGTCGGGGTAGGGGTAGCCGAGGAGGTTACGGCGGGGATCGTTCACCGTCGCGTCACCGATCGGGGTCTCGGACAGGGAGAGGGCCACGGACACGCCGATCGTGGCGGCCATGATCACCAGCTCCACCGCGGCCAGGCGCAGGAACGCCCGGCGACGCCGGTCCTCGACTCGCAGGCCGGGCAGCACGCGGGCGCGGTGCCACGCGCCGATAGCGCCGAGTGCCAGCAGGGCGGTGGTCTTGATGATCAGCAGGGTCCCGTAGGGGGTGGCGAGATCGGTGGGGTCGGAAAGGCGGAGGGAGGCGTTGATGATCCCGGAGAGGGCGACGGCGGCGAACGCGAACCCGGCGACCCGCGAGTACCGTTCGGCGACGTCGGGAAGAGCCGCGCCGAGGTGTCGGGCGAGGAGGACGACGGCGAGCAGGCCTCCAGCCCACAGGGTCACCCCGATCAGGTGCACGGCGAGGCTGTTCACGGCGTTGATGTGCTCGTCGGCGCCGGCCGCGTGACCGGTCAACGCGAGCGGGAGCAGAGCGAACAGGGCGAGCGCGAACGCAGCGACACTCCACGCCCGGTCGGGGGTGAGCAGGGTGATCACGTGCACGGCCGCGGCGGCGGCGAGGGAGAGCAGCAGGACCTGACCGAGCTCGAGCTGGGTGATGTAGAACCACAGCTGCGCGGGGAACGTGGGGGAGCTGACGGGGGCGCCGATCGCGTTGGCGACGGTGAACACGAGGACCGCGGCGGCGGAGAGGACCCAGGCGGCGGCCGCCCAGGACGCCCACCGGATCGCCGTCTCCCGGACCGCGTCCCCGGGACGGTTCGAGCGGGGCAGGAGAAGGGCGACGAGGAGCAGGCCCATGGTGAGCGTTGCGGCGAGGTCGTGCAGGACGCGGGCGAGGGGCAGGCCGCGGGTCGCGACGACGCCGGGGTCGATGAGGAGCCGGTCGGGGTCCAGGGCGCCGGTCGCGGCGAGGGCGAGCAGTGCGGCGCCGGCTGCGAGGGGCGCGCCGAGGATCAGCGCGACGCGGGTCGTCCGTGAGGGGCGCTGCGGCGCTTCGTCGAGGGCGGGGTGTGTGCTGGGCACTGCGGGGTGGCTCGTCTCGTCGTTCGGGGAGGTCCGGGGTGTGTGCGTCATGTGCGGGGTCAGATGGGGGTGACGAAGCCGTTGATGAGGTTTTGGAGGCGGTAGATCCCCTCGGTCCACAGGCCTGTGAGCATGGCGGCGCCGATGAGGATGAGCAGCGCTCCGCCGAGGAGGTTGATGGTGCGGATGTGGCGTTTGAGGAACGCTGTCGCGGTGCTCGCCCAGGAGAAGCCGAGGGCGATGAGCAGGAACGGGATCCCCAAGCCGAGGCAGTAGAGCAGCCCGAGAAGGGCGCCGCGGCCGGCGGAGGCGCCGTCGAGGCTGAGGGCGGAGATCGCGGCGAGGGTGGGGCCGAAGCAGGGCGTCCAGCCCAGGCCGAAGACGACGCCGAGAAGGGGCGCGCCGAGCAGCCCGGTCGCGGGCTTCCATCGCGGCTTGATGGTGCGTTGCAGGAAGCGGATCTGGCCGATGAACACGATGCCCATGAGGATCACGAACGCGCCGAGGATCCGCGTGATCACGTCCTGCCATTGCAGCAGCCAGGTGCCCAGGGCACCGAACGCGGCGCCGTAGGCGGTGAACACGACGGCGAAGCCGCCGATGAACAGTCCCACCCCGAGCAGCAGCCGGCGGCGGCTTCCGGTGGCGAGGTCGGGGTTCCCGCCGATGTAGGCGAGGTAGCCGGGAACGAGGGGGAGCACGCACGGAGACGCGAAGGACACCAGTCCCGCGAGGATTGCGATGGGCGCCGCGAGCAGCAGCTGGCCGGCGAAGACGGTCTCGCTCCAATTCACGGCGCCGTCTCCGCGATCGTGTCCGCGATGAGGGTGTCGAGGATGGAGCGGGCGGTGACTCGTCCGAGAATGCGGGACGCGGGGCGCCCCTCCGCGTCCAGGACGATCGTGGTGGGGACGGCGTTCGCAGCGAACTTCCCGGAGAACGCGAGCTGCGCGCCCGCGTCGACGTCGACGATCGAGGGGTAGGTGATGCCGTACGTCTGGGCGAAGGCGGCTGCGGTGTCGGCCTGGTCGCGCACGTTGACGCCGAGGAACTCAGCACCCTGCCCGGTGTACTGCTCGTACAAGGCCTGCAGATCGGGTGCTTCCGCGCGGCAGGGGGCGCAGGCGGCGTACCAGAAGTTCACGACCAGGACCGTGCCGCGATAGTCCTCGGCCGTGATCGTCTCGCCCGTCTCGCTGAGCCCGGTGAACTCCACCGGCTCGCCCCGCGTCTCGGCCGGCCACTCGACGACGGTCCCGTCACCAGCGACGTAGTTCTTGTTCGACCCGGTCCGGTACTGCTCCGACAGCTCATCCTGGGCGCAGCCGGTCGTGGCCAGCGCGACGGCCGCGACCACCGGGAGGGTGAGCAGGGTGCGTCGCGGGACGCCGGTCACGAGGCGAGCGCGGCGTCGAGGGCCGCCTTGATGTCGCCGAGTCGTTGAAGATCGATCGCCTCGTCGTTGACGAAGATGGTGGGGGTGCCCTGCACGCCGAGGTCCTGACCGGCTCGGAAGTCGAAATCGACGCGCTCGGCGGTGGCCGGGTCGGCGACGTCGGCATCGAACTGGGCCATGTCCAGCCCGAGCTCCTCGGCAAAGCCGCGGAACACGTCGGCCTTGGAGTCCTGGCTCTCACCCCAGCTGGCCTGCGTCTGGAACATCCGGTCGTACATGTCCTCGAACCGGTCCTGCTGCGCGGCGGCCTCGACCGCGATCGCCGCGTTCTTCGAATTGCGGTGCGAGGGGATCGGGAAGTAGCGGGTCGCGAACGTGACCCGGCCGGCGTACTCCTCCCGCAGTTCCTCGATGGTCGGGTACACCTGCCCGCAGACCTCGCATTCGAAGTCGAGGAACTCCACCAACGTCACCTCCCCGTTCTCGGCGACGTCGAGACGGTGGGTGTTCTCCTCCAGCACCGCGGTCGACGCGGCGACCTCCTCGCGAGAGGGCGAGAACGGGCGGAACGTCGTGATCGCCGCGATGACCGCGACGATCAGGACGACGGCGCCGATCGCGATGAGGTTGACCTTGGTGCTGGTTTTCATGGGGTGCTTTCTGTCAGGCCGGAGGTCGGCAGAAACGGTGGAGCAGGGGATGCTCGGGTCAGGGTTCGCGGGAGCAGTCCGTGCCGGAGCGCTCGTCGGTCTCGGTGTGGGAGGTGCGGGGGAGGGTGTGCACGAGGACGGTGTGACCGATGTGCTCGAGCCCGCGTTCGAGGAACTCGCGCACGTGCTCATCAGCGATCGCGTACGACGCGCTCCGGCCTTCGCGGTGCACCTCGACGACGCGGTGCGAGCGCAGCAGCCGCAACGCGTGCGAGGTCGCGGAGGGGCTGAGACCGCTGTGCTCCGCGAGCTCGCCGACGGTCCGCGGCCCGGGGAGCAGCGTGATGAGGATCCGCAGACGTCCGGGATCGCCGAGGAGCCCGAAGACGTCGGCGAGATCCTCGATCATCGCGGTCGAGGGCATCGCGTCGACGGGAAGCGCGGCGACGGGCGCTGCGGGCGGGGAGTCGGGGGTGTCGGTGCTCATCGGTGCCTAGATCAGGTTCGTGGTCTCGGAGAACTCTTCGGGCTCGCACTGGATCGTGACGTGCTCGATGTGGTGAGTGTCCTTGAGGACGACGAGGACCCCGGCGAGGACCTTCTCGTAGTCGGCGCCGCGTTCGAGGACGATGTGCCCGCTCGCGCTGTCCATCCCGGAGGTGATGGTCCACACGTGCAGATCGTGCAGCGCGACGACGCCCGGCACAGCGAGGACGTCGCGCTGAATGGCGGGCATGTCGACGTCGTCGGGAGCGGACTCCATCAGGATCCGCAGCGCCTGGCGGGTGAGGTTCCAGGTGCGGGGCAGGATGAACAGTCCGATGCCGACACCGATGATCGGGTCCGCGTACGGCCAGCCCGTGGTGAGCAGGATGATCGCGGCGACGATCACGCCGACGGATCCGAGCAGGTCGCCCATCACTTCGAGGTAGGCGCCCTTGAGGTTCAGGCTCTCCTTCGATCCCGCCATCAGCAGCCGGAAGCTGATCAGGTTGATGATCAGCCCGATCACCGCGGTGATCAGCAGCGGCGCTCCCGGAACCGAGGGCGGTTCGGAGAAGCGCTGCACAGCCTCGAAGATCACGTACCCGGCGACCGCGAACAGCAGGATCCCGTTCGCCAACGCCGCGAGGACCTCCAGCCGGTAGAAGCCGTAGGTGCGCTGCGAGGTCGCGGGGCGGGAGGCGAGCGTGATCGCCGCCAGCGCCATCCCGAGCCCGAGGACGTCGGTGCCCATGTGGGCGGCGTCGGAGATGAGCGCGAGCGAGTTGACGGAGAACCCGACGACGAACTCGACCACCATGTACGCCGCCGTGAGGCAGAACGCGATGACGAGGGGCCGACGGTGCTTGCCGGCGGCGGACACGGCGGACCCGTGAGCGTGATCAGATCCCACGAGCACCACCCTCAATAGCTGCATGAATGAACATATGAACAGTCTTGCACTTGTTGGTGAGTCGCGGTGCGGTTCTATCCCGCATTGTTCGAGAGCCAGGCGTAGGGGTCGATGGGGTCGGTGCCGCCCGCCCACACCTCCAGGTGCAGGTGGGGTCCGGTGCTCTGACCAGTGGATCCGACAGCGCCCAGACGCTGACCGGCCTTCACGGGTTGCCCTTCGGAGACGGTGAGGGATCCCCACTCCATGTGGGCGTAGAGGGTGCTCACGAGTTCGCCGTCGACGACGTGGTCGATGACGGCGTAGTTGCCGAATCCGGTGTCGGTCTCGCCGGTCTCACGGACCACGCCGTCGGCGACGGCGCTGATCGGGGTGCCGGCGCCGGGGATCATGTCCAGGCCTTTGTGGAAGGTGGAGCAGCCGCTGCACGGCGCCACTCGAGGGCCGTAGTCATCGGAGATGCGCACGCCGACAGGGAAGGGCCAACGCACGGAGCCGCTGGAGAGCTCGGTCGCCGTGGACCCGGTCTCGGTCGCTGCTTCCGAATTGTCGTCAGTTGCGGCGAGGGGGCCCACGGCGCCGGTCGTCTCGGTGGTGACCTCGACGATGCGTGCGGGTGCAGCGGCGGCAGTGAAGTTGTCGCGGATGACGATGCTGTCAGGCAGGTCGGAGGCGACAAAGGCTTGCGCGCTGACCGCGGCGGCGACTCCCGGGGTCTGCGAGGCGGCCGCACTGGAGGCGGGCAGCAGCGTGCCCGGGAGGGCCATGACGGTGGCGAGCGCGATCGCCGAGAACGCGGCCGCGGCGGGAAGCACTCGGCGGGAGATCGGTTGAGGTCGCGGCGTCGGACGGGCCGGTCGGCGACGGAGCGAGCGAGTTCGGTGTTCGAGCGCGAGAGCGGCGCGGCGGGTTCCGGGGGTGGGCGGGGGAACGGAGGCAGAGAGGGGCATTGCACGTCCAGGGTCGGCGAGAGGTCGGTCGCGGGGGACCTGGCTCCGTTCAGGGGGCGCGCACGAACGCGCCGACCGATGCGGAGATCAGGTCAGCAGCGACGGCCTACAGCCGAAGAGGAACGCAGCTCGCAGAAAGACTCGGCCGCACGCGGGCAGCCGTGGTGAACAGCGTCCATGTCGGCGTGGGGGGCGCCAAGCTGGCTGGAGCCCCGCGCCCGGGCCGCGCACGAGCGGCGAGGGCGATGACGATGACGATGACGGCACAGACCACCGCAAGCAGGGCGCACAGCTCAGCGATACCCCCGAGCGTCGCCGCCTCGGTGAGGTCAACCCCGCCGGATGTCAGGACTTGCTGATCACCGACCGTGGTGGTGATCGTCGACGCCGCGACCGTGTCAGCCGGGACAGCATCGTGCAATCGCTCGAGAGGGTGCCCGAGGAGCAGCGCGAGCGCGGTCAGGACGACGAGGAAGAGCAGCGTGAGGGTTCGCTGCACACCAGCGCGCGAAGCGTCTGGTTGCAGGTTCGTCACGATGGCATCTTCCCGATAGCGTCGAAGAAGCCTGCGGTGTAGGCAGGCAAATTTCGACGTAGCGTATCAAGATCAGCTGTTGGTGGCTACGAGGTTAGGGATCGAAGATCATCAGCGGACGGGTCGCAGACTGCGCTCCTTCCCGCGTCTCCGCCTTGGAGAGCCCCGCTACACGGAACAGGACGACTTGATGCCGCTCTCCGCCCCCACCCGACGGGGTCGCCCCGTCCTGTTCGGCGTCGTCCTGGCTGCCGTTGCTGCGTTCGCCGTGCTACTTCCGGCTGCGCCTGCAGCGGCTCACACGGGAGTTCAATCCAGCAGTCCCTCCGCGGACGCGACAGTCACCGTGGCACCGTCGGAAGTCACGCTCACCTTCGGGCATGAGGTCGGTTCCGACCCGACCAACAACGTCTCACTCGTGCAGGTGGTGCGAGAAGACGACAACCTGTTCTACTCCAACGGCTGCGCCGATGTGAACAACGAGTCCGTGACCACCGGCATCGCTCTGGGCGAGAGCGGCCGGTACCTCGTGGCGGCGAAGATCGTCACCGAGGACGGGCACGTCTCGACCGCGGAGTACGGCTTCACGTACGAGCGCCCCGCTGAGACCGCGGCGAGGACTGGCGTCGCTCAGCCGCCGGCCTGCGCGAACACCGCGACGGTCTCAGCCGCGCCGGAGTCTCTGTTCGCCCCCTACGTCGCCCCCATCCCGGCGTTCGTGCTGGTGGGCATCGCGCTGGGATTCTTCGTGGTGCTCGCGATCGTCGTCCTCTTCCTCGTGCGCCGGACGACGCCGAGAACTGCGAGCGTCGGCGGTGAGCCGCCGGCTGCTGAGTGAGCGCCCGCCTGTCCCTGAGTGTGCCGGTTCGAGTGAGCGTGCCGCTTCGCGCGCCGGCCCGGTCGAGTCGTGCCCTGGATCTGGTGAGGGCTGCTCTCGCGGGCGTGCTGTTGGATGTGGGCTTCCCGGGTGTGAGCGTGTGGCCGGCGACCCTGCTCGGTGTGGCCGTGTTGATGACGCTCTTGCGCGGCCGGACGATT
Source organism: Rathayibacter sp. PhB151 (assembly GCF_004366415.1). Classification (NCBI taxonomy): domain Bacteria; kingdom Bacillati; phylum Actinomycetota; class Actinomycetes; order Micrococcales; family Microbacteriaceae; genus Rathayibacter; species Rathayibacter sp. PhB151. The sequence continues at coordinate 61,269 of NZ_SOEN01000012.1, read as the reverse complement.
CGGGCGGGAGCGGTGCTCGGTGCGGTCACGGGAACCGTGTTCTACCTCACCCACGTCGCCTGGACGTCGGAGTACCTCGGCCCTGTCCCGTGGCTGGCGCTCTCGCTCCTCGAAGCCGCGTTCTTCGCGGTGGGCGCGGGCGCGATCTCGGGACTGTGGTCTCTGATCGAACGATTCTGGCCGACCCGGCTGGGGCGGCTGATCCTGCTCCCCGTAGGTGTCGCCGGCGTATGGGTGGGTCGGGAGGTCGTTGCCGGGTCGTGGCCGTACGGAGGGTTCGCGTGGGGCAGGCTGGCGTACTCGCAGTCGGAGAGTCCGCTCGCTCCCGTGATTGCCTGGGTCGGGGTGAGCGGCTTCAGTTTCGTTGTCGTCGCGTGCATCGTGTTCCTGTTGCAGCTGCAGCAGTGGCTCCCGGACCGGCCGGCGGTCCTTGCTCTGGCGGCGACAGCAGTCGGGGCCGCGCTGGTGGCGGTGCCCGTGTGGGAGGCAGTGCCGTCCGGGCAGCTGCGCGTCACGGCCGTGCAGGGGGCGGGGCCCGCCGGTTACTTCGATGCCCGAGATCCGGGTGAGCTGCTCGACGCGCAGATCAACGCCACCCCGCGAACGGCGGGGGTCGCGGACGTTGTGCTGTGGCCGGAGAACAGCATGGACGAGGACCCTCTCACTTCACCGGCGACCGCCCGGCGACTCTCCGAGCTCGCTGCCGAGCTTCAAGCGCCGGTGATCGTCGGATCTATCACCACCCGCGAGGGCCGCTACTACAACAGCTCCCTCGTCTGGACACCGGATGGAGCCGCTGGTCTCTATGACAAGAAGCATCCGGTGCCGTTCGGGGAGTACGTCCCAGACCGCGCGTTCTGGTCGCGTCTGGCACCGGATCTGATCGGCCTGGTGCAGCGGGACTACGAGATCGGTGCGCTCTCACCGGCGGTCGCGGTCGCCGGCACCATCGCCGGAGTGTCGCTGTGTTTCGACATCGTCGATGACCGTCTCTTCGACGAGATGATCGCCGGAGGCGCGCAGGTCATCTTCGCGCAGACCAACAACGCCGATTTCGGGCGCACCGACGAGTCCGCGCAGCAACTCGCGATCGCTCGCGTGCGCGCGATCGAGACCGGCAGGACGATCGTCAACGTCTCCACCGTCGGGCAGAGCCAGACGATCCTCCCCGACGGTTCCACGGGGGCCCGGATCCCGGCGTTCACCCCCGGAGCCTTCACCGACACAGTGCCCCTGGTCGCCGCCGTCACTCCAGCGATGTCCCTGCGTACCGCTCTCGCAGGCGGTATCACCCTCAGCGTCCTCGCACCTGTCCTGACGGCCGCCGTCCTCACTCTGAGTGGCATCCGACGGCCCGCCTCGTCACGGCGTCAGCGCACGTCGGGTGGTGATTGAGGGGCACCTGCCCGCCGATTCAAGCCCTGCAGGTACTCGTTGTACGCATCCAGGTCTGGGGTGCCGTTCTCATCTCCGGCGCGATCCGCCGCTCGAGCGGCCCGAGTGTCATCCCGCTGCCACCGCACGAGCAGCAGCAGCACGATCAGCAGGCTCGGCAGTTCCCCGTAGGACCACGCGAGCGCGCCCGCGATCTGCTGGTCCGCGATCGGATCCACGCCCCACGACGCCGGAGCCTGGAACGCGGCGACGAACGCGCTCGCGGACATCATGACGATGACCCCGAAGAACGCGTGCAACGGCATCTCCGCGAACAGGTCGAACATGCGCCCCAGATGCGTCTGACGCACCGGCAGCGGATCCGCCGACAGCAGCGGAACCGCGAACACGACACCGGCTGCTAAGAACAGCACCTCCAACCCGAGATGACCGGCAGCACTGTCCAGCAGGAGCTCGTCGAGGTCACTGAAGTACAGCCCGTAGAACAGCAGCAGGAACAGCGGAATGGTGAACCCTGGATGAAGCAGCAGCCGTGACGTGCGCGCACGCAGCAGCGCGAGAGCGGTGAGCAGCACGACGCGTCCCGGCCATCGATGCGGTGTCGCGCGCAGCAGGAGGGTGCCCGGAGAGCCGAGCACGAGCAGCGGTGGAATGGCCATCATCAACGTCAGCTGCTGGAACATGAAGATCGAGAACATCTCCCGGCCGTAGTCCTCCAGACCGCTGGCCATCGTGATCACGAGGATCGCGCACCCGAGGAGAAAGCTTCCCGCCCGCCACCACGGCCACCGCCGCCGCGTCCACCAGAGCCGCGCGACCCCGATGATGTACACGCCCGACAGCAGGATGCCGAATAGGCCCCAGGCCGGGAACGCGCTGGCGGAGAGGGTGAGGAAGCTGTCCAGGGACGGCGGCGCGTCCGGGAGACGCGTGAATAGCGACGCGAGGGTCATCAGCGTGCCCTTCGTTCATTCGTTCGGTGAAGGAAAAGACGGACCCGCCCCGCAACGGGAGCGGGCCCGTCGGGGTCAGCTGCGGCGTCGCATCCGGCCGATCACGAAGACCGTGATCGCGGTCGCGACCGCGATCACACCGACTCCTATGGACAGCCCCGCGATCACCGGAGCCGCATCGAACCCGGGATCGGACGCGCCGGCTGAAGCATCCGTGGTGCTCTCGCTCTCCCCATCCGTTCCGCAGCGGGCAGCTGTTGCGGCGCCTTCGGCGGCGGTCGTGGCCGGGTCAGGGGCGTAGTCGAAGGTGTAGCTGTCGGAGGTCGGGTGACCGTCGGAGGACACCACCTGCCACCGCACCTCGTACTCGCCCGGCGCCCCGAGCGCCGCCGGCACCGACACGGTGGACCCGTCCAAGGCGACGCATCCCTCCGAGTAGTAGCGGCCGTCCGGGCCGAGCACCTGGATCGCGAACGCGTTGCTCGCGCCTCCCAGATCCAGCAGGGTGTCATTGAAGGACAACGAGACCTCCGTCACCTCTGTCACCTGCGCGCCGGGTGAGGGGCTGCTGCCGAGTACCGAGTCGTGGGCTGCAGCCGCGGGTGCTACGGCCAGAGCGAGCAGCAGTGTCGCGGCCGCGGTGATCGTGGCCCTCGCCGCGAGGCGACCGGTCATCCGCGCGCTCGCTTCCGACCGAACAGGGCGATGGCGCCGAACGCAGCCCCCACCACCCCGAGCAGCAGGGCCGCGATGCTCAGCCCGAGGGCCAGGCCCGACTCCGCACCCATCCCGGACGCAGACGCCGTGGCGTCGACGCTATCGGTGGAATCGGCGGTGGCGCTCGATCCGCCGTGATCGTCTTCAGCCGGTTCGTCCTGCACGTAGAGCACAGGGGCGGACTTCAACGAAGTGTCGGCTTCGACCTCCTCCGCGGTCGAGACCCAGTCGACGCTCATCCCGTCGCTGTAGGACTGCACGGCCGGGAGCAGCAGGCTCCCGGTCTCCGGGATCGGGCCCAGCGAGACGGTCCACTGCATGAACTGACCCGGCTGGATCTCGCTCCCCGCATCAGCGGTGAAGACGATGCTGGTCGGCGCCTCGATGATCTCGTTCCCGCCGACCGTCACCGGTTCCGGGAGTGTGCTCTCCACGACCGACGTACTCCACCCCGGGGTCGGCAGGTAGCGCACCGACACGATCGGAGTGTCGGTCGGGAGGGACACGGTCACCGCGGTCGTCATCGCGGTCTCGGACTCGTTCACGGCTTTGAACGTGAAGTTCTCCGAGGCTCCGGGATCGGTGGCGTTCGGGGTGATGCTGATGTGCGCGGACGCGGAGAGCGGGGCGGCTACTGCAAGGGCGATGCCGGCGCTGAGCGCGGTCACCGCGGTGAGAGTGAATCGTGTGGACACAAGAAAATCTTTCCGTGGGGCGGGCGCGACAAAGCAGCCCGAGAAGGGTGAGAAGAGTGCGGGCGGTGGCTGCGCTCAGGCAGCAGCGACCGGCGGCCCTCGATGCCTCATCGTCGACAACGTCACCAGCCGCGGGCGCACCGTCACTGCAGCAGTCGCCGGGGCTCTCTCGCCGGTGGGTACCGGTTCGAGCGTGAACGCGAACAACGCCTGAACCGTCTCAAACCGTTGACGCCGGAGAATGCCCCAGAACGCGCGTTCGCCCATCCGCAGCGCGAAGATCGTCGCAATCGCGGCAAGGAGGTGCGCTCCCCACATGAGGGTGTTGTGGTCCGCGTGGGTCACAGAGTTCGCCAGGTCCAGAGCCGGAACGCCCGCGTTCTGGTGGTGCCCGGCGCGCTCCGGCGCGGCGGGCGACGCGGGTGTGGTCGCCGGATTGCCCAGCATCATCGCCGCGTGGAACGCGAACTGGCTGATCAGCACCGACACGCTCAGGCGCACGCGCGAGAGCCGTCGGCCGGCGAGAGCGATGCACACCGGGACCGCGAACGCGAGTGCCAGGAGAACGCCGAGCCGGCTGGGGGCTGATCCGTCGGCGATCGAGTGAGACACCAACGCGAGCAGTGTCGCAACGAGCGCAGCGACGATGCCGCGCACGGTCCGCGCGCCGCGAGTCGTCATCACATCACCCGTCCACTCGAGTAGCGGGATCGCGATATCGCGTCGCGCCGCTCTCGGCACAGGCTACTGGCCGACGCCCCCGAGCTCCTGCCGGCCGTCCAGCCGACCGCGATCCGTCCTGTCACCGAGTTAGGTCCAGATGGAGGTGAGGTAGTCGCCCGTGATCGCGGGGCTGCGCTCGCGGACATCATCCGCGCTCCAGCCGAGGATCGACGGGTCGATGATCCATTCGCCGTCCTGGGGGGCGTCGCCGGTGCTCTCGTAGCCGACGGTGGAGTTCGACACGGACGCCCAGGTCGCCGCTCCCACCGGTCCGATAAAGATGCTGTCCACGGCGGTGCAGCCGAAGTCGGTTCCGGGGCCATTCACCGCGCCGAAGTTCCCACCGGTGTCGGCGCCCTCCAGCAGCGGGAAGACCCGCTGGACCGTCTCTGCGCCCACGACGAGGCAGTGCTCGAAGCGCACTCCCGCGGCCGAGCCGATCTGGAACGCCGTATTCGAGGAGGCGAAGTCGATGCAGTCGATGCTCGTGATGTCGCCGTAGTAGTTGCCTCCCTGCCCAGAGAGCTGGACCGTGTCGGTGTGGGCGTCGGATCCGTCCGCTTTGTAGGCAGGAGCGGTGTGGCAGCCGATGCGGTAGATGAAACGCAGACCGCCGGCGCCATCCGTGGGGGTGCGCATGCTGGACACGTCTTCGTCTCGCAGCTGCGCGTCCGGGACGACGATCTCGACGAGCTCGATGTTCTCAGTGAACTCGACGTCGTCGATGCCGTAGACGTTGTACGCGGTGGTCGTGATGCGGGTGAACGCAGAACCGGTGCAGCCGGAGGCGAGGAACCCCCCGGTGGTGACGATGCCGCCCACGGCGACGCCGTGCACGCGCAGAAGACGCCAGGCGTCACTGGTGGTGACCGTGCCCCAACCGTCGCGGGGGTAGACGAGAATGCGGTTCTCACGGTCGAGGGATCCGACGTCCTGCATCATCGGTGACGAACTCGACCCTGCGCCGTCGCCGGCGAGCTCGCCGGGAGCGACGAGGATCCGCACCGTCTCGGACGGACCCGTCCCCTCCACTGCGGCGGTGATCGCGTCGCTGATCGCGGACCACGAGCACTCGACCTCCACCTCAAGGTCGACATCGCCGGTGATCCACGGCGTCCGGGAGGGCCAGTGGGTGCCGTTGGGCCCGAACGAGGGGACAGGCGCAGGGACGCCCGCCAGCAGTTCACGCTCCGCAGGCATCGCCTCCGGGTCGCCAGCGACGCCGGCGACGTCGGAGTCGCGGGGTGCAAGAGCCTGGTACGCGGTGTAGCCGCCGGCACCGAGCACGGCGACGCCGACGCCCGCGCTCACGGCTCCCAGGATCACGGTCCGCCGACTCGGCCGACGAGGTGATGTCTCGGGAGGGTTCGCAGAGTTGGAGGAGGTAGTGGCGGGGTCGGCCAAGGTGGTATCCAAACCGTCAGGGGGCGGTGCGGGAGGCGACACGCCTCGAGACCGGCGCGCCACGCTGTGCCGTGAACACCTTGGGCGGGATGCCGCGGCGCTCGAGGGGGGACAGTAGCAGTCCTTTCCGAGGACGCGTCGGACGGCGCCGTGTCCGGGCGGCCGCGCAGACTCCCGTGAGCTCGGTCAGTGATGTCACCGGCTGCTCTCTTGTAGCGCGGGCTGTGGAGTGAGCGGGGTGTGGCGGCGGGCCGCGCGCACTCCGTTGGCGATGATGACGACCTCCGCCAGCTCGTGCACGAGGACCACTCCGGCCAGCCCCAGCACTCCGGTGAGAGCGAGGGGGAAGAGGACGATGATCACGCCGAGAGCGAGGATCAGGTTCGCGGTCATGATGCGTCGACCGCGTCTGGCGTGGAGCAGCGCGGCAGGTATCAGGCGCAGGTCCGTGCCGGTGAAGGCGACATCTGCGGATTCGATGGCGGCCGCGGACCCGGTGGCGCCCATCGCGATTCCTACATCCGCGGTCGCCAGCGCGGGCGCGTCGTTGATCCCGTCACCGATCATCGCGACTCGTCGATGCCGACGGAACTCCTCGATCGCCGCGGCCTTCTGGTCAGGCTTCTGCTCCGCACGCACCTCGGAGATCCCGGCCTGCTGCGCGAGGGCGTGCGCGGTGCGGGTGTTGTCGCCGGTGAGCATCAGGGCGCCGATGTGATGACGTTTGAGTTCCGCGATGGTAGCGGCCGCTTCCGGCTTCAGTTCGTCTCGGATGCCGATGATGCCCAGAACCGAATCGGCATGTTCGACGACGACCGCTGTCATCCCTTCGGATTCCATCGATTCGAGCTGCGCGGTGAGAGTGTCGGCGGGCACCCAGCGCGGGCTTCCCACCCGGATCGGGGTGCCGTCGACAGTGCCCGTGAGGCCGTCTCCAGGATGCTCGACGACATCATCTGCCTGAGGGTGGAGGGGTGCCGCCGCGACGATCGCCGCAGCGAGGGGATGGGTGCTGCGCTTCTCCAGTGCTGCCGCGAGGGCGAGGACCTCGTCGCGGGTGACGCCGTCCGCGGTGGCGACATGAGTGACGATGGGGCTGTTGCGGGTGAGAGTGCCCGTCTTGTCGAACGCAACGAGTTGCACCGTGCCCAGTCGTTCGAAGGCTTCACCGGACTTGATGATCAGACCGAACCGGCTCGCCGAGCCGATCGCGGAGATGACGGTCACCGGAACGGCGATCGCCAGAGCGCACGGCGAGGCGGCGACGAGGACCACGAGAGCGCGCTCCGTCCACGTCCCCGGGTCCCCGATCAGGACACCGAACAGGGCGATGCCTGCGGAGAGGATCAACACGGCGGGCACGAGAGGCTTCGCGATGCGATCAGCCAGACGGGCGCGGTCACCCTTTCGTGCGTGGGCCTGCTCGACGAGCTTCACGATCGTCGTCAACGAGTTGTCGGTTCCAGCGGCGGTCGCCTCGATCTGCAAAGCACCGCCCCCGTTGATGGAGCCGGCGGTAACGGCGTCGCCTGGACCCACTTCGACCGGTATCGACTCGCCGGTGATCGCAGACGTGTCCAGGCTGCTGCGCCCCGACACCACGACACCATCGGTTGCCACCCGCTCACCCGGACGGACGACGAGGATGTCGAGCTCGCGCAGCTCCCGCGCCGGAATAGTCACGTCGCCGTGCAGACGGGAGACGGTTGCCGTCTGCGGGATCAGATCGAGCAGCGCCCGCAACCCGTCGCGCGCCTTGTCCATCGCCCGGTCTTCAAGGGCTTCCGCGATGGAGAACAGGAAGGCCAGGGCGGCGGCCTCTCCGACGTGGCCGAGGAGGACCGCGCCGACGGCCGCGATCGTCATCAGCAGGCTCACACCGAGCTTCCCGCGCAGCAGGCGCCGCACCGCGCTCGGAACGAACGTCGACGCTCCAGCCAGCAGGCTCGCCGCCAGCACGATCGTTCCCGCGACCGGGAACCCGGTCCACTCGAGGAGGTAGCCGACCGCGAGCAGAACTCCGGCCGCGACCGGGATCAGGACACCTCGATCGCGCCACCACGGCGCGAGCTCATCCCCGTCGGAGTGCCCATCATCCTCACCGCCCTCATCGTGCATGTGGGAGTCAGCGGGTACCGGACCTTTACCGAGGGTCACCACGGCCGGAGTCTCCTCCACGGCGCAGCACGCATCCCCGGTCGGTCGCGGCCGCGCCCTGACGATCCGTCGAGAGACCGCAGACTCGTCACCGTCGCCGCAGCACTCAGCGCTCACGCGTTCACCTCGCAGCACATCGGGACGTCGCAGTTCTCGTCCGTGCACCCTGCACCGTCCTCCACAGCGAGTACGACGTCGAGCATCACCATCAGTGCCTTCGAGAGGTGAGGATCCGCGATCTCGTATCTCGTGCTGCGACCCTCCGGGATCGCTGCGACAATTCCGCACCCACGCAGACACGTCAGATGGTTTGACACGTTAGAACGGGTCAACCCCAGAGCCTCCGCCAGCTCTCCCGGATGACCCGGCTGCTCGATGAGCGACAGCAGGATCCGGGAACGAGTGGGATCCGCCATCGCTCGGCCCAACCGATTCATGACGTCGAGACGCGAAGCAATAGTCAGCATGCACTGACCTTACAGCGGTCAGTGTCGAATGATCGTATGATCGGCAGATGAGCCGACCATCGAAGAGCCGGCGCCGCACCGGACGAGGGCCCGCTCCCCGCTCCCACCAGGGGCGAACGCCTTCTCGAGCTGCGGCCTCTCGATACCCGGATCGCAGCAGGGCGAAGATGGCTCTGGCGCCGGGAATCATCCTCGCGATCGTGCTGCTCGCCGGGCTGGCACTCGTGGGCACCGAGGAGTACATCTTCGTGCTCTACACCGTCGCGATCCTCGCAGCGGTGATGTCGTGGTTCGCGATCCAAGCCCGCGCCTGGTGGTGGCTGATCGGGCTCGCACCGATGGTCGTGCTGTGGAACCCCATCCTCCCCTTCACCTTCCTCGACGTCATCTGGTCGTCACTGCACCTGGTCGGTATCGGCATCGCTGGTGCCGCTGGGCTCATCATCCGCGTGCCGGTCAACGACTGAACTGCGCTGAGCAACCCCGTCGACTGACCAACCCCCGATCCACTTGAGGAGCCGGTCAAATGACCGACAGCGCATCGTCCCGCAGCCGTTCTGATGCTGAGGCGGGCTTGGCTGTGGGCCCGAGCCGGCCTGCGGATCACATCGACGCGGTCGCTGAGGACCGCGGCGAGATACGCGAGCCCAGGCTCGGTCCGGTGGGGTGGATCCGCTGGGTCTGGCGGCAACTGACCAGCATGCGGACCGCGCTGTTCCTGCTCCTGCTGCTCGCGATCGCCTCGATCCCGGGGTCGTTGGTGCCGCAGCGTTCATCGGACCCGAACGGTGTTGCGCAGTACTTCATCAACAACCCCGACATCGCACCGCTGCTGGAGAAGGTGCAGGCGTTCGACACCTACACGTCGATCTGGTTCTCCAGCATCTACCTTCTTCTCTTCGTCTCTCTCATCGGCTGCGTCATCCCTCGGACGAAGCACCACGTGGCTGCTCTGCGCGCGCTCCCACCCAAGACTCCCGTGCGACTTGAACGCCTCGTGGGTTACCGCACTGCTGTCGTGGAGGAGCCGACGGCCGGTGAGTCCATCACCGCAGCGCAGGTGAGGCTGAGGAAGGCGGGATACCGCACCGCCCGCTACGACGCGGAGCGACACGGTCGCGTGGTCGCGAGCGTCGCGGCGGAGCGCGGCTACCTGCGCGAGACGGGAAACCTTGTCTTCCACCTCTCCTTGGTCGGTCTTCTCGTGTGCGTGGGCTTCGGCGGCGGCTTCGGGTACGCCGGCCAGCGGGTGATCGTGGAAGGCCAGTCCCTCTCGAACACCCTCGCCTCGTACGACTCCTTCAACCCGGGCCGGTTCTTCGTTCCCGAGCAACTGGACCCCTTCACTCTCAAGCTGGAGGATCTGTCCGTCACCTACGAGGAAGAGAATCGCAGCGCCCTGGGGCAGCCGATCGATTTCACCGCCTCCGTGAGCACGCGACTGGGTCCCTCCGATGCAGAGTCGTCGAGGATCAAGGTCAACGAACCGATCTCGGTCGGACGCAGCAACATCTACCTTCTCGGCAACGGGTACGCCCCGACCATCACGATGCGAGATCCCAGCGGACGGATCGTTTTCTCGGAGCCCGTCCCGTTCCTGCCGCAGGACTCGAACATGACCTCCATCGGTGTCGTCAAAGTCCCCGACGGGCTCGCGACCCAGGTCGGCATGACCGGGTTCTTCTACCCCAGCGAAGCGGAGCTGCCGTCCGGCGCTTCCACCTCCAACTATCCCGACCTCGTCCTGCCCGTGCTCTCCCTCGACGTCTTCACCGGTGACCTTGGCCTCGACGGCGGGACCCCCGCGTCCGTCTACACGCTGAACACGGATGACCTGACCCGGGTCACCGGCGGATCCACCGGCACGGACTCCCTCCGCCTGCAACCCGGAGAGACAGCCGAGCTTCCCGGGGGCCTGGGCAGTATCTCGTTCGACGCCGCCGATTCCGCGGCCACTGGCGGTGAGAGCGTCCTGCGTTTCGCGTCGTTCGACATCAACGCGGACCCGACGGAATCCTGGGTCCTCGTCTTCTCCATCCTCATCGTCGCCGGTCTTCTCACCTCGCTCTTCGTCGCTCGCCGCCGCGTATGGGTGAAAGCGACAGCGCAGGACGACGGCACCGTCCTTGTGGAGTACGCAGGACTCGCCCGCGGAGAAGACCCTCATCTGGCGCATGCAGTCGCCGAGCTCGCACGCACGCACCTCACCGGACCGAATCGAGAACCATGACCCCCGAACCGATCACGCTCCGACCCATGACCCGCCGGTCCTCGAACAGCACAGGATGCGCCTGACATGCAGACACCCACCACTACTGCCGCGCCTGGCGTCGGGCGGATCGTCCTCGTCGCCGCAGTTCTCGTCGGGGCCTTCGCCATCGACCGGGCCACAAAGACCTGGGCGCTCGACTCGCTCTCCGATGGCAGCGAGATCCCCTTCGCCCCCGGCTTCAGTCTCGAGCTGCACTTCAACCCCGGAGTGGCCTTCGGAATCGGCGCCGACGTCGGAGCGCCGCTCGTCGTCGGCCTCATGCTGATCATCAGCGCGCTGTGCGTGTGGATCGCGCTCAGGCTGATCCGACGCTCCTCGCTGCCGGGCACCGTCTTTCTGGCGGTCGTGGCCGGCGGCGCGCTAGGAAATCTGTGGGATCGCATCTCCCGCGCGCAGAACGGTCCGCTGACCGGCGAAGTCATCGACTTTCTCGCCGTCGAGTGGTTCTCCATCTTCAACGTCGCGGACATCTTCACCACCTGCGGCTTCATCGCCTGGGCGATGACCTCTTCACCGATGAGTGGTATCCGAGCCACACCTGCAGCACCGGATCGCAACACGCGGTGACAGCCGACCCGAACACCTTCTCCCATCTGCTGTTCACGCATACGAGAAAGGGCCGCCCCGAGGGGCGGCCCTTCCCGCGTCATCGCTCTTCAGTAGTGAAGAAGCGGCGCGCGCGGATCTACTTGGTGACCGTGAACGGCAGTGAGATGGCCTTGCCGGTCTGGGCGCCGGTCACGGTGACGGTGTAGTCGCCGGGGGTGGTGGGCGCCTTGGCGGAGACGGTGAGGCCTCCGTCAACGAGATCCTGCGTCGCGGTGCGCTCCGTGAACATCGGAGCGGAGCCGACCAGCTGGGTGTCGCCGTTGAAGTTCTCAGCGGTCAGCGTGATCTTCTCTCCGGGCTTGAACGTCGTGTTCGAGAGCTCGGCGGTCGCGTTGAAGCTCAGCGAGTCGACGTCGCGGTCGAGGCCGAGCGCGTTCGAGATGGTGAAGAACGTGTCGGTCTGGTCGGTGAGTCCGGCGACGTTGGCCGCGCCGGGTCCGTAGCCGGCGATGCGCAGCTGCGAGCCGGTGTGCTGCTGCGAGCTGCCCTCGGCGCCCGTGCCGTACGAGACCTTCATCGTGCTGCCGTCAGCGGTCTTCAGCGCGGTGCTGAGCGACGTGGGGGGCGTGCTGTCCACGATCTGGCTGGTGTGGGCGTGGTCGGCGGTGACGAGGACGAGCGTGTTGCCGTCGGCCTTCGCGAAGGCGAGGGCGGCCTGGACGGCCTCGTCGAGGTCGACGGTCTCACCGATCTGGCCGCAGGCGTTGGCGGCGTGGTCCTGCTTGTCGATGCTGGCGCCCTCGACCTGGAGGAAGAAGCCCTTGTCGCCGGTGTCGAGTAGGTCGATCGCCTTCTCGGTCATCGAGCGAAGCGTGGGCTGGTCAGCGGGGCGCGTCGGGTTGGCGACGCAGGTCTGCGGAGCGGCGTCGCCGCCTCCGACCGTGGCTGGGGTCGGCGCGTAGCGGACGGGCAGGTTGCCCGAGCCGAAGAGGCCGAGGACGGGAGCGTCCTGGTCGGCGACGGTGAGGGCTTCGAGCTGGGCGGCCGTGCCGGCGGTGGTCGCATCGCCGAGCACCTGATAGCCGCGCTCATCCGCCTGCTGGAACAAGGTCTGACCGGCCCAGTCGCCGGCCTTCGCGGTCTGACCGAAGCTTGCCGAGCCACCACCAAGGGTCAGGTCGGCGCGGGTGCCGAGGATCTGCTCACTGATCGAGCCGAGTCCACCGTTCTCGAGCGCGTCGTTCCCGCAGCTTGCGCTGTCGGGTCCGTAGCAGCTGCGCGCGTCCACGTGCGCGGCCTGCACGGCGGGCGTCGCGTCCTGGATCTCGGAGGTGGTGACGTTGCCGGTCTTCAGTCCGTTCGCCTTCGCGATCTCCAGCAGGGTGTCCTTCCGGTTCTGGTCGATATCGACCGAGACCGCGTTGTCGTAGGTCTTGGTGCCGGTCGCCCAGGCGCTGCCGGTGGCGGCGGAGTCGGGCACGTAATCCGGAGCGCCCTTGACCGCACCGGTGGCGGGGTCGTCGGCGCGGTAGAGCGAGTAGGTCGTGTACTGGCCGGTGATCGGGAGGGCGTCGATGCCCGGGAAGCGGCCGGCCGCGCCGTACTGGTAGTTGCGGGCCACGGTGATCTCGGAGTCGCCCATGCCGTCACCGATCAGGAGGATGACGTTCTTCGCGTCCTGCTCCTTGATCTCGGCGCGAAGCGAATCGGAGAGGTCGGCGTCGACCGGGGAGATGCGTGCGGCGCCACCGGTGGCTGAGAGGTCAGCGGAGCCGGCAGCGGTGGCGATGCTGGGAGCGGCGAGGGCCGCTCCGCAGATCAGAGCGGCGGCCGTGAGGGCCACCGCGGAGCGCCCGCGGTTCGCGGAGCGGAAGAGTCGTGTCACGTCGTGAACTCCCTGAAGATTCTTGGCCCAAACAGACCAGCTCCAGGTCACTCCGCCACGGAGTCGCACGAGTGGACAGCAGACGCCTGCCGGGTGAACGCGACTCAACGCGCTGGGTTCTCCCCAGCCGTTGCGCGTGAACGTCAAGAGAAGGAGACTCCACCGTCACTCGTGATCACAGGTCGGTTCTGGGGCGCCGGATCCGGGTGAGCATTCCGAGAGTCGATCTCGGGACGAACGCGGCGAAGAGCCGGTGTCGCACACCTGCGTCCGCGCGCAGCGCGGCGACGACGCGTGAGGCGGCCTCCCATGTGGTGCCGCCATCGTCCGCCTCCGGCGCGTAGCGCACACGTTCGAGCGCCCGGCGGAGCCTGCGGAGTTCGTCGCGAGCCTGCTCATCCCCCTTGATCGCGTCCGCGACGAAGCCCTCCTGGACGCGAAGGGTGCTGTGTTCCTTGACCGGGACGTCCAGGTCCCGCGCGCTCGCGAGGACCTCCGACCACGCAGCCTCCGTTGACCCTGCCGCCGCCGCCCGCCGCCTGGCGGCGCGTTGGCCGATCCGCAGCAGCCACGGCGCAAGCAAGAGCAGTGCGAGCAAGATCCAGGCGGCAACCGCCGGCGTTGAGGGTGTCCCTGCCGTTCCGCCGGCTTCTCCTGCCACGGAGGAGGCCGGTGCCGTCGCGGTGGGCGCGGCGCTGGCTTGCGGAGTAGCGCTCGGCGCGGGCGCGGCGGCAGCGCCCGGCGTGCTCGAGCTGGTCGCTGATGTCGCGCTCGGGAGGGTGTAGGACGCGGGCGCACCACGGCTGGGGGTCGGCTCGAAGGGCAGCCAGCCGACGCCTTCGAAGTAGAGCTCCGGCCAGGAATGCAGATCGGAGGACATCACACGGTAGGTGGTCAAGTCAGTATCTTGCGACGGAACGACAGCGCCCGGCTGATAACCGATCGCGAGCCGCGAGGGGATGCCGAGCTCGCGCGCCATCACGGCCATCGCCGACGCGAAATGCACGCAATAGCCCTGACGAACCCTCAGGAAATCTTCCAGCACACCGACTCCATCGCCGTCGTAGCCTTCCTCGGCCGGAGTGTCCTCCGAGTAAGTGAACTCCGATGAGCGGAAGAAGGACTGCAGCGACCGCGCCTGGTCGTAGGCGTTCGTGTCATCGGCCGTCACCTCCACGGCCGTGGTGCCCACGATCTCGGGCACGTCGTCCGGGAGGGAGAGGTATCGATCGAGTCCGGACGGAGCCGGGGCGTTGAGGAGTTGTTGCGGATCCGGATCAAGGCGCAGGGCCTGGATTTGGTACTCGTCGCCTGCACGAGTAGTCGTGTCGCCGCGGATGGATCCGTCCTGCACGTCCTGCAGCCAGCCATCACCGACGCCCTCGAGTGAGGCGACCGGGTACGGAACGGGAAGCCACTGGCTCCGCAGAGTCTCGATGGACACTTCGACCTGCTCCGTCGTGCGCGGGACGCTCTCCGTCAGACCCTCCGGAGTGATCGGCGCGTCGATCGGCGAGGTCTCCTCCGTGTCGCTCGGCGCCCAATTCTCCCCCTCGAAGTCAGAGACGGTGAGCACCCGCAGATAGACCGGCAGATCGGAGTCGGTTGCGTAGCGGAGGACGGTCACGGGATTCGGTTGACGGAGATCAGCGCCAAGTGCGACAACCGGGTTGATCGATCCGTTGAACAGCGTTCCCGAGATGTCCGAGGATGCTGACGTGCGCATGTATCCGGTGGCCGAGCCCGAGAGGGCCGCTGCCGCGAGTACCACCACGCCGGCGACGGCCACGGAGGGCGCGGCTGAGGCGAGCGTGGGCCGATACCTGCGCTCGGGGCGGGCGCTGACAGCGAGGATCGCCGCATAGAGGAGACCCGTGACGACCAGGCTCGACCAGGACACCTCCGCAGGATCAATCACCGCTGGAACCGCGAGCAGCACAGCCGGACAAACGCCCGCCAACGCGGGCAGGCGCACCGAGAATGCAAAGAGGTCGCTCGCCCAGGCGAGCACCACGACCCCACCGACGAGAAGGAAGACGATGCCGGTGTCAGCAACGGCCGGCAGGCCCTGCTGAGCAATCGAGGCGAAACCTGCCTCAGCAAGCAGCTGCGCATCTTGCACCGCGCCGGCCGTAGGGACGAGAAAGAGCAGGGCGCGAGCAGGGACGAACATCGCGGTGATGACGGCGACGGCAGTCACGCTCGCCAAGATCGGCGGAAGCACCGGATGCGCCCGGAGCGCTCGAGCCCCGGCCGGGACCGCGAGGGTGACGCCGACCGCGAAAGCGAGCTGCACCAGCCAGCCCCACCCATCCAGCAGTCGACCAGCACCGGACGCGGCCGCGATCATCGCGAGCCAGAGCAGAGTCGATAGAACGGTGGATCTTGTCCGCGAGTTGCGATCCGATCGGCGGTTCACACCACCACCCCACCGCTGAGCGCGGCCCACGCGATCAGGTCGAGCCCGGCGCCTACGCCGTCGAGACGCGAAGCGGCGATCATCATGCGAGGACAATACAGTCATCGCTGACTAATTTGCCTGGGATGAATCGTCCGTTTCACCAGTCACGACGAGAATCTGCGGGTGCGCGAAGCCCGAGATTGGCCTGTCAGGAAGCTCGTAGAGAGACACCAGGACCGGCTCGTCATGCAGGCGGACCTCGGTTGCGGGGCCGGTTAAGGCAACAGCGACGGGCGCTACAACGTGAGGGGACTGGCAGCGCAGCACACCCATACCGCGCCTCAGGGACCGTCGGATCCGGAGACACTCGACTTCCCTGAGGTGGCCCTGTGCCCCCAGCGATTCCACGCGAGGATGTAGATCGCGAGTCCGGTGACGAGCCCCGCGATCACCCACAGGACGACGAGGTAGTCGATCCAGGATCCGACTGGCGGCGCGCCGGGGAGGAAGTTTCGTAGCGGGATGACGGCGAAGAGCATCGCACCGATCCAGCTCGTGAGGGTGGCTTCCACCTTTCGCCTGCCGGTGTAGGCGCTGATGGCGACGAACAGGACCAGCACCGGGGTGGCAGCCATCAACCCGAGCAGCACGATCCCGAACGCGACCGTGCTCGCCGAGCGGGTCGCGGTGATCTCCACGGAGGGCAGTGGTCGAAGGCCGTCAGCCGTGGGCACGGTGTTCGCGGGGTGCTCGATCGTCACGGTGTGCAGCTGCCATCCCGGCACGGCATCGTCGAGGCAGACTCGGGTGGGGAGAGCGGTGTGCTCGTGGCCATCCTGATGGTCGTCCTCGCCGGTGAAGGCGAAGGTCGTGAGGTCGGCACGGTAGCTGTCGAAGGGCCATTCCTCGACGATTCCCTCGGCGTAGTCCGATTGCGTCGAGCTCTCGAGCACCTCGCCCGCCGGGAACGTCAGGACGCTCGATCCGTCGACCGGGAAGGTCACCAGGCTGATCGTCTCGGTGGCCGTGTAGCCGTCGGAGGAGGTCAGGTTCTCGGAAGGCACCAGGGTCATCTGGAACTCGAGCCTCTGGCGGGCCGCGTTCACTGCCGCCGGCTGCAACTTCACGGTGACGGGGTCATCGCCCGCGATGACCGTCTCGCAGCCATCGCTCGACTCCCGAATGCCGCCTGCGTACGTCAGCACGACAGTCGCGTACAGGAGTGCCGCAGCGACTACGGCGACCACGACCGGCCATCGGCGACGCGTGGGACGAGGGCGGGCGTCGATCATTCGCCGAGCGTATCGAGTCGGTTGGCGGCGCCGATCGCTCACGCCTCTGAGAACGTCGCCCAGGCGAAAAGGAGACGGGACCCGCTTTCGTCATCTCCGTCTCCGAAGCTGAGGCCATGTCCGTTCTCGCGGCTAGATCCGGATCGGCTTCGAGCAGCCCGAGGACCGGCGCGTCAGCGTTGGGACCGCGAAGGGGTGCGCGGGATGTCGCTGCCTGGACGCAGTGCTATCCAGAGCCCGCATCGCCGGCACACGTACGCGGCGCCGCCGTTGAGCGCGTGAACCTGCCGCCGACCACGGGGTCGTCCGCAGCAGGAGCAGATGACGGAGGAATCAGGGTTCACGAGAAGTGATCGCTTCCACGAGCTGCTCAGTCGTGGGAAGGCCCGCCAGTCCATTCGAGGTGAAGTAGATCCGACAGGCGAGGTCCGTGGTCCGGCCGCCTGACGGAAACAGGTCTTCCCCGTCCAGGGTGATCGTCGGGGAACCCGCGAAAGCAACGCCGGCTGCGTCTTCCGGTGTCGCCAGGAGTCGATAGGTGACAGGGACGTCGGAGTGTCCTGTGGCCGCCAGCGCCTCGTCCAGGCGAGGGCCGACGTCCTTCCAATTGGGGCAGTCGTCGATGTGGAGAACCTCGATCATCATTCCCCGATCATCCTCCCGCCGTGCCCCTCGAGCTCGAGAACGCTCCGCCTGAGGGTGAGGCGCGTCGGCGGTTGAGTGGCGACGGCTCACCTATCGGCGCACGCTCTACACGTCTGGATTGTCCTCATCGGCGAGCTCGCTGCCCCCCCCCCGGTCCTCGTGGCCCTCATCAGAAGAATCGCGACGGCGAGCCACGCGATCGGGTCGGAAGTCGCAGAGACAACGGTGGCCTTCGGATTCGGCGGGATCGAAGTGCCGGGGGCTGCAACCGATCACGTCTCGCGGCTCGGAAGTAGGGGAGTGTCCGATCTACCGAAGACCTGTATGAGTGCCCAGCCGGCGATACCGCAGGTGGTGAAGATGTCGGCGACGTTGAAGATCGCGAACCAGTCGACCGCGATGAAGTCCACGACCTCCCCGCTCAGCGGCGTGTCCGAGGCGCGGCTGGTGCGGTCCCAGATGTTGCCCATGCCGCCGCCGGCGGCGAGAGCGAGAAGGGCCGTACCGCCCAGCGGAGCGCAGCGGACGGCCCGCACGAACACCCACACCGTGAGGGTCGTGAGAACCACGATCAGTCCGATCGCCAGGGAAGGTCCCAGCTCTGAGCCCATCCCGAAGGCGACGCCGGGGTTGAAGATCAACTCGAACCGCGCCCCGAGCGCGAGCTCGATCGTGCGCCCGTCATCCAGCTGCGTCAGTGCCCAGCTCTTCGTGAGCTGATCAAGAGCGAACGCGGCTGCGATCAGCGCAGCCACCAAGGCCACCCGGAGGACGGGCCTGCGTGTGGCGGGCATCAAAACAGCTGGAGGAGTCGGGGTACAACACCGGACTCGATCAGGATGAACAGACCAAGACCGATGAACACGGCGGGCACGAGCCAGTGCTCGACCCTCTCCAGCAGCTCGGTCACTGTCTTGTTCGTACCGACGACGCGGGCGACTAGGCACCACACCGCGACGAGGAGGAAGAACACGATGATCGTGACCACTGTGTCCGCGATCGGGCTGGTGCGGAACACGGGCGTGTAGAGGGAGATGTTGTCCGCGCCGTTCGCGATCGTGATCCCCGCGACGCCCAGCAGACCGACCGCGCTGATCGAACTCTCGTCATCGTCGTCGTCATCATCGCCCCTGCTGCGCAGGGCGCGGATGAGCCCGTACAGACCGATCGCCAACGGGATCAGGCCCAGAAGCCCCACCCACTCGTCCGGGATGATCGTCAGGCCGGCGGCGGCCACGACGCTGATCGCGACGAGAGTCGCGAAACCGAGGTACTGCCCCACCACGACCTTCCATCCGCGCAGTGAGCCACGGGTGGACGCGAGGAAGAGCACCGTCAGCACCACGATGTCGTCGATGTTCGTCGCAGCGAACAAGCCGATCGCGGCGACGGTCGTGCCGATCACTTCGCCACCTCCGCGCCCGGACCGGCATCCGACGCTGTGCCAGCGTCACGCGCGCTGCGAGCCTCCGACCCGAACGTGCCGCACAAATCGACCTGGAATCCCGTTGCCTCCAGCAGCGCCTCGGCGGACTCGAGAAGATCGATCAGCTCTGGACGGGCCAGGGAGTAGAACACCTGCCGTCCCTCCGCGCGCCCCACGACCAGGCCGCACTCGCGCAGGCAGCTCATGTGCTCAGAAGCTGTCGACTGCGCCACGCCCAGCTCCACCACCAGATCGCTGACCCGAGCCTCACCGTGCTGGAGTCGCCGCACGATCTGAAGTCGCTTGGGGTCGGCTAAGGAGTGGAAGAGGGACACGGCGGCAGAAGCACCCTGCACTCGATTGATCGACATCTAGCGATGTTATCGACAAGCAGCGATTCCTCCCGACCCCTCGGTGAATCTCGCGAACGCCTGTTCCCGAGACGAGCAAGTGCGACGATGGCCGCCGTCACGCCGACGAGGATTCGGCCCGCCTGGATGCCGGGGGCAACCGCGACGCCGACGGCAACACCGACGAGAGCGAGGAGCGCCACGGTCGTTCATCGCGGTCCGGGTCTCATTCGCTCAATGTCGGGGGCCGATGCCGTCAGCCTCAGGGGCGCGAGGGGCGCAGCGAGGACGGCCTGGCTCGAAGCGAACCTGGTCGCGCTGGGCGCGTTAGGAGCGGACGAGGCGGGCGATGCCGTCGGAGGCTTCTTGTAGCTTGATCTTCGCTTCGTCGCCGCCGGCCGCGGCGGCTTCGAGAACGCAGTGGTTGAGGTGGTCGTTCAGCAGGCCCAATGCCGCGGATTCCAGAGCGCTGGTCATCGCGGAGATCTGGGTGAGGATCTTGATGCAGTACTGCTCGTTTTCGACCATGTTCTGCAAGCCGCGGGCTTGCCCCTCGATGCGTCGCAGGCGGCGGAGGTACTGGTCCTTGTCGGAGATGTAGCCGTGGGGTGCGGCAGTGTCGTTGTGCTCGGTCGTCTGCTCGGTCACGGTGTCCTCGTTCCCCGGGTGTTGGTGCAGCTCGTCCGCTGCTTGTGCGGCTCGGATGGGTACAGAGAGGGTTTTCAGCCGCTCTGGCTGCTTTCTGCATACTCTAGGGGGGTATGCATGGGCGTTCCTCGTGGGCCCCTCGAACGAGTATCCAGCGGTTTCGGAGGTGTTGATGATGAGCGGCAACGTCGTTTCTTCACTGTCCACACCGCTGACGCGCGCGGTGGTCGTGGTGCTGACGCTGGCGGCTCTGCTGCTGGGCGTGTTCGCGATGCATTCCATGATGGGCAGCCACGCCGACGCGTCTGCGTCCACGGGACACACGCACCCGCAGACCGATGGTCACGCCGACCCGATGGCCGGCTCGACCGGTGGGATGGTTCTTGCGGCCGGCGCCGATCATGGCGCGGTCGTGCCGATGATCCCGTGTGATGAGAGCTGCGCGATGGGGTGCGCTCTGATGGCGGTGACGTGCGTCATCGTCTTCTTCCTCGCCTCCTTGATCCTCCTGGCGCGGGTGCCGGCCATGTTCGCGCGCGTGTTGGACGCGGGTCCGCGTCTTATGCTGCTGGTTCCGCACGCGAGGTTCCACGTGTATTTGCCGTCGTTGACGGTGTTGTCGATCAGTCGCACCTGATTCGCCCATGTTGTCGCAGTGTCCGCTGCGACCTCATCACCGCGCCCGCAGGGCGCGGTTCCGGCGATTTCCGCAACCGACTGAACGGATAAGACACCCATGAACACCAAGCGCACTCTTCTCGCCTCGACTCTCGCCCTGGCGACCGCGATCACTTTGACCGCCTGCTCGGACAGCTCCTCCGGAACGAGCGGCATGGAGGGAATGGGCGACAGCACCTCCTCCGCGTCCGCCGCACCGTCTTCATCGTCCGCGACGGCGGCGGAAGACTTCAACGATCAAGACATGACGTTCGCGCAGATGATGAAGCCTCACCACGAGCAGGCAGTGGAGATGGCCGACATGATCCTCGCGAAGGACGGCATCAGCACCGACGTCACCGCCCTGGCGACGCAGATCAAGGAAGCGCAGGGTCCGGAGATCGCTCAGCTCGAGGAATGGATCACCGCGTGGGGTGCTGACGATTCGATGTCGGGCATGGATCACAGCATGAACGGGATGATGTCCGATGAGGACATGTCCTCGCTGGAGGGCGCGGCCGGCGCCGAGGCGGAGAAGCTGTTCCTCGAGCAGATGATGATGCACCACGAGGGCGCCGTCGAGATGGCGCAGACCGAGGTCGACGAGGGCCAGAACGCTGACGCCATCGACATGGCGGAGATGATCGTGCAGACCCAGACCGAGGAGATCGCGACCATGCAGGACCTCCTCGCGTCCCGCTGACCCGACTTCCTGACGCCCCTTCCCCCTCTCCTGGGCGGGTGCAGCTCTGCTGCGCCGCGCCCGGGCGCGCGTGATACCGGCGCGCCCCGGTGGGGGTCGCCGTACCCGGCGATCCCCACCCCTCAACTTCTTCGCGCCTATCGAGGGCGCTCGAACCAGAAACGTCCCCTATGCACCACCTTCCTCTTCACCTCCGTCCGATTCGCTCGGGAGCTGCCCGGTGAGCGCCTCCTCGACGCCGACGAGCGACCCGCGCCGCCGCGACGTTCACCGCACCCGAACCCGCACCCGCGAGACCTCCCCAAGGCAGGCTGCGCTCGCCCAGGGACGCCGGGTGACGTACACGGCACCCTCGCGAGCCGACGCCCAGGCGTTGCAACATGCCGCGCGCGTCGCGGCTCGCCCACGCCAGGTCTCACCGGGAACGCGCACGATGCGGCCGCGCCTGGCGGGAGTGTCTGCGATGACTCTCGTTGCGATGATCGCGGTGACCTCCTCCATGCCCGCGTTCGCTGTCGAGGGCATCCCGACCACGACCGCGACTCTTGCCGCGGGCGAGGTGCAGCCGCAGACGTTCGTCGCCGCCGGTGCGGTGCAGCGCACCGTCACGCGGGACTCGTTCGGCGCGGAAGCCAAACCCGAGGTGCTGGTGTCCACCGCCGTCGCCACGGAAATGGTCGAAAACGCATCCGATGACACCGCAACGTCGACCGCGGACGCGGATGTGGCATCCCAGGCCTGGATGCTGCCCATTGAGGGACGCATCTCGAGCCCCTTCGGTCCGCGCCCGGATGCACCGGTGGCCGGTGTGAGCGCGTTCCACAAGGGCACCGATCTCGCAGCACCGTGCGGGACACCCGTCGTCGCAGCCGCCGATGGCACCGTCGAAGAAGCCGGCTATGCCGGCAGTTACGGCAACTGGATTCTGCTCGCCAACAGCGACGGCATCGAAACCGGGTACGCGCACAACAGCGAGCTGCTCGTGGACGTCGGCGATACGGTCGCCGCCGGTGACCCGATCGCGCTTGTCGGCTCCACCGGAGCGTCCTCCGGCTGTCATGTCCACTTCGAAACCCGTATCGACGGGACACCGGTGGACGCGGAGGGCTTCATGAGCGATCTGGGCGTCGGACTTGGCTGAGCGCACCTCCACCCTCGCTGACCGGACGAAAGCGTTGAGCGCTCACTTCGGTGCGGGAGACACGCCACACCACCCCCACCCCCGCTTCGTGGCACCCGCCGAGGACGCGGGTCGGCCCGGAATCCTTCATGAGCGCTACAGGAGTCACCCGTGACTGAACATCGCCCGCACCGTCTCGCCCATCTGCTCGGCGCGACCCTCACCCTGGCACTCCTCACCGGCTGCTCCGCAGCAGCATCCCGCGAGAACGCGAAGGCGCCGGAGGCGTTGGAGCACGTACACGGGCTCGGCTGGGATCCGGCGACGGGACTCACCTATGCGGCCGCGCACTCGGGAGTGTGGGTGATCCCCACCGACTCGCTGCCGGGCACCTACCCCGCCGCGGACGCAACGGCCGGGAGCACGGGGCCGATCGGTGGCCGGGCGCAGGACACCATGGGATTCACGATCACCCCGGAGGGGATGTTCTACGCCTCCGGTCACCCGGATCCCGCCGACACGACAGCGCCCGGCCCGAACCTGGGCCTGATCCGCAGCACCGACGCGGCCGCGACATGGGATCCGCTCTCCCTCAGCGGCGAGACGGACTTCCATGACCTCGCGACCGTCGCGCTGGATCCTTCCCGAACCCGCGTCTACGGATACGACGCGAGTGCTGCCACGATCCGCCGCAGCGACGACTCCGGGACCAGCTGGACGTCGACGGCGCAACTGGCGCTGCGCGATCTGAGCGCTGATCCGAAACGCCCCGACCGGGTGTTCGCGACCACCGAGACGGGCTTGCAGGTCAGCGACGACGCCGGGATCACGTTCCAGCCTGTCCCCGGCGCTCCGGCGCTGTACCTCGTGGAAAGCAGCGCAAGCGGGGAACTGGTCGGCGTCGATGTCGACGGAACCGTGTGGACGGGCAACGCAGACGGTAGCTGGGAGAGCCACGGAGCTCTCACGGGAACCCCGGAGGCGTTCGCGATCGTCGACGGCAAGGAGAGATGGGTCCTCGCCGCCGATGACCGCGGCATCGTCGCCAGCCGCGACTACGGCCTCACCTGGACGGTGCTGCGCCCGTCCTCGTAACGAGAACCTCTGCACGGCCGCCGTACTAGACGCCCGACCCCCTTCACCTTCTACCCATCGCACACTCACGAAATGCTCCACTCGATGGAGCCGACAAGGAAACGACGACCATGAACGATGACATGACGGATATGACGTCCATGCAACCCGCCTTTCCGGACTGGCTGACACCCGTGTCCTGGTTCTTCGTCGCGCTGGGAGTACTGAGTGCGATCGTGGTTCTGTACGAGATCGTCGTTCGGCAGCACCGTCAACGCAACGCAGCCATGAACCTGGTGTGGCCCGTCGCGGCGCTATTCCTGGGCCCGGTCGCCGTCTGGGCGTTCCGCAGATGGGGCAGGGACCGCACCGCCGCGTCCTCACCTAGCCAGGTCGGGTTGGATGATCGTCTCAGCCGCGACGCGGTCGCGGGAAGTACGTCCGGTGGTGCCGCGGCGACGGTGGGGCACTTCATCGGGGTGCCGCTCGTCGTGGCGAGCGGTTTGACCATCGCCGGCACGAACCTGTGGGTGCTGATCATCGTCATCGCCCTGTTGGCGATCGGATTGCTGTTCGTCTTCGAATACTTCTTCGCCGCACCTGCGTCCCGCGATACCGCGGAACGACGTGCCGGGGTGGCGCTGGTGGCGGCGGTACTGACGGTGGTGGCTTTCGATGTGGGCATGGGAGGCTGGATGCTTCTCATGCACTTCGGGAACTTCATGCCGGCTCCGACCGATATCCGGTTCCTCTTCCTTATGCAGATCGGGCTCGTCCTCGGATTCCTCACCGCCTACCCGATGGTCCGGGAACTCCTTCGCCGCCGCGCCATAGCCGTGTGAGCCATCCCGCGGCGTCCGGCTCCCAGGGCCGGACGCCACGCTTCCGCGGCGGGGCGGCTAGGACAGCTCGTTGACCTCGCGGCGTGATACCTGCGGCTGTCCGGCGACGTCTTTCCCTCGGTCCAGCGCTGACCGGGTGCTGGCTTGAGGGGTGAGGTCCAGCCGGCGCAGCAGCTGCGCGTTCACAGCGACGACGACGGTCGATGCGGACATCAGCAGAGCCCCCACCGACATCGGCAGCACGAACCCGATCGGGGCGAGCACGCCCGCGGCCAGCGGGACGGAGAGCAGGTTGTAGCCAGCCGCCCACCACAGGTTCTGCTTCATCTTGCGGAAGCTCGCGCGGGACAGCTCGATCACGGACAGCACCGATCGGGGGTCATCGGAGGCGAGGATCACCCCGGCGGATGCGATCGCGACGTCGGTGCCCGCGCCGATCGCGATTCCCACGTCGGCCTGCGCGAGAGCGGGAGCGTCGTTGACGCCATCGCCGACCATCGCGACCCGTCGGCCCTCGCGCTGCAACTCGATGACCTTCGCGGCCTTGTCCTCCGGCTTCACGCCGGCGAACACCCGATCGATGCCGAGCTCCTCGCCCACGGTGCGGGCGACCGCTTCCGCGTCGCCGGTGATCATGACCACCTGCACGCCGATCGCGTGCAGCGCGTCGACAGCCTGCCGGGACTCCTCCCGCACCTCATCCGCCAGCCCGAGAGCCCCGATGACGCGACCGCCGGCGAGGACGTGCAGGATGATCATCCCCTCCGCCTCCCACGCGCGCGTCTGCTCGAGCGCAGCAACGTCGTGGGCGCGCAGCATGGACGGTCCGCCGACGCTCACCGTGCGGCCCTCGACCTGCGCCGTGACGCCGACAGCGGTCGACGCCTGGAAACCGGTCGCTGCCGGCACCCGCACATTGCGGCTGTTCGCAGCTCCCACGATCGCTTGAGCGAGAGGGTGTTCACTGTCCGTCTCGACCGCCGCGGCGACCGCGAGCAGCTGCTCCTCGGTCACCCCGTCGACGGTGTGCACGGCGGCAAGAGTGGGCTCGCCCTTGGTCAGGGTGCCCGTCTTGTCGAACAGGACCGTGGTCACCGTGCGCATGCTCTCCAACGCGAGACGGTCCTTGACGAGGACGCCGCCCTTCGCGGCGCGCTCGGTCGCGATGGACACGACCAGCGGGATCGCGAGTCCCAGCGCGTGCGGGCACGCGATGACCAGAACCGTGATGGTGCGGATCACAGCCTCGTCGGGACTGCCCAGCAGCGACCACACGATGGCGGTGATCACTCCCGCGCCCAACGCGAACCAGAACAGCCACGCGGCGGCGACATCAGCGATGCGCTGCGCGCGGGAGGACGAGTTCTGCGCTTCCGTGACCAGGCGCTGGATGCCGGCGAGAGCGGTGTCGTCTCCGACGGCCGTCACCTCCACCCGCAACGCCGTGTCAGTGGCGACCGTTCCGGCCACGACCATCGATCCTGGGCCGCGACTGACCGGCCGGGACTCCCCGGTGATCATCGACTCATCCACGTCCGCGGTGCCCTCGAGCACTCGGCCATCGGCCGGCACCCGGCCGCCGGGACGCACGATCACGACATCCCCCTGCACGAGGTCCGCGGGAGACACCTTCTCCACCTCACCGTCGCGCACTCGCTCCGCCTCATCCGGCAGTAGTGCCGCGAGAGAGTCCAGTGCGGTGGACGTCTGCGCGAGGGAGCGCATCTCGATCCAGTGCCCGAGGAGCATGATCACGATCAGCAGCGCCAGCTCCCACCAGAAGTCCAACTCGTGATCCACGAGCCCCGCGCTCGCACCCCACGACGCGAGGAACGCGACCGTGATAGCCAAAGCGATCAGCAGCATCATCCCCGGCGTCCTAGAGCGCAGCTCCGACACCGCCCCCTGCAGGAACGGCCGGCCACCCCACACATACATGACCGTGCCCAGCACCGGGGAGATCCACGCAATCCACGATGCATCGGGAAGCGGATAGCCCAGGATCATCGAGAACATGCCGCTGAAACCCACCACCGGCACCGCGAACACCAGCATGATCCAGAACAACCGCCGGAACTGCCCTACATGATCGCCGTGCCCGCCGTGCCCGCCGTGCCCGCCGTGCCCGCCGTGCCCGCCGTGCCCGCCGTGCCCGCCGTGCCCGCCGTGCCCGTCGTGCGAGTCCGCGCCGGGCGTCATCTGGTGGCCGGCATGAGGGTCCGGCGAGCCCTGCATCTGATGCCCTGCCTGTCCATCGGGCGCTGTACTCACGTGGTGCCCGATGTTCGCGGCCGAATGAGATTCACCCGGTGTCTTGGCCTCGTGCTCGTGTGCCGGTGAGTGGTGCTGCGCCATGATGACTCCTCCTGGTCGCTTCCGACCTGTTCCCGAAGCTATACCCCCCGGGGGTATTGGGCAACGGGCGGAACCCGCAGGGAATTCCCGATCTCGTCACGACTGTCAGAGGGTGCCGTGACGGCGGTTGCGCCAGCTGGTCAGTGTTCGGCCGCGATGGTCGGCTGGAGGTGGATCTCGTCGAGGTGGGGGAGCGCGTGTCCCAGTCGGTGCCGCGCATCCTCGATCACCGCGGTCGCTTCGGCGAGCGTGCCGTCCGTGACGACGAGGGTGGCTGCGCCCTGGAGGCGGTGGCCGACCCAGCGCAGTTGCAGTCGGGGAACTGCGAGCACGCCTGGTGTGTGGCGGAGGGTCGCTTCGGCGCGGTCGAGGAGGTCGGGTTCGATGCCGTCCATCAGTCGCCGGCCGATGGAGCGGACGGTGCCCCACAGCAGCACGATGATCGCTGCGGAGATGAGTAGACCCACGAGGGGGTCGGCGAGTGGGAAGCCGAGCAGCACTCCGATCGCGCCGACGACGACCGCGAGCGAGGTGAAGCCGTCGGTCCGTGCGTGGACGCCGTCCGCGACGAGGGCGGCGGATCCGATTCGGCGGCCTACGCGGATGCGGTAGATCGCGACGGCCTCGTTGCCCGCGAATCCGATGACGCCAGCGGCGATGACCCAGCCCAGGTTCTCGAGAGGCTGCGGGTTCACGAGACGGTCGATGGACTGCCAGGCCGCGATGATCGCCGAGAGGGCGACGACGGCGACGATGAAGAGACCTGCGAGGTCCTCCGCTCGTCCGAGGCCGTAGGTGTAGCGGCGGGTCGCCGCTCGGCGTCCGAGGATGAACGCGATCCAGAGCGGCACGGCTGTCAGGGCGTCCGAGAAGTTGTGGATGGTGTCCGCCAGCAGCGCCACGGAACCCGAGATCGTGACGACGGCCAGTTGCAGGACGGTCGTGGCGAGAAGGATGACCAGGCTGATCTTCAGCGCCCGAACCCCCTCCTTGCTCGCCTCCAGCGCGTCATCGATCGAGTCCGATGCGTCGTGAGAGTGCGGCACGAACAGCCCGTGCAGAAACCCCTTGAACCCGGTCGGGTGCGAGTGCCCCTCTGGGCCGTGAGAGTGTTCCTCGGCGGGCTCGTGGTGGTGGTCATGGTCGTGGTGGGCGTCGAGATGCTCATTGTGACTACCGCGGGGGGAGGAAGCGGCGCTCACGAGGTCTGATCCGACGGCGCGTGGTGATGGCGAGGTGTCCCGCCGAGGGAGTGCTCGGCTTGGAAGATGGCGTCGGTCACGAGCTGGCTCGCGTGCTCGTCCGCCAGCCCGTAGAACACGCGCGTACCGTCCTGACGCGTGGTGACCATCCGCGTCAGACGCAGCTTCGCGAGATGCTGCGACACCGCCGCCGGCGACTTCCCCACCAGCTCCGCCAGCTCGTTCACCGACTTCTCGCCGTCCCGCAGCGCGAGGATCAACCGCACCCGCGTCGCATCGGCCAGCATCGCGAACACCTCCACCGCGAGCTCCACGAACGCACCGTCCGGCTCACGACCGCATCTCCTACTATCTGCATCCATACGCAGATCATTGCACGTCTGCGATGCGAGCCATCTTCGACAGCAGATGTCACGCACTCCCACCTGGCTCGGCAGCCTGTCCGTGGACGATCGTTCACGAGACGGCCGGGCAGCGTACCGCCGCGATCGGCGCGTCGTGTTCCACAACTCGTGTCCGAGACCTATGACCCGTGACCTACGTTCGCAGTACAGTCAGCTCATGGCTGCGATCGGATACGCGCGCGTCTCGACCAGAGACCAGAACCCTGACGCTCAGACCGACGCGCTCACGGCCGCCGGCTGCGAGAAGGTCTTCGTGGAGCACGCCTCCGGAGTGCTCGCGAAGCGTCCCGCGCTCGAGGACGCTCTCGACTACCTCCGCGAGGGCGACTCCCTCGTCGTGACCAAGCTCGACCGCCTCGGACGGTCCGTGCGGAACCTGAAAGAGGTGGCCGACGGCCTCCAACAGCGCGGCGTCGGACTGAAGGCTCTCTCCCAGGGCATCGACACCACCACTCCGGGCGGGCGGCTGTTCTTTCACATGCTCGCCGCGATCGCCGAGTTCGAGCACGACCTCATCGTCGAGCGCACCCACGACGGCCTCGCCGCCGCTCGAGCCCGCGGTCGCAAGGGCGGCGGACGCTTCAAGATGACGCCCACGAAGGCGAAGCAGGCGCGCGCGATGTACGAAGAGAAGACGTACACGGTCCAGCAGATCGCCGAGACCTTCGGCGTCTCCCGCGGCACCATCTACCGCCACCTCACCGAAGACCACTGAGAGCCGCCGCGACGAGCGTCGCGGTTCACGGACACGAGCGGACGCCGACCTCCGGTCGGCGGCGGTGCTGAGCGCTGCGCGCATTTTGCCTGGAAGCCTTCGGCAGCGTACGGGCCTGCGGCGTCCACGCAAGCCGCTGCGCGGCCGGCTCCTCCGACGTTCTCGGCACGCGGTCGCTGCGCTCCCTTACATCGCGCCGACAACATCTCCTCCTCCGCCCTCCGGGTTGCGCTCCCACCTCCGACCCTGCTCGGCACTACGTGCCTTCCAGGCAAAAAACGCTGAGAGAGAAGGAAGAACGACCGAGCCAGACCACCCCCGCTGGCTTGACAAATCTGATTGAGAATCACGGCAAAAACGTGGGGGAGAGGCGAAGAGAGGACAGACCATGAGCGCCACCACCACCACGATGCAGACGCCGACCCTTCCCGAGGCGCTGGCCGAGTTCTTGTCCGTGTTCTCGCACGGGGAGCTAGCCGATGACCTGGCCTCGCGGCTGAACTGCGGTGAGGTCGACGCGCTGGCTGGACTCCTGCGAGCATTCGGACGAGACGAGGCCGCGGACCTGTGGATCACGGAGCACGCGACCGACGACGACGAGGGCGACGCCCACCACCCGGAAGGAGAGTGAGACTCATGGCGCTGACCGTTTACTCGAAGCCGTCGTGCGTGCAGTGCACCATGACCTACCGGGTGCTCGAGAAGAAGGGCATCGAGTACACCGTCGTGGACATCACGACAAACCCCGCAGCGCTCGCGTACATCACGGAGGAGCTGGGCTACTCCGCCGCCCCCGTGGTCGTCGCGAGCGATCAGGACCACTGGTCGGGCTTCCGCCCTGACCTCATCGAGAAGCACGCGGCATGACCGGGCCGGACGCCTCGAGCGACGAGTACCGTGCCGGGTATCTCGCCGGGCAGGCCGATCGGCAGGGAGAAATCGACGCGCTCGACTTCCTGGCCGATCGGCTCTACCGCGTCGCTTACGGCGACGAGCGACGCCTTCCGGCCTACGCCTCGACCCGCGCCGAGCTCGAACAGCGCAGAGCGCTGTCCGAGCCGCCGGTCGAGGTCACCCAGCGCGACGCTCTGGCGTCCTGGGGCATCGAGCCGACCCCCATCGACACCCCCGCGGCCGAGGCCGCGAAGGAGATCCCGTCGACGTCAGCGGGACGAACGAACCGCACGAGCAGGAGACGGCAAATGAGCACCAGGACCATCACCGGCAATCTCGCCGCCGACCCCGAGGCCGTGCAAGCCGGGCGCGTGCAGATCGTGAAGCTGCGCGTGATCGAGAACACCGGCGAGTTCCGCGGGGGAGAGTGGACTGCACACGAGGCGCCGACGACGCACTTCGTGGAAGCGAAGTTCGAGCTGGGTGAGCACGTCCTCGCCTCCCTCCACAAGGGAGACGCCGTGATCGTCGTCGGCTACGAGCGCACCGTCGCGTGGGGCGAAGGCGAGAACCGCCGCACCGGCCGCGTCCTCGAGGCCGACGCCATCGGACCCAACCTCACCCGCGCGACCGCCGTCGTCACCACGACCGCGAACCGCCGCGCCGCGGCGACCGCGGCGGAGTAGACCGCCCGCTCAGTTCTCAACGCGGAGCACGTAGAGGACGACGTGATCCTCCGGGATCGCGGCGCGCACTTCCGCGATCGCCGCGGCGCTCGTCACCGCGCTGCTGCGCACCACCGTTGATGCCAATTCCGCGCGCGTCCGGTGTACCAGCTCCCACATGCCTCCGTAGTCGCATTGGCCGGTACCTCACCAACTCATTTACTCATTAGCTCAAATGAGTGAATAACGCCATGAGTATTTGATCCGCGGCACCTGCGCGGGGGAGTGGCGGGCGAGCCGCCGCCGGCTCGTGAGGGGTAACCCCTCACACTCCCCGGCCTCCCGTTCCGGGGCGCGAGCTGCACTCGCGTAGCGGCGACGGAGCGCCGCGGGTCGGAGGCCGCTACGCGGCCCGTTCTACCCGTTTTCTTCACCTCTCCGTGGTCTCAACCTATTTCGCTCCACCGGCTGCGTGCCACCGCGATCGGACGTGCCCTGCGGGCTTACTTCGCCCGATCGCGGCGTCACTGCGCCGCCTCCACTCAAGCGGTTCTTCCCGCCGGAGAGGCAAAGAAAAACGATCAGCCAGAGGGAGACACACCATGAGCCAGCAGCGCGGCACCCGTACCGAGGTCATCACCACGACCACCCACAGCCCCGGCTTGGAGGGCATCAGCCGGACCGCCCGAGAGGTCGTCATCGTCGGCGCCGGGGGTCGCGACCTCGTGACCGAGCAGACCCCCGCGGTGCACCTGGTCACCCGCGAGGGCGGCGCGTCGCTGGTCGGGGTGACGCTGCAGCACTTCGAGCCCGTCGATGCCGTGGGGGAGGGCCGAGTCGGCTACATGGCCTCCGGTGCCTTCGTCGTCGTGCCGGTCGCGGTCGCCCGGGCGCTCGACCTGTTCCCCGCCGCGTACGCGCTGCACGACCGCAGCGAGACGCCCGCCGACTACCGCGCCAACGACTGACCGCCGAGACGAAAAGGAGACAGAGCATGCTCACCATCACCCACACCCCGGCCGCTGGAACCGTCATCGATGGGACCAGCCGCGGCGACGGAACCGCAGAGATCCTGAAGGCGTCCGGCTGGCGCTGGGGCCGCTCCATCGCCGCCTGGTACGTCCCGCAGTCCCGCGACCGCCTCCCGAAGTGGTCGACCATCAACCGCGCGGCGGCCGCGCTACGCGCGGCAGGGCACGAGGTCACCGTCGACGCTGACGAGAGCTTCCGGTCCGCCGCCGAGGTCGAGGGCACGAAGATCGAGCGCCAGGCCGCCCGCATCGACGCGCTCGACGCCAAGGCCGACCGCCGCGCCGCGCAGGCGGACGACGCGGACGAGGCCGCGCGCCGCGCCCTGCGCCGCCTGCCCGAGGGCGGCGAGCCGATCAAGATCGGCCACCACTCCGAGAACCGCCACCGCGCCGCGATCGCCAAGGCCGACGCCGCGTTCGGCCGCAGCGTTGAGGCCGACCGCGAGGCCACCCGCGCCCGCGCCCGCGCCGACGTCGCCGCCGGGACGACCGAGGCCCGCTACCTCCCGCGCACGGTCGCCCGCCGCATCGACCGCCTCGACACCGACGTCAGACTCCTGACCCGCCGGATCGAGGGAGGCTCGCACAATTTCGGCGGCGGCCACATCGAGACGACCGCCCCCGCGACCGGCGCGCGGCGAGACCGGCTGCGCGCTGAGCGGGCGCAGCTCGAGGACGAGCGCGACTACTGGAGCGCCGTCCGCGAGGCGCAGGCCGCCGCCGGTGCGACCGCGATCCATAGCCGCGACACGATCGCCAAGGGCGATGTGATCGAGCACAAGTTCGGGTGGAGCACCGTGACCCGCGTGAACCCCAAGACAGTGACCGTCGCCCTCGACTGGAACGGCGGGACCCGTCCCTACTCCGTCGCCTACGCCGACATACAGGGGCACCGCCCCGCGGCGGACGTCGTAGCCACCGAGGAGGCGGCCGCCGCGAGCTGAGCGGGGCGGGCCGGCCCCGCCGGCCCGTGAGGGGCGACCCCCTCACACTCCCCGTCTCCCCGCGCCGGGGGGCGCGAGCTCGCTCGCGCAACGGCGACGGAGCACCGCGAATCGGAGGCCGCGATGCGGCCCGTTCCACCCGTTTTCTTCACCTCTCCGCGGTCTCAACCTATTTCGCTCCACCGGCTACGTGCCACCGATTCCGGACGCGCCCTGCGGGCTTATTTCGCCCGGAATCGGCGTCACTCCGCCGCCTCCACTCAAACGGTTTTCCCCGCCGGAGAGGCAAAGAAAAACGATCAGCCAGACAGACCCGCAGGTGTACTAGACCCACGGAGAATGTCGCCCCGCTGATCCCCACCGAGGGAGAACCGACCGTGACCACCACCACGAAGACCCGCAAGCCCGCCGCGACGAAGAAGCGCGCACCCCGCACTACGCCGGAGGAGCGCCGCGAGCAGGCGACGGCGCTGCACGAGAGCATCACCGAGCAGGTCGAGGCGCTGCGCGACTCCGACCAGTGGCGCCGGTTCCTCGCGTTCGCGTCCTCGTTCCACCGCTACAGCCTGGGCAATCTGCTGCTGATCCTCGCTCAGCGCCCGGACGCCTCCGCGGTCGCGGGGTTCAAGGCGTGGCAGGCGAAGGGCCGCCAGGTGCGCAAGGGCGAGAAGGCGATCAAGATCTTCGGCTTCGCTCAGCGCAAGATCGCCGCCGACGAGGCGCCCGAGGAAGGCACCACGACCAGCACCGACGAGAAGGGGCAGAAAACCCAGACGTACTACCCGCTCGTGTCCGTGTTTGCGATCGAGCAGACCGACCTGATGGAGGGCGCCGAGGATCCCCGAGACATCGCCCAGCTGCTCACCGGGGAGCACGATCACGGCGTCATCGCGCCGCTGACGGCCGCTCTCGAGGCCGAAGGGTGGACGGTCGAGCGTCGCCCGCTGCCGCAGGGAACGAACGGCTACGCCGCCCCCGAGGAGCGCACAGTCGTCGTGGATTCCAGCCTGTCGCCGGAGCAGGCCGCGAAGACCCTGATCCACGAGGCCGCGCACGTGCTGATGGGTCACGTCGATGACTTGGAGGAGTACGCACAGCACCGCGGGCTGATGGAGACGGAAGCCGAGTCCGCTGCGTTCGTCGTCGCCGGGCTCGTGGGTTTCGACACCAGCGTCTACAGCGTCGGCTATGTCGCGACGTGGAGCGACTGCAAGGCCGACATCATCCGCGAGACGGCCGCGCGGGTGCTGACGACCGCGCACCGCATCGCCGAGATCCTCGACGCCGACGACGACGAGAGCGAGGACGGCGAGAGCTGAGAGGCGGCGGGCCGGCCTGCGGGCCGGCCCGTGAGGGGCGACCCCCTCACACTCCCCGGCATCCCGTTCCGGCGCGCGAGCTCCGCCCGCGCAGCGGCGACGGAGCACCGCGAGTTGGAGGCCGCTGCGCGGCCCGTTCCACCCGTTTTCTTCACCTCTCCGCGGTCTCAACCTATTTCGCTCCACCGGCTACGTGCCACCCATTCCGGACGCGGTCGCTGCACTCCCTTATTTCGCCCGGAATGGGCGTCACTGCGCCGCCTCCACTCAAACGGTTCTTCCCGCCGGAGAGGCAAAGAAAAACGATCAGCCAGAGGGAGCACCCCAGACCATGCAGACCAGCACCATTCCGCGGACCACGGCCAAGACTTACGTCCCCCACTCGGGCATCCGAGGCGTCAGCGTCCGCGTCGAGGGCACCGACCCAGCGACTGTCCCGTCCGTGCTCATCACCCGCCGCCCGTCCGGTCTCTGGGAGGCGTGGCACTCCGACCAGCTCAACAGCTTCACCACCGGCTCGTTCCGCCAGTGCGTCACCTACGCCCGCCGCGCCGCCCTCCGCCGCCACGCCCCGACCATCACCCGCTGAGAGGACCAGACCATGACCCGCATCGACATCAGCAGCGCCACCACCGAACAGCTCTACGTCATCATCAACACCCGCGTCGACTTCGGCAGCGCCAGCACCGAACAGCTCGCCCTCATCGTGGACACCCGCCGCGCCGAGTCCGACGACGACGCCACCGCCTCGGACGTCGAGATCCTCGCTCACGTCCGCGACACGCTCACCCTCCCCGGCGAGGGCACTCCGGGCGGGTTCCCCGTCACCGACGACGGCACCGCCTACGCCGCCGCCCTGATCGCGTTCCTCACCCCGCCCGGGAAGCGGGACGGGTGGATCACCGACACCCCGCGGACGCCGGACGAGCGCGCGGCCAGCGACGAGATCGGTCGACGGTCGGCTGAGGCGTGGCAGGCGCTCTCCCCGGCGGAGCGGGCCGCGCAGATCGAGGCCATCGAGTGGGCAGAGAACGGCGGACCGTGCGACTGCCCCAACTGCTACGAGCCCCCCGACTACTAGCCACGCGGTGCGGGCCGGCCTGCGGGCCGGCCCGTGAGGGGGTCGCCCCTCACACTCCCCGGTCTTCCCCGTTCCGGGGGCGCGAGCTGCACTCGCGCAGTGGCGACGGAGCGCCGCCGAGGGGAGGCCGCTGCGCGGCCCGTTCCACCCGTTTTCTTCACCTCTCCGCGGCCTCAACCTATTTCGCTCCACCGGCTACGTGCCACCGCGATCGGACGCGCCCTGCGGGCTTATTTCGCCCGATCACGGCGTCACTCCGCCGCCTCCACTCAAACGGTTCTTCCCGCCGGAGAGGCAAAAAAAACGATCAGCAAGAGGAGAGCAGACATGGACGCCATTCGCATCACGGCCGACGAATTCGAAACGGTGAGCATCGCGGACCCGGGAGAAGACGCGCACATCACCGAGTTACAGGCCGCGATCGGCTGCCACTGGTTCGACGTGATCCGCTGCGAGCACGGAATCGACCTGTGGGTAGACGACGAAGGGATGATCAACGGGAGCACCCTCAACCTCCCCGCCACGTTCCTCGCGAACCTCCTCGGCTACCCCAGCCCCGTCTACGGAAGCGCCGTGATCCTCGGCGGGAACGCCGACACAGGAGACACCGCACCACTGACCCCGGAGCAGGAAGCGCGCGTGCGCGATCTCCTTGGCATCCCGGCGTCGACTGAGACGGATGCGCGATGAACGCCTCGAGCCCCAACCCGATCCTGCGCGACCTGCGCCAGACCGCGAGGCTGCTGCGCAAGCCGCAGGCGAAGGTCGCCGCGAACTGGATGCGCGCCCCGGGGCTGCTCACCTACTCCCCGACGAAGAGCATCGGCATCACCGCCGAGCAGCACGCTCACGCCCTACGCATCATCCGCCGCCTCGCCGGAACCCTCGACGCTCCGAGCGTCCGGTCGCGCCGGTGAGCGGTGCGGGCCGGCCTTCCGGGCCGGCCCGCGAGGGGCGACCCCCTCACACTCCCCGGTCTTCCCCGTCCCGGGGGCGCGAGCTGCACTCGCGCAGCGGTGACGGAGCACCGCCGGCAGGAGCCGCTACGCGGCCGGATTCCCCGTTTTCTTCACCTCTCCGCGGTTTCAACCTATCTCGCTCCGTCGGCTGCGTGCCGTCTCTCTCGGACGCCGGCCTGCACGAGGGGGGAGAGCCCCCTCGACTCCCTTGGATCGACTAGCTGACCTTCTTCCAGGTCCCGCAATTGGAGGAGCTGAAGGCGAAGTCGGTCGCCGCGATACGTACTTCTACGCGAAGAGCGGAGCTGACGAAGTTGTTGTCGATGATTTCTCCGGCGCTGTCCTGCCGCTCCCAGTAGCAGCCGTCTAGTTTGCCCTCGCTGGCGTAGGTGCCGGGCTGCACGTCCGTGCCGACTCGCTTGACGCCTCCCTGGAACTGTGTACCGTTTGCGATCGCCGCGACCACGGCGCTCGACGCGTCCAGACGCGCGCGCACGTCTCCTGCTCGCGGGTGGTCGGGGCAGTGATTCACAGCCGCGCCCAGTTCGAGGATCTGGGCTTCGGAGTAGCTGGGCAATCCGCCGTAGGTGCTGAATCCCAGCGCGGCGCAGATCGAGTCGAGGATTCCGAGGCGTGTCTCATCGATCACGCCGCCTGAGTCGATGGCCGCCTGCTGGTCTGCGCTGATGTAGTCGCCCGAGCGTGCCTTGGCGTTACAGCTTGAGAGCTTCAATGCAGCCGCGTCGACGGCCCACACGGCGCGGAAGTTGCTGTACTGATGCGCATATCCCGAGGAGTCGGAGCAGGTCAATGACCAGTAGTAGACCTCCGGTCGATCGCCGATCTTCGCGATCAGCGTCGCCACCGACTTGCGCGCGTCACTGACGACGACGGGATCGTCCTCGCCCGCGCGAGCGCGAAGCTCTTCGAGCGCGGACGTCAGCCCGGAGACATCGGCAGGGTCGGCGTAGTCAAGGTTCGTCGCCAGAAACGCTTCTGCAGTGCCAATTAGGTCCCTTGCCTGCTGCTGATCCTCAGCAAGCTCCTCCGCCGCTTCTGCCGCAGCTTCCTCTTTAGCTCTAACCAACGCGGCTTGCTCGGCAGCCTGTTGCTCCGCCTCTGCCCGCTGGGTCACAGCAATCGGTACGATGATCGCGGCAAGCACTACTGCAACGAGGACTCCAGCGAGTAGACGACCCAGCGGCCGGCTCAGGAACTGCTTGATCTGACGGCCTAACCCATGACTGCGATTCACCTGCACGCGCTGAGCATAGGGGAGCGACACCGATCAACGGAGGGGAGCACCCGTCTCCTGCCTCTATGCCGGATCACTTGGCCAAGGCGCGTGCTGCTCTCGATCTCATAGCAACCACTCTGCGACGCAGGACTACAACGACTCCGGCACCTCCATCAGCTTCACGCTCCTGATGGTTCGCATGCTCACGCTCTGAACGCGCGCGCGGGCCGACCCGAACCGGTCCGGTCCGCACGAAAGGGGAGAGCCCCCCCCCCCCGGCCACGCGCGCCGAACTCTGGTCGGCGTGCGTGGCCTACGTGACGCTCCGGAGCGAGGAGGCCGGTCGAGGTGCCCGCCACACCAGCGCTGCGACCGAGGCGGCAGCGAAGGCGCCGGCGGTGCCGGCGAACAGCGTCAGCAGCCAGCCCGGACCAACGATGACTTCTTCCCCGGACTCTCGGATGAACGTGCACTCCAGGCCCAGTGGGAACGGGGTGATCCGTCCCCGCACCTGCCATTCGTAGTCGATGCCGTTCGAGGGCGGCGCCTGCCGGTCCACCAGGCACGTGTACTCCGGGTCCCGCGCCTGCAACAGCGAAGCAGCCACCGGCAGCACGAACAGGCCAGCCAGTAGAAGAAGCCAGACCACCAGGGCAGCATGAGCCCCGCGAGTCATCGGCGCCGAGGGCGCGGTCGGAACTTTTTGCCCGCCCGAATGTTCCGGTTCTCGATCACACCCACGACCGCCAAACCCACGGCCACGGCCAGGATCAGCGCCCACCCGAGGACGTTGAACCACTCGCCGGTGAACGCCGCGTAGGTCTGCTCGCCGGCGATCGCGAAGAACATCACCGACGCCCCGAACCACACCATGCCGTTCGCGAACAGAGCCGTTCGCGCCAGAGGAGAGCGGGGAACCGTCATACCGTCAGCGTCCCACGACCGGCGAGGGCTGTCTTCCCTCCCTCTAAACTCCGGGGATGGTTTTGCCACTCGTCCGCAAGATCGTCAACAAGCACGAGCGCGACATCCGCTTGATGCAACGCACACTCTTCACCGACGCCGGAGAGCGGATCACCTCACAGCCCGGGCTTACCGACGCCCAGCTGCACGAGCTCGCACACGCGCGCGCACGGCAACTCCCGCGCCTGCGAGGACGATCCCTGACCAACCGGCGCGCCGAGGTGTCCGTCCTCATGGACCGCGGACCCGCAGCGGAACTCGAACCGGGCTCCGGCGCCGACCCGACGCTCTCCCTGGTTAGCGTGTCCGTGAAGGGCCTCAACCTCCTCGTCGGCAACTCGGAGATCCTCGAACCCGACGAGTACACCGCCTGGGCACCGGCCGTTGTGGGGGAGCAGTGGTCAACCCACCTCTACGCAGCCGGCGCCCTGTCGGGCAGTAACGACAAGCGGCTGTCCACGTTCTACTTCTACGTGTTCACCGATCGCGACGGCCGCGCCGTCGACAAGCCGGCCGGCTGGTCGCTCGAGCTTGAACCAGTCGCCACGTAGCACCGCTCACCGAGTCGGTCCAATGTTTGGCCTAGTGGGCGGCGTCGTATGCCTCCTGGACTGGAGCGGCGATACGGCCGCGGGGCGACACCTCGTGGCCGTTTTCAGTCGCCCACTCTCGGATCGCCTTCAAGCGCTCCGGGTTGCTCTTCGCCCGAGCGGAGGGTGTGGCAGGTGTGTTGGTGCCGCCGCGCACGCGTCGGCCGGCGGCGACGTACTTCTCGAGCACGCGCCGCAGCTCGGCGGTGTTCTTCTCCGACAGGTCGATTTCGTAGTTCGCGCCGTCAACGGAGAAGGCGACAGTTCCGCCGTCACCGTCGATGGGGGAGCCGTCCAGGTCATCGATGAGGGTCAGTTTCTGCGCCATTAGTGATGTCTCCAAGCAGGGAAA
Organism: Rathayibacter sp. PhB151; assembly: GCF_004366415.1. Lineage (NCBI taxonomy): Bacteria > Bacillati > Actinomycetota > Actinomycetes > Micrococcales > Microbacteriaceae > Rathayibacter > Rathayibacter sp. PhB151. Next base: position 22,183 of record NZ_SOEN01000012.1, on the reverse strand, counting down.
AAGATGATCGCTCTATCTCTATCAGCTGACTGGCCTTGAGTAGCTGAACTTCAGCGAGTGTCTGCTGGTGATATGGCGTCGACGAGCAACCACCAATTTCTTCATGACTGCCCAGCACCGGCGTAACAGCGCGTACTGGTACAGCAGCCGGCAGTCGCGCGAGCAGTAGGCGCGGTTGCGGTTGTGGTTCTGGAAGCCTACGCCGCATCCGCGGCAGACGATGTCGTGCATCGTCTTGACGTGTGACCGCACCACGATTCGTCTCGTCAGACCTTCGTAGCAACGAAGGGGCCGCCGACCATCAGCTACTCGGCGATCAGTTCGTAAGTGATGCCATCAATGCGGCCGTAGTCGCCGAGATAGTGGATGTCGCAGACGTGCCCGTTCGCGCCGTACGGCGCCCACTCATCCTCCGGCGCCGTGAAGTCGGGGGCGGGGACGAGGTTCTGGCGGACGAGTTCCTCGACGGAGTCCTCGTCGCTTCCGATGTAGGTGACGAGGGTCTGTCCGTCGAGGTACATCTTGTAGTAGCCGCTGCTGTCGACGTTGGTGCCGATGAGTTCCATGAGGGTGCCTGGGTTCCTGGTCGATGGACGTTGAGTGACGTAGCTGGTGAGCGCAGCAACGATGACTGCGCTGACCGAGGTACCGCGTTCCGCCACGCGAGCTTTCGCCGCCTGCCACAGTTCGTCGGGCACTCGGACGGAGTGAAGAGGCGTCTTGGGCTGGTCAGGCATCACGGCCGCTCCGAGAGAGCTGCTGCTGCGTGATCATGCCTCCAGACTAGCAGGTGTATATACACCTAGCAAGCGGTGCTGCGCGGACTTTCTCATTGCGCGCGGAGTGTGGCGAGGTTGTCAGTCCACGTGTTGTCGATGTGCTGAATGGCAGCAAGGCGGTCCGGGAAGCGGTCGTGCGTGGTGAGGGTCCTGGTAGGGGCGAAGCGGAAGGTCCAGGCGCCGGTGGGGGAGTACATGCAGGCGGCGACGACGTCGAACGCGGTGACGCGGTAGAACCTACTGGCGGGGTCGTTCTGGGAGGCGCGGGTCTTCTGCACCTCGACCTTGTAATCGCCGTTCTTGAACCGGTTCGGGCTGGCGTTCTTGCACTCCACTCGGAGTGTCTGCCCGGAGGTGAGAGTGACGTCGAAGTCGTGCATCGCGTCGACGTCGAGGGAGACCACGGTGCGCACGTCCGGGCTGGCCTCGAGCTGCGCTTGGAGGTGGTACTCGGCGACGCCTCCGCGGACGGCGACGGAGAGGCGGTTGCGGGTGGCGATGATGTCGATGATCTGCCGACTGTTGAGGTCGAACTGCTCCTCGAGGGCATGCGGCGCCGACGCGGCGGGCGTGGGCTTGGTGCGTGCGCTGACGGCGGCGCTGTAGCGCAGCGCCGGGTCGAGGGCGAGGTCGAACGCTTGGCGTTCGAAGCGCGCGAAGTCCAGGAGCCGGTCAGGGGTGAACCCGACCCAGGTCTCCAGGTGAGTGGGAGAGCGCGGGTTCTCGCGCCTGGGCCCGGGACGGTTCTCCTTCTCCCAGACGTGCCACCCGGAAATTTTCGTGTCCTCGATCTGGGCGGTCTTGGCGTAAATGGAGATCCCCATCGGGAGGATCTCGTACAGCTGCGGATCCAGGCCGATGATGACCTCGTCGTCGAGGTCGACGCCGAGGACAAGGGTGATGTCCACGCCGGCGACATCGCGGCCGAGGCGGTGGACGCGGTTCCAGGTGCGTTCGCCGCCGTAGCGAATCTGCCCCCGTACCTCGTTCTGCGGGCGGTTCTTGATCTGCGGATTCGTCATGCGGAACGGGTAGATGAGCAGCCCAAGTCGCTCCCCTGAAGGCAGCTGGACGCCGAGGTAGATCGGGGCGCGTTGCGGGGAGCTGGCGTAGAGGACGACACCGCCGGCCTGCTCGACCGCGGCGACGAGGAACGCGTGGATGTCGCCGCGACCCGAGACGCTGTAGACCTCCGCGTACGCGCGACCACCGAGCTCGTCGTTCACCCGCACCCCTCCTCGTCCGCGCCTCAGACTAGGCGGCGCCCGGGATGCTGGTGTCAGAGGTGCCGGGCACGATACCTAGGCGATACTGGAACGTCGAAGCGAACCCGCCTCCCCGCCCCCCTCCAGGCACGAACGAAGGTACGACGATGGAACACGGTCTGCCTGTCATCAGCCTCTTCTCCGGAGCCGGCGGCCTCGACCTCGCCACCGAACGCGCCGACGCATCCCCGCTCGAACGCGACGACCCCGGATCCGGCCTAGTGCGCATCGCGGTCGCCACCGACTACAACGACCCCGCCCTCGCCACACTGCGCGCCAACTTCACCGACGCGCAAACCCTCACCGGCGACATCCGCAACCTCCGGTCCGAGCAACTGCTCGCCACCGCCGGCCTCAAGCGGGAAGAACCCGTCCTCCTGATCGGTGGCCCGCCGTGCACGCCGTTCAGCAAGTCCGGCTTCTGGCTCGAGGAGAAGCGCGAGAGCCGGGACCCCAACGCGTCGCTGCTGGACGAGTACGTGCGCATGGTCCGCGAGACACGACCCGAGGCGTTCATCCTCGAGAACGTCCAGGGCCTCACCTACAAGACCCACCGCGAACAGTTCGAGCGCCTCCTGCGCAGCCTCGGTGAACTCGGCTACAACCCGCAGTGGAAGGTTCTCCTCGCCGCTGATTTCGGCGTCCCGCAGCTGCGCCGTCGTGTGTTCGTCGTTGGCCGCCGGGACGGTGGAGCGTTCACCTTCCCCGAACCCACCCACTCCGGCTGGAGCGAACGCGATCGCAAGATCGACTCCACCAAGATCCCGCATGTCACTGCCGCCGAAGCATTCCGGGATCTTCCCCTCGCGCTGGCTGCCGATGACGAGATCGTCGACGGCGAGTACGGGCAGCTCGCCGCAGAGGTGCCCCCTGGGCAGAACTACCTGTGGCACACCAGCCGGTACGGCGGCCAGGACCGCTTTGAGTGGCGCAGCCGCTACTGGACCTTTCTTCTGCGCCTCGACCCCAACAGGCCCTCCTCGACCGTCCAGGCGCAGCCCGGACCCTGGGTCGGCCCGTTCCACTGGGAGAACGTCGACCTTGGTGGCGGGACAGAGCGTGCGCGGCGGCTCCGCGTCGGAGAAATGCTCCGATTAATGTCCTTCCCGGACGACTTCGAACTAGTTGGGACACGGTCCGATGCGCAACGCCAGCTCGGCAACGCCGTGCCCGTCGAGCTTGGCAAAGCCGTTTCACGCGCGCTTCTGACTCAGCTTGGGTACATCAACGGCGCCTCACGAGAGGTTTTCTACGCCTGACATTAACCTGGACTTGACTCCACCCGATTCAGACATGACCCGCCCCCGCCGCGGCCAGGCTGTTTGATTTCCGTCCGCGATGGCGATGGAGGGCAACGGTCGTACTCGTCGAAGGCGCGTGCATCCGGCGTGGCGATGCGCCGGATCCGTGGCAGCCCCCGTCGCTACGTAGCGACGGGCAACGCCGCTGACACGGTGGACGAAGAGCAGCACGCTGCTTCGAGACGGCCGCCTCGGCATCCAGACCCCGGTACCGCGGCCCCAGTGTCGGACTTTGTCGCTAGGTTGAAGAGGACCGAGCGATCTGGGGGAGGTTCATTTTGAGCTCTGAGTACGAGCGCGTGAGCGAGGCAATTGCTGACGTGATGTTCGGCTCATCGCAGGCTGGCCGACCTGTCTATACGCTTGCCGACGCCGGCTCGGTCCACAATGTTCTTCAAATCGCCGAAGTTGAGACGCGGACATTAGCGGAGCTGGCCTCCATAGTCCGGTCATCGCTTCAACTGAATGAGCCTGGCGTCTCCCCGTTTCACTGGCACGCGGAGGCTGCGCGGCAACATCGGCAGGAGCCGCTCGAAACACCACCCGCGCTGCCGCTCCTGGTCGTGCTTTCGGTCGCCGCAGAACAAATGCAGTCCGACGGTGACCTTGCTGCCCACAACTACTACTCGCGAGTCCACAGAATGCTCCAAGTTCCAACGAGCGCGTATCAAAAGGTTGAGAATGATTACCGCCGCATAGCTGATCTGTTGTGGGGTTCGCTGAACTCTTGGCTGGAGGCGTGGGAGGGCGAGCGCGGAATCCCAACGGCATACGCCATTGGGGGCCACGCGTACATTGGACTACCAATGTCTCAAGCGGTTGTTCGACAGCACGATCGCCCCGGCCTGCACGAACTTTTTGCCATCGAAGGTATGACCCCGGGTTTGCGGATCTCACCTGACGACATGAGCCTTGCTATGGACCCGTATGTAACAGCAACTCCGAGCCTGCCGCTCAGTTCGCACCTTGCGCGCCTCTGGCGCATCCCGGCCGCTCGGGAGCGTATCGTTGATGCTGCGTGTCTTGAACTCGAAGCTTGGGACGGTTCCGCGATAGAGGCAGTTGCATCCGCGCGGCCAGTCGTCACGACGCGTCTCTTAGCCTTCCTGCGAACTTTTCCGCGCAAATCGATTGAGTTCAACCTGATGCTTCCCTATCGCTCGGAAGGACCCGATAGCACCCGGTTCCAACTCGCAGAGGGGAAGTTGCTAATTCCGACAATCTCCGGTCCGGGTGGTTCTACTCGTTTATCAGGTGTGGAGGGCATTAGTGCAGCTTCGCTGCTAGGAGAGCAGCTTGCGGGGAAGTTCGGGGATGACGATAGTCGTCCGTTTGGTCGCCGTCCAAAGCGGGTGACCCCGCTTCGTTGGGATGACCTTCAAGGAGCGTTTGTCGAAGTCGAACGCATCTCTCTCGGTGAAGACAGCATCGTCCTAGCAAGGCCGGACTCACGCCAGCGCGTGGAGGCGCACCTGAAGGCTCACGCACGACCAGGGTGGCTGGAACTGGTTGATCTGCCCGGACACCCGGAAGGATGGCTGCTCTATCAGCATGTCCAAATCGTATCCGCGCCGACAGCCCAGGTTCACTTTGATCTCCTGCCGCTTGCCCCACGCGCACGGACGAGCCTGGCGCTCCGAGGAGGCTTCGTGCTTCCTGGTCTGCTTCGCAAGTGGTCGGCACTCGACCCACCCGAAGCTGTCGCACTCGCCGCTGGGGCATCCTCAGTGGAGCTTCGCGTGTACCGCGGCACCCGGATTGATCCGGGCAGGCTCGTCGCTGAGTCTGGGCACCCTGGCGAGATCACTGTTCTCCCGCTTGGAGGTCTTGGTTTAGTTGATGGCGAATATGTTGTCGCCATGTTTATTGATGAAGCACGTAAGCCATCGTCGACGGCGCTACTCCGACTGCGGTCCGCCAATACCCCGCAGTATAGTGTCGAGGACGTCGATATCCGTCTGGTCTACTCGCCAGACTCCTCTCTGCGCTGGCCTCTAACTGCTGGCTCACCTGATTGGTCAAGTCATGTGAACGGCGCAAGAGCCGTCGGCCTCAAGCCGCTTGTTGTTGAAGCCGCAACACCGATGCCGGAATTTGTTCCCCGGAAAAGATACATTTCTCCCGCGTTGCCCGCTATAACCCGCATCGGCACTCTTGTGGCAAACGATTCGTGTCTCGTCACTGGGATGCACCGTTTCCTTCTTCCGCGAGTACTTCCTGGCCAAACACCCACTCGGAGCATCCAGGGCGAGTGCACGACCTGCGGGCTCGTACGCCGCTTCGCCGGCACTCCCTGGGCAGCAAAAAAGAAGGACGCCGCCGCCGGTACCATCGTTCTTCCGGAAATTCCGCCAGTGATCGAGTCGGACGAGCCAAACTTCGAAGTAGCATTTGATGCGCTCAACCACGTCGGCACAGGATCGTTCGGGATATTCGAGCGGGTCGCTGCTCAGGTCGAGGGATCGGGGTTGTTCGCCGACTCGTTTCTTCGGCGGCTTGAGGTCGTGGGACACGTCGATGTAGCGAGAGACGACAGTCTCCGGGTGACTGAGTGGGCCGTGAATACGTCAACGCTTCTTCCTACCGGTGATGGGCGGTGGGTACTCATCGGATCACGTTCGAGGGCGGTACTGGATAGACTTGCGAGTCTGGTCGACGGCTACGCCGAGGTCACGACGACTGTTGATGCCGAGCTGGCCCGCGTCGAAATCACTGGTCAGTTGCCAATTCTAGTCCTAAAGGAAGCGGGGTTCGCTGTGCCGGAAGATTCGCCAGCAAGGGCCATAGCCGAGGCGTTGCCGGTGATTAGCGATGTGGCCAAATCGCTCAGACGGATAATCGTTCCAATGCACAGAGTGGCGGAGTTCTGGGATACGGCGTCGGCCTCGTGGCACCAAACGGAGTCGCTCGTCAAGGTCGGTGCTTACCGATTCAGGGAATTCGGCTCGACTTATGCAATCCGCGCCGCAGGTGACATTGCAAACGGTACCATCGGACTCGGCAATGCGCAGATCGTCAAGCACATTGCAAATATGTGGGCCGGCGATCCCCTAGCCCGATATAATTCGCGCAGCGGATCGGTAGTTGCGCCGCTGGGTGCTGATCTACCGGCGTTGTACGGGCGCGCGCTCGCCCTTTGTTCAGGACGCGCGCCGCGCGAGATTGTCGAGCATCGAATGGTTCAGTATCTCTCCGTGCCGCGGGAAATTGCGGACATCATTTACGACCGCGTGAGTCGGTGAGAACGATGACATTCCCAACTCCGATCAAGATCGCCGACGATCTCCGCGGCGCATTCTTGCGCTACATCGATACTGCCTATGCCCTGCGCGACCAAACACTTGTCAGCGAGCGGCGACGTCTATTACTTGAGGGTCAGGGGAACCTCTTCGCACCGCTCATGCTCGAACCCGTGCTTCCCTACGACGCGGTTATTTCGGTCGACGAGGCCGCGAGCCAGGCGGGTGTTGATTCCCGCGATCTTGGTGACGTCATCCGGGCAGTTTTCGGTGTCAGCCCTGACGCGCTCGCGGGTGTCAAACTGCGCAAGCATCAAGCTGCTGCCCTTGCGACACATTTCGCTTCGGGCATCGAACATAACCCGGTGGTGACCTCGGGGACCGGATCCGGCAAGACAGAGTCGTTCCTGATTCCGCTTCTTAACCGGATCGCGGCGGAGAAGAGGTCGTCGGCGGCGCTGGCGCCGATCCATGAATGGTGGGACCTAAAGCGGCAGGCCGACAACTGGCAGCCGGCTCGGACGATTGGGGAGCATGCGGCAGCGGTGCGATCGGTCATTTTATACCCGACAAATGCGTTGGTCGAGGATCAGGTCGCTCGTCTCCGTCGAGCTGTGCGCGGCCTGCGGAATCAGGATTCTCCGATCGATCTGTGGTTTGGTCGCTACACCGGCGCGACACCGGGCTCGGGCGGAATTCCAACAGGAAAGGCTTCCGCCACCTCGACCGCAAACGCGGCCAAGGATATGCGAGATTTGACGCGTTTGAATGCGCGCCTAGCGGAGCTTGACGATCCAGATTTGATGGCTCACTTCCAAGACCCCTATGCTGGCGAGCTTGTTACTCGCTGGGACATGATCGCGACGCCACCCGACGTGCTCGTTACGAACTATTCCATGCTTAACGTAATGCTGATGCGCGATGTAGAAGAGCCTCTATTTGAGTCCACGCGACTCTGGCTACAGCAATCGTCCGATCACGTTTTTACTCTCGTCGTCGATGAACTGCACCTCTATCGTGGCAGCGCCGGGGCCGAAGTGGGAATGGTGGTGCGAAACCTGGCATCTCGGCTTGGGCTTGAACCGTCCTCCAATCAGTTTAGAATCATCGCCACAAGCGCCTCGCTCCCTGGAGACGACTCAGGCCTGGAGTATCTGGAGCGTTTTTTCGGTGTCGATCGGGCGTCTTTTCTTATCCAGCCGGGGCAGCCACGGACGCTCGCATTCGGCGAGAAGCCTTCTGCAGCCGAAGTATTGAGCGTCGAACCGAACAGACTCACAGAGATTGCGATTCGGGACCGGTGGGCAGAGACGATCGCGGCAGCTTGCAGTGACGAGGGGGATGCGCGACTGAAGGCCACGCGGATTGACACGGTCATGACCCGTCTCTTCGGAGAGGACGCACTGGCGCCACGGGCACTTGAAGCAATGCTCCGCGGCCTCGCTGACGTGGTGACGCCCACGATCCAGTTCCGCGGCCACGTGATGATGAGGGGGATGCGTGGGCTTTGGGCCTGCTCTGACCCTGGCTGCCCGGGCGCCACCGATTCAGAGCCTCGACGAGTCGGCCGGATGTACGACACTCCGCGCTCGACGTGCAGCGAGTGTGGCGCACGCGTTCTCGAACTCCTCTACTGTTTCGATTGCGGCGACGTAAGCCTCGGTGGTTACGTCGTCGATCGGCCCGATCGCGGTGCCGTCGTGCTGTCAACCACTCCGGTCGCGCCTGGCGAAAACTCAGGCGACTTCGTCTACCGCAGGAACGACAACGAGTACCGGTGGTTGTGGCTAGGTTCTCCCGTTCCCGATGCGCCGAGCAGGCATCGGCTTCCCGCCGACATGGACGAGAACCAAGCCACCATCGAATCCAACTTTGGCGCCGCGACCTGGAATCCAAAGATTGGATCACTCGTTCTCGGCAGTGCGTCCGACGGCATCCCAGCAGTTGTCCTGAGCCACAATGCGGGCGAAGACAGTGGGCTTGCCCTACCCGCACTTCCAGAAGCCTGCCCACGCTGCGGCGGGAGTCAGGATAATCGGGATGCAGCCGTGTACTTCTCCGGAAGCGTCCGCTCGCCGATCCGAGCACATACTTCTGGACGTGCTCAGCTTAACCAAATGGCGGTATCTCAGCTTTTTCGTACCCTGGGGTCTGATGCTGCGCAGTCAAGGACGATCGTCTTCACTGACAGCAGGGACGACTCTGCGCGAATTGCCGCAGGGATCGCGCTGAACAACTTCCGCGACCAAGTGCGGCAGGTAGTTCGGCAGATTTTGCACGGGCGCGAGAACCCAGTGCCGCTATTGCGAGCGTTCATCGCGGGTGAACTCGAGGGCGACGATCTTCGACGGGCAGATCAACTGAGGGCCAGCCGCCGGGAACTTTTCGACAAGCTCAGGCTTGAGAGTCTGGGTGCGGCAGATTTAGCTGATACGGAGTTTATTGCGGCGGCGGAACGGGAAACCGAATCGCTGCCGTGGTCGACGCTCGTTCACGAAGCGGAACGGGCGATGCTCGAAGTTGGAGTCAATCCGGCTGGACCAGGGCCTTCGGTCGCGCAGAGCGACGGTGATGCCCCTTGGTATCGTGCTTACGAGCCGCCAGCCCGCGATGCCTGGGAGCCTCTAATCGACTCCGTGGCACGTCCAATCCGCCAGGATCGTTATCGGCTTACCGCTACGGCGATTGCCGAGGCAGTGTTTGATCGGGCATCTCGAGATCTCGAATCCACCCGACTGGGCGTAGTGCGCGCTCGGCCACTTGCTCCCGATAGCTGGGGTTTTTCTTCGGGGACCGCTAGCGATGTCTTGTCAAGTGTGATCCGGCTACTTGGTATAGCAAAGCGGTTTGAAGGGGGGTATGTAGCCCGATCTAACTCGGCACCGAAAGTGATTGTCACGTATCTAAAGCGCGTTGCCGCAAAGCGTCAGATCGGTTGGGAATCTCTGACGGCAAGCGTCGGCGAATTTTTGCGTGCGAGCGGTCTCATCGACGAGACCTGGGCGCTCAGGACTCTGACTGGGCAAGATGCCCTTGAACTAAGGGCTCCGAATGACAAGGTGTGGGTTTGCGAGAATTGCGGAACGACCCACTTGCATCCCTCGGCCGGCGTATGTACTAACGAGGAGTGCGCGATCGGCGTACTCCGCGAAAAGGAGTGGTCCGAAGAACTCGACTACTACGGGTGGCTCGCTTCACAGCCGCTCCGACGTATGCGAGTTGCCGAACTCACCGGTCAGACTGGGCTAGCTGACCAGCGGACCCGGCAGCGGCAATTCAAGGGGGCATTGCTTCCTTCACCTTTTGAGAGCGTTCTCGCTGATCCCCTCGATTTGCTCTCGGTGACGACCACAATGGAGGTCGGGGTAGACATTGGTTCCTTGAGAGCTGTAGCGATGGCGAACATGCCACCCCAGCGATTTAACTACCAACAGAGGGTCGGTCGGGCTGGACGCTCGGGTCAGCCGTTCTCGATTGCAATCACCGTTTCACGAGATCGTGCTCACGACGATTACTACTTTCAGGCACCCGAGAAGATGACAGCGGCTGATCCGCCACCGCCATTTGTTGATTTGTCGCGGCCTCGCATCGTCCGTCGGGTGATTGCGGCAGAGCTTCTGCGGAGGGCCTTCCTCGCCCTTGAGAACTCGCCGCGGAGATCCGGTGGCAGCATCCATGGAACATTCGGCGTGACAAAAGACTGGCTTTCACGACGGGGCTATATCGAGGCGTGGCTTAGGGCAGCCGAAGAAGTCTCCGAGATCTGCACGCGATTTAGCGCGTACACCGCTCTAGACGTTGGCGCACTCAAGAACTGGGCGCGAGACGGCCTTGTCCGTGACATCGACGAAGCGGTCGGCAACCCCTACTTCCAGCACACCGAACTTAGTGAGCTGCTCGCGAACGCCGGAGTGCTTCCGATGTTCGGTTTTCCGACTCGGGTGCGACCGCTTTACTCGAAGCCGCTTCGCGGTGCTCGCGACGCGGATCGGTATACCGTCGCAGACCGCGATCTTCGAATGTCAATTACGTCATTCGCTCCGGGGGCCGTCGTTGTGAAGGATGGCGCAGAGCACCTCGCGGTGGGCTTCGCGGCCTACGACATTATTGGGACAAGCGCACGGGCAAAGGACCCTCTCGGGACGCCATTTCCGGTTCACCGTTGCGCGGAATGTGGCAGTCTGGACACGCGCCCAGGGGCTAAGTCGCTTATGTGTTCGGTCTGTGGTGAGGAGATGAGTGCGTTCTCGCTGTATCAGCCTGAAGGCTACCGGACGATCTATAGTCAGCCCGATTACGACGACTCGCACATCACGCCTACTTATTCCGGCTACACCGAGCTGTCGACCAATACTGAACTCGGGCAGGAGACGAGGCTACACGGAATCTCACTTCGACTACTTGAACAAGCGGAAGTCGTGGCCGTTAATGACAACAACAGGAAGCTGTTCGATCTGACTCGCCAGTCGGACGGGTCGGTAGTTGCCCAGAATCGAGATTTGTATCGGCGCCCGCTACCGGAATTTATGCGGATTGGTGGACAGGCCCTCGAACCGTCAGCAATTGGCGAAGTCCGTCGGACCGATGTGCTCCTGCTTGGCCTAGATGACCTGGCGCTTTCCGAAGGAGTAGTAGCCACGCTGGCTCGGGCGTGTCCGGCGGGGAAGGGCGCGTTGCTTTCGTTTGCCGAGCTACTCCGCAACGCGGCCAAGGAGCACCTAGACATTGAGCAATCTGAATTAGAGGTCGGGCTGCAGCCGACACGCACCGGAACTACGGTCTCGGCCCGGGTATTCCTCGCCGACGCCCTCGACAACGGTGCCGGTTACGCGCTGGAACTCGGTGAGCCGGTGACATTCGGCAAGCTCCTGGCCTCGATTCGAGATGAGACCGGGCGCCGACTTCGTGGAGACCCGCACGGAACCGCTTGTACCTCCTCTTGTCCAGGATGCCTGCGCAATTACGAAAACCGGTTCAATCACTGGGCGTTGGACTGGCGACTGGGGCTGGACGTGGTAGATCTCGTGCTCGGCGGGAGTCTCAACCTGGCGCACTGGACTGACCGTACCGCTGCGCTGATGCAGAGCTTCATCGACGGTTACGGCCCGCACCTGCCAATCAAGCAGCATGAGGTGAACGGACTGCCAGCGCTGGTATCGACTGCCGGCCGTGGCGCCGCTGTCGTTATCGGGCACCCGCTCTGGCGGCACGAAGACGCGCACTGGAATGCTGAGGTTCGGGGAGCCGTGACTGAACTAGAAGGGCAAGGCCTCGCGCGCGTCGTTGTCTCGGACACTTTCGTTCTTGACCGGACTCCTATCAAGCTGTTCAACGCACTGCTTGAGGGTGACTGAAGACTGGCTCGAGGTGGAGTGATCTCTGTAACGGTTGGAAGGTCGGCGCTCTAGCAGCGGGCGCGGCACGTTGCGTTGCGTTGCGTTGCGTTGCGTAAACCGTGCGTGGCCCGAGTTGGGTCACCCTCGCTCGCAGGTTTCGTCTGCTCCGACGTCCAATGATCGTGGCGGCTTTCACTTGCGCGGTGCGCGGGGCGCGTCGTATTCAGGCGACGAAGGGTTGCCTCCGCACGGTGTGCGCCCACTGCCCTAGGAAACATTGGCTTTCTGAGACACCCCGTCGACGGCTGGTTCGAGGTCAGACTCGGCCGGAACGGCGGAAGTCTCGCTGTCTCAACAACTTGTCTCGCGGTCGGTCCAACGGCTGCGTGTACATCCGCTCCGTGTCGGTCTAGAGCGTCTGGGGCGGCGCGGTGCTCGCCCGGACGATCAGCGAGGTCGGCACCAGCTCGACGACGGGTTCGTCACTGACCCCGTTCGCCAGCTGCTCGAGCAGCAGCTCGACGCACTTCACTCCGACCGCACGGTAGTCCTGCCGGATCGTCGTCAACGGTGGCGAGAAGTTCTGCGCCTCCGGGATGTCGTTGGAGCCCACCACGCTGATGTCCTCGGGGATCCGCAGCCCGTGCTCCGCGAACGCACGGTAGACGCCCAGCGCGGCCTCGTCGCTGGAGACCAGCACGGCCGTGCAGTCCCCGCTCTCGGCCAGGGCGGCGCCGTGCAGGTACCCGCCGTCGGAGCGCCAGTTGCTGTAGCGGGCGGGCGGTACGGGCGCGCCGGCCGCGAGGAGCGCCTCCCGCCAGGCCGCCTCGCGGCGCTCGGACGCGAAGGAGCCGCGGGGTCCGGCGATGTGGTGCACCGTGCGGTGCCCGAGCTCGAGCAGGTGCTCCACGGCGGCGCGCACGCCGCCCGCCTGATCGGCATCGACCACGGGCCCGTGCGCTCCGGCGGCCGCATTGACGAGCACACGCGGGATCTCGGGGAGGGTCAGCTGCGCCGTGTCGCGCAGGTAGGTCTCGACGACGACGATGAGGCCGTCCACCGCCAGCTCGCCGAACCGGGTGAAGGCGCCGTTCAGCCCGGTCTGCGTGGGCGCCGAGACTGGGACGAGCGTGATGGCGTAGCCCGCCGCCGCTGCCGCCGAGGCGATCGAGTCCACGGTCCGCATCATCCCGAAGGTGCCCAGACCGAAGAAGGCCACGCCCAAGGTGCGAAAGGATCCGCTCTTCAACGCGCGAGCCGCGCTGTTCGGGCGGTAGCCGAGGGCGCGCATCGCATCCAAGACGCTTTGCCGCGTTGCGGGGACGACGTTCGTCTGCCCGTTAGCAACCCGCGATGCCGTAACGGGAGCCACGCCGGCGAGACGTGCCACGTCCGCCAGTGAGGGTCGGCGGGAGGCTTCAGTCATGCCTCCATCCTGGCTTGGCTGGCCCGACGTAAGAGGTCGGCCGTGGTGGTGACGATGCGATGGGCGACGTCGTTACGCTCCGCGGTCACAGGTCGTGCGCATCGGCGGTGGCGAGGGCTTGCCGGAGGAGTCGAAGAGCCTTCGGCCCTACTCCGAGGAGACACGCGAGGTGGTCGAGGCCCACTCGCCGCACAGCATCCACGTTGCGCACCCCCGCCTCATCCAAGGCACGGGCGGCCGGAGCGCCGATCTCGGGAAGCTGCCGAGACGGATCCACAAGTTCGACACTACGAAATGAACGACCGTCCCGTAAGGGAATGGTCTATCGCTACACCGCGGACCAGTCCACGAGTGTGTCAGGCGTTCCACTCGGAGAAGGCGTCGGTGAGGTCGCAGTCCAGTGACGAGGTGAGGTCGTCTTGATCTTCTTCGGTGTCGTCGGGTAGGTCGATGCGCTCGACGAACACTGTTGTGCTCGGGGTGATGAGAGCGGAGATGCGGTCATGGTGCGCGCCGGGGATGCCGATCATGCTGCCGCCTGTGCGGGCAGCGTTCTCGATCTCGCGCTCGAACGCATCGAGATCTGTGTCATCGGGAAGGTAGAAGTGTCTGGTTCCGATGGTCAGGTCGAGTAGTCGCATGCGTGTCCCCTCGTTCTGCCGTTCACGTCGACGGTAGGCGCGAGGGGGTGTCGGCGAGGAGGGCCTTGCCGGGGGAGGGGAGCGCGTGAGAGGGGTGTCCGGGCTCAGCGTTGTGGCCAGGGGCGAGGTTCGGTTCACTGGCGTAGTTCGCGGCGCTGACCGGGTGCTCGACCGAATCTCGGTTGGGCTCGGTGCGCCGTCGCCAGGCTCTCTGAAATGCAGGGGAACTGCCGTGATCGGCTCGGTGGGGGTCAGAGGGCTGCGGGTGGTACCGGTGGCGGGTCTGGAACCTCGAAGACGGCCGAGCGCGGCCACATCAGCGTGGGCATGCGGGGGCGGTCCGTTTCGCGGAGTCGTTCCTGTCGGGCGCTGAGGAGGTCGGCCGCATAGGTGAGGACTTGTTGGACGTAGACGGGATGCACCGCGTTCGGTGGCGAGAAGGTGGTGATGAGCTCGCGAAGAACGCGGTTCCTCTCTTGCTCGTGGTCGTCCCGGAGGGACATGGCTGCTCGACTCGATCGGAGGAACTGGTCTCGACCGAGGGGTGACGTTCGTTCTCGTTCGAGCAGGGCCGTCGGTTTGCCCGGAGTGCCAGGCGACAGTCACCGTACGCCTGTGACTGCGGAGTTCGGGCGCCGGTCGGAAAGAATGCGGGAATCTGGGTGCTGATAGGGAGTGGTCTTCACCCGGACGAGCTGCCCCTGTTCTGCGCAGACGCTGTCATCGTCTCCAGAAGTCAGGGCTCGAGGTGAGCGGGCCCGACAGCACCTGATCTTCGGCGGGTGCGGCGGCGCGGGCGGTAGAGGCCACGGTGCTCGACAACGCAGCAGCAGGCGTTGCTCTCGCTTCGACCAGCGAGGGGTTTGGGGCGGAAGCGTTGCGTGTGTGCGACACTCCCGGGTAAGGGCGTAATCTCTTGCGTCAGGGAAGGCCATCATGGGCCGCTTGTTCTACGACTCCTCACTCGAGGCGGACTTCGAGGACCGGCTCCTCGCCCACCTCCAGATCGTCATCGGCTCGAAGCTGAGCCGCAACGACTCCTTCTACTTCTCCTGGAAGGACTCGACCGCGATCGGTGACGGACGAACGAGTATCTGGATCCACCCGGCGATTCCGGTGCGGTTCAAGTACCACGGCGGTCGGCCGCCAGCCATCAACCCGACCTGGATCCGTCAGCTCCTCGCCGACTCGTACACCGCCGCAGGTCTGCGCATCAGCGACGAACCTGCCCACGCGCCCCACCGCGACGACCCTGCCTGAGAGCACGACGGGTCGAAACAAGGGGGCTCCCCGAGCTCGGGAAACCCCATCCCTCTCGTCGCCGAGTGGTGTTCAGTGGGCGGGGGAGTTGACGAACCGTTCAGGCGCTACTGCTGCGCTTCTGCGATCGTCCGTCGAAAGGTGATGACCTCGAGCGCCACTTCCCGTAGGTCCATGCCTTCCGCGTGTGCCTCCGAGCGCAGCACGGCGAAGGCTGCATCCGCGCTCAGGCGCAGGCTCACGCCCAGGAAACCGACGGCCTGCAGGACGGGCACGTCGTCTTCGGTGATCTCCTCGAGCGCTTGGACCCAGGCGAGAAACGGGCCCTGCTCCTCGTGGGCGTCAGTCACGGGACTCGTTCTCGGACACCCGGCGCGCCACGGAGCGCCCGTCTCCTGCCTGAACCAGCTGCAATGGCGCGTCGAACACTGCATCTGCGGCGGGCAGGGTCCTCGAGGCGTACATCAGCTGCTGCATGCATCCATCGTCGCCAGATCGAAGGCACGGAGGGGATGGGTTGTCGAGAGCGGTGAGGTTGAGTTAGCGACGGCGATCGGCGGGCAGCACGAGGATGCGTGGTCGGCGACGGACGGCGCCGACCAGATGTCGGGCGAATCTGATCACGGAGCGTCGACTCAGTGATCCCTGTCGCTGCTCACCTCGGCGGATCGAGCGAGAAGTCGAGCGAACGGGCGATGACCAGTGCGGCCACGTCGCGCACGCCGATGCCCTCCGCGAAGGCGTAGGCGCGGATCATCAGCAGGGCATCCGCCGGTGTCGACCGCATCTGGCTCATCACCATCCCGGTCGCTTGATGCACTTCGCGGCGAGAGAGGGCAGGGTCATGTGCGAGTGACCCGCCCTCCGACGAGCTCATCGCCTGCGCGACCACTGCCGTGGCGAGCTCGCCCGATAGTCGACCAGCGACCTGCAACAGCTGAGCGTCCAGCAGGATCGGAGAGCTGCTGTACAGGGTGACGGCGCCGATGCTCGATGTGCCGACCAGCAGTGGAATGGCAAGAACAGTTCTCGCTCCTGCCGCTTCTGCGGAGAGGCCGAAGACGGGCCAGGCGGCGAAGTGCCGCTCGTTGTCGATCTGCATCTCGGTGGGGCGATAGGTGCGATGCGCGTCCCATGCCGGCCCCTCACCGAGGTCGATCTGCGTCTCGTCGAGTGTCGCCGCTCGAGAGCTGGTCGCGGCGAATGTCTCCGCGTCGAACGGAGCCCCCAAGATGGACGCGGCGGCGTCCTCGCCGGGGAGCAGCGTGACGAACGACGCGAGGAGCCGGTCGATCGCGGAAGGCGGCTCCTGCATGCCTCTATCGTCTTCAGACCGGCGGCGCAGAGCCACGGGGTTGTCGCGGTTGCCGAGCAGAAGGTATCGACGCCGGTCAGACGTCCCGTAAGGGGATCGCTCGGCGCGACACTCTCCGCCAGACCGGACGACGGGACTCGCTCGACCTGGTCCGGCCGGACCTAGGGTGGGCAGATGAGTCGTCGTTCGGTTGCACTCACACTCCTGCTGGCCGTCGTGGGCACCATGACCGCGTGCGCGCCGGAACCCGTTGATCGCGCGCAGCTCACCCAGTGGCGCTCGGACCGTCAGGCCGACATCGACGCGGGAGGTCCCTTCCTCGCGGTGCTGTCGTCCGATTCGAGCGCGGGGCAGGAAGGGGATCGGCTGGAATCTGCCTTCAACCAACCGGTGCTGCCCGGCGCCATCACCTTCGAATGCTTCGGGGGTGGCACGGTCGAACTGCAGCTCGACTCCGACTCCACCACCGGCACGGTCGTGACCGGCAAGACCACTGTCCAGACCGTGGACTGCGGCGAAGGTCCGCTCGACATCGATCCGGCCTCCCTCGGCACCGACCCGATCGACCTCGTTGGCGTAGCTACAACTGACGCGGACCGCGACACGGCGTGGTTCCTGACCATGCGTGAGGCGCAGAGCACGTCCTGACGGCTCACCACTCGTGTCGGCTCTCGCGGGGCAAGCTGGTTCGTCCCGTAAGTGGATCGATCAGTGAGATGAGTGTGGGTCGGGTTGTCCTCGCCGCTTTGTTGGCGTGGCGGCGAGTGCGAGCCCGCCGAGTGTCAGGACCAGGGCCGCGAGCGTGAGTGGCCAGGGCCCGGAGTAAGTCGTGACGGTCCCTTCACCATCGGCGCGCGCCCACTCGCACGCGCGACCGAGCGGCCACAGCGCCGCGGAACCCTCCACGATGCCGGAGCGTTCCGAGACCTCCGCGTCCAGCGAGAAAGGCCCATCCACCATGCACTTGTAGGTCGCTCCCTGATACTGGCTCACCCAGACCTGTCCTGCGCCGAAGAGCAGCCCCACCACGAGAAGAAACGACCCCCACACGATCCGCTGCGCACGCAAATGACCATGGGAACTCATCGCGTGATCTCAATCGGTAGTTCGACGTCGATCGGGTCACCGCTCTGTGTGCGCAGGGCAAGCACGGCGGGACCGGTAGGAAGATCAGCAGGAAGGTCGAAGGACGCGTCGACCGTCGACCTTTCGCCCTTCGGTATTGGATGGCCGAGCAATATCTCCTCGCCGCTCGCGGAGGGGGTGATGGTGACCGTGACGTCTGAGGCGGCGCGGCTCGTGCCTCCGGTGTCCTCGCAGGTCTCCCAGATGAAATCGGCGCTGAGGTGGACGACTCCGTCGGGGTGCAGGGACGACTCCTGGAGTTCGATTACCTTGACGGCACAGGATCCGGCCGAGCTCGACGTGATGCCGGTGCAGCCGCCGGCGCTGAGCGCGATGGCGGCAGCGACGAGGATGGATGTCACTCGTCCTTGCCGTCCCTGCATCATGCGGGTCAGTGAACCACTGCTCGCCGCCGCCTGCATCGTGAGTACCGCGAACGTCATCAGATCGTTGATACTCGCGGCCGCTGACGCGGAATTCGCGCTCGAGCGCGCTGGTCGGAGTGTCGATCGATCGTCGTACCGTATGGGGATCGTTCACCGGTACACGCATGAGCGACACCGACCGCCGCGAAATGTAGAGATGATCGCTCTGTGGCGGTGTTCTGCGATCGCATTATGGCGGCAGAGAGCGCTCGTTTGGAGCACACCTCAACTTGGCGTCAGGCGGGCTCGCTTAGCGAGTTGTCTCGTCCATCGAGTCGGGAGCCTGCTCGGGAGAGATCTCTGCGTCTTCGTGGCGGGCATTGCGCAGGGGGGAGAGTGCGACGATGAGCGCGGCTGCGGTGAAGGCGATCGCCGCCGCTCCGATCGTCAGGTTGTAGCCCCAAGCCGTTACGAGGACGCCGGTCAACAGCGCACCGAAGAGAAACACGACGCGATTCGCTGTGCGGATGGTGGAGTTCATGCGGCCCTGGATCTCGTCGGGCGCGATCGCTTGCCGGTATCCCGTGTCGTTGGCATCCTCAATACCCATCGACAGCCCGTAGACGAACTGCACGGCGCAGACGACGGGAAGCAGGAGACCGAGGCCGCTGTCCACGTCGAGGGGAAGAACGGCGAGTGCCAGCCAGGGCAGGATGACGAGCGCACGGCCCAGCAGGATCGCACGACCCGCTCCGACCCGCGCCCCGACAGCAGGTGCGACGAGAGCTCCGAGGAGGCCACCGACGCCGCCGAACGCGAGCGAGACGCCGAACGCCCAAGCGGGCAGGGACAGCTCTCGGAGAACGAACACCGCGAACACCGTCGTCACGATGCTGTTGCCGAGGAACCAGGCGTGGACGGAGAGCGCGAGCGGCCGGAGGGTGCGGTGCCGGTAGGTGAATCGCATTCCCTCGAGGATGTCGTGACCGATGTGACGGCCTGGTGCGCGGCGATCGGGCCGGCGCTCCTCCACCTTGATGCGTGATTGCAGCACCGCCGACACCGCGTTGATGGCAGCGTCGAAGGCGAGCAGGAGTGGTGAGCCGATCAGGTTGAGCAGTGCTCCGCCGAGCGCGGGTCCTGCCGTTCCCGCCAGGGTCTCGCTCTGGCCCAGTCGCGCGTTGGCCATGACCAAGGACGACCGGGGAACGATCTGCGGGAGGAACGGCTGCGCGGCGGAGTCCGCGAACAAGGTCAGGACACCGAGCAGCAGGACTGCCGCGGCGAGTGACCAGAAGGTGAGCGCATCGAGAAGGAGAAGGACGGGGATCATTCCCAGAATCAGCGCACGCCCGATGCTGGTGACGACCAACGTCCGCTGGCGCCGCCACCGATCCATGAGCGCGCCCACGATCAGACCGAACAGCAGGTACGGCACTACGCCGAGCGCCGCGAGAATGCTGATCTCCGCAGGCGTTGCGTTCAGTACCGAGACGATCAGCACCTGGAACGCGACACCCGCGATCGCACTGCCGAAAGAGCGGATGGTCGTTGCGCTCCAGAACAGCGCGAAGGGCGGAAGGCCGAGCACTTCGCGCGGACCGTTCATCGGAATCCTCCGGGCAGCCGATCCATCTCTACGGTCCGCCGCGCATCAATCATTGGTGCCCCTCACGATTCAGTCCACTCTCCCAGAACAGCGGCCTGAGAGGATGTGGTGTCCGGTAGGGGATGGTTCAACGGGCTACGGGCGGGCGGAGTCCGTTGACCTCTCCTGGGAACATCGCGAGCTCGCAAGCGGGGATCAGTCGGGACTGTCCGCGTTGATGTTCGAGAGCGTGGAGATGACCTCGTCCTGATCGGCCTCGGAGAGGTCGGTGTCGTCGAAGTCGAGAACGAGGGGATCGATCTGGTGGAGAGAGGTGTCTCCTGCGTCCACGTAGGCCGTAGCGGAGGAGACCGAGTCGAATTTGAGGATGGTCAAGTGCTCCGATTCGACGGCCTGCACACAGCCTTCCACCCCCTCGCACAGGGTGCTGCTGGCGACCTCGAGTCCGCTCAGGGGCTCCCAGCTCTGCCAGCGAGCGTCAGCGAATGCTTCGACGTCGATCTGCTGACGTGAGTAGGCATTGCCGAGGATGGCACAGCCGTTGACGATGGCGCAGAGCGCGATCAGCGGTACCACGATGAGCAGACGTCGCCGCGCGGTCAGCTTTCTGGTGCTCGGCCGCTCGGTGCGCATGGAGCGATCGTTGCAGGCGGTTGCGGAGGTCGAATCACCCGGGCGGCTGATTCGCTCCCGCTCGCGCCGTTGCGAAGAGTTCATCGATCACCGTCCCGAATGGGGATCGCCTTCCGGGCGTCTCGACTCGGTTGCGCTTGGTCCTCGATTCCAGTCCCTTAGGGTTCGTTCATGCTGACTCACTGCGCACCAGCCCTCGTCTCGGGGGCCGCACTTGTCCTCGTCCTTATAGGTTGCGCCGGCGCGGGAGTAACAGCAGTCTGGTAGCTATTCGACGTACTCTCCTTCAATTCCGAGTGCCTCTATGTCAAGGCCGGTTCCGGAAGCGATCCCGTCGCCAGTGGGCCCATCGAAAACAACGGTGTATACATCCCAGGTCTTGGCGACAGTACCTTCGAGCGCACCGTAATTTTGGATCGTGTGGTGGACCGTCAGAACCCAAACGGGCCGGTCTGTTGAAATATCCGAATCGGAAGCCAAGCCCGGCGAGATATTCCGCAAATCCCCGTAGGACATTACGGCAGCATAAACAGGGGTCTTTTCGGAGCCGTCATCGAAGATCGCTCGTTCGGAGTCGACAAGCTCTGCGACGGGTACGATAGGCTTAGATGTGTCGTACGGTTGAAGAGCGGGAAAGTTCTGCACCCGTTCTACAGATGCTTTTTCTGGGGAGGCGGTCGGCTCGGAAATTTCAGGTTTGAAGTAAGTGGATTGCTTGGGACCGCTTGCAACGTCGCCACCAGCTTGCGCGGCGGACAGACTCATCGCCGTTGCCACTGCAGCCGCCGCCAGCGTCGCGCCGGCGATGCCTAGCGTGATCCTCTTGATTCTCATTGGAACCCCGTCCTAAGTCTGGTTCGGGGCGGAGCGGCAGCCCGGTTCAAATTCATGTCGCCTGATTTCGAGGACACCGGCAATACCGACCCACGCCGGTGAACGCCTCCCCGCGTGCCCTTTCAGAAGGGTCGCATGATCCGACTACTGCGGTCTCTGAGATTTAGCTCAGATTTAAGCCATTCTGTCGATAGATGTCGAATGCGTTGGATCCGTCGTATTGTCACGCTCAGTCCCGGTTCCTCGCGTGTGGTGCGATCGCCGCCGCGTTCACGCCGACCAGGCTCGGGAGCCGTCGGTGGGCAGGCGGTCGACCTGTCCCGTAAGGGGATCGGTCACAGACGCATCGAGGGACTGGCGATGTTCGTCCGTGCAGTCTGAGACGAAACAGTGCTCTGAGGGCATTCACTACTGAGGGGGTGATGTCGGATGGTCGGTGCTGCTGAGTTGACGCTGGTGGATCGTCTTCGTGGCGGTGACCCGTCGGCGTTGGATGCTCTCTTCCGGAAGCACGGCCGCGCGATCTACCGGGCCGCGGGAAGCTTCCTCGCGGACGCCGACCAGGCGGAGGACATCGTGCAGGAGAGCTTCTTCCTGCTTGGGCAATGCCGCTCGAGCGTGCGCATCGTGGGGGAGTCGGTGCTGCCGTGGCTGCTCGTCACGGCGCGCAACGTCAGCTTCTCGACCAACCGCCGCGAGCAGCGCCGACGCCACCTGCCCCTCTCCGACGACACCGCCTCTCGCGGCGTCGACGCGGAGACGAGCGACCGGCTGCTCGACGTGCGGCGTCTGGTCGAGCAGATGAGCGCGACGGACCGGGCGATCTGGACGGCGTGCATCGAGGACGACCTCAGCTACAGCGATGCCGCTCGCTCCCTCGGCCTGTCCCACGGGACTGTCCGCAACCGCCTCTCGCGGGTGCGGACATCACTGGCGAGAACCCTGACGGAACGGACAGAAGACCATGGACGATCCTGACCTGAGCGACGAGCAGCTCGAGCGCATCAGCGCACGCCTCGCGCACCGCATCCGCCGCCGCCGACGTCTCGGCCAGG
>NZ_SOEN01000011.1:0-168300 GCF_004366415.1 Rathayibacter sp. PhB151 | reverse complement strand
ACCACGACACCACCATCTTCGAACCACACCCGCCCAGCCACAAGCAGTTTTCCCTCACCACCGAGACGCGAAGCGGCTTCGCCGCTCGATACGCCCCTGCGGGGCTACTCGACCAGCAGGGGAGTCGAGATCCCGGCGTCAGCGGCTGGGCCGCAGGCGCATCAGCGCGACGCGCACGCCGAGGCCGAGGCGGACCGCCAGGCGGACGGGCGCCTGGTACCAGGCGTCGTACTTCTGCGCGAGGTAGACGTACGCGCTGCGGTGGTGCACCGCGAGCATCCGCGCCGAGGCCAGTCGCGTCGAGTGCCCGCCGAGATGCGACACGACCGCGTCGGCGAGGTAGACGTTCGACCAGCCGCGCTGCCCGAGCGAGTCGCCGAGCTGCACGTCCTCGAAGTACATGAAGTAGCGCTCGTCGAAGCCGCCGATCTGCTCGAACGCGGTGCGCCGCACCATCACGCAGGCGCCCGACAGCCAGCCGGCCGTCATGCTGCCGTGCTGCATCGTCTCGACCGCGCGGGAGCGGCGGTACCGGCGGGACCAGGGGTTGCCCGGCCAGACGTGCGCGAGCAGCGCGTGGCCGATCCCCGTCCCGAGCGAGGGCAGTGCGCGGGCCGAGGGGTAGACCGTGCCGTCCGAGTCGAGGATGCGCGGGCCGATCGAGCCGATCCCGGGATCGGCGGTCGCCGCGGCGTAGAGCGCGTCGATCGAGCCGGGCAGGAAGACCGTGTCCGGGTTCGTCACCAGGATCCACTCGATCTCGGGGCCGAGGCGGTCGACGGCGTAGTTGATCGCCCTGCCGTAGCCGAGGTTCTCACCGGTCTCGTGGAAGAGGACCTCAGGGCGGCGCTCGACGACGCGGCGGACCGAGTCGTCGGTGGTCGCGTTGTCGACGACGACGACGCGCACGTCGTGCTCGGTCGCCTCCGGGATCGACTCGAGGCAGGCGCGGAGGACCTCACCCGAGAAGTGGGTGACGACGACGACCGCGATGGGCAACGTCGAGCGGGCGATGAGAGCCTCCGGGGGAGCGGCGTCGACGGGCGGGGGCACCGTCGGAAGAACTCGACGAGGCTAGCACGGGCCTTCGAGCGGGGCTCCGGCGCTCAGCGCGCGGCGGACTCCACCTCGTCCACGACCTCGCCCAGCTCGGGGGCGATCGCCGCGGACGGCGCACGGAACACGACGAACTTGTAGAGGCAGAAGTTCCAGACCAGGCCGACCATCACCGCGACCGCCTTCGCGACGTTGATCGCGAGGAAGGCCTTCTCGCCCGCGCTGGGCAGGAAGAGGAGCGAGGTGCCGAACCGGGTGTCGAAGAAGACCTCGAAGCCGTAGATGATCAGCGACTGGAGCACGAGCGAGCTGAAGCCGGTGACCAGGAAGAACTGCGCGAAGGTGCGCACGGTCGGCCGGTCCGGGTGCCGGAAGACGAAGAAGTGGTTCAGCAGATAGGAGATCGAGATCCCCACCGTCACCGAGGCGACGTTCGCGACCAGCGTGGGCAGCCCGACCAGCAGGGCGAGCGCGTTGAGGATGAGGAAGTCGAGGGCGGTGTTGAGCGAGCCGGCGACGAGGAACCGCACCTTCTGCGATTCCAACCACCGCGACGACGACGGCCAACGCGACACGACTGCTCCTTCGATTCCTCGCGCTGGGAAGATGCGCGTCCGATCACACTACGTGGGGGATCTGTGCCGGACCCGGCATTGAGCCGCGCCAATCTGAGAAGGAAGCCGATCCGACACCGGTCGTTCATTCTTGGGAGGCGCCGACGGCCGCTGGTACTGTTCCACTGCCTCCGCCGCGGCGGACCGTTCATGCTCCCGCCGGAATTGGATCAGATGCTCGCCCTCACCATCGTCACCCCCACGTACAACGAAGCGGACAACATCGGCGAGCTGCTCCGTCGCCTGTCGGCCGCAGTGGCGCGCGAGACGGACGTGCGGATCCGCTCCGTCATCGTCGACGACTCCTCGCCCGACGGGACGGCCGCCAAGGCCCGCGAGCTCGGCGCCCAGCTGTCCACGGACGCGTTCACGGTCGAGGTGCTCGAGCGGACGACCAAGGAGGGGCTCGGCGCCGCCTACCTCTGGGCCTTCGGGCAGGTCCTCTCGGCCGAGGAGCCGCCCGACCACATCCTGCAGATGGACGCCGACCTGTCGCACGACCCGAAGTACCTCCACGACTTCCTGCGCGAGGTGCGGGCCGGGGCCGACCTCGTCGTCGCCTCGCGCTACATCCCCGGCGGCGGCACCCCCGACTGGACGCTCGACCGCAAGATCCTGAGCCGCGGCGGCAACCTCTATGCGCGGGCGCTGCTCGGCTCGCGCCTCACCGACTGGACCGGCGGCTTCAACCTCTTCAGCAGGGAGCTGCTCGAGCGCATCCACTTCGAGACGGTCGACGCGACGGGCTACGGGTTCCAGATCGCCCTCAAGCACCGCGCGATCAGCGCGGCGAAGCGCGCCCGCGAGATCCCGATCGTCTTCCTCGACCGCACCGAGGGGACGTCGAAGATCCCGGGGAACACGATGCTGCAGAGCATCCTCCTCGTCCTCCGCATCCGACTGGGACGCCGCAGCCCGCGATGACGGGCGTCGACGCGACGCGGTCGAGGCTCCGCGCGATCGGAGCGGAGGCGGCGGGCCTGCTCCTCGTGCTCGCCGCGACCGCGGTCGTGCTCGCCGTGCTGTCCCGGACGCCGTGGTGGACCTATCTGCTGACGGACGGGGACTCGCTCGCACTCCCGCTGCTCGTCGCGTCGGTCGAGCGCGGTGAGCCCTTCGAATGGGTGGCGACCAGTCAGCTCCTGCTCTTCCCGGAGCTGCCGCTCTACCTGCTGAGCCTGGCGCTGGCCGGCGGGTCGGCCGTCGCCTCGCTCGTCGTCAACGCCTTCGTCAACGTCGCCGTGCTCCAGCTCGGCGTGCGCTGGCTGGCGGCGCGCGTGCTCGCAGGCCGGTCGCGGTCGTGGCGGATCGGAGCGGCCGTCGCGGCGACCTCGGTGGTGCTCCTGCTGGCGGCGACCGAGGGTCGCGGGCTGATCAACGCGGGAGCGTTCGCCAGCGGCATCCTGCTGACGACCTACTACTCCGGAGTCGCGCTCGCCGCGGTTCTGGCCCTCGCCCTGATGGCCGAGGCGAGCGGAGGCTTCGACCCCGCCCGCCCGCCGGGCGCGCGGCGGACGGCGCTCGCCCTGATCGGAGCGGCGGTCGTCTCTGCGGCGACGACGCTCTCCAACCCGCTGTTCGCCCTGCAGTTCACGGCGCCGGCCGTGGTCTCCCTGCTGGCCGTGCTCGTGCTGCGGCGGATGGCCTGGCGCCGCGCGCTGCTGATCTCCGCCGTGCTGATCGCCGGCGCGGGCATCGGCTACGCCGCCCGAGGTGCCTTCGCGCGCTTCGTCGCCGTCGACGCGGCCACCTACCTCCACCTCGAGCGGGCGGGCTCCGCGGTCGACGGATTCCTCCTGCAGGTGCGCGACGTCGGCTCCACCCGGCTCGGGAAGGTGGAGATCCTCGTCGTCGCCCTGCTCCTGCTCGCGGCCGTGCTCACCCTCGTCGTCGCGGTGGCGACCCAGGTCCGGCCGGAGACGCCCTGGGCCGTGGCCGACTCGAGCGTGGTCCTCGCCGTGTTCGTCCTGGTCGCCTCGGCGTCCCTCGTGCTCGGCCAGATCGTCACCGGCAGCCTGGTCAGCCGCTACCTGCTGCCGCTGGCGGTCTTCCCCGCCCTGATGGTCCTGCCCGCTCTTCAGGACTGGGTCCCGCGCGGCCTGCCCGGGGCGGGCCTGCTGCGCCGGGTCCGGCTTCCTCGGCCGATGCGGGTCGTCGCCGCCGCCCTCGTCGTGCTCGTCGCCGCGGGGGGAGCGGTCCTCGCGGCGGCGCCGATCCGCAGCGCCGCCGCCCAGGCCGGCGCGACTCCCGAGCGCGCGTGCCTCGAGCAGTGGCTCGACGGTCGCGACCTGGCCGGCGTCGGCTCGTTCTGGACCACCCGGCCGCTGGCGCTCTACGCCGATCCGTCCGTCGACGTCCAGCAGGTCAACTTCGACTTCACGCCGCAGCTCTGGATGAACAACGCGGCCGCCTACCGGTCGAAGACCTTCAGCTACGTGCTCGCCGATCGGGACCCCGACTGGGCGGCCCTCGCGCTCGGCACTCTCGGCGAGCCGGCCTCGGTGACCGCCTGCCCGACCTTCGACGTCTACGACTACGCCGGGACCGCGGGCGAGTCGACCCTGAACACGATCGTCCAGCGCGGCATCGAGACGGCGGAGGCCGAGCGTGGCCTCTGAGCGGCGGGTGCGTCCCGCTTCCGAGGCTCGGGGCGGCAGCGGTGCGACGCGCCGGCGCCTGCTCGTCGAGCTCGGCGCGGCGCTCGCCGCCGCCGGCGCGAGCGTGCTCGCCGCCGTCGTCGCGCTGGGCGTGACCCCGGCGGCGATGACGCAGCGCTGGCAGGTGGGCGGTGGCGACCAGACGCTGCACTACCTGCTCTTCCGCAGCGCGACGCAGGCGTTCCCCTTCACCGAGAACGGGGCCCTGGGATTCCCGGACGGCTTCAACGCCTTCTTCACCGCGCAGTTCGACGTCGCCGCCGCGGTGACGGCCGGAGCGCTGAGCCTCGTCGTCCGCGACGGCTTCGTGCTGCTCAACGTCTTCACCCTGCTGACCTTCGCGTCCACCGCCCTGACCGGCTACGCCTTCTTCCGGTGCCTGCGCTCCCCGGTCTGGGCGTCGGCGCTCCTGGCCGCCGTCTTCAGCCTCGCCCCCTACCACTTCCTGCGGGTCGGCTACGGGCATCCGTTCCTCGCCGCGTACTGGGCGATCCCCCTCCTCGGCATCCTGGTCCTCGTCGCCGCCGGTGATCGGACCGACCCGTTCCGCGCCTGGCGGGCGCGCGGCGCGACGCCTCGTGCGCGGCTGCTGCGCGGGGCCGTGCCGGTCCTGGTCCTCCCCGCCCTCATCGCGTCGAGCAGCGGCTACTACTACGTCTTCAGCGTGCTCGTGCTCGGCGGGGTGTGGGCGCTCTGCGCACTCGCCGGTCTCGCCAGCCGGGTGCCGCTGCGCGAGGTCCTCGGCCGGGGGCTGCCGCTGGCCGTCCTCGGGGTCTTCGTCGGGATCGAGATCGCCGTCCTCGGCAGCGACTGGGGCGAGCGCACGACGGCCTACTTCCAGAGCCGCGGGGTAGGGGAGTCGGAGATCTTCGCGGGCAAGCTGCTCTCGCTCTTCCTGCCCTGGCAGGGCACCGAGCTGCCCAAGATCGGCGCCCTTACGAACCTCTACTCGACGGGGACCGCCGTCGCCGTCACGACCGAGCCGCCCGGCATGCCCGTGCTCGCGATCGCCGGCCTGTGCCTCCTGCTGCTGGCGCTGCCGCTGACCGGCGCCGTCGGCGGACGGGCGCTCCGCCTCACCGCCGTCGGGCGGCTCCTCTCGGACGAGCGGCTGCGGGTCCTCGCGATCGCGGCGCTCTGGACGCTCGCCTTCTTCGTCATCGCGGGCTTCGGCATGGCGATCGCGCTGTTCCTCGATCCGACGATCCGCGCCTGGTCGCGGCTGTCGATCGTGATCATCCTGCTCGGGCTCGGCGCGGTCGCGATCGTCCTCGGCCGGATCACCGGGCGCGGACTGCGCATCGCGGCGGCCGTCGTGGTCGTCGGGATCGCTTTTTTCGATCAGCTCGCGGGAGTCGCGCGGATGGTGCCGATCGCGCCGACCGACGACGCCGAGGTCTCCGCGCTCGTCGCCGAGACCGACGCCGCGCTGCCGGACGGCTGCGGAGTGGTGCAGCTGCCGATCAAGAGCTTCCCCGACAGCGGGGCGATCGGGAGCATGGGCGACTACGACCCCGCCCTCCCGTATCTGCGGACCGAGGGCGAGGACCTCGCCTGGAGCTACGGGTCGGTCGGCGGCACCGAGGGCTACGAGGTCTTCGACGACCTCGGGACACCCGCCGAGTTCGCCGCGGCCGTGCGGGCGAGCGGGGCGTGCGCCGTCTCCGTCGACACCGCCGCGTACGTCGGTCGCGAAGGGGCCTGGGAGGACGACGTCGTCGCGGTGAGCGGGGCGCTCACGCCGACGGCGCAGTCCTCCTCCGGGCGCTGGCTGGTCTTCCCGGTCGTCCCCTGACCTCGGTCGCTTCCTGACCGCGGGGCGTCCGGGGTCCGGAGCCACCGGCGGCGCCGATCACGAGCGGAAGAGCAGCCAGCGCTGGTCGGCGTCGTCGCTGGTGACGGCAGGGGCGTCGGGGTCCGCGACCGCGTCGACGAAGGCGCGCCAGCCGTCGGGGTCGTCGACGTACGCCGCCGTGTCGACGAGGACCGCGCAGGCGCCGGAGGCGTCGTACTCGCGCTCGAAGGCGCGGGTCGTGGTCGCGTCGTCCCAGTCGTCGGCCGAGAACGTCCCGCGCACGGCGCCGTAGCTGAAGCGCAGGCCGTCCTCGTCCGAGGAGTAGACGTAGGGCAGCGCCTCGTCGTAGTCGCCCATGTCGCCGATGTCACCGGTCTCGGGGAAGTCCTTGAGCGGGAGCTGGACCACGCCGCAGCCGGGCTGGAGCACCTCCTCGCTCTCCTCGACGAAGGAGCGGATCGCCGAATCGTCGGTGGCGGCGATGCCGACCGCCGTGCTCGCGCCGCCGACCTGGTCGATCAGGCCCACCACCGCGACCGCCGCGAGGATCGGGAGCAGGACCCGGAGCTTCGGGGCGACCGCCTCCAGCGCGAGCCCCGCGACGCCGAGGGCGAGCACGCTGAGGACGATGGCGAACCGGGACCACGCCCGGATCTCCGGGCTGACCACGTAGGCGAGGATCGCGCCGAAGCCGGCCACGACGAAGAAGAGCAGGCCGACGACGAAGGCCTGACTGAGCAGGCCGACTCGGGCGTCGGCGACGAGCCCGAAGAGGCGCGACCGGCGCTCGGGCGCCGGGCGGCCAGCGCTGAAGAGGGTGACCAGGACGATCAGCAGCACGATCAGGAAGGCGATCGAGACGACCACCGCCGTCGCCGGGTTCTCGGACCTCGGCACCACCTCGGTCGAGGCCTCGTAGCTCCTGGCCAGCGCGGCCAGCGAGCCGAACCCGCTGAGTGGAGAGGGCAGCAGGAGGTTCTGGATCTTGCCGCCGTAGATCTCCGACTCCTGGGCCGAGCGCCCCTGGAAGTACTTCTCGTAGCGGTCGCCCTGATCGTCGGAGAGGACAACGAGCTGCACCGCGATCAGGACGAGAAGAGCGCCGAGCGCGAAGGTCGGCCACGCGAGAGTCCGCAGCGGGGCCCGGCGCACGAGCGCGGCGATCACCGCGACCGCCCAGGCCGCCCCGAGGACGATTGCGCCGAAGACGAAGTAGTACGACTGCGTCCAGGCGACGGCGAGCGCCAGGACGAGCACCAGCGCGCCACGGAGGAGGAGGGCGCGGCGGCGGCCGGGGAGCCGGGAGGTCCAGCGGCGGAGGGGGTCGGTGGCGTCGCCCCCGATGACGAGCAGCAGCACGCCGATCAGCGGGACGGACCAGTAGTTGGCCAGGAACGGATGGCCCAGCGCGAGCTGGAAGAAGTGGTACGGCAGGACCGCGGTGAGCACCCCGAGGACGAGCGAGGTCGGGCGGCGGAGGCGGAGGGCGCGGTAGAAGAGGTACGCGGTGGCGCCCGCGGCGGGGAAGCCGGCGAGGCTGTAGAGGTTGAACAGCCAGACGCCGTCGGGCGTGAACGGGCCGACGAGGGCGACGAACGCGGCGGACCACGGGTCGAACAGCGGTGCGAAGAACAGGTTCTGCGCCTCGGGGAAGCCGAGCCGGTCGTTCGGGAAGAACGGCAGGACGTCCCGCGCGCTCGAGAAGATCGCGTAGTGCAGCACCTGGTCGGCGCCGCCGAAGCTCCAGCGCTGCCCGAGCTGGTCGACACCGACCCGCAGGGCGAGCATGCCGAGCACCGCGGCGACGACCGCCGACAGCAGAGTCAGGCCCGCGTCGACGAGGAGGAAGCTTGGTCGGCGCTTCACCGGGACGGGCTGCGCTGCCGGTGCGGGCTGCTCGGCGGGTGCGGGCTGCTCGGCGGGGGTGGTCTGCTCGGCGGGTGCGGGCTGCTCGTCGGGGGTGGTCTGCTCGGCGGGTGCGGGCTGCTCGTCCGGGGTCGTCCGCTCCTCGGGGTCGGTCCGCCCGGCCGGTGCGGTCGGCGTGTCGGACGCGTCCTCGGGTGTCATCAGAGCGGTCGTCCTTCGGTCGGGCACCGGTCGGGCACAGTGCGGGGGAGGGGGGCGCTCCGGAACCCTATGGTATTTTCATTTGGCTTCGCCGGGCCCCCGGTCTGCTCTCCCCTGTCGTTCCCCATCTGAGGAGGCGGTCCTCGACCGTGACCCGCATGTTCCTCCTCGCCGGCGGTGCCGGATTCCTCGGCTCCCACCTCGCGGCCGAGATCGTCCGCCGCGGTGACAGCGTCGTGGTGATCGACTCGCTGCTGACCGGCTCGACCGCCAATCTCGAGTCCCTGCGCGGACACGAGCGCTTCACCTTCGTCCAGGACGACGCCGCGAACGCCCTCGCCGTCCCCGGCCGCTTCGACGTCGTCCTGCACTTCGCCTCGCCGGCCTCGCCGCCGCGGTACCTCGCCCACCCGATCGAGACGCTGCACGCGGGCTCGACCGTGACCGAGGCACTGCTCGAGGTCGCCAAGCGCGACGGCGCCCGCTTCGTCGTCTCCTCCACCTCGGAGGTCTACGGCGACCCGCACGTGCACCCGCAGCACGAGGAGTACTGGGGCAATGTCAACCCGAACGGGCCGCGCAGCGTCTACGACGAGGCGAAGCGGTACGCCGAGGCGATCACGTTCGCGTACCGCCGCTACTTCGACGTCGACACCGGCGTGGTGCGGATCTTCAATACCTACGGCCCGAACATGGACATCGACGACGGCCGTGCCGTCCCGGCGTTCGTCAAGGCGGCGCTGGCCGGCACCTCGATCCCGATGCACGGCGACGGCACCCAGACCCGCTCGCTGCTCTACGTGGACGACCTCGTCGACGGGGTCCTCCGGATGGCGGACTCGGCGGACGCGGGTCCGATCAACCTCGGCAGCGTCGACGAGCTCGAGCTGGGCGAGATCGCCCGTCTCATCGTCGCCCTCATCGGCAGCGACTCGGTGATCCACTACGAGCCGCGCCCGATCGACGACCCGGAGCGCCGCAAGCCCGACATCACGAAGGCGCGCGAGATCCTCGGCTGGCAGCCGACGGTGCCGCTCGAGGACGGACTGGCGCGGACCATCGCCTGGTTCCGGTCCACCCTCGTCACCGCGCCCTGACCGCCGCGCCCCGCACTCCGACGCGCGCCGCAACCGCGCCTGAACCCCACCGCGCGCCGCAGCCCGCCCGGCGCCGCACGAGAGAGAATCCCGACGTGAAGCTTTCCATCCTCATGCCCGTCTACAACGAGCAGGCGACCCTCAAGAAGGCCGTCGACCGCGTCCTCGCGATCCGGTTCCAGGACGGCGTCGAGATCGAGTTCGTCATCGTGAACGACGGCAGCCGCGACCGCACGAAGCAGATCCTCGACGCGCTCGAGGACCCGCGCATCCGCGTGTTCCACCAGCCGATGAACCAGGGCAAGGGCGCGGCGATCAGCCGGGCCGTGCAGGAGGCGACCGGCGACTACGTGATCATCTGCGACGCCGACGAGGAGTACCGGCCCAGCGAGATCCCGACGCTGCTGCAGCCCGTCCTCGACGGCGACGCGCAGCTCGTGTACGGCAGCCGCACCTTCGGCTCGCACACGTCGTTCTCCTACTGGTACGTCATCGGCAACAAGGGGGTGAACCTCGTCACCAACATCCTCTTCAACGCCTACATCTCCGACGTGGAGACCTGCTTCAAGCTGATGCCGCTGAGCCTCTACCGCTCGCTCGAGATCAAGGAGAAGGGCTTCGGCATGGAGGCGGAGGTCACCGCGAAGCTGCTCGCCCGCGGCTACCGCCCCTACGAGGTCGGGATCAGCTACAAGGCCCGCACCCGCGAGGAGGGCAAGAAGATCACCGTCAAGGACGGCTTCGAGGCGCTCTGGATCCTCCTCAAGATCCGCATCCGCGAGGGCTCCCGCACCCGCCCGCCGCAGAGCGCGGAGGTCTGAGCCCGTGGCCAGGAGGAGTCCGGTCGCGCTCGTGAAGGCGGTCTACAGCGGTCTGATCTCGTACGCGCTGAAGTTCGGCGTCGTCGGCATCCTCGGCCTCGTCGTCGACGTCACCGTCTTCAACCTGCTGCGGGTCGGCGGGATCGGCGGCGAGCACGTCCTCTCCGGCCCGATCGGCGCGAAGGTCGTCGCGGTCGCCGCCGCGACCGTCGTCACCTGGTTCGGCAACCGCTACTGGACGTTCCGCGAGCACCGCCGCGCCAACTACCTCCTCGAGCTCGCCGAGTTCAGCGTCGTCGCGGTCGCCGGCATGCTAGTCAACCTGCTGCCGCTCTACATCTCGCACTACGTGCTCGGCTTCGACAATCTCGTCGCCGACAACATCTCGGCGAACGTCATCGGCCTCCTGCTCGCCACCGCGTTCCGGTTCGTGCTCTACCGCTTCTGGGTCTTCGGACACCACCGGAGCGGGGGCGTCGTCGCGAACCGCGAGGCGGAGCAGGCCGCCGCCGCCCTCTTCGAGGACGACCAGGCCGCAGCCGCGGACACCGGCCGCATCCCCCGCCTGCGCTGACCGACGCGGCGGCGGACGCTCAGGCCGTCGGCTCGGCGAGAGCCAGGTCGAGCAGCATCCGCGCGGCGCGGTCCCAGCCCGGCACCTCCCGCGGCGGGACGCGTCGCGGACTGCGCACCGCCGCCTCGATCGCGGCGACCCAGCCGGCCCGGTCGGCCGGGGCGACGAAGACGGCGTCCTCCTCCCGGCCCGCGAGCGCATCGCGCAGTCCCGGGATGTCGGCGGCGAGGACGGGACTCCCGCAGGCGACCGCCTCGAGTGCCGGAAGGCCGAAGCCCTCGTGCCAGGACGGCATCGCGACGGCGTCGGCGCCGGTCAGCAGGGCGGGCAGGTCCTCGTCCGGGACGTAGCCCGACGCGAAGCGGACGTCCGCCCCGCCGGCGACCGCTCGCGCGACGGCGTCGTGGACGTCGCCGTTGTCCCAGCCGTCGCCGCCGACGAGGAGCAGGGTGTGCCCGGCGGGCCTCTCGGCCTCGGCATAGGCGTCGACCAGGGTCGCGAGGTTCTTGCGCTTCTCGATCGAGCCGACGAAGAGGAGGTAGCGCCCGAGCGACTGCGCCTCGCGGGCCCGGGCGACCTCGGCCGCGGTGCGGGCGTGGAAGAGCTCGACGTCGACCGTGGTCGGCAGCACGCGGACGCGGTCCGCGTCGACGCCCAGCGCGGAGGTGATCTCGCGCGCGGAGGAGGGAGTGCCGGTGAGGACGAGATCGGAGCGCCGGAGCCACCGCGGCACCTCCCGCGCGAGCAGCTCGCGGCGCTCGCGGGGGACCAGCTCGGGCAGGACCGCGAAGCAGACGTCGTGCACGAAAGTCAGCGACCGCGAGCGGGCGAGCGGCCAGTTGCGGAAGTTGGGGAAGAAGTAGGCGCCGCGCCCGAGGAGGAGGTCGATCCCCGCGAAGGGGAGCCGCGTCAACGCGCTCCACAGCCGGCGGGGGAGCGGCACCGGGCGCACGCGGAGAGTGCGGAAGCCGAAGCGCTCGAGCGCGTCCGCCTCGCTCGCCGGCACGACGAGCAGCACCTCGGCTCGCGCCGCGACGTCGTCCGTGTCGAGGGCGCGGAGGACCCCGAGCAGGACCCGGCCCACGCCCGTCAGTCGCGGGGCGGTGAGCGCGGTCGCGTCGACCAGCAGCCGGCCGCGCGCTGCGCTCACGGCCGGCTGAGGCGGACTTCGGAGTCGATGTCGACGACGCCGTCGTGCACGGAGGAGCGCTCGACCGTGAAGGTCGCCGCGACCGGGGTACGCGTGGTCTCGCCCTGCGAGAAGGTGCCCGCCGAGGCGTGCACGGCGTAGTTGCCGCCGCCGAGGTGCAGATCGGGCAGGGTGAAGGTGACGGTCATCTCGCCGTCGACGCTCGACAGCGGGGTGCCGATGCGCTCGGTGTTGGTGCCGAAGACGCGCTGCCCGAGGGGGGTGTCGATGCCCATGCCGATGTTCCAGTCGTCGACCGGCCGGCTGGTGCGCACGGTGACGTCGAACTCGAGCGACTCGCCGCTGCGGACGACGATGCCGCCGTGCTCGATCGATCCGCCGCGCAGCCGGCAGTCGAGGATGTCGATGAGGGTCGGGGCCGGCTCGTCCTCGGCGCCAGCGGCGGCCGCCTCGCGCTCCTGACGGGCCTGGCGCCGGTCCTCGAAGCTCTCGCGGAGCACCTGCAGACCCTCCGACGTCTCGCCGTCGAACACGACGTTGCCCTTCTCGAGCACGATCGTGCGGTCGCAGAGCTCGCCGACCTGCTCGAGGGAGTGGGTGACCAGGACGATGGTCTTCCCGGCGCGCTGGAAGGCGCGGATGCGGTCCATGCACTTGCGCTGGAACGGCTCGTCACCGACGGCGAGGACCTCGTCGACCAGCAGGAGGTCGGGATCCGTGTGGATCGCGATCGCGAACGCGAGCCGGACGTACATGCCCGACGAGTAGAACTTCACCTGGGTGTCGATGAACTCGGCGATCTCCGAGAACTCGACGATCGCGTCGAACTTGCCGTCGAGCTCCGCCCGGGACAGCCCGAGGATGGCGCCGTTGAGGTAGACGTTCTCCCGGCCGGTGAGGTCGGGGTGGAACCCGGCGCCGAGCTCGAGCAGGGCGGCGAGGCGCCCGCGGCGCTCGACCGTCCCGGTGGTCGGCTGGACGATGCCGCCGATCAGCTTGAGGAGGGTGCTCTTGCCGGAGCCGTTGGCGCCGATGAGGCCGACGGTGGAGCCGAGCGGGATCTCGAGGTCCACGTCGCGCAGCGCCCAGAACTCGTCGCGGTGCTTGCGCCCGCGGCCGAAGTTGACGATCCGCTCCTTGAACGACTTGTCCTTACGGATCACGAAGCGCTTGGACGCGCCGCGGACGCGGACGACGGTGGGGGTGGCCGTGGGGCCCGAGGCCGACTCCGGCTTGCTGGTGAGGGTCACGATCAGATCTCCTGGGCGAAGTTGCCCTCGAGGCGCCGGAAGATGCGGTGCCCGATCCAGACGAACACCACCCCGACGGCGAAGACGATGAGCAGGCGGAGCGCCATGTCGGGCGGCCAGACCTGGGGGGCGATCTCGTTGCCCTCGATGATGCTGACGCGGGAGCCGTCGCCCCAGATCGCGCGCTGGAAGGCGAGGATCGCGTTGGACATGGGGTTGAAGAGGTACAGCTGCTCGAGCCAGCCCCGGCCGGCGCCGGTCGTGGCGGTCACCACGAAGTTCCACGCGTAGACGATCGGCGACAGCCAGAAGAAGATCTGCAGGCCGACCTCGACGAGGAACTGCACGTCGCGGAGGTAGACGTTCAGCGCCGACAGTGCGAGCGCGAACGCCAGTCCGTAGACCAGGGTGATCGCGAGCGCCGGGAGGATGTAGAGCAGATCCCGGCCGAAGACCAGCGAGCCGGTGAGCACCGCGCCCACCATCAGCACGACGAACTGGACGGCGAAGTTGAACAGGGCCGAGCCGATCGCGGCGACGGGGAAGATCTCCCGCGGCAGGTAGACCTTCTTGATCAGTCCGCCGTTGCCGAGGATCGACGTCGTGCCGGCGGTGACGATCTCGCTGAAGAGCCCCCAGAGCGTGAGCCCGGAGAAGACGAAGATGGCGAAGTTCGGCACGCCGCGCGAGGCGCCGAGGATCTGGCCGATGGCCACGTAGTAGATCAGCAGCATGATCAGCGGCCGGACGAGGCTCCAGACGAAGCCGAGGCTGCTGTCCTTGTAGCGGGACTTGAGCTCGCGGCCGACCAGGAGCCGCAGGAGCTCGCGGTGCCGGAGGATCTCCAGGAGCGAGGCGACGAAGCCGCCGGATCCGCCGCCGACCGCCGAGGTCGTGCCGGCGAGTTGGAAGGGCTCGTCGGCGATGGAGCGTGCGCGATCGACTGGACTGATGGGCATGGAACTCCAAGGTCTCGGCCTCCGCCGTGCGACGGACCGCATCATTATACGTGCCGACCCGAGCGCCACGGCCGGAGCGCGCGCCGACCCCAGCCGCCGCGCGGGTAGTCTTGTCCCCGCTCGCCGACTGAACGACACGAACGAGGTGTTCGCCATGCCCACGCAGCCATCCGACGTCCCGCTGGAGCCTGTGGCCCAGAGTGCCGGCGACCCGGTCCCCGAACTCGGGGGCTCCGCCGAGGAGGCGCCGATCTCCGCCGACCCGAGCCTCCAGGCCCTCCGGCCGGACGAGGCCCCCTCGAGCGAGGACCTCCCGGGCGACGACGCCGACGAGGTGCGCCGTCTGCGCACCCAGGTCGACGCCCTGCTGAACGACCCCTTCGACCTGTGGGTCGAGCGGATCCAGGTCGGCGGGGTGACCGCCAGCGGCTTCGAGCACACCCTCTCCTGGCGGGTCACCAAGCCCCTGCGCCTGGTCCGCACCTTCCAGATCCGGGTCCGGCAGCTCGGCCTGCCGGGCGCGATCGGCCACTCGGCGCGCTTCGCCAAGCGCCGGCTGTCCGGTCGGGCGCGATGAGCGAGGGCACCGCCGCCGCGCGCGCGGAGCGATCCGAGGCGATGCTGCAGCGCCTCGAGCAGATCGGAGCGCTCCTCTTCGACGAGGACACCCGCCGCTCCCTGCTCGCCCGCGGCCCGGGCCCGTACCTCGACGAGGTGGCCCGGGAGATCCGGCTCCGCGGCGACGACGAGCTGACCTGGGTGGCGCTGGTCTCCTTCACCGCCGCCTACCCCACCAGCGAGCTCTTCCAGTGGTTCCGGCGCGCGATCGCGCTGGCCCCCGAGGAGGCGGCGCTGCGCATCTTCATGGAGGCCGGCTCGCGGACCGCGACCGGCTTCGCCGACCTCGGAGCGAGGGTCGAGGTCGTCACCGGCGCCGTCCTCGTGGACGTCGACTTCCCCGCCCGGCACGGCCACAACACCGGCGTGCAGCGCGTCGTGCGCCAGACCGTCTCGCGCTGGGACGCGACGCACGACATCATCCCGGTCGCCTGGGTGCACGGCTCCTTGTCCTTCCGCCGGCTCAGCCCGATCGAGCGGGAGCGCGTCGTCGACTGGGCCGCGTCCGACCGTCGCGCCTGGCGCCACGGCGACCCCGAGCGCACCGAGTTCGTGGTGCCGTACCGCTGCGTCGTCGTGATCCCCTCCGTCCCCGAGTACAACCAGTGCGGGCCGCTGTCCGCGCTCGCGGAGCACTCCGGCAACGAGGTCGTGATCCTCGGGCACGACGCCATCCCCGTCATCAGCGCCGACACGGTCCCGCCGGAGGAGACGGTGCGCTACGTCAACTTCCTCTCGGTCGTGAAGCACGCCGCACGGGTGGCGACGGTGAGCTCGGCGGCCGCACTGGAGTACGGCGGCTTCGTCCGCGCGCTCCCCGCCCAGGGCCTGGTCGGTCCCTCGGTGCAGGCCGTGCCGCTGCCGGTCGAGCTGCCCGACGGGATCCGCGCGGTCGGCGGGACGACGTCGTCGATGCCGCTCGTGCTCTGCGTGGGCAGCCAGGAGCCGCGCAAGAACCACCTCGCCGTGCTGCACGCCGCCGAGGTGCTCTGGCGCGCCGGGCTGCGGTTCCGCCTGCGCTTCATCGGCGGGGCGAACCCGTGGTCGCACCAGGTCTTCGATCCGCGCGTGCGCGAGCTCGTGGCGGTCGGCCGGCCGGTCGAGGTCCTGCGCGGAGTCGGCGACGACGTGCTCGTCGCCAGCTACCGGGAGGCGCGGTTCCTCGCGTTCCCGTCCCTGCACGAGGGCTACGGACTGCCGGTGGCCGAGGCGCTCTCGATCGGCCTGCCCGTCCTCACCTCGAAGTTCGGCAGCACGGCCCAGATCGCCGAGCACGGCGGCTGCGTGCTCATCGACCCCGCGTCCGACGACGAGCTGATCGACGCCATGCGGGCGCTCCTCACGGACGCCGAGCTCCTCGAGCGGCTGCGCCGCGAGGCCGTGGAGCGCCCGGTGCGCACCTGGGACGACTACGCCGCGGAGCTGTGGGAGGCCCTCATCGCTCCGTCGGCCTTCCTCGACTCGGCGCCGATCGACTCGGAGCCGCTCGACTCGGAGCCGTTCGAGCCGGAGGCCGCCGGACCCGAGCGCCTCGATCCCGAGTCCACAGAGCCTGAGGAGGCGCGCCGTGCGCAGTAAGCAGTACCTCATCGAGCGTCTCTCGACCCTCGTCCGCACCCTCGCCCCCGCGGTCGAGCCGCTCTCGAGCGTCGACGCGCTCACCGGGCAGCTGAGCGTCCTCCTCCCGGCCCCGAGCGACCGGGAGGTCTGGCTCGTGCTGTCCGTGCTCCGCGGGACGCTGCCGCGTCGCGAGGACGTCGTCGACGGCCGCCGCCGAGCGCGGCTCGGCGGCACGGCGGAGCTGCTGCGCCACGCCGCGTCCACGATCGCCTCGGACCGCGTCTTCGCCCGGTTCCACCACCCCGACGTCGAGGTGGTCGTCGGGGCCGTCGTGATCGACGTCCACCACACCGCGCGGACCGGTCTCGCGACCGGGATCCAGCGCGTCGTCCGGCAGAGCATCGCCCGGTGGTCCCGCGACCACGAGGTCCTGCTCGCCGGCTGGGACAGCACGCACGAGTCGCTCGTCCTGCTCACCCCGGAGCAGAGCCGGAACGCCGTCGCCGGCGACGTCCGCGACGCCCAGGAGGACCGCTCCCGCGTCATCGTCCCGTGGGAGTGCACCTACATCCTCCCCGAGCTCGCGGTCGAGGACGAGCGGACCTCCCGCATCGCGGCGCTGGCCGAGTTCAGCGGCAACCGCACCGGCACCATCGGCTTCGACTGCGTCCCGGTCACCACCGCCGAGACGGCGAGCACCGGCATCAGCGCGGCCTTCTCGCGCACCCTCGTCGCGGTCTCGCACATGGACCGGATCGCGACGATCTCGTCCGCGGCCGCGACCGAGTACTCGGGCTGGCGCCACATGCTGGGCAGCATCGGAGTGGCGGGGCCGGACATCCGGCCGATCCTCCTGCCGTCGCAGCCCGAGGACGTCACCGAGCAGGAGCTGGCCACCGCCGCCCGCTCGCTCGTGACCGAAGGTCTCCCGCTCGTGGTGTGCGTCGGCAGCCACGAGCCGCGGAAGAACCACCTCGCCGTCCTGCACGCGGCCGAGCTGCTCTGGCGGCGCGGTCTGGAGTTCAGCCTCGTCTTCATCGGCGGCAACGCGTGGAACAGCGCGGAGTTCCTCTACCGGCTGGAGGTCCTCGAGGGCTTCGGGCGCCCGGTGCGCTCGCTGTCCTCGATCACCGACGCCCTGCTCTGGAGCGCGTACCGCCTGGCGCACTGCACGGTCTTCCCCTCGATCAACGAGGGCTACGGCCTGCCCATCGTCGAGTCGCTCTCGGTGGGGACGCCGGTGATCACCTCGGGCTTCGGCAGCATGCGCGAGGTCGCGTCCGAGGGCGGCGCCCTCTTCGTCGATCCGCACGACGACCAGGACATCGCCGCCGCGCTCGAGCGGCTCCTGACCGACACGGCGCTGCACGAGCGGCTGACCGCCGAGGCCCTGGCGATCGACGGCGGGACGTGGGACCAGTACGCGGAGCGCGTCTGGGACTACCTCGTCGAGGGCGCCGGGACGACGGAGGGCGTCGCCTCCGACGACGCGTCCGTCGCAGGACGGTCGTTCGCCGACGCGGAGTGAGCCGGCCCGGCCCCGAGCGGGGCCGGGCCGCGGTTCAGTTCGCGGCCCGGGCCAGCTCGAGGTCGTTCTCGACCATGCGGGCGACGATCTCCTCGAAGGCGACCGTCGGCGCCCAGCCGAGTTCCGCCCGGGCCTTCGACGCGTCGCCGCGCATCTCCGGGGCGTCGACGGGGCGGGCGAAGCGCGGGTCGATCCGGATCCGGTCCTCCCACTCGTCGATGCCGGCGGCCGCGAAGGCGGCGCCGACGAACTCGCGGACGGAGTGCGCGACGCCGGTCGCGACGACGTAGTCGCCGGCCGCCTCGGCGCGCGAGGCGCGGACGAGCGCGTCGACGTAGTCGGGCGCCCAGCCCCAGTCGCGGCGGGCGTCGAGGTTGCCGAGCGAGAGCTCGGTCGCGGTCCCGGCGGCGATCGCGGCGACGCCGGCCGTGATCTTCCGGGTCACGAAGCTCTCGGGGCGGCGCGGCGACTCGTGGTTGTAGAGGATCGCGGAGGACGCGTGCAGGCCGCGACCGCGGTAGACGCCGACGAGGAGGTGCGCGAACGCCTTCGCGGCGCCGTACGGCGACACGGGGCGGATCGGCGTCGACTCCGTCTGCGGGTTCTCCGTGGCGGCGCCGAAGATCTCCGAGGAGGAGGCCTGCACGAAGCGGACCTCGCGGCCCGCGGAGTCCTGCAGGGCCAGCGACGCCTCGAGCAGGGCGGCGACCGCGGTGCCGGTGACCTCGGCGGTCAGCACCGGCTCCTGCCAGGACTGCGCCACCGAGGAGATCCCGGCGAGGTGGAAGACCGTGTCGGGCCGCGCCTCGGCGATCACGCGGCCGAGGCCCGCGGCGTCGCGGAGGTCGCCCTGGAAGGGGCGGACGGACGCGGGCAGGGAAGCGTCCTCGTCGCGCACGAGCGCGGAGACCTCCCAGCCGTCGGCGAGCAGACGCTCGACGAGGTAGCCCCCGTCCTGTCCGCTCGCCCCGGTGACGAACGCTGCGGGCACGGCGGCTACTTGATCAGCGCGGACTGCTCGGCGAGGTCGTTCTCGACCATCATCGAGACCAGCTCGGGGAAGGAGACCTTCGGCTGCCAGTCGAGCACGTCGCGCGCCTTCGCCGGGTCGCCGATGAGCAGGTCGACCTCGGCCGGGCGCATGAACGCGGGGTTCTGCGTGACGTAAGGGGTCCAGTCCTCGATGCCGACGTGGTTGAAGGCGATGTCGAGGTACTCGCGGATCTCGTGGGTCTCGCCGGTGGCGACCACGTAGTCGTCGCCCTCGGGCTGCTGCAGCATCCGCCACATCGCGTCGACGTAGTCGCCGGCGAAGCCCCAGTCGCGCTTGGCGTCGAGGTTGCCGAGCTCCAGCGTCTCCTGGAGGCCGAGCTTGATGCGGGCTACCGCGAGGCTGATCTTGCGGGTGACGAACTCCGGGCCGCGGCGGGGCGACTCGTGGTTGAAGAGGATGCCCGACGAGGCGTGCATGCCGTAGGACTCGCGGTAGTTGATGGTCATGTAGTGACCGAAGACCTTGGCGACGCCGTAGGGCGAGCGCGGCCAGAGGAGGGTCTCCTCGCTCTGGGGGACCTGCTGGACCTTGCCGAACATCTCGGACGAGGACGCCTGGTAGAACTTCACGCGCGACATGTCGTCGCCGGCGTAGAGGCGAACGGCCTCGAGGATGTTGAGCACGCCCTTGCCGGTCACGTCGGTCGTGAGCGACGCGTTCTCCCACGAGTAGGCGACGAACGAGATCGCGCCGAGGTTGTAGACCTCGTCGGGCTGCGAGGCGGCGAGCACGCGCACGAGGCTCGACACGTCGGTGAGGTCACCGGTGAGCAGCGTCACCTCAGGGACGGTGCGGCGGACGAGCTCGTACTTGGGGTTGTTCTGCCCTCGGACGAGCCCGAAGACCTCGTAGCCCTTCTCGAGCAGCAGCTCGGCGAGGTAGAGGCCGTCCTGGCCGGTGATTCCGGTGATCAAAGCGCGGGGCACGTGGTGGTCCGTTTCGTCGGGGTCGGTGACAGCGGGCTACATACTACCCACCGGCCTCCGCCGCGCCGCGGAGCACCCGCCGGGGGGCGCTCCGCGGCGCCGAGGGCGGGCGCGGGTAGTCTGACCCGGCCCTCACCACGAGGGAGCCTCGATCCGATCGGACGCCATGCCGGAACGCCTCCCCGTCACGCTCGCCGTGCTCACCGTCGACCCGGGCGGGATGGGCGGCGGCGAGACCTACGCTCGCGCGCTCACCCGCCTCCTCGTGACGCGGCCGGGAGAGGAGGGGCTGCGCGTGCAGGCGCTCGTCCCCGAGAACGCCCGCGGCTTCAGCGAGGGCGTGCCCGAGATCGTCGCCGAGGGCGTCGTCAGCGGGGCCGGCCACCG
The DNA here is from genome assembly GCF_004366415.1 of Rathayibacter sp. PhB151. Lineage (NCBI taxonomy): Bacteria > Bacillati > Actinomycetota > Actinomycetes > Micrococcales > Microbacteriaceae > Rathayibacter > Rathayibacter sp. PhB151. Next base: position 148,187 of record NZ_SOEN01000011.1, on the reverse strand, counting down.
GCGCCGAGCGACGGGCATGCTGCAGGCGCTGCTGCGCACCGTCCGGCTCCGGCGCCTGCTCGGGCCGGACGAGATCCTCTACTTCCCCTTCACCGTCCCGCTGCCCTGGCCGTCGCGGCGGCAGGGGCACGTGCAGATGCTCTTCGACCTCCAGCACCGGGACCTCCCGCAGCTCTTCCCGCGCGTCGAGCGCGTCTTCCGGCGGATCGCCTACGAGGCCACCGCGCGCCGAGCCGACGCGATCATCACCATCAGCGCGTTCACCAAGGGGCGGATCGTCGAGCTGCTCGGCATCCCGGAGGAGCGGATCCACGTCTCCCACCTCGGGGTGGACACCGAGCGCTTCCGCCCGCACCTGGGCGCACGCGAGGACTTCGTCTTCTACCCGGCGCGCGCCTGGCCGCACAAGAACCACGCGCGGCTGTTCGAGGCGATGCGCCTGCTCCGCGCCGAGGGCCACGATCTGCGGCTCGTCCTGACCGGCGGCGACCTGGAGAAGCTCGGCCCGCTGCCCGATTTCGTCGAGTGGCGCGGGCACGTGGGCACCGAGGAGCTGGCGGAGCTCTACCGGCGCGCCGCCGTCCTCGCCTTCCCGAGCCTCTACGAGGGCTTCGGCTTCCCGCCGATCGAGGCGATGGCCTCCGGCTGCCCGGTCGCGGCCGCCGACTCCGGCTCGCTGCCCGAGATCTGCGGCGACGCCGCGGTACTCGTCGATCCGCTCGAGCCGCGCTCGATCGCGGACGGGATCCTCGAGGCGATCGAGCGCTCCGCCGAGCTCGGCGCGAAGGGCGTCGAGCGCGCGGCCCGGTTCAGCTGGGAGCGCTGCCGGGAGGAGCACCTGGCGGTGCTATGGGCTGTCGCGGCAGCCCGCCGGGCCGGTCGCCGGGGTGCAGGAGCCGCCGCCAGCTGAGCCCCTGCGCGGCGCGCATCGCGCAGATCACCAGCAGCAGCCAGCCGGCGTCGACGAGGAGCGAGCTCTCCGCGAGCGAGGTGACGACGAGGACGCTGAGCACCAGCACCGGCCAGACGTGCACGACCGCCTTGCGCTCGGAGGCGATGATCCACGAGCGCCAGAGCGCGAGGCCGACCAGCACGAGGAAGAGCGCGACCCCGACGACGCCCACCTGCAGCGCCAGGTCGAACACCGCGTTCAGGCTGGAGGAGTGCGGCCGCCCGGAGAGGAAGTCGATCGCGTTGAACGGGTACAGGTCGGTGCGCCAGTAGCCCACCCAGCCCCAGCCGATGATCGGCGCCAGGTCGGTGAAGCGCCAGACCTGCTGCCAGAGCGTGACCCGGAACTCGAACTCGCTGCCCGCGTTGAGCAGGTCGACGATCCGGAAGCGGAAGAGCCCGGCGGTGAGCGCGGACGCCACGAGCACCGCGAGCGTCGTGTACTGCCGTCGTCGGCGCTGCTCGCCGGTGGCGCGGCGCACCCAGCGCAGGATCAGCGCGACGACCGCCGCCACGACGAGCACTCCGGCGCTGACCGCCGAGCGGGTGAGCACCAGGGTGACCGCGGCGAGAGCGAGGGAGGCGAGGGCCGGGCCGCGCGCCACGGACCGGGTCATCAGCTCGACCGAGAAGGTGACGACCGCCAGCAGGCAGACCAGCCCGAGCTGGTTGCGGGTGCCGACCAGCCCCTGGATCGGGCCGCCGGCGGCCAGGAGGCCCTCGACGCCGAGGAAGTGCAGCGGCCGGTCGATCAGGGCGCCGGAGAGCACCTCGACGGCCAGCGAGCCGATCAGCACGAACCGCATCACGTCGCCGACCGCGCGGATCACCTGGATGATGTCGCGGGTGAGGCCGATCGCGATCGCGAGGAAGGCGAGGGCGAGCTGGTAGAGAACGCTCGAGGCGGTGGCCCACTGGTAGCCGCTCCACAGCGTGCTGAGGGCGATCCAGCCGAGGAAGACCAGGATGCTGGTCGGCAGCAGCCCCTCCCAGTCGAGCAGCTCGCGCCGCAGCACGAGCATGACGGCCGCGAGGGCGGTGAGCGTCGCGATCGCCGCGATGTAGCCGGGCCAGCCGATCATCCCGCGCACGGCCGGCGCGCAGAGCACGACGACGAGGGAGGTCTGCGCGAGGGCCGCCGCGAACTGCGGGGACGCCAGGGCGTCCGCGAGGGCGGCCGGCAGCGCCGACGGCCGTCCGCCCCTCATCGGACGGCGCGCTGGCCGGCGAGGGGGATCGGCTCGGCGGTGAGCGCGTCCTCCTCCTCGTTCGCGGGCTGCTTGGTCAGGACCGCCAGGGCGGCCAGCAGGAGCCAGCCGCTCTCGATCAGGAGCCGGCTCTCGAACAGCGCCTGCGCGAGGAGGGCGGCGAGCAGCAGCAGCGGCGCGAGCGACACGGCAGAGTAGGGCAGCGCCGTCGTCGCGCTGCGGCGCGGCCGGTCGACGGCGCGGAACCAGGCGCGCCAGAGGGTGGAGACGACGAGGGCGGTGAAGAGCACGAGCCCGACTAGGCCGAGCTGGAACCAGACGTCGAGCCAGGTGTCGTGCGCCTGCAGGTAGAGGACGCCCTTGCGCTCGGCGAGGGTGTCGAACGGGGCGGCCCAGGGCGCCCAGTAGCTGACCCAGCCCCAGCCGAGGACGGGCCGCTCGGCGGCGAGCGCCCAGACCGAGCGCCAGATGTCGAGCCGGCCGGTCGCGTCCTCGCTCTTGCCGAGCAGGCCGAGCAGGGCGCCCCAGCCGGCGATCGCGCAGCCCGCGAGCACGACGGCGGTCGCCGCGGCCGTGACGTAGACGGGCCGCCGCTCCGACTCGCCGCGGCGCCGCGCCCAGAGCGCGAAGCCCGCGGCCGCCGCGACGGCGACGACGCAGAGCAGCACGGTGGCGGAGCGGGTGAGCAGGAGCGTCGCGGCGAACAGGACGATCCAGACGACGCCCCAGCGGGGACGGAGGCTGCGCGCGGCCAGCTCGATCAGCACGACGATCAGGCCGAGCAGCGCGAGGAAGCCGAGCAGGTTGCGGTTGCCGACGAGGCCCTGGATCGGCTCGCCGGTGAACAGGGCGGCCTGCGACCAGTAGAAGGCGTCCGGGATGCGGCCGGCGGGGAGGTCGATGACGAACGGCAGCACGGGCGCGCGGACGACGACCGCCACGACGAGCTCGAACAGGAGCGAGCCGCCGACGGTGATCCGCAGCGCGCGGCCGAGGGCGGTGACGAACTGCGCCGTGCTGAGCGTCAGGGCGAGGGCGACTGCGCCGAGCGAGGTGGCGAGCTGCGCGACGACGCCGATCGCGCTCGCCCCGGGGTACGCGGACCAGAGCAGCGAGAGCACGGCGAGGGCGAGGAAGGCGACGAGCGCCTTGGGCGTCCGGCTCCAGCGCAGCCGTGGCCGCACCCGGACCAGCAGCACGACGACGCCGACCAGCAGCGCCGCGACGACGACGCCCCAGCCCCACCAGCCCGCGAGGTTCCGCAGCGCCTGGCCGCCCAGCATCACCGTGAGCACGGCCACCGCGAGCGCTCGGGGAGCGGCGGGCGCGGCGCGTCGGATCATGGCGAACAGTCTAGGGAGCGGGCGGCCGGCGAGCGGGCGGGCTGCGCTTCAGACGAACGCCGCGCTGCCCGTGATCGCGCGTCCGACGATCAGGGTGTTCATCTCCCGGGTGCCCTCGTAGGAGTACAGGGCCTCCGCGTCGGCGAAGAACCGGGCGACGCCGTAGTCGAGGACGATGCCGTTGCCGCCCATCACCTCGCGGCACCAGGCGACCGTCTCGCGCATCCGCGCCGTCGTGTACGCCTTCGCGAGCGCGGAGTGCTCGTCGCGCTGCTCGCCCGCGTCGAGCATCTCGGAGACCCGGGTGGCCAGGGCGATGCTCGCGGTGATGTTGCCGATGCTCTTCACCAGCAGGTCCTGCACCAGCTGGTGCCCGACCAGCGGCTTGCCGAACTGGACGCGCTCGCGGGCGTAGCGCAGGGCGGCGTCGTAGGCGCCGATCGCGACGCCGATCGCCTGCCAGGCGACCTCGGCGCGGGTCAGGCGGAGGACCTTCGCCGTGTCGCGGAACGAGTTCGCGCCCTGCAGGCGCAGCGACTCCGGCACGCGGACGCCCTCGAGCACGATGTCGGCGTTCTGCACGGTGCGCAGGCTCTGCTTGCGGGCGATGGCCGTGGCGCGGTAGCCCGGGGTGCTCGTCGGGACGAGGAACCCCTTCACCTGGCCGTCGGCGACGTCCTTCGCCCAGATCACGGTGACGTCGCTGAAGGTCGCGTTCCCGATCCAGCGCTTCTCGCCGTCGAGGATCCAGGTGTCGCCCTCGCGGCGGGCGGTGGTGCGCAGGCCCTGCGCGGAGTCGGAGCCGGAGTGCGGCTCGGTGAGGCCGAAGGCGCCGATCACCTCGCCCGAGGCGAGCTTCGGCAGCCACTCGGCCCGCTGCTCCTCGGAGCCGGCGACGCCGACGGTCCCCATCACCAGGCCGTTCTGCACGCCGACGTAGGTGGCGATGCTCGCGTCGACCCGGCCGAACTCGAGGGCGACCCAGCCGCGGAACACCGACGAGTTCTCGATCGTCCGCGTCTCGGGCCAGGAGAGGCCGATCACGCCGGTGGCGTGGATCCCGGGGATGAGCTGGCGCGGGAACTCGGCGCGCTCCCAGTACTCGTCGGCGATCGGGCGGACCTGCTCCTCGAGGAACGCGCGGACGCCCACGAGGAGCTCCTTCTCGGCGGGGGTGAGCCGCGACTCGAAGCCGTAGAAGTCGGCGGTGAGCAGTTCGAAGGTCGTGCTGTCCATGGTTCATCGCTCCATCGCTCGGGCGCGCAGCGACTCGGCCCGCAGGAGCGGCGGCGGTGCGGCTCCTCCCAGCGTACGAAGGGGGCGGACGGCCGGCGCGGACGCTGGCGATCGGCGCCAAGCGGCGGCCGGTCCTCCGGGGCCGCTCTTGTAGATCCTGCTAGCGTCGGGCCCGGGCCGCCCCGGCAGGGTCCGGACGGCGCAGCCCCGCATCCCGCCTCGCAGCCCGCCCCGGAACGGAAGGCCTCCGCCGTGTTCATCCCGATCGGCAACACCCCCCGCGACTACGCCTGGGGCTCGCTCACCGGCATCTCGGACGCCCTCGGCACCGCGCCGTCCGGCCGACCCGAGGCGGAGCTCTGGCTCGGCGCGCACCCGGGCTCGCCGGCCCGCATCCTCGACCCCGCCTCCGTCGGCGCGTCGACCCTCGCCGAGTGGATCGCCCGCGAGCCGGAGACGGCGCTCGCCGGAGTCGCCGGCTCGGTCGACCCCGTGTCCGGCGCACCGCGGCTGCCGTTCCTGCTCAAGATCCTCGCGGCGGGCGCACCGCTCTCGCTCCAGGCGCACCCGTCGTCGGAGACGGCGCAGCGCCGGTTCGTCGAGGAGGACGAGGCCGGCGTCCCGCGCGACGCGGCCGAGCGCAACTACAAGGACCCGTTCCACAAGCCCGAGCTGATCTACGCGCTCACCGAGAGCTTCGACGCGCTCTGCGGGTTCCGCGAGCTCGACGGCACCCGGGCGCTGCTCGCGGAGCTGGCCGGCCGTGCCGCGGGGGAGGGGGCGGCGGCGATCACGCGTTTCGCCGGCGAGCTCGACGGCGAGCCGTCGGTCGTCCTGCGGCGCGCCGTCTCCTGGCTGCTCGCCGACGGCGACCGCGCGGAGGTCGCGGCCCTGATCGCCGCCGTGGTGGGAGCGTCGGAGGGCGACGACCGCCTCGAGACGGCGACGGTGCTCTCGCTCGCCGAGGCCTACCCGGGCGACCCGGGCGTCGTGCTCTCGCTGCTGCTCAACCGCGTGCGGCTCGCCCGCGGCGAGGTGCTCTACCTGCCCGCCGGCAACATCCACGCCTACCTCGCGGGCACGGGGGTCGAGCTGATGGCCGCCTCCGACAACGTCCTGCGCGGCGGGCTCACGCCCAAGCACATCGACGTGCCCGAGCTGGTCAGCGTTCTCGAGTTCTCGCCGCTGCCGGTGCCGTACCTGCCGGCCGAGGAGCCGGCGCCCGGGCTGCGCGTCTACCGGCCGGACGTGCCGGACTTCCTGCTCGCCGTCGTCGAGCCGGCCTCGGACGAGCCGGTGCGCGTCGAGCTCGACGGACCGGCCATCGCGATCGCCACCGCCGGGTCCTTCACCGTCCACGGCGCCGAGGGCTCGGTCGAGGTCGAGCGCGGCGGCAGCGTCTACGTCACGCCGTCGGAGCGCGCCCTCTCGGTCACCGGCCGCGGCACCCTCTTCGTCGCCACGGTCTGACGGGCGGCTCTTCGGCCCACCGTGCTTGCGGTGGTGGATCTCGATACGCCCGCTGCGCGGGCTACTCGATCAGCATGGACGGCCGCCCCACCCATGCTGGTCGAGCAGCCCGCAGGGCGCACCATGCTGGTCGAGCAGCCCGCAGGGCGCACCATGCTGGTCGAGCATGCCGCCGGGCGCACCATGCCGATCGAGCAGCGCGCAGCGCGCACCATGCTGGTCGAGTAGCGCGCAGCGCGTATCGAGACCCACCGTCACCGGGTCGGTGGGTCCCGGCGCCGGTCAGGAGGCGGCCGCGGCCGCCGTCGCGAAGGTGCGGCGGTAGGCGGCGGGCGTCGTCTGCAGCACGCGGGCGAAGTGGTGGCGGAGGACGGCGGCGGTGCCGAAGCCGACGCGGGCGGCGATCGCCTCGAGGGTGAGGTCGGACTCCTCCAGCAGCTGCTGGGCGCGGAGGAGCCGCTGGCGGTTCAGCCAGGCCAGCGGCGTGGTGCCCAGGTCGGCGCGGAAGCGGCGGGCGAAGGTGCGCGGCGACATCAGCGCTCGACGGGCGAGGTCGTCGACGCTGAGCTCCTCGTCGAGGTGGCGCAGCATCCACTCGGTGACGTCGGCGAGCGAGTCCGCGCGCGCCTCCGGGATCGGCGTCGGGATGAACTGCGCCTGGCCGCCGTGGCGCTGCGGCGGCACCACCATGCGGCGCGCGACGACGTTCGCGGCCGCGGCGCCGAGCTCCTCGCGGACGATGTGCAGGCACGCGTCGATCCCGGCCGCGGTCCCGGCGCCCGTGACGATCCGGCCCTCCTGCACGAACAGGACGTCCGGGTCGACCTCGACCGCCGGGTGGCGCCGGGCGAGCTCGTCGGCGTGCATCCAGTGCGTCGTCGCCCGTCGCCCGTCGAGCAGTCCCGCCTCGGCCAGCACGAAGGCGCCGCTGCAGACGCTCACGATCCACGCCCCGCGCTCGTGGGCGCGGCGCAGCAGGGCTAGCACGCGCTCGTCGGCGGGGCCGATCGGGTGCGCCGGCACCGCGATCAGGTCGGCGTCCTCGGCCGCCTCGAGGCCGTCGGCGATCATCAGCTCGAAGCCGAGCGAGGTGCGCACCGGCCCCGGATCCGCGGTCGCGATCCGGAAGTCGAACACCGGCCCGCCGTGGTCGCGCCGGTCGATCCCGAACACCTCGCAGACCACGCCGAACTCGAACGGGGCGACCCCGGGCAGGGCGAGGACGGCGACGGAGCGGAGCACGACGGCAGGATATCGCGACACCACGAGATCCCGCCACCTGGCCCGCGCCGCCCCGCCGCTAGGGTTGCGTCGGTGCGCGCGCGGCGCCCGTCATCGAGGAGGATCCACATGGCATGGCTGGTCACCGGGGGAGCCGGGTACATCGGAGCGCACGTCGTGCGCGCGTTCGCCGAGCAGGGCATCGACCCCGTCGTCCTCGACGATCTGTCGTCCGGGCACGAGGGCTTCGTCCCCGAGGGCGTGCCGTTCCACCGCGGCTCGATCCTCGACGAGGCGCTGCTGGACGAGGTCTTCGCGCAGCACGACATCGAGGGCGTCGTCCACGTCGCCGGCTTCAAGTACGCGGGAGTCTCGGTGCAGCGCCCGCTGCACACCTACGAGCAGAACGTCACCGGCACGATGCGCGTGCTCGCCGCGATGGAGCGCGCCGGCGTCCGCTCGATCGTCTTCTCCTCCAGCGCCGCGGTGTACGGCGCGGTCGACGTCGAGCTCGTCACCGAGAGCACCCCGAAGAGCCCCGAGTCGCCCTACGGCGAGTCGAAGCTGATCGGCGAGTGGCTGCTCGCCGATGCCGGCCGCGCGCACGGGGTGCGCCACGCGTCGCTCCGCTACTTCAACGTCGTCGGCTCCGGCTACCCGGACGTCTACGACACCAGCCCGCACAACCTGTTCCCGCTGGTGTTCGAGGCGCTGCTGGCCGGACGGACGCCGCGCATCAACGGCGACGACTACCCCACTCCGGACGGCACCTGCGTCCGCGACTACATCCACGTCGCCGATCTCGCGCTCGCGCACGTCGCGGCGGCCCGGCGCCTGGCCGCCGGCGAGCCGATCGAGCCCGTCTACAACCTCGGCAGCGGAACCGGCGCCTCGGTCGGCGAGATCATGACCGCGATCGCCGACAGCACCGGCATCGCCTTCACCCCGGAGGTCGCGCCGCGCCGCCCGGGAGACCCGCCCCGCATCGTCGCCTCGGGCGAGACCGCGGCCCGCGACCTCGGCTGGGAGATGCGCCACACCGTCGCCGAGATGGTGGAGAGCGCCTGGCGCGCCCGGAGCGCCGCGGGGTCCTGACGCCGGCCGGGAGCTTCGACACGGTCGCGACACGCCGGTGTGTCGTGAACCCTCCACGGCGGGTTGAGGGTTTATGGTCCGCGACTTGACCTCAGCGAATGACACCGGTGTAATTACTGAGGCGGCCCACCCTCCGGGAGGAGCCGGTCGCCGATCATGTTCGCGGGCGGGGTAGGAGACGGTATGGCGATTCCCGACAGCGTCTCTGGCAGCGACGGAGGCTTCGGAAGCGACAGAGGCTTCGGAGACGACGCAGGCCCCGGCAGCGACCGGGCCTCCGGCATGAGCGCCGTCCCCGAGGACTGGTTCGTCGATCCCGTCCGCCTCGGTGTCCCCGGCGTCCGCCAGGGCATCGACTCGGGCAGCGAGGCGCCCGGCGGCGCCCTCTCCTGGCAGGTCGACTCGCTCTGCGCGCAGACCGATCCGGAGGCGTTCTTCCCCGAGAAGGGCGGATCCACGCGCGACGCGAAGAAGATCTGCACCTCGTGCGAGGTCCGGGCGCAGTGCCTCGAGTACGCGCTCGAGAACGACGAGCGCTTCGGCATCTGGGGTGGCCTCTCCGAGCGCGAGCGCCGCAAGCTGCGCCGTCGGGCGTGACGACCGCCGCTCACCGGGGGCGGCGAGCCGCCGCGGGGCGCCGCGCGCCCATCGCTTAGGGTGGTCCGCGATGTATCCCCGAGTAACCGCCGTCCTGGTCGCCCACAACGGCGCGGCCTACCTGGAACGCACCCTCGCGGCTCTGCGGGCCCAGACCCGACAGCCCGATGCGACCGTGTTCGTCGACGGCGGCTCGAAGGACGCGACCGGGGAGCTCCTCTCCGGCTGGGGTCCGACGCAGTTCGTCCAGGTCGCCGAGAACCTCCCGTTCGGCCAGGCCGTCGCCCGCGCGGTGCGCGTCATGCAGGCGCCGACGGGGGAGGACGAGTGGCTGTGGCTGCTCGCCGCCGACTCCGCCCCTGAGCCGGGTGCGCTCGCCGCGCTCCTCGGCGCGGTCGAGGTCGCGCCCTCCGTCGCGGTCGCCGGGCCGAAGGTCATGGACTGGACCCGCTCCGGCTACATCCGCAGCTACGGCGAGTCGATCACCAACTACGGCACCACCGTCCACCTCGTCGAGGACGAGCTCGACCAGGGCCAGCACGACGCGACGCCCGACGTGCTGGCCGTCGCCGCCGGCGGCATGCTCGTGCGGCACGCGCTCTGGGAGGAGCTGGGCGGCTTCGACCCCGGGCTGCCCGTGGTCGACGACGCCCTCGACTTCTCGATCCGCACCCGCCTCGCCGGTCACCGGGTCAGCCGCGTCCCCGACGCGCGGGTCACCACCGCCCGCATCGGACTGCAGCGTCCGGACGGTCGCCGGATCGACAGCGGGGAGCGGCGGCGCGCCCGCCAGCACCGCACCGCGCAGCTGCACCGCCGCCTCGCCTACGCCCCGGTGGCGCTGCTCGTCGTGCACTGGCTCTCGCTCGTGCCGCTCGCCGTCGGCCGCGCGGCCGTCCGGCTCCTGCGCAAGCAGCCCGGCCTCGTCGGCGGCGAGCTGCTCGCCGCCTTCGTCGTCGCGTTCGGCGGCACCAAGGTCTTCCACGCCAGACGCGTGCTCCGCTCGTCGAAGAACGTCGGCTGGAAGGCCATCGCGCCGTTGCGCATCCCGCTCGACGTGGTCCGCCAGCTCCGCTCGGTCCGCCACGACGCCGTCCGGGTGCAGGCCAGCCGCGAGCGCCACCCGCTGCACTTCTTCCAGGGCGGCGGCGTCTGGATCGTCCTGGTCGCCGCGATCGCCGGGCTGATCGTCTACGCCCGCCTGCTCGCGGCCACCGCCATGGGCGGCGGCGGTCTGCTCACCCTCTCGCCGTCGGTCGGCGAGCTGTGGCGGAACGCCGCGTACGGCTGGCGCGACCTCGGCTCCGGCTTCATCGGCGCGGCGGACCCGTTCGCCGCCGTGCTCGCCGTGCTCGGCTCGCTCACGTTCTGGGCGCCGAGCTTCTCCATCGTCCTCCTCTACCTCACGGCTCTGCCGCTCGCGACGATGGGCGCGTGGATGATGATCGCCCGCCTCACCGCGCGGCCGATCGCCCGCGGCGCCGGCGCTTTCGTCTACCTGCTCGCGCCGGCCTTCTTCGCCGCGCAGTCCGAGGGCCGCCCGGCCGCGATCCTGGTGCACGTCCTGCTGCCCTGGCTCTTCTTCGCCGGATTCGGCGCCTACCGCTCCTGGTCGTCCTCAGCGACCGCGTCGATCCTCGCGGCGGCGGTCGTCGCCTGTGCGCCGGTGCTCGCGATCCCGCTCGCGGTGATCTGGATCGTCGTGCTCGCCACCTCCGGTCGCCGGATCGGCCGCTTCGCCGGACTGCCGATCCCGGCTCTGGCGCTGCTCTTCCCGATCATCGTCGCGCACGCCCAGCGGGGCGACTGGTTCGCGATCCTCGCCGACCCGGGCGTGCCGCTGCCGACCGGCCGGGTCGACTTCTTCTCGCTCGTCGCCGGCTTCCCCTCGGGCTTCACGACCGGCTGGCTGGAGCTCCTCGGCGGTCTGGGCGTCCCCGCGTCGGCGGCCGGTCTCGCGACCGCGGTGCTCGTGCTGCCGCTGATCATCTCGGCGCTCGCGGCGCTGCTGCTGCCGAACAACCTCTCCGCCCTCGGCGGCGTGGGCGTGGCCGCCGCCGGTCTGCTGACCGCCGCGCTCGCGCAGGACGTCCAGGTGGTGACCACCGGGTCCGAGGCGGTCGCCGTCTGGAGCGGCACGGGCCTCAGCCTGTACTGGCTCGGCCTGGTCGTCGGCTTCTCGCTCTCGGTCGCCGCGCTGCCGTCCTACCGGGTCGTCCCGGCTCTGGTCGTCACGGCCGCCGCGGTCGTGGCGGTCGCTCCGCTGGCGGTGCTGTTCCCGATGGGCGGCGGGACCGTGACGACCGCCGGCTCCGATCGCTCGCTGCCGGCGTACGTCGCGGCGGAGGCGCAGAACGAGCCGCGGGTGGGCACGATCGTGCTCGTCCCGCAGTCGGACGGCGGGATCCTCGCGCGGCTCGAGCGCGGCGCGGGCGCGACCCTCGATCAGCAGTCGACCCTCGCCGCCACCGGCACCGAGCAGACCGACGCGATCGACGAGCTCGCGGGCAACCTCGTCTCGCGCACCGGCTACGAGGTCGGAACGGCGCTGCAGGATCTCGGCGTCCGCTTCGTCGTGCTCGCCCCGCCGGCCGGCGCCGACGCCGGCGACGCGGCCTCGGCCGTCAGCGCCCGCGCCGCGGTCTCGCTGGACGGGAACGCCGCGTTCTCCGCCGTCGGCGACACCCAGTACGGCCTGCTCTGGACCGCCGTCGACACCGAGGGCACCCGGATCGACGCGGCGCCGCAGGGCGTCGTCGGCCCGTTCGGCGTGGCCTACACGATCGCGCTGCTCATCGTCTTCCTGGTCGCGTTCCTGCTGGCCGTCCCCACCGGCCTCTCGCTCGAGCGGTCCCGCTCGGGAGCCGCCGTCGCGGGGATCGACGACGAGCCGGGCGAGGCGACCGGCCAGTTCGACGACGGGACCGACGATGCCTGATCCGTCCGTGCCCGATCCGTCCGTCCCCGAGCGCTCCGTGCCCGGTTCCGACATGCCCGGTTCCGACGTGCCCGATCGCTCCGTGCCCGATCCCGACGTGCCCGATCCCGTCGTGCCCGATCCCAATGTGCCCGATCCCACGGAGTCCGATCCGGCGGGTCCCGGTCGCTCCGCGGCCGATCCCGCGGTGCCCGCTCGCCCCGCGGCCGAGCCGTCCGCGCCCGGCCGCTCCGAGCCTGATCCCGCCGACCAGGAGAAGCGCATGACGCCGACCCCGCCCCGCCCCTCGCGCGCCGAGCGGCGCGCCGATCGCTCCGCCGCGAAGCCCGGCCGGGACACCCCCGCAGCCGCTCCGAAGCGCGACCGGACCGTCTCGGCCGCTCGCCGCCGCAGGACCGCGCTCCGCACAGCCGCCGGCGTCGCGGGGCTCGCCCTCGCGGGCGCCGCGGTCGTCCTGCCCCAGATCCTCCCCGGGCCGCTCGCGAGCCGGGCCGCCGACGGCGTCGTGGTCACCCCCGTGGCGGCCGACGGAGCGCTCGTCTGCGCGGGCGACCTGATCGACGCGAGCGACCCCGAGGAGCTCAGCGCCCTCGGCGAGTCGGGCAGCTCGCTCTGGCCGCAGGACGCGACGGGCGACGCCTCGGCGCTCGAGGAGGCCGACGTGGCCTCCCCGGGCACGGGGATCACCCGGGTCGACGTCCCCGCCGAGTCCGATCCGACTCCCGGCGGCGTGACGACCCAGTCGATCGCGACGGAGGAGCTGTTCGGCCTCTCGGCACTCGGCTGCGCCGAGCCGTCCGCCGACAGCTGGCTCGTCGCCGGATCGACCGACGTCGGCCGGACCTCGACCCTCGTCCTCGCGAACGCCAGCGAGGTGGCGGCGACTGTCGACCTCACCCTCTACGGCGAGAACGGCGTCGTCCCGGCGACCGGAGCGACCGGCATCGTCGTCCCCGCCGGCACCGTCCGAGCCCTCCCGCTGGCCGGGCTCGCCCCCGACGTGCTCCAGCCGGTCGTCCGGATGACCGCGCGCGGCGGCGAGATCGCGGCGAGCATCCAGAGCAGCGTCATCTCCGGCCTGACTCCGCAGGGTGTCGAGACGACCGGCCCCGCGGCCGCGCCGTCCACGCTCGCCGTCATCTCCGGCTTCACCGTCGCGTCGCCCCCGGCCGACACGGCGGGCGACGACGGCACCGGAGGCGACGGCACCCCGGTCCTGCGGATCCTCGCCCCCGGCGAGGCGGACAGCACGGTCTCGATCGAGGTCGCGAACGAGGACCCGAGCGGTACCGGCACCTCGACCCAGGTCGTCGTCCCGGCCGGCCGCGTCGGCGAGGTCCCCCTCTCCGGCCTCGCGGACGGCTCCTACCGCGTCACGCTCACCTCCGACCAGCCCGTCGTCGTTGCCGGCCGCACGACGTCGACCGGTACCGCCGGGACCGACTTCGCCTGGTTCGTGTCGGGGACGGCGACCGACGTGCCCTTCGGCGTCGGCAACACCCGCGAGACCGGAGCCGTCCTGCACCTCGCGAACGGCAGCGACTCCTCGGCGTCGGTGCAGCTCGAGTCCGAGACCGGGACCCGCACCCTCGACATCGGCCCCTTCGCCTCGGTGTCCGCCGAGCTCGGCGTCGACCCCGTGGTCGTCACCAGCGACCAGCCGGTGCAGGCGTCCGTCTCGATCGCGAACGAGGGGCGCATCGCGGGCTACGCGATCGTGCCGCCCGGACCGCTGTCCTCCCCGGTCACCGTCTACTCGCACTGAGCGGCCGGCGGCGTCCCGGAGGCGCCGCCCGGCTCAGTGGGGCCGGACGCTCAGTGGTGCCGGAACCGGTCCGGCGAGATGTCCCACGGGTCGCGGCCGAGCAGCTCGGCGACCGCGCGGAAGACGTAGCTCTCGATCATCATCCGCTGGTGCCATTCGTCACGGCGGTGCAGCTTCGCCAGCCGCTCGATCGGGACGCGGTACAGCGTGATCCGCCGCGCGGCGTGGTCGACCCGCCAGCGGGCGATGCCCGTGCCCTCGAGCCGGGCCGGATCGACGTCGGGCGTGGAGGCGAGCTCCACCCGGATCCCCGCGAGCTCGTCCGGCCAGGCGTCGCGCAGATAGTCGAAGGCGGAGCCGATGGTGGTCTCGAAGAAGTCGGCGCGGGTCTGCAGCGGCGGCAGGTGCGGGCCGGTCACGGCGCCGCGGATGCCCCGGCCGTGCCGGTCGCGCGAGCCGCCGCGCACCGAGCTCGACTGACGAGCGGTGGAACGGCGTGCGCGGGGCATTGGACCAGCTTATTGCCCCGGAGCCTCTTGCTACTGTGGCGCGATGGACCGACGGCAGTGCTCGCGCACCGGGTGCAGCCTCCCCGCGGTCGTGACGCTCACCTACGACTACCGGGACTCGCTCGTGGCGGTCGGGCCGCTCAGCCCGCAGCCCGATCCGCACGGCTACGACCTGTGCGCCGAGCACGACCGGCGGCTGCTGGTGCCCCGGGGCTGGGAGACCGTGCGCTACCTCGAGCCGCCGTCGGCCTGAGCGTCCTGCGGAGCCGGAGCGCCCGATGCAGCCGGAGCGCCCCGCGGAGCCCGAGGCGCCTCGCGCACCGGGAAGCCGCGCGGCGCGTCCGCGAGCACCGGCGCGAGCCGGCTCATCCGCCGGTCGACGAGCTCCAGCGCCCGCTCCTCGCGGCGGCGGCGCAGCGCGGCGACCGCGAGCAGGAAGTCCTCGGCGGGCGCAGCCGGCAGCGGCGAGACGAACGCGGCGGCCTCCTGCGCCAGCGAGCGGGCGAGCTGCGAGCGCGAGGGCTCGGTCATCCCGGTGCGCTGGCGGAGGAACTGTGCGAGCCGGCGCGCCAGGGCGTCGGGCAGCCGCGCCACGTCGGCGGTCGCCGCCCAGCCGGCGAGCGGGGCCGGGACCTCGACGACGAGCGGGGGCGCGGCGGGCACCCGCTCGAGCTGGCTGTGCGTGCCGGCGAGCACGTCGCCGAGCCGGCGCGAGCGGCGCGACAGCAGACCCACCACCGCGGCCAGCCCGCCGGCCGTCATCACGATCTCGAGCACGCCGGTGAGACCCCGGACGAGGGCGTGGCGGAAGCCGATCGCGCCGCCGTCGTCGCGGACGACCCGGGCGCCGACGGCGAGCTTGCCGAGCGAGCGCCCCCGCGTCGCGGTCTCGACAGCGACGGGCACGAGCACGATCGAGAGGACGAGTGCGGCGATCGCGACGGCGGCCGTGGCGGCGGGGTCGAGTCCGCCGTCCCCGGCCAGGACGAAGACCAGGTAGAAGAGACCGAGGGCGAGCAGGAACTCCGCGACGAGGTCGATGATCGCGCCGGCGGCCCGCAGGACGAACGAGGTGACGGGGATCTCGAGGGCGATCGCCTCGCCGGTGACCAGGCCCGCCGTGTCGAAGCCGGCGCTGTCGAGGCGGGCGTCGTCGCGGTCGTCGGACATGCAGCAGCTCCCTCGATCGTCGGCCCCGGCTATCATCTCAGCAGATGGACATCGATGCTCTCTCGGCCGCGCGCGGCGGCCAGTGGACCCGCCTGGACGAGCTCGCGCGCAAGCGCCGGCTGACCGGCGGCGAGGCCGACGAGCTCGTGGAGCGCTACCAGTCCGCCTCCGCCGATCTCGCCGCGATCTCCTCGACCGCGGGGTCGACCGCCGTGGGCACGCGCCTGGCCGTCTCGCTCTCGCGAGCGCGGGGCCGCCTGACCGGGACGCGCGAGGATCCGCTCGCCGCGGTCGCCCGCTTCGCCGTCGTCTCGTTCCCCGCCGCGCTGTACCGGATCCGCTGGCTGACCCTGGCCGTCGCGCTGGCGACCGTGCTGGTCGCCGGCCTCTTCGCGGTCTGGATCCTCGGCGACCCGCGCCTGCTCGCCGCGCTCGGCGACGACGAGCAGCTGCGCCGCTTCGCGCAGGAGGACTTCGTCGACTACTACTCCGAGAACCCGGCCGCGTCCTTCGCCGGCCAGGTGTGGACCAACAACGCCTGGATCGCGGCGCAGTGCGTCGCCTTCGGCATCGTCGGCGTCTACGTGCCGTACATCCTGCTGCAGAACGCGCAGAACCTCGGCACCTCGGTCGCCGTGATGTTCCACGTCGGCGAGGGCGACACCTTCTTCCTCTACATCCTCCCGCACGGCCTGCTCGAGCTGACGGCGGTCTTCGTCGCCGCGGCGGCCGGGCTGCGGATCTTCTGGGCCTGGATCGCGCCCGGGCCGCGCACCCGGGGGCAGGCGCTCGCGGAGGACGCGCGGAGCCTGTTCACGGTCGCGATCGGGCTGGTCTTCGTGCTGCTCGTCTCGGGCGTGATCGAGGGCTTCGTGACGCCTGCGCCGTGGCCCTGGTGGCTGAAGATCGGCATCGGCGCGCTCGCGCTCGGCGGCTTCATCGCCTACTTCCTGGTGCTCGGCGGGCGGGCCGTGCGGGCGGGGGAGACGGGCGACCTCGGCCGCTTCGACGCCGGCTCGCGGAGCATCAGCGAGGGCTGAGCGCGAGGTCCGGGCTCAGAGCCGGCCGGTGGCCTTCAGCGCGAGGTAGCGGTCGGCGAGGGCGGGCGGCAGCTTCTCCGGCGAGGCGAGCACCACGTCGCCGCCGAGCCGCCGCACCGCGGCCGCCAGCCTGTCCGCGTCGGCGAGCGAGCGCTCCGCCGCCGCGGCCGCGTAGACCGCGCCGCGGTCGCCGCGGTCGGCGGCCATCCGGGCCAGCTCGGGGTCGATCGCGCAGGCGACGACCACGGTGTGCCGCCTCGTGAGCTGCGGGAGCACCGCGAGCAGCCCCTCCGCCGCGCCGACGGAGTCGAGCGCCGTGAGCAGGACGACGAGCGAGCGCTGAGAGACCAGGGTGCGCACCTGGCCCGGCACGGCCGACCAGTCGGTCTCGATCAGCTGCGGCTGCACGGGGGCGAGCGCGTCGACCACGCGGCTCAGCACCTCCGTGCCGGTCGCGCCGTGCACGCGGGCGCGCCGGGCGCGGTCGAAGGCGAGGACGTCGATGCGGTCGCCGGCCGAGGCGGCCAGTGCCGACAGCAGCAGCGACGCCTCGATCGCCGTGTCCAGGCGCGGCTCGTCGTCGATCCGGGCGGCCGAGGTGCGGCCGGTGTCGAGCACGAGCACCACCCGCCGGTCCCGCTCGGGCCGCCAGGTGCGGACGACGGGCTCGCGGCGCCGGGCGGTGGCCCGCCAGTCGAGCGAGCGGACGTCGTCGCCGCGGACGTACTCGCGCAGGCTGTCGAACTCGGTGCCCTGACCGCGGATCATCACGCTGGTGCGCCCCTCCAGCTCGCGGAGGCGGGCGAGGCGCGAGGGGAGGTGGCGGCGGGAGCGGAACGGCGGCAGCACCCGGACGACCGCGGGCGCGGCGAGGGTCGCCTGCCGGCCGGCCAGCCCGAGCACGCCGTTCGAGCGGATCGTCGCGTGCAGCGCCCGGCGCTCTCCGCGGCGGCGCGGCTCGAGGACCGTGCGGACCGCGCGGCGCTCACCGGGCGGCAGGCGCAGCGGCGAGCGGGTCGCGAGAGCCCCGGCGGAAGGCTCCCAGGCGTCGCGGACGACGCCGGTGATGCGGCGCCGTCCCGTGTTCGTGATCAGCAGCGTCGCCTCCGCGCGCTCGCCGAGGCGGACCCGGTCGGGGGTCCGCCGCTCGAGCACGACCGCGCGCGCGGAGCCGGCCACCGCGAGGTCGACGCCCACCAGGATCAGCCAGACCAGCAGCCAGAGCCCGAGCACGGCGAAGGCGACCTCGGCCCGGCGTCCGAGCAGGACGACCGGCACGAGGCCGACGAGGAGGACGAGGACGGAGCGTCCGGTGAGGTGCACGGCTCAGACCGGGACGCGGACCTGCTGCAGGATGCCGCCGAGGACGGCCTCCGTGCGCACGCCCTCGAGCTCCGCCTCGGGCTGGAGCTGCATCCGGTGCCGCAGCACGGGCAGCACCATCGCCTGGACGTGGTCCGGGGTGATCGAGCCGTAGCCGTTCAGCCAGCCCCAGGCGCGGCTCGCGGCGAGCAGCGCCGTCGATCCGCGCGGGCTGACCCCGAGCTTCACGCTCGGGCTCTCGCGGGTCGCGCGGGCGAGGTCGACGATGTAGCCGAGCACGTCCGGGCCGGCGCCGACGCGGCGGACGGAGGCCTGGGCCGCGCGCAGCCGCCCCGCATCCAGCACCGGATGGACGCCCGCGGCGGCGAGGTCGCGCGGGTCGAAGCCGGCCGCGTGCCGCGAGAGCACCTCGACCTCGACGTCCCGCGGCGGCACGTCCAGCACCAGCTTGAGCAGGAAGCGGTCGAGCTGCGCCTCGGGGAGCAGGTAGGTCCCCTCGTACTCCACCGGGTTCTGCGTCGCCGCGACGAGGAACGGGTCGGGGAGGCGGAGCGTGCGGCCGTCGACGCTGACCTGGCGCTCCTCCATCGCCTCGAGCAGCGCGGCCTGCGTCTTCGGAGGTGTGCGGTTGATCTCGTCCGCGAGCAGCAGGTTCGTGAAGACCGGGCCCTCGCGGAAGGCGAAGCCCGAGGTGGAGGCGTCGTAGACGAGCGAGCCGGTGATGTCGCCGGGCATCAGATCGGGGGTGAACTGCACGCGCCGGGTGTCCAGGCCCAGCGAGACCGAGAGCGCGCGCACGAGCAGCGTCTTCGCGACGCCCGGCACGCCCTCGAGCAGCACGTGTCCGCCGGCCAGCAGGGCGATCAGCAGCCCCGAGACGGCGCCGTCCTGGCCGACGACGGCGCGGCCGACCTCGGAGCGGACGCGGTCGAGCTCGCGGCGGAGCTCGTCGTCCGCGATCGGGGGGAGGGAGGAGTCGCTCATCGGAGGGGGCCTTCCGGTCGTTCGTGGTCGGGCTGATCGTGGTCGAGGCGGTCGTGCGCGGGTCGAGCGGTGCCCGGTCCGGCGGCGCCGGGTCCTGGGGTGCCGGCCGCGGCCGTGCCCGTGCGGGGTGCGCGGGCGGCGCGGAGCGCGCTCTCGAAGCGCAGGAGCTCGTCGGAGGCGGCCACGAGAGCGGCGTCGTCCGCCGGCTCGTCGTCGACGAGGAGCCGGCGCAGGGCGCGCGGGTCGCGCTCGAGCAGGGCCGCGGCCGCCGCGACGACCTCGTCCACTCCGCTCGACGGGGCCAGGCCGAGCAGGGCGGCGGAGCGGTGCAGCGTGCCGATCCGCAGGGCGTCCAGCGCGCGCACCCGGGTGGCGCCGTGGGCGTAGAGGCGGGCCCGGCCGCGGGCGGTCTCGCTCGCGTGCACGACGACGGGCAGCGGCTCGACGGCGAGCGGGCCGAAGCCCCGCCCGCGCCAGACGGCGGAGGCGACGAACACCCCGACGAGCAGCAGCAGCGCAGGCGTGACCCAGCCCGGCGCGAGATCGGCCGGGTCGACGGAGGCGGACGTCGCGTCCGCCGCACCGGCGCGGTACCAGACCAGGCGGTCCTCGCCGCCGAGGAGGCCCAGCGCGAGGGCGGCGCGTCCCTCCTCGGCGACGGTGCCGTTGCGCAGCAGGTCGGCGTCGCCGACGGCGACCACGCCGGGGCCGCCGGCCGGGGAGTCGGCGACGAGTGCGAAGGCGTCGTCACCGGACGGGAAGCAGCCCAGGGCGCCGCCCTCGAGGACGCGGAAGGTGCTGCCGCCCGACGGGATCCCCTCGGCGCGCTCCGCGGTGGGCAGCGCGCAGGAGGCGGCGAGCACGCCGTCCTCCTGCGGCGCGCCGGCGAAGGCGACGCCCGGCAGCAGCGCGTCCAGGGCCGCGCCGGACGGCTCGACGAGGACGACCGCGGCGGGGTCCTCGGCGAGCCGGGCGTACTGCTCCTCGTCCAGAGCCGAGCCCGGATCGTCGATCAGCAGCGTGCTGCCCGGGCCGACCGCGCGCAGGGCCTCGTCGAGCGAGTCGGCGCGGACGACGTCGACGCCCTGCTCGCGCAGGACCTGGGCGACCGCGCGGGCGCCGTCCGGTGCCGCGCTGTCGACGTCGAGGTCGGCCGCCGGCACCGGGGAGCCGGTCGCCACGGTCAGCAGGACCGTGCCGACGGCGACCATCGCCGCGAGGAGCGCCCAGATCCGGCCCCGGCGCAGCAGCGCGCGGAGGGTGGGGGAGGAGACGGTGTCGACGGAAGCGTCCGGCGCCGGTGAAGCAGTGGGCGCCGTCATCGCAGCGCCTCGAGCGGGACCGGCGCGGCCGCGAGCGCGCGGTCGAGCTCGGCGACCCGCTCGCAGTCCTCGCGCCCGCAGGGCAGGCCGAGGTAGCGGACCCGGTCGAAGGCCTCCGCCGAGCGCCGGAGCGCGTCGGCCGAGGCGGGGAAGACGGCCGCGGCCCGGCGGGAGAAGCCGTGCGCGGTGGTGCCGGGCGAGACGGTGAGGATCGTGCGCTCGTCCAGGGCGCGCACCAGGGCGCGGAACCGCTCCACCAGCGCCTCGTCCCAGTCGCCCCGGGCGGCCGCCGCCTCGGCGAGGGCGCGCAGCTCCGCGGCCGAGCGGCCGTCGTCGTCGGCGAGGACCGCCCCGGTCACGCGACTGCGCTGCCGCAGTCGCGGCCGTCCCGCGATGACGAGGGCGACCACGACGAGCACCACCAGCACGAGCACGCCGATCAGCGCGGCGAGCGGCACGCCGACACCGTCGCCCGGCAGCGTGAGCGAGGTGAACCAGTCGCGCACGGCCTGCACCAGGCGGTCGAACCAGTTCGGCTCGGCGGCGCGGTAGCGCGGGTCGGCGAGCTCCTCGAGGAGCAGGCGGCGGGCCTCCTGCGCATCGGGGGTGAGCGGCGCCGTGGCGAGCGCGAGGCGGATCACGGCGCGGTCCGCTCCGGAGCGGGGAAGGGATCGGGGGACTCGCGCCCGGCCGCGCGCTCCTCGACATGCCGCATCAGCACGAGGTCGAAGCCCTCGCGCCGGATCCGGCGATCGAGGTAGACGAGTCCGGTGACCGCCGACTGCAGGACCGTGCCCACCGCGCCGACGACGAGGCCGACGGCGACCGAGAGCAGTGCGACGACGATCGACGCGACGACCTGCGCGTTCGGATCGGTCGGTGCGACCAGCGCCCCGCCGATCGGGATCAGCAGGCTGAACGGCGTCGAGACGACCTGCCCGGCCGCCTGGATGATGACCGCCATCAGCGCGAGCGCGCCGAACGTCCGCCAGAACCCGCCGGTGACGAGCCGCCAGGAGCGCGCGACCGCCCGGCGCAGCGGGAGCCGCTCGAGCACCAGGAGGCTCGGCACCAGCGCGAGCTTCGTCGCGAGCCAGACGCCCACCGCGGTCGCGGCGAGGCCGGCCAGCACGAGCACCAGGATCCCGCCGACGACGGCACTGGCCCCCGCGTCCTGGGAGCCGAGGAGGAAGAGCGGCACCGAGAGCGCCGTCGCGGCGAGGACCAGCACCAGGACGCCGACGCCCTGCAGCACGGTCCAGCCCACCAGCGCCCAGAAGCGGCCGCGGAGCCGCCGGAGCAGCGCGCGCAGCGTCGGCCGCTCGCCGAGGACGGCGCGCGACACCTCGAGCACGACGACGCCCTGCACGAGCGCGCCGGTGGCCAGGGTGACGGCGAGCGGGATCAGCGCCGCCAGCACGACGATCGCCAGCGACCCCGATGCGACGGCGTCCCGATCGGCGACCTCGGCCTGGGTGATCCGGCCGACCGCGAGAAGCGCGACGGCGCCGTAGAGCACGAGGGCGAGCAGCGAGCCGAGGCCCTGCACGAGCAGCGCGACGCCGAGGGTGGTGCGCGGGCTGCGGCGGAGGACCGCGAAGGGCGCGCCGAGCAGGGTGCCGAAGCCGAGCGGCCGCAGCGGGATCAGCCCGGGCTTGGGCGGGGGAGTCCAGCCCTGCGGCGGGGGCGGGCCGGCGGGACCCGCGGTCGGAGTCCAGGACACGGGCGCGACCGGTGCGACGGGGGCGACGCGCGGACGTGCGTCGCCGTCCTCCGGAGCCCCGGCGGGCGGTGGCCACTGAGCTGCGTCGGTCATCCCTCCCATGCTGTCACAGCCGCGCTCGGCCCTCGCGGTCGGGCGCGGCCGTGCTCCCACTCGCGTCGGTTAGCCTGACCCCATGAGCGCGCGAATCCTGGTGGTCGACGACGATGCGGCCCTGGCCGAGATGATCGGCATCGTCCTGCGCGCGGAGGACTGGGACGTCTCCTTCTGCGCCGACGGCACGGGCGCCCTCGAGGCCTTCCGCCGGGCCCGGCCGGACCTCGTCCTGCTCGACCTGATGCTGCCCGGCATCGACGGCATCGAGGTCTGCCGCCGCATCCGCGCGGAGTCCGGCGTCCCGATCATCATGCTGACCGCCAAGTCGGACACCTCCGACGTCGTGCAGGGCCTCGAGTCCGGCGCGGACGACTACATGGTCAAGCCGTTCGACCCGAAGGAGCTGGTCGCGCGGATCAAGACGCGCCTGCGCCCCTCCCAGGTCGCCGCCAACGCCGTCCTGCAGGTCGGCGACCTCAGCCTCGACGTCGCCGGGCACGAGGTCCGCCGCGGCGAGACCCGCATCGGCCTGACGCCGCTCGAGTTCGACCTCCTCCTCGCCCTCGCCTCCAAGCCGCAGCAGGTGTTCACCCGCGAGATGCTGCTGGAGCAGGTCTGGGGCTACCACTACAAGGCCGACACCCGGCTCGTGAACGTCCACGTGCAGCGCCTGCGCGCGAAGGTCGAGAAGGACCCGGACGATCCGCGCATCGTGATGACCGTGCGCGGCGTCGGCTACCGCGCCGGCTCCGTGCTGCCGAGCTGACGTGAGCCTCGCGCGCCGCTTCCGGGCGCCGGCGCTGCGGCGCTGGCCGCGGAGGGTGCTCCGGGCCTGGCGGAGCTCGCTGCAGTTCCGCGCCGTCGCCATCACCGTGCTGCTCAGCGGCATCGCGATCGGCTCGACGGGCGCCTACCTCTCCTACAGCATCAGCGACAACCTGTTCCAGTCGCGGCTCGACCAGGTCACCGGGGACACCTCGCGGGCCACCCGCGCCGCGCAGGGCTACCTCGACGCGGCGACGGTCTCGACCCGGCAGGACATGGAGGAGGTCATGAACTCGGTGCGCACCGCGGTGCGCGACGCCTCCTCCTCCGCCCTGATCGCGGTCGTGCGCGCGCCCGATCAGGAGGCGTCCTCGCTCGCCCCGCAGGACAGCTACAACCGCGAGCTGCAGAACGGCGTCATCAGCGACGACCTGCGCGCGCGGGTGCAGGCCGGCGCCGACGGCCAGTACTGGCAGTCGGTGAGCCTCGGCGCCTCGGGTCAGCAGCTCCCGGGCATCGTCGTCGGCTCGACGATCGAGCTGCCGAGCTCCGCGGGGCGCTACGAGCTCTACATCGGCTACTCGCTCGCGGACGCGGAGCGCACGCTGCAGTTCGTGCAGCAGGTCCTCAACATCGCGGGCATCCTGCTGATCCTCCTGATCGGCGCGGTCAGCTGGGTCGTCGTCCGGATCGTGGTCGCGCCCGTTCGAGTGGCGGCGGAGACCAGCCAGCGCCTCGCCGCGGGCGACTTCGACGTGCGCATCCCGGAGAGGGGACAGGACGTGATCGCCACCCTCGCCCGGTCGTTCAACGGGATGGCCGACAGCCTCCAGGAGCAGATCAGCGAGCTCGCCACGCTCAGCCGGGTGCAGCAGCGCTTCGTCTCCGACGTCTCGCACGAGCTGCGCACCCCGCTGACCACGATGAAGCTCGCCGGCGACGTGCTCTACGACCAGCGCGAGGGCTTCCCGCCGGTCGCCGAGCGCACCGTCGAGCTGCTGCACGGCCAGATCGGCCGCTTCGAGAGCCTCCTCGCCGATCTGCTGGAGATCTCCCGGCACGACGCCGGCTCGGCCGAGCTCGAGCTGGAGCCAGTGAACCTGGTGCGGCTGGCCGGCGAGGAGATCGAGGGGATGCGCGGGATCGCCGAGGCGAACGGCTCGCGGCTCACGCTCTCCGCCCCCGGCGGCTACTTCGACGCCGAGATGGACGCCCGCCGCATCCGCCGCATCGTGCGCAACCTGCTCGGCAACGCGGTCGAGCACGGCGACGGCCGCGAGATCGTGGTGACGGTCGACAGCAACGCCACCGCGGTGGCGCTCGCCGTCCGCGACTACGGTCACGGCATGAGCTCCGAGGAGGTGGTCCGCGTCTTCGACCGCTTCTGGCGTGCCGATCCGTCCCGCCGCCGCACCCTCGGCGGCACCGGCCTCGGCCTCTCCATCGCGCAGGAGGACACCGCGCTGCACCACGGCTGGCTGCAGGTCTGGTCGATGCCCGGCCGCGGCGCGTGCTTCCGGCTCACCGTCCCGCGCCGGCGCGGCGAGCGGATCGACGCCTCCCCGCTGCCGCTGCCGCCCGTGGACGCGGGCGAGCAGGCCTACTCCGGCCCCATCGTCCTGCCGCCGCTGCCGCTCGGCGGCGTCCCCGAGCACGGGGTCGTCCAGTGAGGCGCCTGCGCTCCGCCGTCGCCGCCGTGCTGCTGCTGGCCGCGCTCGCCGGCTGCGCGGGCATCCCGCGCGGGGGCGACGTCGGCGTCGGCCGCCCGGACACGGCGCCGCAGGACCTGCAGTACGACTTCCTCCCCTCCGGCCCCGCCGAGGGCGCCGACCAGTTCGAGATCCTCACCGGCTTCATCGACGCGGCGTCGAGCCCGCAGAACAACTACAAGATCGCCCGCGAGTTCCTCTCCACCGGCGCCGACTGGACGCCGGGCGAGCACGTCACCGTCGACGAGGGCCAGCGCTCCTCGACCCAGCCCGGCGCGTCGACGCTCTCGCTCACCATCACCCCCGTGGCCGAGGTCGACGCCACCGGCGTCTACTCCGAGGTCGCGACGACCACCGCGCTGGAGCTGGACTACGGCTTCGTCCAGGAGAACGGCGAGTGGCGGATCAGCTCACCGCCCAGCGGAGTCGTCATCGACCGGACCACCTTCGAGCAGGTCTTCTCCACCTACGCGCTCTACTTCTTCGACCCGAGCTACTCCTACCTGGTGCCGGACCTGCGCTGGTTCGCCTCGCGCGCGGACAGCTCGACCAGCACCACGATCGTCACCGAGCTGCTGCGCGGGCCGACGCCGTGGCTCCGCGACTCGTCCGCCGTCGTCTCGGCCTTCCCGACCGGGACGGCGCTCGCCGCCGAGACGGTGCCGGTCGAAGCGCAGCGGGCCGTCGTCGACCTGAACTCCGCGGCGCTCGAGGCCGACGAGCGGCAGTGGCGCCGGATGGCGCTGCAGCTCGGCAGGAGCCTGGCCAACGTCTCGAATGTCACCGGGGTCTCGCTCTCGGTGCAGCAGAACCCGATCGAGATCCCGACCGAGGTGACCGGGCTGCCGACCTCGCCGCGGGTGGACACCCGGCCGCTGGTGCTGACCGACGGCGACTTCGGCTTCCTCGGCTCCTCGGGGCTCGCCGAGACCGCCGTCTCCGACCGGATCGCGGCGCTCTCGCCGCGGGCCGCGGTCCTGGGCGAGCAGCGGGGCGCCGACTCGAGCGCCTCGGCGGCCGTCCTCACCTCGGCCGGCGTCTCGCTGCTCACGCCCGGGGTCGACGACGTGCTGCTCGACGCCCGGAGCGGCCTCGCGGCCCCCGGCATGGACCCCTTCGGCTACGTCTGGTCGGTGCCCACGGCGGCGCCGGGCCAGCTGGTCGCCTACTCCTCCGACGGCTCCCGGTCGCTGCAGGTCGCGACCGCCTGGCCCGAGATCGAGTCGATCGCGTCGTTCGCGCTGTCCCGGGACGGCACGCGGATGCTCGCCCTCGCGCAGGACGGGCAGCAGGCGACCGTGCTCGTCGCCGGGGTCACCCGCTCGGCCAACGGCGATCCGATCGCAGTGGGCGAGCCGGTCGTGCTGCGCTCGACCCTCGGCACGGCGGTCGCCGCCGCCTGGACGGACGAGCTCGACGTCGTCTCGGTCGTCCGCGGCTCCACCGGTGAGGACACGGTGACGATGAACCAGCTCGGCGGAGGGGACACCCCGCTGGGGACGACCACCGGGACCGTGCAGATCGCGGCCGGCAACGCCTCGACGCAGATCCGCCTCCTCGCCGAGGGCGGCGAGCTGCGCCAGCAGCGCGGCTCGGCGTGGCAGACGGTCGCGACAGGCATCGAGCTCCTCGCGACGCAGACCGGCATGGGGTCCTGAACCCGGGCACACTCGCCCGATGCTGCGCGATCACCTCCTCGACGCCCTCGCCGTGCTGCTGCCGGTCGACTGCCCGGCCTGCGGCCGGCCGACGACACGGGTGCCCTGCCCGGACTGCACCGCGGCGCTCGCCGCCCAGGCGCGACCGGACGTCCGCCGCCTGGGGTCCGCCGACGACCCGCTGGAGGTGCGCGTCGGCGCGGAGTACGCCGGGACGGTGCGGCGGCTCGTCCTCGCGCTGAAGGCGGAGGGGCGGGTGGACGCGGCGCGACCGCTCGGCGCGCTGCTGCGACCCGTGCTGCTCCAGGCGCTCGACGGCGCTCCGGCGCTGCTGGTCGCACCGCCCGGCTCGCGCCTGCGGCACCTGCGGCGCGGCTTCGACCCCGTCGACCTGCTGGTGCGCGCGGCCGGCGGGCGCCTCGCCCGGCCGCTCACGAGGACCCGGCTCGCGCTTGACCAGGTCGGCCTCGCCCGGGCGGAGCGGCGCGCGAACCTCGACGGCGCGTTCCGCGCCAGGCGTCCGCTCGACGGCGAGCGGATCCTGCTGGTGGACGACGTGGTCACCTCGGGGGCGACCCTGCTCGAGCTGCGCCGGGCCGTCCGCGCGGGCGGGGGAGACGTGGCGGGGGCGGTCGCGCTCGCGGGGACCCCCGGCGGCCGCAGCGCGACTTCCTGATGAACTCCCGGGGACGATCCGGTGACCACGGGTCTACGCTCGGGGGACGGCGTGAACGGTCCGCCCGGAGAAAGGCGGCACGCCGTACTCGACTGGGAGGTTGTCATGGACATCGACATCACAGGCCGCAACATGGGCATCACCGATCGCTTCCGCGCCTACGCGACGGAGAAGTCGGAGAAGATCGCCCACCTCGCCGACCGGGCGCTCGCGCTCGAGATCAAGGCGAGCCGTCACAGCGAGGGCAAGGGCGCCGCCGGCGGCGACCGGGTCGAGCTCACGCTCATCGGCAAGGGGCCCGTGGTGCGGGCCGAGGCGAGCGGAGCCGACAAGTACGCGGCCTTCGACGTCGCCCTCGGGCGCCTGCTCGAACGGGTGCGTCGAGCCAAGGACCGCAAGAAGGTGCATCGCGGTCAGCATCGGCCGACCTCGCTGCGCGACGCGGCGGCCGACGACTTCAGCGTCGTCGCGATCCAGCCGGCGGACGCCGAGGTGCTCGAGCGCCTGAGCACGGGCGTGATCCCCGTGCAGGAGGAGCCGGCCCCGGAGCCGGTCGCCGCGGACGAGGACGACGCGGAGGAGCCGTACTGCCCCGTCGTCATCCGCAAGAAGGTCTTCCCCTCCGTCTCGATGAGCGTCGACGACGCCGTCGACTACATGGAGCTGGTCGGCCACGACTTCTACCTCTTCATCGACGCGGACACCGACCGCCCGAGCGTCGTCTACCGCCGCAAGGGCTGGGACTACGGCGTGATCGGCCTCGGTGACGAGGCGGACGCGCAGCCCGAGGCCGCCGCGGTCTGACCCGGGAGCCCCCCGGAGGTCCGCCTCCGGGGGGTTCTTCGCGCCCTGTCGGACCGCGCACAGCCCGCCCCGGCTAGTGTGGTTCCGTCCGCGCCGTGCCGTCGGGCACCTGTCTTCTACGTTTTGGAGTACCCCGTGGCCTCAGTTCTCGAAAAGGTCCTTCGCGTCGGGGAGGGCCGGGTCCTCCGCCGCCTCGAGAACTACGCGAAAGCCGTCAACGCCCTCGAAGAGGACTTCACGCACCTCAGCGACGAGGAGCTGAAGAACGAGACCGTCGAGCTGCGCGAGCGCTACTCGAACGGCGAGTCGCTCGACGACCTGCTGCCGGAGGCGTTCGCGGCCGTCCGCGAGGCGTCGCGGCGCACCCTCGGCCTCCGCCACTTCGACGTCCAGCTGATGGGCGGCGCGGCGCTGCACCTCGGCAACATCGCCGAGATGAAGACCGGAGAGGGCAAGACCCTCGTCGCGACCCTGCCGGCGTACCTGAACGCCATCGCGAGCCGCGGCGTGCACATCGTCACGGTGAACGACTTCCTCGCGAACTACCAGTCCGAGCTGATGGGTCGCGTGTTCCGCGCCCTCGGCATGACGACCGGCGTGATCCTCTCCGGCCAGACGCCGGAGCAGCGCCGCGAGCAGTACGCGGCCGACATCACCTACGGCACGAACAACGAGTTCGGCTTCGACTACCTCCGCGACAACATGGCCTGGCAGGCGCAGGACATGGTCCAGCGCGGCCACTTCTTCGCCGTGGTCGACGAGGTCGACTCGATCCTCATCGACGAGGCGCGCACCCCGCTGATCATCTCCGGCCCCGCCTCGGGCGAGGCGAACCGCTGGTTCGCCGAGTTCGCCGGCCTCGCCACGCGCCTGATCGAGGGCGAGGACTACGAGGTCGACGAGAAGAAGCGCACCGTCGGCGTGCTCGAGCCCGGCATCGAGAAGGTCGAGGACTACCTCGGCATCGACAACCTCTACGAGTCCGCGAACACCCCGCTGATCTCGTTCCTCAACAACTCGATCAAGGCCCGCGCCCTGTTCAAGAAGGACAAGGACTACGTCGTCCTGAACGGCGAGGTGATGATCGTCGACGAGCACACCGGCCGCATCCTGGCCGGCCGCCGCTACAACGAGGGCATCCACCAGGCGATCGAGGCGAAGGAGGGCGTGCAGGTCAAGGCCGAGAACCAGACCCTCGCCACCGTCACGCTGCAGAACTACTTCCGCCTCTACGGCAAGCTCTCCGGCATGACCGGAACGGCCGAGACCGAGGCCGCCGAGTTCATGTCGACCTACAAGCTCGGCGTGGTCTCCATCCCGACCAACCGCAAGATGCAGCGCATCGACAACGCCGACCTCGTCTACAAGAACGAGCAGGTCAAGTTCGAGCAGGTCGTCGAGGACATCGTCGAGCGCCACGCGGCGGGCCAGCCCGTCCTGGTCGGCACGACGAGCGTCGAGAAGAGCGAGTACCTCTCCCGCCTGCTCGCCAAGAAGGGCGTGCGGCACGAGGTGCTGAACGCCAAGAACCACGCGCGCGAGGCGGCGATCGTCGCCCAGGCCGGCCGCCTCGGCGCCGTCACCGTTGCGACCAACATGGCCGGCCGCGGCACCGACATCATGCTCGGCGGCAACGCCGAGTTCCTCGCGGTCACCGAGATGTCGACCAAGGGCCTCAGCCCCGTCGACACCCCCGAGGAGTACGAGTCCGCGTGGGACGACGTCTTCGCGGGCGTCAAGGCCAAGGTCGCCGAGGAGGCCGAGAAGGTCCAGGCCGCCGGCGGTCTCTACGTGCTCGGCACCGAGCGCCACGAGTCGCGCCGCATCGACAACCAGCTCCGCGGCCGCTCCGGCCGCCAGGGCGACCCGGGTGAGAGCCGCTTCTACCTCTCGCTCACCGACGACCTGATGCGCCTGTTCAACTCCGGTGCGGCCGAGGCCCTGATGGGCCGTGGCAACGTGCCGGACGACATGGCGATCGAGTCGAAAGTCGTCTCGCGTGCCATCCGCAGCGCGCAGTCGCAGGTCGAGGCGCGCAACGCCGAGATCCGGAAGAACGTCCTCAAGTACGACGACGTCCTCAACCGCCAGCGCGAGGCGATCTACTCCGACCGCCGCCACATCCTCGAGGGCGACGACCTGCACGAGCGCACCCAGAAGTTCCTCGTCGACGTGATCGACGAGATCCTCGAGGTGCACACCGGCGAGGGCAACGGCGACGACTGGGACTTCGACGCGCTCTGGACCGAGCTGAAGACCCTCTACCCGGTCAGCCTGTCGATCGACGAGGTCGTCCAGGAGGCCGGCAGCCGCGGCCGGATCAACAAGGAGTTCATGCGCCGCGAGATCCTCTCGGACGCGAAGCTCGCCTACCAGGGCCGCGAGGAGCAGCTCGGCGCCCCCGCCATGCGCGAGCTCGAGCGCCGCGTCGTCCTCTCGGTGATCGACCGCCGCTGGCGCGACCACCTCTACGAGATGGACTACCTGAAGGACGGCATCGGCCTGCGCGCGATGGCCCAGCGCGACCCGCTGGTCGAGTACCAGCGCGAGGGCTTCACCCTGTTCCAGCAGATGATGGGCCAGATCCGCGAGGAGACCGTCGGCTTCCTCTTCAACCTCGAGGTCGAGGTCACTCAGAAGCAGGGCGAGGTCGCCGGTGTCGCCGCGAAGGGCCTCTCCGAGCCGGTCGCTCCGGTCGAGAAGCTCAGCTACTCCGCGCCGAGCGACTCGGGCGGGGTCGAGGTCCGCGATCAGCGCGGGCGCGTGCAGCAGGCGGCGACGGCCAAGGCCAGCGCCGCGGCGGCCCGCGAGGCGCGACCGGAGGACGCCGAGGACGCGTCGACCACCGGCGCCTTCGGCCAGCAGTCGGGCGGCTCGGACGAGACGCCGAACAACCGCCAGGAGCGCCGCGCGCAGACCAAGCGCCGCTGACTCCCGGCACTCTCGCCCCGACGGCCCCGGCCCCGCTCACGCGGGGTGCGGGGCCGTCCGCGTCCCGTCAGACGCGGTGGCGCACCAGCGCCGAGACGAAGCCGCCGGCGAAGGTGTCGCCGAGGCCGATCGTGGTGGGGCGGTCGGTCTCGAGCACGAGGCCGGGCGTGCAGACGGCCTGCAGCCGAGCCGTGACCGCGGCGCAGACCGCGACTCCACCGGGCTGCGCGGGCAGCTGCGCGACGCGGTCGTAGTCTGCCGCGGTGATGCCGTCGCCGAGCAGGTAGCGGGTGCTCGCCATCGTCACTCCGCCCAGGAGCGCCGCGCGGTAGCGCTCGGCCTCCGCTCCGACGGCCGCCGACCAGTGCCGGGTGTGCACGACGAGCACCGGGCCGGGGAGCAGCGCCGAGGCCGCGCCCAGCGCCTCGACCACGGCGTCCGGGTCGAGCAGGTCGAGCCGGTGCCCGAGCAGCGCCTGCAGCTCGTCCTCGTTCATGCTGACGACGTCGACGCAGCCGAGCAGGGCGGAGCGGGCCCGGTCCTGCAGGGCGGGCAGGTGGAACCCGGCGTCCTCGTAGATCACGTCCGCGGAGGCGGGCAGCGCCGCGAGGTGGCGCCGCAGCGTCTCCAGCCGGTCCGCCAGCACCGCCCCGTCCTGGATGCTGTTGAAGCCGGAGACCAGGAAGACGCCCGCGTCGGCCAGCACCCCGCCGAGTCCCTCCGCCAGCAGCAGCTCGCGGTTGGGCGGGTCGTTCGCGAAGATCACCCGGTTCGGGTGCGGCGCCACCAGCACGCGGTCGCCGAGGCGGACCCGTGCCCCGCGCGGGAACTGCACGATCAGGTGCGGGTCGGTGCTGTCCGCGGTCGCGCTCGAGACGTACTCGGTGCCGACGGGCAGGAGCCGGCGGACGTGGTCGTCGATGCTCACCAGGTGCTGCGTCGCGGCGAGGCCGTGCACGGCGAGCGCGTAGCCCGCCCGCACTCCCGTGCCGCCGAGGGTGATGCGCCGGGGGAAGCGCTGCGCGAACTCCTCGACGATGCGGGAGGAGGAGGCGAATCTCTCCCCTCCCGCACCGTCGGCGAGGAACGCGAGGAGCGCCACGACAAGCTCGCGCTCGGTGCTGACCGGCGCCGTCCTCGTCAGCTCGTCCGCGCGGATCCCGTACTCGTCCGCGAGTGCCTGGACGACGTGGTCGTCCCAGTCGATCTCGTAGTCGACGGTCCCGCCCAGTCCGAGCACGATCCTCTCGTTCACCGCGCTGCTCTCCTGCGTCTCGCCGGGCCTAGTAGAGCTCGGCCTTGCCGGCGGAGCCGAACAGATCGATCTTCTCGGCGGCCGTCTCCTTCATCGCGGCGATGGAGGGCGGCTGGATGGTGTTGGGCTCGCGGACGGAGGGGTCGGCCAGCACCTCGCGCATCTTCTTGTGGTACGCGGCCTTGATGTCGCTGGAGATGTTGATCTTGTTGACCCCGCGCTTCACCGACTCCGCGATCTCGGCGTCGGGGTTGTTCGAGCCGCCGTGCAGGACGAGCGGCACGGCGACGCGCTTCTTGATCTCGGCGAGCAGGTCGAGCTTCAGGGCGGGCTTCATCGACGCCGGGTACAGGCCGTGGCTGGTGCCGATGGCGATCGCGAGGCTGTCGACCCCGGTGGCGGCGACGAAGTCGACCGCTTCGTCCGGCTCGGTGTAGATGATGTTCGCGGCGCCGTCCTCGGCCTCGTTGTCGGTCTTGCCGATCGTGCCCAGCTCGCCCTCGACCGAGACGCCGACGGCGTGCGCCGCGTCGACGACGCGCTTGGTGATCGCGACGTTCTCGTCGTAGGGGAGCATCGAGCCGTCGATCATCACCGAGGTGAAGCCGGACTTGATCGCGAGCAGAACCTGCTCGTAGGTGGCGCCGTGGTCGAGGTGGATGGTCACCGGCACGCTGGAGCGGTGGGCGCGGGCGATGATCGCGTGCAGGATGTCCACTCCGGTGTGGCTCAGCTCGTCGGGGTGGATCGCGATGAGCAGCGGGGAGTCCTTCTCCTCGCTGATCTCGAAGAGGCCGTTCATCATGGCGTAGTCGCTGACGTTGAACGCCGGGACGGCGAAGCCGTTCGCATTGGCGACGTCGAGCAGGTCTTTTCCGGAAACAAGCATTCTCTGACTGTCCTTCTCGTGGTGGTGGTGGTGTTCCGGACGCGCGGACGCGCGCCTCAGCTCTTGACGGCCCCGGCGGTCATGCCGCCGATGAAGTACCGCTGGAAGAAGAGGAAGAGGAGGAGGACGGGAACGCATCCGAGGATGCTCATCGCCATCATCTCGTTCCACTCGTAGGAGTTCTGGCCCATCAGCAGCTGGATGCCGATCGGCACCGTGCGCATGTCGTCGGTGCGGGTCAGGGTGAGCGCGAAGAGGTACTCGTTCCACGCGATCATGAAGGTGTAGACCCCGACCGAGACGATCCCGGGGATCGCGATCGGCACCAGGATCCGCCAGAGCACCGTCATCGGACCGGCCCCGTCCATCCGCGCCGCCTCGTCGAGATCGCGGGGGAGGGTGTTGAAGTAGCCGGTCAGCATGATGATCGCGTAGGGCAGCGTGAAGACCAGATAGGTGAGGATCAGCCCCTGGTAGGTGTTGTAGAGCCGCAGCGTCACCATCAGCCCGAAGAACGGGATCAGCAGGGTGATCGGCGGCACCGCCTGCACGCTGACGATGATGATGTTGATCGGCCGCTTGAAGCGGAACTCGTAGCGGCTGAACGCGTAGGACGCGAGGATCGCGACGACCAGCGTCAGCGCGACGACCGCGAGGGCGACGACGTAGCTGTTGATGAAGAAGCGGACCTTCGTCGGGTCGCCCAGGATCCCGGCGTAGGCCGAGAACGAGAACGTGTCGGTGATCAGCCGGGGCGGGTACTCGAAGATCTCGGTGTTCGACTTGAACGAGCTGGCGGCCATCCAGACGATCGGCAGGCCCGCGAAGGCGGCGCCGATCAGGAGGAGGACCCAGACCCCGGCCTTCGCGGCGAGGAGCCGCGGCGTGCGGACGGCCGGGCGGGTGGCGGTGGCGGTCACGTCAGTCCCTGGCTTTCTGGTTCCGCACGTAGAAGAACGCGAGGACCATGGTGAGGAGGAGGATCAGGACGGCGCTCGCCGAGGCCACCGAGAACTCGTAGCGGCTGAACGCGAGCTTGTAGGTGTAGGTGCTGAGCATCTCGGTCGCGTCGATCGGGCCGCCGCCGGTCGTCATCCAGATCAGCGCGAACTGCTGCGAGGTCCAGATGATGTCGAGCACCGACATGCTGATGATGATCGGCTTGAGCTGCGGGATCGTGACGTTCCAGAACCGCTGCCAGGCGCTCGCCCCGTCGACCTTCGCCGCCTCGTAGAGGTCGTGCGGGATGCCCTGCAGACCCGCCAGCAGCGTGATCATGTAGAACGAGTAGCCGGCCCAGATGTTGATGAAGGTCACCGAGAGCAGCGCGGTCGCGGGGGAGGCGAGCCACTCGATGCCCTTGTCGGTCAGCCCGAGCGAGATCAGCGCGTAGTTGATCACGCCGTTGGGGTTCAGCAGCAGCCGCCAGAGCACGGCGATGATCGCGACGGTGAACAGCCACGGCAGGACGTAGACCACGCGGAAGAGCGACTTGGCGACGGTCGGCACGAGCGGCGAGTTCAGCAGCATCGCGAAGCCGAGGCCGAGCACCAGGTGGGCGGCCACGCTGACGCCGACGAAGACGATCGTGTTGCCGGTGGCCGTTCGGAACTTCGGATCGCCGAGGACCTCGAGGTAGTTGGCGAGGCCGACGAAGGCGGGTTTCGGGTTCGTGATGACGTTGTCGAAGAACGAGTACCCGATCACCAGCAGCACCGGCACGAGCATCAGGACGAGCATCACGATCGCCGTGGGGGAGAGGTAGAGGTAGGGCGCGAGGTCGCGGCGCTTCCGGCGGCCCGCGGGGGCGGGGGCGGGCGTCCCGGAGGCGGGACGCTGGGGGGCGCTCAGCAGGGAGACCACGGCGCTCCTCCTTCGATCGGGGACGGGGTGAGGGGGGACCGCGCCGCGGGAGAGGACTCCCGCGGCGCGATCGGGGACGGACGCGTCACGGCTCAGAACTCGCCGAGCCAGGCTTCCTGGGACTTCTCCAGCGCTTCGTCCACGCTCTGGTCGCCGTTGAGGGCGGCCTGCAGCTGCTCGTCGAAGTCGCGCATCAGCTGCTCGGCGACGGGCAGGCCGACGAACTCGTTCGCCGGGTAGCCGGCCGAGTAGATGTCGAAGGCCTCCTGGTACAGCGGGTCGCTGTCCGAGAAGTCCGGCGTCGAGGCGGTGTTGCCGGGGAAGGCGTTCGCCAGCGTGGAGAGCTTCGAGTTCGTGTCGGCGCTCATCAGGAACGACACGAGCTTCGCGGCCTCGGCCGGGTGCTCGCTGCTGGCCGAGACCCCGATGCCCCAGGAGGCGAAGGGGATGCCGCGCTCGCCGCTGAAGCCGTCCTCGGCCGGGATGGCCGAGATGCTGAACTTCAGATCGGGGTTGGACTCCCGGATCGTGGCGATGTGCGAGAGGGAGTCGATCATCATGCCGACGCGGCCGTTGGTGAACTCCTCGACCTTGTCCTGCTCCTTCATCGTCGCGGCGCCGGGGGCGATCACGCCGTCGGCGTCGAGCTGTGCGATGTAGTCGACCGCGCTGGTGACGGCGTCGTTGGTGAGGTCGGGCTTGCCGTCGGCGAGCATGCTGCCGCCGGAGGCCCAGACCCAGGACATGACGTCGTTCTGGATCCCGTTGGGCGCGTCGCTCGAGAGCGGGAGCACCCAGCCGCTGGTGTTGTCGCCGAGCGCCGTGATCGCCTTGGCCGCGGACTCGAACTCGCTGCGGGTCGAGGGCGGAGCGCTGACGCCCGCCTCGGAGAGCAGGGCGTCGTTGGTGAAGAGCGGGTAGACGAAGTTGACGACGGGGACCATCGCGGTCTTGCCGTCGACGACGACGGTCGAGGAGAGCTGGCTCTCGTCGAAGCCGGCGTCCGAGAGCAGAGGACTGAGGTCGGCCAGTGCGCCCTGCTTGGCGAAGTCGCTGATCCAGGCGCCGTCGAGACCGACGACGTCGGACATCGTGCCGGCCGCGGCGCCGGCGAAGAGCTGCTCCTTGGTCGAGGCGTACGGACCGCTGAGGAGGTCGACCGTGATGCCGGGGTTCGCGGCCTCGAAGTCGTCCATCAGGCCGCGGAGGGCGCCGTCCGAGAGCTCGGGCTCCCACCACTGCGCGAATTCGAGGGTGACGTCTCCGCCTGCCGCGGAGTCGCCGCCATTCTGGCTGCAGCCGGTCAGCATCGTCGCGGCGAACGCCGCGCTGACGGTGAAGACGACGGCTCTCTTGATGCGAGCACCTTTGCTCATGTCACTCCCTGCAACTCTGCAGTTATCTGCTGTTGTGTGCGCATTCTTGCGCTTGTGTTCTGCGAATGTACCTGGCGGTGCGTGGTCCTGCAAGAACCGGCGAGAAATTGCCGAGATGTGCGACAAACGCGGTCCAGATCGCAGGATTCGCCGCGATCCGAGTGCGACAAGTTGCAGGATCCGGCACAGCGGTGTTAGACAACGCACATGCCCGACACCGACGACGCCCCCGCCGCGAACGACGTCCCGCTCCGTCTGCCGGCCGGCCGGAAGGCCGATCTGGCCGCCTACGTCGCCGAGGCGGGCGAGGTCACGGTGACCACGCTCGCCCGCCGCTTCGCCGTCTCGGCCGACACCGTGCGCCGCGATCTCGACCAGCTCGACGCGGACGGCTACCTCGTCCGCACGCACGGCGGCGCGGTGAGCCTCTCGGTGATGCCCGCGACGGAGAAGCGCCTGGACGTGCGCCTGGGCATCCAGCGCGGCGCGAAGGAGAAGATCGGCGCGCTCGCCGCCGGCCTCGTCGAGAACGGGGCGGTGGTGATGCTGAACGCGGGCACCACCTCGCTGGCGGTCGTCCGGCACCTCAACGACCACCGCGAGCTGACCATCGCGACGAACAACCTGCGCGTCCCCGCCGAGATCGGCTCGAAGACCTGCCGCGACCTCTTCGTCTTCGGCGGCGCCGTCCGCCTCGGCGGCCAGTCGACGGTCGGGCCGGTGGGCTTCGCCGCCGCGGAGCCGGGCGGCGCCGTCGACCTGCACTGCGACATCGGCCTGATCTCCGTCGGCGCCGTGTCGGCCGAGAACGGCTACTCGACCAGCAACCTGGCGGAGGGCGTGATGATG
Source organism: Rathayibacter sp. PhB151 (assembly GCF_004366415.1). Classification (NCBI taxonomy): domain Bacteria; kingdom Bacillati; phylum Actinomycetota; class Actinomycetes; order Micrococcales; family Microbacteriaceae; genus Rathayibacter; species Rathayibacter sp. PhB151. The sequence goes on along the minus strand of NZ_SOEN01000011.1, from coordinate 111,421 downwards.
AGCGAGATGATCGCCCGCTGCGAGCGGGTGGCGATCCTGGCCGATCAGACCAAGTTCGGCCGCACCCTGTTCGCCCAGGTGGCGGAGCTCGGCCGGGCCGACTACCTCGTCACCGACGCGCCGCCGCCGCCGGAGCTCGAGGAGGCGCTGCGCGAGAAGGGCGTCCAGGTGGTGCTGCCGCCGGTGGCCCCCGTCCGCGAGCGCTGACCCGGGAGTGCCGGGTTCCGAGCGCCGAGCCGCGAGCGCCGGCCGGTCTCAGAGCACGTTGATCGCGGTCGCGCGCCAGCGGGCGTCGGTGCCCTCCAGCCGGATGGCGACCGCTCGGGTGCGGACCCGGTTGTGCACGAGGACGACCGCCTCGACGATCCCGTCCCGCGGCTCCGTGACGACGACCCGGCCGACGGTGGACGGGAGGCGCTGCGTCGACCGCCCCTTGAGGCTGCGGGCGCGGGCGGCCATCACCACCCGCTTCTGCAGATGCCGGTAGACGTCGTCGCTCAGCCAGCGGGCCAGCTGGTCGATCTCGCGGGAGCCGGCCAGGACCTCGACCACCTGCAGCGTCAGGCAGGCGAGGATCGGCTCGGGATCGGGCAGCTCCGCCCGCGTGGCCGGCTGCGGGGCGAAGAACGCGGCGGCCGACGTCGCGGGGGCGGCCGCGTCCGCGTCGAGCGGCAGGGTGCGGTAGTCGAACGCGTTGGTGGGGTGGATCATGCGGCGTGCTCCAAAGGCAGGACGAGCGACTCACGGTTCGGATCTCCTCTCGGCTCGGGCGGTGCGTGCCGCAGCAGGACGAGCGCGACGGGGTGCCCTCATCGAAGCAGCCGAGCGATGCTCACGTCAGGCTCAGCGCCGGACTGTGGATAACCGGGCGCGGGGCACCGCAGGTGCGGTGCGCGCGAAGACGGGACCTAGGCTTGTCGGGTGTCGACCCTCAGTGATCTCGTCCTCTCCCACGGCCGCTCCACGGACGCGGACGTCGAATGGCTGCACCTCCTCGTCGGCGATCTCCAGCTCCTCGCCGACCTGGCCTTCGCCGACATCGTGCTCTGGGTGCCGACCGCCGAGGGCGGCTTCGTCGCGGTCGCCCACGCCCGGCCCTCGAGTGCGGCGACGCTCTTCTACCGCGACTTCGTCGGGCAGAAGATCAAGGCGGAGTGGCGCGCCCAGGTCGCCGAGGCCTTCGAGAGCGCCCGCATCGTCGACACCTCAGCCCCGGACTGGTTCGAGGAGACGCCCACCCGCGTGCGCGCCGTGCCGGTCATCCGGCGCCTCGGCGGCTCCGACAGCGCGACCACCGATCAGCCGATCGCGGTCGTCACCCGGCACACCAACCTCAGCGAGACGCGCACGCCCAGCCGCCAGGAGCTGACCTTCAACGACTGCGCGAACGACCTCTTCTCGATGATCGCCTCGGGCGACTTCCCCGATCTCGGCGCGCCGACCGGACCGCGTCGCGGTGCCCCGCGCGCCTCCGACGGCCTGATCCGCCTCGACGTGGACGGGATCACGACCTTCGCCAGCCCGAACGCGCTCTCGGCCTTCAACCGCATCGGCTTCGCGGACGAGCTCGAGGGCGAGTCGCTCGCCGAGGTCACCACGGGCCTGGTCGCCGGCAAGGTCGTCATCGACGAGTCGCTGCCGCTGGTCGTGACCGGCCGCGCGCCCTGGCGCACCGACATCGAGGCCCGCGGCGTCACCGTCTCGCTGCGGGCCATCCCGATCCGCGACCGCGGCGAGCGCGTCGGCGCCGTCGTGCTCTGCCGCGACGTGACCGAGCTGCGCCACCAGGAGCGGGAGCTGATCACCAAGGACGCGACGATCCGCGAGATCCACCACCGGGTGAAGAACAACCTGCAGACCGTCGCGTCGCTGCTGCGGATCCAGGCCCGGCGCACCCACTCCGACCTCGCCCGCGAGGCGCTGACGCAGGCCATGCGGCGCGTCGCGGCGATCGCGGTCGTGCACGACACCCTCTCCGAGGGGCTCGCGCAGAACGTCGACTTCGACGCGGTGTTCGACCGGGTCCTGCTGCTGATCGCCGAGGTCGCGTCGACGCACAACACCACCGTGCACCCCACCTTCACCGGCAGCTTCGGCGACCTGCCGAGCGAGTACGCCACTCCGCTCGCCCTCGCGCTGACCGAGCTGGTCACCAACGCGGTCGAGCACGGCCTCGCCGGCCGCGAGGGCGACGTCGAGATCGTCGCGACCCGCGGCGACGACGAGCTCACCGTCAAGGTGCGCGACACCGGCGTCGGACTGCCGGAGGGCAAGGTCGGCTCGGGTCTGGGCACGCAGATCGTGCGCACCCTGATCCAGGGCGAGCTCGGCGGCACGATCGACTGGCACACGCTGGTCGGCCGCGGCACCGAGGTGACCATCGAGGTGCCGCTGCGCTGGCTGAAGGGCCCGCGGGTCTGAGCCGGACCGGTGCGAGCCGGACCGCTCCGAGCCGGACCGGTCCGCGCCGCGCGGGCCCGCTCCCGCCGGGTGTCCCCGGAAACGACGCGACCCCCGCTGCCGGAGGGCGAGCGGGGGTCGGGGTCGTGCGGTGCCGGGCGGTCCCGGTGCCGGCGCTACGAGGCGCGGCGAGCGCGGGCGGCGCGGCGCTTGAGGGCGCGGCGCTCGTCCTCGCTGAGGCCGCCCCAGACGCCCGAGTCCTGACCGGTCTCGAGGGCGTACTGCAGGCAGACCTCGGTGACGGTGCAGCGACCGCAGACGGTCTTCGCCTTCTCGATCTGGTCGACCGCGGGTCCGGTGTTGCCGACCGGGAAGAAAAGCTCGGGGTCAGCGGTGAGGCAAGCGGCCTTGTCGCGCCAGTCCATGCGGGTGCTCCTTGTGTGACAGCGTGCGTGGAGGAACCACGCAGTGTTCGGGTGGGATGATCGAGTCACACCGACGGCCTGGACCATCGGTATGCACCGGGCGCCCGAACCGGCGCACGCCACGAGACCCTGCGCAGCTGCGCAGGGCGGTTCGGGTGCGGGACCGGACGGTGCTCGGTTCTTCCCGAGAGATCGCCCCGCTCGCACGCATGCCTCTCGGCACGGCAGGATCGGGGTGTTCACATCGGCGGTAACCCACGACCCTGTGAGCGGTGAAACGAACTGCACTAGCCTGTCACGGAGGCAGGCTCGAATCAAGAGTGCTGGATGGGATGCATCTGTGATCATGGACGGGAACCGGCCTCCGACCAGGCCGGGAAGCGGCCGGCGGCCCCTCGGCCTGCTCCTCCTGGTCGCCGTTCTGGCGCTGGAGACCGCTGCCGTGGCGTGCATCACGGGGTGGCTCGTGATCGAGCTCCTCACCACCCGGGCCGGCTCCACCGGCGGCGGGATTGCGATCGTCGTGCTCTCCTTCATCGCCCTGGCCTGGGTCGCCGCGACGACCGTGGGCACCGCCCGGCGCCGCAGCTGGATCCGCGCCTCCGCCCTGACGATCCAGCTGGTGATGATGGCCGTCGCCCTCGGCGCGTTCCAGGGGCAGTACGCCGTGCCGGACATCGGCTGGGCGCTGCTGGCCCCGGCCCTGCTGGCCGTGGTGCTGCTCTTCCTGCCGAGCACGGTCGCCGCCACCCGCCGCGATCCCGGGCTGGGCTAGCGTCACCGAGCCGGCCGCCCCGGGCCGGCGTCACTGGGCTAGCGTCGGAGGATGGACTCCACCCGACTCGGCCTCAGCGGCCTCCAGGTCTCCCCGATCATCCTCGGCTGCATGAGCTTCGGCGCCCCCGACCGCGGCGCGCACGGCTGGAGCATGGGGGAGGAGGAGTCGCGGCCCTTCCTCCGCCGGGCGCTCGAGCTCGGCATCACCACCTTCGACACCGCCGACGTCTACTCCGACGGCACGAGCGAGGAGTTCGTCGGCCGTGCGCTGGCCGACTTCGCCGTGCGCGAGGAGGTCGTCATCGCGACCAAGGTGCACGGCACCATGCGCCCGGGTCCGAACGGCGGCGGGCTCTCGCGCCGGCACATCCTCAGCGCGATCGACGACAGCCTCCGCCGCCTCGGCACCGACTACGTCGACCTGTACCAGATCCATCGCTGGGACCCGCAGGTGCCGATCGAAGAGACGATGGAGACCCTGCACGACGTCGTCCGGTCGGGCAAGGCCCGCTACATCGGCGCGTCGAGCATGTGGGCGTGGCAGTTCGCGAAGGCGCAGTACACCGCCGACCTCGGCGGCTGGACCCGCTTCGTCTCGATGCAGGATCAGTACAACCTGATCCAGCGCGAGGACGAGCGCGAGCTGCACCCGTTCTGCCTCGACCAGGGCGTCGGAGTGATCCCGTGGTCGCCGCTGGCCCGCGGACGCCTCACCCGTGACTGGGACGCGACCACGTCGCGCACCGAGACCGACCTCTACGGCAAGACGCTCTACCACCAGCAGGAGGAGGCCGACCGCCGGACCGCGGGCACCGTCGAGCGGATCGCGGCCGAGCGCGGCGTCCCGCGCGCGCAGGTCGCCCTCGCCTGGGTGCGCCAGCAGGAGGCGGTGACCGCCCCGATCGTCGGCGCGACGAAGATGCAGCACCTCGAGGACGCGGTCGCCTCCGTCGACCTCGAGCTGACGGCCGACGAGCTCGACGCCCTCGGCGCCGACTACGCCCCGCGCTTCAACGAGGGCTTCTAGCCGCCGTCCGGCGGCCGCGGTCGCGCCAGGCGTCGGCCGAGCTCGTCACGCTGCCAGCATGGCCGGATGAGCGCACCCGACCTGACTGCTGCCGTCATGGCCTCGCTCCGAGGCTGCGGTGCCGAGAAGCACACGACCCTTCTTCTCGGCGCCGGAGCCTCGACCACGTCAGGACTTCCCGGCTGGGACGAACTCGTCGTCCGTCTCCTCGTCGACAGCGGAGTCGTGCCGGACAGCGAGGCGGGTGCTCTCGTCGTGAGCAGGCAGGATCCGCTGATCGCCGTCGCAGCGGCGCGCGAAGCGTACGGTGAGGCGTGGGATCGGAAGCTCCGCGCGGCCCTCTACGACGGGATCCCCTCCGTCGAGATCTCGCCCCTGCACTACGCCGCCGTTGCTCACGCGCTCGGGGGTGACCCGGCCGAGACGAGTCTGGCGACGCTCAACTTCGACACACTTCTGGAACACGCCCTCCGCGCCGAGACCGAGTACCCGGTCATCGCCGCGACCGGTGAGCACGCGCCTCCTGGTCTCCCGACCTACGTCGTCCGGCATCTCCACGGGATCGTCAGTCCGACGCAGACGAGAGACGTCGTCCTCACCCTGACCGACTTCCTCGATCTGGTCGCCGAGCGCGACTCCTGGCAGTCGGTCTTCCTGCGGCAGGCTGTCGGCCGGGGCGCCCTGATCATCGCCGGGACGTCCTATCGCGACCCGGACGTGCGCCAATGGCTCCATGCCGCCCTCGCCGAGGCGCCGCGGGAGCACGCCGCCGTCGTTCTGCTCGCTCGGCAGGGTTTCGACGTCACGAAGGCGCAGTTCGCGGAACTCGCGAAGGCGCTGAGCGGACAGTGGACTGCCATCGGCCTCCGACCGGTGCTCCTCGACGACTTCTCGGACGCAGCGCAGGTGATACGTGAACTCCGACACGTCGATTCCCCGGGCTACCGCGCTCCACAGGAGCGGATCGCGCAGATCTGGGACCACCACCTCGAGGGGTTCCTGCCTCTTCAGCAGGAGTACGTCGAGCAGTTGCGGGTCGATGCTGACGACCTCAGGTCAGCGTTCGACGTCGACGTGCTCAACCTCAGTCTGTGGTTGTCGGACGGTCGCGGCATGCTCGCGCGCTGGGCGGCGCAGGACAGGGTGTTCCTCGACCGGCACGGTCTCCGGCGGGTGGGGACCGGCTTCGACAGCCCCTGGATCGCCGGGCAGGCTCTCGGCTCCGACACTCTGCTGCACAAGGATCTCCCGCGGGACGGTGTCCACCGCTGGACGTCGGTGCTCGCTCTCCCTCTGCCCGCACCCCATCCGGTCCTCCCGACGGCGACCGCCGGGGTCCTCACCATCGGGCTGCCCGAGGCTGCGGCCCGGTACGAAGGATCGAAGCTGCTCTGGGGGGAGACGCTGGCGCGGGTCGGTGACGCGTGGAGTTCACGCCTGACCAGACCGGTGTTCGCCGAGGCGGCGACTACCATCGAGACTGTCGACGAGGAGGACTGATGGCGAAGAACGTGAAGCGGTCGTCGTACCAGAGCCTGGGCAACGGGGTCTATCGGGTCGGGGCCGTGCGTCGTAGTGCGGTGACCGGACGATACGTCGTCAGTCCCGAGCCCGCACCGGCATCGCCGTCTCCCACGCCGTCCGCGAGCGGCGACCGACGGAGTTGATTCCGCCGGTCACCGGCGTGCGTCGGCGGGTCAGGCCAGCTTGAGCTTCTTGCGCAGGGCCTGCACGTGGCCGGTGGCGCGCACGTTGTACTGCGCGAACTCGAGGGCGCCCTCGGGGCCGACGACGAAGGTCGACCGGAGGACGCCGACGACCGTCTTGCCGTAGCTGTTCTTCTCGCCCCAGACGCCGTAGGCGCGGTGCACGGCCATGTCCGGGTCGCTCAGCAGGGGGTAGGCGAGACCGTGCTCGTCCGCCCAGCGGCGCAGCGCCTCCGGGGTGTCGCGCGAGACGCCGAGCACCTCGTAGCCGGCCGCCTGCAGTGCCGCGGTGCTGTCGCGGAAGTCGCACGCCTCGGTGGTGCAGCCTGGGGTGTCGGCCTGCGGATAGAAGAAGAGGATGACGCGGCGGCCGCGCAGGCCCTCGAGGGTGACCGGGGTGCCGTCCTGGTCGGGCAGCGTGAAGTCGGGGGCGGTGTCGCCCGCGGCGAGGCGCTCGTCGGCGGGGATCGGGGGGAGGGCGGTGTCGGTCATCGTCTGCTTCCGTCGGTGGTGGCGAAGGTGGTCAGGAGGCGCTGGAGCGAGTCGAGGCGCTCCGGCCCGCTCGCGCCGAGCAGCCCGCCCTCGACGGCCTCGATGATCGCGCAGTCGGGGGAGTCGGGGAGGTGGGTGCAGCCGCGCGGGCAGTCCTCGGCGAGGACGGCGAGCGTCGTGAAGGCGCCGAGGATGTTGTCGGTGTTCACGTGGCCGAGCCCGAAGGAGCGCACACCCGGGGTGTCGATCACCCAGCCGTGCCGGTCGCCGCGCTCGACGCGCAGCGACACCGTGGAGGAGGAGGTGTGCCGGCCGCGCCCGGTGACCGTGTTCACCCGGCCGATCGCCCGGTGCGCATCGGGGACGAGCTTGTTCACCAGCGTCGACTTGCCAACCCCGGAGTGCCCGACGACGACCGTCTCGTGGCCGAGCAGGGCCTCGGCGATCTCGTCGACGGGCGGCTCGTCCTGGCTGGAGAGGAAGACGCGGAGGTCGAGGCCCTCGAAGTTGCGCAGGAACGGCGCGGGGTCGGCGAGGTCGGTCTTGGTGATGCAGAGCATCGGGGTGATGCCGGCGTCGAAGGCGGCGACCAGGTAGCGGTCGACCAGCCGGGTGCGCGGCTCCGGATCGGCGGCGGCCACCACGCAGACCATCTGGTCGGCGTTGGCGACGATCACCCGCTCGATCGCGTCGGTGTCGTCGGCACTGCGGCGCAGCAGCGTCGAGCGCTCGCGGATCCGCACGATGCGGGCGAGGGTGCCCTCGTCGCCGCTCGAGTCGCCGACCACGTCGACGCGGTCACCGGGGACGATCGCCTGCTTGCGCAGCTCGCGGGCGCGCGCCGCCGTGAACTCGTGCTCCTCCGGGGTGCCGTCGCCGATCATCACCGTGTAGCGGCCGCGGTCGACGCCGAGGACCATCGCGATCTCGGCGTCCTCGTAGGCCGGCCGGTTCTTCGTCCGCGGCTTGGTGCCCTTGGGGTTCGGCCGCACTCGCGCGTCCGACTCGTCGTAGCCGTCGAAGTCGTCGAGCACTCCGTCGGCGTCGAGGCCGCTGTCCGTCCACCACGACACGGGTCAGACCCCGCCCGCGAGTGCGGTCCAGAGCTCGGGGAACTGCGGCAGGGTCTTCGAGGTCGTCGCGATGTCCTCGATCGCGACGCCGGGGACGACCAGGCCGATCAGCGCACCGGCGTGGGCCATGCGGTGATCGGAGTAGGTGCGCCAGCGGCCGCCGTGCAGCGGGGCGGGCTCGATCCGCAGGCCGTCCTCCAGCTCGGTGACGGAGCCGCCGAGGCCGTTGATCTCGGCGGCGAGGGCGGCGAGGCGGTCGGTCTCGTGGTGGCGGATGTGGCCGATGCCGGTCAGCGTGCTCGGGCCGCTCGCGAGCGCGGCGAGGGCCGCGAGCGCGGGGGCGAGCTCGCCGCCCTCCGAGAGGTCGAGCTCGACGCCGAGGATCTCGTCCCCGCCGCGGACGACGAGGTCCTCGCCGTCGCGCTCGACGCTCGCGCCGAACAGCGGCAGGATCCGCTCGAGGTGCGCGCCGACCTGGGTGGTCTCGGCCGGCCAGTGCCGGAGGCGGACGGTGCCGCCGGTGACCAGCGCGGCGGCCAGGAACGGCGCGGCGTTGGAGAGGTCGGGCTCGATCAGGACCTCGGCACCGGCGATCCGCTGCGGGGCGATCGACCAGGTGCCGGGGATCGAGGCGTCGACGCTCACGCCGCGGGCCGCGAGGGCGGCGATCGTCATGTCGATGTGCGGCTGGCTCGGCAGGGCGCCGCCCTCGTGCGTCAGGCGCAGTCCCTCGTCGAACCGGGCACCGGCGAGGAGCAGGGCCGAGACGAACTGGCTCGAGCGGGTGGCGTCGACCACGGCGTCGCCGCCGCGGATCGAGCCGGAGCCGTGCACGGTGAAGGGGAGCGAGCCGCGCCCGTCGTCCGCCACGTCGACGCCGAGCGAGCGGAGGGAAACGATGGTCGCGCCCATCGGCCGCTTGTAGGCGTAGGCGTCACCGTCGAAGGTGGTGGGCCCGAGCGCCAGCCCGGCCAGGGGAGGCAGGAAGCGCATCACGGTGCCGGCCAGTCCGCAGTCGATCGTCGTGGAGCCGAAGAGCTCCTCGGCCGGCTCGACGACGAGGTCGGCGCCGAAGGAGCCGGTCGCGCCCTCCTCGCGGATCGTCGTGCCGAGCGAGCGCAGGCCCTCGATCATCAGGGCGCTGTCGCGCGAGTGCAGCGGCGCGCGCAGCACGGACGGAGCGTCGGCCAGAGCGGCGAGGACGAGCTCGCGGTTCGTCAGCGACTTGGAGCCGGGCAGCTCGACCACGGCGTCGAGGGCGCCGGCGGCGGACGGCGCGGACCAGTCCTCCTCGCCGGGGAGCGCGCGGGCGTCGCCGTACGGATCGAACTCGGGAGCGGAATAACGCGAGAAGACCATCGGTTGTCAGAGTAGTCGGCGAACGGACCGACGGCAGGATCAGGCGGGAGGCGAGGCATGACGGCGACGATCGACCTCGTGCGACCCCGGCCGGCCCGACCGGCCGCCTCCCGGCGCCGCGGCCTAGAATCGCGTGTGATGACTCGCGACGACAGCACACGCCCCAGCACCGCCGACGAGGCGCAGGCGATCGAGGAGACCGAGACGATCGAGGAGACCGTCGAGGAGGCTCTCGACGACGCCTCTCCCGACGCTCCGGTCGACCTCCGCGCGCTGTTCGAGCAGCAGGCGCTGCCCTTCATCGACCAGCTCTACGCGGCCGGCCTGCGGATGACGAAGAACCCCTCCGACGCCCAGGACCTCGTCCAGGAGACCTTCGCGAAGGCGTTCGGCGCGTTCAAGCAGTTCGAGCAGGGCACGAACCTCAAGGCGTGGCTCTACCGCATCCTCACCAACACCTTCATCAACTCGTACCGCAAGAAGCAGCGCGAGCCGTACCAGAGCGCGATCGACGAGCTCGAGGACTGGCAGCTGGGCGGCGCCGAGTCGACCACCGCCACCTCGAGCCGCTCGGCCGAGGCCGAGGCGATCGACCACCTCCCCGACACCGCCGTCAAGGAGGCCCTGCAGGCGATCCCGGAGGACTTCCGGCTCGCCGTCTACTTCGCCGATGTCGAAGGCTTCTCGTACCAGGAGATCGCCGACATCATGAAGACCCCCGTCGGGACCGTGATGAGCCGGCTGCACCGCGGCCGGCGCATGCTGCGCGAACGACTCACCGACTACGCACGCGAGCGCGGGATCCGCGCCGCTTTCACCACCGGGAGCACGAAATGACCGACTGCGGCTGCACGAAGGCGAAGGCCGAGCTCGAGGAGTACCTCCACAACGAGCTGTGCAAGGAGGACGCCGCCGACATCCGCGAGCACATGGCGAACTGCCCCGACTGCTCCGGTGAGGCGAAGGTGGGCGTCGTGCTGACCGTCGCCGTGCAGCGCGCGTGCAAGGAGACGGCGCCGGAGGACCTCCGCGCCCAGGTGCTCGGCATGCTGCGCGATGCGCAGGCGAGCCACGCGGCGGCTCCGGCGCGGGTCTAGCGCTCCGCACTCTCTGCTCGACGGCCTCCGGCTCGTCGGAACGTGCCCGGCTCGCAGGAGCCGCCCGTTCCGGCGAGCCGGAGGTCTTTCCGCGTGCCGGACGCCCGTGAGGCGAGAGGTCGCCGAGGTCCGGCTCGTGGAACGACGTCCGGCTCGCCGGATCCGAGGATTCCGACGAGCCGAAGTCGATTCTGCGAGCCGGAGCCGCCGCCGAGGGGGCGGCTCCGGTCGGGCGGTCAGCGCTGCAGCGCCCGGCCCAGCAGATCGGCCTGCTCGGAGGCGTGACGCTTCGCCGAGCCCGCGGCGGGGGAGGCCGCGGCCGGGCGCGAGACGACGCGGATCGGCCGGTCCAGCTGCGGAGCGACGTTCAGCGCGATGAACGGCCAGGCGCCCTGGTTCTCGGGCTCGTCCTGCACCCAGACGAACTCCGCGTCCGGGTAGCGCGCGGCGATCGCGCGCAGCTCCTCGATCGGCGCCGGGTAGTACTGCTCGACGCGCACCAGCGCGATGCCGTCGTCCGGCTTCTTCTCCAGCTCGGCCTTGAGGTCGTAGTGCACCTTGCCGGCGTGCAGGAGCACCCGGGTCACGGCCGACGCGTCCTGGATGCGGGCGTCGTCGATCACGGGCTCGAAGCGGCCCGAGGTGAAGTCCTCGACCGGGCTCGACGCCCCGCGCAGGCGCAGCATGGCCTTCGGCGTGAAGACCACCAGCGGGCGGCGCGGCCGCGAGTACGCCTGGCGGCGCAGCAGGTGGAAGTACGACGCCGGGGTCGACGGACGCGCGACGGTCATGTTCCGCTCCGCGCACATCTGCAGGTAGCGCTCGATGCGTGCGGAGGAGTGGTCCGGGCCCTGGCCCTCGTAGCCGTGCGGGAGCAGGAGCACGAGCGACGAGCGCTGGCCCCACTTCTGCTCGGCGGAGGAGATGAACTCGTCGATGACGATCTGGGCGCCGTTCGCGAAGTCGCCGAACTGCGCCTCCCAGAGCACGAGCGAGTCGGGCCGCTCGACCGAGTAGCCGTACTCGAACGCCATCGCGGCGTACTCCGAGAGCAGCGAGTCGTAGATCCACAGGCGGGCCTGCGAGTCCGACAGGTTCATCAGCGGCAGCCACTCCTGGCCGTTCTCGCGGTCGTGCAGCACCGCGTGGCGCTGGACGAACGTGCCGCGGCGGGTGTCCTGGCCGACGAGGCGCACCGGGGTGTCCTCGAGCAGCAGCGAGCCCAGCGCGAGCAGCTCGCCGAACGCCCAGTCGATCGAGCCGGAGCGGCTCATCTCCTGGCGCTTGGTGAGGAGCTGCTGCAGCTTCGGGTGCACGGTGAAGCCCTCGGGCGGCGAGGTGAACGCGTCGCCGATGCGGGTGACCACCTCGGCCTTGACGCCGGTCACCTCGGGCTCGCCGGGGTAGTCCTCGCCCTGCTGGGCGTCGGGCAGCTCGAGGTCGGCCACGGAGTCGCCGTCGGCGCTGATCACCGGGATCGCGCCGGTCTGCGCGGCGTGCGTCTCGGCGAAGGCGCGCTCCAGGCGGTCCTGGAAGTCCTGGTGCGCCCGGTCGTACTCCTCCTCGGTGATGTCGCCGCGACCGACGAGCGCCTCGGTGTAGAGCTTGCGCACCGAGCGCTTGGCCTCGATCAGGCTGTACATCAGCGGCTGGGTCATCGAGGGGTCGTCGCCCTCGTTGTGGCCGCGGCGGCGGTAGCAGATCAGGTCGATGACCACGTCGCGGTTGAACCGCTGGCGGTACTCGAACGCGAGCTGGCCGACGTGCACGACGGCCTCGGGGTCGTCGCCGTTCACGTGGAAGATCGGCGCCTGGATCGTCTTCGCCATGTCGGTCGAGTAGATCGAGGTGCGCGCCTCGTGCGGCGGGGTCGTGAAGCCGACCTGGTTGTTGATGTTGATGTGGATCGTGCCGCCGGTGCGGTAGGCCCGCAGCTGGGACATCTGCAGCCCCTCGACGACCACGCCCTGGCCCGCCATCGCGGCGTCGCCGTGGACGAGGATCGGCAGGGTGGTGAAGGTGCCGATCGGCTTGCGGTCCTGCTTGGCGCGGACGATGCCCTCGAGCACGCCGTTGACGGCCTCGAGGTGCGAGGGGTTCGCCGCGAGGTAGACGGGGATCTCCTCGCCGCCGGCGCCGCGGAAGGTGCCCTCGGTGCCGAGGTGGTACTTCACGTCGCCCGAGCCCTGGACCGTCTTGGGGTCCTGGGTGCCCTCGAACTCGCGGAAGATCTGGCCGTAGGTCTTGCCGGCGATGTTGGTCAGCACGTTGAGGCGGCCGCGGTGGGCCATGCCGATGGCGACCTCGTCGAGGTCCGCGTCCGCCGCGCCCTGCAGGACGGCGTCCAGCAGCGCGATCAGCGACTCGCCGCCCTCAAGCGAGAAGCGCTTCTGGCCGACGTACTTGGTCTGCAGGAAGGTCTCGAACGCCTCGGCCTCGTTGAGGCGGCCGAGGATCCGCAGCTGCTCGTCGTGGCCCGGCTTCTCGTAGCCGCGCTCGAGCTTCTGCTGCATCCAGGCGCGCTGCTCGGGGTCCTGGATGTGCATGTACTCGACGCCGACGGTGCGGCAGTAGGAGTCGCGCAGGATGCCGAGGATGTCGCGCAGCTTCAGCTGGCGGGAGCCACCGAAGCCGTCGGTGACGAACTCGCGGTCGAGGTCCCAGAAGGTGAGGCCGTGGCTCTCGATGGCGAGGTCCGGGTGCGAGCGCTGGACGTACTCCAGCGGGTCGACGTCGGCCATCAGGTGGCCGCGGACGCGGAAGGAGTTGATCAGCTCCTGCACCCGCGAGGTCTTCGAGACGCGCTCGGCGAGGTCGACGGCGATGTCGGTCGACCAGTGGATCGGGTCGTAGGGGATGCGCAGCGCGGAGAAGATGTCCTCGTAGAAGCCGCGCTTGCCGAGCAGCAGCTCGTGCACGATCTTGAGGAACTCGCCCGAGCCGGCGCCCTGGATGACGCGGTGGTCGTAGGTCGAGGTCAGCGTGATCGTCTTGCCGATGCCGAGCTCGACGAGAGTCTTCTCGGACGCGCCCTGGAACTCGGCCGGGTACTCGAGGGCGCCGGCGCCGATGATGCAGCCCTGGCCCTTCATCAGGCGGGGCACGGAGTGCACGGTGCCGATGCCGCCCGGGTTGGTCAGCGAGAGGGTGGTCCCGGCGAAGTCGCCGGCCGCGAGCTTGTTGCCGCGGGCGCGCTTGACGAGGTCCTCGTAGGCGGCGAGGTAGGCGGTGAAGCTCAGCGTGTCGGCGCGCTTGATGCTCGGGACGAGCAGGGCGCGGGTGCCGTCGGGCTTGGGCATGTCGATCGCGATGCCGAGGTTGATGTGCGCCGGGGCGACGACCGAGGGCTTGCCGTCCGGCTCGTCGTAGTAGACGTTCTGGCTCGGGAAGTCCTTGAGCGCGCGGATCAGCGCCCAGCCGATCAGGTGGGTGAACGACACCTTGCCGCCGCGGGTGCGCCGCAGGTGGTTGTTGATGACGATGCGGTTGTCGATCATCAGCTTCGCCGGGATGGTGCGGACGCTGGTGGCGGTCGGGATCGACAGGCTCGCGTCCATGTTCGTGGCGAGGCTCTTGGCCATGCCGCGCAGGGGGGAGACGACGTCCTCCTCCACGGCGGCGGCGGGCTCGGCCGGCTTGCTCACGGGCGCGTCGGCCGGGATGGGCTGCGCCTTCGGCTGCTTCGAGGTGGTCTTCGCCGTGCTGGTCGCCGAGGTGGCCGGGTGGCTCACCGCTCCGCCCGCGCTCGTCGACACGCGCTCGGCGACGGGCGCCTTCGCCGGGGCGGCGGGGGCGGCGGCCGAGGGGGCCTCCGCGCCGGCGGGTGCGGCACCGCCGAGCTGCTTGCCGTAGCGCTCGAGGATCGGCCACCAGGACTCGTCCACCGAGGCCTTGTCGGCGCTGTACTGCTCGTACAGCTCCTCCACCAGCCACTCGTTGGCCCCGAAGTCCTCCGAGCCCTGATCTGTTCCCGCTCCGGTCAACTGGCTCGACACAGCCGATCGCCCACTCTCTCCGTTGATTCGTTCTCGATCATCCGGACGGCACCGTCGCATCCGACACGCATCTGGGCGTCGTCGCCCGGTCCCGTCCCGGTCGTCAAGCCTAGCCCGGATCCTCCGGCGAAGGTCCCCAGCCGGGCCGGAGTAGCGTCGTCTCCATGCGCTTCTACGGTGGAACACCCTCCGGCGACCTCACCTACTCGGACGTCTTCCTCGTTCCCGGCCGGTCCTCCGTGACCAGCCGGCTCGACGTGTCGCTCGCTCCCGGTGACGGCACCGGAGCCAGCATCCCGATCGTCTCCTCGAACATGAACTCGGTCACCGGGCCCCGGCTCGCGGCGACGCTCGCCCGGCGCGGCGGCCTCGGCGTCCTGCCGCAGGACATGCCGCTGCAGCAGCTCGACGCGGCCATCCGCTGGGTGAAGGACCAGCCGGTCGCCTTCTCCGGCGCGCTCACCGCCTCGCCGTCGACGACCGTCGAGGAGGCACTCGCGATCCTCCCGGCCGTCGCGGGCCACGGCTTCGTGGTGCAGGAGGACGACGGCACGATCCTCGGCTGCGTCCCGGCCGCGCGGCTCGCCACGGCCCTGGAGGACGCCAGGCTCGGCGACCTCGTGCACGGCGCCTCTGCCTCGATCGACGCCGACGACGTCACCACCGCGCGCGCCGCCTTCGACCTGATGGTCGCGGCCGACCTCGACTTCGCCCCGGTGCTGCACCACGGCGCACTGGTCGGCACGCTCTCGCGCACCGGCGCGCTGCGCTCGACCATCTACGACCCCGCGCTGGACGCCGACGGGCGGCTGCGGATCGCCGCGGCGGTCGGCATCAACGGCGACGTCGCGGCCAAGGCGCGCGCCCTCGTCGCCGCGGGCGTCGACGTGCTCGTGCTCGACACGGCGCACGGCCACCAGGAGGGGATGCTGCGCGCGCTGCGCACCGTCTCGGCGCTGAAGCTCGGCGTGCCGATCGCCGCCGGCAACATCGTCACCGCCGACGCGGTGCACGACCTCGTCGACGCGGGCGCGGACATCCTCAAGGTCGGCGTCGGCCCGGGCGCGATGTGCACCACGCGGATGATGACCGCTGTCGGGCGGCCGCAGTTCTCCGCGGTGCTCGAGACGGCGGAGCGGGCCCGTGAGCTCGGCGCGCACGTCTGGGCCGACGGCGGCGTGCGCTACCCGCGCGACGTGGCGCTCGCGCTCGCGGCCGGTGCTGCCTCCGTGATGATCGGCTCCTGGTTCGCCGGCACGATCGAGGCGCCGGGCGAGCTGCGCAGCGACGCGGCCGGCCGGATCTACAAGGAGAGCTGGGGCATGGCCTCGGCCAAGGCGGTGCAGGAGCGCTTCGACCGCCTCGACCCCTACGAGCTCGCCCGCAAGCGGCTCTTCGCCGAGGGCATCTCCTCGTCGAAGATCTACCTCGACCCGCTGCGCCCCTCGCTCGAGGACCTGCTCGACATGATCACCTCGGGCGTGCGCTCCTCCTTCACCTACGCCGGGGCGCGCAGCGTCGCCGAGTTCCACGAGCGCGCGCTGGTCGGCCTGCAGTCGGCGGCGGGCTACGAGGAGGGCAAGGCGCTGCCGGTCAGCTGGTGACCGCTCGCCGGTGACCGTCAGCCGGTGCCCGGCGCGCGCGTGCTAGAACCGAGCCCATGACGATCGTCGACAACGCCGTGTACGTCGGCGGTCACCGCATCCGGAACCCCGACTCGCTCGAGGACACCTTCGAGCTGATGCGCGACGAGCACGGCATGGCCTGGATCGGGCTCTACCGACCGAGCCGCGAGGAGGTCGAGGCGGTCGCCCAGGAGTTCGGGCTGCACCCGCTCGCCGTCGAGGACGCGCTGAGCGGCCACCAGCGGGCGAAGCTCGAGCGCTACGACGACGGGCTCTTCGTGGTGCTCCGTCCGGCGCGCTACGTGGACTCGGCGGAGACGGTCGTCTTCGGCGAGCTGCACGTGTTCGTCGGACCGGACTTCGTGGTGACCATCCGGCACGCCGACTCGCCGGACCTGGCGGCGGTGCGCAAGCGGCTCGAGGGGGACCCGTCGCTGCTCTCCCGCGGACCGGAGGCGGTGCTGTACGCGATCCTCGACCAGGTCGTCGACGAGTACGCGCCGGTGGTGCACGGCGTCCAGGGCGACGTCGACGAGATCGAGGACCAGCTCTTCGGCGACGGCTCGGACGACGGGCTCTCGGAGCGCATCTACCGGCTCTCCCGCGAGGTCATCCACTTCCAGCGCTCGGTGCAGCCGCTGACGGCGCTGCTGCACGAGCTCGCCGAGGCGCCGGACGCGGCCCCGGGCGCCGACGCGACGCTCGACCACGTCGAGCTGCACCGCTCGCTCCGCGACGTGCTCGACCACACCATCCGGGTGACGGAGGCGGTCGACGCGCTGCGGGCGATCCTGGACAAGGCGCTGACCGTGCACTCGACGCTGGTCTCGCGGCGGCAGACCGAGACCGGGCTGGCCCAGAACGACGTGGTGCGGAAGATCTCGTCCTGGGCAGCGATCCTGTTCGCGCCGACGCTCGTCGCGGGCATCTACGGCATGAACTTCGACGACATGCCGGAGCTGCACTGGCGGCTCGGCTACCCGTGGGCGATCGGGCTGATGCTGGTCTTCGGCTTCGTGCTCTACGCCGTGTTCAAGCGCAAGAAGTGGCTCTGAGAGCGGCCCTGCCGGAGCCGGGATGCCGCTAGACTCGACGCCACAATGGACGACCCCCCTTCTGCGCATCCGCCCTCGCACCGGCTCGTTCGGATCTCCCCGATCCCCTCGGGCTCGATCCTGCAGCCGCTCCCGCTTCCGCTGACCGGGGGTGACCCCCGTGGGCACTGAGTGGCTCCTGCTCGGCGTCGGCCTGCTGCTGACGCTCGGCACCGGCGTGTTCGTCGCCAGCGAGTTCGCGCTGGTCAACCTCGACCGCGCCGACCTCGAGGCCCGCCGCGACCGCGGCGAGACCCGCCTCGGCATGACGATCGCCGCCCTCCGCGTCACCTCGACGCACCTCTCCAGCGCGCAGCTCGGCATCACGCTGACGACGCTGCTCACCGGCTACACGATGGAGCCGGCGCTCTCGACGCTGCTGCGCGTGCCGTTCGGCGGTCTCGGGATCCCGGACGAGGTGCTGACGCCGATCATGACGGTGCTCGCGATCGTCATCGCGACGCTGCTGTCGATGATCCTCGGCGAGCTGGTGCCGAAGAACTTCGCGCTGGCGCTGCCGCGGGCGACGGCGAAGCTGGTCGTGCCGATCCAGACCGCGTTCACCACGGTCTTCCGCCCCGCCGTCGCACTGCTCAACGGCAGCGCCAACGCCCTGCTCCGCCTGGCCGGCATCGAGCCGAAGGAGGAGCTCTCCGGCGCCCGCAGCGCCGAGGAGCTCTCGAGCCTGGTGCGGCACTCCGCGAGCGCGGGACTGCTCGAGGAGGACACGGCCGACCTGCTCGGGCGCACCCTCCGCTTCTCCGCGCTCTCCGCGGGCGACGTGATGACCCCGCGGCTGCGGCTGTCCACGCTCGAGCGCTCCAGCACCGCCCAGGACGTCCTCGACCTCGCGCGGACCACCGGCCTCTCGCGCTTCCCGATCACGGACGACGACATCGACGACATCGTCGGGGTCGTGCACGTCAAGCAGGCGGTCGCGGTGCCGCGCGGCAAGCGCTCCGAGGTGCCCGTCACCGCTTTGCGCTCGGAGCCGCTCCGCGTGCCCGAGACGATGAAGCTCGACGTGCTGCTCACCGAGCTGCGCGGCCGCGGCTTCCAGCTCGCCGTCGTCGTCGACGAGTACGGCGGAACGGCGGGCGTCGCGACGCTCGAGGACCTCGTGGAGGAGCTCGTCGGCGAGGTGGCGGACGAGCACGACCGCTCGCGCCCCGACGTCGTGAAGCTGCCCGGCTCGACCACCTTCCCCGGCATGCTGCGGCCCGACGAGGTCCGCGACCGCGCCGGCGTCGTCATCCCCGAGGAGGGGCCGTACGAGACGGTCGCCGGGTTCGTGATGAGTGAGCTCGGCCGCCTGCCCGCCGTCGGCGACGAGGTGCCCGTCGAGGGCGGTTCGCTCCGCGTCGAGCGGCTCGACGGCCGGCGCATCGACCGGCTCCGCTTCACCCCGGACCCCGACGCGGCGGGCGAGGGCATCCCCGACCCGCTCGCCGACGTGGGCCGGCCGCACCGAGGGCGCCAGGAGGCCGACCATGAGTGACTGGGCAGGAATCGCCTGGCTCGTGGTGCTGCTCGCCGCGAACGCCTTCTTCGTCGGAGCGGAGTTCGCGGTCATCTCCGCGCGCCGCTCCCAGATCGAGCCCCTCGCCGAGAGCGGACGCCGCAGCGCGATCACCGCGCTCGCCGCGATGGAGCACGCCACCCTGATGCTGGCGACGACCCAGCTCGGCATCACCGTCTGCTCACTGCTGATCCTCAACGTCAGCGAGCCGGCGATCCACCACCTGCTCGAGGTGCCGCTGCACGCGGTCGGCATCCCGGACGAGTTCTCGGGCACGGTCGCGTTCGTGATCACCCTGGTGATCGTCTCGTTCCTGCACGTCGTGCTCGGCGAGATGGTGCCGAAGAACATCTCCTTCTCGATGCCGGACCGCGCCGTGCTGCTGCTCGCGCCGCCGCTCGTCGCGATCGCCCGCGTGATCAGCCCGATCATCGTCGCGCTCAACGCGATCTCGAACGGGGTGCTGCGGCTCTTCCGGGTCGAGCCGAAGGACGAGGCGAACAGCACCTTCACGCTCGAGGAGGTGCAGACGATCGTCGACCAGTCGACCCGCGAGGGCACCCTGCGCAGCAACGGCACCCTCCTCGCCGCGTTCGAGTTCACCGAGAAGAAGGTGCACGACGTGGCGCTGCCGCTCGACGGCATCGTCAGCCTCCCCGCCGGAGCCTCGCCCGCCGACGTCGAGCGCGCCGTCGCGAAGCACGGCTTCTCGCGCTACGTCGTGCTCGGCGAGGACGGGCAGCCCGAGGGCTACATCCACCTCAAGGACGTCCTCGACCTCGACGGCGACACCGAGGGGCCCAAGTTCCGCCTGCCCATCCCGGCCAAGCGGATCCGCCAGCTCGCCTCGATCTTCGAGGCCACCGACCTCGAGGACGCCCTCGCGATCATGCGCCGCACCGGCGCCCATCTCGCCCGCGCCTTCGACGAGCAGGGCCGCGCCACCGGCGTCCTCTTCCTCGAGGACATCATCGAGGAGTTGGTCGGCGAAGTCGACGACGCCACCCGCCGCTGAGGCGCGGGCCGGGGAGGCGGTGCTCGCGGCGTTGTCGTCGGTCGCGATACCGCCGGTATCGCTCCCTCCTCCGCCTTGCGATCACCACCTCCCCGGCCCGCGCCTCGACTCGAGGCGGGGTGGCAGCGGCTTCGCCGGCTGTGGCGGGGCAGCGGCTTCGCCGGCTGCGGTGGGGCAGCGGCTTCGTCGGCTGTGCGGGTGGCAGCGGCTTCGTCGGCCGTGCGGGTGACAGTGGCTTCGCCCGCCGTGCGGGTGTGAGCGGCTTCGCCGGCTGCGGCGGGGCAGCGGCTTCGCCGGCTGCGGCGGGGCAGCGGCTTCGCCGGCTGCGGCGGGTAATAGAGGCCTCGCTGAACGCTGGGGTGGCGGTGGCGGTGGCGGTGGCGGAACATGTTGGTCGAGTAGCCCCGCAGGGGCGTATCGAGACCCGCCCACCAGCGCAGTGCCTCCTCCACAGCCCCGATTCAGCCCGCGATCGTCCCGCTGCACCCTCGAGCCGGACCCCGTGTCGGTGGTCCCTGCTTCAATACTCGTATGACGGAGTTCGGATCGACGGAAGAGGTGCTGAAGCACCTGCGCGCCCTCAGCGACGGCGCCGCCGCAAACGCCCGCGCCGCAGCCCAGCCGCGTCTCGCCGAGGCCCGGTACCTCTACGACTTCCATCGCACGGCCCTCGCCCACCCCGACGCCTTCGCCCGCGGCGCGACCCCCGGCGAGACCCGCGATCTTGTCGAGCGCTCGATCCGCGCGGAGCTCGCCGTCGCGGAGGGTCTGCCGGAGCAGGTGATCGCCCGCCGCCTCGAGAACGCGCAGCTGCTCTTCGAGCACCTCCCGCTCACCCGCGCCCTCCTCGCGCACGCGCGCCTGCACTGGGAGGAAGGGGAGGCGATCTGCGCGACCGCCGGCAGCCTGCCCGAGTCCTCCCGCGCGGCCCTCGACGAGCGCGTCGCGGAGGCGGCGCCGTCGATGACGCTGACGCAGCTGCGACGCGCTCTGCGTCGCTGGCGGGAGGAACTGCACCAGGAGTCCCTCGCGGCGCGGCACGCCCGCGCCCGGACGGACCGGGCCGTGTGGGTCACGCCGGACGTGGACGGGATGGCGACGCTCTGCCTGTACGGGCCGGCCCCTGCGGTGATGGGCGCCTACGACCGCGCGGACCGGATGGCGCATTCTCTGCGTGATGCCGGGGATGTGCGCACGCTCTCGCAGCTTCGCGCGGACGTCGCCGTGGACCTGCTCTGCGACGGCGACATCATCGGCACCACCCCCGACGCCGAGGACCGCCCGACCCGACGTTCGTTCCCGGTGTCCGGGCGGAGGTGCGGCTCACGCTCGCGGCGTCCACGGCCGTCGACCTCGACGACGAACCCGCGGAGCTCGACGGCTACGGCCCGGTTCCCGCCCCTGTCGCGCGGGAGCTCATCCGGACGGCAGCGTCCTTCACCCGGGTGCTGACCGATCGGGACACGGGTGCGGTCGTCTCCGTCGGCCGCACGCAGCGCCTCCCGCCGTCCCGCATGCGCCTGCACGTGCAGCTGCGGGATCAGACCTGCCGCTTCGCAGGCTGCCAGCGCACCTCCGCCCGCAGCGAAGCGGACCACACGATCGAGTGGCGCAACGGCGGCGAGACCTCGCTCGAGAACCTGGTGTCGCTGTGCACGGCGCACCATCATCTCCGGCACGGCGACCGATGGACCTACACGAAGGACGACGACGGGACGATCGTCTGGACGACCCCGACCGGCAGGCGCGTCATCAACCGGCCGCCCCCGCTGCCGGGGCGGCCGCCGGACCCGCCCGGGCGCCCGCGCTTCGTCGATGTGCCGCCGCCGTTCTGACGGTGGTGGATCTCGATACGCCCGCGATGCGGGCTACTCGATCAGCAGGGAAGGCGCATCGGCGCGCGCGCCGGCGGTCAGGGCGGGCGAGGCGACAGGGCGTGCGGGGCGCGTCGGCGCGGGCTCGACCATGCTGGTCGAGTAGCCCGCAGGGCGTGTCGAGACCCGCGGTCACCAGGCGCGCGGCTGCCGACGTTCTGCTGCGGGTGGATCGCGCAGAGGGTGGCGTCGGGGGTGCGACCTAGGCTGGCGGAATGACGGATGGGCAGAGGGAGTTCGGGCTCGCGGAGGCGGCGCTGGCCGTGCGGGTGCCGCGCGCCGACGACGACAAGTACAGCCGCGGGGTGCTCGGGATCGCGACCGGGTCCGAGCGCTACCCGGGGGCGGCGGTGCTCGGGGTCGAGGCGGCGGTGCGCACCGGGCTCGGCATGGTGCGCTACCTCGGGCCGGAGCGGCCGTCCGCCCTTGTGCTGGCGCGTCGCCCCGAGGTCGTGACCTCGGCCGGGCGGGTGCAGGCCTGGCTCCTCGGCTCCGGGACGAGCGCGGACGACCGGTCCGAGGACGAGCGCGCCGTCCTGCTCGAGCAGCTGCACTCGGGGGTCCCCGTGGTGCTCGACGCGGGCGCGCTCGACCTGATCGGCGAGGCTCGCGGGCCGGTGGTCGTCACTCCGCACTACCGCGAGCTCGCCGGCCTGCTCACGCGCGCCGGGGTGGACGTCGACGCGGCCGCGATCGCCGCCGACGCGAGCGGCTGGGCGCGGCGCACCGCCGATCGCTTCGGGGTCTGCGTGCTGCTCAAGGGCAGCACCACGCACGTGGTCTCCGGGAGCACCGCCCACGAGGTCAGCGGCTCGACGCCCTGGCTCGCCACGGCGGGCAGCGGGGACGTCCTCGGCGGAGTGCTCGGCGCCCTGCTGGCCGGCCGGGCCGCGGACGCGGAGGGCCGGGGGACGGCGCTCGGGGACGAGGATCTCGCGGCGGTCGCCGCCGCCGCGGCCGTCCTGCACGCGCAGGCCGGCGCGGCGGCGTCCAGAGGCGGGCCGATCGCGGCCCTCGACATCGCCGAGCAGCTCCCCGGCGTCGTCGCGCGGCTGCTGAACTGAAACGCCGTCGTCGCCTGCCGCACTGAACCGATCGCGTCCTCGGCCCGTTGACACAGGAGAGACGGCCTTCCCCCGCGACCCGGACATCGGAGCCGCACAGCCGCCTCATCGGAACCCCCGAGCTCCCGGCCCTAGCGTCGGGGACGACAGCCGCGTCCGCCCCCCCACTCAGGAGAACAGACATGACCGCGAAGACCACGACTCCCGTCCGCTACGCCCTCACCCTCCTCGCCGGCGCCGGCACCCTCGCGGCCCTCGCCGCCTGCTCGAGCACCGCCACCGCCGGGACCGAGGACGCCGGCTCGAGCGCCGCCGCGACCAGCGCGCCCGCCGCCACCTCCAGCGCCTCCTCCTCCGAGTCGACCGGCACCGACTCGACCGGCTCCGCCGCGACCGGCGCCTACGCCGACGGCACCTACGAGGCCGACGGCTCCTACACCTCGCCCGGCGGCAACGAGTCGGTCGGCGTCGAGCTGACCCTCGAGTCGGGCGTCGTCACCGCCGTCACGGTGACCCCCGAGTCCGAGAACCCGACCGGCCAGGAGTACCAGACCCGCTTCGCCAGCGGCATCTCGGGCGAGGTCGTCGGCAAGAGCCTCGACGAGCTCGACGTCACCAAGGTCTCCGGCTCCTCGCTCACCTCCGGCGGCTTCAACGACGCCGTCGAGACGATCAAGGCCGATGCCGCGGCCTGAACCTCTGCACCCTGACGCCGCGCCGACCGCGACCCGGCGCGTCCTCGAGCACGCCTGGCGGTTCGACGCGATCGGCACCACCTGGCAGATCGACACGGACGCACCGCTGGACGCGGTCGTGCGCGAACGGGTCCAGGTCCGCATCGAGGCCTACGACCGCACCTGGTCGCGGTTCCGCGACGACTCCGCCGCCTCGCGCCTTCGGACCGAGCCCGGCGAGCACGTCTTCCCGGCGGAGGCGGTCGAGCTCTTCGCCCTCTACGACGAGCTCTTCGCGCTGACCGGGGGCGGCGTCACGCCGTTCGTCGGCGACGCCCTCGAGCAGCTCGGCTACGACCCGGCCTACTCCCTGGTGCCGCGCGGCCCCGTTGCGCCGGCTCCGTCCTGGGCCGCGGCCCGCGGCGGCGGGGGAGCGACGCTGCGCACCGCCGCCGGAGTCGTGCTCGATGTCGGCGCGGCCGGCAAGGGTCAGCTCGTCGACCTCGTCCTGGACGAGCTCGCGAGCGCCGGTGTCGAGCGCGCCGTCGTCGACGCGAGCGGCGACCTGCGCGCCCGCGGGGTCGGCACCTACCGCGTCGGCCTCGAGCACCCCTTCGACGCGAACCGCGCGATCGGCGTCGCCGAGCCGGGCGAGCGAGCGCTCTGCGCCTCGGCCGGCAACCGCCGGGCCTGGGGCGACGGGCTGCACCACGTCCTCGACGGCCGCACCGGCCGTCCCGTCGACACGGTCGTCGCCACCTGGGTCGTCGCCGACAGCACCCTCGTCGCCGACGGACTCGCGACCGCCCTCTTCGTCCGCCCGCCCGAGGTGCTCGCCGAGCGCTTCGACTTCGAGTTCGTCCGCGTGCTCAGCGCCGGCGGGCTGCACTACTCGCCCCGCTTCCCCGGAGAGGTCTTCTGATGCTCGGCACCCTCGATCGCGCCCTCGGTCGCATCACCATGTACCGGCTGGTCTGGCTGACGCTCGCCGCGCTCCTCGTGGTCGCGCTCGGCTACTCCGCCGCCGGGCTGATCTTCTTCACGCCGATCGAGATCGCGGCGACCGCGGTCGTGGCGATCGTCTCGACGACCGGGGCGACCTGGCTGATCGCCCGGCTGGTTGGCTCGCCCGCCCACCTCGAGTCGTCGCTGGTGACCGGACTGCTGATCGCGTTCCTGCTCTTCCCGACCTCGGAGCCGCGCGCGCTCCTCGTCGTGGCGCTGATCGGCGTGATCGCGGCGGCCTCCAAGTACGTGCTGGTGTGGCGCGGTCGCCACCTCTTCAACCCGGCCGCCGTCGCGGTGCTGATCGTCGGCATCGCGCAGGGCCTGCTGCAGGACACCCCGTTCGCGGGCTCGCTGACCGCCGCGGCCTGGGCGCTGCCCACCGGCGCGCTCTGGCCGTGGGTGCTGCTCGGCGCGCTCGTCGTCGTCGCGCGGGTGCGCCGCTGGGCGATCGTCGTCGTGTTCGTCGCGGTCGCCGGCGCCGTGTCCGTGCTCAACTCGGTGATGAACGGCCAGGAGCCCGGAGCCGCGCTGTCGCTGGTCCTCACCGCGTACCCGTTCGTGTTCGCCGGTGCCTTCATGCTGACCGAGCCGCTGACCCTCGCCCCGCGCCGCTCCCAGCAGCTGATCGTGGCCGTCGTCGCGGCTCTGCTCACGACGGTCCCGTTCTCGCTCGGACCGCTGCACGCCAGCCCGGAGCTCGGCCTCGTCGCGGGCAACGCGATCGCGTTCTTCTTCGGCCAGCGCCGGCGGCTGTCGCTGGAGCTGCGCTCCTCGAGCGTCATCGCGCCGGGCATCACGGAGTACCGCTTCGCCCCGCGGACGCCGGTGCGCTTCGAGGCGGGCCAGTGGCTCGAGCTCGACGTGCCGCACCGCTCCGACGGCCGGGGGAGCCGGCGCACCTTCTCCATCGCCTCCGCTCCCGCCGACGGCGAGATCGCCGTGGCCATGCGGCTGCCCGAGAAGGCGAGCAGCTTCAAGCGGGCGCTCGCCGGTCTCGAGCCCGGCGCCCTGGTCCGCGCCACGAGCGTCGGCGGCGACTTCGTGCTGCCGGCCGACCCGGCGACGCCGCTGCTCCTGGTCGCGGGCGGCATCGGCATCACGCCGTTCGCGAGCCAGCTGAGGGCGATCGCGGCTGGACCGGAGCGCGACGTGGTCGTCGTCTACGCGGCCGCCCGGCTGGAGGACGTGGCGTACCGCGAGCTCCTCCGCGCCTCCGGGGCCCGCGTCGTGCTGGTCTCGCCCGAGGCGCCGGATCGGCTGCCCGAGGGCTGGTCGCACGTCGCCGGCCGGATCACGGCGGAGCGCCTCGCGGACGCCGTGCCCGACGCGCCACGCCGCGTCGGCTTCGTCTCCGGCTCGCCCGCGTTCGTCGACTCCGTCCGCGGCGCCCTCCGCTCGGCCGGTGCGAAGAAGGTCCGCACCGACGCCTTCGCCGGCTACTGATGAGGCCGGTGGCCGCTCAGGGAGGGGTTCCCGGGGCCGTTCAGGGGTCCGATGAGGGCGCCGTCTACACTGACGCGGTGCCGACCCCTGCCGCCTCAGAGACCGCCGCCCCCCGGGCCTCCTCGCGCCCGATCGCGTGGCTGCGCGAGAACCGCGACTCCGCCGCCGTGCTCTGGAGCGGCTTCGCGCTCGTGCACGTCCTGCTCTCGCTGCTCGCGCTGTACGCTCCGGGACTGCCGATGGGGGACGTGAGCATCGTCTACAAGGGCTGGATGCGGACCGCCGTCGAGGGCGGCGGGCTCGTCGGCTTCGACACCGGCTGGGTCTACCCGATCCTCGCCCTGGTGCCGATCAGCGCCGCCTGGCTCTTCGGCGAGGCCGGCTACGACCTGACCTGGCTGGTCGGCGTGATCGCCGTCGACGCGGCGGCCTTCGCGCTCCTCCTGCACCGGGGCGTCCCCGCCCGGCTCGCCGCGGCGCGCTGGTGGCTGCTCTTCCTGGTGCTCCTCGGGCCGATCGCCGTCGGCCGGATCGACGCCTTCACCGTTCCGCTCGCCATCGCCGGGCTGCTCTGGGCCTCGAGCCGCCCGGTGATCGCGGCGCTCGCGCTCACCGTCGCCACCTGGATCAAGGTCTGGCCCGCGGCCCTGCTGGGCGCCGCCGTCCTGGTGCTGCGCGGCCGCTGGCGGCTGGTGGCCGTCGGCGCCGGGCTCTCCGTCGCGATCATCGCCGGTGTGTTCGCGCTCGGCGGCGGCGAGTACGTCTTCAGCTTCGTCACCGACCAGACGACGCGCGGTCTGCAGATCGAGGCGCCCGTCAGCACGCTCTGGATGTGGCTCTCGATCGGCGGCTGGGCCGGCAGCTACGTCTGGTACGCCGCCGACATCAACACCTTCGAGATGCACGGTCCGTTCACCGATGTCGCCGCCGAGCTGATGAACCCGGCGCTCGCGCTCGCGGTGATCGGCACCGTGCTGCTCGGTTTCCGAGCCCTGCGCGCGAAGGCGTCGCCGGTGCGGCTGCTGCCGCTGCTGAGCCTCGGGCTCGTCCTGGTGCTGATCGACATCAACAAGGTGCTCTCGCCGCAGTACATCGTCTGGCTGGCGCCGCCCGTCATCGTCGGGCTGGTCGTCGCCGGTCGCGACTTCGCGACGCCGGCCAAGCTGACGCTGGCGATCGCGGTGTTCACGCAGATCGTCTACCCGTACCTCTACCTCTTCCTGCTGTACTCGAACGCGGGCATGGTGCTGGCGCTGACCGTGCGCAACGTCCTGCTGCTCGTGCTGCTCGGCTGGGTGCTCCGCGAGCTGTGGCGGACGGGGAGCCGCGCGAAGGACGTCTCGCCGGAGGCCTCTGGGGAGCGGTCGCCGCTCGCGCAGGCTGTGGTGACCGACGGCGCCGTCGGCGGTCCGCGCGCCTAGGCTGGACGGCGGGTCCGGTGGTCGGGTCCGCTGGGAGGTCCCTCGTGCTGGTCGCATTCTCCGTCGCTCCGTCCGGCGGTGAGGGCCCCGACGCCTCCGTCCACGACGCCGTCGCCGCCGCCGTCCGCATCGTCCGCGACTCCGGCCTGCCGAATCGCACGACCTCGATGTTCACCGAGATCGAGGGCGAGTGGGACGAGGTCTTCGACGTGATCAAGCGCGCCACCGAGGCGGTCGGCGCCTACGGGTCGCGGGTCTCGCTGGTGCTGAAGGCCGACATCCGGCCCGGCTACTCGGGCGAGATCGACGCGAAGATCGAGCGGCTCGGCCGCGCGCTCGAGGAGTGAGGCACGCGAAAGCGCTCTCCGACTCGAATCGTTTCGATCCGTTTCCGATCCTCGCTATCGTGGTCCGGTGACCCTCTCCCCGGCCCGGACCCGCCTCGCCCTGCTCGCCCTCGCGATGGGGGGCTTCGGCATCGGCTCGACCGAGTTCGTCGCGATGGGGCTGCTGCCGCAGCTCGCCGCCGACCTGCTCCCGGACGTCTACGCCGCGAGCTCCGAGCAGGCGAACTCGCAGGCCGGACTGCTGATCTCCGCCTACGCGCTCGGCGTCGTCGTCGGTGCTCCGACGATCGCCGCGGCCGCCGCTCGCTGGCCGCGCAAGCGCCTGCTGCTGATGCTGCTGGCCGCGTTCACGATCGGGACCGTCGCCTCGGCCCTGCTGCCGACCTTCCCGCTCGTGCTGGCCGCCCGCTTCGTCGCGGCGCTGCCGCACGGCGCGTACTTCGGCATCGCCTCGCTCGTCGCCGCCGACCTGATGGGGCCGGGCAAACGCGGCAAGGGCGTCGCCTTCGTGCTGTCGGGGCTCACGATCGCGAACGTCGTCGGAGTGCCCGCCATCACCTGGGTGGGGCAGAACGCGGGCTGGCGCAGCGCGTACCTCGTCGTCGCGGCGATCTTCGCTGTCACCGTCGTCGCGGTGTGGCTGCTCGTGCCGTTCCAGCGGGGGAACCCGGGGGCGACCATGCGCAACGAGCTGAAGGCCTTCGGCCGGCTGCAGGTCTGGATGACCCTGCTGATCGGCGCGATCGGCTTCGGCGGACTCTTCGCGATGTACAGCTACATCACGCCGCTGTCGACCGAGGTGACCGGGCTGCCGCTCGGCGCCGTGCCGTGGATCCTGGTGGTGATCGGCCTGGGCATGACGGTCGGCAACCTGGCGGGCGGCTGGGCGGCCGACCGGAACGTGCGGCTCGCACTCGTGGTGCTGTTCCTCGGGGTGCTCGTGTCGCTGATCGGCCTGGCGCTGACCGCGACGTCGGTCGTGGGCCTGGTCGTGTTCACGTTCCTCGCGGCGGGCTTCTCGGCGGGGGCGTCGCCGGCCATCCAGACCCGGCTGATGGACGTCGCCCGCGACAGCCAGACCATCGCCGCGGCGCTCAACCACTCCGCGCTCAACATCGGCAACTCCGTCGGCGCCGCTCTCGGCGGGGTGACCATCGCCGCCGGCCTCGGCTACCTGTCGCCGATCTGGGTCGGCGTGGTCCTCACCGCGGCCGGCATCCTGCTCGCCTTCGCCAGCATCGCCATCGACCGAGCCCGCGGCACCGTCGACGCGCCGCGCGACCCCGCCCGCCCCGCCACGGGCAGCGTCCCGGTCAACGCCCTTTAAGGCCGGCCCGGCGGCACCCGCCGGCACCGGACGGGGGGTCTGCATGCCGCCCTGCTGACGTCGGTGGGTCTCGATACGCCCCTGCGGGGCTACTCGACCAGCAGGGAAGCGGGCACGCATCTCTCGGGACGGCGTGCCAGCGGATTTCCGCAGCCGCCGTAAGACGCTCTGCGGAACGCGCCCACCTCAATCCGTTTCGATCAAAATGCCGTCGTGGATGGCGCGCTTGCGCAGCGCGACCTTGGTGCCGACGTCGATGCCGACCACGCGGTACTTCTCGCGGATGCGCTTGAGGTAGGACTTCGCGGTCTCCTCGGAGATGCCGAGCTCGAAGGCGACGGACTTGACGGGCTCGCCGCCGCCGTAGAGCGCCATCACGCGGCGCTCCTGCGCGCTGAGCTTGGGGGCGCCGTCGGAGTCGCCGGTGGAGAGGGCCATGTCGAGTTCGTGCGAGATGTAGGAGTGGCCGTCCTTGGCCGCGCGGATCGCCTCGACGATCATGTCGGCGTCCTCCGTCTTGACGAGGTAGCCGAGCGCGCCCGAGGCGAGCGCCTCGCGGACCACGGCCGGCTCGGAGTAGGTGCTCATCAGCACGGTCTTCACGCCGGTGGTCTTCAGGGTGGAGAGCTTGACCGAGATCGGGATGTTGTCCTTGAGGTCCAGGTCGAGCAGCACGACGTCGACGGGGAACTCGGGGTGGGTGAGCAGCTCCGGCCAGGACGCGACCGCGGCGACCAGCTGGATGTCCGACGCGGCGCCGCGGATCCACTCCGTGAGGGCACCGAGGAGCATCTTGTGATCGTCGACCACGGCGAGCGTGATCTTCGGTTCTGCGGTGGAGGTCATCGGTGTCCTTCGGCTCGGCGGGAGGGCGGGGCGGTCGTCTCTGCTCAGCGATCGGCCGGATTCTCGACGTAGCAGTCGATCTCGATCCGGAGCGCGTCGTCGTGCGACGTGTCGCGGAACGCACCGACCTGTGCGATAGCCTCCCACGTCGCGGGATCGACTCCGCGCACGGGCACGCCCTCGGACTGCAGAGTGAGCGGCACCAGCAGGGAGCGCGGCGGAGCATCGGCGTCCGGTTCGCGCGGTGCTCCCGCCTCGACGTGCAGCACGACGGTGAGCCCGGAGGCGCCGTCGAGGATGAGCCAGATGGCGGAGAGCAGGCCGTCCCGCTGCTGGTGGCCGAGGAGGCCGGCGGTGCCGTCGGGGTCGTGCAGATCGACGAGCGGGGCCAGCAGCTCGGACTCCTGGATCGCGTGGTGCAGCCAGGTCTCGCGACGCCCCTCGATGAGGTGGAGGCGGAGGCTGGTCGCGAGCGCGGCGGCGTGCGCGGCGCGGTGCGGATCGAGCGGCAGGACGGTCGTGCCGTCGCCGACCTCGGCGAGCAGGCGCTCGGCCGCGAGGTCGAGGCGGGCGAGCTCCTCCGAGGCGAGCATGCCGACCGCGTAGCGCGGTCCGAGGGTGGTGCTCTGGACGAGGGCGCGGTCGATCTCGAGCTGGACCATCCGCCGGAAGCCGCGCATCATCACGACGGCCACGACGGCGGGCGCGAGGGTCACGGCCATCGCGCTGATCCGCACCGAGAACGAGGTCTCGTCGCCCGAGCCCATGGCGCTGTACGCGACGAGCTCGGCGACCGCGATGGCGAAGGCGACGGCGAGGACCTCGATGCTGCGGCGGTGCACGATCATCGCGGCGTGGGCGACCGCGGCGGCCACCGCGGCGGTCGGGACGGCGGCGGACGGGCCGTGACCGGCGACGGCGATCAGGTCCAGCGCCACGGCCCCGGTGATCCCGACGAGCAGGCCGACGTAGGCGGCCGTGGGCAGGCGCTGACCGCAGACGTGGATGGCGACGACGGTCGCCGTGAAGGAGGCGACGAGGAGGAGCCAGGCGACGACGACCAGCCCCGGCCGCGCGTAGTCGTCGACGGTGGCGAGGAAGACCAGGAGCTCGTAGACCATCAGCGCCGCCGCGATGCCGGTGAGGCCGCTGCCGAGGTAGCTGGTGCCGAGGGTCTCCTGCTGTCCCTTCCGCGCGCGGGCGGAGCGGGGCGAGCCGTCGGGCCGGCGGGGAGCGGCGCCGGGTCCGCCGAGGAGGGGGGAGGCCCGCTCGGTGCCGGCGCTCACTTGGGCACCTCCAGCACGACGGTGGTGCCGGAGCCGGGCGAGCTGAAGAGCCGGGTGCGGCCGCCGACGTCCGCGAGCCTCGCGACGACCGATTCCTTGAAGCCGAGCTTCGTCGCGGGCACCGTGGCGATGTCGAAGCCGGCACCGGCGTCCGTCACCATCGCGCGGACGGTCTGCTCGTCCTCGGTGATCGTGACGTCGGCGGACTCGACACCGGAGTGCCGCCGCACGTTCTCGAGGCACTCGGCGAGGGCGAGCAGGAAGGAGTCGAGCGCGTCGCCCTCGAGGACGACCTCCCCGGAGCCGTGCAGGACGACCTCGAGGCCCAGCCGGCCGAACCGGTCCCGGACGTCCTCGAGCGAGGTCGCGGCGGGCGACGCCGTGACGCTGGTCAGCTGGTAGGAGCCGGACGCGCTCGGCGTCGGCGTCCCGCCGAGGCGCAGCTGGCGCAGGAGCTGCGCGTCCTGCGCGGCCTGGCGGCGGAGCGCGTCCTCGGAGACGCCGCGGCCGGAGTGGGCGAGCAGGGTGAGCGTCGCGAGCACCGTGTCGTGCAGGAGCCGCGCTCCCTGGCGGCGCTGCGCCTCCGTCTCGCTGGCCTGCCGCTCGACGCGGTGCGCGTTGCCGATGCTGTCGATCCGCCGGACGACCCGGGGGACGGCCGTGCTGATCCAGAGCGCGAAGCCGGCGAGCGTGCCCCACGGCAGCAGGCTCTGCACGAGCGCGTTCGACAGCATCGCCTCCTCGGCGACCAGCACGGAGACGACCACGCTCGGCACCAGGACCGGCAGGAGCAGCAGCAGCCGGCGGACGGAGGTGGTGACGACGACGGCGACGGTGCTGGTGACGGCGTTGGCGGTGCCGACGAGCACGTAGCCCTCGAAGCCGCTGCTCACGCCGATGGCGCTCGCGAGCCCGATGCTCAGCGCGAGGCCGCCGACGGCGAGCAGGAGCACCCAGAGCGTGCGTCCGCTGCGGCCGAGCTGCAGGTGGAGGACGGCGAGTCCGAGGAGCAGCGCCACCGCGAACGGCACGGCGTCGGGCGCCAATGCCCCGGGGCCGAGGACCAGGGCGATCGCCGTGGCGTCGATCAGGAGGCCGATGCCGCACGCGGACTGGCGGAGGAGGCGGTCGCGCTCGCGAGCGCTGCGGACCAACGGCACGGGCACGCTCCTTCCGGTGGGCGGCGCGGGGCGGACCCCCGTCTCACGATAGTCACAGACCGGCGGTCGGCCCGCGGGACGGCCGGGATCGGGTCAGACCGCGAGGAGCCTCGCGAGGTGGCCGCCGACCGCGTCGTCCTCGATGAGGAAGGCGTCGTGCCCGAACGTCGAGCTGATCACCGCGACCTCGTCGCCGTCGATGTTGCCGCGGGCGTGGGCGGCGATGATCCGCTGCCCGTCCACCGGGAACAGCCGGTCGCTGTCGATCCCGAGCACGAGCGTCGGGCTGGTGATCCGCTCGAGCGCCTCCGCCTCGCCGCCGCGCCCGCGCCCCACGTCGTGCGAGTTCATCGCCTCGACGAGGGTGATGTAGCTGTTGGCGTCGAAGCGCCGGGTGAACTTGTTGCCGTGGAAGTCGAGGTACGACTCGACTGCGAACCGGCCGCCGCCGCCGAGCGGGCTGAGACCGGACTGCCAGCTCCGCTCGAAGCGGTCGTTGAGCTCGGACGGACTGCGGTAGTTGAGCAGGGCCATCCGGCGGGCCAGCGCGAGGCCGTGGTACGGGCCCTTGCCGTCGCCGGCGTCGTAGTAGGCGCCGCCCGCGAAGGCGGCGTCGTTGCGGATCGCCTCGAGCTGGACGAAGTTGAGCGCGATCTGGTCGGAGGTGGCGCGCGGAGGAGCGGCGAGGACGGCGAGCCGGGCGACCCGCTCGGGGTGGTCGATTCCCCACTCCAGCGCCTGCATCCCGCCCATCGAGCCGCCGATGACGGTGTGCCAGCGGTCGATGCCGAGCCGGTCGGCGAAGAGCGCCTGCACGGCGACCTGGTCGCGGATCGTCGTGTACGGGAAGCGCGCACCCCACTCGTGCCCGTCGGGGGCGAGCGAGGCGGGGCCGGTCGAGCCCTGGCAGCCGCCGAGCATGTTCGGAGCGACGACGAAGTAGCGGTCGGTGTCGATCACGAGACCGGGGCCGACGAGTCCGGACCACCAGCCGTCGGTCGCGTGACCCGGGTCGCCGCGGCCGATCAGGTGCGAGTCGCCGGTCAGCGCGTGCAGGACGAGGATCGCGTTGTCGCGCGCGGGGGAGAGCTCGCCCCAGCTCTCGTAGGCCACCCGGACGTGGGGGAGGCGACCGCCCGCCTCGAAGGCGTACGGGCCGATCTCGACGAAGCGCCGCCCGCCTGGGTGGTCGCCCTCGCGCCAGGCCCCGGTGGCGGGCGGCTTGCCGATCACCGAGCGGAGCTGGCGCTCGGTGACGAACGCCGAAGGGACGGTGTCCTCGAGTGTCTGCTGCCAGTCCATAGCGGTGTCCATCGTGGCAGAGCGCGGCGAGCGCCCGGCCTTTGTTACGCGGGGGTGACGCTCGCCTTGCTGATCGAGTAGGCCGCGGAGCGGCCGCCCGCCCATGCTGATCGAGTAGGCCGCGCAGCGGCCGTATCGAGATCCGCCGTTCTCAGCACGGTGGGTCTCGATACGCCGCTGCGCGGCTACTCGACCAGCATGGCGGGGCCGTCAGGCGTTGGCGCGGGAGGCCTCGACGACGCTGCGGGCGGCCTGCAGGGCCTGGGCGAGGTCGGCGCGGAGGTCGTCGATGTTCTCGAGGCCGACCGAGAGGCGGACGAGCCCGGGGGTGACGCCGGCGGTGAGCTGCTGCTCCGGGGTGAGCTGCGAGTGCGTGGTCGACGCCGGGTGGATCACCAGCGAGCGGACGTCGCCGATGTTCGCCAGGTGCGAGAAGAGCACGAGCGAGTCGACGAAGGCGCGTCCCGCGTCGACGCCGCCCTTGAGCTCGAAGGAGAGGACCGCGCCCACGCCCTTCGGCGCGTAGTGGTTCGCCGCCGCGTACCAGGGCGAGGTGGGCAGCCCCGAGTAGTTGACCGTCGCGATGTCGGAGTGGTTCTCCAGGTACTCCGCGATCTCCTGCGCGTTCTGCACGTGGCGCTCGATCCGCAGCGACAGCGTCTCGATGCCCTGGATCAGCTGCCAGGCGCTCGCCGGCGCGATCGAGGCGCCGAGGTCGCGCAGCAGCTGCACGCGGGCCTTGATGATGTACGCCAGGGAGTCGCCGACCGCGTCCGTGTACACGGCGCCGTGGTACGAGTGGTCGGGCGTGGTCAGCCCGGGGAACTTCGCCGCGTTCGCGGTCCAGGAGAAGGTGCCGCCGTCGACGATCGCGCCGCCGATCACCGTGCCGTGACCACCGAGGAACTTCGTCGCCGAGTGCACGATGATGTCCGCGCCGTGCTCGAACGGGCGGATCAGGTACGGCGTCGCGATGGTGTTGTCGACGATCAGCGGGACGCCCGCCGCGTGCGCGACATCGGCCACGGCGCGGATGTCGAGGATGTTGATCTTCGGGTTGCCGATGGTCTCGGCGAAGAAGAGCTTCGTGTTCGGGCGGACCGCGCGGCGCCACTCCTCCTGGTCGTCCTGGTTCTCGACGAAGGTCGTCTCGATGCCCAGCTTGGCCAGCGTGTACTTGAAGAGGTTGTAGGTGCCGCCGTAGATCGACGACGACGAGACGAGGTGGTCGCCCGCCTGCGCGATGTTGAGGACCGCCGCGGTCTCGGCCGCCTGGCCGGACGCGAGCAGCAGCGCCCCGGAGCCGCCCTCGAGCGCGGTGAGGCGCTCCTCGACGACGGCCTGCGTCGGGTTCTGGATGCGGGTGTAGATGTTGCCGAACTCCGCGAGCGAGAAGAGGTTCTTCGCGTGCTCGGCGTTGTCGAAGACGTAGGAGGTGGTCTGGTAGATCGGGGTCGCGCGCGCCTTGGTGACGGGATCGGGCGCGGCTCCGGAGTGGATCTGCTTGGTCTCGAACTGCCACTTCTCGGAGTCGGTCATGGTGCATCCCATCGCATCGTCGGTTCGGAACGGAAGGCCGTTCCCCGTCGCGACGAGCCTAGGTGCGGGTCCCCGGCGCGGCCAGGGCGCCCGACACACGGGGTAACCGCGACGGCTCAGCGGCCGGTGCGGATCCCGGAGGTCGGATGCGGGTCGCGCTTGGACCCGGTCGGGTCGGCCCGGTTCGGGCGCTCGGGCCGCTCGTCGACGACCGGCGCGAAGAGCCAGGCCGCCCTCGGCTCGACGATCTTGTGGAAGACGGTGCGCGTCCAGCCCAGCGAGAGCGCGATCGCGACCGCGATGCAGAAGACGATCATCAGGATCAGCGCGACCGTGCTCTCGGTCGCGGACAGCAGCCCGGACTCGCGCAGCGGGTAGAGGACGAAGCTGTGCAGCAGGTAGACGTACATCGTCGACTGTCCCCAGGCCGTCATCGCGGTGCGTCGGCGCGGGATCAGGCTGAACAGCGCGAGCGAGAGCACGACCGCGGTCGCCATCAGCGCCAGGCGGACGAGCCCGGCCCACCAGGCGGTCTCGCCGAGCGCGTCGTACGGCCGGTCGTAGAAGAACCAGTAGCGCAGGTCCGCCGCGCGGAAGGCGTCGATGTTGACGGTCATCACGACGACCGTCGCCGCGAAGAGGGCGACGGCGATCACCCGGGAGAGCAGGATCTGCCGCGGCGTCAGGTCGAGCCAGCGGTCCACCAGCAGCCGCGAGCCGGCCTTCCAGCCGCGCAGCCGCCAGCCGAAGACGAAGAACGGCAGGATCCCGATCGCCCGCGCCAGCGAGAAGGTCGAGTCGATGTTGTCGTAGTAGCTGACGCCGACGGCGAGCACCACGCTGATCAGCAGCGGCCAGCGCAGCAGCGCGAGGTAGGGGAGGACCAGCCGGAAGATCCCGAGCGCGAGCAGGAACCACAGGGTCCAGCTCGGCTTGGTCGGGTTGAACTCCTGCTTGCCCTCGACCGCGAACTGCACCAGCGTCCAGATCGTCTCCATGATCAGGTAGGGCAGCAGGATGTCGGTGAGCACCCGGCGCATCGCGCGGGCGTTCGGCGCTCCTCCCTTGGAGAAGTAGCCGGAGATGATCGCGAAGGCCGGCATGTGGAAGGCGTAGATCGTCAGGTAGACGACGAGCGACGTGTCCGAGTTCGCGGTCAGCCGCTGGATGCCGTGGCCGATCACCACGAGCGCGACGCAGACGAAGCGGGCGTTGTCCCAGAGGGGCACGCGGCGCTTGGGGGCGGTGGGCGACCCGGCAGTGGCGGGAGCCGGGTCGGCGGGCTGCATGCGGCCAGGCTAGCGTTGGCTCCGACGACGGAGTCGATGGTGTCCGAGGCTTGACGGAAAGAGGACGAGCGTGGTTCGACGCGTCGTGGTGACAGGAGCGAGTTCGGGGATCGGTGCGGCGACGGTCCGCCTGTTCCGCGAGCACGGCTGGGACGTGGTGGCGGTCGCCCGCCGCCGGGAGCGGCTCGAGGCGCTCGCCGCGGAGACCGGGGCGAGCCTGTTCGTCGCCGATCTCACCGACGCGGCGCAGGTCGACGCGCTGCGCGATCACCTCGCCGAGACCGGCCCCGTGCACGCCCTCGTCAACAACGCCGGCGGCGCGCTCGGCCTCGACTCGGTCGAGGCGTCCGACCCCGCCGACTGGACCCGGATGTTCGAGATCAACGTGCTCTCGGTCAAGCTCGTCACGAGCGCTCTGCTCCCGCTGCTCCGGGCGGGCATCGCCGACGCCGGCTCCGAGGGCTCGGCCGATGTCGTCACCGTCACCTCGATCGCCGGCCACGTCGCCTACGAGGGCGGCGGCGGCTACAACGCCGCGAAGTTCGCCGCGCACGCGCTCGTCGCGGTGCTCCGTCTCGAGCTCGCCGGCGAGCCGATCCGCGTGATCGAGATCGCGCCCGGGATGGTGCACACCGAGGAGTTCTCGCTGGTCCGCTTCGGCGGCGACAAGGAGCGCGCCGACAAGGTCTACGCCGAGGTCCCCGCCCCGCTGGTCGCCGAGGACGTCGCCGCGGCGATCGTCTCCTCCGTCGAGCTGCCGCCGCACGTCAACCTCGATCTGGTGACGATCAAGCCGGTGGCGCAGGCCGCCCCGCACAAGGTCATCAAGGGCGCGCTCACCCCGAAGGCGTGACAGGCGCCCGTCGCGGGGCCCCGTGATGTGACGCGGGGCCTCGCGACGCTCTAGCCTGTCCCTCATGGTTTCCGACGCCGACGACTCCGCCGCCCTCCTCGCCGCCACGGAGAAGGAGGTCCTCGGCTGGCTCGAGTTCGGTGACGCCGCTCGCCATCTCGCCGACGACGTCGTCGCCTCCGGCTACCGACCCGAGCTGGTGGTGGCCATCGCGCGCGGCGGTCTTCTGCTCGCGGGCGCGGTCGCCTACGCGCTGGGCATCAAGAGCTGCGGTGCGCTGAACGTCGAGTTCTACACCGGCGTCGAGGCGCGGCTCGCGGCCCCCGTCGTCCTGCCGCCGCTGCTGGACGAGGCGTCTGTGCGCGGGAAGCGCATCCTCCTGGTCGACGACGTCTCCGACTCCGGCCACACCCTCGCCCTCTCGGTCGACCTGATCCGCGCGATGGGCGCCGAGGTGCAGACCGTCACCCTCTACACCAAGCCCCGCACGGTGCTCGAGCCCGACTTCTTCTGGCGGCGCACGCCGCGCTGGATCGTCTTCCCGTGGTCGGCTCTGCCCCCGGTGGCGGGAGCCCTCGCGGAGGACGGCGAGTGAGCGTCCACCTGATCGGCGGCGGTGGCGGCGTCGAGCACGACCAGCAGCTCTACGGCGCGTTCCTGGCGGAGGCGCACGACCGCGCCGTGGACGCCGGCCGCATCGAGGGCCCGCGGATCGCGATCGTCGTCGTGCACGACGGCCTCGGCCCCGAGGTCTACGCGGGCTGGGCCGCGACGCTCGCCACGGTCGGCAAGCTCCTCCCGTTCGCGGTGATGAAGCCCGAGGGCGGCCGGATCGACCCCGCGGTCTTCGACGACGTCGACGGGATCTTCGTCGGCGGCGGCCTCACCCCCGCCTACCGCGACGCGCTCGAGGCGTCCTTCCCGCGCCTGCGCGACCTCGTCTCCTCCGGAGTGCCGTACGCCGGCTACTCCGCGGGCGCCGCGGTCGCCGCCGACCGCGCGATCGTCGGCGGCGACCGCATCGGCGGAGTCGCTGTGGCGCCGGAGCTCGCGGCCGAGGAGCTGGACGAGGTGACGGTGCTCGAGGGCATCGGCCTGGTCGACGTCTCGATCGACGTGCACGCCGCGCAGTGGGGCACGCTCGGCCGCCTGGTCGCGGCCGTCGAGGCCGGACTGGTCGACGGCGGCGTCGCGATCGACGAGTCGACCGTGCTCACCGTCGGCACGGGCGCGCTGCGCGTCCGCGGCGCCGGCTCGGTCTGGCGCGCGAGCGCGGGCGAGGCCGGAGTGTCGGTCGCCACCCTCGCCGCGAGCTGAGCGTGGACCTGCAGGAGCTGGCCGGTGCCGGCCTGATCGACCGCGGCTGGGCCGAGGCGCTCGCCCCGGTCGCCGGCGACATCGCGGCGATGGGCGACTTCCTCCGCGCGGAGACCGCGGCCGGGCGGCCCTACCTCCCCGCCGGGGCGCAGGTGCTCCGCGCGTTCGCCGCGCCACTGGCGGACGTCCGCGTCCTGATCGTCGGGCAGGACCCGTATCCGACGCCCGGGCATCCGATCGGGCTGTCCTTCGCCGTCGATCGGCACGTCCGGCCGCTGCCGCGCAGTCTGCAGAACATCTACCGCGAGCTCCGCGAGGACCTCGGCGTCGCCCCGCCCGAGCACGGCGACCTCAGCGGCTGGACGCGCAGCGGCGTGCTGCTGCTCAACCGCGTCCTCACCGTCGCACCCGGCGCGCCCGCCTCGCACCGCGGCAAGGGCTGGGAGCGGGTCACCGAGCACGCGATCCGCACGCTGGTCGCCCGCGATCAGCCGCTCGTCGCGATCCTCTGGGGGCGCGACGCGGCGAACCTCCGGCCGCTGCTGGGCGACTCCGGCATCGTCGAGAGCGCCCACCCCAGCCCGCTGTCCGCGTCGCGCGGCTTCTTCGGCTCGCGCCCGTTCAGCCGCGCGAACGAGCTGCTCGCCGAGCGCGGGGCCGAGCCCGTCGACTGGGCGCTCCTGCCCTGAGCCTCGGTGCCCGCCGCCGCGGCCCGCCGCGCGTGCGGTGCTCCGCCACCCCGGCTACGCTGGCCCGGATCGCGGCCGCCGCCCGGGATCAGCGACGCCGACCACCACCGCCGAGAAGGAGCGAGATGCTCGAGGAAGAGTACGAGCAGCGCCGGGTCCTGCCGCCGCACCTGCGCCGGGCACCCGCCCCCGAGCCGGAGTTCTCCTTCGAGATCCGCGAGGCGCGCAGCGCGGACCTGCCGGACATCCAGGAGATCTACAACCACTACGTCCGGAACACCGTGGTGACCTTCGACGAGGACGACTCGACGCTGAAGGAGTGGCGCTCGAAGTTCGCGCGCAACCAGAAGCTCGGGCTGCCGTTCATCGTCGCCGTCTCGCCCTCGGGTCAGATCCTCGGCTACGCGATGGTGTCGCCGTGGTCGTCCAAGCGCGCCTACCGCTTCACGGTCGAGAACTCGATCTACCTGCGCGCCGCCTCGACAGGCAAGGGCCTCGGCAAGGCGCTGATGACCGAGCTGCTCGAGCGCGCGAAGGCCGTCGGCATCCGCCAGGTCATGGCCGTCATCGCGGACAAGGGGGCCGAGGCGTCGCTGACGATGCACGCGAAGTACGGCTTCGTCGAGGTCGGCCGGATGGGCCGCGTCGGCTTCAAGTTCGAGCGCTGGCTGAGCACCGTGCTGATGCAGAAGACGCTGAAGTAGCGCCACCCGCGTCTCTGCGAATGCGCCGGACTGCGGGGAACGGCGCGGGGTCCTTCCCTACACTTGTCGGCATGGAATGGCTCGTCCCGCTCATCGTCGTCGTCGTGCTCGTCGTGATCCTCGGGATCTACCTCTGGGCCACCTACAACTCCCTCGTCACGCTGAACGTCCGCGTCGACGAGGCCTGGAGCGACATCACCGTCCAGCTGAAGCGGAGGGCGGATCTGATCCCGAACGTCATCGACTCGGTGAAGGGCTACGCCTCGCACGAGCGGCAGGTGTTCGACTCGGTGACCCGTGCCCGCGCCGAGACGCTCTCCGCGCAGGGTCCGGCCGAGGCGTCCGCCGCCGAGGACCACATGCAGAAGGCGCTGAAGTCGATCTTCGCCGTCGCCGAGGCGTACCCGCAGCTGCAGGCGAGCCAGAACTTCCTGCAGCTGCAGGGCGAGCTGGTCGACTCCGAGGACAAGATCCAGTCGGCCCGCCGCTTCTACAACGGCGGCGTCCGCGAGATGAACACCAAGGTCACCGTCTTCCCCAACACGCTCTTCTCCCGCCGCCTCGGGTTCTCCGAGCGCGAGTTCTTCGAGGTCGGCGACCTCGCCGCCATCTCGGAGCCGCCCCGCGTCCAGTTCTGACGGCGCGGAGGAAGCGGCGCCCCGGCGGCGCCCCCCCTCATGCCGGTCGAGGAGCTGCGCGACGTCGCCCCCTCCTGCTGGTCGAGTAGCCCCGCAGGGGCGTATCGAGACCCACCGTCATCAACACGCCGGGTCTGCAGAATCGACTTCTGACGCTGGTGGATCTCGATACGCCCGCTGCGCGGGCTACTCGATCAGCATGTGCTTCTCGACCCGGCGTCAGCGCGTCGCCGCTCCCGCCGCGAGCGGCCCGCCGTCGAGCGTCGTGAGGTACTCGTCGAAGACGGGGGACGGGTCCGTGCCCGTCGCGACGGCGTCCACGAGGGCGCGCCGCACCAGGGCGAGCACGACCGTGGCGAGCACGGCCGCGCGCGGCTCGTCCGCCGCGGGGAGCCCCATCCGCTGCGCGATGCTCGGGGTGAGCGCCACCTCGCCGTCGTGCAGCGACTGCGCCCAGACCGCGCGCATGCCGGGCGTCTCGGTGAGCAGCGGCATCAGCCGCAGCGTCCGCTCGAGCTGCGGACCGGACGCGGCCGCGGCGAAGGCGGCGCCCAGCGCGGTGTTCAGCGACTCCGGCTCCGGCCGCGCGACGAGCTCGCGCGCCATCGCCGCGACGGCCGCGTAGAGCACGGGCCGCACGCAGTCCTCCTTGCCGCCGAGGTAGCGGTGGAAGGTGCGCAGCGAGATGCCGGCGGCGTGCGCCAGGTCGATCGAGCTGACGCCCTTCGTGGTCCCGCGCTCGAGCAGCAGGGCGACGCACTTCTCGGACAGGGCGAGCGCGATGGTGCCCTGCCGCTCCTGCGGACCGCTCATGCGAGGACCTCCCGGTGGCCGGTGGTGAGTGCGACGAGGAGCTCGGGCGCGAGGGTGCCGCGCCCGACGACGTCGATGGTCTCGAGCCCCTGCCAGCGCGCGGCGGCGACGAGCAGCGCGGTGAGGCGCTCGGCCGTGTCCGGCGGCGCTCCGGGCTCACGCCAGGCCGCCTGCACCCGCAGCACGCCGTTCTGCCGGTCGCTCTTGAGGTCGACGCGCGCCGCGATCACGTCGTCGAGCAGCACGGGCAGCACGTAGTAGCCGTGCACGCGCTGCGCCGCGGGGGTGTAGATCTCGATCCGGTAGTGGAAGTCGAAGAACAGCTCGGCGCGCGGGCGGTGCCAGACCACCGGGTCGAAGGGGGAGAGCAGTGCGTCGGCCCGCAGCTCGCGCGGTCGCCGCGCCGCCGTGTGCCGCCAGAGCGGCAGCGGGCGTCCCGACCGCTCCCAGCCGCGGACCTCGACCGGCACCAGCTCGCCCGCGTCGACGAGGTCGTGCACGGCCGCCAGCGTCGGCGCCTTCAGCAGCCGGTGGTAGTCGGCCAGATCGCCGAGCGTCCCGACGCCGAGCGCGAGGGCGGAGCGGCGCACCAGCTCGCGGACCGCGTCCTCGGTGGAGACCTCCGCCTCGAGCACCTCGCGGGGCAGCACCTGCTCGGCGAGCGCGTAGGAGCGCTCGAAGCGCGTGCGCCCCGCGGTCACCACCTCGCCCCAGCGGAAGAGCACCTCGAGCCCGCGCTTCATGTCGGACCAGCCCCACCACGGTCCGGTGCGGGTGTTGGCCTCGTGCTCGATCTCCGACGCGCGCAGCGGCCCGTCGGCGAGGGCCGCGCGCAGCCAGTCGAGCGTCGACCGGTTCTCGGCCGCCCAGCCCTCGTGCTCGGGCAGGCGCACGCGGCGGTAGTGCTCCATCCGCCAGCGGTAGAGCGGGAGGTCGGCGCGACGGATCAGCGCCGCCTCGTGCGCCCAGTACTCGAGGTAGTGGCCCTTCGGCGAGAACGCGACCGCGTCGAGGAGGGCGCGGTCGTAGGGGCCGAGCCGGGCGAGGACGGGGAGGTAGTGGCTCCGCTCGAAGACGTTGACCGAATCGAGCTGCAGCGGCCGGATCCGGTCGATCACGCCGAGGATCTGCCGCGTGCCGACCCGCGGCGGCGGGGCGGCACCGAAGCCCTGGGCGGCCAGGGCGATGCGGCGCGCGAGCGCGGGGCTGAGCTGCTCGGTCATGGTGCCCCCACGCTAGCGAAGGCCGCCGACATCGGCCGATCGGAGGCGATCCGGCTTCGGCGCCGAGTGTTCCCGTCCGGTTCATCCGGGCGGCCCCGGGATGTCGGGAGCCGCCCCTACGTTTCCCGAGGCGCCCGCAGGGGCCCACCCACCCGACTCCTGGAGGACTCT
Source organism: Rathayibacter sp. PhB151 (assembly GCF_004366415.1). Taxonomy (NCBI): domain Bacteria; kingdom Bacillati; phylum Actinomycetota; class Actinomycetes; order Micrococcales; family Microbacteriaceae; genus Rathayibacter; species Rathayibacter sp. PhB151. The sequence goes on along the minus strand of NZ_SOEN01000011.1, from coordinate 68,829 downwards.
TGACGACCCAGCGCTTCCCCCGCGCCGGTGTGCTCGCCGCCGCGACCGCCGTTCTCGCTCTCACCCTGACCGCCTGCTCCGGCGACGCCGGTGCCTCGTCCGGCTCCGCGTCCGGCGACGTGTCCGTCGACGCCTCGACCGCGACCTCCGCCGCCGACCTCGGCGGGCTCGACGCCCTGGTCGAGGCCGCGAAGGCCGAGGGCGAGCTCAACGTGATCGCGCTGCCCGACAACTGGGCCAACTACGGCGAGCTCATCTCGGGCTTCGAGGACGAGTACGGCATCACCGTCAACTCGGCCGACCCCGACGTCTCCTCCGCCGAGGAGATCAGCACCGCGCAGAACCTGGCCGGCCAGGACACCGCTCCGGACGTCTTCGACCTCGGTGCCGCCGTCGCGCTCGCCAACACCGACCTGTTCGCGCCGTACAAGGTCGAGACCTGGGACGACATCCCCGAGGGCAACCGCGAGGAGACCGGCCTCTGGGTGAACGACTACACCGGCCTCATGTCGATCGGCTACGACGCCGACGCCGTGCCCGCGCCGGAGTCGCTCGACGACCTGCTCGGCGCCGACTACCGCGGCTCCGTCGCGATCAACGGCGACCCGACCCAGGCCGGTGCCGCGGCGGCCGCCGTGCAGCTCGCCGCCCTGCAGTCGGGCGGCTCGGCCGACGACGTCCAGCCCGGCATCGACTTCTTCGAGAAGCTGAACGACGCGGGCAACTTCCTGCCGCTGGATCCGACCGACGCGACCATCGCCTCCGGCGAGACCCCGGTCGTCTTCGACTGGAGCTACAACAACCTCGCCGCCGCGAAGGCGAACGAGGGCACGCGCGAGTGGACGACGACGGTGCTGCCCGGCACCGCGGTCGGCAGCTACTACAACCAGGCGATCAACGCCGACGCGCCGCACCCGGCCGCCGCGCGCCTCTGGCAGGAGTACCTCTACTCCGACGCCGCGCAGAACCTCTACCTCGCGGCCGGCGCCTACCCGGTGCGCCTGGCGGCCATGGTCGACGCCGGCACGGTGGACAAGGACGCCCTCGACGCCGTCGGCGCCGCTCCGGAGGACCTCGTCCAGTTCACCTCCGAGCAGACCGAGGCCGCCTCGGCCCTGCTGGCCGAGAAGTGGGGCGCGGCGATCCAGTGACGACCGCCGCCGTCCGCGCCGTTCCCGGGGCCCGCGCGCCCCGGGGACGGCGCGGTCTCCCCGCAGCGCTCGGCGTCGCTCCGTTCGCGGTGTACGTCCTGCTCTTCCTCGCCGTGCCGACCGTCCTCGCGGTCTGGACGGGCTTCGTGGACGGCGACGGCCGGCCGACGCTCGCGAACGTCGCGGCGCTGGGCGACCCGGTCGTCCTGTCCGCCTTCGGCGCCTCGCTCGGACTGTCGGCGCTCACCGCCGTCGTCGGCGCGGTCCTCGGCGGCATCGTCTGCCTCGCTCTGCTCGGCGCCGATCCGCGCGGTCCGCTGCGCACGATCGTCGACGCCGCCGCGAGCGTCCTCGCCCAGTTCGGCGGCGTGATGCTCGCCTTCGCCTTCATCGCGACGATCGGCGTGCAGGGCCTGGTCACGACCCTCCTGGCCGGCGCCGGCGTCGACCTCTACGCCGACGGCGTCTGGCTGTACCAGCTGCCCGGGCTGATCCTGCCCTACCTCTACTTCCAGGTGCCGCTGATGGTGCTGACCTTCCTGCCCGCCCTCGAGGGGCTGCGCCCCGAGTGGACCGAGGCGAACGCCGTGCTCGGCGGGGGAGCGGTGAGCTACTGGTGGCGCGTGGCGGTCCCCGTGCTCGCCCCCTCCTTCCTCGGCTCGGTGCTGCTGCTGTTCGCCAACGCGTTCTCCTCGTTCGCCACGGCCGCGGCACTGATCAGCCAGGGCGCGCAGATCGTGCCGCTGCAGATCCGCGCCGCGCTCGTCAGCGAGACGGTCCTCGGCCGGGAGAACCTGGCCGGCGCGCTCGCGCTCGGCATGCTCCTCGTGATGATCGTGCTGATGTCCGGCTACGCGCTGCTGCAGCGCCGGGCCCTGCGGTGGCAGCGATGACCCGCGCGCTGTCCCGCCTCGTCCTGGTCGTCACCGGCCTCGCCTTCGCGGTGCCCCTGATCGCGATGGCCGAGTTCACCCTCCGCGGCGCCGGCGGCTACGACCTCTCGCACTGGACCGCGATCCTCGACCCGGAGAACGAGCGCGGCTACCGCGCACTCTTCCAGGGCATCGGCAACTCGCTGATCCTCGCGGTGGTCACCGCCCTGATCGTGCTCGTGCTGCTGGTGCCGACGATGCTCCTCGTCGAGATCCGCCTGCCGGGCCTGCGCCGGGCGCTCGAGCTGGTCTGCCTGCTCCCGCTGACCGTCCCCGCGATCGTGCTGGTCGTCGGGCTGGCCCCGGTGTACTCGGTGATCACCCGGCTCGTCGGCTCGGCCCCCTGGACGCTCGCGCTCGCCTACGGCGTGCTCGTGCTGCCCTACGCCTACCGCGCGATCGCCGCGGACCTCGCCGGGCTCGACGCGATCACGCTCTCGGAGGCCGCGCGCTCGTTGGGCGCCGGCCCCTTCGGTGTGCTCGTCCGGGTGCTGCTGCCGAACCTCCGCCGCGGTCTGGTCGCCGCCGCGCTGATCACGGTCGCCGTGGTCCTCGGCGAGTACACCATCGCCTCGCTGCTCAGCCGCACGACGCTGCAGACCGGTCTCGTGCAGGTGTCGAAGCAGGACGCCTACGTCGCCGTGATCTTCTCCCTCCTCTCCCTCCTGTTCGCCTTCGCCCTGCTGCTCGGGATCGGCCGCCTCGCGCGGATCGGCCTCGTCGCGACCGGACGCCGCGCCTCGAAAGGCATCTCGTGACCGCGCCTTCCTCCCCGGGCGCCCGCGTCCGCTTCCTCGACGTCGCCCGGCACTTCGGCGCGGCGAAAGCCCTCGACGGCGTCTCGTTCGACGTGGCGCCCGGGGAGTTCATCGCCCTGCTCGGCCCCTCGGGCTGCGGCAAGACCACTGCTCTCCGCGCCCTCAGCGGGCTCGAGCGGATCGACTCCGGCCGCATCCTGGTCGACGAGCGCGACGTCGCCGATCTGCCGGTCGCCCGCCGCGACATGGGCATGGTCTTCCAGTCGTACTCGCTCTTCCCGCACCTGCGCGCGCGCGAGAACGTCGAGTTCGGCCTGCGCACCCGCGGCGTCGCGGCCAAGGAGCGCCGGACGGCCGCCCAGGACGCGCTCGACCTGGTCGGCCTCGGCGCCCTGGGCGACCGCTACGCGCACCAGCTCTCCGGCGGGCAGCAGCAGCGGGTGGCGCTGGCGCGGGCGCTCGTCACCCGCCCCCGGGTGCTGCTCCTGGACGAGCCGCTCTCCGCGCTGGACGCGAAGGTCCGCGTGCAGCTGCGCGACGAGATCAAGCGCCTGCAGTCCGAGATCGGCATCACCACCTTCTTCGTCACCCACGACCAGGAGGAGGCGCTCGCCGTCGCCGACCGGGTCGCGGTGATGAACGCGGGGCGGATCGAGCAGCTCGGCGCGCCGGAGGACCTCTACGCCCGGCCGTCGTCGTCGTTCGTCGCCCACTTCGTCGGCCTCTCGAACGTCGTGCCGGGGGTCGTCTCGAGCGGGGCGGTCTCCGTGCTCGGCGCGCGCCTGCCGCTGGTGGACAGCGCGGCCGTCGACGGCGCCGTCTCGGCGTTCCTCCGCCCCGAGGACATCGAGATCGTGCCGGGCGGTGCTCCGGGCGATCTGCCTGCCGTGGTCGTCGCCACCAGCTTCCTCGGCCCGGTGCGCCGCTCGACGGTCCGCACCGAGCAGGGGGACGAGCTCGTCGTCCAGCACGCGGCCGGGATCCGGCTCGAGCCGGGGGAGCGGGTCGGCCTCGCGCTCGCGCGGCGGCCGGTGGCCGTCCGCGCGGCCTCGTGAGCTGTCGCGGATTCCGCCCGCGGAATGCGGCGGGGATTAGTCTGGGCGGATGAGACTCGGCCGGTCCCGCCGCACGTCCGGCGCCCGCGACGCCGTCCGCGCCGCCGCGGCTCCCGAGCGGGCTCCGCAGCCCCGCCCGCTCGACCCGGACGCGGCCTTCGTCAGCACCGGGATGCGCATCGCCGGCGCCTGGGCCTGGCGGATCCTCGTGGTCGCCGGCGCCCTCGCCGTGATCGGCCTGCTGGTGATCGAGCTGCGGCTGATCGTCATCCCGCTGCTGCTCGCGATCGTCATCGCGGCGCTGCTCGTGCCGTTCTCGACGTTCCTGCAGCGGCACCACTGGCCCAAGTGGCTCGCGATCGTGGTGGCCGAGCTCGGCATCGTCCTGGTGATCGGCGGCCTGCTCTTCCTCGTCGTCACCCAGGTCACCTCCGGCTTCGACGACCTCAGCCGCCAGACCGTGCAGTCCTACGACGCCCTGAAGTCGTGGCTGCTCGAGGGCCCGCTGCACCTGACCGAGACCGACATCAACCAGTACGCGCAGCAGGCGCTCGCCGCCGTGCAGCAGGACTCGGGGATGCTGGTCAGCGGTGCCCTCAGCGTCGGCTCGACGGTCGGGCACGTGCTCACCGGCGTGCTGCTGACCCTGTTCTCGACCCTCTTCATCCTGATCGACGGTCCGAACATCTGGCGCTGGGTCGTGCGGCTCTTCCCGCACCGCGCCCGGAGCGCCGTCGACGGGGCCGGCCGCGCGGGCTGGATCACGCTGACCAACTTCGTGAAGGTGCAGATCCTGGTCGCCTTCGTCGACGCGGTGGGCATCGGGCTCGGCTCGTTCCTGCTCGGCGTCCCGCTCGCGATCCCGATCGGCGTGCTGGTCTTCCTCGGCTCCTTCGTGCCCGTGATCGGCGCGGTCGTCACCGGTGCGCTGGCCGTCTTCATCGCCCTGGTCTACAACGGACCGGTCATCGCGCTGATCCTGCTGATCGTCGTCCTCGGCGTGCAGCAGCTGGAGGGGCACATCCTCCAGCCCCTGATCATGGGCTCCGCCGTCAAGGTGCACCCGCTCGCCGTCGTCCTCGCGGTCGCCGGCGGCTCGATCGTCGCGGGCATCGCGGGCGCGTTCTTCGCGGTCCCCGTGGTCGCGACCCTCAACGTCATGGTCAATTACGTCGCGAGCGGAGCCTGGCGCTCGCCGACCCGAACCCCCGAGAGAGTTGCCGAAGAGCATGCAGACTAGCCGCGTCGTCGGACCGACCCTGAGCGAGTTCGAGGCGGCCCGAACCGTCCTCGCCCCCGTCATCGCGAACACCCCGATGGAGACGAGCACCTTCCTCGCCGAGGTCCTCGGCTCGCCCGTCTTCCTCAAGTGCGAGAACCTGCAGCGCACCGGCTCGTACAAGATCCGCGGCGCCGTGTTCCGGCTCTCGCACCTCACCCCCGAGGAGCGGGAGCGCGGCGTCGTCGCCGCCTCGGCCGGCAACCACGCGCAGGGTGTCGCCTTCGCGGCGCGCGAGCTCGGCATCAAGGCGACGATCTTCATGCCGATCGGCGTCGCGCTGCCCAAGCTCGCGGCGACCCGCGACTACGGCGCGGAGGTGGTGCTCAGCGGGCACATCTTCAACGAGGCCCTCGCAGCGGCGGCCGAGTTCGCCGAGCGCACGGGCGCGGTCTTCATCCCGCCCTACGACCACCCCGACGTGATCACGGGTCAGGGCACCATCGGCCTGGAGATCCTCGAGCAGGCCCCCGGCGTCGAGACGCTCGTCGTCCCCATCGGCGGCGGCGGGCTCATCGCGGGCGTCGCGTCGGCCGCGAAGCAGAAGGCCGCCCAGGAGGGCCGCACGCTGCGCGTCATCGGCGTCCAGGCCGCGAACGCCGCGCCCTACCCGCTCTCGCTCGCGGCCGGCGAGCCGATCGCCATCACGATCTCGCCCACCATCGCCGACGGCATCGCGGTCGCGAAGCCCGGCCAGCTGAACTTCGAGATCATCCGCGAGGTCGTCGACGAGGTCGTCACCGTCGAGGACGACGACACCGCCCGGGCGCTGCTGGTGCTGCTCGAGCGCGCGAAGCTCGTCGTCGAGCCGGCCGGAGCCGTCGGCATCGCCGCGATCCTCACCGGCAAGATCCGGAACGCGGGCCGCACCGCCGTCATCCTCTCCGGCGGCAACATCGATCCGCTGATGATGGAGCGGGTGATCAGCCGGGGCCTCGCCGCCTCCGAGCGCTACCTGAAGATGAGCATCGGCCTGCCGGACCGGCCGGGTCAGCTCGCGCGGATCGCCGACCTGATCTCGGAGGCCAACGCCAACGTCGTCGAGGTGCTGCACACCCGGCACGGCCGCGGCCTGCAGATCAGCGAGGTCGAGCTCGAGATCAGCGTCGAGACCCGCGGCCCCGAGCACGCCGACCGCGTCCTCCAGGTCCTCCGCGACGCCGGCTACAGCCCCCGCCTCTCCCGCGGCTAGCCCTCCAAAAACGCGAGATGCCACTTGTGACGGCCCGACACGGCGTGTCGAGCGCACAAGTGGCATCTCGCGGAGTGCGTCAGCGCTGAGGGTCAGTGGCCGTTCCAGGTCTCGACGTTCGTGACCTTGACCGTGATGTTCCGGCCGTTGGGGGCCTCGAAGGTGGTGGAGTCGCCGACCTTCAGACCCATGATCGCGCCGCCGAGCGGGCTCTGCGGGCTGTAGACGTCGAGGTCGCTCTCGCCCGCCATCTCGCGGTTGCCGAGGAGGAAGCGCGACTCGTCGCCGGCGATCTCGGCGGTGATGATCGTGCCGGCCTCGACGACGCCGTGGCTCTCGGGCGGCGTGCCGATCTCGGCCTCGCGCAGCAGCGCGGTCAGCTGGCGGATGCGCGCCTCGATCTTGCCCTGCTCGTCCTTGGCGGCGTGGTAGCCGCCGTTCTCCTTGAGGTCTCCCTCCTCGCGCGCGACCTCGATGCGCTTGGCGATCTCGAGGCGTCCGTTGGTGGACAGCTCGGTGTGCTCCGCCTGGAGGCGGTCGTACGACTCCTGGGTCATCCAGGTGACCTGAGGCTGGTCGGCCATGGTGGGCTCCTCACATGACGGCCGCGCGCGACCGACGGTGCTGTCGGGCGCCTGGCCCGTCGAGCGGATCGACCGAGGGCGTGCGGCGGGGGAAAAGACAAGGCCCCGACGAGTCCGTCAGGGCACCCCGACACCCTACGGGAGCCAGCAGGAGGAGATCAAACCTGTCGTGGCGAGCTCCGTGGTGCGCACCGTCTCGGTGTAGGAGCGGAAGCGATCGGTGGACGCGGGGTACTCGACGACGAGCCAGCCGACCACGGCGGACTGCTCGTTGAGCGCCTGGACGGCGCAGGCCGCGTCGCGTCCGGTCGGGACGGTGAGGTCGAAGGACACCTGGACGGTGCGGTCGTCCACGACCACGTGCGCGGTGTCCTGCACGTCGACGCCGTCGCGGGCTCCGTCGAGGCCGGCCCAGATCACCCAGGCGGCGAACACCGCGACGAAGGCGACGGCGACGAGGGCGAAGAGCCGGCGGTCGCCGCGGCGGCTGCGCGGCGTTCTCCCGTAGCGGGAGGCGAGGGGTCCGGCGGCGCGGACGGCGTCCGGGTCGAGGGCGGGGTCGCTCGCGCGCTCGTCGCTCTCGGACGTTCGGGCGGCCACGGAACTCCCTGGGTGAAGCGACTATTCTGGCGGATGACGTGCGCCGGTGAGAACCGAGCGACGCCCCCCATTAAACCCCGAGGAATCGAGCGATCGTGTCCCAGGCCGTCCAGGTCTCCGCAGATTCAGAGGCGCGTGCGGACGCCGCGCCGCGCGAGGTCCCGCGCCTGCTCGCCGTGCACGCCCACCCGGACGACGAGTCCAGCAAGGGCGCCGCGACCCTCGCCTCCTACGCCGATCGCGGCGCCGAGGTCATGGTCGTCTCCTGCACCGGCGGCGAGGCCGGCTCCGTTCTGAACGAGGCGCTCGGCGCCCGCGCGCACGCCGAGCGCGACATGGGCGGCCTGCGCCGCTACGAGATGGCCGCCGCGCAGCGGGCGCTCGGCATCGAGCACGCCTGGCTGGGCTTCGTCGACTCCGGGATGCCCGAGGACGGCGCCGTCGCCGCGGACTCCTTCGCCGGCCTGCCGCTGCCGACCGCTTCGGCACCGCTGGTGCGCCTCGTCCGCCGGTTCCGCCCGCACGTGATCATCAGCTACGACGAGAACGGCGGCTACCCGCACCCGGACCACATCCGGGCGCACCAGGTCGCGGTCGAGGCGTTCCGCGCCGCGGGCGAGGCCGACGAGTACCCAGGCACCGGCGCCGCCTGGTCCGTCTCGAAGCTCTACTACGACCGCGTCTTCTCCTCGCAGAAGCTGCGGGCCATCGCCGAGCACATCCGCTCGATCGACCCGGAGGACCCGCTGCTCGCCTCCTTCGAGGAGATGAAGCGCTGGAACGAGGAGACGCCCTACCTCGCCACCACGAAGATCGTCGTCTCCGGCTTCCACGACCGCCGCGACGCGGCCCTGCTGGCGCACGCGAGCCAGGTCGCGCCCGACAACAAGTTCTTCTTCCTCCCGCACTCCGCGATCGACGCCGCGTGGCCGACCGACGACTTCCAGCTCGTGCAGAGCCGGGTCGACGCGCCGACGCCGGAGACCGACCTCTTCGCCGGGATCGACGTCGCGCTGCCGGGTGACGCCGCCCTCGCCGCCCCCGCCCCCGAGGAGCAGTCCGCATGATCGCCGCGACCGTTCTCGAGGCCGCCCACCTCGCCCTGATCCGCGCCGCCGAGGCGACGCCGGTGCCGACGACCGCGCCGGAGTTCAACGAGGACACGGTGACACCCGGCCTGTTCGGCTTCATCACGATGTTCGTGATCGCGCTCGCCGCCGTGTTCCTCGCACTCGACATGGTCCGCCGGGTCCGCCGGACGACCTACCGCGCCCAGGTCAACGAGCAGCTCGACTCCGAGGAGCGCGAGCGCGCGGAGGACGCCCCGTCCGGACGCTGACGCTCGGACGCTGATGCGCCCTGCGCTGACGGCGCCCGGCGCTCAGCCGACGTTGTAGGTCGGGTGCAGGCAGACGATCAGCGCCGCCGTCCAGTGGCAGAGGAACGCCACCGCGGTCAGCGCGTGGAAGATCTCGTGGAAGCCGAAGACCCCGGGCACGGGGTTCGGCCGCTTGATCCCGTAGACGACCGCGCCGACGGAGTAGCAGAGGCCGCCGACCAGCACGAGCACCATCATCGCCGCGCTCGCCTCGAACAGCGGGCCGAGGTACATCACCGCCGCCCAGCCCAGCAGCAGGTAGAGCGGCACGTAGAGCCAGCGCGGCGCGGAGATCCAGAACACCCGGAAGCCGATCCCGAGCAGCGCCCCCGCCCAGACCAGCACGAGCAGCAGCGAGCCCTGCGCGGGCGGCAGGGCGAGCGCGGCGAGCGGCGTGTACGTGCCGGCGATCAGCAGGAAGATGTTCGCGTGGTCGATCCGCTTGAGGATCATCTTGGTCCGCGGCGACCAGTCGAAGCGGTGGTAGAGCGCCGAGTTGCCGAAGAGCAGCAGCGACGAGACGGCGAACACGGTCGCGGCCCACTTCGCCGGAGCGCCCTCGGCGACGCTGACCAGGACGATGCCCGCGACGATCGCGACCGGGAACAGTCCGGCGTGGATCCAGCCGCGCCAGGTCGGCCGCGCCTCCGTCGCCGCACCGTGCGCGATCTCGTCCTCGACGAGCGGGAGGGCGGGCAGCGCCGGGCCTGCCGCGTCGTCCTCCGCCAGGGCGCGCGCATCCGGATCGGGCGTGGGGGAGGTCGGCCGGTGGCTCATACGGTCGAGGATACGACCCGCCGCTCCGCCCGCCCCGGGAGTCCGCGCTCGGACGGGGGAGTGGCCGTGGGGTCCGTCATCCGGGTCCGTCTTCGACTACCGTGGCAGGGTGCCGAAGCCGAGACTGCCTGTGGGAAGGGACCTCCTCTACGGCGTCTACAAGAAGCGGCTGCGCTCGAGTCTCGAGGGCGCCGCGCTGCCGAACCACGTCGCGATGATCATCGACGGCAACCGCCGCTGGGCCCGCCAGCGCGCGCTCGAGACGGCCGCCCACGGCCACCGGGCGGGCGCCGCCAAGGTGCACGAGTTCCTGCAGTGGTGCGACGAGCTCGGTGTCCGGCACGTCACCCTCTACCTGCTCTCGCAGGACAACCTGGTCGGCCGGGACAGCTCCGAGCTGACCGAGCTGATCGCGATCATCGCCGACCTCGCCGAGGAGGTCTCGCAGCAGCCCGAGTGGCGCGTGCAGCACGTGGGCTCCGACGACGGGCTGCCGGAGTCGCTCGTCTCGGCGCTCGACTGCGCGGAGGAGCGCACCGCCTCGCACACCGGTCTGCACGTGAACCTCGCGGTCGGCTACGGCGGCCGGCACGAGATCGCGCAGGCGGTCCGCAGCATCCTGGACGAGCACGGCAAGCGCGGCTCGTCGATCGAGGACGTCGCGGGGCTGCTCACGCCCGAGCTGATCGGCGAGCACCTCTACACGAGCGGGCAGCCCGACCCGGACCTCGTCATCCGCACCTCGGGCGAGCAGCGCCTCTCCGACTTCATGCTCTGGCAGAGCGCGCACAGCGAGTTCTACTTCATGGAGGCGCTCGGCCCCGACATCCGCGAGGTCGACTTCCTCCGGGCGCTGCGCGACTACGCCGGCCGGCACCGCCGCTTCGGCAGCTGAGCCGCCCTCCCGCGCGCGCTGTTCACATAGCCGTTACACGTTCGTCTCGGCAAGAACCACACGGCTGTCATTTCCGGGATTAGGTTCGGATCATCAGGTGACGCGCCTGGTCGAGTCGGCCACACAAGTACGACTCGATGACTGCCAGTGAAGGAACTGCGCGGTGCCGAGACGCACCACCGGCCGACTCGAATCCTCTGAAGTGAGTCGGGGGCTCCGGCCCCCGGAATGTGGAGAGTCGACGTGACAGTTCCCCAGGGTACGGATCCGCAGAACGGCACGCAGGGCGCGGTCCACCGCCGCGCGCAGCACGGCTCCTCGGATCGCACCGAGCAGCTCCAGCGCACCTACGTCCTCGACACCTCGGTGCTGCTGTCGGATCCCTCCTCGATGTTCCGCTTCGCGGAGCACGCCGTCGTCCTGCCGATCGTCGTGATCAGCGAGCTCGAGGGCAAGCGCAACGACCCCGAGATCGGCTACTTCGCCCGCCAGGCGCTGCGGCACCTCGACGAGCTGCGGGTCAAGCACGAGCGGCTGGACTTCCCGATCCGGGTCGGCCGGGGCGGGACCCTCCGCGTCGAGCTGAACCACTCGAACATGTCGGTGCTGCCCAGCGGGCTGCAGCTCGGCGACAACGACTCGCGGATCCTCGCCGTGGCGATGAACCTGCAGAGCGAGGGCGCCCTCGTCACCGTCGTGTCCAAGGACATGCCGATGCGGGTGAAGGCCGCCTCGATCGGCCTCGCCGCGGAGGAGTACCTCGCCGAGCTCGCCCCCGAGTCGGGCTGGACGGGCATGGACGACGTCACCCTGCGGGGCGACCAGATGAGCGAGCTCTACGACCGCGAGCGGCTCTTCACCGACGAGGTCGCCGACATCCCGATCAACACCGGCCTGGTCGTGCACTCGGATCGCGGCTCGGCGCTCGCGCGGGTGACCGGCAAGCGCCAGATCACGCTGGTGCGCGGCGACAAGGACGTCTTCGGGCTGCACGGCCGCTCCGCGGAGCAGCGGCTGGCGATCGACCTGCTGCTCGACCAGGAGGTGGGCATCGTCTCGCTCGGCGGCCGGGCCGGCACCGGCAAGTCGGCGCTCGCACTCTGCGCGGGGCTCGAGGCGGTGCTGGAGAAGCGCCAGCACAAGAAGATCATGGTGTTCCGGCCGCTCTACGCGGTCGGCGGCCAGGACCTCGGCTTCCTGCCCGGCGACGCCGCCGAGAAGATGAACCCCTGGGCGCAGGCGGTCTTCGACACCCTCGGCGCGCTGGTCTCGCAGAACGTGCTCGACGAGGTGATCGAGCGCGGCATGCTCGAGGTGCTGCCTCTGACGCACATCCGCGGGCGCTCGCTGCACGACGCCTTCGTGATCGTGGACGAGGCGCAGTCGCTCGAGCGCAACGTGCTGCTGACGGTGCTGTCCCGGGTCGGCCAGAACTCGCGGGTGGTGCTCACCCACGACGTCGCCCAGCGCGACAACCTGCGGGTCGGCCGCTACGACGGCGTCGCCTCGGTGATCGAGACGCTGAAGGGGCACCCGCTGTTCGCGCACGTGACGCTGACGCGGTCCGAGCGCTCGGCGATCGCGGCGCTCGTCACCGAGATGCTGGAGTCGAACGAGTCGGCCTAGGTCCTGAGCGACCTTCGGTCATCTCCGGCTCGCAGAATCACGTCCGGCTCGCCGGAATCACTGGTTCCCGCGAGCCGGAGGCCGTTCCGCGTGCCGGAGGTGCTCCACGGCTGGAGTGATCCGGGGCTGCGGCGCGTAGCGTGGGGCGGGTGAGCATCCTCGACGACGCGCTCCTCGAGCGCTTCCGCCTCCGCGCGGCCGACTACGACGCGCGCAACGTCTTCTTCACCGAGGACCTCGAGGAGCTGAAGGCCGCCGGGTATCTGACGATGCTCGTCCCGGCGGAGCTCGGCGGCGGCGGCCTCGGCCTCGAGCAGGCCACGGCCGAGCACACCCGGCTGGCGACGGCCGCTCCCGCGACCGCGCTCGCGACCACGATGCACCTGGTCTGGACCGGGATCGCGAAGGCCCTGCGCGCCCGCGGCGACGCCTCGCTCGAGCGCGTCCTCGTCGACGCGGCGGCCGGGCACGTCTTCGCCTTCGGCAACAGCGAGCCCGGCAACGACCTCGTGCTCTCCGACTCGCTCACCCGCGCAGAGCCCCTCGGCGACGGCGGCTACCGCTTCACCGGCACCAAGATCTTCACCTCGCTCTCGCCCGCCTGGACGCGGCTCGGCGTCTTCGGCCGCGACGACAGCGGACCGGAGCCGCGGCTCGTGCACGGCTTCGTCGACCGGCCGTCGCCGGACGCGCCGGTGCCGGGGCTCACCGTGCACGACGACTGGGACACCCTCGGCATGCGCGCCACCCAGAGCCGGACCACGGTGCTCGACGGCGTCGAGGTGCCGGCCGCGCGGATGTTCCGCTCGCTGCCCGTCGGCCCGACCACCGACCCGCTGGTCTTCGCGATCTTCGCCGACTTCGAGCTGCTGATCGCCTCGGTCTACCTCGGCGTCGCCCAGCGCGCCCTCGACCTCGGCGTGGCGTCGGCGCGGAAGCGGACGTCGCTTCGGGCCGGCGGGCGCCCGCTGGCCGAGGACCCGGACATCCGCTGGCGCCTCGCCGACGCCGCGATCCTGCTCGACGGGCTCCGGGCACCGCTCGCGAGCGCGGCGGCCGACGTCGACGCGCTGGTCGATCGCGGGGCGGGCTGGTTCCCGTCGCTCGTCGGTGTGAAGATCCGCACCACCGAGGCGGCGCTGCGCATCGTCGAGAGCGCGGTCCGCGTCTCGGGCGGCTCGTCCTACCGCCGCGACTCCGAGCTCTCCCGGCTCTACCGCGACGTGCTCGCCGGGCTCTTCCACCCCTCCGACGACGAGTCCGCGCACGGGCTCTTCGCGAACGCGCTGCTCGGGCCGGTGCCGCCGCGGGAGTGAAGGGCGGACGTCCGGCATCGCCTGTGGACAACTCCGGCGGGCGCGGGGCGATCGGCCCTACAGTCTCCGGATGCACCGGCTCCAGGACCTCTCGGCAGCGCTCGTCGGCGCGGTCCTGCTCGGCGCGATCGGGCTCGCGAGGGTCGAGGGGCGGGCGGCGATCGTCGTCCTCGTCGTCGCCGCGGTGACCGTGCCGCTCGTGGTCGCGGACGTGCGCGAGCGGCGGCTGCCGAACGCGCTGACGGTGCCGATCCTGCTGGCGGGGCTCGCGTCGACGGCCGGCGGATCCTCGGTGGGCCGGGTGCCGGCGGAGCTCCCCGCCGCGCTGGTGACCGCGCTCGCGCTCGGGGTGCTGCACGCCGCGGGCGGGCTCGGCCGGGGCGACGTGAAGCTCGGGACGGGGCTCGCGCTTCCGCTCGCGGCGGTCGATCCGGGGCTCGCGCTGGCCGCGCCGGTGCTGGCGTTCGTCCTGGCCGGCGCGTGGAGTCTGCCGTCGGCGCTCCGCGGCGGGGGCGAGCGGATCCCGTTCGGACCCTTCCAGCTCGCCGCGTTCTGGCTCGTCATCGTCGGCGCGTGACGGGCGAGCCTCGGACGCTGGTCCGCACGGTCGCGGAGGTGTAGACCGGGTGCCGAGCGAGGAGGCCGACATGGCGGACGGCGACGGAGACGACGGGACGGACAGCGGGAGCGCGGTGCGGGAGCGGCGGACGACCTGCGCGATCGTGGGCGGTGGCCCGGCGGGCCTGGTGCTCGGTCTGCTGCTGGCGCGGGCCGGCGTCGCGGTGACGGTCCTGGAGAAGCACGCCGACTTCCTCCGCGACTTCCGCGGCGACACGGTGCATCCGACGACGCTGGGGCTGCTCGAGGACCTCGGGCTCCTCGACCGCTTCGAGGCGATCCGGCACTCGCGGGTGGAGCGGGTGACGATCCCCGGCCGCGACGGGCGCGACGTGGTGATCGCGGACTTCACGCGGCTGCCGGTGCGCCACCCGTACGTCGCGATGGTGCCGCAGTGGGACCTGCTCGCCCTGGTCGCCGAGGCGGCGCAGGCCGAGCGCTGCTTCACGCTCCTCACCGAGCACGAGGTGACCGGCGTCGTCCGCGAGGGCGGGCGGGTCGTCGGTGTCGAGTACCGGTCGCCGGCCGGGGAGGGGCGCCTGCTCGCCGATCTGACCGTCGCCTGCGACGGGCGCTGGTCGGCGGTGCGCCGGGCGGTCGGGCTGCGGGTGCGGTCGCTGCCGGTCGGCTTCGACGTCTGGTGGTACCGCCTGCCGACCGCGCGGGCCGTGGGCGAGTCCCTCCTGCCGCGGATCGGGCGCGGGCGGGTGTCGATCGCGATCCCGCGCGACGGCTCTCTGCAGATCGCGCGGCTCGGGCCCAAGGGGACCGACGCGGCGGTGCGGGAGCGGGGGATCGAGGCGTTCCGGGCGGAGGCGGCCGAGCTGCTCCCCGAGGTCGCCGAGGACGTGGCGGGGATCGCGTCGATGGACGACGTGAAGCACCTCGACGTCCGGCTCGAGCGGCTGCCGCGATGGCACGCTCCGGGGGTGCTCTGCCTCGGCGACGCGGCGCACGCGATGTCGCCGGTGGGCGGCGTCGGCATCAACCTGGCCGTGCAGGACGCGGTGGCGGCGGCGTGGCTGCTGGCTGGGCCGCTGCGCCGGGGGGTGCTGCGGACGGCATCCGGCGAGCGCGTCCTCGCGCGGGTGCAGCGCCGGCGCGCGCTGCCCGCCGTGCTGATCCAGTCGCTGCAGCGGGTGCTGCACGCGCGCCTGATCCTGCCGGCGCTGGCCGGGCGGCTCTCAGGGCCGCCGCCCGCGCTCGCGGCGCTGCTCCGGCTGCTGCCCGGGCTCGCCGTCGTGCCGGCGGTACTGGTCGGCATCGGTCCGCGGCCCGAGCGCGCGCCGTCGTGGGCGCGGCGGCCGGCCGCGCGGTGACGGCGGCGGGTCTCGATACGCCCCTGCGGGGCTACTCGACCAGCATGCGCGGGCGCCCGTCGCGCGACGGCCGACCCTTCATGTTGATCGAGTAGCCCGCGGAGCGGGCGTATCGAGATCCGCCGGTGTCCGGAGAGTGAGTCTCGATACGCGCCTGCGGCGCTACTCGACCAGCAGGGAGGCCGGCTCAGCCCGGGTGGGTCATCGACATGACGTCGAGGGCGCTGTCGAGCTGCTCCTCCGTCACCTCGCCGCGCTCGACGAAGCCGAGGTCGACGACGGACTCACGGACGGTGATGCCCTTCGCGACCGAGTTCTTCGCGACCTTGGCGGCGGCCTCGTAGCCGATCACCTTGTTCAGCGGCGTGACGATCGAGGGCGAGGACTCGGCGAGGGCGCGCGCGTGCTCGACGTTCGCCTCGAGGCCGTCGATGGTCTTATCGGCGAGCAGCGTGGCCGAGGCGGTGAGCAGGCGGATCGACTCCAGCAGCGCGGTGCCCATCACCGGGATGGCGACGTTCAGCTCGAAGGCTCCGGAGGCTCCGGCCCAGGCGATCGTCGCATCGTTGCCGATGACCCGGGCGCAGACCATCAGGACCGCCTCCGGGATCACCGGGTTCACCTTGCCCGGCATGATCGACGAGCCGGGCTGGAGGTCCGGGATACTGAGCTCGCCGAGACCGGTGTTCGGG
The DNA here is from genome assembly GCF_004366415.1 of Rathayibacter sp. PhB151. Classification (NCBI taxonomy): domain Bacteria; kingdom Bacillati; phylum Actinomycetota; class Actinomycetes; order Micrococcales; family Microbacteriaceae; genus Rathayibacter; species Rathayibacter sp. PhB151. The sequence goes on along the minus strand of NZ_SOEN01000011.1, from coordinate 52,657 downwards.
CCGGACCCCATCCAGCGCAGGTCGTTGTTGATCTTGGTGAGGCTGACCGCGAGCACGCGGAGCGCGCCGGACGCCTCGACGAGCGAGTCGCGGGCGCCCTGCGCCTCGAAGTGGTTGCGCGCCTCGGTGACGGGCAGGCCGGTCTCCTCCGCGAGGCGGGCGATGACCTTCGCCGGGAAGCCGGCGGGCGTGTTGATGCCGGTGCCGACGGCGGTGCCGCCGAGCGGGACCTCCGCGACCCGGGGGAGGGCGGACTGCACGCGCTCGATGCCGAGGCGGATCTGCGCCGCGTAGCCGCCGAACTCCTGGCCGAGGGTCACGGGCGTCGCGTCCATCAGGTGGGTGCGGCCGGCCTTGACGACCTCGGCCCACAGCTCGGCCTTGGTCTCGAGGGCCTCGGCGAGGTGCTCGAGGGCGGGCACCAGGTCCTGGATCAGCGCACCGGTCACGGCGACGTGCACCGAGGTGGGGAAGACGTCGTTCGAGGACTGCGAGGCGTTGACGTGGTCGTTCGGGTGCACCGGGCGGCCGAGCGCGGTGGTCGCCAGGGTGGCGAGCACCTCGTTCATGTTCATGTTCGACGACGTGCCGGAGCCGGTCTGGTAGACGTCGATCGGGAAGTGCTCGCCGTAGCCGCCGCCGACGACGAGGTCGGCCGCGTCGGCGATGGAGCGGGCGATCTCGCCCTCGAGCACGCCGAGATCGGCGTTGACGAGGGCCGCGGCCTTCTTGATCCGGGCGAGGGCCGCGATCTGGGCGGGCTCGAGGCCGGCGCCGGAGATCGGGAAGTTCTCGACCGCGCGCTGCGTCTGCGCGGCGTAGAGCGCGTCGCGCGGGACGCGGACCTCGCCCATCGTGTCGTGCTCGATGCGGAAGGCGTCGTCGGCGCCGGAGTCGGTCGGGGAGGTGTCCACCACGCTGTGTTCGTCCTGTTCTGTTCGGTTCATCGGTTCGGAGAGAGGAGGTCGAGGGCCGGCTACTCGGCGGCCGGAGCGGTCGCGTCGGGGCTCGACACGCTCTGCAGTGGGCTGGAGGTGCGCTCCTGCTCCGAGCGGTACGGGCTCATCTGCGGCGGGTCGATGCCGAGGACCACGTCGGAGTCGACGGTGCCGTCGGCGAGGCGGTAGTTGGCGCCGACGACCGCGAGCTCTCCCGCGGCGACCGCGTCGGCGATGAGCGGGGAGCGCTGCAGCAGCTCGGCCACCGTGTCGCGGAGGTGCTCGCGGCCGACCGCGAGGGCGTCGGTCGTCGACGGGTCGACGAGCACGCGACCGTCGGGCTGCGGGCCGACGATGCGGCGGACGGCCGGGATGATCGGCTCGATCAGGTGCTCGATGTGCGGCGGGAGGCGCTCGGCGTCGGGCGCCTGCGACTGGATCGCGGCCTTGACCGCTCCGCACTCGTCGTGCCCGAGGACGAGGATCAGCTTCACGCCGAGCACAGCGACGCCGTACTCGAGCGAGCCGATGATCGAGTCCGCGATGACCTGGCCGGCGTTGCGGACCACGAAGAGGTCGCCCAGGCCGAGGTCGAAGATGATCTCGGCCGCGAGGCGCGAGTCGCTGCAGCCGAAGAGCGCGGCGAGCGGCTTCTGCTCGGCGGCGAGCTCGTTGCGGCGCTCGACGTCCTGACGGGGGTGGCGGGGCTCACCGGCGACGAAGCGCTGGTTGCCGCGCAGCATCTCCTTCCAGACCCACGACGGCGGGCGCGATTCGCGCGCGACGGCGATGCTCTGCGGGACCTCGTGCTGGGGACTCGACGGATCGAAGCTCAACGGGACTCCTCCTGGCCGATCTGCGGGGTGATGGCGTCGACGACCTGGCGGATCTCGTCCGTCGGCGCCGTACCGTAGACGAGGTAGGTGCTGCCACCGGCCGTCGTCTCGAGAGCGTAGGGGCTGTTGCCGGTCTCGCCGGCACCGTCGCGGTGGTCGTAGACCGTCCACTCGCGGCCGTCGATCTGCTCGACGCCGGTCGCCGCGGCGCTGTCGAGCTGGCCGGAGACCCAGCGCTCATCGGCGTCGAAGCCCTGGCTGACGCCGATGTAGCCGTTCTTCGGCGTGATCAGGCCGACGTACCAGTACTCGATCCCGCCGTCCTCGCGCAGCTCGGCCGCGTTCGAGGACCAGGAGTCGGGCATGTCGGGCGCGGCGAGGGTCTCGCTCTCGCCGAGCTGGAACTGGGCGGCGACCGCCGGCACGTCCACCGGGTCGCGGACGGTGCCCTCGCCGCGGGGGACGATCAGCACGATCAGCGCGACCGCGCCGACGGTGGCGAGCAGCGAGAAGACGAGGTTGTTGACGGTCTTGCGCTGGCGGTAGAGCCGGGAGTTCTCGGCCTTGCGGGCCGCGGTCTCGGCGGCCGTCTCGGGACGGCCGAGCTCGGCGACGACGCGCGGCGGCTTCTCGCGGCTCATCCGGCGCTCGATCCGCCGGCGCTCGATCCGCCCGAGCGGGCGGCGTCGAGCCGCGCGCGGGCGCCGATCAGCCACTCCTCGCAGCGGGCCGCGAGCGCCTCGCCGCGCTCCCACAGGGCGAGCGAGCGCTCGAGGGTGGAGCTGCCCTGCTCGAGCTCGGAGACGACGCGGACGAGCTCGTCGCGCGCCTGCTCGTAGCTGAAGCCGGAGACGTCGGTCTCGCGGGACGGGACGGGGTCGCTCGACGGCACGGCGGGGGAGTCGGTGCGGGCGTCGGCCATGGTGGTGATCCTATCGATCGGGGCTGCGAGGAGGGCGCGGGCGGGTGGGAGCGGGGCGGGTCAGCCGCGGCCGGCGGGATCGGCCGCGGGCCCGGTCGAGCGGGCGGCGACGGCGCCCTCGGCGAGGGTGAGCACGAGCGCCTCGCCCTCGGCCGCGTCCTGCGGGGTGCGGACCACGTGACCGCTGCCGTTCTGCACGATCGCGTAGCCGCGGTCGAGGGTGTGCTGCGGCGACAGCGCGCGGAGGTGGCCGTGCAGGCGCTCGACCTCCAGGTGGGCGCGCTCGATCCGCCGCTCGACCAGCTCGGCGCCGCGGGCGACCCAGCGGGTCAGCTCCTCCGAGCGCTGGTCGACCAGGACCCGGGGCTGCGCGAGGACCGGCCGGGAGCGCAGCTGCGAGAGGCGGTCGATCTCGTGCGAGACGAGCCCGCTGACCCGGGTGGTCATCCGCAGCCGCGCCTGCTGCACGCGGAGCAGCTCGTCGGAGACGTCCGGGACGACCCGCTTCGCCGCGTCGGTCGGGGTGGAGGCGCGGAGATCCGCGACGTCGTCGAGCAGCGGGCGGTCCGCCTCGTGCCCGATCGCGCTGACCACGGGGGTGGTGCAGGCCGCGACCGCCCGCACGAGGGACTCGTCGCTGAAGCCGAGCAGGTTCTGGAAGTCGCCGCCGCCGCGGGCGATCACGATCACGTCGATGCTCGCGTCGGCGTCGAGGGTGCGCAGGGCTGAGGTCACCTCGGACACCGTGCGCTCGCCCTGCACGGCGGCGTGCACGACGCGGAAGCGCACGGCCGGCCAGCGCAGCTGCGCGTTGCGGAGGACGTCCTTCTCGGCGTCGGAGTCCTTGCCGGTGATCAGGCCGATCCCGTGCGGGAGGAAGGGCAGCCGCTGCTTGCGCGCGGGCTCGAACAGCCCCTCCGAGGCGAGCTGGCGGCGCAGGCGCTCGAGCTTCTCGAGCAGATCGCCGAGCCCGACGTGCCGCATCTCGAACACCTGCATCGAGAGCGTGCCGCCCTTGACCCAGTAGTTCGGCTTGACCAGGGCGATCACCCGGTCGCCCTGCTTGAGGTCCGCCGGGAGGCGGGCCCGGACCGAGGACCAGACCGTGAAGCCGACGGTGGCGTCGCCGGAGAGGTCCTTCAGCTTGCCGTAGACGTTCCCGCCGGAGACGCCCCACTGCGTGATCTCGCCCTCGACCCACGCGGTGCCGAGGCGCTCGATCCAGCCCTTGATCTTGCTCGCGAGCAGACCGACCGGCCAGGGAGCATCGGCGGTGGGAGGGGCGTCTGTCATCAGTGCCTTCGCTGGAGCGGGCGGGCGGGGGAGCGGGTGGCGGACCCGCGAGGACCACGGTACGGGATGCCTCCGACACCTCGGCCGCCGCGGCGCCCGGCCGGGCGCGGGGCCGCGCGTCCGGCCACCGGTCGCCGGATCCGGCCCTTCCGCGGGGAGCACAGGATGCACCGCGTAGAATCGCGGGGTGAGTGAAGCCCCGATCAGCCTGCCCATGCCGCGCATGCCCCGCGCTACCGGGCGCCTGCGCGACGAGCCCGTCGACGGCGCCAAGCGGGTGCTCCTCGCCGCTCCGCGCGGCTACTGCGCCGGCGTCGACCGCGCGGTCGTCGCCGTCGAGAAGGCCATCGAGCACTACGGCGCCCCCGTCTACGTGCGCAAGCAGATCGTGCACAACGTGCACGTCGTCTCCACGCTCGAGAGCCAGGGCGCGATCTTCGTCGAGGAGGTCGACGAGGTCCCCGAGGGCTCGCACATCGTCTTCAGCGCGCACGGCGTCTCGCCGGCGGTCGTGCAGGGCGCGGCCGACCGGGGCCTCCAGGCGATCGACGCGACCTGCCCCCTGGTCACTAAGGTGCACCGCGAGGCCGTCCGCTTCGCACGCGACGACTTCGAGATCCTCCTGATCGGCCACGAGGGGCACGAGGAGGTCGAGGGCACCGCGGGCGAGGCCCCCGATCACGTGACCCTGGTCGGCAGCCCCGACGACGTCCCGAACATCGTGGTGAAGGACCCGGACAAGGTCGTCTGGCTCTCGCAGACCACGCTCTCGGTCGACGAGACGATGGAGACGGTGCGCCGCCTCCGCGAGCGCTTCCCGAACCTGCAGAACCCGCCGAGCGACGACATCTGCTACGCCACCCAGAACCGCCAGGTCGCGATCAAGAAGGTCGCCGAGCACGCCGAGCTGGTCATCGTGGTCGGCTCGGCCAACTCCTCGAACTCGGTCCGCCTCGTCGAGGTCGCGCTCGAGTACGGCGCGAAGGCCGCGTACCGGATCGACTACGCCAGCGAGATCAAGCAGGAGTGGCTCGACGGCATCCGCACCGTCGGCGTCACCAGCGGCGCCTCGGTGCCCGAGGTCCTCGTGCGCGAGGTGCTCGACGACCTCGCCGCCGCCGGCTACGGCGACGTCGAGGAGGTCAAGACGGCCGAGGAGGACCTGATGTTCTCGCTCCCCAAGGAGCTCCGCAAGGACGTCGCCGGCAAGCGCGACGCCCGCGGGGCCGGCGGACGCGTGAGCGCCTCCGTCAGCGCCTGACGCTCCGCTCGCAGAACACCGAGAAGGCCGCCGCTCCCGAGGGAGGGCGGCCTTCTCGCGTGAGCGGGCTCGGGCGCTAGACGTCCGTGCCGGTCCCGGCGGACATCCGCGAGACGTAGTCGGCGAAGGTCGGATCGCCGAGGATCGCGATGGCCGCGACCGTCAGGGAGAGCACGACCGTCGCGACGATCCCCAGGATCGGCACCAGCACGGCGCGCTTGCCGGCCCGCAGCCGGCGGATCGAGATCCAGACCGCGAACGCGACGATCAGCGCCTGCGCGAGCGCCACGACCAGCCCGAGGGTGCGGGCGAGGTCGGGGGAGGCGTAGGTGCCGATGCCCTGGCTCGTGTAGAGCTCGGAGAGGGTGGTCGCGAAGCTCGACGGGTCGAGCAGCGTCGGCACGGCGAAGAAGACGCCGAGCGCGAGCAGGACGATCGTGATCAGCCGGTCGACGGGGTGCGCGACGGTCTTCGCCGACGGCGCGGTCGCGGGCCGCGGATCGGTCTCGGACCCTCGCGGGTCGGGGACGACGACGGCGTCCTCCGGAGGCGTCCACGACCAGCCGGGCGGCGCGTACTCGCCGTACTGCGGTTCCGGGCGCTCGGTGCGGCCCGGCTGGTCGTGTGCGTTCGTCACGGAGCGGTGCCCTACTTCCCGGAGTGGCCGGCGGAGCCGAGCTGGCGGGTCGCCTCGGCGACGCGGACGGCCATGGCGGACTCGGCGATCTTGCCCCACGAGCGCGGGTCGTAGACCTTCTTGTTGCCGACCTCGCCGTCGACCTTGAGGAAGCCGTCGTAGTTCTTCAGCACGGTGTCGGCGACCGAGCGGCTGAAGGCGTACTGGGTGTCGGTGTCGATGTTCATCTTCACGACGCCGTTGCGGACCGCCTCGGCGATCTCCTCGTCGGTCGAGCCGGAGCCGCCGTGGAAGACGAGGTCGAGCGGGAGGGCCTCGGTGCCGTACTTCTTCTGCAGGCCGTCCTGGATCTCGCGGAGCAGCTCGGGGCGCAGGCGCACGTTGCCCGGCTTGTAGACGCCGTGGACGTTGCCGAAGGTCAGCGCGGCCATGTAGCGGCCCTGCTCGCCGAAGCCGAGGGCCTCGACGGTCGCGATCGCGTCGTCGAGCGTGGTGTAGAGGTGCTCGTTGATGTCGTGCGAGACGCCGTCCTCCTCGCCGCCGACGACGCCGATCTCGACCTCGAGGATCGCGTTGATCGCCTTCACGCGCGGCAGGATCTCCTGGGCGATCTTCAGGTTCTCGTCGAGGGGCACGGCCGAGCCGTCCCACATGTGCGACTGGAAGAGCGGCTCGCGACCGGCCTTGACCTCCTCCTCGGAGGCGGCGATCAGCGGGTAGACGAAGCCCTCGAGCGCGTTCTGCGGGCAGTGGTCGGTGTGCAGCGCGACCGTGACCGGGTAGTTCTTGGCGACCTCGGTGGCGAACTTCGCGAAGGCGATCGCTCCGGCGGCGCGGTTCTTGACCGTGTGGCCGGCGAAGTAGTCGGCGCCTCCGGTCGTGACCTGGATGATGCCGTCCGAGCCGGCCTCGGACAGGCCTTGCAGCACCGAGTTGATGGTCTGCGAGGAGGAGACGTTGAACGCGGGGTACGCGAAGCCGCCCTTCTTCGCCTTGTCGAGCATCTCTGCGTACTGGTCCGGGGTAGCGACGGGCATGGCATCTCCTTTGACGGATGAACGGGAGGGGGTCGGGCGAGGCCCGCGTCGGCGTCGAGTCTAGCGAGGCGGCTGCGGGGCATCCCCCGGGCGCGGGGCACGCCTCCGATAGGCTTCGCCCTGGGATGGGGATCCGCTCCGCGGGTCCTGCGACGACGCCGTCTGCACGAACTCGAACGCGAAGGACTCCGCGCTGTGACCGAAATCGACCACGACTCGCTCTACCTCCACCCGGACCGCAACCTCGGCATGGAGCTCGTCCGAGCCACCGAGGCGGCGGCGATCCGCGCCGTCCCCTTCATCGGCAAGGGCGACAAGAACGCCGCCGACGGCGCCGCCGTCGACGCGATGCGCACCTTCCTCGGCACCGTCAACTTCGACGGGGTCGTCGTCATCGGCGAGGGCGAGAAGGACAACGCGCCGATGCTCTACAACGGCGAGCACGTCGGCAACGGCTCCGGGCCGGCCGCCGACATCGCCGTCGACCCGATCGACGGCACCTCGTTGACCGCGGCGGGCCGGCAGAACGCGCTGTCGATGATCGCCGTCGCGGACCGCGGGGCGATGTTCGACCCGTCCGCCGTGTTCTACATGGAGAAGATCGTCACCGGGCCCGAGGGCGTGGGGATCATCGACATCCAGCGCCCGATCGGCGAGAACATCCGCGCGCTGGCGCGGGCCAAGCGCAAGCCCGTCGACGAGATGCGCATCGCGGTGCTCGACCGCCCGCGGCACGCGCAGCTGATCGACGACATCCGCGCCGCCGGTGCCGGCACGCGGCTGCTGCTCGACGGCGACGTCGCGGGCGGCATCAACGCCGCTCGGCACGACTCGCGAGTCGACATGTGCGTGGGCACCGGTGGGACGCCCGAGGGCATCATCACCGCGTGCGCGATCCGCGCGCTCGGCGGCGTGATCCAGGGCATCCTCCGCCCCAAGGACGACGACGAGCGCCAGCGCGCGATCGACGCCGGCCACGACCTCGACCGCGTCCTGCACGCGAACGACCTGGTCCGCAGCGACAACACCTACTTCGTCGCCACCGGCGTGACCAACGGCGGTCTGGTGAAGGGCGTCCGCAAGGAGGGCCACATCATCACCACCGAGTCGATCGTCCTGCGCTCGCGCTCGGGCACGATCCGCCGCGTGACGGCCCAGCACCTCGCGGAGAAGTGGGTCTAGACGGCCGCTGCCGCATGCCGGTCGAGTAGCCGCGCAGCGGCGTATCGAGACCCGCGTTCATGCGTGGGTGGATCTCGATACGCGCCCTCCCGGCGCTACTCGATCAGCATGGTGGGGCGCGCCCTGTCCGACGGTCGAGCCGCCGCGGAGCGGCGCCCACATGCTGGTCGAGGAGCCGCGCAGCGGCGTATCGAGACCCCGCGGCTCAGGCCGTGCGCTCGTCCGGGGCGAGGAGCTCGACGGCCGTCAGGCGGCGCGGGGACGTCGTGACGCCGCCGGCCGGCGCGATCACGCGGGACTCGTCGAGGGTGTCGAACTGGCGCGCGGTGACGAGGACGCGGGTCTCGAGCGAGCCGGCGAAGGCGTTGTAGGAGTCGACCGTCTTCTCGATCGAGCGGCGCAGCCCCTCCGCATGGTCGGCGAGGGTCGCCAGCCGCGCGTAGAGCGTCTTGCCGAGGTCGAGCAGCCGCTTCGCGTCGTCGGTCAGGACGTCCTGCTGCCAGGTGTAGGCGACGGTCTTCAGCACCGACCAGAGCGTCACCGGCGAGGCGAGGGCGACCCGCTTGCGGAACGCGTACTCCAGCAGCGTCGGATCGGCGTCGAGCGCGCTGGCGAGCAGCGGCTCGCTGGGGATGAAGGCGATGACGAATTCCGGGCTCGCCGGCAGCCCGGTCCAGTAGGCGCGGCCGGCGAGGGCGTCGATGTGCCCGCGGAGGGCGCGCACGTGCGCGCGCAGCAGCCCGGCACGCCGCGCCTCCTCGTCGGCCCCCGCGCCGGCGGGGATCGCGCTCGCCTCGAGGTACGCGTCGAACGGCACCTTGGCATCCACGGCGATCGCCTTGCCGCCGGGCAGGCGCACGACCATGTCGGCGCGGCCCCTCCCGCCCTCGCCCTCCAGGCCGAACTGCACGTCGAAGTCGACCCGCTGGGTCAGCCCGGCCGCCTCGACGACGTTGCGCAGCTGCGTCTCGCCCCACGCACCCCGGCTGGCGCTCGAGCGCAGCGCCGAGGCGAGCGTCTCGGTGGTCGAGCGGAGCCTCTCCCCGGCGAGCCGCTGCCCCTCCAGCTGCTCGGTGATGGCGCCGAACTGCGCGGCGCGCTCGCTCTCGAGGCGGCGCACCGACTCCTGCATCCCGCGCAGGCTCTCGGCGACGGGGGAGAGCGTCTGCAGGATCCGCGCGTCGTGGCGCTCGCGCTCGGCGACGACCCGCAGCTGCTCCTGCAGCTCGCGGATCTGATCGCGGGCGGAGCCGAGGTGCTCGCGGTGCTGCTCCACGACGGACTCGTGCCGCTCCTCGAGCCCCTCGGCCCGCGCCTGCGCGGTCGCCAGCTCGAGGGCGAGCGCGGTGTCGGGAGTGCGGGCGCGGGCGAGCAGCACGGCGACGACGGCGGCGAGGAGCGCGCCGACCGCGAGGCCGAGAACGAAGCTGAGTTCCATGCGCCGAGGAGACCACGGACCTCCGACATCCGAGCGGCGGCGCTCCGGAGCGGCCGCCCTGCGCTCCGGGAGATGTGCTCGACGGAGTGTCCTCCACCGGTTCGCGGGGCGCCGGCCACGCGATCGGACGCTGCCGCGCGGCTCGCGCCCTGCGGCGGATCGTCCGGCGCCCGGCCGCTAGCGTGGAGGGATGAGCCCGGCCGATCCCTCACCGGCCGCCGCCTCCTCGTCCGCCGTCCGACGGCGCCGGGGAGGGACGGCGGCCCTCGCCGCCCTCGGGGTCGTGCTGCTGCTCACCGGAGCCTCGGACCTGAGCGCCGCGACCGCTCCCGCGACCGCTCCCGCGACCGCGGTGCCCGGCATCCGGATGTGGACGGACCTGGCCGGTGGTGTGGACGAGTCCGGCTTCGACCCGGGCGACATCGTCTCGGACGAGGTCTTCTTCGACGGCGGCGCGCTCGGCCCGCTGACCGTGCAGGCGTTCCTGAACGCGCGGGTGCCCTCCTGCGCCGGGACCGACGTCCCCTGCCTGCGCGACTACGCCGAGGACACCGGCGACGTCGCCGCCGACGAGCAGTGCGACGCGTACCTCGGCGGGCAGGACGTCTCCGCCGCGGAGATCGTCAGCGCGGTCGCGGGCGCCTGCGACGTCAGCCCCGCCGTGCTGCTGACACTGCTGCAGAAGGAGCAGTCGCTCGTCACCGACAGTGCGCCGAGCGAGCGGCAGTTCCGCAGCGCCACCGGCTACGGCTGCCCGGACACGGCGGACTGCGACAGCGACTACTTCGGCTTCTTCGGCCAGGTCTACGGTGCGGCCTGGCAGTTCCAGCGCTACCGGAACCCCGACAGCAGCTTCGACTGGTACCCGGTCGGCGAGACCAGCGAGATCCAGTACTCGCCCGACGCCGCCTGCGGGACCGCTCCGGTGCGGATCGAGAACGCGGCGACGGCGGGGCTCTACTACTACACGCCGTATCAGCCGAACGCCGCGGCGCTGGCGAACCTCTACGGCTCGGGCGACGCGTGCTCGGCCTACGGCAACCGCAACTTCTGGCGCATCTTCAGCAACTGGTTCGGCGACCCGCGCGCGGGGGAGTGAGTCGCAAGGGCTCTCGGATCGCCGCCCGGGGGTCAGGCGGCGACCGGAGCCTTCGGCCGCAGGCGCTTGACCGACACCCCGGCCAGCTCCCCGAGCTCGGCCAGGCTCCCGGCCCCGTGCCGGCGGGCGGCGTGCACGACGATCGCGGCGCAGGCCTCGGCGTCGGCCGAGGCGTCGTGGTGGCGGAAGTCGTCGTAGCCGGCGGCGAACGCGACGGACGGCAGGCGGTAGGACTCGAGCTGGTAGGTCCTGCGGGCGAGCTGCAGCGAGCAGAGGTAGTCGTAGGCGGGGAGCTCGAGCGCGGTCGCGGCGCAGGCGGCGCGGATGACGCTCATGTCGAAGCCGGCGTTGTGGGCGACGAAGACGTCCTCGCCGGCGAAGGCGACGAGGTCGGCGAACTGCTCGACCCAGGAGGCCGCGCCGTGCACGTCGTGCTTGCGGATGCCGTGGATGCGGGTGTTCCACTCGAGGAAGTCGTCGTAGCCGTAGGGCGGGCGGATGAGCCAGCCCGCGCGGTCCACGACGCGGCCGTCGCGGACCTTCACCAGCCCGACCGAGCAGGCGGACGCTCCGTGCGAATTGGCGGTCTCGAAGTCGATGGCGGTGAAGTCGATGGGCACGACTTCACCCTCTCACGCACCTCCGACGCCGCCGGGACCGGCACGCGGCGCCCCCGCGACCACGCCGTAGGATGGATGCCCGTGGCTCTCACTATCGCAATCGTCGGACTCCCCAACGTCGGCAAGTCGACGCTCTTCAACGCGCTGACCAAGAACACGGTGCTCGCCGCGAACTACCCGTTCGCGACGATCGAGCCCAATGTCGGAGTCGTGAACCTGCCCGACTCCCGCCTCGAGGTGCTCGCCGGCATCTTCGGCTCCGAGCGCATCCTCCCCGCGCCCGTGTCGTTCGTCGACATCGCCGGCATCGTCCGCGGCGCGTCGGAGGGCGAGGGCCTGGGCAACAAGTTCCTCGCCAACATCCGCGAGGCCGACGCGATCGCGCAGGTCATCCGCGGCTTCGAGGACGCCGACGTCGTGCACGTCGACGGCAAGGTCGACGCCGCGAGCGACATGGAGACGATCAACACCGAGCTCGTCCTCGCCGACCTGCAAACCCTCGAGAAGGCCGAGGCGCGCTACGAGAAGGAGCTCAAGGGGAAGAAGATCGAGCCCATCGTGCTCGAGACGGCGAAGAAGGCCCGCGAGTTCCTCGACACCGGCAAGCCGCTCTCGGCGTCCTCGATCGAGCTCGAGCCGATCCGCGAGCTGGGCCTGCTCACCGCGAAGCCCTTCATCTACGTCTTCAACGTCGACGAGGCCGTGCTGACCGACGAGGCGCGCAAGGCCGAGCTGGCCGCGCTGGTCGCCCCCGCGCATGCGATCTTCCTCGACGCCAAGATCGAGTCCGAGCTGATCGACCTCGACGAGGCCGACGCTGCCGAGATGCTCGAGTCCACCGGCCAGACCGAGTCGGGCCTCAACCAGCTCGCGTCCATCGGCTTCGATACCCTCGGCCTGCAGACCTACCTGACGGCGGGCCCGAAGGAGACGCGCGCCTGGACGATCGGCAAGGGCTGGACCGCCCCGCAGGCGGCCGGCGTGATCCACACCGACTTCCAGAAGGGCTTCATCAAGGCCGAGATCATCTCGTTCGACGACCTCGTCGAGACCGGCTCCATCGCCGAGGCGCGCGCCAAGGGCAAGGCCCGCATCGAGGGCAAGGACTACGTCATGCAGGACGGCGACGTGGTGGAGTTCCGCTTCAACGTGTAGAACAGACCTTGATCTACGTCTCGCACGTCAGCTGTCGCAGGAAGGTCTCGCCGAGCAGCTCGGAGTGTCGACTCGGTACCTCGCTGGCATCGAACGTGGAGAGCGCAACCTCACCTTGGACTCGGTCGAGGCCCTCGCTGAGCAACTAGGTGTCGAGGCGCGCGCACTGCTCATTAGGCACTGACAGACGGTGCTTGAGATGCTTTCACGTAGCCGTCAAGGGGGCGACGCTCGAAAACTTGACCGAACAGACAAAGCATCGTGCCAACTGACACGATGTCAGTGGCGCCGTCCACTCCAGCGTTGGTTGAGCCGCATCGCCTGAACGAGTCACATCGCCCCGCCGCTCAGCAGGATGTCTAGTCACAAGTGAAGGATCCCCGTGCCACACAGCTCCATCAACCATTCTCGAATCGTGGCGCTCATCTGGAACATCGCCGACGATGTGCTCCGCGACCTCTATGTCCGAGGCAAGTACCGTGACGTGATCCTTCCCTTCACCGTCCTGCGTCGCCTGGATAGCGTCCTTGCCCCGACGCGAGACGCCGTGATGGCGATGAAGAAGATGCTGGATGAGGCGGGCGTCGGCGACCAGGATGCACCGCTGCGGGATGCTGCCAAGCAGGACTTCTACAACACGTCAGGTTTCTCGCTGAAGGACTTGCGCCACGTGTCGAACTCGACGCGTCTGCGGCAGAACTTCGAGGCGTACTTGGACGGGTTCTCGCCCAACGTGCAGGAGATCATCGACAATTTCGAGTTCCGAAACCAGTTACCTCGGCTGACGAAGGCTGACGCTCTCGGTGCGTTGATCGAGAAGTTCCTGGCGCCGGATCTCGATCTCTCCCCGGCCGGGATGGACAACCACGGGATGGGCACAGTCTTCGAAGAGCTGGTGCGCCGCTTCAATGAAGAAAACAACGAAGAAGCCGGCGAGCACTGGACACCGCGCGACGCGGTCCGGCTGATGACGCGGCTGATGTTCGAACCGATCGCTGACGTGATTCCGTCGGGCACGTACCGCCTCTACGATGGCGCGATGGGCACCGGTGGCATGCTGACTGTCGCCGAGGAAACACTGCATCACCTTGCTGAGTCTTCCGGCAAGAAGGTCTCCACTCATCTGTATGGGCAGGAGATCAACGCCGAGACCTACGCGATCGCCAAGGCCGACCTCATCCTCAAGGGGGACGGGAAAGCTGCAGACAACATCGTCGGCGGCCCGGAGTACTCAACGCTCTCGAATGACGCTTTCGCGGGCCAGGAGTTCGACTTCATGCTCTCGAACCCGCCTTACGGAAAGAGCTGGAAGACCGATCAGGACCGGCTCGGCGGCGCAAAGAAAATCCTCGACCCGCGCTTCGTGGTCACTCACGCTGGCGATAGCGAGTACTCGCTTGTCACGCGCAGCAGCGATGGGCAGCTGATGTTCCTCGCGAACCTGATCTCGAAGATGAAGCAGGAAACTGATCGGGGCTCCCGGATCGCGTCGGTCCACAACGGGTCATCGCTGTTCACCGGCGATGCAGGGCAGGGCGAGAGCAATATCCGTCGGTGGATCATCGAAAACGACTGGCTCGAAGCGATCGTCGCGCTGCCGCTCAAGATGTTCTACAACACCGGCATCGCGACCTACGTGTGGGTGCTTTCCAACCGGAAGGAGGAGCGCCGCAAGGGCAAGGTACAACTGATCGATGCCACTGGCTGGTCCACGCCCCTTCGAAGGAATCTCGGTGAGAAGGGTGTAGAGGTCAGCGTGACTGATGCGGACAAAGTGCTCGAAGCGTTCACGGCGTTCGACCAGTACGCCGACACCGATCGCTCTAAGGTGTTCGACGGAGTCGACTTCGGATACCAGAAGATCACCGTCGAGCGCCCTCTGCGCATTGTCGGAGTGGATCCGAACCGCGTGTATACAGCGAAGGAAATCAAGCAGTTCAAAGAAGACGGCGTGCGCGATGAGACTGCTCCGCCGGTCATCAGAAGGGCACTTCCGTACGCTGCCGTTTCTAACTCGCTTCACGGCCGATATGAGGCGATCATCAGCGGGCGAACGCGTGTGGTGGAGTACGAGCCCGACACCGAACTTCGCGACACTGAACAGGTGCCACTGACTGAGCCAGAAAATAGCTACGATGACGGCATCGAAGCCTTTTTCCGTCGCGAAGTCACGCCCTATGCTCCGGATGCCTGGATCGATGAATCAAAGACGAAGGTCGGCTACGAAATATCCTTCACGCGCCACTTCTATAGGCCCGCGCCAATGCGCACCCTCGCTGACATCCAAGCAGATATTCGCTCGCTCGAAGCCGAAACCGATGACCTGATCTCCGAGATCGCTGGTGAGGACTAATGTTCCGCCATTTGCCGATGTATGAGGAGAGGGTCTGGAACCAGTTCTGGTCAGCTCGAGTACCGAGACACTGGCGTGTGCAACCCGGACTCGCCGTGCTGAGGGAGAATCGGCGGAAAAACGTCGGATTGACCGAGTCCCAGGTGCTCTCGCTGAGTTACGGACATGTGGTCGTGAAGCCAGTCGAGAAGCAACGCGGACTCGTTCCCGACTCCTACGAGGGGTATCAGATACTTGATCCAGGAGATATCGTTGTGCGCCCCACGGACTTGCAGAACGACCGGACGAGCATCCGTGTCGGGCATGTCAAGAACCGCGGAATTATCACGTCGGCGTACATTGGTCTTCACCCTTCTGGAAGCTGGGGAGATTCGTACGCGTATCAGTATCTGACCGTTGTCGACTCGTCGAAGCGCATCTATGGGATGGGCAGCGGCCTGCGCCAGCAACTGGGTTGGTCGGATCTGAAACGGATGCCTTGCCTTGTGCCGCCGGCCGAGGAGCAGGCTGCGATCGTGAAGTACCTCGCCCACGCGAACGCCCGAATCGATAAGGCCATCGTCGCCAAGCGCCGCCTCATTGCCCTCCTCGAGGAGCAAAAACGTGTCGAAGTGAGTACCCTGATTTCGAGCGGCGACACCAATACGGGGGATCGATGGTTCCCGGTGGTGAGGAATGGGTGGAGCGTGGTTTCTCTCGGACGAGTGCTTCACCGGGCAGTCGACGGTCCTCACTTCTCGCCCACGTATTCAGACTCAGGCGTTCCATTCTTGTCGGCCCGCAACATTCGACCCGGGGCGTGGTCGTTCGACGACGTGAAGTATGTCGATGAGGGTCTCGCGACTGAGTTCGACAGACGAGTGCGTCCTGAGATCGGTGATGTTTTATACACCAAGGGTGGGACGACAGGGGTGGCAAAGGCTGTCGATCTCGATGAGCGGTTTCAGGTGTGGGTACACATAGCTGTTCTGAAACTCATCAAGGATTTAGTCTCCCCGGAGTTCCTCGAAATTGTATTGAACTCCCCAGCGTGTTACGAGCAGTCACAACTCGAGACTCGAGGTGCGACGAACCAGGACCTTGGTCTTGGCCGAATGAAGAGAATCAGTATCCCGCTGGCTCCGCCAGAGGCCCAAACGTCCTTCGTGCGCCAAGCACGCATCGCTGCTCAGAAGATCAACAGTGTGATGCAACAGACTCAGCGTGAGATTGAGTTACTTCAGGAATTTCGCACACGCTTGGTGGCTGATGTCGTAACGGGTCAAGTGGACGTACGTGCGGTCGCAGCTGCATTGCCCGAGGCAGCTGAATCGTTCGACAACCTGATCGCTGCGGTCGATGATGATCTCGAGGTAGCACTGAGCGAGGGTGAGGAATAAACATGCAGCGTCTCAACGAGGACAGCTTGGAATCGCTCATCGTCACGCAGATGAGCGAGGGCGGTTGGACCGAGGGTGCGCCCGGCGGCTACGTCGCCTCCTACGCAATCGATCTCGGGTGTTTCACTGCGTTCATCGAGTCGACCCAGCAGCATCTCGTGGAGCCGCTCGGGCTCACAACGGAGACCCCCGCCCGCCACAAGTTCCTTGCTCGGGTTCAGGGTGAGATTTCGCGGCGGGGTGTCGTCCATGTCTTGCGAAACGGCATCGACCATCACGGTCACCACATTGATCTGTATTACCCGACACCTGTCGATGGGAACTCGAAGGCTGCTGAGCACTTCGACGCGAACCGGTTCGTCATCACTCGGCAGGTGCATCACAGCGTCAGTAGTCCGGGCGATGCCGTCGACCTTGTCGCGTTCGTCAACGGTCTGCCCATCTTTACGTTCGAATTGAAGAACAACATCACGAACCAGACGGTGGAAGACGCGGTTCAGCAGTACCAGCGCGACCGCGATCCGCGTGAGCCGCTGTTCGCGTTCGGACGGACGATCGCACACTTCGCCCTGGACGATCAGCGCGCGAGATTCTGCACCGAGCTCAAGGGCGCTTCTTCGTGGTTCCTGCCGTTCGACCAAGGATTCAACGATGGTGCGGGTAACCCGCCGAATTCCGATGGAGTCATAACGGACTACCTGTGGCGGCGAGTGCTCGCGCCGCAGAGCCTCGCCGGAATTATCGAGAACTATGCGCAGGTCGTGGTGGATAAGAGCCAGAAGACTGGCAAGAAGGTCTCCGAGGCAATCTTCCCTCGGTACCACCAGCTCGATGTCGTGCGCCGACTCCTGTCCGATGTCGAGGCGAACGGCGCTGGTCGTCGCTATCTCATTCAACACTCGGCTGGCAGTGGCAAGTCAAACTCGATTGCCTGGCTGACTCACCAGCTCACCGAGGCCAAGCATCATGGCAAGATCGCCTTCGACTCGATCATCGTCGTTACCGACCGCGTCATCCTTGACAGTCAGCTCACGCAGACCATCAAGTCGTTCCTGCAGGTGGGGTCTACGGTGGTGCATGCCGATCGATCCGGAGATTTACGCAGCGCGATTACCGCAGGCAAGAAAATCATCGTCACTACGGTGCAGAAGTTCCCGTACATTCTGGATGACATCGGTGCGGACCACCGTGACCGCACATTTGCCATCGTCATCGACGAGGCGCACTCATCTCAAGGATCGAAGACCTCTGCGGCCGTCTCACGTGCGCTTGCAGGTGTCGAAACCAACGAGGAGGACACCGTCGAGGACCGGATCAATCGGATCATTGAGGGCAAGAAGCTGCTGACGAACGCGAGCTACTTCGCTTTCACGGCGACACCGAAGAACAAGACGCTTGAGATGTTCGGCGAGCCGGTGCCGAACGACGAAAGAGGCACGAGCTTCCGACCATTCCACTCGTACACGATGAAGCAGGCGATCCAGGAGGGCTTCATCATCGATGTTCTCTCCAACTACACGCCGGTCGGCAGTTACTACAAGCTGATGAAGACTGTGGAGGACGACCCCGAGTTCGACGCGAAGCGCGCCTCGAAGAAGCTTCGTGCCTATGTCGAGGGCAACGAGCATGCCATCGCTCAGAAGACCGACATCATGGTCGAGCACTTCCTTGCCCAGGTGGTCGCGAAGCGCAAGATCGGCGGCCAGGCGAGGGCAATGGTCGTGACGTCCTCGATTGCGCGATGCATCGAGTACTTCCATGCGATCCGCGACGCGCTCGTAGCACGCAAGAGCCCGTACCGGGTGGTCGTTGCTTTCTCCGGTGAGCACGAATACAAGGGCCTGAAAGTTACCGAAGCGAGCTTGAACGGCTTTCCATCCAACGCGATCGCCGAGCAGGTGAAGACCGATCCGTATCGGATCCTTGTTGTCGCGAACAAGTTCCAAACCGGGTACGACGAGCCGCTACTACACACGATGTACGTCGACAAGGCCCTTTCGGGTGTGCTGGCCGTGCAGACCTTGTCGCGGCTTAATCGGGCGCACCCCGCGAAACACGACACGTTGGTCCTCGACTTCGCCAATGGACCGGATGAGATCCAACGCGCTTTCGAGCCCTACTACCGTACGACCGTGCTGTCTGAAGAGACGGACGCTAACAAGCTGCACGATCTGGTCAACGATCTTGACACGTTTGGCATTTACGCGCCTGAGCAAGTCGATGAGTTCGTCAGTCGGTATCTGGCGGGGGAGAGGCGTGATCGCCTTGACCCGTTGCTTGACACCAGCGTCGCTGAGTACATCGAACTTCTCGATGAAGACGATCAGGTGATGTTTAAGGGAAGCGCCAAAGCCTTCCTTCGCACCTACAATTTCCTCTCTACCGTCCTGCCATACGGCAGCAGTGAGTGGGAGAAGCGATCGATCTTCCTTGATCACCTGGTGCCCAAGCTGCCCGCTCCCAAGGAAGAGGATCTCTCCGCGGGAATCCTTGAGAACATCGACTTGGAGTCGTACCGCGCGGAGAAGCTCAACGCGATGAAAATCGTGCTCGATGACGAAGACGGCACTCTCGCCCCGGTCCCGGCCGCCAGCGGAGGGCATCTCTCGGACCCGGAACTCGAGAGGCTTTCTGCGATCGTCAGGACCTTCAACGACCACTTCGGCAACATCGAGTGGAACGACGCCGATCGTGTTGAGCGCTTCATCACCGAGGAGATCCCGAGGCTCGTGTCCGAGGATGAGGCCTACAAGAACGCACAGGCTAATGATGACCCGGTGAATGCGCGCGTGGAGAGCGATCGTGCCCTCAGTAACGTCATGCTACGCCTAATCTCTGATGACACGCAGCTCTTCAGGGAGTTCCAGGACAATAGCAGTTTCAAGCACTGGCTCGCCGAAGTGGTGTTCAACGCGACCTATCAGAAGAGCGCGTAGATGCTTTGCGGCCGACCATGGCCTTAAGTATGGCAAGGCCAGTGCGTTCGAGTGATTCAGCACGTCGAATTGCAATTAATGACCCACGCGCGAGTTGCACATGGCGAATGAAGAATTTCGTTGCAGATGCAAAGGAGCACGAGACGAGTACAACGTTAAGACCTTGGTTGGCAACGGCTTCGACATTGATACGCCGAGCGCGCTGGGCGCGCCAACAGATATGTGCTAAGAGTGGTTCTATCGTATTCTGAAATACCGGAAGTTTGATTGCGAGAACCGAATTGTCAGTCCTGTGGAATCTCTGCGAAGCAACGGGGTTAAAGGCTGGAGCGACGTCAATCATGCCGTCGGCGGACTTCACCTGATTGATCGCGTTCCTCTTGAGGTCATAGTTGCTGACTAGGGGCAGTGCGGCGAGAATTTGAGAACTTTCTTGACCAGGTGGCTACCCGGACGTGCTTTCTCAGATGGGCGAGATCGCCGTGGCATACCGTGCGCAGGTCTGCTCGCCCGGCTCGGCCGCTGACGAGGCAGCGCGGCGACGAGTCGGGTCAGTTCAGGACGTCGCCGATGATCCAGCTGGAGAGGCCGACCAGCGTGCAGACGCCGACGACGACCCAGGCGACGGTGCGGCGGGTGGACCGGGCCACGGCCTCCGAGGTGCGCGGGGTCGGGCGCAGCGGCGCTACGTAGGCGGGCGGCGCCTCCGTGGCGCCGGGGACCAGCCGGGGGAGGGTCGCCGGGCGGCCGTCGACCCAGTCCGCGGGCAGTTCGGCGGCGCGGGCGGCCTGCAGCGTCAGCTCGGCTCTGAGCGGCGAGCCCTGGAGCGAGCAGTAGGCGACGGCGGTGAGGCCGAGGCCGGCGAGGTGGCGGAGGGTGGGCGCGAACTGCTCGGACATCGCCGCGGTCAGCTCGCCCACGCGGTCGCCGTCGAGGCGGACTTCCACGAGGCCGCCGACGGGGTGGAGCGTCACCAGGAGGAGCCCGCGGCCGCCCTCGGGGACCACGCCGGCCAGACGAACGAAGTGCTCGTCCTCGCGCTGCACCTGCAGGGCGCGGCCCCAGGGCAGGATCGAGTAGCGCTCCTGGGGCGGAGCGTTGAGTGGGATCAGCAGCTCGGGGGCGACGAGGGCGACCGTGACGGAGGCGCGCAGTCCCTCCTCCGTCCGCTCGGCGCGGAGCCGGGCGGTGGTGCTGGGGGCGGCGCGACTCGCGACCACGCGGGAGAGCCCGGGAAGCGCGGGGGAGCGGCGGTAGGCGTCGGGGAGGTAGCCGATCACGCGTCCGCCGGCGCGGACCGAGACGGCGGGAGTGCCGGTGGGGTGGTCCGGCTCGGGGACGAGGATCACGTCGACGATCTGATCCGAGATCTCGCCCACGCGCAGCGGGCGGCCGACGACGGCGGCGATCTCCTCGATCCGCTCCGCCTCGTCGACGGCGTCGACGGTGGGGGTGCCGGCGGAGTGGGGGAGGCGGTACTCGACGTGCTCGGGGGCGGTGTCCGGCCGCCCGCGCTTCTCCTGCTCGTCCGGGTCGCCGGGCGCCGAGTCCTCTGAGGAGCGGCGGGCGTCGGTCCAGGCGGTGCCGTCCCACCAGCGCATCGACCCCGGGTGGGCGTCATCGCGGTACCAGCCCGCAGGTGCGGCGCGTTCGTCGTCCACCGGGTCCCCGTTCTCTCGGCCCGTCGAGTCTACGAGGGGCCCGCGGCGTCCCTCCGCTCGGCGGGGGAGGCCGCGACTCCGCAGAAGTCGCGGTAGTCGCGCTCGATTACCGCAACTTCCGCGGAGTGCAGTGAGGCCGGGAGGCAGAGGCACCTCCGAGTCCGCGGAAGTCGCGGTGCTCGCGCTCGACTACCGCGACTTCCGAGGAGTGGGCGAGGCGGCGACGTGCCGGGTGACGCGGTGGCCGTCGGTGCGCTCAGAGGGCCGGGTTCTCGTCCGCCGGGTCCTCCGTCGCGAAGGCGACGAGCTGGGCCGGGGCGCCGGCGCAGTCGCGGAGGGCCGGGGCGGAGTCGAGGGCGCCGGCGAGCAGCCCGCTCACGTGCCGGGCGTGTCCCGGGTTGATCGGCGCGGGGTCCTCGAGGACCTCCACCAGTCGGTGGAGCACGGCGCAGGTGTCCGGACGCGACATGCGATCCACCGTATTGACGGCCCTCGCCGCCCGGTAGAGGCGATTCGCGCCAGACCCCCCGTCTACGCTTCGGACATGACTCGATTCGAAGGCTCCGTCGTCCTCGTCCTCGGTGCCTCCGGCGGCCTCGGGAGGCTGATCGCGGACGAGCTGGAGCAGCGCGGCGCGACCGTGGTCCGCTCCGGGCGCCGCGCCGGCGACCTCGGCGACGCGCCGCTCGTCGCCGATCTCCTCGGCGAGGACGCCCCGCAGCGCCTGGTGGACGAGGTCCTCCGCCGTCACGGGCGCCTCGACGGCGTCGTCGTCGCGGCCGGCGTCGTCGCCTTCGGCCCCTCGGCCGAGCTCGATCCGGCGGTGCTCGAGGAGCTCGTCGACGTGAACGCCCTGGCGCCGATCCGCGTGCTCACGGCGTCGTTCGCCGCCCTGTCCGCCTCCGGGAATCGGCCCTTCGCGGTCACGATCAGCGGGGTGGTCGCCGAGGCACCGACCGCCGGTCTCGCGGCGTACTCCGCCTCCAAGGCGGCCCTGTACTCGTTCGTCCGGGCATCGGCCCGGGAGTACAGGAAGTCGGGCGTCCTCCTGCTCGACGCGCGGCCCGGCCACACGGAGACCGCGCTGTCGCAGCACCCGCTGGCGGGCACGGCTCCGCGCTTCGGCGCGGGGCACTCGCCGGAGTCGGTCGCGGCGCGCATAGTCCGCGCCGTCGAGGACGGCGAGACGGACCTGCCGCCGGCGGCCTTCGACGCCTAGACGAGTCCGGGAACAGAAGCGGTCGCTCGTCCCTCCACAGCCGCGAGATCGCTCGGCCGTCCCCAGATCTCGGGATCCGGAGCCGGAGCGAGCGCGGCGCTCGCCAGCATCGACGCATGGGAATCCGTTATTACGCTTACGCCTTCGATGCCGATCTGACCGAGCGCGCGCTCGCCGACCCGCGAAGCGTGATCGGCGAGACCGCCCTCGCGGGCGCCTGGGGGATGCCGCACGGCGCCGCGATCGAGGCCGCCGACCTGCCGCAGCCTGTGCCGGAGGACGACATGCTCTGCCTCGACCGGGCGTGGTCCGGATTGCAGGCGCTGACCGCTCCGCGCTCGCCGGGTCAGCTGCCGCGGCCGGCGCACCGGATGCTGGAGGGCCGGGTCTCGCTGCGGGGGATGTGCTGGGACCCGTGGACGCGCGCCGTTCTGCCGGGCGAGGTCCCCGAGATCGCCGACGATCTCCTCGCGCTCCGGCAGGAACTCGAGGAGGGCCTGTCGCAGCACCCCGAGGGGGAGCAGCTCGGTCAGTACCTGGACCGCGCCGTGGACTTCGCGTCCCGGATCGCGCGGTCGGGTCGCGGGTTCGTCTACCTGATCGGCTAGCGCGTGCCTCGCCCGGACCGGCCGGCGCGTGCGTCGCGGCTCAGGCCGTCGCGAAGCGCTGGGCCGAGCGCTCGCGGGCCTTCGCCGCCTCGACCTCGCGGTCCTTCGGCGGCGCGGTGGTCACCAGGTCCTCGAGGAGGTGGCCCGTGATGTGGGCGATCTCCGCCACGGCGCGGTCGAACGCCTCCTGATTCGCCTTCGACGGGCTGGTGGCGCCGCTGATCTTGCGGACGTACTGGAGGGCGGCGGCGTGGACCTCCTCGTCGGAGGCGGCGGGCTCGAAGTTGTGGAGCGTGTGGATGTTCCGGCACATGCGACGAGGGTACGTCCGGGTGCGCGCGGGCGCGAGAGGGCGGACACCCGCCGTTCACCCCGGCGTCGCTCGGGGCCCCTAGCGTCGCTCCGTGCCCTCCGTCTCCGATCGCTCCCTCAGCTCCGACGCCGTCCTCGATGCCGCTCCCGGTGCCGCTCCCGATGCCGCTCCCCACGGTGCCCTCGTGCCGACGCCCGAGCTGCTCCGCTCGCTCACGCCCGAGGACGCCCGCGACCTCGTCGTGCTCGACGAGGACGACGACGATCCGGTGCTGCTGCGCCGTGACGGCACGCAGATCGACACCTGGCGCGAGGGCTACCCCTACGACGAGCGGATGTCGCGCGAGGAGTACGAGGCCGGCAAGCGGCTGCTGCAGATCGAGCTGCTCAAGCTCCAGAACTGGATCAAGAAGCACGGCCGGCGCCTGGTCGTCGTCTTCGAGGGGCGCGACGCCGCGGGCAAGGGCGGCACCATCAAGCGCTTCACCGAGCACCTCAACCCGCGCGGCGCCCGGGTCGTCGCGCTCGAGAAGCCGACCGAGCGGGAGGGCACGCAGTGGTACTTCCAGCGCTACGTCTCGCACCTGCCCGCCGCGGGCGAGATCGTGCTGTTCGACCGCTCCTGGTACAACCGGGCGGGGGTCGAGCGCGTGATGGGCTTCTGCACTCCGGAGCAGTACGACGAGTTCGTCCGGCAGACGCCGCTGTTCGAGAGCATGCTCGTCGGCGAGGGCATCGACCTGGTCAAGCTCTGGTTCTCGGTCTCGGCCGAGGAGCAGCGCACCCGGTTCACCATCCGGATGATCGACCCGGTGCGGCAGTGGAAGCTCTCGCCGATGGACCTCGCCTCGCTGGACAAGTGGGACGACTACACCGCGGCCAAGGAGGCGATGATGGCGGCGACCGACACCGCCGACGCGCCGTGGACCATCGTCAAGAGCAACGACAAGAAGCGCGCCCGGCTCGAGGCGATGCGCTACGTGCTGAGCCTCTACGACTACGACGGCCGGGACGACGAGGTCGTGTCGCCGCTCGGGCCGGACCCGCTGATCGTCGGCTCGGCGGCGGACGTCTACGAGCGCGGCGAGCACGCGGCGACCGCTCGGTCCGCCGAGTAGCGCCGGACCGGGGGACGGGATCATGGGGGACACGACCGTGGGGGACGGGATGAGGAACGACGACGGCGTGCGCGATCTGCCGGGGGTGCACCTGCGCTGGCTCGCGCTCGACGAGCAGCGCCTCGACGCCGAGCGGCTGCTGCCGCTGCTCGGCACGGCGGAGCGGGAGCGCTACCGCGCGACGGGGTCGGCGGCGGTGGCGGAGCGCTTCGTCTTCGGCCGCGTCCTGCTGCGCATGCTCGCGGGCGAGCTCCTGGGGCTGTCCGCCTCGATGGTCCGGGTCACCGCCCGCTGCTCCCGCTGCGGCGGTCCGCACGGGCGCCCCTGGATCGAGGGCGCCGAGCACCTCTCCGTCAGCATCGCGCACTGCCCGGGCGCGGTCGTCGTCGCGGCCAGCAGCGCGGGCGTCGTCGGGGTCGACGTCGAGCCGGTCGCGGGTCCGCCCGAGCGCGGCGTCGCGATCACGCGGATCGCCGGCGCTCCCTTCGCCACGGGCGGGTTCCGCGCGGCCGACCCGATCCTGCACTGGACCCGCATCGAGGCCGCGCTGAAGGCGGACGGCCGCGGGCTGGACGTCGACCCGCGGCGCGTCCGGATCCACGAGTCGCGCTTCACCGCGGAGGCACGGATCGACACCTCGCGCTTCCGGCTCGCCGAGCCGCACCTCGACCCGTCGCTCCGGGTCAGCGTCGCGCTGGGCGACTCCGTCGGCGGTGCCGGTCCGATCATCGGCTGGCGCCGCGAGCACGGCGACGCGCTCGAGGACTCGCTGGTCTCAGCGGGCGGCCGGTAGCGGCGGCAGCCGCACGTCGACGAGCCAGGCGTCGAGCAGCGCTTCGACAGCCGAGACGGCCGTGCCGCCCGCGATCTCCGAGCCTCCGGCGACCTCGGCGCAGAGCGCGCGGAAGTCGACCTCGCTGGCGGTGGCGGACGCGTGCCGCGCGGTCCAGGTGCGCAGGAGCTGGAAGAACGCCTCGTCGCCGAGCCGGAGCCGCAGCGCGTGCAGCGTCAGCGCGCCCCGCTTGTAGACGCGATCGTCGAAGAGGTCCACCGGTCCTGGGTCGCCCAGCACGAGGTCCTGGCGCTGGAACCGCAGGAGCGCGTGGTGCCGGCGGGCCTGGGCGTCGGCGCTGAGTCCGCCCGACTCCTCCGACCACAGCCACTCGGCGTAGCAGGCGAAGCCCTCGTTCAGCCAGATGTGCCGCCAGCGGGCGAGGCCGACGCTGTTGCCGAACCACTGGTGCGCGAGCTCGTGGGCGATCAGCCGCTCCGAGCCGCCGCGGCCGTCGACGTGGTTCGCGCCGAACACGGCCATGCCCTGCGCCTCGAGCGGGATCTCCAGCTCGTCCGCGGTGACCACGACGGTGTACTGGCGGAACGGGTACGGGCCGAAGACCCGGGAGAAGAACGCGAGCATGGCGCTGAGCGGTGCGAAGTCGCGGGCGACCCGCGCGGCCAGCGCGGCCGGGCGCGCCAGCGTCACGGCCACTCCGGAGAGCAGGCGGTCCTCGAGCACGTAGCGGCCGATCTGCACCGACGCGAGGTAGCTCGCGGTCGGCTCGCGCTGCTCGTACAGCCAGGTGCGGCGGCCCGAGCGCTCGCTCGTCTCGAGCAGCACGCCGTTCGCGAGCACGGAGTAGCCCTCCTCCGCGCTCACCCTGATCCGGTAGGTCGCCTTGTCGGCGACGTCGTCGTTGCAGGGGTACCAGGTCGACGCGCCGGAGGGCTGCGAGGCGACGAGCACGCCGTCGGTCAGCTCCTCCCAGCCGAGCTCGCCCCAGTGGCTGGCGCGCGGCCCGGGGTGCCCGCCGTACTCGATCTCGACGACGGCGCTCGCGCCGGCCTCGAGCGGCTCGGCGGGGGTGATCCGGAGCTTGTGCGCCGCCTGGTCGCTGCGCGCCTTGCGTCCGGCGACCCGCACCCGCGTCGCCCGGAGGCGACTGAGATCGAGCGAGAAGCGGCGCAGCGGCTGCAGCGCGACGATCCGCAGGGTCGCCCGGCCGGCGAGCCGGTTGCTCGAGACCCGGTAGTCCAGGTCGAGCTCGTAGGACTCGACGCGGTAGCCGGTGTTGCCGATGCCGGGGAGGTACGGGTCGCCCGCCGTCTCCAGCCCGGTCTGCGCGTCGCTCACGCGACGGGCGCGTGGTAGTCGCCGATGCGGACCTCGCGCCACGGGCCGATCGGGTTGCCGCTCCAGCGGCTGCCCGCGGGCACGAGCTCGCCGCGCATGACGAGGGAGGCGGGGCCGACCGTGCCGTGCGCCGCGATCGTCGCGGCGGGGAGGATCACGCTGTGCGGGCCGAGGGTCGCGCCGGCGTCGAGACTCACGAGATCCATGCTCATGATTCGATCATGGAACAGGTGGGTCTGCACGACGCAGCCCCGGTTCACGGTCGCTCCGTCGCCCAGATCGACCAGATCTGCCTCCGGGAGCCAGTAGCTGTCGCACCAGACTCCGCGGCCGATCCGCGCGCCGAGGCTCCGCAGCCACCAGACGAGGGCGGGCGTTCCGGCCGCGGCGTGCGCGAACCACGGCGCCGCCACCATCTCGGTGAAGGTGTCGGCGAGCTCGCTGCGCCAGACGAAGGAGGACCACAGCGGCTGCTCGCTCGGCCGCACGCGCTGGATCAGGAGCCACTTCGCCCCGGTCGAGACACCGGCGGCGACCGCACCGGCGGCGAGCAGGACGACGCCGCCTGCGACCGCTGTCGCGATCGCCCCGATCACCGGCACCAGCGCCAGCAGTGCCGCCACGACGCCGAGGCCGATCGCCATCGAGACGACGACCGGGACGAAGCGCAGCAGCTCCCAGGCGATGCGCGCGGCACGCAGGCGCGCGGCCGGGCGGAACGTGCGCGCCGACTCCGCCTCGACCACCGTGCGCCGCAGCCGCACGGGCGGGGAGCCGAGCCAGGACGATCCCGCCTTCGACTTCCGCGGGGCGGAGGAGAGCACCGCGACCAGTCCGCCCGCCGGCACCGTGTGGCCGGGCGCCGCCATCCCGGAGTTGCCGAGGAAGGCGCGCTCGCCGATCTCCGCGCGGGCCAGCCGCATCCAGCCGCCGCCGAGGGCGTAGGAGGCGACGAGGGTGTCGTCGGCGAGGAAGGCGCCGTCGCGGATGGTGGTCATCGCGGGCAGCAGCAGCACGGTCGAGGCCTCGACGTCGCGGCCGACCTTCGCGCCGAGCAGCCGCAGCCAGACCGGTGTGAACAGGCCGGAGTAGAGCGGGAAGAGGAGCGCGCGGGCGTGGTCGAGCAGGCGCTCCGTCGACCAGACCTGCCAGCCGATCCGTCCGCGGACGGGATGCGTGCCGGCCTCGACGCCGCGGCCGAGTAGGCGCACGAGCACCACGACCAGGCCCGCCAGCACGACGCCGGTGACGGCGACCGCGGGGACGAGGGCGGCGACGGCGCGGGGGAGAGCCTCAGCGAGATCCGCTGCGCCCTGCACGGCGAGGGCGAGCACGCCGAGTCCCGCCGCGAAGGAGACGACCGGCACGGCGGCGAGGCCGACCGCCGAGACCGCGTAGGCCCAGACCCACGGCGTCGCACGCGGCGGCCGCTCGGCGGGGAAGCCCGCGCTCGCCTTGCCGAGGCGCTGCGCGGGCGAGCCGCCCCAGCGCTGGCCGGCCGGCACCCGGCCGAAGACCGCGGAGCCGGGCTCGATCTGCGCGTTCTTGCCGATGCGGGTGCCGGGCAGGAGGGTGCTGCGGGCGCCGACCGTGCTGCCGGCGCCGACGCGGACCGCGCCGACCCGCAGGACGTCGCCATCGATCCAGTAGCCGGAGAGATCCACCTCGGGCTCGATGGCGGCGCCGCGGCCGAGGGTGAGCATCCCGGTGAGCGGCGGCAGCGAGTGCAGGTCGACGTCGTCGGCGATCCGGGCGCCGAGCGCACGGGCGTAGTGCGCGACCCAGGGTGCTCCGGCGAGGCTGACGGCGCCGAGCTGGTGGGCGATCCGCTCGGCGAGCCAGAGCCGCAGGTGCACCCCGCCGCCGCGCGGGTGGTCGCCGGCGCGCACCCCGCGCAGCAGTGCGCGGGCGGCGAGGACGGTGAGGCCCATCCGGCCGAACGGAGTGCAGAAGAGCGCGAACGCGACGACGAGCCCGGGCAGCGGCACGGTCGGCAGCCAGCCGAAGCCGGGCAGCAGGTCGAGCAGTGCGCAGACCGTGAGCACCACCGTCGTCCAGCGGGCGCCGCTCAGCACCAGGAGCGGCGCGCCGAGGAGGGTCTGCAGCACCTGCATCCGGCGCGGGACCGGGGCGATCCGGTGGCTCGAGACCTCGCCGGCGCCGGTCGCGCGACTTGCGATCTCGGCTGACATCGCCGCGAGCCGGGGGTGCGCGTAGACGTCGGCGACGGTGAACTCGGGGTCCTGCTCGCGGATCCGGGCGACGAGCTGGGCGGCGGCGAGCGACCCGCCGCCGAGGTCGAAGAAGTTCGCCCTCTCGTCGACCGGGACGCCGAGGACCTCGCGCCAGAGTCCGGCGAGCCAGGCGGTCCCGGCGTCGAGCCCGGGGTCGGCCGCGGTGCTCTCCGGCAGCGGCCAGGGCAGGGCGGCCCGGTCGACCTTGCCCGACACGCGCGTCGGCAGCTCGTCGACCACCGCGAGCAGCGGGACCAGGGCGGCCGGCAGCTCCTCGCGCAGCCGCGTCAGCGCGGCGTCGCGGTCGAGCTCACGGCCGCCGGCGAGGGCGAGGTAGCCGACGAGCACCTGGATCCCCGCGCCGGTGGTGCGGACGGCGGCCGCCGCGCCCGAGACTCCGGGCAGGCCCTGCAGCGCCGCCTCGACCTCGCCGAGCTCGATGCGCCGGCCGCCGAGCTTGACCTGGTCGTCGGCGCGGCCCTGGAAGACCAGCCCGGCGCTCTCGAAGCGCACGAGGTCGCCGGAGCGGTAGGCGCGCTCCCAGCCCAGCGTCGGCGCGGGGGCGTACTTCTCGGCGTCCTTCGCCGGGTCGAGGTAGCGGGCCAGGCCGACGCCGCCGATGATCAGCTCGCCGACCTCGCCCTCGCCGACGCGGCGGCCCTCGGGATCGACGACGGCGAGCCGCCAGCCGCCCAGCGGCAGGCCGATCCGCACCGGGCCGGGCCCGCCGAGGGGAGCGGCGCAGGCGACGACGGTCGCCTCGGTGGGGCCGTAGGTGTTCCAGACCTCGCGGCCGTCGACGGCCAGGCGCTGGCCGAGCTCGGGCGGGCAGGCCTCGCCGCCGAAGATGAGCAGGCGGACGTTCTCGAGCGACTCGGCGGGCCAGAGCGCGGCGAGGGTGGGCACGGTCGAGACGACGGTGATGCCGTGCGTCGTCAGCCAGGGCCCGAGGTCCATCCCGCTGCGCACGAGCGAGCGCGGGGCGGGCACGAGGCAGGCGCCGTGCCGCCAGGCCAGCCACATCTCCTCGCAGGAGGCGTCGAAGGCGACCGAGAGGCCCGCGAGCACCCGGTCGCCGGGCCCGAGGGGCTCGGCCTGGAGGAAGACGCGCGCCTCGGCGTCGACGAAGGCCGCGGCCGAGCGGTGGCTGACGGCCACGCCCTTCGGCGTGCCGGTCGAGCCCGAGGTGAAGATGATCCAGGCGTCGTCCTCGAGGGTCGGCGGCTGCAGCAGCGGGATCGAGGCGGTGCTGGGGTGCGGTGCCGACCCGGTGAACAGTCGCGCGGGCTCCGCGTCGGCGCGCTCGAAGCGGCCGGAGCCGGTGATGACACCGCGGACGGCGGCCTCGCCGAAGACGAGTCGCGCCCGCTCCTCGGGGTCGTCGGCGTCGACCGGGACGTAGGCGGCACCGGCGGCGAGGATGCTGAGGATCGCGAGGTAGAGCTCGCGCGAGCCGCTCGCCATCCGCACGCCCACTCGGTCGCCGCGACGCACCCCGGCGGCGGTCAGCTCGGCGGCGGCGGAGACGACGCGGGCGAGCAGCTCGCGGTAGCTCAGGGCGCCGGCCGGGTCCTCGAGCGCGGAGGCGTCGGGGTGGCGCTCGGCGGTGTCGCGGAGGACGTCGATCAGGGTGCGCGGTGCCGGGGCGAGGGCGCCGGCGTCGAGGAGGTCCTGAGGATGCGCGTCCGTGCTCACGAGTGCTCTCCGTTCCGGCCGCGCGTCCGGGAGCGGGTCGGCCGGGGCGCCACGGTAGGGGCACCCGGTGTCGCGGAGGTGAACAGCCGGTGCCCCGCGCGGACGCGGAGCACCGGCCCTCGGCCTAGTGCGCGACGACCGGGCGCGGGCCGTCCGTCTCGGCGGGGCGCTTCACGAAGAAGGCGGCGACGATCGCGGCGGTCGCGATCGAGGCGCCCCAGACGAACGCGGAGTGGATGCCACCGGCTGTGGCGACGACCTCGTCGACGCCCTCGCGGGCGAGCGCGGCCGACTGCACCGAGAGCACCGTGACGAACAGCGCCGTGCCGGCGGCGCCGCCGAGCTGCTGGACCGTGCCGATGATCGCGCTGCCGTGCGAGTAGAGCGCGGGGCGCACTGAGCCGAGGCCCGCGGTGAACAGCGGCGTGAAGACCAGCGCGAGGCCGAGGCTCAGCACCACGTGCAGGGAGAGGATGAACCAGGAGACCGAGTTCTCGTCGAGCGTCGTGTAGCCCCAGAGCGCACCGGCCACGATGATCGACCCTGGCACCAGCAGCACCCGCGGGCCGAAGCGGTCGTAGCCGCGGCCGACGAACGGCGCGAGCAGACCCATCAGCAGCCCGCCGGGGAGCAGCAGCAGGCCGGTCTCGAGCGGGGTGAGGCCGAGCACGTTCTGCGTGTAGAGCGGGAGCAGGATCAGCGTGCCGAAGAGGGCCGACATGCTCACCGCCATCATCACGATGACCACGGTGAAGTTGCCGGAGGAGAAGGTGCGCAGGTCCAGCAGGGCGCGGTCGGTCTTCTGCAGCAGCAGCTGGCGGACGATGAACGCCGCGAGCGCGACACCGGCGACGACGAAGGGCACCCAGGGAGCGACGATCGCCTCGCCGCCCTCGCCGAGGCTGCTGAGCCCGTAGACGAGCCCGCCGAAGCCGAAGACGGAGAGGACGACGGAGAGCGAGTCGATCGGGATCCTGCGAGGCTCGGTGACGTTCTCGACCTTGCGGAGGCCCAGGATCAGCGCGCCGACGGCGATCGGCAGCACGATCCAGAACATCCAGCGCCAGCTGAGGAAGTTGAGGATGACGCCCGAGATCGTCGGCCCGACGGCGGGTGCGACCGAGATGACGATCGAGATGTTGCCCATCATCCGGCCGCGGATCGCCGGCGGCACGAGGGTCATCACGGTGGTCATCAGCAGCGGCATCATGATCGCCGTGCCGCCGGCCTGCACGACGCGCGCGGCCAGCAGGACCTCGAAGGTCGGGGCGAGCGCGGCGCTGAGCGTGCCCAGGCTGAAGAGGGTCATCGCGGCGGCGAAGAGCGTGCGGGTGTGCAGCCGCTGGATCAGGTAGCCGGTGATCGGGATGACGACCGCCATCGTCAGCATGAACGCGGTGGACAGCCACTGGCCCACGTGAGCCTCGACACCGAAGTCGCGCATGAGGTCGGGCAGCGCCACGCTCATGATCGTCTCGTTGAGGATGACGACGAAGGCCGAGACCAGCAGCAGGCTGATCACCAGGCGGCTGCGCGGATCGAGCGCCGTCGAGGGCGTGTCGGTCGCGGCGGCGGGCCGCGTCTCGGGAAGGGTGCGCTCGGTCACAGGTGCGTCTCCGGTCGTGAAGGGGATCGTCGTGAGGGGGCGCATCGCCAGGGTGACGTCGATGCGACGGGTGGTACGAGACTCAGAACACTGCCAGGCGCCTCCGACATTCCCGATCGGCCGACATCCGTCGCGCATCCGGCGTGTCGGGAGCGAGGCGAGCGGTGACGCGACGGCGCACCGCCGCCGTTCTGCACGCTGGTCGAGCAGCCCCGAAGGGGCCAGTCGCGACTGCCTGCTGGTCGAGCAGCCCGCAGGGACCTGCCGCGACTGCATGCTGGTCGAGCAGCCCCGCAGGGGTGTATCGCGATTGCATGCTGTCGAGTAGCCCCGAAGGGGTGGATCGCGATTGCATGCTGGTCGAGTAGCCCCGAAGGGGCGTATCGAGACCCACCGTCCCCAGCAGGGCAGGTCGACAGTCGTCTCGTCTGTCGCCGGTGGATCTCGATACGCCCGCTCTGCGGGCTACTCGATCAGCATGAAGGGCGCAGCGACGTCTCCGAAGAGTGCCCGTCACTCGACGGGAATCGGGTCCCCGATCAGGCACCGACCGGTGGCGAGCGGTGCGACGACCGCCCCGAGGTACCTCGGGTCGCCGTCCTCGCCCGAGGCCTTGTGCCGGTACTGACCCAGGAGGCAGGAGTCGCCGACCCTCACCGCGACGAAGACCGCATCGGCCCTCTTGTCGGCGGTCGTGATGTCGGCCGTGACCTCGAGACCGGCCCGGTCCACGCCACCGGCGATCAGCGCCCGCGTCAGATCCGCGCCGCTCGGGTCGCCGATCGACGCGACCGTCGCGCTGTTGATCGCATCGAACTCCTCGAGATCGAGAGGCACGGCCGGACCGGGTCCGTCGACGCTCGGGACGGCGCTCGGAGCGGGCGACGGCGGTGCGGATCCCTCGATCGGCGGCAGTCCGAGTGCGCAGCCGCTGAGGACGGCGGTCACAACCGCGAGGACGGTCGCCGCCCTGGCGCCGGTTCGGGAGGGCGCCTGCGTCCGCTCGCGACTCCTCATCTGCACACCGACCGATCGTCCTTCTGCAGGATCGTCGTCGTCCTGGTCCGTGGAGGACCCTAGGCACGATCGACAGCCAGAGCGTTCCCGGCGCAAGAACTCGAGGACATCGGCGCATGACGTCTGGTCAGCGGGTCGGGCCGCACGCACATGCTGGTCGAGCAGCCCCGCAGGGGCGTCTCGAGACCTGCCCCGTCGGTAGGTGAGCGCTGAGGGCTCTGCTCCTGACGATGGTGGATCTACTTGGAAGAGACGCCCGCAGCCATGCTGGTCGAGTAGCCCCGCAGGGGCGTATCGAGACCTGCCCCGTCGGTAGGTGAGCGCTGAGGGCCCTGCTCCTGACGGTGGTGGATCTCGATACGCCCGCAGCGCGGGCTACTCGATCAGCAGGGAGGAGGTGCACTCGCGCCGCGCCCTACGCCCGCCCGAGCACCGCCGCGAACGCGTCCGCCGCCGCCTCCGCGTCCGAGGGCGTCGACTCCGCGCCGAAGCTGAAGCGCACCGCCGTCTGCGCGACGGCCGGCTCGAGGCCGAGCGCCAGGAGCGTCGGCGACGGCTCGTCGCGGCCGGCCGCGCAGGCCGAGCCGCTGGACACCACGACGCCGCGCTCCTCCAGGGCGAGCAGGATCGACTCGCCGCTGCGCCCCGGCACGACGAACGACGCGATCGAGGGGAGCCGGTGCTCCGCCGCCCCGAGAGGCACGGCCCGCGGCACCTCCGCCGCCACCCGCGCCGCGAACGCGTCGCGCACGGCCGAGACGCGGGCGCCCCGCGCGGGATCCACGAGCTGCACAGCCGCCCCGAGCGCCACCGCGAACGCCACGTTCTCCGTTCCCGAGCGCCGCGCCCGCTCCTGACCGCCGCCGTGCACGAGCGGCTCGAACGGCACGCGACTGCGCAGCAGCAGCGCCCCCACGCCCTTCGGCGCCCCGAGCTTGTGCCCCGAGATCGACACCGCGTCCGCGCCGAGTCCGGCGAGATCCACCCACCCCGCCGCCTGCACCGCGTCCACGTGCAGCGGGATCCGGTGCGGCCGGCAGAGCGCCGCGATCGCCGGCACGTCCTGCAGCGTGCCGATCTCGTTGCTCGCCGCCAGCACCGAGACCAGCGCCGTGTCCGGCCGCAGCAGCGCGGCGAGCGCCGCCACGTCGAGCCGCCCCTCGCCGTCCACCGGCGCGACCGAGACCTCGAAGCCGTGCAACCGCCGCAGATGATCGGCCGACTCCACCGTCGCCTCGTGCTCGATCGCCGAGATCACGACGTGCCGGCCGCGCCCCGCGGCGAGACCGCCGAGCGCGATGCCCTTGACCGCCGTGTTGATCGACTCGGTCCCGCCCGAGGTGAAGAGGACCTCCGAGCCGCGCCCGCCGAGGAAGCGCGCCACGTGCCGCCGCGCCTCCTCCAGCGCGCGCGCCGCCAAAGCGCCCAGCGCATGACTGCTCGACGGGTTGCCGTACTCGCCGGTCAGGAACGGCCACATCGCCTCGAGCACCTCGCGGCGCACGGGCGAGGTCGCCGCGTGGTCGAGGTAGATCACGCGGCCGGTGCCTCGATCGCGATGTCGAGGCCGAGGTCGAGCGAGCGGACGCTGTGCGTGAGCGCGCCGACGGAGATCACGTCGACGCCCGCCTCGGCGATGGCGCGGACCGTGTCGAGGTTCACCCCGCCGCTCGCCTCGACCACGGCCCGGCCGCCGATCAGGGCGACGCCCTGCGCCAGCTGCTCGGGGGTGAAGTTGTCGAGCATGATCGTGTCGGCGCCGCCGGCCAGGGCCGCGCCGATCTGCTCGAGCCGGTCGACCTCGACCTCGATGTGCGTCGTGTGCGAAACGGCCGCGCGCGCCGCGAGCAGCGCCTCCGTCAGGTCGAGACCGCGCTGCGCGAGGATCGCGAGGTGGTTGTCCTTCGCCAGGATCGCGTCCGAGAGTGAGAAGCGGTGGTTGTGCCCGCCGCCGCTGCGCACGGCGTGCCGCTCGAGGGCGCGCAGGCCCGGGGTGGTCTTCCGGGTGTCGACGATGCGCGCGCGGGTGCCCGCCACGGCCTCGACGTAGCGCGCGGTCAGCGTCGCGATGCCGCTCATCCGCTGCACGAGGTTAAGTGCCACGCGCTCGCCGCGCAGCACCCCGCCGGCCGGTCCGTCGATCCGGGCGAGGACGTCGCCGGCCGCGAAGACCGTGCCGTCGGCGGCGATGTCCTGCACCCTGATCCGCGAGTCGGCCTGCAGGAAGGTGCCGAGCAGCACCGCGCCGCCGCTGAAGACGCCGGGCTCGCGCGCGACGAGCGCCGCGGAGGCCGTCGCATCGGCGGGCAGCAGGGTGTCGGAGGTGAGGTCGCCCCAGGGGGCGTCCTCCTCCAGGGCCAGGGTGACGATGCGCTCGATGCTCTGACGGGTCAGCACGGGACGGCGACCTTTCTCGTACCGGCGACGCGGTAGGCGCTCGCCGAGGGGTGGGGGTGGTCGGTGCGGTGGTGGGCGCCGCGCGACTCGGCGCGGGCCAGGGCGGCGTCGATCAGGGCGAGGCCGCAGGCGCGGAGGTTCGCGTCCTCGAGGGTCGCCCGGGACAGCACGGCGGGGGAGCCGGCGGCGGCGAGGGCGGCCCGGGCGGTCTCGAGACCGGCGGAGTCGCGGGAGAGACCTGCGCCGGTCCAGAGCGTCTCCTGCAGCTGCGCGCGGTCGAGCGCGAGCGGCACGAGGGCGGAGGGCTCGACCGCGTCGGACGTCGGCGCATCGACCGGTCCGTCGAGCGCCGCCGCGACCCGCCGCGCGAACACGACGCCTTCGAGCAGGCTGTTCGACGCCAGCCGGTTCGCGCCGTGGACGCCGGTGCAGGCGACCTCGCCCACGGCGAAGAGCCCGGGGAGGCTGGTCCGCCCGTCGAGGTCGGTGGCGATCCCGCCCATCCAGTAGTGCGCGGCCGGCGTCACGGGGATGAGGTCGTCGGCGAGCGAGAGACCGCCCGCGCGGCAGGCGGCCGAGATGGTCGGGAAGCGCTGCGCGAGCACGTCCGCGGGAACGGCGCGCGCATCGAGGTGCACCGGCAGCCCACCCTGGAGCAGCATCCGGTCGGCGATCGCGCGGGCCACCACGTCGCGGGGCGCCAGCTCGGCGTCCGGGTGCACGCCGACGAGGAAGCGCACGCCCGCGGCGTCGCGCAGCACCGCGCCCTCGCCGCGGACCGCCTCCGACACCAGGAACCCGCCGGCCAGCGCGAGCCAGGTCGGGTGGAACTGGTAGAACTCCAGGTCGGCCGTCTGGGCACCGGCCCGGAGCGCCGCGGCGAGCCCGTCGCCGGTCGCGACCGCGGGGTTCGTGGTGTGCCGGTAGAGCTGCCCGGCGCCGCCGGTCGCGAGGACGACCGCGTCGGCGTCGATCCGCTCGACCCGGCCGTCCCGCAGCACGTCCACGCCGGTCACGGCGGCTCCCGGGCGCACCAGGTCGACCAGCACCGTCTCCTCGAGCACCGTGACGGCAGCGGCGCGCACCGCGGCGACGAGCGCCTCCTCGATCGCGGAGCCGGTCGCGTCGCCGCCGGCGTGCAGGATCCGCGGCCGCGAGTGCGCCCCCTCCAGCCCGCGGGCGAGCTCGTCGCCGTCGCGGTCGAAGCCGACGCCCCACGCCTGCAGCGCGGCGACCGCCGCCGGGCCTTCGGCGCAGAGCACCTCGACGGCCGAGCGCGAGCAGAGCCCGGCGCCCGCGGTCAGGGTGTCCTCGACGTGCAGAGCGACGGAGTCTCCCGCCGCGGTGACGGCGGCGATCCCGCCCTGCGCGGCGCGCGTGCTCGACTCCGCGAGCGCGCCCTTGGTGACGAGGACGACCTCGTGCCGGCGCGAGGCCAGCAGGGCGACGACCAGCCCGGCGATCCCGCTGCCGACCACGACGACGCGGGCCATGTCAGACCCCTGCCGCGGGAGCAGGAGCAGGAACGGGAGCGGCCGGACCGGCCGGCGGAACCGCCGCGAGCATCCGCTCGAGCGCCACGCGCGCCTGGTCCTGAACCGACTCGTCGACCGAGATCCGGTTGTGCACCGTCCCCGCGACCAGCCCCTCCAGCACCCAGGCGAGGTACCCCGGGTGGATCCGGTACATCGTCGAGCACGGGCAGACCACGTCGTCGAGGCAGAAGATCGTGTGCTGCGGGTACTGCACGGCGAGGCGCTGCACCAGGTTGATCTCGGTGCCGATCGCGAAGGTGCTGCCCGCCGGCGCGGCCTGGATCGCCTTGACGATGTAGTCGGTCGAGCCGTACTCGTCCGCCGCGTCGACGACGGCCATCGGGCACTCCGGGTGCACGATCACGCGGACGTCCGGGTGCTGGAGCCGCGCGCGCTCGATCTGCGCGACCGTGAAGCGCTTGTGCACCGAGCAGAAGCCGTGCCAGAGGATGACCTGCGCGTCGAGCAGCGTCGCCTCGTCCGAGCCGCCGCCCGGCTTCCGCGGGTTCCACATCGGCATCCGCTCGAGCGGCACGCCCATCGCCTTCGCGGTGTTGCGGCCGAGGTGCTGGTCGGGGAAGAAGAGGACCCGCTGCCCGCGCGCGAACGCGTCCTCGAGCACGGTGGTCGCGTTCGACGAGGTGCAGACCACGCCGCCGTTCCGTCCGCAGAAGGCCTTCAGCGCCGCGGAGGAGTTCATGTAGGTCACCGGGATCAGCGGCACCCGGCCGTCGGCGTCCGGCTCCGTGCCGTAGAGCTCGGTCAGCTCGGCCCAGGCGTCCTCGACCGAGTCGATGTCGGCCATGTCCGCCATCGAGCAGCCCGCGGCGAGGTTCGGCAGGATGACCGCCTGGTCCGGCCGGGAGAGGATGTCCGCGGTCTCGGCCATGAAGTGCACGCCGCAGAAGACGATCGCCTCGGCGTCGGGCCGGTTCGCCACCGCCTTCGCGAGCTGGAAGGAGTCGCCGACGAAGTCCGCGTACTGCACCACCTCGTCGCGCTGGTAGAAGTGGCCGAGCACGACGACGCGCTCGCCCAGCGTCTCCTTCGCCGCGAGGATGCGGCGGTGCAGCTCGTCGGCGCTCGCCGCGGTGTACTCGTCGGGGAGGCGGCCCTGCACGGGCGACGCCGCCGGGATCGGGTCCGCCTGCGAGGCGCCGGGTCCGTAGGCCGGGAGGCCGAGGTCGAACGCCCAGGGCGCCTCGGCGAGCTCGGGCGCGCAGGTCGCGCCGGGGGCGGCTCCCCGCTCGATGAGCTGGATGGTGCTGTCGACCGATGTCACGGTGTCTCCTCGATGGTGCGGTTCGGACGGGGGCGGCGGCCGGTGCGGGGCCGGCGGCGGCCTGGTGCGGGCGGCGGCCGGCGCTAGACCGGCAGGGGCCCGTTGTCGACGAGTGCCACGGACCCGTCGTAGCGGTACAGCCGGGGCGGGCGGTGACGGGTGCCCGTCAGCCGCTGCTCGGTCGGCACCACGGTCTTGGAGGCCTCGATCGTCCGGCGGAAGTTCGCCGGGTCGAGGGGCTTCTGCAGGACGGCCTCGTGCACCTCGCGCAGCTGGGCGAGCGTGAAGGTCTCGCCGAGGAAGGCCTGCGCGATCCGGGAGTACTCCATCTTGTTGCGCAGGCGCCAGAGGGCGTAGTCGACGATCAGCCCGTGATCGAAGGCCAGCTCGGGCAGCAGATCGGTGCAGAGCCAGGCGACGTTCTCGTCCACGATCGCCGCGTCGGCCTCGGAGGTGCGCACCAGGGCCCAGTAGACGATGGAGACGACGCGGCGCTCGCCGCGGGAGCGCTCGGTGCCGCCGACGGCGTAGAGCTGCTCCAGGTAGCGCGGGGCGAGGCCCGTCGTCTCGCGGAGGGTGCGGCGCGCCGCCTCGGCGAGGTCCTCGTCGGGCCGGAGCGGACCGCCGGGCAGCGCCCAGAGCCCCTGATACGGATCGCGGAGCCGGCGGACGACGGGGATCCAGACGGCCGCGGCCCCGGTCTCCGGATGCGGGCGCAGCGCGAAGATCACGGTGGACACCGCGAGCTGCGGCACTGCTGCCTCCACGAGACCCCCCTAAAGGTCACCCTGACCCTAACGACTCCCTCGAGCTTAGTGTCACCCCGACCCGAACACCAACCCGGTGCACGCCTTCCTCCCCGCCGCGAGATGCCACTTGCGTACGCGACACGCCGTGAGAAGCGTGCACAAGTGGCATCTCGCGGCGGGGGGACAGGACGCGCACCCGCCCGCTAGGGTGAGCGGACAACCGAATACCGGGCCGCATACGCGACGCGGGAGAGCCGACTCCGGTCGGCACCGAAGGAGCAAGCCTCCCCGCCAATCTCTCAGGTCTTGTACCGCGTCGAACTGGCCACTCTGGAAAGCGATCCGCAGAGGATCCGCCGATGGTGAAAGCGATCGCCCCGCGAGGGGCGGCGTGAATCTCTCAGGCACCACGACAGAGGGGGAGTTCCCACGGCACTGCTGTGCCACGCATCACCGACCTGTGCGGGCGCGTGCGCAGCACTGCGACGAAATGGAGAACTCCCATGTCTGACGAAAACCCTGTCGAAGAGACCCCTGCCGAGTCCGGCGCCCCCGAGACCGGCGGCATCGAGATCGACTCGCCCGACGCCACCGCGCCGAGCACCGAGCCCCGCCGTTCGCCGCTGCACGACGTGCACGTGGCCGCCGGCGCCTCCTTCACCGACTTCGCCGGCTGGTGGATGCCCGTCCGTTACTCCGGAGACCTCGCCGAGCACCACGCGGTCCGCACCGCGGCCGGCCTCTTCGACCTCTCCCACATGGGCGAGATCCTCGTCGTCGGCCCGGAGGCGGTGGACGCCCTCGACTACGCGCTCGCGAGCGACCTCTCCGCCGTCGCCGTCGGCCGCGCGAAGTACACCCTCCTGCTCGACCGCACCGGCGGCGTGATCGACGACCTCGTCGTCTACCGCACCGGCGAGGACCGCTTCATGGTCGTCGCGAACGCGGCCAACCGCCACGTCGTCGCCGAGCAGCTGCGCGACCGCACCGCGATGTTCGAGTGCGAGCTCTACGACGAGAGCGACGACGTCGCCCTGATCGCGATCCAGGGCCCGCGCTCGCTCGAGATCCTGCAGAACGTGCAGGGCCTCGCGATCGAGGTCGACCGCGGCGAGGAGTCGGTGCTCGACACCGACGACGCCGCCCGCCTGCTCGAGGAGCTGCGCTACTACCGGGCCGTGCCCGCCAGCTTCGAGGCGCACCCGATCCTGATCGCCCGCACCGGCTACACCGGCGAGGACGGCTTCGAGATCTACGTCGCCCCCGACACCGCCCCGGAGCTCTGGGAGGCGCTCGCCGAGACCGGCGCCGGCGCGGGCCTCGTCCCCGCCGGGCTCGCCGCGCGCGACACCCTCCGCCTCGAGGCGGGCATGCCGCTCTACGGCCACGAGCTCTCCCGCGACGTCTTCCCGGCGCAGGCCGGCCTGGGCCGCGTCGTCGCCCTCGGCAAGCCGATCGACTTCGTCGGCCGCGCGGCCAGCGAGGAGGGCCCCTCCGGCGACGCTCCCGTGCTCGTCGGCCTGATCGGCGAGGGCCGCCGCGCCGCCCGCGCCGAGTACAGCGTGCACGGCCCCGACGACGACGTCATCGGCGTCGTCACCAGCGGCGTCCTCTCGCCCACCCTCGGCGTGCCGATCGCGATGGCCTACGTCGCGCCGGCCTCCGCGCAGCCCGGCAGCGTCGTCTCCGTCGACATCCGCGGCAGCCGGCTCCCGATGACCGTCACCGAGCTCCCCTTCTACTCCAGAAAGAAGAACTGACCATGGCCGTTCCCACCGAGCTCCAGTACACCTCCGACCACGAGTGGATCCTGGTCGAGGGTGAGACCGCGACCGTCGGCATCACCGCGTACGCCGCCGACAAGCTCGGCGACGTCGTCTTCGTCGAGCTGCCCGAGGCGGGCAGCCGGGTCGAGGGCGGCAGCGTCGTCGGCGAGATCGAGTCGACCAAGTCGGTCGGCGAGCTGTTCGCCCCCGTCGACGGCGAGGTCCTCGAGACCAACGCCGCGGTGGTCGACAACCCCGAGCTGGTCAACGCCGACCCCTTCGGCGACGGCTGGCTGATCAAGGTGCGCTTCGACGCCCTGCCCGACGGCCTGCTCGACGCCGCCGCCTACGACGAGCTGGTGGGCGAGTAGATGGCGGCCCGCACGCCCGGAGAGTTCGAGTCCCGCCACATCGGGACCGACGCCGACGCCCAGCGCACCATGCTCGCCGCCCTCGGCTACGACTCCGTCGACGCGCTGGTCGAGGCCGCCGTCCC
Organism: Rathayibacter sp. PhB151; assembly: GCF_004366415.1. Lineage (NCBI taxonomy): Bacteria > Bacillati > Actinomycetota > Actinomycetes > Micrococcales > Microbacteriaceae > Rathayibacter > Rathayibacter sp. PhB151. The sequence goes on along the minus strand of NZ_SOEN01000011.1, from coordinate 11,745 downwards.
CGAGTCGATCCACGTCCGCGATCTCGCACCGGTGCTCCCCGCGCCGGCCACCGAGGCCGAGGCACTGGCCGAGCTGCGCGCCCTCGCCGCGCGCAACACCGTGCGACGTCCGCTGATCGGCCTCGGCTACCACGGCACGCTCACCCCGGCCGTGATCAAGCGCAACGTCCTCGAGAACCCGAGCTGGTACACGGCGTACACGCCGTACCAGCCCGAGATCTCCCAGGGCCGGCTCGAGGCGCTGATCAACTTCCAGACGATGGTCGCCGACCTCACCGGTCTCGACACCGCCGGCGCCTCGATGCTCGACGAGGGCACCGCCGTCGTCGAGGCGATGCTGCTGGCGCGCCGCGCCTCCAAGGCGAAGACCGACGTCTTCGTCGTCGACTCCGACGCGCTGCCGCAGACCCTCGCGCTGCTGCGCGGCCGGGCGGAGGCGGTCGGCATCCGCATCGTCGAGCTGCCGCTCTCGCGGACCGACGCGGACGAGCTGCCCGAGTCCTTCGGCGCCCTCGTCCAGTACCCCGGCGCGTCCGGCCACCTCTGGGACCCGTCCGCCGTCCTCGGCGCGGTCAAGGCGCACGGCGGTCTCGCGGTCGTCGCGGCCGACCTCCTCGCGCTCACCCTCGTCCGCTCGCCGGGCGAGCTCGGCGCCGACGTCGCCGTGGGCACCACCCAGCGCTTCGGCGTCCCGATGGGCTTCGGCGGGCCGCACGCCGGCTACCTCGCCGTCCGCAAGGGCCTCGAGCGCCAGCTGCCCGGACGCCTCGTCGGCGTCAGCCAGGACGCGGCGGGCAACCCCGCCTACCGGCTCTCACTGCAGGCGCGCGAGCAGCACATCCGCCGCGAGAAGGCGACCTCGAACATCTGCACCGCGCAGGTCCTGCTCGCCGTGATGGCCGCGATGTACGCGGTCTACCACGGTCCGGACGGCCTCGCCCGGATCGCCGAGCAGGTGCACTCCCGTGCCGCGCTGCTGGCGCGGCTCCTGCTCGACCGCGGCCACGCGCTCCGGCACGCCGACTTCTTCGACACCGTCGCGGTCGTCGTGCCGCAGGGCGCGGAGGCGGCCGTCTCCCGCGCCCGCGAGGCCGGCTTCGACCTGCGCCTCGTCGACGCGGACACCGTCGCGGTCGCCCTCGACGAGACCGTGACCCCGGAGGAGGTCGTGGCGGTCGCCGTCGCGATCGGCGACCTCGACGCCCGGCACGGCGTCCTCGCCGGCGCCGCGCGCAGCATCCCCGGCGCGCTGGAGCGGACCACGCCGTTCCTGGTGCACCCCGTCTTCAACACGCACCGCAGCGAGACCTCGATGATGCGCTACCTCAAGCGCCTCGCCGACGCCGACTACGCGCTGGACCGCGGCATGATCCCCCTGGGCTCCTGCACGATGAAGCTCAACGCCGCCGCCGAGATGGAGGCGGTCAGCTGGCCCGAGTTCGCCGGCCTGCACCCCTTCGCCCCCGAGGCCGACGTCGAGGGCTCCCTCGCCCTGATCGACCAGCTCGAGCGCTGGCTGGCGCACCTCACCGGCTACGACTCCGTCTCGCTGCAGCCCAACGCCGGCTCGCAGGGCGAGCTCGCCGGGCTCCTCGCCATCCGCGGCTACCACCGCTCGCGCGGTGATGAGGAGCGCACGGTCTGCCTCATCCCCTCGAGCGCCCACGGGACGAACGCGGCCAGCGCCGTCCTCGCCGGGATGCGTGTCGTGGTCGTCGCCTGCGACGAGCTCGGCAACGTCGACCTCGACGACCTCCGCGCGAAGATCGCGGAGCACGCCGAGGGCCTCGCCGCGCTGATGATCACCTACCCGTCCACCCACGGCGTCTACGAGCACGAGGTCGCCGAGATCTGCCGGCTCGTGCACGAGGCCGGCGGTCAGGTCTACGTCGACGGCGCGAACCTCAACGCGCTGCTCGGCTTCGCCCGCTTCGGCGACTTCGGCGGCGACGTCTCGCACCTCAACCTGCACAAGACGTTCTGCATCCCGCATGGCGGCGGCGGCCCCGGCGTCGGCCCGGTCGCCGCGAAGGCGCACCTCGCGCCGTTCCTGCCGGGCCACCCGCTCGCGCAGCGGCTCGAGCACTCCGTCGGCCAGCACGGCGAGACCGTCGTGCACGGCGGCGCTCCCGTCTCCGCGGCCCCGTACGGCAGCCCGGGCATCCTGCCGATCTCCTGGGCCTACGCCCGGATGATGGGCGAGGAGGGACTGCGCGCCGCCACCGGCGCGGCGGTGCTCTCGGCCAACTACGTCGCCGCCCGCCTGCGCGAGCACTACCCGGTGCTCTACACCGGCGGCAGCGGACTCGTCGCGCACGAGTGCATCCTCGACATCCGACCGCTCACCGCGGCCACCGGAGTGACGGTGGACGACGTCGCCAAGCGCCTCGTCGACTACGGCTTCCACGCGCCGACGATGAGCTTCCCCGTCGCGGGCACGCTGATGGTCGAGCCGACCGAGAGCGAGGACCTCGCCGAGATCGACCGCTTCATCGACGCGATGATCGGCATCAAGGCCGAGGCCGACCGCGTCGGCGCGGGGGAGTGGCCGGTGGACGACAACCCGCTGCGGGGCGCCCCGCACACCGCGGAGTGCCTCGTCGACGCCGAGTGGTCGCACCCGTACAGCCGCGAGGAGGCCGTCTACCCGGTCCGCTCGCTGGTGCGCGGCAAGTACTGGCCGCCGGTCCGCCGCGTCGACCAGGCCTACGGCGACCGCAACCTCGTCTGCGCCTGCCCGCCGATCGAGGCTTTCGCCTGATCCGCGCCTGACGCCCGCCGCCGATCCGTCGCGGACGGTCGTGTCCGCTCTCGCGATACGACCGTTCGTGACGGATCGGCTCGGCGTCGGACGACGAGGGGCGTCAAGGGGTGGGAGTGACCGAGGGCGTCGGCTGCGGCGTCGGCGCCGCGAACAGCTCCGGCCAGAGGGCGACCGCCAGCGGGTAGCCCACGAACGACACGATGTCGATGATCGAGTGCGCGATCACCAGCGGCAGCGTCCGCCCGAAGCGCTGGTAGAACAGCCCGAAGACCACGCCCATGATCACGTTGCCGATGAACGGCCCGATGCCCTGGTACAGGTGGTAGCTGCCTCGGAGCAGGGCGCTCGCGAACAGGATCCTCCACCGCCCCCAGCCGAGATCGCCCAGGCGCGCGAAGAGGTAGCCGATCATGATCACCTCCTCCTGCACCCCCGCCCGGATCGCGGAGAGCACCAGCACGGGCACCGTCCACCAGTAGGCGTCCAGCGGCGACGCCACGACCGCCACCGTGATCCCGAGCGCCCGGCCGAGCGCGTACAGACCGATGCCGGGTGCGCCGATCGCCACCGCGAGCACGATTCCTGTGCCGAGGTCGGGGAGCGGCCGGCGCAGGTCGAGACCGAGCCGACCGAGCGGACGCCGGCCGCCCTGCCAGAGCAGGAAGACGCACAGCAGCACCGGCACGAGGTCGAAGAACAGCGCGAGCAGCTGGTAGATCAGGTCGAAAGCGGGCCGGTCGCTGAGCGCTCCGTTGATCGTCGTCGACTGCTGCCCGAGCGACACCGAGCGGGTGAGCTTGTTGGCGATCGAGACGACGGAGTAGACCGCCGACGCCCCGAGGGAGAGCCCGAGGACCAGGAGGATCTCCGCCCCGATCCGGCCCCGGGACTGTGCGGACGCTGGGGGAGCGGTGGACACGCGGGCCCCTTCCTCGGATTCGCTGGTGTGCGCGGAACGACGCGCAGACGCACGTTTCGTGCGAATCCGCGCAAGGATTCCACCTCCTGGTTACCGCTGTGTAACGGTTTCCTCATCGTTTTGTGGCGATAGGCAGTCGATACATAGTCTCGTCGGAGGCATTCGCGCGGTGGCCACCAGTCTCGCGCGCCGACGTCGTCGCCACGCGCACGGCACTCCACGCGTCAGGGAAACCACTTCTCGCGCGCCCCCACACCACTGGAGGAATTGTGAAAATCAGACGTTACGGCCTCGGAGCTCTGGCGCTCGTCGCCGCGAGCACGCTGGTCCTGGCCGGCTGCAGCAGCTCGAACGACTCGGGCGGGGGAGACGCGAGCGGCGACACCGCCGCGATCATCTCCACCAACGGCTCGGAGCCGCAGAACCCGCTGGTCCCGACCAACACCAACGAGGTGGGCGGCGGCAAGATCCTCGACGAGATCTTCGCGGGCCTGGTCTACTACGACGCCGAGGGGGCGCCGAACAACGACGTCGCCGAGTCGATCGAGTCGGACGACGCGCAGAACTACACCATCACCATCAAGGACGGCCTGACGTTCACGAACGGCGACCCGGTGACCTCGAGCTCCTTCATCGACGCCTGGAACTACGGCGCGAAGCTCTCGAACAACCAGCTCAGCTCGTCATTCTTCGCGAACTTCGAGGGCTACAGCGACACCGAGGACAGCGAGCTCACCGGCCTCAAGGCCGTGGACGACACCACCTTCACCGTGGCGCTCAAGTCCCCGCAGTCGGACTTCCCGATCAGCCTCGGCTACTCGGCGTACTACCCGCTGCCCGCCGTCGCGTTCGACGACATGGCCGCGTTCGGCGAGAACCCGATCGGCAACGGCCCGTACAAGCTGGCCGGCGACGACGCGTGGCAGCACGACGTCCAGATCGACCTGGTCAAGAACGAGGACTACTCCGGTCCCCGCGAGGCGCAGAACGGCGGCCTGAAGATCGTCTTCTACGCCACCCAGGACGCGTCCTACGCCGACCTCCTCGGCGGCAACGTCGACGTGGTCGACCAGATCCCGGACTCCGCCTTCGGCACCTTCGAGAGCGACCTCGGCGACCGCGCCGTGAACCAGCCCGCCGCGATCTTCCAGTCCTTCACCATCCCGGAGCGCCTCGCGCACTTCAGCGGTGAGGAGGGCCAGCTGCGCCGTCAGGCCATCTCGATGGCCTTCGACCGCAAGGAGATCACCGACGTGATCTTCGAGGGCACCCGCACCCCCGCCTCCGACTTCACCTCCCCGGTGATCGACGGCTACAGCGACTCCCTCGAGGGCGCCGACGTGCTCGAGTACAACCCCGACGAGGCCAAGGCGCTGTGGGCTCAGGCCGACGCGATCAGCCCCTGGGACGGCACCTTCAAGATCGCCTACAACGCGGACGGCGGCCACCAGGGCTGGGTCGACGCGGTGACCAACTCGATTAAGAACACGCTGGGCATCGAGGCCGAGGGCGACGCCTACCCGACCTTCGCCGAGGCGCGCACCAAGATCGTCGACCGCTCGATCGAGACGGCGTTCCGCACCGGTTGGCAGGCCGACTACCCGAGCCTCTACAACTTCCTCGGACCGCTCTACGTGACCGGCGCCTCGTCGAACGACGGCGACTACACGAACCCCGAGTTCGACGCTCTCGTCGCCTCGGGCCTCTCCGACGCCGACACCGACGCTGCGAACACCACGTTCCAGCAGGCACAGGAGACCCTCCTCACCGACCTCCCGGCGCTGCCGCTCTGGTACGCGAACGTGACCGGCGGCTACGGCGAGGGCGTGTCGAACGTCGAGTTCGGCTGGAACTCGGTGCCGCTCTACTACGAGATCACCAAGAACTAAGCTCGAACCACTGGGGCGCTTCGCCCGTGCCGCCGGCCACCAGGTCACGGCACGGGCGGAGCGCCCTGTTTCGGTCACAATCGAATGAGGTCCCCATCCATGCGACTCCGGAACCGGCTGGGCTGACATGCTCGCCTACATCGTCCGACGCATCCTGCAAGCCGTCCCCGTGCTCATCGGCACCACGTTCCTCATCTACTTCATGGTCTTCTCCATGCCGGGGAACCCGCTCCTGTCGCTCTTCGGCGACAAGACGCCGAGCCCCGCGCTCCTCGCCCGCCTCGAGGAGCAGTACCACCTGAACGAGCCGTTCATCGTCCAGTACCTGTACTACCTGGGAGGCGTCGTCCGCGGCGACTTCGGCATCTCGTTCTCGGGCCAGTCGGTCAACGAGATCCTCGCCCGCACCTTCCCGGTGACCCTGACCCTCGCGATGATGGCGATCATCATCGAGATCGTCGTGGCGCTGACCATCGGCCTCATCAGCGGACTGCGCAAGGGCAGCTTCTTCGACGCGAGCGCCCTGGTCGTCAGCCTCCTGCTCGTCTCGGTGCCGATCTTCGTGCTCTGCTTCATCGCGCAGTCGTTCTTCGCGATCCAGCTGGGCTGGTTCCCTCCGACGGTCGGTGCCGACGCGTCGTTCCAGAGGCTCCTGCTCCCGGCGATCGTGCTCGCGCTGTTCGTGGTCGCCTCGGCGATCCGCCTGACCCGCGGCTCGGTCATCGAGACCGCCGGCTCGGACTTCGTGCGCACCGCGTACAGCAAGGGACTCTCGCGTCGTCGCGTCATCCCGGTGCACGTCCTGCGCAACTCGCTGATCCCGGTCACCACGCAGTTCGGAGCCGACTTCGGCCTCCTGATCGTCGGTGCCACCGTGACCGAGGGCATCTTCAACGTTCCCGGCGTCGGGAACACGCTCTACCAGGCGATCATCCGAGGGGAGCGACCGACCGTCGTCTCCTTCGTCACGGTCATGGTGCTGTTCTACCTCGTGGTGAACATCCTCGTCGACCTGCTCTACGCCGTACTCGACCCGAGGATCCGCTATGCCAAATGAGTTCTCCGGCGGCGCGCAGAAGGCCCGCCGCATCGACCACTTCGTCGCCCCGCTCGAGGAGACGCCGATCGCGTCCGTCGACGCGGTCAGCCTCGACGAGAAGCCCAGCAACCTCTGGACCGACGCCTGGCGTGACCTGCGCAAGCGCCCGATGTTCTGGATCTCCGGCGTGATGATCGTCGTGATCATCGCGGTCGCCCTGCTCCCCGGCCTGTTCACCTCGGTGGACCCGCGGCAGTGCGCGCTCTCGTTCAGCAACCAGGGCCCGGGCGGCGGCAGCCTGCTCGGCTACACCAAGCAGGGCTGCGACGTCTTCTCGCGCATCATCCACGGCACGTCCACGTCGCTGACCGTCGGTCTGATCGTGATCGTCATCACGACCGTGTCCGGCGTCATCGGCGGCGCGCTGGCCGGCTTCTTCGGCGGCTGGGTCGACACCGTGATCATGCGCCTGGGCGACATCTTCTTCTCGATCCCCTACATCCTCGCCGCGGTCGTCATCATGTCGGTCTTCTCGGCCTACCGGAACGTCTTCGTCATCGCCCTGGCGATCGGAGCGTTCGCCTGGCCGACGACGGCGCGCGTGCTGCGCTCCGAGGTCCTCCGCGTCAAGCAGTCCGACTTCGTCGGCGCCGCCACCGCGACGGGCCTGTCCAAGATGGCGATCCTGTTCCGGCACGTGCTGCCGAACTCGATCGCTCCGGTCATCGTCGTCACGACCATCTCGCTCGGCGCGGCCATCACCGCGGAGGCGACGCTGTCGTTCCTCGGCGTCGGCCTGCCCGGCTCGGTGATGTCCTGGGGCAACGACATCAGCCAGGCGCAGCGCGACCTGCGCACCAACCCGCAGACGCTGATCTACCCGTCGATCGCGCTGACGGTGACGGTGCTGAGCTTCATCCTCCTGGGCGAGTCGCTCCGCGACGCGCTCGACCCGAAGGCGAGGGCCCTCCGATGACGTCCACGACACCGAGCACCCCGCAGGGGCCGCTGCTCCAGGTCACCGACCTCGAGGTCGGCTTCCAGACCGGCAGCGGATTGGTCCCCGCCCTCCGCGGCGTCAGCCTGACGATCGAGCACGGCCAGACCGTCGCGATCGTCGGCGAGTCCGGCTCCGGCAAGTCGACGACCGCCGCGGCGATCATCGGCCTGCTCCCCGGCACCGGCACGGTCACTGGCGGCTCCGTGCTGTTCGACGGCAAGGACCTCGCGAAGGCGACCAGGACCGAGCTGGAGGACATCCGAGGCCGCCGGATCGGCTACGTGCCGCAGGACCCGATGTCCAACCTCAACCCGGTCTGGTCGGTCGGCTTCCAGGTCGAGGAGACGATCAAGGCCAACGGCCTCGCCTCCGGCCGCAAGGAGGTCCGTGCCAAGGCGATCGAGGTCCTGCAGAACGCCGGGCTCGCGGACGCCGAGAAGCGGCTCAAGCAGTTCCCGCACCAGTTCTCCGGCGGCATGCGCCAGCGGGTGCTGATCGGCATCGGCCTGGCCGCGTCGCCGCAGCTGCTGATCGCGGACGAGCCCACCTCGGCGCTCGACGTGACGGTGCAGCGGCGCATCCTCGACCACCTCGAGACCCTGACGAGGACCGACGGCACCGCGCTGCTCTTCATCACGCACGACCTGGGCCTCGCCGCCGAGCGCGCCGAGAAGCTCATCGTGATGTACAAGGGCCGGATCGTGGAGTCGGGCGCCTCGGTGGAGGTGCTGCAGAACCCGCAGCACCCCTACACGCAGCGCCTGATCGCCGCGGCGCCGAGCCTCGCCTCGCGCCGCATCCAGTCCACCGCCGGCACGGCGACCGAGGCGGTGCCCGGCGAGTCCGACGCCGTCCGCGAGGTCGACCTGGTCGGCGCGGCCGGCGCCCACCACGGCGCGGCGACCACCACCGCGCGGCCGATGATCGAGCTCGACGGGCTCACCAAGGTCTTCAAGATCCGCCGCGGCGGGCTGAAGGCCGAGGACTTCACGGCGGTCGACGACGTGTCGTTCTCGATCCCCAAGGGCACCACCACGGCGCTCGTGGGGGAGTCGGGCTCGGGCAAGTCGACGATCGCCCGCCTCGTGCTCGGTCTCGAGACGGCGACGTCCGGCGCGATCTCGATCGACGGCCGCCGCACCGAGAAGCTCCGCGGCAAGGAGATGCTGGCGCTGCGGCGCTCGATGCAGCCGGTGTTCCAGGACCCGTACGGCTCGCTCGACCCGCTGCACAACATCGGCAACACCATCTCGGAGCCGCTGCGGGTGCACAAGGTCGGCGACCGCACCTCGCAGCGCGAGCGCGTGCTCGAGCTGCTCGACCAGGTGTCCCTCCCGCGGGTCATCGCGAGCCGCTACCCGAACGAGCTCTCCGGCGGCCAGCGCCAGCGCGTGGCGATCGCCCGCGCGCTCGCGCTCAAGCCCGAGATCGTGGTGCTCGACGAGGCGGTGTCGGCCCTGGACGTGCTCGTCCAGGCGCAGATCCTCCGCCTCCTGGCGGACCTGCAGGCCGAGCTCGGGCTGACCTACCTGTTCATCACGCACGACCTCGCCGTGGTCCGCGTGATCGCGGACGACGTCTGCGTGATGCAGAAGGGCCGGATCGTCGAGCACGCCTCGACCGACACCGTGTTCGAGTCGCCGCAGCAGGAGTACACCCGCGAGCTGCTCGCCGCCATCCCCGGCGCCGGGATCGAGTTCGCGGTCTAGTCCGCCGGATCCACTCCACGAGGGCCCCGTTCCGGGCCGGCGACACCCGATGTTCATCGGGTCGCCGGCCCGGAACGGGGCCCTCCGCCGTCTCGGCGCGAGCCTGCGGTACGATGGAGGGTCCCCCTTACTGCACGAGAACACGAGACGAGTCCGTTCACATGGCAAGTGCCACCCGCTCCGACCTGCGCAACGTCGCGATCGTCGCCCACGTCGACCATGGCAAGACCACCCTGGTGGACGCCATGCTCAAGCAGACGAACTCCTTCGACGCGCACGCCCACGTGGACGAGCGCGCGATGGACTCGAACGAGCTCGAGCGCGAGAAGGGCATCACGATCCTCGCGAAGAACACCGCTGTGTCCTACAGCGGCAAGCACGCGGTCGACGGCCCCATCACGATCAACGTGATCGACACCCCCGGCCACGCCGACTTCGGCGGCGAGGTCGAGCGCGGCCTGTCGATGGTCGACGGCGTCTGCCTCCTCGTCGACGCGTCGGAGGGCCCCCTCCCGCAGACCCGCTTCGTGCTGCGCAAGGCGCTCGAGGCGAAGCTCCCCGTCATCCTGCTGGTCAACAAGACCGACCGCCCCGATGCCCGCATCGACGAGGTCGTCGCCGAGAGCCAGGACCTCCTCCTCGGCCTCGCCTCCGACATGGCGGACGACGTCCCCGACCTCGACCTCGACGCCATCCTCGACGTCCCCGTCGTCTACGCGTCCGGCAAGGCCGGCCGGGCCTCCGCGAACAAGCCGGAGGACGGCACGCTGCCCGACGCCGAGGACCTCGAGCCGCTGTTCGAGGCGATCCTCAAGCACATCCCGGCGCCGACCTTCGACGACGAGGCGCCCCTCCAGGCCCACGTCACCAACCTCGACGCGTCGCCGTTCCTCGGCCGCCTCGCCCTCCTCCGCGTCTTCAACGGCACGATCAAGAAGGGCCAGACCGTCGCCTGGGTCCACCACGACGGCTCGCACACCAACGCGCGCATCACCGAGCTGCTGATCACGAAGGCGCTCGACCGCTACCCGGCCGAGACCGCCGGCCCCGGCGACATCGTCGCGATCGCGGGCTTCCCCGAGATCACCATCGGCGAGACCATCGCCGACCCGGAGGACATCCGCCCGCTGCCGGCCATCACGGTCGACGACCCGGCGATCTCGATGACCATCGGCACCAACACCTCGCCGCTGGTCGGCAAGGTCAAGGGCCACAAGCTCACGGCGCGCATGGTCAAGGACCGCCTCGACCGCGAGCTCATCGGAAACGTGTCGCTCAAGGTCCTCGACATCGGCCGCCCCGACTCGTGGGAGGTCCAGGGCCGCGGCGAGCTCGCACTGGCCATCCTCGTCGAGCAGATGCGCCGCGAGGGCTTCGAGCTCACGGTCGGCAAGCCGCAGGTGGTCACCCGCCAGGTCGACGGCAAGGTGCACGAGCCCTTCGAGCACCTCACCATCGACGCTCCGGAGGAGTACCTCGGCGCGATCACCCAGCTCCTCGCCGCCCGCAAGGGCCGTATGGAGAACATGGCGAACCACGGCACCGGCTGGGTCCGCATGGAGTTCATCGTCCCCTCGCGCGGCCTGATCGGCTTCCGCACCGAGTTCCTCACCACCACGCGCGGCACCGGCATCGCGAACGCGATCCTGCACGGCTACGAGCCGTGGGCCGGCGCCATCGTCACCCGCAACAACGGCTCGATCGTCGCCGACCGCACCGGCGTCGTGACGCCGTTCGCGATCATCGCCCTGCAGGAGCGGATGACCTTCTTCGTGAACCCCACCGAGGAGGTCTACGAGGGCATGGTCATCGGCGAGAACTCGCGCAACGACGACATGGACGTGAACATCACCAAGGAGAAGAAGCTGACCAACATGCGTCAGTCCACCTCCGACACGTTCGAGTCGATGACGCCCTCGCGCCAGCTGACGCTCGAGGAGTGCCTCGAGTTCGCCCGCGAGGACGAGTGCGTCGAGGTCACCCCCGAGATCGTCCGCATCCGCAAGGTCGAGCTGGACGCGAACGCCCGCGCCCGCGCGACCAGCCGCCTCAAGAAGCAGGCCTGACCCGGGGCGCCCCAGCGGCGCTCCCACGACGCACGACCGGCCGGAGCCCGCTCCGCCGGTCGTTCGTCGTTCCGCGGTCCGCCGGGTCTCGATACGCCCTCTCCGAGGGCTACTCGACCACCATGGGCTGCAGCATGCCGGTCGAGTAGCCGCGCAGCGGCGTATCGAGACCCAGGTCCGGCAGAGCGTGGGTCTCGATACGCCCTCTCCGAGGGCTACTCGACCAGCATGGAGCGCAGCATGCTGGTCGAGTAGCCGCGGAACGCGGCGTATCGAGCGGCGAAGCCGCTTCGCGTCTCGGTGGTGAGGGAAAACTGCTTGTGGCTGGGCGGGTGTGGTTCGAAGATGGTGGTGTCGTG
>NZ_SOEN01000010.1:0-255532 GCF_004366415.1 Rathayibacter sp. PhB151 | reverse complement strand
GGTCCTCCATGTCACGGCGACGAGCATCGAGGGCACAGTCCCGGCCGGTCAGAAGCTCCAGCTCCGCCTGGGCGAGGACCCCGCGCTGCCCTCGGTCGAGACCGACGCGACGGGCGCCTTCCGCATCGCCTTCGACCGGCCGCTGCCGAACCCGCAGACCATCACCCTCCGCAGCTGGCCCTCGGACGAGCCCTGGGCACAGAGCACCCGGACTGTCGTGTGGGCCGGCCACGACCAGTGAGCGCCGGACCGCGGTGCTGAGGGGGCCCTGCCGGTCCGGTCGCCCTCAGCGACTCCCGGACGTCGGAGGCCTCCTCTAGGCTTCGGGCACCGCTGACGGACGGAGACCCGATGACGATGACCGACCTGCCCGCGACGAGCTCGGACAGCAGCCCGCACGACGTCATCCGGGTGCGCGGCGCCCGGCAGAACAACCTCCGCGGGGTCGACGTCGACATCCCGAAGCGCCGGATCACGGTGTTCACGGGTGTCTCGGGCTCCGGCAAGTCGTCGCTGGTCTTCGGGACGATCGCGGCCGAGTCGCAGCGGCTGATCAACGAGACCTACTCCGCCTTCCTGCAGCAGTTCATGGGCTCGCCGGCCCGGCCGGACGTCGAGTCGCTCGACGGGCTCTCGGCGACGATCGTCGTCGATCAGGAGCGGATGGGTGCGAACGGCCGATCCACCGTCGGCACGGCGACCGACGCGTACACGATGCTCCGCATCCTCTTCAGCCGGATCGGCGATCCGCACGTGGGCACCAGCGGGGCGTTCTCGTTCAACCTGCCCGAGGGCATGTGCCCGCGCTGCGAGGGCACCGGCCGCGTCTCCGACATCGACCTCGACGCGCTGCTCGACCGCTCGAAGTCGCTCGAGGGCGGCGCGCTCGACGCGATCCCGAACTTCGTCGTCGGCGGCTGGTACTGGAAGAGCCTGGCCGAATCGGGGCTCTATCCCGCCGACGTGCCGATCGCCGACTTCACTCCGCAGCAGCTCGAGGACTTCCTGTACAAGCCGGCCGTCAAGATGCCGATCGCCGGCATCAACATGACCTACGAGGGCCTCGTGGTCAAGGTCACCCGCCTGTACCTCGCGAAGGAGGCGGCTCAGGCACACATCCGGGCCTTCGCCGAGCGGGTGGCCGCCTTCGGCCCCTGCCCGGAGTGCGGGGGAGCGCGGCTCACCCGCGCGGCGCTGGGCTCGCTGATCGAGGGCCGGAACATCGCCGAGTGCTCCTCGATGCAGGCGACCGACCTCGCGGAGTGGCTGCGCGGGGTGCGCGACCCCTCCGTCGCGCCGATCGTCGAGGCGCTGCTGGGCACGCTGGACGCGCTCGTGCAGGTCGGGCTCGGCTACCTCTCGCTCGACCGCGAGTCCGGGACGCTCTCCGGCGGTGAGGCGCAGCGGGTGAAGATGGTGCGGCATCTGGGGTCGAGCCTCACCGACATCACCTACGTCTTCGACGAGCCGACCGCCGGGCTGCATCCGCACGACGTCTCGCGGGTGATCGAGCTGCTGCGGCGGCTCCGTGACAAGGGCAACACCGTGCTCGTCGTCGAGCACAAGCCGGAGATCATCGCGGTCGCCGACCACGTCATCGACCTCGGGCCGCGGGCCGGCTCGCACGGCGGCGAGATCCGCTTCGAGGGCTCGGTCGAGGCGCTGCGCGGATCCGACACTCTCACCGGGCGCCACCTCGATCACCGGGTGCCGCTCAAGACCGAGGTGCGCCGGCGCACGGGCGTCGCGGAGATCCGCGGGGCCTCGACGCACAACCTGCGCGGGGTCGACGTCGACGTGCCGCTCGGGGTGCTCACGGTCGTCACGGGAGTCGCTGGCTCGGGGAAGTCCTCGCTCATCCACGGCTCGCTGGCGAAGCGGCCGGGGGTGATCGTCGCCGACCAGTCGCCGATCCGCGGCTCGCGGCGCAGCAACCCCGCCACCTACACCGGCGTGCTCGATGCGATCCGCACCGCCTTCGCGAAGGAGAACGGCGTCAAGGCGGCGCTCTTCAGCGCCAACTCCGCGGGTGCCTGCCCGGTCTGCAAGGGTGCCGGGCTGATCTTCACGGAACTCGGCCCGGCGGCGACCGTCTCCTCGATCTGCGAGGAGTGCGAGGGCAAGCGGTTCACCGCGGAGGTGCTCGAGTACCGGCTCCGCGGGCGGAACATCCACGAGGTGCTCTCGATGCCGATCGTCGAGGCGGCGGAGTTCTTCGGAACCGGGCCGGCGCACACGATCCTGGCCCGCCTCGTCGACGTGGGGCTCGGCTACCTCACTCTCGGGCAGCCGCTGAACACGCTGTCCGGCGGCGAGCGGCAGCGGCTGAAGCTCGCGATCAACATGGCCTCGAAGGGCTCGGTCTACATCCTCGACGAGCCGACGACCGGCCTGCACCTGGCCGACGTCGACAACCTGCTCGGCCTGCTCGACCGCCTCGTCGACTCCGGCTCCTCGGTGATCGTGATCGAGCATCACCAGGCGCTGATGGCGCACGCGGACTGGATCATCGACGTCGGCCCGGGCGCGGGGCACGACGGCGGGTCGATCGTCTTCGAGGGGACGCCGGCCGACCTCGTCGCGGGCGCGCAGACTCGCACCGGCGATGCGCTGCGGGTGTACACGGCCTGACCGGACTGCCCTCGAAGAGCCTCTGCTGGTCGAGCAGGCGCGGAGCGGCGTCTCGAGACCCGGCCTGCCTGCGACCGTGGATCTCGATACGCCCTCTTCGAGGGCTACTCGATCACCATGAATCCCATGCTGGTCGAGTAGCCCCGCAGGGGCGTATCGAGACCCGCGGCCCTCAGAAGGGCGGGTCTGCAGACTCTTCTTCTGACGCCGGTGGATCTCGATACGCCCGCTGCGCGTGCTACTCGATCAGCGAGGATCGCGATCCGCCGTCGCGAGGGGAGGGTATCCGGCGTCAGCGCGAGAACGGGCCGCTCAGTGCCGCCCACTGCAGCAGCATGATCGTCTTCGCGTCGATGATCTGGACGCCGATCTGCGCAAGGGCCTCGTCGAAGGACAGCTCGACGAGCTCGGTGTCCTCGCCCTCGTCCGCGAGCCCGGCGTAGACGCCGTCGCTCGAGCCGGCGCGGTAGGGGCCGGCGTAGAAGTGCAGCATCTCGGTGATCGAGCCGGGGCTCATGAACGCGTCGAAGACGTGCTCGAGCCGGCCGACCTCGAGGCCGGTCTCCTCGGACGCCTCGCGGCGCGCGCCCTCCTCCGGACCGTCCTCGTCGAGCAGGCCCGCCGGCACCTCGAGCAGCATGCCGTCGAGGTTGCCGTTGACGTAGGTGGGGTAGCGGAACTGCCGCACGAGCACGACCGAGCGCGCCTCGAGGTCGTAGAGCAGCACGGCCGCGCCGTTGCCGCGGTCGTAGGTCTCACGGTGCTCGGTGGTCCAGCGTCCGTCGCGGTGCCGGTACTCGAACTCGGTGGTCCGCAGGACGTACCAGTGGCTGGAGAGGAGGGTCACCGACTTCACGACGACGTCGGGGTTGCCGGTCAGGTCGTAGCCCTCGCGGTCGAGGCCGGTGCGGCCTCGCGCGTCGGGGGCGTCGATGCCGCGGCGGGTCTGGGTGCTCTCGGAGTGCGACATCCCTCAGCGGAAGTTGACGAACTGGAGGTCGAGGTCGAGGTCGGCCCCGCGCAGCAGCGCCATCGTCGCCTGGAGGTCGTCGCGGCTCTTGGACGAGACGCGGAGCTCGTCGCCCTGGATCTGCGACTTGACCGACTTGGGCGCCTCGTCGCGGATCAGCTTGTTGATCTTCTTCGCCTGCTCCTGGTCGATGCCGTCCTTGAGCGTCGACTCGATGCGGTACTCCTTGCCGGAGGCGAAGGGCTCGCCCGAGTCGAGGCTCTTGAGGCTGATGCCGCGCTTGATCAGCTTGGTCTGGAAGACGTCGAGGATGGCGTTCGCCCGCTCCTCGGTGTTCGCCTCGATCAGGATCTTCTCGCCGCTCCACGCGATCGAGGCGCCGACGTTCTTGAAGTCGTAGCGCTGCTCGACCTCCTTGTGGGCCTGGTTGAGGGCGTTGTCCGCCTCCATCTTGTCGACCTTGCTGACGACGTCGAACGTTGAATCTGCCATGCCTCCGAGCTTAGCTTTCGCGCCTCGGCCGGGCCGATCCGGAGGCGCGCCTGGTACGAAGGGACGGTGCGCCGCCTCCCCGCCCTGCTGATCCTGCCGCTCGTCGGCCTCGTGCTCGTCGGCTGCACCCGCCCCGCGGAGCCCGCGGTGGAGTACGAGGACGGAGTCGTGACGGTGCCGCCCGCCGCCCCCGCGCCCGCCGCCGCCGACCCGGCGCTGCTGGAGGACCCCGAGGAGACGGCGGCGACGCCCGTCCGTCAGCTCACGAGCGGGGACTGGCTGGCCGGCACCGCCGAGGGCAGCGGCATCCCGGTGCGCGCGCTCACGGCCTACGCCGGCGCGGCGCTGCTCACCTCCTCCGTCGACCCCGGCTGCGGCCTCGACTGGGCGACGCTCGCCGGCATCGGCTACGTCGAGAGCCGGCACGGCACGATCTTCGGCGGCGAGCTCGGCGAGGACGGCCGCCCGACCGAGCCGATCTACGGACCCTCGCTGGACGGCACGCGGTTCGACCGCGTCGAGGACAACGACGGCGGCGCGCTCGACGGCGACCCCGAGACCGATCGTGCGATGGGCCCGCTGCAGATCATCCCCGCCACCTGGATGCGCTGGGCATCGAGCGGCTGGGACCCGCAGAACGTCGACCAGCAGGCGGTCACCGCGGCGCGCTACCTCTGCCAGGCGGGCGGCGACCTCACCACGCAGTCCGGCTGGCGCGACGCGATCGCGGCCTACAACCCGGCGACGAGCTACGCGGGCAAGGTCGCCGAGGCGGCGTCCCGCTACGCCGCGGCGGCGGGCTGAGGCCGATTTCCGATCCGGGGAGCGCGTGGGTATCCTTGTCCAGCGCCTTCGGTCGAGAGCTTGACTCCCGGTCGGGTGCGCGACGGCGAGTTACCCTAGCGGCCAAAGGGATCTGACTGTAAATCAGACGGCGTAGCCTTCGGGGGTTCGAATCCCTCACTCGCCACAGCACTGCGACCGAAGCCCCGCACGCGCCTCCATGAGGCGGGTGGCGGGGCTTCCTCCGTTTCCCGGTCCTTCTGGAGCGTGGGTCTCGATACGCCCCTCCGGGGGTGCTCGACCAGCATGGAGCTGCTGCGGCACTCCGTGCTCATGCTGATCGAGTAGCCCGCACAGCGGGCGTCTCGAGATCCACCCGCGTCAGCAGGGTGAGTCTGCAGACCCCGCTCGCTGGTCACGGCGGTCTCGATCCGCCCCTGCGGGGCTGCTCGACCGGCATGGAGGGGGTCCTGCACGCGCCCTCGTGAGCGCCAGGAGGATCACGACCGCACCAGGTCCGGCGTCAGTCGAAGTGCAGGGCGGGGTTGAGGATCTGCCGGCCCCAGAGACGATCGCGATCGCGAGCGGAGAGTCCCGCCTCGGTGACGGCGTCGTGCCAGCCGTCGTGGACGGTCGCGACGACGTCCTCCGTGATGCGGCGTCCCTGCTTCGTGCTCAGCCCGTACGTTCCGCTCTGCTGGACCAGGAGCGGCAGGGAGGACCGGCGCTCTCCCCGGCGGCCGAACGCCATGGCCTGGGAGGCGCTCTCGCCCGAGCGCGGGCCGGGGGTGAGGTCGAACGCGGGTGTCAGCCGGAGGGAGGCGCCGTCCCAGAACGCAGCATGATTGCGAGCGTGGTCGTCGCTGTTGCTGATGGCCATGTTGAAGGCGATCCGGCGGAAGAGCTCCTCACCTGCGGCCGCGTCGCCGTACTGCCGGAGGACGTCGAGGATCGACGGGTAGGAGACGTAGCGAGCCGTCATCTCGCTCTCGCCCGCCAGGGTCAGTCCGCTGACGACGTGCCGACGGGTGCCTTCCGGGCCCCGGTCGAACCTCTCGAGCAGGAGGACGTCCTTCCCGCCCGCGGTGACGACCTCCCACGTCGGCACGTCGATGCCCACCCGGGCCGCGAGTGCGAGCATGGTCGCCTCCGCACGGACGTAGGAGAACAGGCGGTCGGTCGAGGAGGCGAACTTCGCGAGGAAGCGACGCCCGTCCTCGCTGATCAGCGTCGCCTTGGGCCGCGCGCCGCCGATGGAGGTGCCGTGCTCGAGCGCCGCCTCGAGCTCCGGGGTCAGGCGCACGCCGGCTTCCAGGGCCTCGGCGGCTCGTCGCAGCTCTTCGAGCGTCGCCGAGTCGGATCGGGAGACGTAGTCCGTGGGCGACTCCTGGAAGTCGAGGGCGCCGAAGCGATCCGAGCCGGAGCGGAGCAGGTAGTCGATCTCGCCGAGATCGTCGTCCTCGCCGAGGCCGAGTCCGTAGCGGATGACGCCGCGGCCCCATCCGTCGGGCGCGCCGTCGCGGAGCGCGCCGGCGATGACCAGACCGTCTCTCGGCGGCTGGGCGCCACGGGTCAGAGGAAGCTCGGGCGCGAGGGCGATCGCCCCCGGCCGCTCCAGGTAGCTCCGCGCGTAGGCGAAGCGGGTGGCCGCGCCGTCCGCTTCCACGACTCCGGCGACGACGGGCACCCCGGTGCCGGGAAGCCAGGTCCAGACGTAGGCGTGGTCAGAAGTCGTCATCGACGACCGCCGCGCCTCGTCGGACTCGCGAGGGGAGCAGGGCGAGCCGCTCCTCCCCGCGGTGCCGCAGTCGAGCCATCTCGACCGGGTCCTCGATCCCGAACGGCGCGCTGCCCGTGAGGACGAGCAGCTCCAGCACCGTCGCGAACGAGGTGCCCGGCGCACCGGATTCGGCGGCGAGGACGGTGCGCTCGGAGACGCCGGCACGGCCTGCGAGTTCGCCCGCCGACCAGCCGCGGTCGCCGCGCCCGGTGCGGATCAGCTGACCGGTGACGCGGAGGGCGTCATCGACCACTGGACGCGGCTGAAGGATGCGCTTGACCATCTGACCTCCATCAATGCCGTCTCAGGGTAGCTCAGACACCATTTATGGGGCCGATCCTAGCGCGCCTCGTTGATCGGTGTCCGGAGGAGTGTCAGTGCGACGCCGCGAGGAACTGCGCGAGCGAGAGCGGGGTGCGGCCCGTCAGGCGCTCGACGTCGCCGGAGACGTGCTGCATCTCGCCGGCGGCGACGGCGGTGTAGGTGCTGATCCAGGCGTCGAGCTGCCAGTCGGGGGCGTTCCAGCGGCGGCGGGAGGCGCGCGCCTCCTCGAGCGTCTCGTCGACGAAGACGGCGGGGCGTCCGGCTGCGGTGAGGACGGCCGCGATCTCGCCGAAGGTCAGGGCCTCGGGGCCGGTCAGCTCGTAGGTCGCGCCGCGGTGCTCCTCCGGGGCCCGCAGGATCGCGGCGGCCGCGCGAGCCACGTCCTCGCGGGCGACGATCGCTGCGCGGCCGGTGCCGGCCGGGCCGCGGATCGCGCCGTCGTCGCCGAGCATCGCGGGGACGAAGTCCAGATAGAGGTTGTCGCGCAGGAGGGTCCACGACATTCCGGAGGCACGGATCGCCTCCTCCGTCGCGGCGTGGTCGCGCGCGAGCGTGAAGGTCGCGGTGGGGGAGGCGCCGGCGAAGGACGTGTAGACGACGTGCTCGACCCCCGCGGCGGCGGCGGCCGCGACCATCGAGAGGTGCTCGGCGAGGCGGTCCTCGTTCTCGGCCGCGGACACCATCAGCAGGAGCCGGACGCCGTCGAGCGCATCGCCCGGGTCGGTGAAGGAGGAGCGGACGGCCGTCGCCCCCGGCAGCTTGGGCGCGCGCGAGGGGTCGCGGGCGAGGAGGCGGAGGGGGAGGCCAGCGTCGGCGAGCAGGTGCGCGACGCGGCCGCCCACCGCCCCGGTGGCTCCGGTCACGGCGATCGGGGGCTGGGGGGTCACGGCGGCGCTCATGCCCCCATGATCCTCCGCAGGTCCGGTCGCCGTCCGCCCCGCCTGCTCGGCCGGTCCCTAGGCTGGACGCATGAGCGCCCACGCCTCCCTCCTCGCCATCGCCCGCTCGATCGCCGTCGAGGCGGCGCACCTCGCCCGGCAGCGCCGCCAGGACGGGGTCGAGATCGCCGCCTCGAAGTCGTCGCCGGAGGACGTGGTCACGGCCGCCGACCGCGAGGTCGAGCAGCTGATCCGCCGCCGGCTCGCCGAGGCGCGGCCGGACGACGGCTTCCTCGGCGAGGAGTCGGGCGCCGGCGGCGGGACGAGCGGGCTCACCTGGGTCGTCGATCCGATCGACGGCACGGTCAACTACCTCTACGGCATCCCCTCCTACGCGGTCAGCATCGCCGTGGTCGAGGGCGAGCCGGAGCCGGAGACCTGGACGGCGCTCGCCGGGGCGGTCGTCAACGGCGCGACCGGCGAGGTCTACACCGCGAGCCGGGGCGGCGGGGCCGAGCGCGACGGGGTCGCGCTGCACGTCACTCCGCCCGCCTCGCTCTCGCTGGCGCTGGTCGGCACGGGATTCGGCTACGACGCCGCGCGCCGGATGCGCCAGGGCGCGGTCGTGCAGGAGCTGCTCGGCTCGGTGCGGGACATCCGCCGCATCGGCTCGGCGGCGCTGGACCTCTGCGCGGTCGCCTCGGGGTCGCTGAACGCGTACTACGAGCGCGGGCTGAACCCGTGGGACCTCGCGGCCGGCGCCCTCGTCGCGGAGGAGGCCGGGGCCGTCGTCGCGGGCTTCGACGGCCGCCCGGCGGGCAACGGCCTGCTGATCGCGGCCCCGGAGCCGATCTTCAGCGAGCTCGAGGCTCTGCTGCGCCGGCTGCGCGCCGACGAGGTCTGATCGGGGCCTGGCCCGCGCGGAGTCGGTGCATGCACGCGCATGATCGCGCAGGATCCGAGCGCCGAGCGCGGATCCGGCGACGAGGATCCTACCTCTCGGCGACCCGCTCTGGCCGGATCGGGAGTCCGTGGTTATCCTTTATGAATTCGTGACATTCGCACAGGATGCGGTCGCGGATCCCCGAGAAGCGCTTCGACTCCCTGGCGGAGCGCCGCTCGTCCCCTGCCCCCGACGGAAGATCCGGATTTCGTGAGCCCCGATTCGCCCTTGCCCGCTGCCTCCGCATCGACCCCCGGCGAATCCCTCCCACCCCTCACCCGTCGCGAGCTGCGCGAGCGCGAGCGCGCGCAGGCCCTGGCCGCCGACGTCCAGGCCGAGGGAGTGGCGGTCGGTCCGGCCGAGCTCCGCGACGCCGAGCTGCGCGTCGCCTCCGTCCGCTCCGCGCCGCCGGCGCCCGTCTCCGCACCCCGCGTCGCACCGCTGCGACCCGTGCGGTCCAGCCGCCGGATCGGCGGGCTCGTCGCGCTGTCGTTCGTCGCGGCGATGGTGGCCGCGACCTCGCTGCCGGCCACGTCGCTCCTCACGGCCGAGGAGGTGCAGGCGCAGAACCTCGTCGTCGCGCCCGGCGGCACCGTCGACCGTGGCGCGCAGTCGTTCACGACCGGCGAGGTCAGCGCCGAGACCGTCGCCCGCGACGGCTTCGGCGTGCAGGAGCGCAAGACGCAGACGGACATCGCCGCCATCGGCCGCACCTCCGACGCCGGCTTCACCAACGACCCGAACGCCTCCATCCAGTGGCCCTTCGCGGTCGGCGTGCCGGTCGGCGACCGCTTCGGCTACCGCAACTGCGCGGGCTGCTCGGTCAACCACGGCGGCACCGACTTCAACCCGGGCAACGGCTCGCCGATCCAGGCGATCGCCGACGGCGTGGTCCGCACCGTGATCGACGGCGAGGGCTCGCTCGGCGTGCACGTCATCGTCGACCACGAGATCGACGGCCAGCTCGTCTCCAGCGTCTACGCGCACATGCAGCACGGCTCTGCGGCGGTCAACGAGGGCGACCCGGTCAAGGTCGGCCAGCTGCTCGGCCTCGTCGGCACGACCGGCATGTCGACCGGGCCGCACCTGCACTTCGAGATCCGCCTCGACGGCGTGACCAAGGTCGACTCCTACCTCTGGCTGAAGGCGAACGCCGGGCGCTGAGCCACCGCGGGCCCGGCCGCTCCCGTTCGATCTGCAGGCGATCCACGCCGCAGCGCCCGTTCCGCCGCGGGGAGCGCAGCCCGCGGCGGCCGATCGCCTGCAGATCGAACTCTGGGACGTCAGTCGTGGCGCAGCCAGACCGTCGTGTCGCCCGGCAGCGCCGGCTCGTGCAGCTCCTCCGAGGAGAGCACGACCGTGCCGACCGGGAGCTCCACCGGCGCCGAGCCGGTGTTGGCGATGACGGTGACTCCGCCGTTCCGGAACGCCACGACCTCCTCCGGGTAGCCCTCGAGCCACTCGATCGAGCCCGAGCCGAGGTCCTCCGCGCGGCGCACCGCGAGGAGCGCCCGGTAGAGCTCGAGGGTCGACCCCTCGACGCCGGTCTGGCGGTCCCGCGCGAACGGCGCCCAGTCGCCGGGCTGCGGGAGCCAGGAGTCGCCGGAGTCGTTGAAGCCGTAGGCGGGCGCGTCCGCCTCCCAGGGCAGGGGCACGCGGCAGCCGTCGCGGCCGTAGCGCTCGCCGCCGGTGCGGAACCAGGTCGGGTCCTGGCGCGCCGCGTCGGGCAGGTCGATCGCCTCGGGCAGGCCGAGCTCCTCGCCCTGGTAGACGTAGGCGGAGCCGGGCAGCGCGAGCATCAGCGCGGTCGCGGCCCGCGCACGGCGGAGGCCGAGCACCGGATCGGGCAGGCCCGGGGTGCGCGGGCCGATGCCGTAGCCCTGCGGGTTGTCGGCGGTGAGGGCGAGGCGGCTCGCGTGACGCACCACGTCGTGGTTCGAGAGCACCCAGGTGGACGGCGCGCCGACCGCGGCGAACGAGCTCAGCGAGGAGTCGATGATGTCGCGCAGCGCGGGTCCGCCCCACGGCGTCTCGAGGTAGGCGAAGTTGAAGGCCTGGTGCATCTCGTCGGGGCGCACCCAGCGGGCGAGCTTCGAGAGCGGCTGCACCCACGCCTCCGCGCAGAGGACGCGGTCGGCCGGGTACTCGGCGAGCAGCGCGTGCCAGTCGCGGTAGATCTCGTGCACGCCGTCCTGCGCCCAGTAGGGAGCGGTGACGGGCTCGGCGTCGTCGCCGGGCGCCACGCCGCCCATCGAGCCGCTGTCGGCGGGCGGGGTGTAGTCGGGCAGGCCCTCGGCCTTGATCATCCCGTGCGCCACGTCGACGCGGAAGCCGTCGACGCCGCGGTCCAGCCAGAAGCGCAGGACCTCGCGGAAGCGCTCGCGGACCCACTCGTTCGTCCAGTCGAAGTCGGGCTGCGAGGTGTCGAAGAGGTGCAGGTACCACTGGCCGGGGGTGCCGTCGGGCTCGGTGACCCGGGTCCAGGCGGGGCCGCCGAAGACCGACTCCCAGTTGTTCGGCGGCAGTTCGCCGGTGGCGCCGCGGCCGTCGCGGAAGAGGTAGCGGGCGCGCTCGTCGCTGCCGGCGGGAGCGGCCAGGGCGGCCTGGAACCAGCGGTGCGCGCTCGAGGAGTGGTTGGGGACGAGGTCGACGATCACCCGGATGCCGAGCGCGTGGGCGCGGGCGAGCATCGCGTCGAAGTCGCCCAGCGTGCCGAAGAGCGGGTCGACGTCGCAGTAGTCGGCGACGTCGTAGCCGGCGTCCTTCTGCGGGGAGGTCATGAACGGCGAGAGCCAGATCGCGTCGATGCCGAGCTCGGCGAGACTGTCCAGGCGCGAGGTGATGCCGGGGAGGTCGCCGATCCCGTCGCCGTCGGCGTCCGCGAAGGACCGCGGGTAGATCTGGTAGATGACCGCGGTGCGCCACCACTCCGCACCGGGCCGGCCGGCCGCCTCCGGGAACGAGACGGGGGAGCTCCCGGGAGCAGGGGAGTTCTCGGGCGCGCCGGAGAGAGCGGAGTCCAGGGTCATGGCATCAAGGGTAGCGGGCGCCCCGGAAGCGCCCGGCCCGGCGGAGGCGCCGCCTGGCCTAGGGTCGACGGGTGAGCGAAGAGACCCCGGAAGCCGCCCGCGCCCGACGCCGGAGGGCCCTGCTCTGGGTGGTGCCGCTGCTCGTGCTGCTGATCGGCGGGCTGTTCGCGGTGACGCTCGCCGTCGGCGGCTACGCGCTGCGGACGATGACCGGCGGCTAGGCGGTCGCGGCCGGGCCGTCCTCGTCCTCGGGCTGCGGCGCGCTCGAGCGCTCGGCGGCCTCCTCGGAGGCGTGCGCCGTCTCCGGACCGGTCGCCCGCGAGGCGTCGTCCGCGCGCTGCACGGCGTCGGCGAGCTCGTCCGAGACGAGGAACCCGGTGGAGACGGCCTCGGCCCGGTAGGCCGCGCGGCCGACCATGTGCGCCGAGATCGGCACGGTCAGCAGCTGGAAGCCGATCACCAGGACGACGGTGCCCGCGGCGGCGAAGCCGGGGTTCCGGATCGCGACGGCGAGCATCACGCAGATGATGCCGAGCACCTGGGGCTTCGTGCCCGCGTGCATCCGCGAGAGCAGATCGCCGAAGCGGAGCAGGCCGATCGCGGCGACCAGCGAGAGCAGGGCGCCGACGGTGACGAGCACGGCGGTGACGACGTCGAAGAAGACGTCCATGTCAGTCCTCCTCGCGGTTGGCCATGAACTTGGCGACGCTGATCGAGCCGAACACCGCGAACAGGGCGAGCCCGAGCGCGACCGGCAGCGTCGTCGCGTGGTGGTTGATCGCCATCTCGGCACCGAGGCCGCAGAGGATCGTCGCCACCAGCACGTCGGCGGCGACCACGCGGTCCAGGACCGACGGGCCGATCAGGATGCGCACGAGCGCGAGCAGGGCGGCCGCTCCGAAGATCGGGACCAGGATCCAGACGAGCCACTCGATCATCGGAGCACCCCCGCGTTCTCGCCGAGCGGCGCGCTGACCCGGGCGACGTCCTCGCGCGAGCCGATCGCGCGGACGATGCGCGCCTCGGTGCGCAGGACCGTGCGGCGGACCTCGTCGATCCGGTGGCCCTCGTCGTGAGTGACCCCGAGCACGTGCAGGTAGAGGACGTTCAGCTGGGGGTCGACGTCGATCACGAGCGAGCCGGGGACGAGCGAGACGGCCTCGGTCGTCCAGACCAGCATCCCCTCGGAGCGGCTGCGCAGGTGCACGGCGACGATCGCGTTGTGCACGGGGACCGGCAGGGTGAGGATCTGGTACGAGACGCGCACGGAGGCGACCGCGATGTCGTAGGTGAGGCGCAGCAGGAAGACCAGCAGGTGCCAGGGGTTCACCCGGTTGGAGAACTCCACCGGCGGCAGGTAGAAGACGCGGGTGATGATCAGCGCGACCAGGAAGCCCGAGACGATCGAGAGCACCGACACGTCGTCCCAGAGCAGCACCCAGATGCCGACGAGCGTCACGAACATCGCGAACCGGTTCCAGAAGTCGACGCGGCGGCGGGGGCTCATCGGGGGCCCTCCTCTCCGAAGGACGAGTCGCGATAGACCGTGGCGATGTAGGTGGACGGGTCGGCGACCGCGGCGGCGGCCTGCTCGCTGGCGTCGTAGAGCGGGCCGGCGGCGATCGTGAGGCCGACGCCGAAGACGACCATGCCCGCGGTCGCGAGGACCATCATCGGCGGGGAGTGCCGGGTGCGGACCGTGCCCGTGTCGTGCGGGTCCTCCTGCAACTGGTCGATCAGCGGGGACTCGTAGCCGGGCACCTCCTCCTGGCGGCGCCAGAACGCCATGTTCCAGACGCGGGCGACGGCGTAGAGGGTGAGCAGCGAGGTGACGGCGCCCGCGGCGATGACCGCCCAGATCAGCCAGGACGGCTGGTCGGCGGCGGACTCGGTGCCGGCGACGAAGAGCCCGACCTTGCCGAGGAAGCCGGTGAACGGCGGGATGCCGCCGAGGTTCATCGCGGGGATGAAGTAGAGCAGCGCGAGCAGCGGCGAGGCCTTCAGCAGGCCGCCCAGCCGGAGGATCGAGGTGGTGCCGCCGACGCGCTCGATCAGCCCGGTCGCGAGGAACAGCGTGGTCTGCACGGTGATGTGGTGGATCACGTAGAAGATCGTCGCGGCGTAGCCCGCCTCCGTGCCGATCGCGATGCCGAAGACCATGTAGCCGATGTGCGACACCAGCGTGAAGGAGAGCATCCGCTTGATGTCCGCCTGCGCGACCGCGCCGAGGATGCCGACCACCAGCGTCAGCAGCGCGACCACCATCAGCACCTCGGTGAGCCTGCCGCCCGGGAAGAGCAGCGTCTCGGTGCGGATCAGCGCGTAGACGCCGACCTTGGTGAGCAAGCCCGCGAAGACGGCCGTGACCGGGGCCGGAGCGGTGGGGTAGGAGTCCGGCAGCCAGAACGACAGCGGGAAGACCGCGGCCTTGATCCCGAAGCCGAGCAGCAGCACCACGTGCAGCACGAGCTGGACGTCGGCGGGCAGCTCGGCGATGCGGATCGACAGCTGCGCCATATTGACGGTGCCGGTCGCGCCGTAGAGCAGGCCGATCGCCGAGAGGAAGAACACGCTCGAGACCAGGCTGACGACCACGTAGGTCGTGCCCGCCCGGATCCGCGGCGCGGTGCCGCCGAGGGTGATCAGCACGTAGCTCGCCGCGAGCAGGATCTCGAAGCCGACGTAGAGGTTGAAGAGGTCGCCCGCGACGAAGGCGTTGAGGATGCCGGCCGAGAGGATCAGGTAGGTCGGGTGGAAGATCGTGACCGGCGTCTCGCGGTTGCCGTCGACCAGGCCCTGACCGACCGAGAACAGCAGGACGCCGAGCAGCGTGACCGAGGTGATCACGAGCATCAGGGCGGCGAGCGGATCGACGACCAGCACGATGCCCCACGGCGGCTCCCAGCCGCCGACGTAGACGGCGCTGCCGCCCTCCTGGCCGGTGAGGACCAGGACGAGCAGAACGGAGGAGATCACCAGGACCGCGGACAGCGTGACGATGTTGACCGTGATCTGCGCGCGGCGGTGGCGGCCGAGCACGAGGGCGACGGCGGCTCCCAGCAGGGGGAGGGTGACGACGAGGGGGATCAGCACGTTCATCGGTCCTCCTTCCTGTCGTCGGTCATGGCGCTCTCGCCGTGCTTGGCGGCGGTGCCCTCGTCGCTCGATTCGAGCAGGACGTCCAGGGCCCGGTCGTCCGCGGTGGTCTGCGCCGAGATGCCGGCCGCGTCCTCACGGACGGAGGCGTCGGTCTCGTCGTTCTCGACCTGGTCGGCGTTGGCGAGGCGCCAGCGCCGGTAGATCATCGCGAGGAGGAAGGCGGACACCCCGAAGGTGATCACGATCGCCGTCAGGATCAGCGCCTGCGGCAGCGGGTCGGCCATCTCCTCGGCGATCTGCTCGTAGGAGCGGCCGTCGTCGGTCACGAACGGCGCGAGGCCCGAGCGGCCCGCCATCAGCAGGATCAGGATGTTCGTCGCGTTGCCGACCAGGAGGAAGCCGATCAGGATGCGGGTGAGGCTGCGCTCGAGCATCTGGTAGACGCCCGCGGCGTACAGCACCGCCATCACGACGACGAGGACGAGGGTGATGCTCATGCGTCGGCCCCCCTGCCCGGTCCGCCGACGACGGTGGAGCCGGTCGGCAGCTTCGTCTCGAGGCCGTCGACGGTGCCGGCCCCGGGGCCGGGGGTGCTGTCGGTCGAGTGGGTGACGCCGTCGCCGGACGGGTCGCCCTGCTCGGCCTCCTCGCCGTGGCGGTCGACCTCGCCACCGAGGCTGCGGAGGATGTCGAGGGTCAGGCCGATCACGATCAGGTACACGCCGATGTCGAAGAGGGTGGAGGTGCCCAGGTGCAGCTCGCCGAGGACCGGCAGGTAGAGGTCGAGCCAGCTCGACTCGAGCACCTTGAGGCCGAAGGCGAGCGAGGAGACGGCCGTGCCGACCGCGAAGAGCAGGCCGAGGCCGAGGACCTTGCCCGCGTCGATCGGCGCGGCCTCGCCGAGCTCGAACCGGCCGCCGGCCAGGTAGCGCGCGACGAGGGCGAGACCGGCGAGCAGGCCGCCCGCGAAGCCGCCGCCCGGGGTGTTGTGACCGGTGAAGAGCAGGTAGACGGAGACGATCATCGCGGGGTGGAAGAGCAGGCGCACCAGCACCTCGAGCACGATCGAGCGGTTCTCGGGGCGGAGCGTGCGGCCGGCCACCAGCCAGGAGCCGCGGTCGCCGGTCTGCTCCGCGTCGGCCGAGGGAGCGGTGAGGTCCGTCGCGCGCTCCTCGCGGTCGGCCGCGCTCTGCTGCTCGAGGCGCGGAGCGCCGCCCGCCCGGCTGGAGAGGAAGATCAGGCTCGCGACACCGGTCGCCACGACGACCAGAACCGAGATCTCGCCCATGGTGTCCCAGGCGCGGATGTCGACGAGGAGGACGTTGACGATGTTGCGTCCCTTGCCCTCCTCGTAGGCCAGGCGCGGGAGGTCGACGGAGATCGGGGTCGCGGTGCGGGCGCCGAGGGCGATCGTCGCGGCGAGGGCCATCACGGCGCCCACCGCGATGCCGATGACGGCGCGCAGGCGCTTGCGCATCGGCTGGTGCTTCTGCGCGATCCGGGTGGGGAGGCGGCGCAGCACGAGGACGAAGACGACCAGCGTGATCGTCTCGATCAGCGCCTGGGTGAGCGCGAGGTCCGGGGCGCCCTGGATGGCGAAGAGCGCGACCATCCCGTAGCCGGTCGCGCCGGCGAGCAGCACGGCGGCGACGCGGTTGCGCGCGACGGCGCAGAGGATCGCCGCGAGGATCATCACGGCCGCGACCGCGAGCTGGCCGGGCGAGTCCCAGAAGACGAGGTCGCCGGGCCAGGTGCGGTTGAGTGCGGCGGCGCCGCCGACCCCCAGCACGAAGACCGCGAAGATCACCGTGAGGTAGCGGGGGAGCGAGCCGCGCTGGACGAACTCGGTGACGGTGCTCGCGACGCGGTCGAGCCAGCGGACGGTGGCCCAGTAGCCCTCGGCGGAGTCGATGGTGTTCGGGACCTTGGACTGGATCCGCGCGACCGCGATCCGCTTGGAGAAGAGCAGCAGGCCGATCGCGATCACGATCGCGCTGAGCGCGAGGGCGGGCTCGAAGCCGTGCCAGAGCGCGAGGTGGTAGCCGCCGTGGTCGGACTCCTCGGCCGCCGCGGCGAGCCGCGGGTCGGCGTCGGGGGCGCCGTAGGGGAGCGTGTCGGCGTAGACCGCGACGAGCGGGTCGAGCAGGGAGGCGCCGATGCCGCCGACGAGGCTCACGACCGCGAGGACGACGGTGGGCGCGGTGAAGGTCCACGGCTCCGCGTGCAGGTGGGTGTCCTCGAGGCCCTTCTTGCGGGCGAACGCGCCCCAGAAGAAGCGGGCCGAGTAGGCGACGGTGAGGATCGAGCCGAGGACGAGGCCGATCAGCGCGACCCAGGCCCAGAACGAGCCCTGCTCGATCGCGGACAGCAGGCTGGTGAAGACCGCCTCCTTCGCGACGAAGCCGAGCAGCGGCGGGATGCCCGCCATCGAGAGCACGCCGAGCAGCGCGGCGCCGGCGAGCACCGGGGCCTGGCGGCCCAGGCCGCTGAGCTTGCGCAGGTCGCGGGTGCCGGCCCGGTGGTCGACGATGCCGACGGCGAGGAACAGCAGCGCCTTGAACAGCGCGTGCCCGATCAGCAGGGTGAGGCCGGCGAGGGCCGCGTCGCGCGAGCCGAAGCCGACCGCGACGGTGAGGAAGCCGAGCTGGCTGACGGTGCCGTAGGCGAGGACGAGCTTGAGGTCGTACTGGCGGAGCGAGCGCCAGCCGCCGACGAGCATCGTCCAGACGCCGACGCTGACGATCACGGGGAGCCAGACGGCGTCGTCGGCGAAGCCCGGCGCGAGGCGCGCGACCAGGTAGATGCCGGCCTTCACCATCGCGGCGGCGTGCAGGTAGGCGCTGACCGGGGTGGGCGCGGCCATGGCGGCCGGCAGCCAGAAGTGGAAGGGCACGAGCGCCGACTTCGAGAACGCACCGAGCAGGACGAGGACGAGCGCGACCGAGACGATCGGGCCGGAGGGAGCCGCGGCGACGATGCCCGCGAGGCTCGAGGTGCCCGACTCGACGATGAGGATGATCACGCCGACGAGCATGGCCAGGCCGCCGAGAGTGGTGACCAGCAGGGCCTGGAGGCCGGCTCCGCGGCTCTCCTTGCGCCCGCTGTAGTGCCCGATCAGCAGGTAGGAGAGGACGCTCGTCGCCTCCCAGAAGACGAAGAGGATGATCACGTCGTCGGCGGTGACCAGCCCGTACATCACGCCGGCGAAGGCGAAGAGCAGGGCGGCGAACCGGCCGAGCGACGGCTCGTCGCGCGTGAAGTAACTGCCGCAGTAGGCGAGGACGAGGGCGCCGACGCCGCTGACGACGAGCGCCAGGACGATCGAGAGCGCGTCCAGCCGGAACGAGAGCGAGATGTCGAGGGAGGGGATCCACGGGATCTCCTCGCGCAGCTCCCCGCCGGCGAGGATCGTCGGCAGCGAGGCGGCGGTCGAGACGAAGGTCGCGGCCGGCACGAGGGCGAGGGCGTAGAAGACCTTAGGACCGAAGCGGTCGACGATCCACGGCGTGATCACCGCGAGGGCGAACGTGATCGCGAGGGTGAGGAGCATCACACAGTCCTCCCCGGTACCACTCAGCACAGTTGTCCAGACAAGGATAAGGGAGGCCGGGCGGCGGGAACCTGAGTGCGGACGGGCTTGACGACCCCCGTTCCCTTACCGTGGTGCGCATGGCCCGCTCACTGCTCCCCGCCCAGACCTGCCGGATCCGCGTGCTCGACGTCGCGAGCGGCGAGGTCACCACGGTGTTCTCCTCCGACTCGCTGCTCGTGGAGGCGCCGAACTGGTCGCCGGACGGGTCGTTCCTGGTGGTCAACGGGGACGGCGGGCTGTTCCGGCTGCCGCTCGGGGACGCGCCGGTCGGTCCCGCCGGGCTCGAGGCGATCCCGCTCGACGGGGTGCCGGACGAGCTGAACAACGACCACGTGCTCGCTCCCGGCGGCGGCACCGCCTACGTCTCGGCCCGCGACGGCCACCTCTACGCGGTGGCCCTGGACGGCTCGGCGCCCGCCCGCCGGATCACGAGCGAGGGCCCTGGCCCGCGCTTCAAGCACTACCTGCACGGCGTCTCGCCCGACGGCCGGCTGCTCGCGCTGATCGGCGGCGGCGAGGACGCCATCGGCCGCTGGGTCACCAACGTCTACACGATGCCGGCCGAGGGCGGCCCGCTCACCGCGCTGACCGACGACGCGCACCCGGACGACGGCGTCGACTTCTCCGCCGACGGCGAGTGGCTGCACTTCAACTCCGAGCGGGAGGGCGGCGTCGCCCAGCTGTTCCGGATGCGGCGCGACGGCTCCGGGATCGAGCGGCTCGTGGCGTCGGACACGGTCGACTGGTTCCCGCACGAGTCGCCGGACGGCGCGCACCTGCTGTATCTCGCCTACCCCGCCGGGACGGTCGGGCACCCGGAGAACCTGCCGGTCGAGCTGCGGCTGATCGCGCTCGAGGGGCGCGCGGCCGGCGACACCTCGCCGGGCCGGGTGGTGCAGTCGCTCTTCGGCGGCCAGGGCACGATCAACGTCGCCGGCTGGTCGCCCGACGGGGCCCGCTTCGCCTACGCGGACTACCCGCTCGGCGGCTGACGCCCGCCGCCCTGAGCGGGTGCGCGAGGCCCGCCCCACCTCCGGCTCGCGGAACCCCCTCCGGCTCGCGAGAACCGGCCGTTCCGGCGTGCCGGAGTCGGTTCCGCGTGCCGGAGGGTCCGCCGGTGCGCACCTCCGGCTCGTGGAACGTGCCCGGGCTCGCGAGAACCTGCCGTTCCGGCGTGCCGAAGGAGGTTCCGCGTGCCGGAAGTACTGCTCGGCGCCGGGTGGCTGAGTGCTTGCTCCGCATGCGCGGCGGGGGATCGGCAGTGCGGCCCGCGGCGAGTTGAATCGGGGGATGACGATCGACAGCGCAGCTCCGTCCCACGACTCCCTCACCCGCACGCCCCTGGGCGACTCCGGCATCGAGGTCTTCCCGCTCTCCCTCGGCGGCAACGTCTTCGGCTGGACCGCCGGGAAGCAGACCTCCTTCGACGTCCTCGACGGCTACGTCGCCGCGGGCGGCGACTTCATCGACACCGCCGACTCCTACTCCGCCTGGGTGCCCGGCAACCACGGTGGTGAGTCCGAGACGATCATCGGCGAGTGGCTCTCGCGCCGCTCGGGCTCGCGCGACGACGTCGTGATCGCCACCAAGGTCAGCAGGCACCCCGAGTTCACCGGCCTCGCCCCTGACAACGTCCGCAAGGCCGCCCGCGCCTCGCTCCAGCGCCTGCGCACCGACCGGATCGATCTCTACTACGCGCACTTCGACGACGACGCCGTCCCGCTCGAGGACATCGTCCGAGTCTTCTCCGAGCTCGTCGACGACGGCCTCGTCCGCGCCATCGGAGTCTCGAACTTCAGCGCCGACCGCATCGCCGAGTGGCTGCGCCTCGCGAAGCAGGAGGGCCTGCACGCGCCGGTCGCCGTCCAGCCGCACTACAACCTCGTCGAGCGCGGCATCGAGGCGGACGTCCTGCCGCTCGCCCGCGAGGCCGGGCTCGCCGTCGTCCCCTACTACGCGCTCGCGTCCGGCTTCCTGACGGGTAAGTACCGCGACGGCTCGATGCCGGACAGCCCGCGCGCCTCGGGTGCCGCGCAGTACCTCGACGCCCGGGGTCGCCGCGTGCTGGCCGCCCTCGATGCGGCCGCCGCCGCCCACGACGCCGAGGTCGCGACCGTCGCCCTCGCCTGGCTCCGCTCGCAGGACGGCGTCGCCGCGCCGATCGCGAGCGCCCGCGTCATGGAGCAGCTGCCCGCCCTCGTCGCCTCCGCGACACTCGAGCTGACGGCGGAGGAGCTGTCCGCACTCGACACGGCGAGCCGCTCGTAGGCGGTCTCGATACGCCGCTGCGCGGCTGCTCGACCGGCGAGGTCATGCTGATCGAGTAGCCCGCGAAGCGGGCGTATCGAGATCCACCACCGTCAGAACACGAGTCTGCAGACCCGCCCTGCCGACGACGGCGGGTCTCGATACGCCCCTCCGGGGCTACTCGACCAGCATGGAGGGCCGGCTGCGCGGCAGCTCCGCCGGCAAAGGGGACGGCTCGTCCTTGCTGGTCGAGTAGCCCGCGAACCGGGCGTATCGAGACCCACCCCGCCCGGACCACCCCCTCCACCCCGCGGTCAACACCGCCTCTCGGAGGTGCTATCGTCTAACGGTGCCAAATCGCGGGCACGCCCCGAGAGGGGCAGTCAAACCCGCAGGTGCGCCCCCTTAGCTCATTGGTAGAGCACTTCCTTGGTAAGGAAGAGGTAGTGGGTCCGATTCCCACAGGGGGCTCCGTTCCCGGCAGGCCAGCCTCCGGAAACGTGCGGCGGGGTAGCTCAGGTGGTTAGAGCACACGGCTCATAATCGTGGTGTCGCGGGTTCAAGTCCCGCTCCCGCTACATCGAGAAGGCCCCGGTTCGCACGTCGAGCCGGGGCCTTCGTCGTCCCCGCCGCCCTCCCTCCGCGAGATGCCACGTGTGCACGCGACACGCCGTGAAAGGCGTGCACAAGTGGCATCTCGCGGAGAAGACCGGTCCTCAGAGCATCGAGATCGTGCGGTTCTCGATCCGGAGGACGCCGTCGCACTCGGCGAGGAAGTCCGCCTCGCCGTGCATCGTCAGCAGAACGGTGACGCCCTGAGCCACCCGCTCGCGGAGGACGTCCTTGACGACCGCGACGCTCTCCGTGTCGAGCGCGGTGAACGGCTCGTCGAGGAGGAGCACCTTCGGGTCCTCCATCAGAGCCTGCGCGAGGGACAGCTTCTGCTTCATCCCCGAGGAGAAGGTGCGGACCGCTGAGCGCCCCGTGCTCTGCAGACGTACCGAGGCGAGCGTCGCGCGGATCTCCTCGATCCCGATGCGCCTGCGGATCGCGGCCAGTCGCAGGAGGTTCTGCTCCGCGGAGAGGCCTGCGAGGTAGGCGGGGCCGTCGATCGTGATCCCGAAGCCGTCCGGGAACGTCCGCCCTTCCGGCGAGATCGAAGGGTCGACGCTGATGCTGCCCGAGTCCGGCCTGAGGAAGCCGCA
This sequence comes from Rathayibacter sp. PhB151, assembly GCF_004366415.1. NCBI lineage: Bacteria > Bacillati > Actinomycetota > Actinomycetes > Micrococcales > Microbacteriaceae > Rathayibacter > Rathayibacter sp. PhB151. Next base: position 233,559 of record NZ_SOEN01000010.1, on the reverse strand, counting down.
GAGCAGTCGCAGCAGGACCGACTTCCCGGAGCCGTTCGGACCGAGGAGGGCGTAGAGCCCGCCTCGGCGCAGCTCGAACGCGACCTCGCTGTAGAGCAGATTCCCGCGGATGCTCTTGGACACACCCTCGACCGTGATGGCGTTCGTCATGAGCGACCTCTTTCTGTTCGTGGATGCCTCTCGACCAGTCGAGACGCGATGGCTGCTGCGACGAGGACGATGCAGGCGCTCCCCAGCGCCAGCGCCGTCCCGTGGAGGACGCTCGGCCAGCCCTCCGCGCTCCGCCACAGACCCGCGACGCCGAGCGGGTTGCCCTCGAGGAGCTCGCTCGGCAGGAAGGCCAATCCGGCCGAGAACGCCGCGGGGGCAGCGCCCGATCCGGCGAGCTGCGCGAAGGCGGAGGCGGCGACCGCGACCAGTGTCAGCTGCAGCGTTCCGTTGACCAGGAGCTGATAGCCCACCACGGGGTCGGCGAAGGACGCGAGCTCGCCGGGGGCGCCTCGCAGGAGCGCCTCGGCACCGGCCAGAGCGCCGACGAGCGCGCTCACTCCGAGTGCACGGGCGAGGAGCCCTGCGCCGAGTCGCCGATTCCGAGCGCCGCTCGATCCGTACCGGATCAGCTCGCAGCGGAGGATCGGGCGTCGGGGATCGAGCTCGCTGAGCTGCCAGGTCATCGCGAAGCCCGTGACGACGAGGACGGAGAACAGGGTGGGGGCGAGAGCGCCCGCCGGGCCCGCGAAGAGAGGACCGAGGACTCTCCCCTCGACCCCGGGTGCCGGATTCCCCTCGGAGACCGACTGGAGCCCCGTCGGCCCGAGCGCGGCCGTGCCGAGGAGGAGGACGTACGCCGCCCATCCGGCACCCCAGGACCGCGCAACTCCGGACAGCCGGCGATCCTGGACCCGGACGGCGCCGAGGAGGACGACCTCGATCGAGAGGAGGACGACGGCGGCGGCGAGCACGCCGAACGGCCGCCCGAGGTGGAGCGAGGAACTGGAGAGGAACGCCGAGCTGACGGCGGAGTCCTCGGGAGTCCCCCCGCCGCCGAGACGGCGAACCAGCCGAGCAGCACCGTCGCCGCCGGCCCGACGAGGACACTCCCGCCTGAGAGCACCCAGCAGGCGGAGAGGAGGGACCCGATCGTCGTGAGGAAGAGCAGGAGGAGCGGGAGCTGGAGCAGCACTCCGACGGGCGGGGGCAGCGCGACGTCCGAGAGCAGTGCACTCACCGATCCGGGCACGCGCGCGAGGTCGTTCGCCAGCCCGAGGGAGCACACCCAGAACGTCGTCAGCACACCGAACAGGACGACCGCAGCACTCGCCGCGTCGCTGCGCAGGAGGACGAGGAGCACGTTCTTGAGTGATCCGGCCCGGATGCACACGGATTCCGGAGGGAGGGACCTCGACGCCAGGAAGAAGGCGATGCACCACGGCGCTCCCAGTCCGTAGCAGACGAAGAGCGGGTCGTTCACGACTTCGACCGCCACGTCGACGAATCCGAACGAGGAACCCGACGCGGTCCAGAGCGTCCGCTGGTGAATCGAGTACGCGGCGGCAGCCGCGAGGGCCCAGCCGGCGAGCAGCAGGCGGACACGGCGGGAGAGCGAGGCGATCATGTCAGCGCCGGGAGTCGCTGGGCTCTGCCGAGGATCCGCCGTGCGGCGAGAACCGTCGCGGCTCCAGCGACCGCGAGCGGCAGGACCATTATTCCGATCGGCGCCTGATCGAGACCGAACGGGAAGGCTCCGTACATGAATCCGAGAAGTGGATGGTCGACCAGAGCGACAGCCATCGTCTCGACGAAGAAGACCACTGCGGGCAGCACCATCGCCAGCCCCAGGTTCTTCAGTGCGACCAGTGCGAGCACCCCGGCCACCGCCGTGATCGCACCCCAGGCACCCAGCACCGAGGAGTAGCCGATCAGGTACACCGGCCAGCCGAAGGCGAGCAGCTGCGAGTAGTTCACGCGCTCCAGGGCGTTCCGTTCCACCTCGTCCGGTGCGAGTCCGTACACGACCGGATCGATGAAGGGCGCACCCAGCTCCGGCCAGATCCCGAAGGCGATCAGTCCGGGAAGGAGTGCGGCGACGAAGCCGAGCACGAATCCTCCGAGGGCGACGCTCATCATCCGGGTCGCCAGGTAGGACCGGAGATCCATTCGCGCGCGGACGAGGACGACGAACCTTTTCCTGATATCGGCAGCGGTGCCGCTGCAGCAGGCCGTCGTGATAAAGACGGGGAAGAGGATGATCATCGGGGAGATCATGAACTGGGAGTAGACGTCCAGCTCATCGCGGTGGACACCGCCGCCCACCTCCGCCAGCCCGAGAGCCGTCGGACCGAGGACGAGGATCGCACCGAGGAGCGCCTGCGGCCAGCGCAACGACGACCGCAGATCGGTGAGGACCAGTGCGAAGCGCGAAGGCACGGTCGTGTCGATGGTCGGGCTCCGGCTCTACCAGGCCTGCCACTGACCGCGAACGTGCACCTGATAGATGGTGAAGGGGGTCGTTCGAAGCGCGGACGTGAGAGTCTCGGTGCCCGCCTCATAACTGTTCGGGAGCCCGTGGACGATGTTGTCGTCGGTGATCGAGAAGATCTTCGTGCCTCTGTCGCAGTTGACGAGCGCCTGGCACATCTGCGCGTCCATCTTGTAGTCGCTGCCGATCTCCCGGAGCTGGATGGTGCCGTTCCGATTCGACTCGTACTTCGTCTGGTAGGTGGTCGACGTCGGCGACTGGAACCCGCCGGCGTTCTTGTCGAAGCTGTCCGCGAAGACGTTCGCCTGCGCCGTCGCCGCCATCCCGACGCTCAGCAGGACTGCTCCTGCAAGGGAAGCGATTCGTGTCGATCTCTTCATGGCCGTCCCTCGATTCCTCGGTCGGACCCAGCGCCGCGACCACATCTATATGACCACTAAGCGAGGAAATTTCACACACCCCTCTTCAGGGCACACGGTCTGAGCGAGATGCCACTTGTGCACGCGACACGCCGTGAAAGGCGTGCGCAAGTGGCATCTCGCGGACAGTACCGATGGGGCGGCCGAGGGCCTAGGTAAGGTAAGCCTCACCAAACCCGGCGGTGCGTCCGCCCGCAGCACGGAGGCTCCGCATGGCCCGCTCGTCCGCCCCGACCCGCCCCACCGATCCGCAGGTCGTCACCGTCGAGGTCGTCCGCACCGCGCGCGTGACGCCGGGAATGCAGCGCGTCACCTTCGGCGGGCCCGGGGTCGCGCTGCTGCATCCGCTCGGCCACGACCAGTGGTTCCGCCTCTTCCTGCCGCGGCCCGGGCAGGAGGCGCTGCGGCTGCCGACCCGCTCGAGCGCGCTCTGGTACGCGCAGTACCTCGCGATGCCGAAGGCGCAGCGGCCGGTGGTCCGCAACTACACCGTGCGCCGCTACCGGGCCGAGGGCGCCGACGGCGGACCCGAGATCGACGTCGACTTCGTCGTGCACGGCGAGCCGGGGGAGGCGGGGCCCGCCGTGACCTTCGCCCTCACCGCCGCGGTCGGCGACCGGGTCGGCATCCTCGACCAGGGGCTCGGCTACCGCCGGGCCGACGGCTCCGACTGGTGCCTGCTCGTCGCCGACGAGACGGGACTGCCGGCGGTCGCGGGCATCCTCGCCTCGCTGCCCGAGGACCGCGCCGCTCACGTCTTCCTCGAGCTGCCCTCCGAGGCGGACCGCCAGCCCGTCGTCGCCTCCGACGCCGTCACTCTGCACTGGCTGCCCCGTGCCGACGCGCACGCCCGCCCCGGCGAGCACGCGCTCGCCGTCCTCCGCGACGCGACCCTGCCCGCGGGTCGCCCCTCCGTCTTCGCCGTCGGTGAGTCCTCCCTCGCCACCGGCGCCCGCCGCCACCTCGTCGCCGACCGCGCCGTCGACAAGCGCGCCATCACCTTCATCGGCTACTGGCGCCACGGCGTCGCCGCCCCCTGACCGGCGCCCCCGCGAGATGCCACTTGTGCACGCGACACGCCGTGAAAGGCGTGCACAAGTGGCATCTCGCGGAGAAGCGTCAGACCTCGCAGCCGGCGAAGAGGACGTCGGGGGAGGAGACGAGGTCGTCGAGGGTCAGCAGGCGGGTGAGGTCGTGGCCGGCGGCCAGGGCGTTCGCGCGCTCGAGGGCGGTCTGCGGGGCGAGGCGGCCCTCCATCACGCCGCCGAGGGCGCGGACGGCGCAGGCGGCGACGACCCCTTCGGGCGTGCCGCCGATGCCGAGCACGAGGTCGACGGCGCCGGAGGGGTCCGCGGCCTCGATGGCGACCGAGACGTCGCCCTCGCCGCGCAGCGAGAGCGCGACACCGGCCTCCCGCAGCGCCGCGATCAGCCCGGCGTGCCGCGGTTTGTCCAGCACGGCGACCACCAGCTCGGAGACCGGCTTGCCGAGGGCGTCGGCCAGCCGCCGCGCGTTCTCGGCGGGCGGCCGATCCAGCCCGACGACTCCCGCCCCCGCTCCGGAGCAGACCAGCTTGTCCATGTAGAAGACGTCGCGCGGATCGAGCATCGTGCCGCGCGGGGCGAGCGCGATGACGCAGACCGAGCCGGGGATCCCCTCCGCCGTCAGCCGGGTGCCGTCGAGCGGGTCGACCGCGACGTCGCAGGAGGGGGAGTGGGCGCGCCCGAGCCGCTCGCCGTTCGCGAGCATCGGGGCGTCGTCCTTCTCACCCTCGCCGATCACGACGACGCCGGCGAACGGTGCCTCGGCGAGCACCGCTCGCATCGCCGCGACCGAGGCCGCGTCGGCGGCGAGCTTGTCGCCGCGGCCGTACCAGCCGCGAGCGGCCTCCGCCGCCGCCCGGACGCTCGCGGCCACCGCCTCCCGCAGCTCGGCGGAGTAGGACGGCGACGCGATCAGCCGGACGTCGCTCACGCGCGCGCCGGCTGCGAGGTCGCGGTGCGGACCAGTCGCTCGAGCGTGCGCAGGCCGTCGGAGGACAGCACCGATTCCAGGTGCCCCTGCACGGAGGCGACTCCCTCCCCGCGCAGCGCGTCCACGATCCCCGTCGCCGGGTCGCGCGAGATCTCGAGGTCGAGCAGCGGGGTGCTCGACACGTCCGCACCCGCGACCGACGAGAAGGTGTTGTAGAAGCCGATCGCCGCGTCCTCGCCGAAGACGTCGACCGCCAGCCGCACGCCCTGCCGGGGCGCGGGCAGCGGCTCGACCGGCAGCCCGGCCAGCAGCGACAGCATCTGGTGGCTGAGGCAGACGGCGAGCATCGGCCGCTCCGAGGCGAGCCGCTCGGTCATCAGCGCCCGCAGCCGGGCGATCCGCGGCTCGGAGTCGTCGCGCGGGTCACCGGGGCCGGGGCCGAACACCACGAGGTCGTCGCTCAGCACGTCCTCGACGCTCGACCAGCGCTCGACCCGGGCGTCCATGCCGAGGTGGCGCAGCTGGTGCGCGAGCATCGTCGTGAACTGGTCCTCGTTGTCCACGATGAGCGCGGTGTGCCCGGCGAGCCCCTCGATGTGCTCGGGAGCCTGCGGCCGCAGCCAGAACGACGCGAGCCGCTCGTTGCGCGCCTCGAGCGCCTCCTGCACGCCGGGCTGCGCGTTGAGGTCGATCGCCGGCGGGATGTCGCGGTGCGGGAGCAGCCCCAGCGCGGAGAGCACCCCGGACGCCTTCGCGCGGGTCTCGGCGACCTCGCCCTCCGGCGTCGAGTGCCGCACGAGCGTCGCGCCGGCCGGCACGGTGAGCCGGCCGTCCTCGCGGAGGTACGCGGTGCGGATCAGGATCGGCGCGTCGACCGTGTAGCCGTGCTCCTCCGGCTCGAACAGGGCGAGGACACCGGAGTAGTAGCCGCGCGGCTCCTTCTCGTACTCCGCGATCACGGCGCAGGCGTTCTCCATCGGCGAGCCGGTGACGGTCGGCGCGAACATGGTCAGCCGCAGCACCTCGCGGACGTCGAGATCGGTGCGCCCCTCGAGCAGGTACTCCGTGTGGCTGAGCCGCGACATCTGCTTGAGGAACGGCCCGAGGATCCGCCCGCCGTTCGGGCAGACGGCGCTCATCATCTTCATCTCCTCGTCGACCACCATGAAGAGCTCCTCGCTCTCCTTGACGTCGGCGAGGAAGGCGAGCACCTCGGCGCCGGTCGGGCCGGCCGCGGGGTGGCGGAAGGTGCCGCTGATCGGGTTCATCATCGCCACGCCGTCGCGGACCGAGACGTGGCGCTCGGGCGTCGCGCCCACCGCGGTGACGGCCGGCGAGCCGTCGGCACCGGGAGTGTGGATCGCGAAGGTCCAGTAGGCGCCCGATTCGTCGGTCAGCAGCCGGCGGAACCAGGCCAGCACCGCTTCGACCGCGGGAGCGTCCGTGTGCGCGACGAAGGCGCGGTTGATGACGAAGTTCGCACCCTCGCCCCGGCCGATCTCGTCGTCGATCACCCGGCGGACGATCTCCGCGTACTCCTCGTCGGGCACGTCGAAGCCGCGCTCCTCGACCGGGATCTCGCGCTCGGGCAGCAGTCGCAGCACCTCGGCCAGCGGCACGCTCTCGCGCTCGCGCACCACGAGGTTCCGCAGCGGGGCGCCGTCGTCCTTCGCCGCGAAGCCGCGCTCGCGCACCTGGCGGTAGGGCACGAGGGTCAGCACGTCGGCGCCGTCGAGCGGGATGTCGGCGAGGCCGTCGACATCGACGACGTCGCCGGTGAAGACGTCGACGTCCGTCCGGCCCTGCCGGAGGACGACCGCGAACGGCAGCGTTCCGTCGGAGGCGAGGATGCGGGAGAGGAGCGAGGTCATCGTGGTCCTTGGGTCGGGGTGTCCCTCACCCGGGCCCCGACATGCAGAACGACCGCCCGGTCGAGGCGGTCGTGTGCGAGAGGAGTCTGCGCGTCGGCCTGCCTAGGAGGCGGGCCACCAGGGGCGGAGGGTCGACGTGAGCACGGGGGAAGTCTAGGGGAGGCGCCGCTCGGGCGGCCACCCGATCAGGCGGTCGCGGCGTCGGGCGCCGGGTCGATCCGCTCCGTCGACTCGCCGCGGAGCGTGCGCAGCAGGAGGGTCGCCCCGGCCGTCGCCGCGGGGGTCGCGAGCACAGCGCCGCCCGGGATCAGGAAGGCCAGGTAGACCGCGATGCCGAAGCCGAGCGACACCGCGCGGCGCTCGCCGAGGAGCCGGCGGCGATCGCGCAGTGCGAGTCCGCGGGCGTCGCCGGCGAACCCGGTCAACTCGAGGGCGAGCGCCCGGCCGCCGACGAGCGCGCCGGCGACCAGCCCGACCACCTGCCCGACGACCGGGATGATCCCGAGCAGCACCAGCACGACGCCGATCGCCAGCGAGGTGGCGACCAGCACCGAGGAGTCGCGCAGTGTGCGGCCGAGTCCGCGCCAGAACCCCGTCTCGTGCTCGTCGGGCACGCCGCCGAGCTCGTTCTCGACGCCGCGCCAGATCCGCTCGTAGAAGGGGTCGCCGACGAGCAGGGTGACCGCGGCGAAGAGGACGACGCCGAGTGCGACGATCGCCCCGACCGCGGCGATGGAGAGCAGGAGGCGGACGGTGCCGGCCGCGGCCTCGTCCCAGCCGTCCACGAACGGCGTCAGCGCGCGCACCACTTCGTCGATCCGGGTGAGAACGAGCACCAGCACGCCGACGAAGACGAGGCCGACGATCAGGGGCGGGATCGCGCCGAGGAGCATCGCCCGGGGCGAGCGGACCCAGGTGCCGAACCCCCTGCCGAAGAGCCGTGCGCCGAGGGCCAGGTCGCGGAGGATCGCCATGGCTCGATCCTCCCAGAAGCGCCGTTACGCGATCGATGCAGAGCGCCGCGCCGCGGGGGATGTGCGGACGCTCAGGCCGCTGATAGACATCAGCCAGGCGCCACGGGGGCAGCTTCGGCGCCGATCCCGCATCCACATTCTCGAGAAGGAATACATCCATGTCTCTCCGGGGGACCCCTCTCCGCTCGCGCTCGCGTCTCGCGTGCCTCACCCTCGCCGTCGGCCTCGCCGCCGGTCTCCTCGCGCCGGGGGCGGCCGCGAGTGCTCGTGTGGAACCGACGCCGTCGGCGAGTCCTGCGGCGGAGTCGGCAGCGGCTCAGGCCGCCGAGCCGGCGCCGACCACAGCGCCGACGTCCGCGCCGACCGCGACCGCCGTGCCCACCGCGACCGCCGCGCCGACCGCGACCGCCGCGCCGACCGCGACCGCCGCGCCGACCGCGACCGCCGTGCCCACCGCGACCGCCGTGCCGTCTCCGGCACCCGTCGCGAGCGACGACACCGACCCCTCCTGCCCGGACGGCGCGCGGGCGGTCGCGATCGACTTCGACGCGATCACCGTCGACTGGAAGGCCGCACCCGGTTTCGCGACCGTCGCGCTCCCGGAGGCGTCGTTCCCGGACTGCGCCGCGTCGGCGGACATCGTCCTCGTCGCGCAGGGCCCCGACGGCGAGTACTCCGGCGGCATCGGCGTCACGGTCCCCGTCGAGCGGGACGGCAGCGCGCCGCAGACCGCCCTGGTCCCCGCGCCGGCCGGCCCGCGCACCGTCCTGGTGACCACGAAGCTCTACGGCATGCGCGGCGGATCGTTCGTCGATCTCGCCTCCGAGCAGTGGCGCTCCGCAGCGGGAACGGCACTCGACCCGTCGACCGCCGACACCGCCGTGTCGCTCGACGGTGAGATCTCGATCGCCACCGCCCCCGGGACGCTCACGCTGTCGGTCCCGCCCCGGGCGAGCACCGGCCGCTACGACGAGGCGAACATCGGCTACTTCGTGACCCAGGACAACGGCGTCGGTGTCGCACTGGACACCGTCGAGCAGGTCCCCGCCGAGGGCCTGCCGGCCCGCACCATCGAGGTCGCTCTGCCGTACACGGCCGACTGGACCGTCTCGGTCCAGACCTCGGGGGTGAACGAGGGCGTCGAGATCTTCCGCAGCGAGATCCTGCGCGAGACCCTCCGGGTGCTGAGCGCCTTCGACTCCTGCGCTGACGGCCTCGACCGCTCCCAGGCGAACGAGCCGTTCACGGTCGACGCCGTCGGCGGAGTGGGCACCATCGCCGTCACGGTCGGCGCCTTCGCGCTGCCCGACTGCTTCGACGAGGTCACCCTGCGCGTCCTGGTCAAGAAGTTCAACAACGACGACGAGCAGGAGGGTGTCGAGCTCGGTCCGCTGCAGAGCGACGCCACCTTCGACGGCGCGACGGTGCGCGGCTCGTTCGCGCCCGGTCGCTACTTCGTCGTCGTCCTGGTCTCGGCCGCCGTGGACGGCGAGTACGGCTCCCTCTTCCAGGTCTTCGATCCGAGCGTCAACATCGCCGCCGATCAGCGGGAGCCGATCGTCGTGACCGCTGCCGCGGCGTCGACCGCGACCGCGACCGGCGGCCGGCACCTGGCCGCCACCGGTGTCGAGACGGCGGGCGCCGCCTCCGGTGCGGGCGCCCTGCTGGCCCTCGGCCTCGTGTCGCTCGTCGTGACGCGCCGTCGCCGGAGCGCTCAGCAGTCCTAGCCGCTGCAGACGAAGGGCCCGGGAGCGTCTGCTCCCGGGCCCTTCGTGCGTCCCGTCTCGTGCGCTCGCCTCAGGCCAGCGCGAACGGGGCGAGCAGCCCCGTCATCTCCTTCGGGCGCGGTGCCGCGAACTCGTCGCGGCGCGAGGTCGTGACTCCCATCGCGACGAGGCCCTCGACCAGCCGGACCGCGGCGGCGACCCCGTCGATCACCGGGACGCCGAGCTCGCGCGAGAGGTCGTGGCAGAGGTCGGCCATCCCCGCGCAGCCCAGGACGATCACGTCCGAGCCGTCCGTCGCGAGCGCGGCCGCGCACTCCTCGAGGATCACCCGGCGCGCGTCGGAGTGCGGGTCGTCGAGCTCGAGCACCGGGATGTCGCAGGCGTGCACTCCCGCGCAGGCCCGGTCGAAGCCGGCCCGGTGCGCGATGTCCCAGGCCCGCCCGCTGGTGCGCGAGAGCGTGGTGACGACGCTGAACCGCCGGCCGACCAGGGACGCCATGTGCATCGCGGCCTCGGCGATGCCGATCACCGGTCCGCGGGCGATCTCGCGGGCCGCGTCGATCCCCGGGTCGCCGAAGCACGCGACGACGTAGCCGTCACTGCCCTCGGCGTCGCCGCGGACGATCTCGTGCAGCAGCCCCGGGACGGCGAGCGCCTCGTCGTAGTGGCTCTCGATCGAGGCCGGTCCCATCGGCGGCGTGACGGCGACGATCTCGGTGCCGACGGAGGCGACGGACCGCGCGGCGCGGCCGATCGCCTCGGTCATGTGCTCGCTGGTGTTCGGGTTGACGACGGTGATGCGCACGGGCGCTCCTCGGGATGCTGCAGGGGTGGAACGGCCACCACGCCACCGGCCAGTCCTCAGAAGTTGCGGTAGTCACGCGCGACTACCGCAACTTCTGGAGGATGGAGTGGATGGCGAGGCCGGGTGGGGACGGGCGGGGGAGGGCGCGGGTCAGACCGTGCTGCCGTCGCTGACGTTCGCGAGGTCCTCCTCGAGGCGGCCGATCCGCGGGGAGCGGCGCTCCAGGACGGCCATCGCGACGAAGCCGAGGCCGCAGCCGAGGAACCAGCTGTAGTCACCGAGCCAGGTGAAGGACGGGCCACCCGCCTCCTCGATCCAGCGCGGCACGAGCACCGAGAGGACGGAGGGGAGGCCGCCGATCACGGTGGCCCAGACGGCGTTGGGGTTGAAGCCGCGGGAGAACCAGTAGCGGCCCTTCTCGCTCATCGTGTAGAGGTCGTCGACCCAGACGCGCTGACGGCTGACCAGGTAGTAGCCCGCGATCAGGACGCCGAACAGCGGGCCGATCAGGGCGCCGAGGATGCCGAGCGTGTAGTGGATCGCGGTGTCGTTGGAGTACCAGTTCCACGGGGTGAGCAGCACCGAGCCGACGGCGGCGATCATGCCGCCCATCCGCCAGCTGATCTTCTTCGGGTTGACGTTGGAGAAGTCGAACGCGGGCGAGATGAAGTTGGCGACGATGTTGATGCCGATCGTCGCGATGACGAAGGTGAGCCCGCCGAGCAGGACGGCGAACCAGGTGTCGATCCGCTCGACGGTCTCGATCGGGTCGGTGATCAGCTCGCCGAAGACGGGGACCGTCGCGGAGGCGGTGATCACGGTGAGCAGCGAGAAGAAGAGGAAGTTGATCGGCAGGCCGAGGAAATTGCCCTTCTTCACCGCTCGGTAGCTGCGGGCGTAGCGGGAGAAGTCGCCGAAGTTCAGCATCGGACCGGAGAAGTAGGAGACGACCAGTGCGACGGCCGAGATCATCACCGGGATCGAGGCGCCGAGGTCGAGGGGCTCGCCCGAGCCGAGGTTCAGCGAGATGTTCTCCCAGCCGGCCTGCGAGACGAGGTAGATCGCGAGCACGAGCATCACCACGTAGACGGCGGGGCCGGCCCAGTCGATGAAGCGGCGGATCGACTCCATGCCCCGCCAGAACAGCGCGGCCTGCGCGACCCAGAGGATCGAGTAGGAGAGGTAGCCGAGGGCGGAGAGGCCGAGGAAGGAGGCCTCGGGGGTGTTCCAGGAGGCCATCGCCGGGAAGAACTTGAGGAACACGATGTTGAGCGACTGCGCGGCGAGGTAGGTCTGCACGCCGTACCAGGCGATGGCGATCAGCCCGCGGATGATCGCGGGGATGTTCGCCCCGCGGACGCCGAAGATCGCCCGGTTGATCACCGGATAGGGCACGCCGGTCACCTGGCTGGGCTTCGCGACGAGGTTGCAGAAGACCTGCACGATCACGATGCCGACCACGAGGGCCACCAGCACCTGCCAGCCGGCGAGGCCGAGCGCGAAGAGCGAGCCGGCGGTGACGTAGCCGCCGACACTGTGCACGTCGGACATCCAGAACGCGAAGATGTTGTAGCTCGACCAGCGCTGCTTGACGAGCGGGGCGAGGTCCTCGTTGGCGAGGCGGTCGTCGTAGCCGGGCTTGACGAGCGAGGGGCCGGCGAGCCCGGCGCTCTCGGCCGGCGGCGCGGTCGACGGGTCGATGCGGGGTGCAGTGGCGCGGTCGGTCATGGTGGATCCACCTCTCGGGCGGGCGTGCGCGGGTGGGCGCACGGAGCGGATGTGTCAGGGTGGTCGAGGCGGTCGGCCGTGGCGATCGGCCGCCTCCGCGCGAGCGGTGGGCTGTCGGATCGTGTGAAGTGATGACTTCACACGGGAGAACCTAGGGCTCCGCCGGGCCGCGTTCGTTTCGCCCCCGTTACAGCTGTGTGACGATCACCGAGGAGAGGACGGCGTCCCGCATGCCCACCGACGAGACCGCCCGGGATTCCGGGGTCTCCGCGGCTCCGGACGTCGTCGCCGCGCTTCCCGGGGCGGTCGGCGAAGGCGTCGGCGCGCGCCTGCGCGAGCTGCGTCTCGCGTCAGGGATGTCGCTGCGCGCGCTCGCCCGCGAGCTCGGCATCTCGGCCAGCGCCGTCTCGCAGATCGAGCGGGGAGCGATGCAGCCGTCGGTCGGGCGCCTCATCGCGATGGTCGGCGCTCTCGGCGTCCCGCTCTCCGCCGTCTTCGACGAGACCGCCGCCGGCGGCGCGGCGGCCGGTGGGCCGGATGCGCCGAGCGGCGGAGAGGACCCGGGGGCGACGACGGCCGTGGTCCGCGCGGGCGAGGTCGCTCCCGTCCTCCTCGAGGGCGGAGTGCTCTTCCGCCGGCTGGCGCCGCAGCCCGTCGACGCGGTCGACTTCTTCGAGTCGACCTATCCTCCGGGGGCGACCTCGACCGCGCAGCGCCGGTTCCTGCGCCACGACGGGATCGAGATCGGGACCGTCACGCTCGGCGAGCTCACCGTCGAGTTCGAGGACGAGACCGTGGTCCTCGCGGCGGGGGACGCGATCACGTTCCCCTGCGAGCGCGGCCACCGGATGATCAACCGCGGCGCCACGACGGCCGTCGCGACCTGGCTGATCGTCCACCGCTGACGCGGCCCGCGGGGCCGCCATCTCGGTATGGCACAGTGACAGCATTCCTCCACAGGGGGGAGGTGCCGGGTGCCTGTCCACATCCCCGGGGGATCCGGTCGGCGGGCCCGCCGCGATGTCGGTGCCGCCTGGTGTGCTGTGCGCCTCGAACGATTGGTGCGGAACATGGACGGACGACAGAACAGGCGAGACGACGACGGATGCCCCCGCTGGTGCGCGGGGGAGCACGACGAGATCGAGTGCCCCGAGGAGCGGCTGCACCGCTCCCGGGCGCAGTCGCTCCCGCTCGTGCTCTGGTGCGGTGAGGGCGCGGCGGGCGAGCCCGTCGCCGCCGTCGTGCACGTCTCGCTGTGCCGGCCCGGCGGCCGGGGCGAGGAGCGGCTGCGCCTCGAATCCGACGGTCTCGGCGCGGTGGACCTCGATCTCAGCGCGGCGGCGCGGCTGGCGCGCGGCGTCGAGGCGACGCTGCGGCTACTCGGTCCCGGCGGCGCCGGATGAGCGGGGCGGGTTCGGCGGCAGCAGGTCGGAGAGCTCGATGTCGAGGGCCTCGCAGAGGGCGAAGAGCGTCTTCAGCTGCGGGTTCGCGGGCGAGCCCGGCTTCGACTCGCCCTTCTCGAACTTCTGGTAGGTGTAGCCCGCCAGTCCGGCGGCGTGGGCGATGCGCTCCTGGCTCTCGCCCTTGGCCATCCGGGCGCGGTGGAGGTTCGTGCCGAGCTCGCGGGCGTAGGTCATCCAGTCGCGTTCGGGGTCAGGTGTGGACATGCTCGCCAGCTTCGGAGAAGAATCGTCCGCGGTCACCCATACGCGCGTGGGTAATTGTCGATGGTCATACGTGCATGACCCCCGTCGAGGGGGAGGGGCCTCGGAGGGCGCCGGGGGCCCGAGAGGCTTCCGAGGCCAGCGCCTAAGATGGCCGGGTGCCAGTGAACCCCGACCTCACCGAGCGCGTGTTCGCGCCGACGGAGCCCTACCAGGTGGGCCGCGAGAAGGTGCGCGAGTTCGCGCGCGCCGTCTCCGCCGAGTCCCCTCTCCACCTCGACCCCGAGGCCGCGCGCCGTGCCGGCTACCGCGACGTCGTCGCCCCGCCGACCTTCGCCGTGGTGGTGCAGGAGTTCACCCTCGCCCAGCTGCTCGCCGCGCCGGACGCCGGCATCGACTTCAGCCGGGTCGTCCACGGCGACCAGCGCTTCAGCTACTCGCGCCCCATCGTCGCGGGCGACGAGCTGACCGCGACCCTCTCGGTCGCGAGCATCAAGCAGCTCGGCGCGCACTCGATGATCACCACGCAGTCGACCATGGTCGACGCCGACGGCGCCCACGTCGTCACCGCCCTGTCCACCCTCGTCGTCAGGGGAGACGAATGAGCGCCGAGCGCCCCGTCCTGTCCGAGCTCACCGTCGGCGACGTCGTCGGCGAGCGGCGCTTCCACCTCGAGCGCGGCTCGCTCGTGCGCTACGCCGGCGCCTCGGGCGACTTCAATCCGATCCACTACCGCGACGACGTCGCGGCCGAGGTCGGGCTGCCCGGCGTGCTCGCCCACGGCATGCTGACGATGGGCACCGCCGTGCAGGTCGTCGTCGACTGGGTCGGCGATCCCGGCCGTGTCGTCGACTACCAGGTCCGCTTCACGCGGCCCGTCGTCGTCGACCCCAAGGAGGGCGCCGAGCTCGACGTCGTCGCGAAGATCGGCGCGATCGACGCCGAGGCGGGCATCGCACGGGTCGACCTCGCGGTGACCTTCGGCGGCCAGGCCGTGCTCGGCAAGGCCCAGGCGCGCGTCTCCCTGGCCTGATCGCCCGATGACGACTCCCGCCCTCTCCTCTCTCACGACGCTGCGCGTCGGCGGGGCGCCCGAGCGCCTGCTCGAGCCGGCCACCGAGGCCGAGCTGGTCGCCGCCCTCCGCGAGGTGTGGGCCGACGACGAGCCCTGGCTGCTGCTCGGCGGCGGCTCCAACCTCCTCGTCGGCGACGACGGAGTCGAGGGGACCGTGGTGCGCGTGCGCACGACCGGGATCGAGCGGCTCGAGACGGACCGGCCCGGCGCGGTCCACCTCCGCGTGCAGGCGGGCGAATCCTGGGACGGCCTGGTCGCCGCCACCGTCGAGCGCGGCTGGGCGGGACTCGAGGCGCTCAGCGGCATCCCCGGGACGGTCGGCGCGTCACCGGTGCAGAACATCGGCGCCTACGGCCAGGAGCTCTCCGACACCCTCGTCGCGGTCGACTTCCTCGACGAGGGCGCGCAGGAGCCCGTGCGGCTGACGGCGGCCGAGCTCGAGCTGGGCTACCGGACCTCCGCCGTCAAGCAGGGTCGACGCGGCGCCGTCCTCGCCGTCGAGTTCGCTCTCGAGGACGTCGGCGGAGCAGGTCTCGGCGCTCCCGTCGCCTACGGTCAGCTGGCCAGTGCGCTCGGCGTCGAGCTGGGCGACCGCGTGCCACTCGCGGAAGTGCGCGCGAGCGTGCTGCGGCTGCGCGGCGCGAAGGGGATGGTGCTCGATCCGGACGATCCGGACACCGCCAGCGCCGGCTCCTTCTTCACCAACCCGATCGTCACCGTCGCGGCCGCGAGCGGCCTGCCGCCGACCGCGCCGAGATGGCCGGAGACTCCGGCGAGCGACGCCCCGCTGGTGACCGCCCTCGCCGACGTCGAGGCGGGGGCGCCGATCCGGCTGCCCGCCCCGGCCTCGCCCGACGCACGGGTCAAGCTCAGCGCCGCCTGGCTCATCGAGCACGCCGGGATCGCCCGCGGCTTCTCGCTCCCGGGCTCGCGCGCCGCGGTGTCGAGCAAGCACACCCTCGCACTCACGAACCGGGGCGGAGCGACCGCCGAGCAGATCGCCGAGCTCGCCCGCTACGTCCAGGGCCGCGTGCTCGCCGAGTTCGGGATCTTGCTGCACCCCGAGCCCGTGGTGGTCGGCACCACCGTCTGACTCCCCGCGCCACGGACTGCGCGGCGCGCGTCCCCGCCCTCCGGGGAACGGTGGGTCTCGATACGCCCCTGCGGGGCTACTCGACCAGCATCGTGGGCGTCAGGCGTCGCGGCGGATCCAGCGGAAGGTGAGGCGGCTCGCGATCAGGCCCAGGACCAGCCAGACGCCGAGGGCGATCGCGACCCCGGTCAGGTCCCAGTCGCCGTTGACCTCGGCCTGCTCGAAGTCGGCCGGCAGGAAGACCGCCCGCATGCCCTGCGCGATCCACTTGAGCGGGAAGACGCTCGCGATCGTCTGCAGCCAGTCCGGCAGGGTCGTGAAGGAGAGGTACGACCCGGAGACGAACTGCAGCACGAGCAGCGGCGGGACGATGACGGCCGTCGCGCTCTTCCCGGTGCGGGGGAGGGCGGAGACCGCGATGCCCAGGATCGCCGAGGTCGCCACTCCGGCCAGATAGATCCAGGCGAAGGTCGCCCAGCGACCGCCGTCGGTCGGCAGCGGCACCGAGAACACGGTCGCGGCGACCGCGAGCAGCAGCCCCGTCTGCGCGACGCTCGTCACGAGCACCTGGCCGAACTTGCCGAGGAAGTAGCTCAGGACGGGCAGCGGTGCTCCGGCGAGGCGCTTGAGCGTGCCGTCGCCGCGCTCGATGGCGATGTCCACGCCGAGGTTCTGCACCCCGGAGAGCAGGATGCCCGCCGCCGCGAGTCCCGGCACGTAGTACTCGGCCATGCTGATGCCCGGGTCCTGCGGGTTCGCCTGCATCACCGCGCCGTCCCCGAACGCGACCGAGAAGATCGCGAGCAGCAGCACCGGGAAGAGGAAGGTGAAGAACACCTGGTCCGGCGCGCGGAAGTACGAGCGCACCTCGTAGCGGGCGCGGGCGGCGCCGAGCCGGAGGGTGCGGCCGACACCGGTGCGCAGGGCGGGGCGGGGGGCGGCGACGGCGCTCATGCCGGCTCTCCGATCACGTCGAGGGCGGTGTCTCCGGCGCGGTCGTCGCGGATCAGGTCCAGATAGATGTCCTCGAGGCTGGGCCGGAGGACCTCGAGGGCCGTCGGCTCGCCGAGGCGGGCGCTCAGCTCGGCGACGACGCGGGCCGGCTCCGTGGTGCGGAGGCGACGCCGCGCGCCGTCCTCCTGCCACTGGACGATCGGCACGCGGGCCTCGTCGCCGCCGATCTCGTCCATCCGTCCGATCGCGAGGAGCCGGCCGCCCGCGATGACCGCGGCCCGGTCTGCGAGGTGCGCCGCCTCGTCGAGGTAGTGCGTGGTGAGCAGGATGGTCGTGCCCTCGCTCTTGAGCAGCGCGACCAGATCCCAGAACGCGTGCCGCGCCTCCGGGTCGAAGCCCGTCGTCGGCTCGTCGAGGAACACCAGCTCCGGACGGCCCACGATGCCCAGCGCCACGTCGACGCGGCGGCGCTGCCCGCCGGAGAGCTTGCCGATGCGCGAGCGCGCCTTCGCCGTGAGGCCGACCGCCTCGATCGTCTCGTCGACGTCGCGCGGGCTCGGGTAGAGGCTCGCGAAGTGGGCGATCTGCTCGCGGACCGTGGCGTTGCCCGATTCGCCGCTGGACTGCAGCACGATCCCGAGTCGCGACTTCCAGGCGAGGTCGCCGTGCCGCGGATCGACGCCGAGCACTGATGCCTCGCCGCCCGAGCGGTCGCGGTAGCCCTCGAGGATCTCGATCGTCGTCGACTTGCCCGCCCCGTTGGGCCCGAGCAGTGCGAACGTCTCGCCGCGCGCGATCTCGAACGACACCCCGGTGAGGGCGGGCGCACCCCCGTAGTCCTTCCGCAGATCACGGACACGAACGGCGTCGTCAGGCGTCATCCCCCCAGGGTGCCCTGTCCCACCCCCCGACGACAGTCATCCGCCCCACGAGCCCCCACTTGCGCCCACCCCACCCGGCGTGTCACGCCCACAACCGGCCTCTCGCGACCCCGCACCCGCCGGCCCGAACACCGCCCGGGACGGACACCGCCCGGAAGTCGCGGAAGCAGAGCCGAGCGCAACCGGCGATTCGCGTGCCAGCGAATCGTCGTGCGCGGACGCAGGACGCTCTGCGGACGCATCCACCTCACGAGGCCGACCGCGGCCGATCGACGACGAAGGAGGAGATCAGCTCAGTGACACCTCCGACCGCGGCTGATCGACGACGAAGGAGGAGATCAGCTCAACGAAACAGCGCTTGAAGGCGCTTCGCGCCTTCAAGCAGCGCGTCGTCGCCGAGCGCGTAGGAGAGGCGGAGGTAGCCGCTGGGTCCGAAGGCCTCGCCGGGGACGGTGGCGACCTCGGCCTTCTCGAGGATCAGGTCGGCGAGCTCCAGCGAGGTGGTGGGCGTGACGCCGTCCCACTCGCGGTTCAGCAGTCCACGGACGTCCGGGTACACGTAGAACGCGCCACCGGGGGTCGGGCAGTCGACGCCGTCGATGGCGTTGAGCGCGTCGACGATGGTGCCGCGGCGGCGCTCGAACGCGAGGCGCATCTCCTCCGCGGGCTCCTGCGGGCCGGTGAGGGCGGCGATCGCGGCGCGCTGCGAGATGTTCGAGACGTTGCTCGAGAGGTGGGACTGCAGGTTCGAGGCGCCCTTGATCGCGTCGGCGGGGCCGACCATCCAGCCCACGCGCCAGCCCGTCATCGCGTAGGTCTTGGCGACTCCGTTGACGAGGATCGTGCGGTCGCGCAGGGCGGGGACGGCCTCGACGATCGAGGTGGCGCGGGTGAGCGGGCTCGCGTCGTCCTGGCCCTCGGCCGCGTAGACCAGGTTCTGGTAGATCTCGTCGGCGATCACCCAGAGGCCGTGCTCCTCGGCCCACTCGCCGATCTCGCGGGTCTGCTCGGCGGAGTAGACCGCGCCGGTGGGGTTGGAGGGGGAGACGAAGAGGAGGACCTTGGTGCGCTCGGTGCGCGCCGCCTCGAGCTGCTCGACGGTGACGAGGTAGCCCTGGTCCGCGCCGGCGAAGACGTCGACCTGCACACCGCCGGCGAGCTTGATCGCCTCGGGGTAGGTGGTCCAGTACGGCGTCGGGACGAGCACCTCGTCGCCCTCGTCGAGGAGGGTCTGGAACGCCTGGTACACGGCCTGCTTGCCGCCGTTGGTGACGACGACCTGCGACGCCTCGACGGCCCAGCCGGAGTCGCGCGCGGTCTTCTCGGCGATGGCCTCGCGGAGGTCGGGCAGGCCGGCCGCCGGCGTGTACCGGTAGTTCCTCGGGTCGAGCACCGCGGCCGACGCGGCCTCGACGATGTGCTGCGGCGTGGTGAAGTCGGGCTCGCCCGCGGCGTAGGAGATCACCGGCCGCCCCTGGGCCTGGAGGGCCTTCGCCTTCGCGTCGACCTTGAGGGTCGCGGACTCGGCGATGGCGGCGATGCGGGCGGAGATACGCGTGGTGGAGGACACGACGGCCAGCGTATCGCGCGGGCGCGGGGGCCTCCAGGCGACGGGTCGCGCCCGGCTGGACACGTCCAGCGGGTCCACGTACACTCGTCTGCGGTAGTCGAACGCTGCCAGGATTCACAGCGCCCGAGGCGGTTGCTGAGGCTCCCGAAGACGTTCGACTCCTCCTCGGATGCTCGCAACGGCATCCATAGGGCGGTGGCTCAATTGGTAGAGCAGCGGTCTCCAAAACCGCAGGTTGCAGGTTCGAGCCCTGTCCGCCCTGCACATCGATGCCCGTCGCTCGCGGTCCCCGCGATGCAGCGGTCATCGGTCCAGGACCGCCCACGGGCGGTCGGCCACACCGGAGGTTCCGGTGCGGGAAAGGTGCGTGCAGGTGGCCGGGAAAGCAGTCGACGAGCCGAGCGAGGACGTCGTCGCGATCGCCAATCAGCAGCGCGAGGCGCGGCGCAGTCCGTTCGCGCGCATCGCCCTCTTCATCCGGCAGGTCATCGCCGAGCTGAAGAAGGTCGTCACGCCGACGCGCAAGGAGCTCGGCAACTACGTCGTCGTGGTCCTGATCTTCGTCGTGATCATGATGGCGCTGGTGTCGCTGCTGGACTGGGTGTTCGCGCTCGCCGTGACCTACGTGTTCGGCACACCGGCGTCCTGACCCCCGCCACCCGACCCGGGAGCGTCCCGTCCGCACGAGCGGGGGACGCCGACGGCAGCGGCACGCGATTCCCGACGGGACGCGGCCGATCGATCGAGAGAGAGTTACGAGTGTCTGACAGAAACCGCGACGACGTCGACTGGGTCACCGCCGCCGAGCAGTCGTCCGAGGTCGACGAGGTTCAGGAGGGCGACACCCAGATCCAGGCTGAGGACGCCGTCGAGCCCGCCGAGGAGGGCGCCCTGAGCGTCATCGACGAGAACGAGTCCGAGGACGACCTCGCGTCGGACCTCGAGGCCGCGCTCGACGCGATCGGCTCCGTGGACGACCCCGAGGCCGACTCGGCCGTCGACGAGGCAGCGCACATCGACACCGTCGAGGAGGCCGAAGCGGCCCTCGAGGCCGTCGAGGACGAGGCCGAGGTCGCCGCGGAGGACGCGGAGGCCGAGGGCGAGGACCTCGCCGACATCGACCCGTACGAGGCGTTCCGCGCCGAGCTGCGCGGCAAGATGGGCAAGTGGTACGTCATCCACTCCTACGCGGGCTTCGAGAAGCGCGTGAAGTCGAACATCGAGAACCGCAAGGTCTCCCTCGAGGCCGAGGACTACATCTTCGAGGTCCAGGTCCCGATGGAGGACGTGGTCGAGATCAAGAACGGCCAGCGCAAGATGGTCACCCGCGTGCGCATCCCCGGCTACGTGCTGGTGCGCATGGACCTCAACGAGGACTCGTGGTCGGTCGTCCGGCACACCCCGGGCGTCACCGGATTCGTGGGCAACGCCCACAACCCGACGCCGCTGCGCTTCGAGGAGGCCTTCACGATGCTGAAGAGCCTGGTCGAGATCAAGGAGGTCGCGCCGTCCAAGACGGCCGGCGTCAAGGGTCAGAAGCAGACGCAGCGCGTGCTGCCCGCCGAGGTCGACTTCGAGATCGGCGAGACCATCACGATCAAGGAGGGCTCGTTCGCGGGTCTTCCCGGCTCGATCAGCGAGATCAAGCCCGAGAGCGGCAAGCTCACGGTGCTCGTGTCGCTCTTCGAGCGCGAGACCCCGGTCGAGCTGTCGTTCGACCAGGTCACCAAGCTCTGACGACGGACCCCCGTCCGGCCGAGGCCCTTCCCGCACTGTCGGGGAGGGCCTCCGCCGTGTAAGCTCGTACGGGTTTTCGTGTCGGCGCCCGTCCGCGTGCGCGCCGACCGACCCTCCTCCACCGCGATCCGGCCCCGCCGGGTGCGCGGGAGAGCGGCCGGGAGCCCCCGACCACTCGAACCCTGAGAAAAGGAATCCTGAATGGCCCCCAAGAAGAAGGTCACCGGCCTGATCAAGCTCCAGATCAAGGCGGGCGCCGCTAACCCGGCCCCCCCGATCGGTCCGGCGCTCGGTCAGCACGGCGTCAACATCATGGAGTTCTGCAAGGCGTACAACGCGCAGACCGAGTCGCAGCGCGGCAACGTCATCCCCGTCGAGATCACCGTCTACGAGGACCGCTCGTTCACCTTCATCCTGAAGACCCCGCCCGCGGCGGAGCTCATCAAGAAGGCCGCCGGCGTCGCCAAGGGCTCGTCGACCCCGCACACCGTGAAGGTCGCGAAGCTCACCATGGCGCAGGTCCGCGAGATCGCCGAGGCCAAGCAGGCCGACCTGAACGCGAACGACATCGAGGCCGCCTCGAAGATCATCGCGGGCACCGCTCGGTCGATGGGCATCACGGTCGAGTAGTGCGGCGCACTGCTCGACCGTGATGCCCATCAAAGGCGGCAGCCCGGCGATCCAGTGGATCGCCGAACGCGGAAGAGCGTGTGACGTGACGGCGACCCCTCAATGGGGTCGCATGACACTCGTGCAGAGTCGGTTCCGACGCAGCACTACAGAACTCCAACATCCCGTGGGAGAGCCCGCCAGGCTCTAGAACCACATTCTCGTTTCAAGGAGAAACAACATGGCACAGAAGTCGAAGGCCTACCGGGCCGCCGCCGCCAAGCTCGAAGAGGGCAAGTTCTACACCGCCGACGAGGCCGTCGCGCTCGCGCGCGAGACCGGCTCCGCGAAGTTCAACAGCACCGTCGAGGTCGCGCTCAAGCTCGGGGTCGACCCGCGCAAGGCCGACCAGATGGTCCGCGGCACGGTCATCCTGCCGCACGGCACGGGCAAGACCGCCCGCGTCATCGTGTTCGCGACCGGTCCGGCCGCTGAGGCCGCGATCGCCGCGGGCGCCGACGAGGTCGGCGGCGCCGAGCTCATCGAGAAGGTCGCCGGCGGCTACACCTCGTTCGACTCCGCGGTCTCGACCCCGGAGCTCATGGGCCAGGTCGGCCGTCTCGGAAAGGTGCTCGGCCCCCGCGGCCTCATGCCCAACCCGAAGACCGGCACCGTGACCCCGGACGTGGCTCGCGCCGTGACCGAGATCAAGGGCGGAAAGATCGAGTTCCGCGTCGACAAGCACGCCAACGTGCACCTCGTCGTCGGCAAGGCCGCCTTCACGGAGGAGCAGCTCCAGGAGAACTTCAAGACGGCTCTCGACGAGATCGTCCGCCTGAAGCCGTCCTCCTCGAAGGGCCGCTACATCCAGAAGGCCGCCGTCTCGACGACCTTCGGCCCCGGCATCCCGCTGGACGTCAACGTCCTGGCCTGAGCCTCGGCACAGCACTGAGCTGCGCAAGCAGAGACGGGAGGGGATCCGCTTCGGCGGGTCCCCTCCTTCGTCGTTCCGGGGGAGTCGCGCGCGCCGGGCATACTGAACGGCGTGTCCGACTCCCTGCCCCCGATCGCCGACCCCGTGACCGTCCGCCGCGCCTCGGCCGCTGACGCGGAGGAGCTCGCCGCGGTCGCGGCCGCGACGTTCCCGCTCGCCTGCCCGCCGCACGTCACGGAGGAGGCGAAGGCGGACTTCATCCGCACCGTGCTGTCGGTCGAGCGCTTCCGCGGCTACCTCGCTGATCCCGGCCGCGTGCTGTTCCTGGCGGAGGACGACCCCGGGGCGCTCGGCTACACGATGCTCGTGCGGGGCGAGCCGTCCGACCCCGAGGCGGCGGTCGCGGTCGCGGTCCGGCCGACGATCGAGCTGAGCAAGTGCTACGCGCTGCCCGACCGGCACGGCTCGGGCATCGCGGCACGGCTGATGGCCGCGACCCTGGACGAGGCGCGCGCGATCGGCGCCCTCAGCGTCTGGCTCGGCGTGAACCAGGAGAACGAGCGCGCGCGTCGCTTCTACGCGAAGCACGGCTTCGTGCCCGTCGGCGTCCGGCACTTCCTCGTCGGCGGCCGCCTCGAGGAGGACTTCGTCCTCGAGCGCCCCCTGCCCTGACGTCCTGCTCCCCTTCGCGAGATGCCACTTGTGCACGCCCGACACGGCGTGTCGCGTGCACAAGTGGCATCTCGCGGGAGGGGAGGGGGGCGGGTCAGCCCTCGGCGACCGTGAGGACGAGCTTGCCGCGGGTGTGGCCGGTCTCGAGCTGCGCGTGCGCGGCGCCGGCGGCGGAGAGCGGGAAGACGCCGTCGATGAAGACGCGGACGTCGCCGGACTCCAGCAGGCGTGAGACGACGCCGAGGGTGGCGCCGTCGGGGGCGACGCGGAAGGTGGAGGCGCGGACTCCCGCGGCCGCCGCCTCCTCGAAGAACTCCGGCCAGCTGCCGGTCGGCGCGTTGACGATCAGCCCACCGGGGCGCAGCACCGACAGTGATCGGGAGCCCGTGCTGTCGTGCACGTTGCCGACGAGGTCGATCACCACGTCGACGCCGTGCAGCAGCTCGTCGAAGCGCTCCGTGGTGTGGTCGATGACCTGATCGGCGCCGAGCTCGCGCAGCCACTGCAGGTTGCGGGTCGAGCCGGTCGCGATCACCGACGCGCCGAAGTAGGCGGCGAACTGCACCGCGAAGTGCCCGACGCCGCCCGAGCCTGCGTGGATGAGGATCCGCTGGCCCTCGTGCGCCTTCGCCAGCTCGACGACCATGCCCCAGGCGGTCAGCGCAGCGAGCGGCACCCCCGCCGCCTCGACGTGCGAGAGCGTCGACGGCTTGCGGGCCAGCGAGACGCTCGGGACGCTGACGTACTCGGCGTAGGAGCCGGAGTAGCGCGGCACCATCACGAAGCCGTAGACCTCGTCGCCGGGGCGCAGCGGGTGCGCCGGATAGGGGCTCGAGACGACGATGCCGGAGAAGTCGTGGCCGAGCACCGCCGGGTAGGAGGGGATCTGCGCGGCGACTCCCTTTCCCGCGCGCGTCTTCACATCGAGCGGATTCACTCCCGCCGCGATCACCTTGACGGCGAACTCGGCGTTGATCGCGGTCGGCGTGGGCACCGTCGCCAGGTGGAGGACCGAGCAGTCGCCCGGGGCGTCGATGACCGCCGCCGTCATCGTCTCGGGGAGCACCACCTCCTCCGGGATGTCGCCGATCGCGAGGCCGTGGCCGAGCGCGCTGTTGTGCATCATCGCCCTTTCCTGATCCGGCGCCGGTGGTCCTTCGAGCAGGCGGGAGGCGGCTGTCCGCCCCGACCGACCCCGCTTCCGCGCGCCGCGTTCAGTCAAGCCCGGTAATGAGTCCGGGCTGTTTCGGCGGTGTCACCCCTCGGAGAAGAAAGCCTTCCTGTCCCCCGTACGGGAGGGGAGGGCGGCGACCCGGTCCTCGGATGGCACTCCCTGTGCTGTCTGGCACCATGAAGGGGTGCGACGACGAGCGAACGGCCCCCTTCTCGTGGTGGGGGCGCTCCTGGTCCTCGCGGGACTCGCCCTGCTGCTGGCAGCCCGCTTCAGCATCGGCACCAGCCGCTGGGTCTACGTCAGCGAGATGGGCGCGCCGGACCTGCCGACCGCCGGGACGTTCCGCATCGCCCTTCTGCTGGTCGCGGCGGGCGGCGTCGCGATCGCGATCGGGGCGCGAGCGGTGCGGACGCGGCTGCTGCCCGGCTTCCGGCCCGCGCTGGCGATCCTCCTCGCCGCGCTGTGCTTCGCGCTCGCCTCGCAGGTGACCTGCTCGGCGGGCTGCCCACTCCCGGTCGGACCGCGGTTCAGCTGGCAGGACCTGATCCACACCTCGGCCGCGGTGCTCGGCTTCTCCGCGGCCTGCCTGGCGATGCTGCAGCTCGCCACCGCGCGGGAGCGGCCCGGCGTCGCGCGGCTCTCGCTGGTCGCGGGCGTCGCGGTGGCCCTGGTCGCCGGGACCGGCGCGATCTTCTCGCTGCTGCGGCTCTGGCTGGGCGTGGGCGGCACGCTCGAGTTCGTCGCGACGGCCATCGCCGTGCTGTGGCTGGCCGTCGTCGGGCTGGTGCTGG
This sequence comes from Rathayibacter sp. PhB151, assembly GCF_004366415.1. Lineage (NCBI taxonomy): Bacteria > Bacillati > Actinomycetota > Actinomycetes > Micrococcales > Microbacteriaceae > Rathayibacter > Rathayibacter sp. PhB151. The sequence continues at coordinate 208,428 of NZ_SOEN01000010.1, read as the reverse complement.
CGGGCGAGGAGTTCAGGGGAGCACGCTCGAGCGAGCGGGGAGTCGCCCGCGAGGACCTCAGCGGCCGAGCCACTCCCGGACGTGACCGCGGATCCGCTCCTGCTGCTGCGACAGACCGGCGTCCCGCGACGGGACCCGCTCGAGGTCTGCGTCCGGAAGAGCCCTAGCCCACTGCTCGGCGACCGCCACCGGGTGCACCGGGTCGCGGTCGGCCGCGATCACGAGCGTGCGCGCGATGACCTCGCCGAGCTCGCCGGAGTCGCGGTAGGCGGCGTTCCGCGGGATCTCGGCCAGGCGGACGGCCCGCTCCTGCGCCTGCGGCGACCGGAACTGCAGGCAGAGCGCCTCCGCCGACGCGGGTGACACCTGGGCCGCGCGCTCGAAGAGGCCGGAGGCGCGGAAGAGCCGCTCGCCGCGCTTGGCGCCATGGTCGTGCAGCAGCTGCGCGATGACGGGGAAGACCGTGAGGTTGTCCGGCAGCGGCTCCGCGGTGAAGGCGGGGCGGACGAACACGGCGCGGTCGATCGGCAGGACCTTCCGGCTGGCGAGCCGCAGGGCGATCGCGGCGCCCATCGAGATGCCGAGGACGGTGAGCGGCTTGTGCGCGGCTCCGGCCCGGATCACGTGCTCGGTGACCTCGTCGGCCAGGGCGTCGAGCGAGAAGTCGGCCGCGTCGCCGATCAGCTCGGAGGCGCCGTGCGCCCGGACGTCCGGGGCGATCACCTCCGTGCCGGCTGGCAGGGCCGCGCGCAGGAGGCCGAGCGGCTGGGAGCGGTCGCCGCCCAGGCCGTGCAGGAGCAGGGCGGTCACCGCCGGCCCGCGCGCGTTCTCTCGTGCAGCTCGGCCATCAGCATGCCGGCGAGGCGGACCAGCACGTGGATCTCGTCCTCGTCGCGGTCGACCCAGCGGAACTCGGGGACGGCGTCGATCGGCACGAAGTCGCGGTGCTGCTCCCAGACGACGAGAGTGCGCTCAGCGCCGAGGACGTACTGCTGCCAGAAGACCTGGCGCAGGTAGTGGCGCGGGATGCTGCGCCACTGCTTCGAGGTCGTCTTAATCTCGCAGAGCTCGAGGCGGCCGTCCTCGCGGAGGCCGATGCCGTCGGGGGTGGCCAGGTGCCGGCGCTCCTGGCTCGCGTGGAAGAGGGTGCTGCTCGGCTCGATGGCGTGCTCGCGGAGCACCCAGGCGGCGATCTCCGGCTCGCGAGCGCGGCCGTGGTCGGTGAAGGCGTTGCCGCTGAAGCTCGACCCGTAGAGCTTGTCGAGCGCGGCGCGATCGATGGCCGCGGGGGAGGACAGGCGCGCGACGTCGGTCGCGGTGATGCCCCGCGAGCGGGCGCGCAGCCAGGCGACGCGGTCGGAGGAGTCGGCGACCACTCGGCGGAGGTGCGGCGGCTTCGCGTCCACGAAGACGGGTTGCGTCTCCCAGGGGAACGAGAGCTGCAGATCGGGCACCGATTCATTCTCTGCCTGTCGGGCCGTCCTGCCCAACCGGCACGCCGTCGGCGGGGGGAGGTGCGATTGCACGTCAGGGCGCCGCGCACTGTCCTGGAGCATCGCTACCATGCCGGATGGCTTCCTTCACCTCGGACGTGATCCTGCTCTGCCTCACCCGCGACGGCGCCTGGGCGGGCGGCGGCACCGGCCCCTCGGAGGCGGCCGGAGCGGCTGCCGTGGCCGATGCGGTGCTCTCCGGAGCGCTGCGCCTCGAGGAGGGGCGGCTCGTCACGGTCGAGGCGTCCCGGGTGCCTGCGGCGCTGGCCGCCGTGCTCGAGCGCACCACGGATCCGGGCGCCGTCGTCGGTGAGCTGGGCGAGGACGCGCTCCGGGCCGGGCTCGAGGAGCTCGAGGCGCGCGGCGATCTGACCGTGCAGCGCTCGCGGTTCCTCGGGATGCTGCCGACCGTGCGGATCACGGTGCTCGACAACGAGCGGCGCAGTGCGCTCCTCGCCGAGCTGACCGCCCTCGTCGAGGGCGAGCCGGCGGGGGAGCGCGGCGTCCTCGCCTTCGCGATCCTGGACGCCGCGCGCATCCTGCCCTTCGTCCGGGCGGTCTCGGAGGAGCGGCGCGTCGAGATCCTCCGCGGGGCGATCGACGCCGGCGGTCTCGCCGAGGGGGCGGCGCGGTCGGTCGAGCAGCTGCGGGTCGCGGTCTACACCTCCGTCTTCGCGGCCGGCCCGCTCCGCTGAGCGGCCCGCCGTCCCCGCCGCCAGCGGCGTGAGCGGACGCGGAGCGGGGCGCGAGGCGCGCGCACACCCCGAGAGGCGTCCGGTCGGGGTCGGCGCCACGAGCGAGAGGACGCGAACAGGGGTCGGCGGATCTCGCGGAGCCCGTCGACCGTCCACTCGACGACGGAGCACGCGGAGCGGTCAGGCGCTGAGGAAGGCGTCGACCTCGGTGGGGGAGAGCAGGTGGCGGCGGACCATCAGGGCGGCGCCGCGGACGCCGCCGCCGGTGTCGCCGGAGGCCTGCACGATGTCGAGGGCGCGGGTCGCCAGGGGGAGGGAGCGGCGGTAGACCACCTCGCGGACGCCGGCGAGGACCTCGTGGCTCGCCTCCGCGATGCTGCCGCCGATGACGATGACGGAGGGGTTGAGCAGGTTGACGCAGGTCGCGAGCACCTCGCCGAGGTCGCGGCCGGCGGCGCGGGTCAGCTCGACGGTGGTCGGCTCGCCGGCGGTGAGCAGGGCGACGACGTCGGAGGTCCGGGCGACCGGGAGGCCGGCGGCGGTGTGCAGGCCTGCGGCGGTGAGGCGGCGGGCGATGGCCGAGCCGCTCGCGATCGCCTCGAGGTCGGCCTCGCCGCGGTCGCCGGGCACCTGCACGTGGCCGAGATCGCCCGCCGCGCCGAGGGCGCCGCGCTGGAGGGCGCCGCCGCTGACGATGCCGGCGCCGATGCCGGTGGAGACCTTCACGTAGAGGAGGTCGTCGACGTCGGCGTAGTGCGCGGCGTGCTCGCCGAGCGCGAGCAGGTTCACGTCGTTGTCGACGAGGACGGGGACGGCGAGGCGGCGGCCGACCGCGGCGGGGATGTCGAAGCGGTCCCAGCCGGGCATGATCGGCGGCTTCACCGGGCGGCCGGTCGCGTGCTCGACCGGCCCGGGGACGCCGACGCCGACGCCCGCGAGCGGACCGGCGCCGGGGGTCTGTGCGAGCAGCGCGTCGGCGACGTCGAGGGCGTGGCCGAGGACGACCTGCGGGCCGTCGGCGATCGCGATCGCCTCGCGCCGCTCGGCCAGGACGCGGCCGTCGAGGTCCGTCAGGGCGACGGTGGCGTGCGCGGCACCGAAGTCGATGACGAGGAGGCTGCGCGCGCGGGCGTCGAAGGCGACGCGGCCGGCCGGGCGCCCGCCGGAGGAGGGGGCGTCGTCGCGGCGGGCGACGAGGCCCGTCGCGATCAGCGTGTCGAGCTGCGCGGAGACGGCGGCACGGGGCAGGCCGGTCTCGGCGACGACGTCGGCCCGGGTGCGCGGCGCCCCGTCGGCGAGCAGGAGCAGCAGCTCGCCCACCGCGCTGATCGAGGAGCGGCGGCGCGGGGACATGGCTGGAGTCAACCACAAGGGGGTCGGCTTCTGCGCGTCGGGAGCACGCTTTCCCGCGCCGCGGACCGGGGTTTTGCTTGGCGGGAAGCAAAAGTCCGCGTAGGGTCGGGGGACCAATGTTCGTCGTCGATCAGGAGCACCCCCCGGTGGCCACACCCTCAGACCTCTCCGTCCAGCTCTACTCGGTCCGCGACGCGCTCGCGGAGGACCTGCCGGCCGCGCTGGACCGGCTCGCCGGACTCGGCTTCACGAAGGTCGAGCTGTTCGACCTGGTGAACCGCGCCGACGCCTACCGCTCCGCCCTCCCGGCCGCCGGCCTCACCGCGCCGAGCGCGCACGCCCGGCTGCTCGAGACCGGGGCGCCGGTCGAGGAGATCCTCGACATCGCCGCCTCGCTCGGGGTGCAGACCGTGATCGACCCGATGGTCGACCCGGAGCGCTGGACCAGCGCCGATGGCGTGAAGGCGATCGCCGACGAGCTCAACGGGCTCGTCGACTCCGCCGCCTCGCGCGGGCTGGCGCTCGGCTACCACAATCACGCCTTCGAGTTCGAGAACCGCGTCGACGGCCGCAGCGCCTTCGAGCACCTCGCCGGCCTGCTCGACCCGCGCATCGTCCTCGAGCTGGACACCTACTGGGCCGCGGTCGGCGGTGACGACCCGGTCGAGGTGCTCGGCCGCCTCGGCGATCGCGTGCGGTTCCTGCACGTGAAGGACGGGCCGATCTCGAAGGAGACGTCCGAGCAGCTGCCCGCGGGCGAGGGGGCGATGGACGTCCCGGCGATCCTCGCCGCCGCCCCGCAGGCCCTGGCCGTCCTCGAGTTCGACGCCTACGCGGGCGACGTCTTCGAGGGCCTCGCCTCCGGCCTCCGCTACGTCTCGGAGCTCGGCGCATGAGCGGCGCGGGGCGCGTCGGCGTCGGCGTCATCGGCGCCGGCAACATCAGCACGCAGTACCTGACCAACCTCACCGTCTTCCCCGACCTCGAGGTCCTCTTCGTCGCCGACATCGACCTCGAGCGCGCGAAGGCGCAGGCCGAGGCGTTCGGCGTGCCGGCCTCCGGCACGGTGGACGAGCTGCTCGCGCACCCCGGCATCGAGATCGTGGTGAACCTCACGATCCCGGCCGCGCACGTCGAGGTCGCGCGCAAGGCCGTCGAGGCGGGCAAGCACGTCTGGACCGAGAAGCCGTTCTCGCTCGACCGCGACAGCGGAGTGGAGCTGCTCGCGCTCGCGAAGGAGAAGGGGCTGCGCGTCGCGACGGCGCCCGACACCTTCCTCGGTGCCGGCCTGCAGACCGCGCAGCGCCTCATCGAGGGCGGAGCCATCGGCACGCCGCTCTCGGCGATCACGCTCTTCCAGGGCCCCGGCCCCGAGGGCTGGCACCCGAACCCCGAGTTCTTCTTCACCACCGGCGGCGGACCGCTGCTGGACATGGGGCCGTACTACATCACGACCCTCGTGCAGAACCTCGGCCCGGTCGAGAGCGTGACCGCGGTCTCCTCGCAGGCCCGGGCGACCCGGACGGTCGGCTCGGGCCCGCGCGAGGGCACCGAGTTCCCCGTGACGATCCCGACGCACATCGGCGGGCTCCTGCGCTTCGAGTCCGGCGCCTCGGCGCAGGGCGTCTGGAGCTTCGAGTCGAGCCTGCCGCGGATGGGCTTCGTCGAGATCAACGGCTCGGAGGGCACCCTCGTGCTCCCCGACCCGAACATGCACGACGGCGAGCTGACGCTGTACCGGCGCGGGGAGTCCGAGCCGGAGGTCGTCCAGGCGACCGGCTCGACCGCCTCGCGCGGGACCGGTGTGCTCGAGCTCGCGCGGGCCATCCGCGCCGACCGTCCCGAGGCGGCCTCGGGCGACCTGGCGTACCACGTGACCGACGTGATGCTGTCGCTGCTCGAGGCCGCCGAGACCGGCGAGAAGGTGCTCGTGGAGAGCACCGTCGCGCCTCGCCCCGCTCTGCCCGAGGACTGGGACCCGAGCGAAGCGACGCTCGTCTGATGGGCGGACCCCTGCGGGTCGGCGTGCTCGGCGGCGGCTTCATGGCCGCCGTGCACAGCCGCGCGGCCCGCAGTGCGGGCGCGGTGCTCGCGGGCATCGCCTCCTCCAGCCCGGCGAAGGGCGAGCGGGCGGCCGGCGAGCTCGGCTTCGAGATCGCCTACGACGACGCTCGCGCGCTGATCGAGGACGACTCGATCGACGTCGTGCACGTCTGCACGCCGAACGGGACGCACGCCGAGCTCGCCCTGGCGGCGATCGCGGCGGGCAAGCACGTGGTCTGCGAGAAGCCGCTCGCGGCGACGACAGCGGAGGCGACCGCGCTCGTCGACGCCGCGTCGGCCGCCGGAGTGGTCGCCACGGTGCCGTTCGCCTACCGGTTCCACCCCATGGTGCGCGAGGCGCGGGCGCGGGTCGCGGCCGGTGAGACCGGGCGGCTCGTGACGGTGCGCGGGAGCTACCTGCAGGACTGGCTGCTCGGCGCCTCCGACGACAACTGGCGCGTCGACCCGGCGGCGGGCGGGCGCTCGCGCGCCTTCGCCGACATCGGCTCGCACCTGGTCGATCTGCTCGAGTTCGTGACCGGCGAGCGGATCGCGGCGCTCGCCTCGCTCACGAGCACGGTGCATGCGGAGCGCGGCGGGCGTGTCGTCGAGACGGAGGACGCGGCCGGGGTGATCGTCCGCCTCGCGGGCGGCGCCGTCGGCACGCTGCTCGTCTCGCAGGTGACCGCCGGGCACCGGAACGAGCTGGTGCTCGAGGTCTCGGGGCTCGAGGAGTCGCTGCGGTTCGAGCAGGAGCTGCCGGAGACGCTGTGGGTCGGGCGGCGCGACAGCGCGACGCTCGTTCCGCGCGACGGGTCGATCCTCCGCCCGGATGCGGCGCGGCTCTCGATCGTGCCGAGCGGGCATCCGATGGGCTACCAGGACGCGTTCACCGCGTTCGCCCGGGACACCTACGCCGCCGTCGCGGGCGCCGAGGTCGAGGGCCTGCCGACCTTCGCCGACGGCCTGCGCGCCGCCCGCATCACCGACGCCGTCCTCGACGCCTCGGCGGCGGGCGCCTGGGTGGACGTGCCGGCCTAGCCGCCTCCGCGAGATGCCACTTGTGCACGCCTTTCACGGCGTGTCGCGTGCACAGGTGGCATCTCGCGGCAGTCCGGCCTACGCGGACTCGGCGTCCTTCGCGGCTCGCTCGGACTTGAGGCGGGCCTGCTCGCGGCGGACCTCGGCGTAGGAGTTCTGCTCGACGCGGAGCCACTCGGGGACCTCGTCGAGGAGGGCCTGGATCTGCTCGGTGGTCAGAGCCTCGTCGATGCCGCCGCGGGCGAGACCCGAGATCGAGACGTTGAGGCGCGAGGCGATGACGGGGCGCGGGTGCGGGCCGGTCTCGCGGAGCTTCGTCAGCCACTCGGGCGGGTTCGCGACGAGGTCGTCGTACTGCTCGCGGGTGATCGCCGACTCCTGGAACTCCTCCGGAGTCGCGGGGAGGAAGATCTGGAGCTTCTTCGCCGCGGTCGCAGCCTTCATCGTCTGTGTCGCCTTGGCCATGCGGCAACCCTACCGGTGGGCGCGCAGCACCTACCCTGGACGGATGAGCGACGAGCCGGACCCCCGCGAGCAGCCGGCACCCCGCGAGGACGCGGTCGGCCTGGACGACGGGGCCGAAGCCGCCGAGACGGACCTCGAGACGCCGGAGATGGTCGACGTCGAGCCGGACGACATCGAGCCCGACGACGTCGAGCCCGAGGGTCCCGCGCTCCGGATCGCCCTGGTGCCCGGCGTCACGCCGAGCAAGTGGACCCGCGTCTGGTCCGAGCGCCGCCCCGACCTGCGGCTCCGCGTGCTCCCGATCGCGGAGAGCGAGCAGGAGGAGGTGCTGCGCGACGGCCGCGCGCAGATCGTCTTCGTCCGCGGGGACGTGCGCAGCGACTCCGTCAGCTCGATCCTCCTCTACGAGGAGCAGCCCGTCGCGATCCTGCCCCGCGACCACCCGTTCGCCGACGCCGAGGAGATGGACGTCGCCGATCTCGCCGACGAGCACCTGCTGCAGGAGCCGGAGGCGGTGCCGGAGTGGGCGGCGCTCGCCGCGGAGATCGCGGACGGCACCCGCCGGGCGCTGCCGCGGATGGCCGGCCTCGACGACGCCGTCGAGCAGGTCGCCGCAGGGGTCGGCGTGCTGATCGTGCCGCAGTCCGTCGCCCGCGTGCACAGCCGGAAGGACGTGCGGGTCGTCCCCGTCTCGGGCGTGGCGCCCACCAGCGTCCGGCTCGCCTGGGCGACCGAGGACAAGACCGACGACGTCGAGGACTTCATCGGCGTGGTCCGCGGCCGCAGCGCGAACACCACGCGCGGCACGGCGGCGACCCCGAAGGTCGAGTCGCGGGCGAAGGCGGCGAAGGCGAAGGCCCGCGAGGCGCGGGAGAAGGCCGAGAAGGCGGGCGGCGGGAAGAAGAAGCCGGCCCGACCCGGCGGTACCGCGCGGCCGGCGGTGCGGCGGACCCGGAAGCCCCGTGGGCGCTGAGCCCGACCGGGTTCCGCGCTGGAGCCTCCGGGCGGGGCGGCTCGACGACGCTCCGGTGATCGCCGAGCTGCGCGCCGTGGTGATGCGGCCCGATCTCGAGCGGCTCGACCGCTACGACGAGCACCGGGTGCGGCACCGGTTCCTGGACGGCTACCGGCCCGAGCACACCCGCGTGATCGAGGTGGACGGCGGGCTCGTCGGCTGCATCGCCTCGCGCCTCGAGGACGACGCGGTCTGGATCGAGCACTTCTACCTCGCGACCGCCGCGCAGGGGCGCGGTATCGGGGCGGCTGTGCTCCGGCGGGTGATGCTCGAGGACGGGCGCGCCGACCGGCCGTTCCGCCTGGACGTGCTGCGGGGGAGCGCCGCCCGGCGGCTCTACGAGCGGCACGGCTTCCGCTGGGAGCGTCCCGAGGGGGAGTGGGACGAGATCCTCGTCGCGCCGCCGCTCGCGGCTGCGGCGGGCTGACCGCGACTCCGGAGCACCTCCGGAGCACCTCCGGCTCGCGGAATCGGCTCCGGCTCGCGGGAATCGGCCGTTCCGGCGAGCCGGACGAGGTTCCGCGTGCCGGAGGTCCACCAGGGGGTGCGCTCCCGGCTCGCGGGGCTAGGGTGCGCAGATGCCCACGAGCGATGAGACCTGGACCCTGGCCGACCACGATGTACCGGTGTACGGCAGCGGAGAGGGCGGGCGCGTCCTGATCCTGATCCACGAGGTGTGGGGGGTCGACGGCCACATCCGCTCGGTCGCCGACCGGTACGCGGCCGAGGGCTTCCGGGTCGTCGCGCCCGAGCTGCTCGCCGACAGCGGGCTGCTCGAGCAGCTCGAGACCGAGCAGCGCGCGGACTACGACCACCCGGTCCGCCGGCTGCCGCGCCAGGTGGAGCTGCGGACGTTCTTCGCCCCGGTGTTCACGCCGCAGCACGCGGTGCGGACGATCGCGATCCTCCGGGCGCTGGTCGAGCGGCTCCTGCGCGAGGAGCAGACGACGAGCGTCTCCGTCACCGGCTTCTGCTACGGCGGCACCTTCAGCTGGGCCCTCGCGCTCGCGGAGCCGCGCGTGGCGGCGGCCGTGCCGTTCTACGGGCACAACACGGCCTCGGCGGAGGAGCTCGGCTCGCTGCGCGTGCCGGTCCTCGCCTTCTATGGCGATCAGGACGCTCCGCTGATGGAGCAGGTCCCCGGGATTCGGGAGGCGACCGAGGGCAAGGACGTCGAGCTCGTCGTCTACCCGGGAGCGGGGCACGCGTTCTTCAACGACGCGAACGAGGGCACGTACCGAGCGGACGCGGCGACCGACGCGTGGCCGCGTGCGCTGGCGTTCCTGCGGGAGCACGCGGGCTGAGGCGGTCGGCGGCACGTCCGCCGAGCTGTGCCCGCACACTTGCTGATCGAGTAGCCCGCGCAGCGGGCGTATCGAGATCCACCGACGTCAGGACGTGAGTCTGCAGATCCGCCCTGTCGGGGACGGCGGGTCTCGATACGCCCCTGCGGGGCTACTCGACCAGCATGGTGTGCTGGCGTCTCTTGCGAGGAGGTCCGCCGGCGGCGGAGCTGTCGGTGACGGCGGGTCTCGATACGCCCCAGCATGTGTGCTCCTCCGCCGTCAGGCGACGTCGCGGACGTGGCCGGCCTTGAGGTGCAGGCGGCGCTGGGCGCGGCGGGCGACGGCGGAGTCGTGGGTGACGATGACGAGGGTGAGGCCGAGGTCCTTCCAGAGGGTCTCGAGCAGGGTCATGATGTCGTCGCGAGTGTCCTCGTCGAGGGCGCCGGTCGGCTCGTCGGCGAGGAGCACCGTCGGGTTCTTGACTAGTGCGCGGGCGATGGCGACGCGCTGCTGCTGACCGCCGGAGAGCTCGGCGGGCAGGTGGTCGAGCCGGTCGGCGAGGCCGACGGAGGCGAGGGCCGCCTTCGCCCGCTCGGCCCGCTCCGCCCGGGAGACGCGCTGGGGAGCGAGGGCCGTCTCCACGTTCTCGAGCGCGGTGAGCGTCGGGATCAGATTGAAGCTCTGGAAGACGATCCCCACCTCCCGCGCCCGGATCGCGGCGAGGCGCGCGTCGCCCGCCGAGGAGATCTCGTGCTCGCCGAGGACGACGGTGCCCGAGGTGGGGCGGTCGAGGGCGCCGAGCATCTGCAGCAGCGTCGACTTGCCGCCGCCGGTCGGGCCCTGGATCGCGACCATCTGCCCGTCGGGGATCGTGAGGGTGACGTCCTTCAGCGCGGTGACCGTCGTCTTCGCTCCGTCGTAGCTCTTGGTGACGTTCGTCAGGGTGTACATGCGGGTGTCCTTCCGGGGACGAGGAGTCGAGGAGTCGAGGGGGTCAGCCGACCGAGCGGAGCGCGGCGGCGGGGCGCAGGCGCGAGGCGCGCCAGCCGCCGAGGGCACCGGCGAGCAGTCCGCCGAGGACGGCGAGGCCGACCGCGAGCAGGATCACCGGCACGGTGACGGGGAGCGAGAGCGCCACCTCGGTGGCCGTGGCGGTCTGCGCGGCGCCGGGGCCGCCTCCGCCGAAGCCGCCGCCGGGACCGCCGGCGCCCATCGCCGAGGTGGTGGTGGAGGTGCCCGAGAGCGTGGGCGCGATCAGATTCACGATCGTGACGCCGACGAGCCCGAGGACGATGCCCGCGGCGCCGCCGATCAGCCCCTGGACGACGGACTCGCCGGCCACCTGGCGGACGATCGCGCCGTTGCTCCAGCCGATCGCCTTGAGCGTGCCGAACTCGCGGGTGCGCCGGGTGACGCCGGAGACGGTGAACAGGATCGCGATCAGGAACGCGGCGGCGAGGACCAGCAGTGAGAGCCAGGTGCCGAGGTTCGCCACGAGGCTGCCCGCGGTGGAGAGCGAGCCGGAGACGCTCGAGGCGAGGTCGGCCTGCGTCGAGACGGTCGCGTCGGGCAGCGCGGTCTGCAGGGCGGTCTGGATCGAGGAGATGTCCTCGGAGGAGGCCGCCTGGACGTAGACCGAGGAGATCAGTCCGGCCTGGCCGGAGAGGGTCTGGGCGACGTCGAGCGGGATGTAGGTGTCGGAGGCGGTGCTCGCGTCGGTCGAGTCGGTCGTGACGATGCCGATGACGCTGAAATCGGTGCCGCCGATGTCGACGGTCGAGCCGACGGACAGCGAGGCCGTGGTCGCGTAGGAGGAGTCCACGACGACGACGTCCTGGCCCGCGTCGTCGGCGGTGAAGGTGCGGCCGTCCGTCAGGCTCACGTCGGCCAGGGGGCCGATCGCGGAGCCGGCCGGGTCGAGGCCGAGCACCGAGAAGGAGTCGACGCCGAAGGAGGAGCCCCCCGCGCCGTCCGGGCCGCCCGCGGGCGCCTCGCCGGCCGCCGGAGCGGTGCCTGCGGTGCCCTGGCCCGTCGCGCCGTCGGTGCCGCCCTGCTGGGCGGAGTCGGGCAGCTGCCCGCTGAAGGTCGTGTTGTTCAGCGCGAGGACGCCGATCGCGGCGGAGACGTCGGTCACGCCCTGCGCGGTGGCGACGGCCGAGGCGTCGAACGTGGTCGTGCCGCGGTCGGGCTCGAGGCGCGACTGGCTGACGGAGGTGGTGCCGTCGTCGGTCGTCCCGTCGGTGGAGCCGAAGTCGAAGCGCTGGCCGGGGGCCTCGCCCTCCGTCGGCGCGGCGGCGGCCTGGGTGACGGTGATGTCGGTGCCGACGCCGTAGACGGACTCGAGGACCGAGGCCTGGGCGCTGCGGACTCCGGCGGAGAACGAGGTGACGAGGATCACGAGGGCGATGGCGAGCGCCATGCCGGCGGCGATGATCATCGTCTGCCGGCGGCGGTTGGTCAGCTCTCGCCGGAGATAGGTGGCGAACATGGCGTCCTTCGGTCGGGGAGGCCGAGCGGTGGGGTCCGCTCGACGTCCCGACAGTAGGAACGCGCGCTATCCGTGCCGTTGCGGCGGGCTATCGGTCTCCGATGAGCCGCGGGGCTCCGTCTCAGTGAGCGGGTCGCCTCCGCGGTGCACCGCGGTCAGCTGGTGCTCATCGTCCCCGCCGACCTCGGCGTCTTCGCGGTCCTGCTCAGCCGCACCGGCCGGCAGGAGCTGCGCGACCGGACGGCGCGCGAGCTGGGACCGGTGCTCGCCGAGGAGGCCGCGCGCGGCGTCCCGCTGCTTCGGGCGCTGGAGCTCCAGGTGCTGCTGCGGCTGCGGCGCGCCGCGGAGGACCTCGACGACGCCTGAGCCGGCGGCAGATCCGGCGACGGAACCGTCCCTCGCCGACAGCGGTGCGCTCTTCCGCGCCACCTGACGAGAGGCCGCGGGGGTCCGGCGCGCGCGCCCGCAGCGCCCCGGCCGACGGGCGAACCCGGACGTCGGGGCGCCGACGCCCGGAACGGCGCGGAATCCCCTGCTCGGGCTCCCAGCGGACGCTCCAGCAGCTCCCTGGCCATGTCCAGTTCGAGTCATCCTCGCTCTCCTGCATCCGTGTAGTCCGGAGGAGGACATCTCCCTAGGTTTCCCCTTGTCCGGACGCGGGGGGCTCCTCCGACGCACGGCTTCCGACCCCAGCCCTCGAAAGGGGAACCGTGCCCGAGAACTCCCTCTCCCGCCGCACTCTCGCCAAGACCGCTGCGTGGAGCGTCCCGGTCGTCGCCGTGGCGATGGCCACGCCCGCCGCCGCCGCGTCGAACGCGACCGTCGACATCGTCGTCTCGCGCGCCTGCCGGACGCTCACCATCGGCGGCGTCGTGCCGCGCTTCACCGTGTCCGCGGCGACCGGCAACATCCCCGCCGGCACGACCTTCACACTGACCAGCCCCCGCCTGGCCGATGTGGGCGTCTCGGCCACGGGTGCGACCGTCGGCGTGCTCGTCAACAACACCATCACCTTCACCATCGCGACGGCGACTCCGTCGGCGATCATCGACATCACCGGCGTCCTCGGCGTCTTCGCGGTGGCCGAGTTCCGGCTCTCCCTCGCCAGCGTCCCCGCCGGCTACACGGAGACCAACACGGGGAACAACGCCGCGGCCACCAACCTCACCGGTCTCTCCGCCTTCCCGCTGACCGGCTTCGTCGGGGTCTGCCTCCCGATCTAGGTCTCGATCACCTGAGCGGGGCGACCTCGGTCGTTCCCGGTGATCGCACCACCACAGGAGCGCCAGGACCGGTTCGGGGTCCTGGCGCTTCTGCGTTCCCGGACGCCCTCCCGCCGTCGTTCCCGTCCTCGGGGCTTCCCCCTGCCTCCCGCGCGGCCCTAGGCTCGCGCCACCCGGTACGAACCGATGGAGGCGCGATCATGACGGCGACCAGCGAGAAGACGGCACCTCCCGAGCTCAAGCGGGTCCTCGGCCCCAAGCTCCTCCTCCTCTTCGTGGTGGGGGACATCCTCGGCACCGGCATCTACGCGCTGACCGGGCAGGTCGCCTCGGAGGTGGGCGGTGCCGCCTGGCTGCCGTTCGTGATCGCCTTCGTCGTCGCGACGCTCACCGCCTGCTCCTACCTCGAGCTGGTGACCAAGTTCCCGCAGGCCGCCGGCGCCGCGCTCTACGCGCACAAGGCGTTCGGGATCCACTTCGTCACCTTCCTGGTCTGCTTCACCGTGATGGCGAGCGGGATCACCTCGGCCTCGGCCGCCTCCGGCGCGTTCGCCAGCAACTTCGCGATCGGCTTCGGCCTCGGCGACGGCGCAGGCACGCGGCTGAGCATCGCGCTGATCTTCATGGTCTGCATCGCGCTGGTGAATCTGCGCGGAGTCGCGGAGAGCGTCGGCCTCAACGTCGTGCTCACCCTGATCGAGCTGTCGGGCCTGCTGCTGGTGATCTTCGTCTGCTTCTTCGCGGTCTTCGGCGGCCAGGCCGACTTCTCCCGGGTCGTCGCGTTCGAGACCCCGGAGGACAAGTCGCTCCTGCTCGCGATCAGCACCGCCACCTCGCTGGCCTTCTTCGCGATGGTCGGCTTCGAGGACTCGGTCAACATGGCCGAGGAGACCAAGGATCCGAGCCGCATCTTCCCGAAGGTGATGCTGACCGGTCTCGGCATCACCGCCGTCGTCTACGTGCTGGTCTCGACGCTCGCCGTCGCGATCGTGCCGATCGGCGAGCTGGCCGGCAAACGACACCCCGCTCGTGACGGTCGTGGAGACCGCCGCGCCGGACTTCCCGATCTCGACGCTGCTGCCCTTCATCTCCCTCTTCGCCGTCGCGAACAGCGCGCTGATCAACATGATGATGGCCAGCCGACTGCTCTACGGGATGAGCAAGCAGGGCGTGCTGCCGCCGTTCCTGAAGAACGTGCTGGCCGGCCGACGGACGCCGTGGGCGGCGATCCTGTTCACCACCGTCCTCGCGCTGCTGCTCACCGCGTACGTGTCGCGCGACCCCTCCGACCCGATCGCGGTCCTGCTCGGCGGCACCACGTCGCTGCTGCTGCTCGCGGTCTTCGCGGTGGTGAACGTCGCGGTGCTCGTGCTGCGGCGCCAGCCGGTCGACCACGAGCACTTCCGGACGCCGACGGTGCTGCCGGTGCTCGGCGCGATCGCCTGCCTCTACCTGGTGCTGCCGATCACCTCCGGCCGCGACATCGCGCAGTACGAGATCGCGGGCGTGCTGCTCGTGATCGGCGTGCTGCTCTGGTTCGCGACCTTCATCGACCGGCGCGTCCGCGGCTACGCCCGCTCGGCCGTCGTCGAGCCGGAGGAGTTCGACGCGGACCCCGCCGACGAGCCCGCGCCGAAGTCGAAGCGCTAGGGCTCGCCCGGGCCGGCGTCCGGCAGTCGCCGGCTCCTGCCCTCGACCTTTCTCGGTCGACGGGTAGAATCACGGGGAACGAAGGGGGCCCTCGATGGTGACGAAGACCGCAGAGCGCGTCGCAGCGGCACCCTCCGGAGTGCGTCGCGAACGGATCGAGACCGCTGTCCACTCGGCGGCGATGGAGGGTCTCGCGGTCACGGAGGAGTGGCGCGAGGACGCGGCCGACTACGTCGCGGGCGAGATCGACGAATCCGAGCTCGTCGAGCGCACGCGCGCTCGGTACGGCCTCGTCTGACCTCGGTACGACTCGTCCGACGTGGATCCGTACATCGATCCCGACACGGGTCTGCTGCGCAACCTCGTCGGGTGTCGAACGAAGGTCGACCTCGATTCCGCCGAGGCCGACCTTTCGTCTTCCCGCCTCGCCGAGCTGCTCGCGAGACCTCCGCAGCCGACGGGAGATCTCAATGAGCTGATGGCGATCCATCGACAGCTGTTCCAGGACGTCTACCCGTGGGCCGGTCGGCTGCGCACGATTGACATGGCGAAGAACATCGCCGGCGCCGCCCACTTCCAGGCGGCGTCCGCTGTCCCGACCGGCGTCGGGTGGGTCGCTCTGCAGCTCCGCGACGCGGACATGCTCCGCGGCCTCGAACGCGGTCCCTTCATCGAGAAGCTCTCCGAGCTCTACGACGCGCTGAACTACGCGCATCCGTTCCGCGAGGGCAACGGACGTACGCAGCGCGTCTTCTGGACGCGTATCGCCCGAGACGCCGGATGGGAGCTCGACTGGAGCAGGACGACAGGCGCCGTCAATGACGACGCGTGCCGCGCCGCGATGGAGCAGTCCGATCTGGCGCCGATGCTGGCCATGTTCGAGAGCATCACCCGGCCGGTCGATCACTCGGAGTCGCCGGGTCGATCCGGCTCGTCGCGGCGTCTGTCGTTCCCCTCCGCGCCGTCCGCAGTCGCGGCCGCACGCGCGCTCGTCGAGGGTGGACCACCCGCGCCGCTGCCGAGACGCCGCGCCAGGGGTCACCGGCCGCCGGACGCGGGTCGCTGACGGGAGCTGTGCCCGGCTGCGCACGGGTCTGCTCTCGACGATCACCCGGCACATCCGGGGAAGCCATCGAGATCCACCCGTGGCAGACGACGGGTCTGCAGACCGCTCCGCCGAGGTCGGTGTGCTCCTCCTGTCGGGCGTCACGGCCCGGTGGGCCTCGAGCGCTCGGGTCCGACGATCAGCTCGACGTCCGCGCCGACGCCCGCGAGGAGGTCCCAGAACTTGGGGCAGGTCTTGTCGACGGAGCGCGGGTGGTCGAGCGCTGCTCCCGCTCCGCCGAGAGCGACGAGGGCCGTGGACATGGCGACGCGGTGGTCGTCGCGGGTGCCGATCTCGGCGGAGCGCGGGGCGCCGGGGTGGATCAGCCAGCCGTCCGGGCGCTCCTCGACCTCGATCCCGAAGGCGGTCAACGCGGCGGTGAGGGCGTCGATCCGATCGCACTCGTGCTGCCGGATGTGCTCCACTCCGACGATCTCGGTCGGGGCGTCGGCGAAGACGGCGAGCGCGGCGGTCGTCAGCGCGACGTCGGAGCAGTCGTTGAGGTCGAGTCGCGCACCGCCGCGCAGGCGGTCGAGATCGCCGGGCCGTGTGACGGTCACGCCGCGACCGCCGTCGTTCCAGACGCTCTCGCAGCCGAACCGCTCGAGGATCTCGAGGAAGCGCGTGTCGGGCTGCCGGCTCGCGCGCTCGACGTTCGGCAGGTGGATCGACCCGCCGAGGATCGCGGGGAGCGCGGCGAAGTAGGAGGCGGTCGACGCGTCCGCCTCGATCTCCAGGTCGGTCGCAGAGGTGGGTCCCGCGTGCACGGTGATCGAGCGGCGGTCGGCGCTCCGCTCGACGGTCGCGCCGAAGCGGCGGAGCGAGTCGACGGTCATGTCGACGTAGGCGCCCTGGACGACGGCGCCCCGCGCGCGAACGGTGACGTCGCGGTCGAGCAGCGGCGCCGAGAGGAGCAGCCCGCTGAGGTACTGGCTGGAGACGCCGCCGTCGACCTCGATCGACGCGGGCGCGCGGCCGCCACCCCGGACGCGCAGTGGGTAGCGGTCGGGCTCGCCGAGGGTGGTGAGCGCGCCGGGGAACGACTCGAGCGCGGCGAACAGGCCGGCCATCGGGCGCCGCGTCATCTGCTCGCTCGCGGTCAGCGTCCACTCGCCCGGCCCGCCGAAGGCGAGGAAGCAGGGCAGGAAGCGGGCGATCGTGCCCGCCGATCCGACGTGCAGCTCTGCCCGATCGACAGGGCGGAGGGCACCGAGCCCGGTGACCGAGATCGTGTCGTCCTCGTCGACCACCGTGGCGCCCAGTGCACGAGCGACGGTCGCGCCGTGCCAGGTGTCGTCGCTGCGGAGGGGGGCCGCAGCACCGACGTGCCCTGCGCAGCGAGGGCGAGGACGATCGCCCGGTTCGTCAGGCTCTTGCTCCCGGGGAGCGTGACGGAGCCCGAGACGGCGGTGTCCAGCGGCCGCACGATCGCGCGCGAGGAATCCTGCATCGTTCTGCTCCGTCCGTCCGGGCGCGCGAGTGCGCGCCCGCTGCACGATAGCGGCGGGCGATCTGCCCGCTGTCCGTGGTGGCGCGCGGTGCGGCGGTCACCGCCGCGCTTCTTCGGCCGCGCACAGCCGGGCCATCGTCCGGGCATAGCGCGCTCATAGGAAACTCCTGATACTGGGGAGACATGAGCACCCCGGCCCCCTCGAAGCACCTCGCCTCCGCGCAGCGCACCCGCCTCAAGCGAGCGGACGGCACGCCGATCCGCGTCCTCGTCGTCGACGACGAGAGCACCCTCACCGATCTGCTGCAGATGGCGCTGCGCTACGAGGGCTGGGAGGTGCGCACCGCCGCCGAGGGCCGCTCCGCGATCACGATCACCCGCGAGTTCCGCCCCGACGTCATCGTGCTCGACGTGATGCTGCCGGACATCGACGGGCTGCAGGTGCTCCAGCGGATCCGCGCGGACGGCAGCGAGACCCCCGTCCTCTTCCTCACCGCCAAGGACGCGCTCGATGACCGGATCGCCGGGCTCACCGCCGGCGGCGACGACTACGTCACCAAGCCGTTCTCCCTCGAGGAGCTCGTCGCCCGGATGCGCGGGCTCATCCGCCGCTCCACCCTGCTCGCCAACGACGCCGACGACCCCGAGGTCGTGGTGGGCGACCTCGTCCTCAACGAGGACAGCCACGAGGTGCGCCGGGCCGGCACCGACATCGAGCTGACCGCGACCGAGTTCGAGCTGCTGCGCTTCCTGATGCGGAACCCCCGCCGCGTGCTGAGCAAGGCGCAGATCCTCGACCGCGTCTGGTCCTACGACTTCGGCGGCAAGTCGAGTGTCGTCGAGATCTACATCTCCTACCTCCGCAAGAAGATCGACGCGGGGCGCTCGCCCATGATCCACACGGTCCGCGGCGCCGGCTACCTGCTGAAGCCCGCCGAGCAGTGACGACCGGGGGCGGGCGGCTGCGGCCCACACTCGGCGACTTCGCGACCCGGTCGGCCCTGCGCCGCTCGAACGCGTCCCGACGCGCGCCCTGGACGCTGCGGCGCCGGATGGTCGTCGCCGTCGTCGCGCTGGTCGCGGTGATCGCGGGGATCGTCGGGACGGTCAGCGTGCTGTCGCTGCGCGGCATCCTCTACGACAACGCGGAGACGCAGCTCTCGGAGTCGCTGGACCGGCTGGCCGGCTTCGACGGGCCGGGCCAGTTCGCCGGCTCCAGCGCGATCGAGCGCGCGACCACCTGCCCGAGCGGCGACTTCGCGGGGCGGCCCAATCAGGACACCCAGACGATCACGGCGGTGCTCGGGGCGTCCGGCGCCTACACCGGCGCGTACATCGACAGCTCCGGGGCCTGCCAGGAGTTCGCCGACCCGGCCGACTCCGTGCTTGCCGCCGCGGTCGCCGACGCCGGTGACGCGACCACCCTCGATCTCGGCGACGCCCTCGGCCAGTACCGCGCCGAGGCGCGCGTGATCGACGGCTCGGTCGTGATCGTCGGAGTGCCCCTCGGCGAGGCCGAGGACACGCTCCGGACCCTGACCACCGTGGTGGTCGTCGTCGTCCTGCTCGCGATGCTGCTGGTCGCCCTGATCGCGACCGCGATCATCCGGGTGGCGCTGCGGCCGCTCGAGCGGGTGGAGGCGACGGCGACCCGCGTCGCCGAGCTGCCGCTCGAGCGCGGCGAGGTCGAGCTGATCGAGCGGGTGCCGGAGGAGGACGCCGACGTCCGCACCGAGGTGGGCCGGGTGGGTGCCGCCTTCAACCGCATGCTCGACCACGTCGGCGGTGCTCTGGAGTCGCGCCAGGCCAGCGAGAACAAGGTCCGGCAGTTCGTGGCCGACGCCTCGCACGAGCTGCGCACGCCGCTCGCGGCGATCCGCGGCTACGCCGAGCTGCCCCGCCGCGGCGACGTCGAGCTGTCGGAGTCGGCGAGCTACTCGCTCGACCGGATCGAGTCGGCCGCCACCCGGATGACCTCGCTGGTCGAGGACCTCCTCCTGCTCG
This sequence comes from Rathayibacter sp. PhB151, assembly GCF_004366415.1. Taxonomy (NCBI): domain Bacteria; kingdom Bacillati; phylum Actinomycetota; class Actinomycetes; order Micrococcales; family Microbacteriaceae; genus Rathayibacter; species Rathayibacter sp. PhB151. The sequence continues at coordinate 189,117 of NZ_SOEN01000010.1, read as the reverse complement.
CGCGCCTCGACGAGGGCCGCGATCTCGAGAAGGAGCCGGTCGACCTGACGATGGTGCTGATCGAGGCCGTGTCCGACGCCCACGTCGCCGGACCGGACCACGAGTGGGACCTCGACCTGCCGGAGGAGCCGATCGAGATCCGCGGCGACGGCTTCCGGCTGCACCAGGTGGTCGCGAACCTGCTGCGGAACGCCACCGTGCACACGCCGCCGGGCACGCGCGTCGTCGCGGCGCTCGCCGAGGACCGCGACGAGCGCGGCCGGCCGATCGCGGTGGTGACGGTCACCGACTCCGGTCCGGGGATCGACGAGGCGCTGGTGCCGGTGCTGTTCGAGCGCTTCGCCCGCGGCGACTCCTCGCGGGCGCGGACCACCGGGTCGACCGGGCTGGGCCTGGCGATCGTGGCGGCCGTCGTCGATGCGCACGGCGGGCGGGTGCTGGTCGAGTCGGAGCCCGGGCGTACGAGCTTCCGGGTGGAGCTGCCGGCGGGCTGACGCGGCGGGTTCGATCTGCAGGCGATGCCGTCCGGAACGCGCTCTCCTCCGCGGGGGAGTGCCGCGCGGTGGCCGGATCGCCTGCAGATCGAACCGCCGTCGTCAGACCTCGACGCCCAGGCGGCGGCGCGCCTCGTCGAGCGTGCGCACCACCTGCACCGTCTCGTCCAGCGGGTGCACCGGCGACTCGGTGCGCCCCTCCGCCACGTACTGCGCGAGGTGCACGGCCTCCCAGGCGAGCCCCTCGCCGCCCTGCAAACCGGTCTCGTCGCGCCACGAGGCGCTCTCGGAGCCGCGGGTCAGGGTGACGCCGCTCGGCGTCCAGAACGACGGGTGCACGTCGATCCGCCCTTCGCTCCCCGCGACGCTCGCCGCGTGCAGAGTGTCGGCGAGCACGGTCGACGTCGCGACCGACTGGATCCCGTGGGCGTGCCGCCCGACGATGGTGGCCATCGCGTCCACTCCGGTCGAGGTCAGCGCGCCGGCGACGACGGTGCTCTGCGGCGCCCCGGCCACCATCGAGACGAAGGACGAGGCGTAGACGCCCACGTCGAGGAGTCCGCCGCCCGCGAGCGCCGGGTCGAAGATGCGGCTGGCCGGGTCGAACGCGAACGCCGCGCCGAAGTCGGCGGAGACCAGCGCCGGGGCGCCGACCGCGCCGTCCGCGAGGAGCTGTCGCACCACGTCCATCTGCGGCAGGTAGCGCATCCACATCGCCTCCATCGCGAAGACGCCGGCGTCGCGGGCCGCGTGCACGATCATCTCGGCCTCGCCCGCCGTGGTGGCGAACGGCTTCTCGATGAGGACGTGCTTGCCCGCCGCGATCGCGCGCAGGGCCTGGCGCGCGTGCTCCGAGTTCGGCGAGGCGATGTAGACGACGTCGACCTCGGGGTCGTTCACGACCGCGTCGGAGCCGACCGAGGCCCGCTCGACGCCGAAGCGCCGGGCGAACTCGTCGGCGCGCTCCTGCGAGCGCGAGCCGACCGCGACCACGCGCTGCCGGGTGTGCTTCTGCAGTGCCGCGACGAAGGTGCCGGCGATCGAGCCGGGGGCGAGGACTCCCCAGCGCAGCACCGGGGAGTCGAGGAGCGAGGGGAGCCGGGGCTCGGGAAGCGTCAGTGCCATCCCGCCACGCTATTCCCTCCTCCTGGGCGGCGCCGAGCCCCCACCGCGCAGGCCCGGAGCTGCTGAGTCGCCCGAGAAGGCTCGTTCTCGGCGTGGAGAACGAGCCCTCCCGGGCGACTCAGCGGGCTTCAGCGGAGTGCAGCGGGCCTCAGTCGACCGCGGTCATCGCTGCTCCGAAGCCGCGCAGCCGGGCGACCGTCAGGGTGCCGATCGGCTGCGGGGCGCCCTCCGGCGAGAGGACGAACGCGTTCCGTGCGACGTAGAGAGCGCCGTTCCGCAGCTCGATCGCCGCGGGCGAGACGACCGCGAGCCCGGTGATCGGCGTCGAGGTGCGCGGCAGGATCAGCGCCGCGCGTCCCGTGCCCTCCGGGCCGCCGAACAGCTCGGTCACCACGACGGTGCCGGTGACGCGGTCGACCGCGAGGCCGGTCGCGCTCAGCAGGCCGGTGGCCACCGTGCGGATCTCCCCGGTCGCCGGATTCACCCTCACCACGGAGCCGCGAGCGCCGAGGCTGGCGTCCTCCGGCCCGCCGGGCAGCGTCGACACGTAGAGCCAGCCGCCGGGGCCGACCTCGACATCGGTCGGCACGGGCTCGAACGAGTAGCGGTAGCCGGCCGTGCAGGCCGGGAAGCCGAAGGCCGCCGCCTGCTCCGCCGTGATCGTGATCGGCGCCGTGGGCGGCAGCACCGCCAGGGTCGAGACGACGCCGCTCGGCGTCACCTTCAGGATCGCGTTGCCGGCGGCGTCGGCGACGTAGACACCGGCGCTAGTCGCTGCCGACGCGTAGGGGTGCACGTCGATCCGGCCGGTGTAGGAGGCGGGGCCGGCGACGTCCGGGTCCACCTGGGCGGCGCACTCGGCGGGCAGGCCGAGGAAGCCGTAGCTGTTGCCCGCGTCGGGGTTCGCGCTCGCCTCGTACGCGCCGAGGTCGGCGAGGGTCGTCGGCGCTCCGCCGCCGGTCGGCACGGACCGCAGCAGCGCCTCGCCCTCCTCCTGGACGCCCTCGCTGTAGTAGACGGTGGAGCCGCGGACCGAGACGGCCCCGATCTCGGTTCCGGGCGCGCTGACCAGGGTCGAGGTCGCGCCGGAGGGAGCGACCTTCGTCAGCATCCCGGCGGAGTTCTGCGCGACGTAGGCGGTGCCGCCCGCGTCGACGGCGAAGCTGAGCGGCGAGACGAGTCCGGTCGCTCGATCGGTGACGGAGACGAAGGACAGCGGGGAGGGGGAGGCCTGGGCGACGGGGGCCGAGACGAGAGTCGTGACCGCGACGGCGGCGGCCGCGGTGAGGAGGAGGCGTTTGTTCACGAGGTGCTCCTTTGCACTCGGGGTGCGGGCAGAGCAGTGCTGCGGGTCGAACGATCCGCGGCTCCGACCGCGGCGACGGGAATCGCCGATGGGCACACCGTAGGACCGCGGTGGCCAGGAGTCCATGGGGCGGACCCCGTCACGCGGCAGACCCGCGTGGCGGCGCGGGTGTTCTGCGCAGGATCCTCCGCGCCCCTAGGGTGTGAGAGCCCGCGCCGCCGCGGGCGGAGGAGGCGTCATGCCGGAGTGGTACACCCTCGGCGTCGTCGCCCTGGTCATCGTCGTGGTCGTCGTCGCGATCGTCCGCTTCCGCTTCAACCCGGTGCTCGCGCTCGCCGTGGGCGCGGCGGCCATCGGGCTGCTCACCGGGCTCGGTCCCGTCGACACCGTCTCGACGATGACCCGCGGCTTCGGCGAGGTGATGATGGAGGCGGGCCTCCTCATCGGCTGGGGCGTCCTGATCGGCGCGATGCTCAACGAGATGGGCGCCGTCGTCCGCCTCGTCGAGGGGCTGCTGCGGGTCTTCGGCAAGCGCGGCATCCCGTACGCGCTCGGGCTGTCCTTCGCCACCTATCTGCAGACGATCTTCGTCGACGCCCTGATCGTCATCGCGGCGCCGCTCGCCCGGAGGATCGCGCCGCGGCTCGGCCCCGCCGGCACGGGGATCGTCGCCGTCACCTTCGCCGTCGGCCTCGAGATGGGCATCGTGATGATGGTGCCGGGCTTCGCGGCCGTGGCGCTCGCCGGGCTGCTCGGCGTGCCGCTCGGCGTGATGCTGCTGGGCGGCTTCGTGGTGGTCGCGCCGACCGTCGTGGTCACGATCCTGCTCATGTCGCTCGCCTTCCGCCTGGGCTTCTGGGATCCGGCGCGCGACGAGCAGCTCGTCGTGCGCGACGAGACCGCCGGGCTCGCGACGGTGCCGGCGGGGGAGCGGGCCGGGAGCGAGGCGGTCGGCGGATCCGGCTCGGAGGGATCCGGGCGGTCCTCGAGGGGCGGGTCCGCTCCGTCCGCCGACGCCGGCGACACCGCCGACGCACGCGACGCCGACGCCCCGCGTGAGCGCCCGCTGTTGCTGCTGCTGTTCGCCCCGATGCTCCTCGCGCTGCTGCTCATCGCCGCGCAGGCCGTGCTCTCGGTCGCGGGCGCGGAGGTGCCGGTGCTGCAGTTCCTCGGCGACCCGGTGATCGCGCTGCTGCTCGCCGTGATCGCGACCGGCCTCGTCGGCCGCTCCGTCGTCGGGACTCCGCGGATGGAGAAGGCGGTCGCCAAGGGCTTCCAGGACGGCGGGCAGATCTTCCTGCTCACCGGCGTCGGCGGCGCGCTCGCGGCGGTGATCGCGGAGGGCGACCTCGGCGAGCTGCTCAAGGGCTACTTCTCGGCGAACGCCGCCGCGCCGCTGCTGCTGGTCTGGCTGATGGCGGCCGTGCTGCACATCGCCGTCGGCTCGGTCACCCTCTCGGCGATCACCGCCGCGGGCGTCGTGGCCCCGGTCGCCGCGACCCTCGGACTCGATCCGCTGCTGATCGCGCTCGCCGCCGGCTCCGGCGCGCTGTTCTGCATCCACGTCACCTCGAACACCTTCTGGCTGCTGCAGAGCTTCCTCGGCCAGTCGGTCCGCGGCGCCCTCAAGTCGGTGACGGTCGGCGTCTCCCTCGCCTCCGTCCTCGCCCTCGGCATGGTCCTCCTCCTCTCGCTCTTCCTCTGATCCCCGCCCGGGCTGATCCCCGCCGCGAGATGCCACTTGTGCACGCCTTTCACGGCGTGTCGCGTGCACAAGTGGCATCTCGCGGCGGGGGCCGGGCGTGACACGTGCCGGAAACACGGGTGGCCTAGGTTCCTGAGAGGGTTCACACGTTGCTCCGAGGTCGATGACGCAGGAGCGAGCGCGGAGCCTCGTCCGCGCCGACCTCCGACACGAAAGATCTCCGCTTGAGAACACGCACCGCCCTGACCTCCGGCTGCGCGGCCCTCGCGCTCGCCGCCGGCGGTCTGCTGATCGCGCCCGCCGCGACAGCGACCACCACCGCGACACCGACCGCCGCCGCACCCTCCGCCTTCGAGCGGGTGGACCTCGTCCGCCCCGCCTCCGCGCCGATCACCGAGCCCGCGAGCTACCCCTACCGGGAAGCCCTCACCGAGGTCGCGGTCGACCCGACCGACGCCTCGCTGACCCGCGGCGTCACGCCGTACGACCAGATCGCGCCGGCCCTGAACGACCTGGCCGCCCGCTCCGACCGCGTCTCGACCCAGGTGGTCGGGAAGTCGGGCCTCGGCCGCGACATCTACCTGGTCACCGTCACCGCTCCCGAGACCGCCGCCGAGACCGCGCGGCAGGCCGAGTGGCGCGACCGCCTGAAGAACGAGCCGGAGGCGGCCGCCGCCGACGCCGAGCTGATGGCCGAGTACAAGGTGCCGACCTGGTTCAACGGCAACATCCACGGCAACGAGTGGGAGGGATCCGACGCGATCCTGAACTACATCGAGAAGGTCGCCACCGCCGAGGACGCCGAGACCGAGGCGCTCCTCGAGGGCAACCGTCTCTACTTCACCGTCACCAACAACCCCGACGGCCGGGCCCTCGGCCAGCGCGCCGTCGCGGCCGGCTACGACCCCAACCGCGACATGATCACCGGCGCGACCAACGAGGCAGCCGTCATCCGCGACCTCTCCAGCGTCCTGCAGCCGACCTACTTCATCGACATCCACGGCTACACCGGCATCCTCCAGGTCGAGCCCTGCGGCCCGCCGCACGGCGAGAACTACGAGTACGACCTGTTCCTGCCGCACGCCTACGCGACCGCGCTCGAGATCGAGCGCCGCGTCGTCGAGGCGGACGTGCCCGGCAACACCTACAAGGCCGCCGACGGCAGCGTCACGACCGAGAACACCGGCCAGATCCTGATCCCCTACCGCGACATCCGCGCGGGCTGGGACGACTGGCCTCCGATCTTCGCGCCGCAGTACGTCGCCTTCCAGGGCGCGATCACCAACACGGTCGAGCTGCCGCTGGGCCGCACGGCCAACGAGACGCCCGAGGAGATCGCCGAGGGCCAGGCCAACGCGGACATCGACATCGAGGTCGCCGGGATCGTCATGGACGCCTCGGTCGACTACATCGAGGCCAATCGCGACGCGCTGCTGAGCAACCAGGTGCAGATCTTCGAGCGCGGCGTCACCGGCGCCCCCGCCGTCGAGATCCCCGCCGACGTCGCCCCGTCGGACCTGCCCGCCGGCACGCCGACCGAGTGGACCGAGATCTGGGACGAGACCGACGTTTACACGACCGAGTACCCCCGCGCCTACGTCATCCCCGCCGGTGACGCACAGCGCTCCTCGTCCGACGCCGAGACCCTCGTCGCGCAGCTGCTCGCGCACGGCGTCGAGGTCGATCGCACGACCACGGCGATGACCGCGGGCGGCACGACCTACGCCGCCGGCTCCTACGTCGTGGACATGCACCAGCCCGTCCGCGGCCTCGCGAACGTGCTGCTCGCCGACGGCACCGACATCTCCGACCGCGTGCCCGAGATGTACGACGTCTCGGCCTGGAGCCTCTCGCTGCTCTGGGGCGCCGACGTGATCCCGGTCGGCTCCACGCTCGACCCGATGCCCGCCGTCGAGCTCGAGCCCGTCACCGCCGTCGCCCCGAGCGGCAGCGTCCCCGCCGACGCCGGCTACCTCGCCTTCGAGCCGCGCGGCGTGCTCGAGTACCAGGCGGTGAACGCGCTCCTGGGCGCCGGAGTCGCACTCGAGCAGTTCGCCGACGGCACGATCGCCCTCCGCGCCGACGCCGACGGCCTCGCCGCCGCGAAGGCCGCCGCCGCCGAGTTCGGCGTCGACTTCACGGCCACCACGGCCGAGCGGATCGAGGACGAGGACGGCACCGCGCTGTCGGCCGTCCGCGTCGCCTACTCCGGCTCGCACGAGGACCGCGACGCGCTGGCCAAGCTCGGCTTCGCCGACGCGGTCGCCGTCACGGCGGACACGCTCGCCTCGGGCGAGACCGTCCTGACCGACGCCGACGTGCTGCTCCTCGGCCGCGCGCTGTCCTTCACCCCGGAGCAGGCCGCGGGCCGCACCGCCGTCGAGGAGTTCCTCGCGGCGGGCGGCGACGTGGTCGGCCGCGGCGGAGCGGGAGCGGCCTTCGCGACCGACTTCGGTCTCGCCGCACTGACCGCGCGGACCGGCACCAGCGGCTCGAACGGCATCGTCTCGGTCGAGACCCCGACCGACGGGATCCTCGGCGACTACCCGCAGGACACCGCCTTCGTCTCGCCGGCGCTCTGGTTCGAGGGCTTCGACGCGTCCGTGACGGTGGAGCAGAGCTACGCCGCCGAGGACACCTTCGTGGCCGGGCACTGGGTCGCGTCCGAGGGGCAGTCCCGGAGCGACGCGGCCGGGCAGGCCTCGGCCGTCTCGTTCGCGACGGCGTCGGGCACCGAGGGCTTCCTCTTCGGCACCTCGCCGGTCTTCCGCAACCACCCGGTCGGCGCGTTCAGCGACGTCGCCCGGGCGCTGCTCGCCGTGGCGCCCGAGGGTGCGGCCGTCGAGCTGCCGGGGACCCCGGAGCCGACGGCGACGCCGACCGCGACTCCGGAGCCGACTGCTACTCCTGAGCCGACCGCGACTCCTGAGCCGACTGCGACCCCGGAGCCGACCGCGACTCCTGAGCCGACCGCGACTCCTGAGCCGACTGCGACCCCGGAGCCGACGGTGACCCCGGAGCCCTCCGCGACTCCTGAGCCGACCGCGACCGCCACGCCGACGGCCGCGCCCACCGCGGCTCCGGAGCCGACCGCCACGGCGACCGCGGCTCCCGTCGCGAAGCCGGGCACCGGCGGCCTCGCGTCGACCGGCGTCGAGACCGGCCCCTGGCTGCTGCTCTCGGGAGGTGCGCTCGTGCTCGGTCTCGGCGCCCTGCTGATCGCCCGCGGCCGCCGCGAGGTCGAGGAGGCGTAGCCTCCGCTGCGGGAGGGCCGGCGAGCACGATCCGCCGGCCCTCCCGCCTCGCCCTCCCCGCATCACATGCACCACCGCACCGACGCACCACCGCACCCGCACCACCGAGGAGTCCCGATGCAGCCCCGTACCGCCCGCACCCTCGGGATCGTCCTCGCCGTCCTCGGTCTCGTCGCCGTGATCGTCGCGATCGTCCTCCTGGTCCGCCCGGCCGACGGCGCCGGAGCCCCGACCTCCACCCCGGTCGCCCCCTCCGCTTCGGCCGCCGCCTCTGCGTCGACCGGACCCACCGAGACCGCGGCCACCGGGCCCGCGACGCAGGCGACCACCCCCGCCACCGGCGCCTCCGCGGCCGCCTCCCCGACCGAGGGCGTCGTCGCCTCGGCCGCTCCCGGCGCCGCCACCGCCGCGGCCGCCGTCCTCTCCTTCACCGCCTCGCCCGCGACGATCGACTGCGCCGGCGACCGCACCGCCTCCGTCCCCGTCGCGCTCTCCTGGCAGACCGAGGGCGGCGTCTCCGCCCGCCTCGCCGTCGGCACCACCGACGCGCAGTCCGGCACCCCCGTTGACCTCAGCGCGACCGGCTACTCCGCCCTCTCCGTCCCCTGCCGTGACGCCGAGACCCTGATCACCCTCGCCGTCGAGTCCCCCGACGGAACCCTCACGCAACGCACCCTCGTCCTCCCCACAGACTGACCCCCGACCTCCTCCCCGCCGCGAGATGCCACTTGTGCACGCGACACGCCGAGGAAAGCGTGCACAAGTGGCATCTCGCGGAGACGGCCGGACGCGCCCGCACGGCAGAATGGAGACGATGACCTCCACCCCGCCTCCGCTCGGCCTGCTCCTCGACGTCGACGGCCCGATCGCCAGCCCGATCAGCCGCACGATCGCCATCGACTCGATCGCCGACGACCTCGTCGCGCTCGCGAACGCCGGCATCCCGCTCGTCTTCAACACCGGCCGCTCCGACGCGTTCCTGCGCGAGCGCGTGCTGCCGCCGCTCCTCGAGCGCGGCGTCTCGGCCGACGCGCGGATCGTCTGCGTCTGCGAGAAGGGCGCCGTCTGGTTCACCGTCGACTACCGCGGCACCTCCGAGCCGATCGTCGACGAGTCGCTCGCGATCCCGGAGGCGGTCGCCCGCGACCTCGAGCGGATGATCCGCGAGGACTACGACGACCTGGTCTTCTTCGACGAGACCAAGCGCGCGATGGTCTCGGCCGAGCAGCTCGTCGACCTCTCCAGCGAGGACTACCTCGAGCGCCAGCTCGTCTTCGACGCCGACGCCCTGCAGATCATGACCGCGGCCGGCCTCGGCGTCGAGCGCCGCGGCATCCGCTACCCGAACGACACCGGCGCCGTCGAGTACCGCATCGACCCGACCGTGATCTCCACCGACATCGAGTCCAACCGCCTCGGCAAGGACCTCGGCGCCCAGCGCGCCGTCGAGCTGCTCGGCGCCACCGGCCCGATCCCGCAGCGCTGGCGCACGGTCGGCGACTCCCGCAGCGACTACGCCATGGCCGACTGGCTCGCCGAGCACGCCTACGACGTCGCCCACGTGGACGTCCGCCCCGCGGAGGGCGTCCCGGACAAGCCGTACCCGATCCTCGTGGTCGACGGCGCGATCAACGACGAGGCCGGCGCCGCCGTGCTGCGCCGCTGGACCGAGCTCGTCGCCGACGAGACGACGCCCGAGGTCGGCGACGGCATCTCCCTCCACGTCTCGGACTGATCCGCCAGCCCTCGTCCGCAGGCCCGCGGCCCGTTAGCGTTCGAGGCATGAGAATCGCAGTCACCGGTGGATCCGGGAAACTCGGCCGCAGCGTCGTCACCCGTCTCCGCGAGTCCGGCCACGACGTCTTCGTCCTCGATCGCGCGGGAACGCGCGGCGAGGGCGTCATCAGCATCGACATCACCGACTACGGGCAGGTCGTCGACGCCCTGCAGGCCGTGGGCGACCGCTACGAGGGGATCGACGCGGTCGTGCACCTCGCGGCCGTCCCGGCGCCGGGCATCGTCCCGGACATCGCGACCTTCCAGAACAACATGTCGTCGACCTTCAACGTCTTCCACGCGGCGATCCGCGCGGGCATCCGCAGCATCGTCTACGCGTCCAGCGAGACCGTGCTCGGCCTGCCGTTCGACGTGCCGCCGCCCTACATCCCCGTCGACGAGAAGTACCCGGCCCGCCCGGAGTCGGTCTACTCGCTCACCAAGCACCTCGAGGAGCAGCTCGCGATCGAGCTCTGCCGCTGGCACGAGGACCTGACCATCATCGGCCTGCGCTTCTCCAACGTGATGAACGAGGAGGACTACGCCGAGTTCCCGTCCTTCGACGCCGACGCGACGCTGCGCAAGTGGAACCTCTGGGGCTACATCGACGGCCGCGACGGCGCCCAGGCGGTCGAGAAGGCCCTCGCGCACCGCGAGCCCGGCTTCGACCGCTTCATCATCGCCGCGGCCGACACCGTGATGACCCGCCCGAACGACGAGCTGGTCGCCGAGGTCTTCCCCGGCGTCGAGGTGCGCGGCGAGCTCGGCGTGAACGACACGCTGCTCTCGATCGACCACGCCCGCGAGGTCCTCGGCTACGCCCCCGAGCACTCCTGGCGCGACTCGCAGTAGCCACCACCCGCCTCCGCGCCGTTCCGGCTCGCGAAACATCCTCCGGCTCGCAGGAATCCACGGATCCCGCGAGCCGGAGCCGTTTCCGCGAGCCGAAGCTGCGCCCGGCCGAGCTCGGGCTCGCGGAAGGGTGTCCGGCTCGCTGGAGTCCGCGGTTTCTGCGTGCCGGAGGTGATCCCGCGTGCCGGAGGTGCGGTGTGGGGAGCTTGGGCTCGTGGATCGGTGTCCGGCTCGCTGGAGTCCGCGGTTTCTGCGTGCCGGAGGTGATCCCGCGTGCCGGAGGTGTGGTGTGGGGAGCTTCGGCTCGTGGATCGGTGTCCGGCTCGCTGGAACCCGCGGTTTCCGCGTGCCGAGGGTGCTTCCGCGTGCCGGAGGTGCGGTGCGGGGTGCTTTGGCTCGTGGAAGGGTGTCCGGCTCGCTGGAGTCCGCGGTTTCCGCGTGCCGAGGGCGGTCCCGCGTGCCGGAGGTCTCCCACAGGAGCTCCGGCACGTGGAGACGCCTCCGGCTCGCGGGGATCCGAGGATCCCGCGAGCCGGAGGCGTGAGGTCGAGCCGGAGGTGCCGGCTCAGCAGCCGAGGGTCAGCTGGGGATGTAGTTGAACTCGTCCGGGTTCGGGCCGGTGCGCTCGTCGCGGTTGAGCGCGGAGATCGCCGTCATCGACTCGTCGTCCAGCTCGAAGTCGAAGAGGGCGAAGTTCTCCTCCACGCGCTTGCGGGTGACCGACTTCGGGAAGACGATGTCGCCGCGCTGGATGTGCCAGCGCAGGACGACCTGCGCGGGGGAGCGGTCGACGCTGTGCGCGATGCGCACGATCGCCTCGTCGTCCAGGACCTTGCCCTGCGCGATCGGCGACCAGGCCTCGGTCGCGATGCCGTGCTCGACGCCGTAGGCGCGGAGCTCCTCCTGCGTGAGGAAGGGGTGCACCTCGATCTGGTTCACGGCCGGGACGATCGTCGCCTCGGCGCGGAGCCGGTTGAGGTGGTTGGTCTGGAAGTTGGAGACGCCGATCGCCTTCGCCTTGCCGCTGCGGTAGATCTCCTCCATCGCCTTCCAGGTCTCCAGGTAGTCGCCGACCTTCGGCAGCGGCCAGTGGATGAGGAAGAGGTCGACGTAGTCGAACTTCAGCTCGGCGAGGGTGTCGTCGATCGCCTGCAGAGCGTCCTCGCGGGCGTGGAAGCCGTTGTTGAGCTTCGAGGTGACGAAGACCTCGGAGCGGTCGAGGCCGGAGGCGCGCACGGCCTCGCCGACGCCGGCCTCGTTGCCGTACATCTCGGCGGTGTCGATGTGGCGGTAGCCGACCTCGAGGGCGGCGAGCGTGGCGTCCTTGGTCTCGGCGGGGTCGATCTGGAAGACACCGAAGCCCAGCTGCGGGATCTCGACTCCGTTGTTGAGGGTGATCGTGGGGACAGTGTTCGCGTCCGTGCTCATACTCGAGCGTCCTTTCGTCCGGGGATCGGCCGCATCGGAGAGCTTGCGGCCGGAGTACAGTCCACGCCCCGGGGCCTCCCAGGTGCAAGGCCTTGCGCCGCCGGCGAACATCGGCGGTCGTCCGGCGCCATCGGACGCTCGGGGAACGACGAAGGCCCCCGGCACGGATGCCGGGGGCCTTCGGGGGTCGCGTGACTACGCGCGGGACTTGCGGCCGGTGATCGCGCCGTAGATCAGCAGGACGATGATGGCGCCGACGACAGCGAGGATGATGCTGACGAGGTTGAAGCCCATCGGGTCGTCGCGCCCGAAGAGCGCGCCGCCGATGAATCCTCCGAGGAGGGCGCCGACGATGCCGAGGATGATGGTGATGATCCATCCGCCGCCCTGCTTGCCGGGCAGGATGAGCTTTGCGAGTGCGCCGGCGATGAGGCCGAGAACGATCCAACCGATGATGCCCATGATGTGTCTCCTTCGTAGTGTGCTCGACCGGCCGTTCCGGTGCGAGCGTCAACGCCTGTCGTGAAGGCGTCCTTGCAGATGATGTCGATCAGCGGAGTGAGCGCTGCACCTTCGCGCGTGCCTTGTCGGCGACCGCGGTGAAGTGCTTCGCCTCGCGCTTCGAGGTCTTCTTGAGCTTCTTGCGCGTCTTCTTCGTGGCCGGGTCGTTCCACACACCGAGTGCGAGATGGCGGAGCTCTTCGTAGCGTCCGCGGCCGGCGCGGGCGCCGAAGACGTACGCGGCGAGGGCGACGAGCGCCAGCAGGACGAGGCGGGGATTCATGCGGTGACCCTTCCATCGGAGAGAGCACAGGGTCGTGCTCGGCCCCCATTCCACTCTCCTGCGGATGCCGTGACAATTCAGGCCCGGACCGTTGACAACGGCCTCGCGGATCTGCTTGCGCCCGCGCGTTGTAGCAGAGGTGGCTGCGCTCGCGGGAGCGTCAGTGCACCGGAGCGTCCGCGAACCGGTCGTGCAGGTAGGGCCCGTAGCCGCCGTCCACGCGGTTGCGGCGGCGTCCCGAGGTGGTCACCTCGCCGCGGTCGGTCGCTCCCACCCGGGCGCCGGCGGCGTGCAGCCGCTCGACCAGCAGGACGTCCTCGTGCAACAGCTCACCGCCGAACCCGCCCGCCGCCAGGTAGGCGCTCGCGCGCACGCCGAGGTTCGCGCCGTGGATGCTGCCGATCGACTCCTCCCGCTCGCGGGTGCGCTGCCAGCGGCCGTACATCTCCGGCGAGAGATCGGACGGGTCGGGCCGGACCGTGCCCACCAGCGCGTCGTGATGGCGGGCGTGCTCGACGTGCTCGAGCAGCCACTCCTCCGGAACGACCGTGTCGGCGTCGGTGTTCGCGAGCCAGACCCGGTCGTCCGGGACGGAGCCGGGGACGGAGCCGAGGGCGTGCGCGATCCCGGCCGCCCGCGCCGCGCCGACTCCGCAGCGCTCGAGCTCGAGGACCTCGGCGCCCGCGGCCCGCGCACGCTCCACGGTCGCGTCCGTGCAGCCGTCGGCCACGACGATCAGCCGGACCGCGACGTCAGGGGCGGTCGTGGTGAGGTGCGCGGCGCTCCGGAGGATCGACGCGACGGTGGCGCCGATCCGCTCCTCCTCGTCGTGGGCCGGCACGACCACCAGCAGCTCCTCGATCCGGGTCACAGCAGCCCCGTCCGCCGGGCGACCGAGCGGCCGTCGCGCGAGTGGACCTCGAGCAGGAGGTCCTCCTCCTCGTGCCGGGCGATCCGGTGCAGGCCGAGACCGGCGACGGCGCTCTGGACAGCGTCGCCGTCGAGCTCGAGGCCGTCGATCGGGTGCCGCCAGTGCACGGTGACGAGCTCGCCGGAGGCGGAGAGCCGGTCGCGCACCCCGTGCAGCGTGCGCTCGAGCGTCTCGCGCCCCAGGTAGTAGCCGACCTCGGAGAGCACGATCAGGTCGAACGGACCCTCCGGAACCCCGCGGGTGATGTCGTGGTGCTCGACCCGCACGTGCGCGAGCGGCGCGAGCCGGCGGGCGGCCCGCTCCACGGCGGCCGCGGAGACGTCGATCGCCAGCAGGCGCTCGGCCCGCGCGGCGAGGGCCTCGGCCAGCACGCCGATCGAGGAGCCGATCTCGAGGACGAAGTCGTAGCGGCGCTCGGGCAGGCTCGCGAGGGTGAGGGCGCGCTTGCGCTCCTCGTACCAGCGGCTCGTGTACCCCCAGGGGTCCTCGTGACGCTCGTACAGCTCGTCGAAGTAGCTCATCCCCGTGTCCTCGTCGCCGGGGCCGCGCCCGTCCGTCCCCCCGAGCCTAGGCAGGATCGGCGCTTCTCTCCGCCACTTGTCGGTCGGATCGCCGTGCGCCGGCTCCGGTCGGGCCATCAGCACACCCGGATCAGGCGGTCGTCGCCGGCGAAGGCCCGGACGAAGCGCGGGTGGAGGACCGGGGCGATCCCGCCCGGTCCCGGCGCGGTCTGGCTCGGATAGCGCTCGCGGGCGCGGGCCTTCCGCTCCCGCAGGTCCTCGTCGGCCTCGACGCGGACGAGCGCCGGCCACGGCACTTCGGCATCCGCCGGCGCGGCCCAGTGCCAGAGCCAGATCGGCGCTGCGAGCAGCGGGTGGCCGAGGGTCTCGGCCGCCTCGGCGCAGACCTCGCCGACGACGCGGTGGTCGCGGTGGCCGTCGCCGGTCCAGGTGGAGAGCAGGAGGACCCGGCCGGGCGCGGCGGCGGCGCGGGCGAGCACCTCCGCGAGGATCCGGTCGCGGTGCTCGGGAGTGCCGGAGTCGGGGACGTCGAGGAAGGCGAGGCCGATCCCGGGGCCGAGCTCGTCGAGCGCGGCGCGGGCCTCGGCGCGGCGCTCGGCGACGAGGGCGGCGGCCGCCCCGGGGGAGGAGGCGCCGTGCGCCGCGCCGCCGTCCGTCACGATCGCGACGTCCACGGGGACGCCGAGGCGGCGGGCCAGGGCGATCGTGCCGCCGCAGCCGAGCGTCTCGTCGTCGGCGTGCGCGACCACGACGAGCACGCGGTCGACGGCGAGGAGTGCGTCCTCCGGAAGGACCGGCAGCCGGTCGAGCCGCCCGTCCTCGCGCCAGCGCTCGACCGGGGTGCCCTCGAGGTGACCGTCGAACTCGATGACGCGGCTCACCACTCCTCCGTCTCGCCGCTGGCGAGGACCGCGCGGCCCAGGGCCGCGTCGTCGCGCTCGGCGTGGTGCTGGCGGACGTAGAGGGCGAGGTCGGCGACCCGCTTCGCGTGCTCCGCGTCGAGGGCCAGCGGAGCCGGTCCGAGCGCGCGGCCGGCGCGCAGCAGGATCTCCTCCACGGCGCTCGCGACCGTGCCGCGGACCCGCTTGGCCAGCAGTGCGCCGCGGGCGCCCTCGGCCTCGCCCGCGTCGATCAGCGCCGAGGCCTCGTCGAGCGCCCGGCGTCCGGCGGACAGAGCGGTGTCCACCGCGCCGAGGTGCGCGAGCAGGTGCGGGTCCTCGCGGCGGGCGGCCGCCCGGGCCAGCGTCGCGGCGACGCCCCGGGCCCCGCCGAGCCAGCAGGCGGCCACGCCGATCCCGCCCCAGCCGAAGCCGGGTCGCGAGAGGTACCAGCCGGGAGCGCCGACCTCCTGGGCCCGCGCACCGGCGAAGCGCACCGGCCCGCTCGGGATCTCGGTCAGGCCGCGGGGGTGCCAGGCGTTCTCCTCCGGGGTCGCGGTGCCGTCGCCGAGGCGCACCGCGAAGAGCCGGCGCTCGCCGGCGCCGTCGCCGACGTGCGCCGTGATCAGCGCCGCGTCCAGGCGGCCCGCCAGCGAGCACCAGGGCTTCACGCCGTCCAGTCGCCAGGCGTCGCCCTCGGGAGTCGCGACGAGCGGCTCGTCGCCGCCCTCCGCCGCGAAGACGCCCCAGACCGCGTCGTCCTGGACACCGACGTCCGCGGCGGACAGGCCCGCCTCGCCGAGGATCGCGAGCGCGTCGAGGTGCGGCTCGATCGCGCGGGCGACGCCGAGATCGTGCCGGGCCAGGCGCTCGAGCAGGCCGTGCAGCTCGGCGGTGCGGCCGGTGCCGGGCCGCGGCGGGTCGGCGGAGAGGGTGCGGGCGAGGGTCAGAGCGCCGTCGACGTCGCCGGGAAGGGAGGGAGGAGCGAGCGGTTCCATCCCCCTGGACGCTACGCGGTCGGCGCCGCGCCCGCCCCGGATTGTCCAGCGGAGGGCTCGGTGGTAGCGCCGCGCATGTCCAGGGCGGTGATGCGGCGCAGGAGCACGGCGAAGAGCTCGACGTCGCCCGCCTCCCAGCGGCGCAGCTCCTCGTGCATCAGCGCCTGGCGGGAGCTGCGGATCGCCCGCATCCGCTCGGCGGTCTCCGGCGGCACCGAGAGGATCGTCGCGCGGCCGTCGTCGGGATCGGGGGAGCGCTGCAGCAGACCGAGGCGGTCCAGCGCCGAGATCTGCCGGCTGATCGAGGACTTGTCCGTCTCGAGCAGCTCGGCGAGGGCGCCCGAGTGCATCGGGCCGCGCCGCTCCAGGGTGGCGAGCGTCCGGTACCCGGCGGTGCTGAGGTCGGGATGCAGGCGCTCGGCGGCGGAGCGCATCGCGTCGCGCACCCGGTTGAAGAGGGTGCTCAGCTCGCCCTCGACGGCGGCGATCGCGGCGTCGGTCGTGCTTTCGGTCGCGCCCTCGGTCGCGCGGTCGCCTTCGGCGTGCCCGCCGGGCTCGGGGTCGGGAGGGGAGGACGGGCCGGTCATCCCTCCAGCATCCCGTGTCGATCCGACTTGCGCACGGCCCCGTCCACGTCGTACGCTTCCCGAAGCCAAAGACCGCCGGTTTCCGGTGTGCGCACGAGCAGGGCCCAGGCCCCGCGGATCGCCACCGGACGAAGGATTCGCGAAGCGAATGGCCCGCGCAGGTGTGCAAGAGATGTGTTCCGCGTTCATCGCGTTCCCCAGGCTCCCGCGCTCCTGCGCCGGAGCCTTTTTCTTTGCGTGCCTTCGGGCTACCGGCACGAGAATTCACAGGAGTAGCCATGGCGAACAAGGAAGCCTCGGTCGCCGAACTCACGGAGAAGTTCCAGAGTTCGACCGCCGTTCTGCTGACCGAGTACCGCGGTCTCACTGTTGCTCAGCTCAAGACGCTGCGCAAGGACATCAGTGAGCACGCGACCTATGCCGTGGTGAAGAACACGCTGACCAAGATCGCGGCGAACAACGCCGGGATCTCGTCCTTCGACGCCGAGCTCGCTGGCCCTTCGGCCATCGCGTTCGTGCACGGCGACCCCGTCGCCGTCGCGAAGTCGCTGCGTGCCTTCGCCAAGGCAAACCCTCTCCTCGTGGTCAAGGGCGGTTACTTCGACGGTAACCCGCTGACCGCGGAAGAGGTGGGAAAGCTCGCCGACCTCGAGTCCCGTGAAGTGCTGCTCGGCAAGCTCGCCGGCGCCTTCAAGGCCTCGCTCTTCGGTGCCGCTTACCTGTTCCAGGCGCCGCTGTCCAAGGCCGTTCGCACGGTCGAGGCACTGCGCGAGAAGCAGGAGTCCGCGAGCTGACGCTTCCCTCCGGGAGGCAGTGCGCACGCGGTTCGTAGACAAGAAACAACAAGGAGAAAAATCATGGCAAAGCTCACGCAGGACGAGCTCATCGAGGCCTTCAAGGAGCTCACGCTCATCGAGCTCTCTGAGTTCGTGAAGAAGTTCGAAGAGGTCTTCGAGGTCACCGCCGCCGCGCCCGTCGCCGCCGCTGGTGTCGCCGGCCCGGCCGCCCCGGCCGAAGAGGTCGAGGAGCAGACCGAGTTCGACGTCGTGCTCGAGGCCGCCGGCGAGAAGAAGATCCAGGTCATCAAGGAGGTCCGCGCGCTCACGAGCCTCGGCCTCGGCGAGGCGAAGGCTGTCGTCGACGGCGCCCCCAAGGCTGTCCTCGAGGCCGTCAACAAGGAGACCGCCGAGAAGGCCAAGGCCCAGCTCGAGGCCGCCGGCGCGACCGTCACCGTCAAGTAATCCCCTCGCACCCGTCAGGGTGCACGGGTCCTCCCTCGGGCGGGCCCACCGGCGCAGGGCGTCGTCTCCTCGGAGGCGGCGCCCTTCGTCGTTCCCGCTCGTCGTCCTTCTGTCCTCCCCGCGCTGTCGTCGCGGCCCCGGCGTCCCCGACCGGGGGTGATCGGCCTCCCCGGTGCCGCGCGACGCAGCCTCTAGAATCGGCGGGTGACTGCTATCGATCCGCTCGCAGGCCTGCCGGCCCGCGACGTGCCGCCCAGCGAGGTCTCGCTGAGCGAGCTGCTGAGCGACTTCGTCTCGGTGACGCACCGGATCACCCGCCTCGCGGCGCAGGCCACCGACAACCAGGAGTCGCAGGCGGTCTGGCGCACGCTGTCGGTGCTGCTGTCGATGGGGCCGATGCGCCTGGGCGAGCTGGCGACCCAGAGCCGCGTCTCGCAGCCCACGATGACCAAGATCGTGAAGAACCTCGTCGAGGCCGGCTGGCTCGACCGCATCGCCGACCCGGCCGACGCGCGGGCCTGGCAGATCCGCCTCGCCCCCGACGGCGCCGCCGCGCTCACCGCGTGGCGCACCCAGCTGGGCGACGCCCTCACGCCGATCTTCGCCGACCTCCGCCCCGAGGACCGCCGCGTCCTCGAGCGCGCCGTCGAGATCATGCACGAGCGCCTCGTCGTCGCCCCCCGCGACTGACCCCGGCGCGCCCTCGCGCGCACATGCTGGTCGAGTAGCCCCGCAGGGGCGTATCGAGACCCGCGGTCGTCAGCAGTGTGTGCCGGCGGTGGGCGATCTCGATACGCCCGCTGCGCGGGCTACTCGATCAGCAGGGAGGGCCGCGCCGCTCCGGGCCGGGTCGGCCGGGGGTGCAGGATGAGCGGGTGCAGATGCGACTCGAACTCGTCCCCGTGCCCGTCTCCGACGTCGATCGGGCGCTGGCGTTCTATGCGGACGTCGTCGGCTTCCACGTCGACCACGACGTCCGGCCCTCGCCGTCGATGCGGGTCGTCCAGCTGACACCGCCCGGCTCCTCCTGCTCGATCGTGATCGGCTCCGGGATGGGGCCCGGACCCGAGGCCGGCGTCGTCCGCGGGCTGCACCTCGTCGTCGACGACATCGATGCCGCCCGTGCCGAGCTGGTCGGGCGCGGTCTCGAGCTGTCGGACGTGCAGGACATGGGCGGCGTGAAGTACGCCCACTTCGCCGATCCCGACGGCAACACCTGGTCCCTCCAGGAGATCGGCTCCCGCACTCCGCCCGCCTGAGCGACGGCGCTCGCCTCCATGCTGGTCGAGTAGCCCCGGAGGGGCGTATCGAGACCCGCGGTCGTCAGTACGGCGGGTCTGCAGACTCCTGTTCTGATGCTGGGGGATCTCGATACGCCCGCTGCGCGGGCTACTCGATCAGCATGAAGCCGCAGGGCGCGGCCGCCTCGGCTCAGTCCTCGGGCCAGCGGACGCGGGCGCCCGAGTCCGGGTGCTTGCGGAGCCAGGCCGCGACGAAGGGGCAGCGGGGGACGACCGTGCCGCCCGCCTCGGTCACCGCGAGGACCGCGGCGCGGGCGAGCACGCTGCCGAGGCCGTGGCCCTCCCAGGCGTCGTCGACGACGGTGTGGGTCAGCACGACCTCGTCGCCGTGGCGGACGTAGGCCGCGAAGCCGGCCGTCTCGCCGCCGATGGAGATCTCGAAGCGGGAGCGCTCGGGCGCATCGCGGACGACGGGGGAGGGGGACTCGGAGTCGCTCATGCTCCGATTCTCGCGCCCCGCGGCGCCGACGTGCTGGTGCGGATGACGAGCGAGGCGGGGATGGTCGTGTGCCGGGCGGGCGGCGGCGCCTCGCCCCGGGCGATCGCGGCCAGCGCCTCCAGCACGAGGGCGACGGCGAGCTCGCCCTGCTGCCGCGGGTCCTGCCGGATCGAGCTCAGGCCGAACAGCTCGGCCAGCGGGTGGTCGTCGATCCCGATGATCGAGACGTCCTCCGGCACCGAGAGCCCGAGCTCGCGCGCGGCGAGGATGATCCCGATCCCGATCTCGTCGGAGGCGGCGAAGATCGCGGTCGGCCGGGTCCGCGGATCGCCCAGCACCTGACGTCCGGCCCGGTGCCCGCCGGGGATGTCGAACCGGGTCGGCACGAAGTGGCCGGCCTCGCGCTCGAGTCCCGCCGCAGCGAGGGCCTGCGAGAAGCCCTCGTGGCGCTTGGTGTGCACGTGGAAGTCCATCTCCTCCTCCGCCAGTCCGCCGATGTGGACGATGCGCTCGTGGCCGAGGGAGAGCAGGTGCTCCGTGGCGAGCCGGGCCGCGGCGACGTCGTCGATGCTGAAGGTCGGGATGCCGGGGAGCGAGCCGCCGATCCCGACGATCGGCTTGCCCAGGGCGAGCAGCGCCTCCGTCTCGTCCGGCGAGATCTCGAGGGTCACGGCGACGATCGCGTCGACGCGCTTGCGGACGAGGTAGTACTCGAAGACGCTGCGGCGCGCGTCGTGGTGCTTGTCGATGTTGTAGAGGAGCAGGTCGTAGCCGGCGGCGAGCAGGGCCCGCTCGATGCCCTCGATGATCCCGCCGAAGAACCACTGGTTGATCACCGGGATGATCACCGCGACGTTGTTGCTGCGCCCGGTGACGAGGCTCGAGGCGTTGGCCGAGACGACGTAGCCGAGGCTCGACGCGGCGTGCTCGACCCGCTGCTTCGTCCCGGCGGAGACGTAGCCGCGGCCGCTGAGGGCGCGCGAGACGGTAGCCTTCGACACTCCCGCGAGCTCGGCGACCTCTTCGATGCCTGGCACGGCGTTCCTCCCGGACCGTCCGGCGTCGGTGCTGGAAACGGTTCCAGAAAGTTATACCCCGCGCGCGGGGTGGCCGGAGCATCGAGATCGATCTCCAGCCGACCACCGGCCCGGATTCTCGCGGTTCGTCGCCGGATCGTTATCTCAGAGAGCGCTCTATCACCGTCGTTGTGCTTTCATCGATCTTGTGGAAAGGTTTCCCTCCGTGGAGGCCCGAGCCACACGAACCCGGTGTTCCGCTCGGAGAGTCTCCGCACGGAACCACCAACAGCATCCGAGTCGTCGCAGCACCTGCTTCGAGTCGCCTCAGCCCGCCGGCCCGCCGGACGGCACCGGCCCTCGGCTGAACCACCACTCAATGAGGAGGAACCATGCGGTCATCCCTGCACCGCCGTATCACCCTTCCCGTCGCCGTTCTCGCAGCGGCCGGGATCGCCCTCGCCGGCTGCTCGAGCAGCAGCGACCCGAACGACCCGAACGCGGGCGGCGGCAGCTCCGCCGGCACCGTGGGCACCGCCGACGGCGTCGTCAACATCTACGGCACCATCAACGGCGACGAGGCCACCCTTCTCGAGCAGTCCTGGGCGGACTGGGAGAAGGAGTCGGGCATCGACATCAAGTACACCGGCGACAAGGAGTTCGAGAAGCAGATCGGCATCAAGGTCCAGGGTGGCGACACCCCCGACCTCGCGATCTTCCCGCAGCCGGGTCTGCTCGCCGACACCGTCGCCTCCGGCAAGGTCCAGGAGCTGCCCGAGGGCGCCCTGACCAACGTCCAGAACAACTGGTCCGAGGACTGGCAGAAGTACGGCCAGGTCGACGGCACCCAGTACGGCGCGCCGCTGATGGCCTCCGTCAAGGGCTACATCTGGTACTCGCCGAAGAAGTTCGCCGAGTGGGGCGTCTCCGTTCCCACCACCTGGGACGAGATGGAGGCGCTGGGCAAGACCATCGCCGAGAAGACCGGCGGACCGTCCTGGTGCGCGGGCTTCAACTCCGGTGAGGCGTCCGGCTGGCCGGGCACCGACTGGATCGAGGACGCGGTCCTCCGCGAGGCCGGCCCCGACGTGTACGACTCCTGGGTCGCGGGCGACACCCCGTTCACTGACCCCGAGATCAAGGCGGCCTTCGACAAGGTCGGCTCGATCCTCCTCGACCCGACGCTGGTCAACGCCGGCTACGGCGACGTCTCCTCGATCAACTCGACCGCCTTCGGCGACGTCGCGCAGAACGTCGCCAACGGCACCTGCGCGCTGACCCACCAGGCCTCGTTCTTCGAGGGCTTCCTGATCTCGGCCGGCGCCAACGTGGCCGAGGACGGCGACGTCTGGGCCTTCCTCACCCCGCCGGCCGAGGCGGGCGACGCCCAGGCCGTCACCGGTGGTGGCGAGATGGTCGCCGCGTTCTCGAACGACGAGGACACCGCGAAGGTCCAGGAGTACCTGGCCAGCGCCGACTGGGCCAACAGCCGCGTCAAGCTCGGTGGCGTCATCTCGGCGAACACCGGCCTCGACGCCGCCAACGCCGGCAGCGACATCCTGAAGGACTCCATCGGAATCCTCCAGGACCCGGAGACCACCTTCCGCTTCGACGGCTCGGACCTCATGCCGAAGTCCGTCGGCGCCGACAGCTTCTGGAAGGGCATGGTCGACTGGATCGACGGCTCGAGCACCGATCAGGTCCTCGAGGAGATCCAGGCCGGCTACACCTCCTAGCAGTGGCGGAGAGGGCCGTCGCTCCGCGGAGCGGCGGCCCTCGACCGATGCCCGTCCGGCCGGATCGCACCCGCGGTCCGGCCGGACCGGGCCTCACCAGAGTTCAGAGTCGCACTCGAAAGGGCGTCCATGTCCGGCTTCTTCCAGTGGCTGGCGAGCATCCCCCCGCTCGCGCAGATCCCCATCATCCTTCTGGCGTTCGCGGCGGTCGTCGCGATCATCCTCTTCTTCGTCGAGATCGCCCCGCGGCGCGGCACCGGCTACACGATCCTCCGCCTCGCCGTCACGGTCCTCCTCCCGGTGGTCCTCCTCCTCGCGTTCGGCCTCTACAACTCGGTGATGTGGGTCGCGGTCGTCGCGGCGGTCATCGGCGGCATCCTCTTCCTGCTCGACTTCCGGTCCCGCAAAGGCGCGGGCTACGGACTGCAGCTGATCGCGTTCATGGCTCCGGCCGCCTTCTTCATCCTGATCGGCCTGATCTACCCGACGATCACGACCGCGCTGAACGCCTTCATGAAGAACGACGGCTCCGGATTCGCCGGTCTCGACAACTTCATCTGGGTCTTCACCAGCCCGGACGGTGTGACCGCCTTCCTCAACACCGTGGTCTGGGTGCTCCTCGCCCCCATCACCGCCACCGCGATCGGCCTGGCCTACGCGGTGTTCATCGACAAGAGCCGCGGCGAGAAGTTCTTCAAGCTGCTGGTCTTCATGCCGATGGCGATCTCGTTCGTCGGCGCGTCGATCATCTTCAAGTTCTTCTACGACACCCGCCAGGGCGAGCAGATCGGTGTCCTCAACGGCATCCTCACCGCGTTCGGCGGCTCGCCCGTCGACTGGCTGGGCCTCGAGCCGTGGAACACCCTGTTCCTCGTCGTCGTGCTGATCTGGACCCAGGCCGGCTTCGCGATGACGGTCCTCTCGGCCGCCATCAAGGGCGTCCCGTCCGAGCAGCTGGAAGCGGCGTCGCTGGACGGCACCAACGCGTGGCAGTCGTTCTGGAACGTCGTCGTCCCGGGCATCCGCTCCTCGATCGTGGTCGTGCTGACCACGATCTCGATCGCGTCGCTGAAGGTCTTCGACATCGTCTCGGCGATGACCGGCGGCCGCTCCGACACCACCGTCCTCGCCTTCGAGATGGTGCGCCAGTTCCAGCTCGGCGCCCGCAGCGGCTACAGCGCGGCCCTCGCGGTCATCCTGTTCCTGCTCGTGCTCCCGATCGTCGTCTACAACGCCCGCCAGCTCGCCAAGCAGAGGGAGATCCGATGAGCGTCACGCCCACTCCGATCCAGGTTCCGGTCGACCGCAGCACCGAGCGCGCGCTCGCCCGCGGCGAGTCGAAGATCGAGGCGGCCAGCGGCAAGGTCCGCAAGGCGACGACCTCGCGCGGAGCGACCCTCGCGGCCGCGATCATCGCCGCGATCTGGACCATCCCGACCCTCGGGCTGTTCATCTCGTCGTTCCGCCCCGCGAACGACATCAAGACGACCGGCTGGTGGACGATCTTCGCCAACCCCGGCTTCACCCTCGACAACTACGCGAACGCGCTCAACTCCGGCGACAGCCTGACGCTGGGCAAGGCGTTCGTGAACTCGCTGGTCATCACGCTGCCCGCGGCGCTGATCCCGATCACGATCGCCAGCCTCGCGGCCTACGCCTTCGCGTGGATCGACTTCAAGGGCCGCAACACGCTCTTCGTGCTCGTGTTCTCGCTCCAGATCGTGCCGATCCAGATGGCCCTCGTGCCGCTGCTGCAGCTGTTCTCGGACGGCCTGCGCATCGGCAACCTCTACATCCTCCCCGGGCTCGGGGTGAACGGGTTGGACGGCTCGTACGCGAAGGTGTGGATCGCGCACACGATCTTCGCGCTCCCGCTGGCGATCTTCATGCTGCACAACTTCATCTCGGAGATCCCCGGCGAGGTCATCGAGGCGGCGCGCGTGGACGGAGCCGGCCACGGCCAGATCTTCTTCCGCATCGTGCTGCCGCTGTCGGTCCCGGCGATCGCCTCGTTCGGCATCTTCCAGTTCCTCTGGGTCTGGAACGACCTGCTGGTCGCGACGGTCTTCACCTCCGGGCAGGGGCTGCCGATCACGAAGGCGCTGCAGGACCTCTCGGGCTCGTACGGCCAGTCGTGGGAGCTCCTCACGGCCGGCGCGTTCATCTCGATCATCGTCCCGCTGATCGTGTTCTTCGCCCTCCAGCGCTTCTTCGTCCGCGGCCTGCTGGCTGGCGCGACCAAGGGCTAGCGGTCCGCGGCACCGCCGTCTGCGGCGTTGTCGTCGTCGGCGGTAGCTCCGCTACAGCTCTCCTCCTCCGCCTTGCAGCCGACGGCGCCGCGAACCGCTAGCGAGTGCGAGGGAAGGCCCGGGTCCTGCTCACGCAGGGCCCGGGCCTTCCGTCGTTTCCGGCTCGTCGGTGCGGGGGTGCCCCCATGCTGATCGAGTAGCCCGCGAAGCGGGCCGCGCATGCTGATCGAGTAGCCCGCGAAGCGGGCGTATCGAGATCCACCACCGTCAGAACCTGAGTCTGCAGACCCGCCGTGCTGGTGACGGCGGGTCTCGATACGCCCCTGCGGGGCTACTCGACCAGCATGAGTGCGGGCGGTGGACGGATCGGCGGGATGCGGACGGTCGGCGCTCCATGCTGATCGAGTAGCCCGCGAAGCGGGCGTATCGAGATCCACCACCGTCAGAACCTGAGTCCGCAGACCCGCCGTGCTGGTGACGGCGGGTCTCGATACGCCCCTGCGGGGCTACTCGACCAGCATGAGTGCGGGCGCTGGCCCGGCGGTGGACCGATCGGCGGGATGCGAACGGTCGGCGCTCCATGCTGGTCGAGTAGCCGCGGGACGCGGCGTATCGAGACCCGGTGAGTCGAGTCCGCGGAACGCGGCCCGTCGGGGTCGGCGGGGTCGCCGCCGTGGGCCCGCCGCTGAGCACATCTTCGCCGTGGGCGGAAGCCGCGGGCGGTGTCGGCGGCCGGGGTTATGGTCGAGCGATGAGCAGGATGGGTGACGTCGCGAGCGGCGGCGGGATGCGCGCGGGCGCGGTGCGCGGGAAGATCTCCAGCAGCGACCCCGACGCCCAGCGGCGGAAGAACTCCGACGCTCCGAGGATCGACCACCTCTTCTCCCGGATCGCCTCGCTCTTCCGCGCTCACCGCACCAAGCTCACGCTCACCGTCGCCCTCGTGCTCGTCGGCGCCGCCCTCACCGTCGTGCCGCCGCTGCTCACCCAGCTCGCCTTCGACCGCGGGCTCTTCCCGCCCGGCGGCCGTCCGAACCTCCCCGTCCTGCTCGAGCTTGTCGGCGTGATGGTGCTGATCTGGGTGGTCTCCGCCGTGCTCGGCGTCTGGCAGACCTTCCTCACCGCCACGGTCGGCAACAGCGTGATGGGCGAGCTGCGCATCCGGCTGTTCCGCCACCTCCAGGCGATGGAGCTCGGCTTCTTCACCCGCACCCGCACCGGCGTCATCCAGTCGCGCCTCGCGAACGACGTCGGCGGCGTGGCCAGCGTCCTCACCAACACCGTCTCGAGCGTGCTCGGCAACACCGTCACCGTGATCGCGGCCGTCGTCGCGATGCTCCTGCTCTCCTGGCAGATGACGATCGTCGCCGTCGTGCTCACGCCGGTGCTCGTCATCGCGCAACGCCGGGTCGGCCAGGTCCGCGCCCGGATCGCCACCAAGACGCAGGAGTCGCTGTCCGAGATGACGGCGATCACGCAGGAGACGCTGAGCGTCTCCGGGATCCTGCTCGCCAAGAGCTTCGGCCGCCAGGAGTCGGAGGTGACCCGCTACGCCGACGAGAACGGCCGGCAGATCGACCTCCAGGTCCGCCAGCAGATGTCCGGGCAGTGGTTCTTCGCGACCGTGCAGATCTTCCTCTCGGTGATCCCCGTGGTCGTCTACCTCGTCGCCGCCTGGCTGATCCTCGGCGGGACGACCGTCACCGCGGGCACCGTCGTCGCCTTCACCACCGTGCAGGCCCGGCTGATGTGGCCGCTGCTCGGGCTGATGCGCGTCGCGCTCGACCTGCAGACCGCCGGCGCGCTCTTCGCCCGCATCTTCGAGTACCTCGACCTGCGGCCCGCCATCGCCGACCGCGCGAGCGCCCGCGACGTCGACGGCGAGCTCGGCCGCGTCGAGCTGGACGAGGTCGTCTTCCGCTACCCCGACCAGACCGACGACGTCCGGCCGACCCTCGACCGCGTCTCGGTCTCGATCGCGCCGGGCGAGTTCGTCGCCTTCGTCGGTCCCTCCGGCGCCGGCAAGACGACCATCTCCTACCTCGTGCCCCGGCTCTACGACGTCACCGAGGGCTCCGTCCGCTTCGCCGGAACGGACGTCAGGGAGCTGCGGCAGGAGTCGCTCGTCTCGCACATCGGCATCGTCAGCCAGGAGACCTACCTCTTCCACGCCACGATCGCCGACAACCTCCGCTACGCCCGCCCCGGCGCGACGCAGGAGGAGCTGGAGGCGGCCGCCCGGTCCGCGAACATCCACGACACGATCGCGTCCTTCCCCGACGGCTACGACACCCTCGTCGGCGAGCGCGGCTACCGGCTCTCCGGCGGTGAGAAGCAGCGCCTCGCGATCGCGCGGGTGCTGCTGAAGGACCCGGCCGTGCTCATCCTCGACGAGGCGACCAGCGCGCTGGACACCGTCTCGGAGCGGATCGTGCAGACCGCCCTCGACGACGCCGCCCGCGGCCGCACCACCATCGCGATCGCGCACCGCCTCTCGACGGTCGTCTCGGCCGACGTCATCCACGTCGTCGACGGCGGCCGCATCGTCGAGTCGGGCACCCACCTCGAGCTGCTCGAGCGCCGCGGCCTCTACGCCTCCCTCTACGCCCAGCAGGTCGAGACGGCCCTCAGCTCCTGAGCCGCGTCGGCTGCAGCGCGCGGTGTCCGCGTCAGGCGCAGTCGACGATGAAGCGCATCAGCGCGGTGGCGTCGTCCGTCTCGAACAGCTCGTCGAGGGCGCGGTTGAATTCGAGGCGGCGGCTGTAGGGGATGTTGACGGCGTCGATACCGGCGCTCATCAGCACTCCCGTCATCATCAGGCGGGCGGTGCGCTTGTTGCCGTCGAAGTAGAACTGGCTGCGTGTCGCGGCGGCGAAGTAGGCGACCGCGCGCTCGCGCGGGTCGGGGAGGGTCTCGAGGAAGCGGACGAGCGAGTCGAAGCGCTCGATCAGTGCCTCGCCGCCGGTCCCGTGCTCGACGCCGGCGACGAAGCCGCCGTTCGCGAGTCGCACGCTGCCGCCGCCGGAGACGGTTCCCTCGCCGCGGAAGTGGCCGGACTCGATCGCCTCCTTCTCCGCGACCGTGCGGTGAAGGGTGTCCGACACGTCCTTGCGGAGGGCGAAGGCGCTCCGGCCGACCAGCTGGTCCAGATCGCTGTAGGCCTGACTCAGCGCCAGGACCTGCTCCTCGTCGGCCAGCGGCTTCCCGCCGACGGTCACGCCCTCGAGGAGGGTCCGCACCTCGGGGAGGGTGAAGGTGTTGCCCTCGAGCGCTGCGGCGTTCCAGACGAGGTCGGGCAGCGAGGCGCGGAAGCGGAACCGGGCGCGCTCGGAGGTGGTCGCCACGAGGCGGTTCCACTCGATCGTCGACGCGGTCCAGGTGATGCCCGTCCGCTCGCGCAGGAGGGCGCTGTCGGCGGCGGGGAGTGAGCGGGCCGCCGGTCCGTCGGTCCGTCCGCCCTCGGGGCGACGCCGATAGCCGGGTCCGGGTCGCTGCACGTCGGTCACGACCACTCCCGTCCCAGCTCCGAGGCGATCGCCGCCAGGTCGCCGCCGAGGCCGATGCCGTCGAGCACCGCCTGCAGCGGGGACACCAGGACGACTCCCTCGACGTCGACCGCGCCCTGGAACAGCGGGGCGGGTCCGGGGACCACGAGGACGTCGGCGTGCTCGGTCGTCGTCGGCGTCAGAGTGTCCGCGAGCAGCTGGGCGACCCGACGCGGGTCCGGGGTCCAGAGCACCGAGACCCCCTGCAGGTCGTACCCCATCGCATCGAAGGAGGCCGCTCCGGAGAGCGCCCACGGCTCCTCGGAGGCGTGCCCCGCGGAGGCGAGTCGGTCGATGCTCCAGCGCGGGCCTGCGAGGGCGACGGCACCCGGCCGGTGCTGCGGTGCGGACGCTCGACCGGCCTCGCCGAGGAGGAGCGCCGTCTCCCCGCGCGAGTATCGGGTGAGCCGAGCGGTCCAGGCCGCGATCTCCTCGTCGCCAGGGGTCACCGAGAGGTCTCCGAGCATGGCGCGCGCGGCCGACGCCGCGTGCGGATCGGAGAGGGGCCGGACCGACAGATCGAGATCGAGGCCCGCCGCGAGCAGGAGCTCCCGCAGATCGTCGAGGCGCGGGTCGGTCTGTCCCGAGAGGATCCGGTAGCCGGTGGCACGCGAGAGACCAGCGCGGGAGGCGAGGAGATCGACGGAGTAGCCGAGCTCCTTCTGCGCCGTCTCCAACTCGGTGAGTCTCATGCTTGAGACCCTACTCCACTCTGTCTCAATGGTGAGACAGTCCGAGTCGGAGGTTCCAGGTCAGGCGGCCGGGCGGTCGGCGAGCATCTGCTCCATCAGCGAGATCTCGGCCTCCTGGGCCTTCACGACGGAGGAGGCGAAGTCGGTGGCGACCGTCGCGCGGCTGCGGGCGAGCAGCGCCTCGGCCATATCGATCGCGCCGCGGTGGTGGGCGATCATCAGCTCGAGGAACCTGCGGTCGAAGTCGCGGCCGGTCAGCGTGCCGAGCTCGGCGATCTGCTCGGGCGTCGCGAGGCCGGGCATGCTCTCCGGGACGACGTCCTCCTCGGTGGACATGCCCATCGAGGAGTGCTCGTCGGCGGCGCCCGCGAGGGTCGGGCGGCCCATCCAGGTCATCGACGGCTCGGGCGCCGCCTGCGGGAGGCCCCACGAGTTCAGCCAGCCGAAGAGCTGACCGGCCTGCTGCTGCTGGGTGAGCAGGATGTCCTTCGAGACGGTGAGCACCTCGTCGTCGGCGCTGCTGTCGCGGGCGATCATCGCCAGCTCGGCGCCCTGGAGGTGGTGCACCTGCATGTCGCGGGCGAAGCCGGCCTCCGCGCTGGTGCTCGACGGAGTGGCCGAGGACGAGAACGGGGCGAGGGCGCCGAAGAGGTAGCCGCCCGCCGCGCCCAGGAGCAGGGCGACGACGGCGACGGCCGCGACGAGGAGGCGGCCCCTACTGCTTGCCGGGCGCATCGATGCCTCCGGTGCACGGGGCACCGGGCTCGGGTGCGGTCGAGGACTGCCAGAAGCGCTCGATGAACGCGTCGATGCGCGGGTCCTCGGGGGAGTCGATGGCGACCTGGGCGTCCCAGGCGCTGAGCACGATCGGGGAGTCGAGACCCTCGTAGGGCGAGACGACCGCGTAGGTGTCGGGCATCGCGGCGATCAGGGCGTCGACCTCGCTCTGCGGGAGGGACGGGTCGTAGGTCGCCCAGACGGCGCCGTGCTCGAGGTCGTGCACGGCGTTCTCGTTCGGGACGGGCTCGTCGTAGACGCCGCAGTTCATCCAGACGGCGTTGTGCGGGCCGCCTGCGGGAGGGGTCTGCTCGTAGTCGACGGTGCCGGCGACGTGGGTCGCGTCGTTCTCGAAGGTCTGCAGGCCGTCGATCTGCCGGGCCTCGACGATCTGCTGGTTGCCGAAGACGGTGACCGCGACGATGCCGCCGATCGCGACGACGGCGAGGGCCGAGAGCGACCAGATCCAGATCCGGCCGCTCCGCTTGCGCTTGGCCTGCTCGCGCTTGTAGGCCTCGACCTTGTCCTGGCGGGCGCGGTTCTTGGCGGACATCGTGTCTTTGGGCACGGTGGCGTCTCTCGTTCTGATCGCGGGGTGGCGCGCCGGGGGAGGCGCAGGCGCCTGAGAGGCGCTCTCAGAGGATAACGAGCGAGGCTCCGGATCGGATCAACGCGGGGTGGGAGTGCTTCGGGCGGGTGGGTCTCGATACGCCCCTTCGGGGCTACTCGACCAGCATGTTCCGCTTTCATGCTGATCGAGTAGCCCTCGCAGAGGGCGTATCGAGATCCGCCGGGGTCAGCCGGTGAAGGTCAGCCAGAGGAGCAGGCCGTTGAGGACGATCAGGAAGAGGGCGGCGAGGATCGCGCCGAGGGTGGTGAACCAGCGGTTCGCCTGGTCGCCCATCAGGGCGCGGTTGCGGGTGAGGGCGACGAGCGGCACGAGCGCGAACGGGATGCCGAACGAGAGCACGACCTGGCTGAGCACGAGCGCGCGGGTCGGGTCGAAGCCGATCCCGAGCACGATCAGCGCCGGGATCAGTGTCACGAGGCGGCGGGCGACGAGCGGCACGCGCAGGTTCAGCAGCCCGTGCATGATCTCCGCGCCGGCGTAGGCGCCGACCGAGGTCGAGGCGAGGCCGGAGGCGAGCAGCCCGACCGCGAAGAGCGTCGCGACGGCCGGGCCGAGGGCCGCGCCGATCGCGGCGTGCGCACCCTCGAGGCTGTCGGTGCCGGCGACGCCGGACAGCGAGTGCGCGGCGAGCAGGAGGATCGCGAGGTTCACGGTGCCGGCGATCGCGAGGGCGACGGTGACGTCGATCCGGGTGGCCGTGAGGATCCTCCGGCGGGCGGTCACCCCGTCGACGCGGCCGAAGCGGTCGCGCGCGAGGGCGGAGTGCGCGTAGATCGCGTGCGGCATCACGGTGGCGCCGAGGATCGACGCGGCGAGGAGCACCGACTCCGAGCCGTCGAAGCGGGGGAGGAGCCCGGCCGCGGCCGCGCCCGCGTCCGGCGGATCGACGACCACGCCCACGGTGAAGCCGACGGCGATGACGACCATCAGCGCCGTGATCACGCGCTCGAACGGCTGCGCGCCGCCGCGGGTCTGGATCACCAGCAGCACCAGCGACACCGCCCCGGTGACGAGTCCGCCCGCGAGCAGCGGCAGCCCGAACAGCAGGTTCAGCGCGATCGCGCCGCCGATGACCTCGGCGAGGTCGGTGGCGATCGCGACGGTCTCGGCCTGCAGCCAGTACGCCCGCCGGCCCCAGCGGCCGCGGAGGCGCTCGCCGAGCAGCTCGGGCAGCGACTTGCCCGTCATCAGGCCGAGCTTGGCCGAGAGGTACTGGATCAGCCAGGCCATCAGGTTGCCGAGGACGACGACCCAGACGAGCAGATAGCCGAAGCGGGCGCCCGCCGTCATGTTGCTGGCGACATTGCCCGGATCGAGGTAGGCGACTCCGGCGACCATGGCGGGGCCGAGGAGTCTGAGCAGGCGTGCATCGGCCGGACCCCGCGTCGTGGCGGTGATCGGAGGGGTCATTGCAGGTGTTGTCCGTTCCGGTCGGCGGTGACGCGAGGACCCCCACGATAGGGCACTCGTCTGCGCCGAGTCACTCCCTCGCGGGCCGCGCGGGAGCCGCCCGCGAGCGTCTCGGCGACCCCCGTCATCCGCCGATCCGCGGTTGATACGCTGGCCGCATGACCCTCGATCGAGCCCTTCCCGCACGCCCGGACACCGGGATGGCGTACGCCGATTCGGTGCTCGACCTGATCGGCGACACCCCGCTGGTGAAGCTCGGCCCGGTCGCCTCCGGCGTGCAGGCCACCGTCCTGGTCAAGGTGGAGTACCTCAACCCCGGCGGCTCGTCCAAGGACCGCATCGCGACCCGCATCATCGACGCGGCCGAGCGCGACGGGCTCTTGAAGCCCGGCGGCACCATCGTCGAGCCGACCAGCGGCAACACCGGCATCGGCCTGGCCCTCGTCGCGCAGCAGCGCGGCTACCGCTGCGTGTTCGTCCTGCCCGACAAGGTCGGCGAGGACAAGCGGAACGTGCTCACCGCCTACGGCGCCGAGATCGTCGTCACCCCGACGGCCGTCGCTCCCGAGGACCCCGACTCCTACTACTCCGTCTCGGACCGCCTGGCGCGGGAGATCCCGGGCGCCTTCAAGCCCAACCAGTACGCGAACCTCAACGGCCCGCTCAGCCACTACGAGACCACCGGTCCCGAGATCTGGCGCGACACCGCCGGCAAGCTCACCCACTTCGTGGCCGGCGTCGGCACCGGCGGCACCATCAGCGGCGTCGGCCGCTACCTCAAGGAGGTGTCGGAGGGCCGCGTGCAGATCGTCGGCGCCGACCCCGAGGGCTCGGTCTACTCCGGCGGCGGCGGCCGCCCGTACCTCACCGAGGGCGTCGGCGAGGACTTCTGGCCGAGCGCCTACGACCCCAGCGTCGTGGACCGGATCATCGCCTCCAGCGATGCGGAGTCGTTCGCGATGACGCGCCGCCTCGCCCGCGAGGAGGGCCTGCTGGTCGGCGGCTCGAGCGGCCTCGCCGTCTCGGTCGCGCTCAAGGCCGCGGCCGAGCTCGGACCGGACGACGTGGTCGTCGTGCTGCTGCCCGACGGCGGACGCGGCTACCTCGGCAAGATCTTCAACGACCGCTGGATGCGCTCCTACGGCTTCCTCGAGCACCGCGAGGAGGGCACGGTCCGCGACGTGCTCTCGGCCCGTGCCGCCAACCCGACCACCGGCGATCTGCCCGCCCTCGTGCACGTGCACCCCAGCGACACGGTCCGCGACGCGATCGAGATCATGACGACCTACGGCGTCTCGCAGCTGCCCGTCCTCACCGCCGAGCCCCCCGTGGTGATGGGCGAGGTCGTCGGAGCGATCGACGAGCGCGAGTTGCTCGACCGCGTCTTCAGCGGCGCGACCGCGATGACCGATCCGATCGGCGCCTCCGCCGGCGACGCGCTGCGGCTGATCGGCCTCGGCGAGAGCATCTCGGCCGCCCGCGCCGCGCTGAGCGAGGCGAACGCCCTGCTCGTCACCGACGAGGGCAAGCCCGTCGCCGTGATCACCCGGCAGGACCTCCTGTCGTTCGCGACGGCCTGAGCGCCACCCCCCTCCCTTCTTCTCCACCCCCTCGACCAGGAAAGCCCCGCGATCATGCCCAAGAAGCAGCACTTCGACACCCGCGCCATCCACGCCGGTCAGGAGTTCGACCCGACCACCGGCGCCGTCGTCCCGCCCGTCTACATGACGTCGACCTTCGTCCAGGACGGGATCGGCGGCTTCCGCGGCGGCTACGAGTACGCCCGCTCGGCGAACCCGACCCGCGACTCGCTGCAGGAGCTGATCGCCTCGCTCGAGGGCGCCGACGTCGCCTACTCGTTCTCCTCCGGCCTCGCCGCCGAGGACACCCTGATCCGCGCGGCGCTCGCTCCCGGCGACCACATCGTGCTCGGCAACGACGCCTACGGCGGAAGCCACCGGCTGATCGACCGGGTGCACGCGGCCTGGGGCATCAGCAACACCGCGGTCGACATGTCGAACCTGCGCGAAGTGCAGCACGCGATCCGCCCCGGCGAGACCAAGATGCTCTGGGTCGAGACGCCGTCGAACCCGCTGATGACCATCAGCGACATCGCGGAGCTGGCCGACCTGGCGCACGCGCACGACCTGATCGTGGTCGTCGACAACACCTTCGCCTCCTCGGCGCTGCAGCAGCCGCTCGCGCTCGGCGCCGACGTGGTCGTGCACTCGACGACGAAGTACCTCGGCGGGCACTCGGACGTGGTCGGCGGGGCGCTCGCGCTGCGCTCCGGCCCGCTGGCCGAGAAGGTCGCCTTCCTGCAGTTCGCGGTCGGCGCGATCTCGAGCCCGATGGACGCCTGGCTGACCGTGCGCGGCATCAAGACGCTCGCGATCCGGATGGAGCGGCACTCCAAGAACGCGCAGGCGGTCGCCGAGTTCCTGGCCGGGCACTCCGCCGTGACCGCCGTGCACTACCCGGGCCTGCCCTCGCACCCGGGCCACGAGCTGGCGAAGCGCCAGATGTCGGGGTTCGGCGGCATGCTCTCCGTCGAGCTGGCCACTCCGCGCGCGGCGCGCAAGTTCGCGGAGTCGACCGAGCTGTTCCAGCTGGCGGAGTCGCTGGGCGGCGTGGAGTCGCTGATCGGCTACCCGAGCGAGATGACCCACGCGTCGGTCAAGGGCACGCCGCTCGAGGTGTCGGAGTCGCTGGTGCGGCTCTCGGTCGGCATCGAGGACGCGAGCGATCTGATCGCGGACCTCGCGGCGGCGCTGCCGAAGAAGTAGCGGCGGAAGCCGGGTCGGCCTCCGTTCGGCACCGCCTCGGCGTCTGCTCGCACCTCCGGCTCGTGGTTCGCGGTTCGGCTCGCCGGATCCGGTCGTTTCCGCGTGCCGGAGGTGGTTCCGCGTGCCGGAGGTGGCCGCTGGCTGGCCATCTTCCGGCGATGAGTGGCAGTTCTTCGAGGGACACGGTGATCCTGCCACTGGCACGATCGGAAGCATGACCTCCTCCGTGCGCCGCCTCATCGACCTCAGCCACACCGTCGCGGACGGGCTGGTGACCTACCCCGGGCTGCCCGCGCCGCGGATCCGGCCGCACCTCACCCGCGAGGAGTCGCGCGCCGCCTACGCCCCGGGCACCGAGTTCGCGCTGGACGTCATCGAGATGATCGGCAACACCGGCACCTACCTCGACAGCCCGTTCCACCGCTACGCGGGCGGCACCGACCTGGCCGGGCTCGACCTCGAGACGCTGGTCGATCTCCCCGCCGTCGTCCTCGACGCGCGGGCGGCCGACGGGCGCGGGATCGACCGCGACGCGTTCGACGGCCTCGACGTCTCCGGTGCCGCGGTCCTGCTCTCGACCGGCTGGGACGCGCACTTCGCCACGCCCGAGTACGCAGCCGGCGCGCCCTTCCTCACCGCTGCGGGGGCGCAGGCGCTGATCGACGCCGGCGCGGTGCTCGTCGGCATCGACTCGCTCAACATCGACGACGTCGAGGGCTCGCGCGAGCGGCCCGCGCACAGCCTCCTCCTCGCCGCGGGGGTGCCCATCGTGGAGCACCTCACGGGCCTGGACGCCCTGCCCGCGACCGGCGCCCGCTTCACCGCGGTGCCGCCGAAGGTGCGCGGCTTCGGCACCTTCCCGGTGCGGGCCTTCGCCGTCGTGGGCGGCCGCTGACGCCACCGGGTGCTCGAGCGCGCCGGGCCTGTCCGGGAGGGACGCGCACGACGCCCCGGACGTCGGCGCCCTCCGCGTCAGGCCGGGACGGCCGTGCGGGCCAGCAGCTCCGCGATGCGGCCCGTGCAGCCGCCGCAGCCGGTGCCGGCCCGGGTGGCCGCGCCGATGCAGGCGACGGTGTCGTGGCCCGCGGCGGCCGCCTCGGAGATCGCGCCCGCCGAGACGCCGTTGCACCAGCAGACGGTGGCGTCGGGAGCGAACGGGTCGCCGGTCGGGGCCGCTCCCGCGTCCGGGGCGTCGAGGCGCAGCAGGCTCGAGCGGTCGGCCGGCAGCTCGGAGCCGCGCTCGAACAGCAGCGTCAGCTCGGCGCCGACCCGCGGCAGGCCGACCGAGACGAAGCCGCGCAGCACCCCGCCGACCGTCACGAGCTTGGCGTACCCGCCCCGGGCGGGGTCGGCCCAGACGGTGACCTCGGGGTGCGGGGCGCCGTCGCAGGCGTCCCAGGGCTCGGCCGTCGGATCGCCGCCCGCCACCAGGTCGACGCCCTCGGCCTTCAGCATCACCACGGCGGGGCGCGCGGCCGGCACGCGCTCGTCGGCGAGGCGGCCCCCCGCCTCCGCCGCGATGCGGACCGCGAGGCGGTCGGCCTGCTGCCAGCCCGGGCCGATCAGGCCGCTCGGCCCGCCCGGCACACGCCCGTCCGGCAGCGCCGAGCCGCGGGCCGCGACGTGGGCGCAGTCGCCGATCGCGAAGACGCGCGGGTCCGTCCAGCTGCGCTGGTGCTCGTCGACGAGGATCCCGGTCGAGACCGCGAGGTCGGCGCTCGCCGCGAGCTCAGTGCGCGCCCCGACGCCGCAGGAGAGCACGAGCAGATCGCCCTCGATCTGCTTGCCGTCCGCGCAGACCAGCGCCTGGAAGTGCGCGCGGCCGAGATCGTCGTGGGCGAGCAGGATGCTCTCCGAGCGGGCGTGCGACACCATGTCGACGCCGGCGGCGCGGGCGGCCGCGGCGAGCATCCGCCCGCCGCCGTGATCGAGGTTCCGCCCCATCGGGATGTCGCCGTGATACACGACCACGACGTCGGCGCCCTGCTCGGCGGCGGCGAGCGCGAACTCCACCCCGAGTACCCCGGCGCCGAGCACCACGATGCGGGAGCGGGCGCGCACCGCGTCGAGCACCACGCGCGCGTCGTCGAGGTCGCGCAGCGCGACGACGCGCTCGGGCAGCGGGCTCGCGCCCTGATCGAGCGTCTCGGGCAGCGCCGAGCGCACCCGCCGGTCGCGCCGCGAGCGCTCCATCCCGGCGAGGGTCGGCACGTTCGCCCGGGCCCCGGTCGCGAAGACCAGGCGGTCATAGGGGAGGCGCTCGTCGTCGTGCAGGCGGACGACTCCGCGCGCGCGGTCGAGGCCGACGGCGGCGGCACCGAGCCGGAAGACCACGCCGGCCGCCTCGGCCGTGGCGCGGTCACCGAGGTCGAGGCGCTCACGGGTCGCGCGCCCGACGGCGTACTCGGCGAGCAGCACGCGGTTGTAGGCGTCGGCCGGCTCCGCGCCGACCACGGTCAGCGCGACCGATCCGGCGCGGACGGCCGGCAGCAGCTCCTCGACGAAGCGCGCGCCCACCGGCCCGTAGCCGAGCAGGACGACCCGCTCGGGCGCGGCGATCCCGTTCTCGGCCGTCATCGGCTCAGACATCGAGCACCCCTTCCGCGCGGATCCAGACCCGCGTCCGCTTGAACTCCGGCATCGAGGAGATCGGATCGACGACCGCCTCGGTCAGCAGGTTGGCGCACTGCTCGCCCGCGTAGTGGAACGGCAGGAAGACCGTGTCGTGCCGGATGTCGGCCGTGACGCTCGCGCGCGCCCGCACCACTCCGCGCGCGTTGCCGACCGAGACCGGCCCGCCGTCGCGCACGCCGAGCCGGGAGGCGGTGGCCGGGTGGATCTCCAGCCGCGCCTCGGGCCGTGCCGCGTCGAGCTCGGCGACCCGCCGGGTCTGCGTGCCCGACTGGTACTGCTGCAGGTAGCGGCCGGTGATCAGCGTCAGCTCCGCGCCGACGTCGACCGGCGCCGGGGGAGCGGTGCTGACGGCGACCATCCTGGCCCGCCCGTCGGGGTGGCCGAAGTTCTCGCCGAAGAGCCGCGGAGTGCCGGTGCTGCCGACGGGGTACGGCCAGTAGGCGGCGACCCCCGTGTCGAGCAGCGCGTGCGAGAGCCCGGAGTAGTCCGCGACGCCGCCGGCCGAAGCGCGGGCCAGCTCGTCGAACACCTCCGCCGGGTCGGTCGACCAGGTCGACGGCGCGGCGAGGCGGCGGGCGAGCTCGCTCAGGATCCACAGCTCGCTGCGGACGCCGGCGGGTGGGTCGATCGCGCGGCGGCGGCGCAGGACGCGGCCCTCGAGCGAGGTCATCGTCCCCTCCTCCTCCGCCCACTGCGGCACCGGCAGCACGATGTCGGCCAGTGCCGCGGTCTCGGAGAGGAAGAAGTCGCAGACGACCAGCGTGTCCAGCGCGGAGAGCCCGGCCCGCACCGCGTCGACGTCGGGCGCCGAGACGACCACGTTCGAGCCGTGCACGAGCAGGCAGTGCACCGAGCGGCGGAGCTCAGCGAGCAGCGCGACGGCCGGCAGCCCGGGCCCGGGGATCGTCGACGGATCCACGCCCCAGACGCCGGCGACGTGGCGCCGCGCCTCCGGATCGCGGATCGAGCGGTAGCCGGGCAGCTGGTCGGCCTTCTGCCCGTGCTCGCGGCCGCCCTGGCCGTTGCCCTGGCCGGTGAGGGTGCCGTAGCCGGAGCCCGGCCGCCCGACCAGCCCGAGCACGAGCGCGAGGTTGATCGCTGCGGTCGCGGTGTCGGTGCCGTCCACGTGCTGCTCGACTCCGCGGCCGGTCAGCACGAAGGCGCGACCGGCGGCGAGGCGGCGGGCGGTGCGGCGGAGCAGCTCGGCCGGCACGCCGGTGACGGAAGCGGTGCGCTCCGGCCACCAGGACGCGACGCTGCGGCGCACCGCGTCGAACCCGGTCGTGCGCGCGGCGAGGTAGTCGCGATCGGCCAGCTCCTCGGCGAGCACGAGGTGGGTGAGGCCGAGCAGCAGCGCGAGGTCGGTGCCCGGCGCCGGCTGCAGGTGCAGCCCGGCGCCGTCCTCGGTGAGCCGGGCGGTGGCGGAGCGGCGCGGATCGACGACGATCAGCCCGCCGCGCGAGCGCGCCCCGGCCAGGTGCGCCAGGAAGGGCGGCATGGTCGCCGCGACGTTCGAGCCGAGCAGGAGGATCGTGTCGGCCTCGTCGAGGTCGGTCACCGGGAACGGCAGCCCGCGGTCGACGCCGAAGGCCCGGTTGCCGGCGGCGGCGGCCGAGGACATGCAGAACCGGCCGTTGTAGTCGATCCGCGAGGTGCCGAGCGCGATGCGGGCGAACTTGCCCAACTGGTAGGCCTTCTCGTTGGTCAGCCCGCCGCCGCCGAAGACCGCGACCGCGTCCGCGCCGTGCCGCTCCTGGGCGGTCGTGACGGCCACCGCGACCGCGTCGAGCGCCTCGTCCCAGGAGACCTCGACGAAGGTGCCGTCCGATCCGCGCACCAGCGGCGCCCGCAGCCGCTGGCCGCTCGCGAGCAGCTCGGCGGCCGTCCAGCCCTTCGCGCAGAGCCCGCCCCGGTTGGTCGGGAACTCCCGCCCCGCGATGCTCACCGGCGTCGGGTCGTCGACCCTGGTCAGCGTCATCGCGCACTGCAGGGCGCAGTACGGGCAGTGCGAGTCGGTCGGGGCGGGAGCGGCGGTCATCGTCAGATCCGGGTCCCGGTCTTCGCGGCCAGGCGGAGGTAGACGCCCGCCGTGATCGCGAGCATCACCGCGTAGGCCGCGACGAACCAGCCGAGCGCCGTCGTGTAGTCGCCGAAGGTCGTCTTCGAGTAGCCGAGCAGCTGCGGGATGACGAAGCCGCCGTAGGCGCCGATCGCCGAGATCAGGCCGAGGGCCGCGGCCGCGGTGCGCTGAGCGCCGACCCCGTCGTCGCCCTTCTGCCGGGCGCGCAGGGCGAAGACGGTCGGGATCATCCGGTAGGTCGCGCCGTTGCCGATGCCCGCCGAGGCGAACAGCACGAGGAAGCCGGCGAGGAAGAGCCAGAAGCTGCCGAGCGGCAGCGTCGCGATGACGAAGAGGATGCCGGCGCCCATGGCGACGAAGGCGGCGATCGTCACGGGTGCCCCGCCGAAGCGGTCGGCGAGCCGGCCGCCGTAGGGCCGCGAGAGCGAGCCGACCAGGGCGCCGAGGAAGGCGAGCGTCAGCGTCGCGGAGCCGACGGAGAACTGCGAGAACTCGGGGAAGGTGTCGGCGATGAGCTTCGGGAAGACGCCCGCGAAGCCGATGAACGAGCCGAAGGTGCCGATGTAGAGCACCGCCAGCAGCCAGAGGTGCGGCTCGCGCAGCGCGGCGAGGGAGGCGGCGACGTCGGCCTTCGCGGTCG
The DNA here is from genome assembly GCF_004366415.1 of Rathayibacter sp. PhB151. Lineage (NCBI taxonomy): Bacteria > Bacillati > Actinomycetota > Actinomycetes > Micrococcales > Microbacteriaceae > Rathayibacter > Rathayibacter sp. PhB151. The sequence continues at coordinate 149,301 of NZ_SOEN01000010.1, read as the reverse complement.
AGAGGTTGTCCATCCGCTTCCAGGCCCCGATCATCGCGACGACGATCAGCGGCACCCAGATCAGGCCGGCGAGCGGCAGGTTCACCGTGGCCGCGGCGCCGATCGTGACGGCGATCGGCACGATCAGCTGCGCCACCGAGGCGCCGAGGTTGCCGCCCGCGGCGTTCAGGCCGAGCGCGTAGCCCTTCTGCGCGTGCGGGTAGAAGAAGGTGATGTTGGCCATCGAGCTGGCGAAGTTGCCGCCGCCGAAGCCGGCCAGCGCCGCGACCAGGAGCATCACGCCGAAGGGCGTGTCCGGGTTCCCCACTGCGAGCGCGAGTCCGACGCTCGGGATGAGCAGCAGGCCGGCCGAGACGATCGTCCAGTTCCGCCCGCCGAAGCGGGGGACCATGAAGGTGTACGGGATCCGCAGCGTCGCGCCGACGAGGCTCGGCATCGAGATCAGCCAGAAGATCTCGCCGGTGCTGAAGTCGAAGCCGGCCGCGGGCAGCTGGACGACCACGACCGACCAGAGCTGCCAGACGACGAAGCCGAGGAACTCGGCGAAGATCGACCAGCGCAGGTTGCGGCCGGCGACCCGGCGCCCCTCCGCCTGCCACTGCGCGGGGTCCTCGGGGTTCCAGCCGTCGATCCAGCGGCCGGGGCGGCGGGTGATGCCCGACGGGGTGGTCGTCGCGGCGCTCGTGGTGGCGGGGGCGGTGGTGGGCGGTGCAGCAGTCATCGGATCCTCCGGGGAGTGGGCGCGGGCGCGCCGAAGAGAGTGCGGGGAGTGAGTGCGGGGCGAGAGAGCAGGGAGAGAGCGGGGCGAGCGGCCGGGCGCCTAGGCGCTGCGGCCGAACAGCTCGGAGACGATGTCGACCAGCTCGCGCGCGGGCGGGTCGACGGCGGTGAGCAGCGGGGCGGTGGCGAGGTCGGCTCCCGCCGAGGCGGCGAGCGAGGCGAAGTAGCCGGGGGCGAGGAGGTAGGTGGAGACGAGCACGCGGGCGCCGGGGTGGGCGGCGCGCTCGGCGGCCACCGCCTCCGGGACGCGCGGCTCGGCGGCCGAGATGAAGGAGACGGCGACCTCGCGGCCGAGCTCGGCGGCCAGGAGGCGGCCGGTGGCCCAGCAGTCGGCGACCGCGCCGGCGTCGCTCGAGCCGGCCGCGGCCAGAACGACGCGGTCGCCGTCGGCGAGTCCCGCCTCGCGCAGCCGCCGGGCCAGCACGCGGGCGAGCCGCGGATCCGGGCCCAGGGCGCCGGTCACGCGGACGGGGCGGTCCGCCTCCGCCGCGGCCTCGGCGAGGTCGACGTGCACGTGGTAGCCGGCCGAGAGCAGCAGCGGCACGACGACGGCCGGGCGGTCGGGCTCGAGGGTGCCGAGGGAGGCCGGAACGTCGGGCTGCTGCACGTCGACGAAGGAGTCGAGGACGTCCGCCGCGGGGTTCGCCTCGCGGACCGCCTGGACGAGCGCGGCGACCGCGGTGCGGCCGTCGTCGTCGGAGGTGCCGTGCGAGGCGCAGACCAGCGCGGTCCGCTGGGCGACCTCGATCACTCCGCCCGTCTCCCGCACGCTCCAGGTGGCGAGGTGCAGCCGCGGCGAGGTGTAGCAGACGCCCGTCTCGAGGTCGAAGACGTCCTTGTGCAGGGGTGAGGCGATCGTCGCCCGCTGCACGCCGTCGACCGCGCGAGAGCCGACGATGCCCCGGGAGAGCACGGCCGCGCCGGTCGCCGGGTCGAGGTTCGAGACGGCGAAGACGCGGCCGTCGGGGAGGAGGAACAGCGCGAGCTGCACCCCGCCGACGAGCGCGGCCTCGCCCCAGAGCGGCTCGAGCTCGAGCCGGTTGCAGACGGGGACCCAGGTCGCGGCCGGAGCGGTGCGGGCCGTTGCAGGGCCGGCGGTGACGTGCTGATCGAGGAGGGTCATCGTCCCGCCTTCCGAGAGGAGTGCTGCCCGCGGCCGGTCGGCGGCGGTGAGCCCCACGGTAGAGAGCGCAGGTTTCGCGGGAGCACCCCTCCGGAGTCACGGGCGTAACGAAGCCCTCACGATGCCGGTCCGCTGTCGTGAGAGGTCGGTCACACGACGTTACGCAGGGGCAACGGGGGCGAAACCGCGCCTGCCTACGGTGGAGCCCATGACATCCCGAGGAGCGATCCCCACCGGCCCCCGACGCGTGCTCGTCGTCGGCGCCGGCCCCGCCGCCCACCGCCTGGTCGACGCGCTCGTCGCCCGCGCCGGCGCCACCGCCCTCGAGATCACCGTCTTCGGCGAGGAGTCGCACCACCCCTACGACCGCGTCGCCCTCTCGAAGCGCCTCGAGGGGATGACCGACCTCACCCTCGGCGACGTCGCGCTCTGGGAGTCGGCGACGCTCGTCACCTCCTCCCGCGTCGTGGCGCTCGACCCGGAGCACTGCCGCGTGCAGCTCGCCGACGGCCGCTGGTTCGAGGGCGACGAGATCGTACTGGCCACCGGCTCCTCCGCCACCGTGCCGCCGATCGAGGGCGCCGAGCACGGCCGCGTCTACCGCACCCTCGAGGACGTCGACGGCCTCGTCGCCGACCTCGCCGCCTTCCGCGCCCGCCGCGGCCGCCCGGCGAGCGTCGTCGTCGTCGGCGGCGGACTGCTCGGCCTCGAGGCCGCGGGCGGCGCGCACCGGCTCGGCGCGCGCACCGCGCTCATCCACTCCGGCCGCTGGCTGATGAGCGCTCAGCTCGACGAGGGCGCGGGGCAGGCGCTCGGCCGCATCATCGCGGCGCAGGGCGTCACCCTGCACCTGGGCAACCGGCCCACCGCCGTCCTCACCTCGCCGCAGGGCACGGTGCTCGGCGTCACGATGACCGACGGCACCAGCATCGGCGCCGACATGGTCGTCTTCTCGATCGGCATCACGGCGCGCGACGAGCTCGCCCGCGCGGTCGGGATCGAGGTCGCGCCCCGCGGCGGCGTCGTCGTCGACGAGGCCTGCCGCACCAGCCGCCCGCACGTCTGGGCGATCGGCGAGGTCGCCGCGATCGACGGCCGCACCGTCGGCCTCGTCGCCCCGGCCAACGCGATGGCCGAGGTGGTCGCCGACCGCCTGCTCGGCGGCGACGCCACCTTCCCCGGCGTCGACGACGCGACCAAGCTCAAGCTCTCCGGGGTCGAGGTCGCCAGCTTCGGCGATGCGCTCGGCGCGGGGGAGGGGGCGCTCGAGGTCGTCTACGCCGATCCCGCCCGCGGGCTCTACCAGAAGATCGTCGTCTCGGACGACGCGCGCACCCTGCTGGGCGGCATGTTCGTCGGCGACGCGGGGCCCTACTCCTCGCTCCGCCCGCTGCTCGGCCGCGAGCTGCCCGCGGAGCCCAGCGCCTACCTCGCGGCGGCCGGCGGAGAGGCGCCCTCGGGCGACCTGCCCGACGACGCCCAGCTCTGCTCCTGCAACAACGTCTCGGTCGGCGACGTCCGCCACGCGATCGGCGAGGGCTGCACCGAGCTTGGCCCGCTGAAGGCCTGCACCCGCGCCGGCACCCAGTGCGGCTCCTGCGTGCCGCTGGTGAAGAAGCTGCTCGACACCGAGCTGACCCGCGCCGGCGTCGAGGTGTCGCGCGCGCTCTGCGAGCACGTCTCGCTCAGCCGGAGCGAGCTGTTCGAGTCGGTCCGGATCCTCGGCCTGTCCTCGGCCGAGCAGGTCATGGAGCGCTTCGGCTCGGGCCTGGGCTGCGACGTCTGCAAGCCGGTGATCGCCTCCGTGCTCGCCACCCAGACCAACGGCTACATCCTCGACGCCGGCCAGGCGCCGCTCCAGGACACCAACGACCGCGCGCTCGCCAACATGCAGAAGGACGGCACCTACTCCGTCGTCCCGCGGGTGCCCGGCGGCGAGATCACGCCGGCGAAGCTCAAGGTGATCGCCGAGGTCGCCGAGCAGTACGGCCTCTACACGAAGATCACCGGCGGCCAGCGGATCGACATGTTCGGCGCCCGCCTGGAGCAGCTCCCCGAGATCTGGCGCATCCTCGTCGACGCCGGGATGGAGTCGGGCCAGGCCTACGGCAAGTCGCTGCGCACCGTGAAGTCCTGCGTCGGCTCGACCTGGTGCCGCTACGGCGTGCAGGACGCGGTCGGCATGGCGATCTTCCTGGAGGAGCGCTACCGCGGCCTGCGCTCGCCGCACAAGTTCAAGCTCGGGGTCAGCGGCTGCGCCCGGGAGTGCGCCGAGGCGCGCGGGAAGGACATCGGCGTGATCGCGACCGACACCGGCTGGAACCTCTACGTCGGCGGCAACGGCGGCTACCAGCCCGCCCACGCCCAGCTGCTCGCGCAGGACCTCGACGACGAGACGCTCGTCCGCTACATCGACCGCTACGTCATGTACTACGTCCGCACCGCCGAGCGGCTGCAGCGGACCGCGCGCTGGCAGGAGGACCTGCCCGGCGGCCTCGACCACGTCAAGGAGGTGGTCTGCGAGGACTCGCTCGGGATCGCGGCCGAGCTGGAGGCGGCGATGGCGACCCACGTCGACACCTACGTGGACGAGTGGGCGGCGACGCTCGCGGATCCGGACCGGCTGCGCCGCTTCCGCTCGTTCGTCAACGCGCCCGACACCGCGGATCCGCGGGTGAGCACCGTGCGCGAGCGCGGGCAGAGCCGGCCGGCGGGGCGCGACGAGCGCTCGGACGGGCCGGTGCTCGTGGCCGGGACGTCGATCCCGATCGGGCCGGGCGCGGTGTCGGTCGTGGGGCCGTCGGCGTCGGTGCCGGCGCCCGCGACGCTCGCGCCGTTCGCTCCGTCCGGCTCCGCCGCGTCGTCCGGCTCCGCCGTGCCCGGATCGGAGGCGTGATGCAGCTCTCCGTCGATCTCACCGGCCGCCGCGTCCTCGTCGTCGGCAGCGTCGCCGGCACCCGCCGGGTCCTCGCGCGCTACCGCGCGGCCGGCGCCCGGGTCGAGCGCTGGGACGCGGACGACGCGCTGTGCCTGCGCCTCGCTTCCGCGTCGCTCCTGCCCGCGGCCCGTCCCGCCCTGCTCGCCTGGGTCGAGGGCGCCGCGTCGCTCCGCTCGGCCGCGGCCGCCGAGGCCGCCCGCCATGGCGTCTGGGTCGTCGACGAGGCGGCCGCCGTGCACCGCCGCATCGGGCACGTGAGCATCGTCGGCGGCGGACCCGGCGACCCCGAGCTGATGACGCTCGCCGCGCACCGGGCCCTCCGCGAGGCCGACGTCGTGCTCTTCGACCGCCTCGGCCCGCACGACGGCCTCGCCGACTGGGCGCCCGGCGCCGAGCTGATCGACGTCGGCAAGACCCCCGGCCACCACGCCGTGCCACAGCACGAGATCGAGCGGCTGATGGTCTCCCGCGCCCTCGACGGGCTCGACGTCGTCCGGCTGAAGGGCGGCGACCCGTTCGTCTTCGGCCGCGGGTCGGAGGAGGTGCGCGCCTGCCGCGTCGCCGGCGTCCCGTTCACGATCGTCCCCGGCGTCACCAGCGCGATCTCGGTCCCCGCCGCCGCCGGCATCCCGGTCACCCACCGCGAGGTCAGCCGCGCGTTCACCGTGGTCTCGGGCCACGCGCCCTTCAGCGAGGAGGAGCTCGGGCACCTGGCCGGGCTCGGCGGGACCCTGGTCGTGCTGATGGGCGTGAACACGCTCCCGCACCTCGTCGCCGGGCTGCAGCGCGCCGGGATGACCGCCGACATGCCGCTCGCGATCGTCGAGCGCGGCTGGTCGCACGCCCAGCGCACCACGATCTCCTCGGTCGGCGGGGTGCTAAGCCTGCTCGCCGAGCTGGCGCCCCGCTCGCCCGCGGTGATCGTGATCGGCGAGGTCGTGCGGCAGGCGGCGTGCGATGATGCTCAGGATCCCGAGAGCATCGCCCGCGCGGTCGATGCGCTCACCCTGTGACCGCCCGAGGGGGCCGCTGATGACCGGCACCGAGGCGAGCGGCGAGGCGAGCGGCGCTGTCGCGACCGCCGCTCCCGGCGCCGACGGGCCCGATCCCGACGCCGCGTCGCCCGGCTTCCGGGCCGACCAGCTCGTCGGCTTCCGCATCGGCGTCACCTCCGACCGCCGCTCCGAGGACCTGATCGCCGCCTTCGAGCGCCGCGGCGCCGACGTCACCCACGCGCCGACCATCCGGATGCGCGGCGTCGACACCGAGGGCGTCCTCGAGGCGGAGACCCGCGCGATCGTCGCCGCGCGCCCCGACGTGCTGCTCGCGACCACCTCCTACGGCATGCGCCGCTGGCTCGAGGCGGCCGACGCCGCCGGCCTCGGCGACGACCTGACCGACGCGCTCTCCGACGCCCGGATCCTCGTCCGCGGCCCGAAGGCGCGCGGGGCGATCCGCGCCGCCGGCCTCGACGACCACGGCATGAGCGAGCGCGAGACCACCACCTCCCTCGTCGACCTGGCCCTGCGCGAGGGCGCCGCCGGCCGCACCGTCGCGGTCCAGCTGCACGGCTTCACCGACCCGGCGCAGCTGCAGCGCCTCACCGACGCCGGCGCGACCGTGCTCACCGCCGCCCCCTACCGCTGGAGCGCCCACGAGGACTCGGCCCGCGTCCTCCGGCTCATCGAGGCGATCTGCTGCGGCGGCCTCGACGCCGTCACCTTCACCAGCGCGCCCGCCGTCGAGGCGCTGTTCACCGTCGCGGAGGCGGCCGGCCGGCTCGACGAGCTCCAGGCCGCCTTCCGCGAGACCGTCGTCGCGGCCGCCGTCGGCCCGGTCACCGCGGCGCCGCTCGTCGAGGCGCAGATCCTGCCGATCGTCCCCGACCGGTTCCGGATGGGCGCGCTCATCCGCCTCACCTGCGAGCACCTCGAGCAGTCCGCCCCCCGCCTCGACACCGACTACGGCCCCCTCGAGCTGCGCGGCCGGCACGCCCTCCTCGCCGGAACCCGCGTCGCCCTCACCCCCGTCGCCCTCGCCCTCTTCCGCACCCTCGTCGCCGCCGAGGGCGCCACCGTCGCCCGCGCCGTCCTCGCCGCCGCCGCCCCCGAGCCCCTCGACGACCACGCCGTCGACGTCGCCATCAGCCGCCTCCGCCAGGCCCTCCCGGAGCCGCGCCTCGTCGCCACGGTGATCAAGCGCGGCTTCCGCCTGTCCGTTCCCCGCTAGACCCGCCGGCGGTTCGGCTTACGTGTGGCCGTCATTCGGCACTTTCTGCTGGAATGCGGGGGGCGAAGCAGCAGAAAGTGGCGAACGGGTCAGGGGGCCGGGCGCCAGCCCGCGTCGAGGAGGCGGGCGCGGACGCGGGCGGCGCAACCTGCGGGGTCGCGCAGGAACGAGGCCGCGGCGATGCGGACGATCGAGAAGCCGGCGGCCGCGAGGCGCTCGTAGCGGATCAGGTCGCGGTCCCACTGCACGCGGTCCGTGCGGTGCTGGTCGCCCTCGTACTCGCCGCCGACCTTCCAGCGCGGGTAGAGCGTGTCCAGCCGGCCGATGAAGCCGGCCGCGTCGTGCACCGGGACCTGCAGCTCCGGCTCGGGCATGCCCGCCTCGAGGAGCGCCAGCCGGAACTCCGTCTCCTTCCGCGACTCCGCACCTGAGCGGACGAGGGTGAGCGCCCGCCTGGCAGCGGGAGCTCCCGGTCCGCGGTACGCGGCGACGCGAGCCTCGAGGGCGCCGCGGGCGACCCACGGTCGACGGTCGCCCGCGGCCTGGCGGAAGGGCTCGCGGAGGAGCGCGTCGCCGACCGCCACCAGGTCCGCGAGCCGGAGGATCGGCGCGAGGTGGCAGAACAGGCTCGCGCCGTCGGTCAGGCGGAGCCCGTGCCGGACCACGGCGCGCACCTCCGGATCGGCGATCGAGTGGCCGATCACGCCGCGGCGCCTCGGCGCTCGCCCTGGGTGGCGGACGGCCACGTGGAGCGGCTCGTCGTCCTGTTCGCGCGGGAGCTCGAGCGGCCAGAGCCTGGCGGCGGTGAGGTGACTGAAGACGACGCCGTCTCCGAGCACGGTCGAGAGCGCCCGCGCCCGCGCCGCGACGGTCGTCGCCGATCCTCGCGGCACGCGGACCCCCGAGAAGGGAGCCTCGAGGTCCGCTGCTCTCAGCCGGGCGCCCGATACCCCTTCCGTGCCGGCGCGAGCGGTCGAGAACGGCCGTCCTTCGAGCTCGCGGGGGAGAGGTGCAGGTCGACGCATCGCAGCAGAGTGCCCGGTCCCGAGCCCTCCCCGCTCGAGTTCTCCACAGGCCGACCCATGAGCGCACCGCTGCCAGACTGGAGCGCATGAGCAGCGGAGCCCAGAGAGTGATCATCGCGCCCGACTCCTTCAAGGGGTCGGCGACCGCCGTCGAGGTGGCGGAGGCGCTCGCCGAGGGCTGGCGCGGCGAGCGGCCGGACGACGAGCTGGTGCTCGCGCCGATGGCCGACGGCGGCGAGGGCACGGTCGACGCGTTCGCGGTCGCGGTGCCGGAGGCGCAGCGCCACGCGCTCACCGTGGTCGGGCCCGACGACCGCCCCGTCGAGACGGCCTGGCTGCTGCTGCCGGACGGAACCGCGGTCGTCGAGCTCGCCTCCGCGAGCGGCATCACGCTGCTCGAGCCGCTGCGCCCGCTCACCGCGCACACCCGCGGCTTCGGCCGGGCGATCGCCGCCGCGCTCGACGCCGGCGCGCAGGCGCTGCTGCTCGCGATCGGCGGCAGCTCGTCCACCGACGGCGGCGTCGGGGCGCTGCGCGAGCTCGGCGCGCGCTTCCTCACGGTGGCCGGGCACGAGCTCGGCGACGGCGGCGGCGCGCTGCACGAGCTCGCGGTCGTCGACCGGCACGCGCTGCGCCCCGTCCCCGCCGGCGGCGCGCGGATCCTCAGCGACGTCACGAACCCGCTGCTCGGCGACTCGGGGGCCGCGCACGTCTTCGGACCGCAGAAGGGCGCGAGCCTCGACGACGTCCTCCGTCTCGACGACGGCCTGCGCCACCTCGCCGCGCACCTCGACGCGGACCCGGAGGAGGCGGGCACCGGCGCGGCCGGCGGCACCGGCTTCGGCCTGCTCGCCTGGGGCGCGCGGCTGGCTCCCGGCTCGGCCGCGGTCGGCGAGGCGCTCGGGCTCCCGGCGCTTGTCGCGGGTGCGGACGTGGTCCTCACCGGTGAGGGGCGCTTCGACGCGCAGTCGATGGCGGGCAAGGTCCCCTCCTACCTGCTCGGGCTGGCGGAGGCGGCGGGCGCCCGCACGATGCTGGTCGCCGGGGCGATCCAGGCGCCGACCACCGCGTTCGCCGCGGCGGGCTCGCTCACCGAGGCGGCGGGGTCGGCGGCGGCGGCCATCGCCGATCCGCTGCCGCACCTGCGGGCCGTCGCGGCGGAGCTGGCGCGCCGCGCGTCCTGACGGCGCGTGACGGCGGTGTCGGCCCTGCCGGTGCGGCTGCCCGAGTGCTCGGGGCGGTGCGTGACGGCTGCGTGGCGACCCGCCGCGGCCACTCCGACGGCGTCCGTCCGCACCCGCGGGTGTCGGTGGTCGGCCGTAGCGTCGAGCCATGGATCTCGCAGCACCCCGACCCCTAGATGTAGTGGTCGGCGTGCGTCCCGGCACCCGCATGTCGGGCATGCCGACACGCCGGGGAGCGTTGTACCCAGGGAACGGATCGCGACTGTCCACAGCGGTGGATAACTCCAGAAGATCCGCGTCCTTCCGCGGGTCCGCGGGCCCCGGCCTGTGGATGGATCGGGGGAGGACCGGTGGATAACTACACGGATGTAACTACTACTCCTAGTGGGCTGCCGCCGGGCCGCCCACTATATGTAGTATTGCTGAGCAGGTCGGGCCGAGAGGCCCATCGGCACCGCCGCTCGGTCTCCGAGCGCCCCGCACCACTCCACATCAGAACTCCCCACGACCGCCTCCCCGCCCGCCCGGACCCCCGGCGCGGCACCGGATCCGGCCCTCGGGACACCTCCTTCCGAAAGGACGACACCCATGGCTGTGACGGTCTACACCAAGCCCTCCTGCGTGCAGTGCACCGCGACCTACCGGGCCCTCGACAGCAAGGGCATCGACTACGAGATCTTCGACCTCTCCGTCGACGAGAAGGCCCTCGACGCCGTCAAGGCCCTCGGCTACCTCCAGGCGCCGGTCGTCATCACGGACGACGATCACTGGTCCGGCTTCCGCCCCGACAAGATCTCCGCCCTCTGAGCCGTCTGAACGGCGATCTGCGGCGTTGTCGTCAGGCGCCGTAGCGCCGCTACGGCTTCCTCCTCCGCCTTGCAGCTCACCGTCCAGCCGCCTCAGAGCAGGTGCCGACGGTGATGCGGCGGCAGGAGCAGAGCACACAGCTTCGCCGGTCCGGGTGCGCAGGTTCTGCCCCGGGCCGGCGGAGGATCCGCGGGAGCGGGTCCGCAAGCGCCCGCGAGGGCGGACGACGGAAGGACGGGGGAGGCGCGCGATGAGCGGACTCGTGTACTTCTCGAGCAGCTCGGGCAACACCCACCGCTTCATGCAGAAGCTCGGGCGGCCCGCGCAGCAGATCCCCCTGCACTCCCGGCGGGACGGCGCCGCGGTCGACACGCTCCACGTCGACGAGCCGTACGTGCTCGTGCTCCCTACCTACGGCGGGGGCAACGGCGGGGGAGCGGTCCCCAAGCAGGTCATCCGCTTCCTGAACGTCCCGCGCAACCGCGCCCTGCTCCGCGGCGTCATCGGCGCCGGCAACACCAACTTCGGCGAGGCCTACTGCCTCGCCGGCGACATCATCGCCCGCAAGTGCGAGGTGCCGCATCTCTACCGTTTCGAAGTATTCGGCACACCCGACGACGTCCGCGCCGTCGACGAAGGATTGGACTCGTTTTGGACGCAGCAGTGATCGACGCCCCCCGGGACGCCGCGCAGATGGACTACCACTCGCTCAACGCGATGCTGAACCTGTACGGCCCGAACGGGGAGATCCAGTTCGACAAGGACCGCGAGGCGGCGCGCGAGTACTTCCTGCAGCACGTCAACCAGAACACCGTCTTCTTCCACTCCCTCAAGGAGCGCCTCGACTACCTGGTCGAGAAGGAGTACTACGAGAAGGCCGTCCTCGACCAGTACTCGTTCGACTTCATCCAGGAGCTGAACGACCTCGCCTACTCGAAGAAGTTCCGCTTCGCGACGTTCCTCGGCGCCTTCAAGTACTACACGTCGTACACGCTGAAGACCTTCGACGGGAAGCGCTACCTCGAGCGCTTCGAGGACCGCGTCGTCATGTCGGCCCTCGGCCTCGCCCAGGGCGACGAGAAGCTCGCGATCGCCCTCGTCGAGGAGATCGTCGCCGGCCGCTTCCAGCCCGCGACCCCCACCTTCCTCAACACGGGCAAGGCGCAGCGCGGCGAGCTCGTCTCCTGCTTCCTCCTCCGCATCGAGGACAACATGGAGTCGATCGCCCGCGGCATCAACTCCGCGCTGCAGCTCTCCAAGCGCGGCGGCGGCGTCGCCCTCTCGCTCTCCAACATCCGCGAGGCCGGCGCCCCGATCAAGCAGATCGAGAACCAGTCCTCGGGCATCATCCCCGTGATGAAGCTCCTCGAGGACAGCTTCAGCTACGCGAACCAGCTCGGCGCCCGTCAGGGTGCGGGAGCGGTCTACCTCTCGGCGCACCACCCGGACATCCTGCGCTTCCTCGACACCAAGCGCGAGAACGCCGACGAGAAGATCCGCATCAAGACGCTCTCCCTCGGCGTCGTCGTGCCCGACATCACGTTCGAACTCGCGAAGAACAACGAGGACATGTACCTCTTCTCCCCGTACGACGTCGAGCGCGTCTACGGCCTGCCCTTCGGCGACATCTCGATCTCCGAGAAGTACCGCGAGATGGTCGACGACCCGCGCATCAAGAAGACCAAGATCTCGGCGCGCGAGTTCTTCCAGACCATCGCGGAGATCCAGTTCGAGTCGGGCTACCCCTACATCGTGTTCGAGGACACGGTGAACAAGGCGAACCCGATCAAGGGCCGCATCAACATGTCCAACCTGTGCTCCGAGATCCTCCAGGTCAACACCCCGACGACCTACAACGAGGACCTCTCCTACAACAGCATCGGCAAGGACATCTCCTGCAACCTCGGCTCGCTGAACATCGCGCTGACGATGGACTCGCCCGACTTCGGCCGCACCATCGAGACCGCGATCCGCGGCCTCACCTCGGTGTCCGACCAGTCGCACATCACCTCGGTGCGCTCCATCGAGGACGGCAACGACAAGTCGCACGCCATCGGCCTCGGCCAGATGAACCTGCACGGCTACCTCGCCCGCGAGCGGATCCACTACGGATCCGAGGAGGGCATCGACTTCACCAACATCTACTTCTACTCGGTGCTCTTCCACGCCCTGCGCGCGTCGAACAGCATCTCCATCGAGCGCGGCACCACCTTCGAGGGCTTCGCCGACTCGAAGTACGCCTCGGGCGAGTTCTTCGACACCTACACCGAGAAGGAGTGGGCGCCCGCCACCGAGCGCGTCTCCCGCCTCTTCTCCGAGGCCGGCATCGCCGTCCCCACCCAGGACGACTGGCGCGCGCTCAAGGCCTCGGTCATGGAGCACGGCATCTACAACCAGAACCTGCAGGCCGTCCCGCCGACCGGCTCGATCTCGTACATCAACAACTCGACGTCCTCGATCCACCCGATCGCGTCGAAGATCGAGATCCGCAAGGAGGGCAAGCTCGGCCGCGTCTACTACCCGGCGCCATTCATGACGAACGACAACCTGGAGTACTACCAGGACGCGTACGAGATCGGCTACGAGAAGATCATCGACACATACGCCGCGGCGACGCAGCACGTCGACCAGGGCCTCTCGCTCACGCTGTTCTTCAAGGACACCGCGACCACCCGCGACATCAACCGCGCGCAGATCTACGCCTGGCGCAAGGGCATCAAGACCATCTACTACATCCGTCTCCGCCAGCTCGCGCTGGAGGGCACGGAGGTCGACGGCTGCGTCAGCTGCATGCTGTAACGTCCCCCGTCGATCCCCCGACAGTCTCGAACGACCTACCCGCACGAAGAAGAGATCATGACTCCCCCTGAGAAGCTCAAGCTGGTCAGCCACGTCGACGCCATCAACTGGAACCGCATCCAGGACGACAAGGACGTGGAGGTCTGGAACCGCCTCACGAGCAACTTCTGGCTGCCCGAGAAGGTCCCGCTGTCCAACGACATCCAGTCGTGGAACACGCTGACCCACGACGAGCAGCAGCTCACGATGCGCGTGTTCACGGGCCTGACCCTGCTCGACACCATCCAGGGCACGGTTGGCGCCGTCTCGCTGATCCCCGATGCGCTCACCCCGCACGAGGAGGCCGTCTACACGAACATCGCGTTCATGGAGTCGGTGCACGCGAAGTCGTACTCCTCGGTGTTCTCGACCCTGTCGAACACCCAGGACATCGACGAGGCGTTCCGCTGGTCGGTCGAGAACCCGAACCTGCAGAAGAAGGCGTCCATCGTCATGGACTACTACCGGGGCGATGACCCGCTGAAGCGGAAGGTCGCCTCCACGCTGCTGGAGTCGTTCCTCTTCTACTCGGGCTTCTACCTGCCGATGTACTGGTCCTCGCGGGCCAAGCTCACCAACACCGCGGACCTGGTGCGCCTGATCATCCGCGACGAGGCCGTGCACGGCTACTACATCGGCTACAAGTTCCAGAAGGGACTCGAGCTGGTCGACCAGGCCAAGCGCGACGAGATCAAGGACTACACGTTCTCGCTGCTCTACGAGCTCTACGACAACGAGGCGCAGTACACCCAGGACCTCTACGACCAGCTCGGCCTGACCGAGGACGTCAAGAAGTTCCTGCACTACAACGCCAACAAGGCCCTGATGAACCTCGGCTACGAGCCGATGTTCCCCAAGCAGGTCACCGATGTGAACCCCGCGATCCTGTCGGCCCTCTCGCCCAACGCGGACGAGAACCACGACTTCTTCTCGGGCTCCGGCTCCTCCTACGTGATCGGCAAGGCCGTGAACACCGAGGACGAGGACTGGGACTTCTAGGCGCATGCGTTGCTCGCCTAGCAAAGGCAAAAAGATGAGGGGCGACCTCGCTAGACGAATTGTCAGCGAGGCCGCCCCTCGTGCGCGAGGTCCGCCTTCGCACGACTGATCGAAGCTTGAATCTCACAACTAAGATTGGATACTTCTAAAATGACCACTGGACTTCACCGGCCTAAGGGCCCTGGAGACACATGGAAGACCGGCCAGCGCGTACCTGAACCAGGACTGTGGGCTGATCAGTACGGCGAAGTTACGCGCTTCAGTCAGGGTGCCACATTTCCGCCCTGTATTGATCGCAAGGGAGAATGCGCCTTTAGGCACATTGTTGAACCAGCCGTTGCCGCGGCTTAGATCAACTTTGTAGATTCCTGAATGATCAATTAGAAGAGGGGCGTGGGTCTATGACTCACGTCCCTCTTTTTGCGCTAGCCGGTCTACTGCTGCAAGCAGCAAATCGCCCGAATAATTTCTCGATCGTGACGACTCGTCGAGGCTAACACTGCTCGTCGGGCTCGTCCAGCCGGTGGCGAGTTTCGTGGTGCGTCACAGCGGCAGCCGCATCAGCACGCGCGGGAAGCCGTTCAGCATCGAGCTGGTGTCGGCCGCGTGGGAGAAGCCGGCCCTCTCGAAGAGGGCCCGGGTGCCGACGTACGCCATCGTCTGCTCGACCCTCGTGCCGGCGTTGTCGACGGGGTAGCCCTCGATCGCCGGGGCGTCGTGCGCGCGGGCGAAGTCGACGGCGCCGGCGAGCAGGGCGTGCGAGATCCCGCGCTTGCGGAAGCCGGGGCGGACGCGGATGCACCAGACGCTCCAGACGTCGAGGTCGTCGACGTGCGGGATCCTCCGGTTCTTCGCGTCGCTCGTGTCGGCGCGGCGGTGCACGGCGGCCCAGCCCGCCACCTCGCCGCCGTCGTAGGCGAGGACGCCGGGCGCCGGATCCTGCGCGACGAGCTCGCGCATCCGCTCGCCGCGCGCCGGGCCGCGGAGGGCGTTGTTCTCGGTGGAGGAGAGCAGCCGGTAGCTCAGGCACCAGCACACGCTCGCGTCGGGCCGCTTCGGGCCGTTCATCGCGGCCAGGTCGTCCAAGACGGTGGCCGGGCGCACCTCGATCGTCATGGCGGCAGCCTCCCACCGCGGCGTCTCCTCGGCAAGGCGCTCGATTCACCACTCCGGCGCATGAATCGCACCAGCACCCCCTGTTGGACGGCGCACAGGCGGCGCCCGTACCGTGGTCGAGGTATCCAACGAAGGAGCACTCCCTTGAAGCACGTCCCCCTCGGCGCCTCCGGCCTCGACTCCCCGAACGTCGTCCTCGGCCTCATGCGCATCCCCGACATGACCGACGACGCCATCCGCGACCTCGTCCGCACCGCCCGCGACTCCGGCATCGACTTCTTCGATCACGCCGACGTCTACGGCGGCGAGCTGCACCGCTGCGAGGAGCGCTTCGCCGAGGCGCTGGCGCTCACCTCCTCCGAGCGCGAGCAGGTCGTCCTGCAGACCAAGGCCGGCATCGTCGGCGACGGCCCGTACTTCGACTTCTCCTACGAGCACCTGATGCAGTCGGTCGAGGGCTCGCTGAAGGCGCTGCGCACCGACTACATCGACGTGCTCCTGCTGCACCGTCCCGACGCGCTGGTCGAGCCCGACGAGGTCGCCCGCGCCTTCGACGAGCTGCACGCCGCCGGCAAGGTGAAGCACTTCGGTGTCTCCAACCAGACGCCGTACCAGATCGAGCTGCTCAAGAAGTCGCTGAACCAGCCGATCGTCGCGAACCAGCTGCAGCTCTCGATCACGCACTCGCCGATGATCGCGCAGGGCGTGGCCTCGAACATGATCGCCGAGGACCAGTCGGTGATGCGCGACGCGGGCATCCTCGACTACTGCCGCCTCAACGACATCACCGTGCAGGCCTGGTCGCCGTTCCAGAGCGGCTTCTTCACCGGCGTCTTCCTCGACAACCCCGAGTACGGCGAGCTGAACGCGGTCCTCGACCGCCTCGCCGCCCAGTACGACGTCCCGCCCCTCGCCGTCGCGACCGCCTGGATCACCCGCCACCCGGCGAAGATGCAGGTCGTCCTCGGCACGACGAACGAGCAGCGCGTGCGCGATGCAGCCCTCGGCTCCGACCTGCCGCTCACCCGGCCGGAGTGGTACGAGCTGTTCCGCGCCGCGGGCCACATCGTCCCCTAGAGCTCCCACCCCGGAGGAACGCGCGTCGGCGCACAGGGAGGCACGGACCGGACAGGGCCCGTGCCTCCTCTCCGTCTGCCCCCTCTCCGCGAGATGCCACTTGCGTACGCGACACGCCGCGGAAGGCGTGCACAAGTGGCATCTCGCGGGCGGGAATAGGGGAGGGCCCCCTGCGTTGAACTTGAGTGCAAGTGACTCAACTCTTTCAGGAGGACTGGTGCCCGACAACTACAACGAGGCCGGAGCGAGCTCGTTCGACGACTTCCTCGCCCGCTACCTCGACGGTGAGCGCGCCCGCGCGGCGCGGTCCATCGACCTCAGCCGCTTCCTCAGCGCACGCACCCAGAGCATCCTGCAGTCCGCAGGACGCTTCGCCCTCGAGCGCGGCCAGACCGAGCTCGACGCCCTGCACGTGCTGCGGGTCCTCGTCGACGACGAGGCCGTGTCGCAGGCGGTCCGCCGCATCGGCGTCGACCCCGGCGCCATCGCGACCGCCACGGAGGCGCGCCTGCCGCAGGCGAGCGAGGCTCCGGCCTCACAGAACGCGGCGACCATCACCCCGAGCGCCCAGCGCGCGCTCTTCCACTCCTACCAGGTCGCCCGCTCCAGCGGCTCGACCTACATCGACCCCAAGCACCTGTTCTTCGCGCTCGTCCTCGGTCAGGACGCGCCCGCCGGGCAGGTCCTCGCCCGTGCCGGGGTGACCGCGGAGGCGCTCACCCAGGGCCTGCGCGAGACCGTCGCCGGCGAGCAGCCCGTCCCGGAGCAGGGCGCGCCCGCGTCCGAGACCCCGATGCTTGACAAGTTCGGCACCGACCTCACAGAGCTCGCCCGCGAGGGCCGGCTCGACCCGGTGATCGGCCGCTCCGACGAGATCGAGCAGGCCGTCGAGATCCTCAGCCGCCGCACCAAGAACAACCCGGTGCTCGTCGGCGAGGCCGGCGTCGGCAAGACCGCGGTCGTCGAGGGCCTGGCCCGCGCGATCGTGGCCGGCGAGGTCCCGGAGCAGCTGCGCGACAAGCGCGTCGTCTCGCTCGACCTGCCCGCCATGCTCGCGGGCACCCGCTACCGCGGCGACTTCGAGGAGCGCCTCACCTCGACGATGGACGAGATCGCGGCCCACTCGGGCGAGCTGATCGTCTTCATCGACGAGGTGCACACCGTCGTCGGCGCCGGTGGCGCGGGCGAGGGCGGCATGGACGCGGGGAACATCCTCAAGCCCCGGCTGGCCCGCGGCGAGCTGCATCTGATCGGTGCGACCACGCTCAAGGAGTACCGCACCATCGAGAAGGACCCGGCCCTCGAGCGCCGCTTCCAGCCGGTCCGCATCGGCGAGCCGAGCATCGAGGACGCCGTGGCGATCCTGCACGGCCTCCGCGGCGCCTACGAGGAGCACCACCGCGTCGCCTTCACCGACGACGCCCTGCGCGCCTCCGTCGAGCTCTCCGCCCGCTACCTGCCCGACCGGGTGCTGCCCGACAAGGCGATCGACCTGATCGACCAGGCCGGCGCGCGCCTGCGCCTGAAGCTCGGCGCGGGGGTCGACACCGACGCGCTGCTCGCGCGGCTCGCCACCCTCGAGGGCGACAAGAACGCGGCCGTCTCGGCCGAGCACTACGAGGAGGCGTCGCGCCTGCGCGACGAGATCACCGCGGTCCAGGCGTCGCTCGACGCGGCGACCGCCGGCGGAGCCGTCTCGCAGGAGGCGGTCGTCGGCGAGGCCGAGATCGCCGCGGTCGTCGCCCGTGCCACCGGCATCCCGGTGTCGCGGCTGACCGAGGGGGAGCGCGACCGGCTCGCGCAGCTCGAGACCGAGCTGCACCGGCGCGTCATCGGCCAGGACGCCGCGGTCGCCGCGGTCGCCCGCGCCGTCCGCCGCAGCCGGACCGGGATGGGCGACTCCTCGCGGCCCGTCGGCTCGTTCCTCTTCCTCGGCCCGACCGGCGTCGGCAAGACCGAGCTGGCCCGCACCCTCGCGGGCTCGCTCTTCGCCGACGAGCAGTCGGTGATCCGCTTCGACATGAGCGAGTTCGGCGAGCGGCACACCGTCTCGCGACTGGTCGGCTCCCCTCCCGGGTACGTCGGCTACGACGAGGCCGGTCAGCTGACCGAGCGCGTGCGCCGGAACCCGTACTCGGTCGTGCTCTTCGACGAGATCGAGAAGGCCCACCCGGACGTCTTCAACCTGCTGCTGCAGGTGCTCGACGACGGTCGCCTGACCGACGGTCAGGGCCGCACGGTCGACTTCCGGAACACGGTGATCATCATGACCTCGAACCTGGGGTCGGAGTTCCTCGCCTCGCGCTCCGGTGCGCTCGGCTTCGTCGCGCAGAGCGACGAGTCGGCCGAGGGCTTCGCCTCGGAGAAGGACCTGCACGACCGCGTGATGGGCCGGCTCCGCGAGGCGATGCGGCCGGAGTTCCTCAACCGGATCGACGAGATCGTGCTGTTCCGCCGGCTCGGCCGCGCGCAGCTGCGCGAGATCGTCGGGCTGGTGCTCGCGGCCAGCCGTGCGCGGCTCGCCTCGCGCGACGTCTCGCTCGAGGTCACCGAGGCCGCGGTCGACTGGCTCGCCGAGCACGGCTACGAGCCGCAGTACGGCGCCCGGCCGCTCCGCCGCCTGGTGCAGCGCTGGGTCGACGACCGCATCGCCGACCTGTTCGTCTCCGGCGACGTGACCGACGGCGGCGCCGTCCGCGTCGACGCCGTCGCCGGCGACCTCGTCGTCACCTCAAAGGCGACCCTCCCCCTGGCAGCCTGACCCCGCACCGTCTGGTGAGCGGACGCCCCCGGCGTCCCTCCCGCGAGATGCCACTTGTGCACGCTTTTCACGGCGTGTCGCGTACACAAGTGGCATCTCGCGGAGGGGGAGGCCGGGGGTTTCGTGCGTCCGGGGGGAGGAGGGGGCGGGGTGTCGAGCGGTTGCGAGGGGCGGCGTGGGCGGATAGACACGAGGGACGAGAACCGGAGGCACGATGACGAACCCGCGCTACTACGACCCGGTCGGCAAGGCGGTCCGCGCGCTCCTGGTCATCAGCTTCGTCTGCTTCGGACTCGCGGTCGGCTTCTTCGCCCTCGACATCGTGATGCCCGGCAGCATGACCGACGCACACCGCCCCTGGTCGGAGGCGAGCGGCGGACTGGCCTGCTTCGGGATCGCGGCGCTGATCGTGCACTACGCGACGGTCGCCATCGTCGGCGCGCTGCGCGGCCGCGGCTGATGCGGCGCTCTCTCTTGCTGATCGAGTAGCGCGCGGAGCGGGCGTATCGAGATCCACCGGCATCAGAAGCTGAGTCTGCAGACCCGCCCTGCTGAGGACGGTGGGTCTCGATACGCCCCTGCGGGGCTACTCGACCAGCATGCTCGCGGTGCTGCTGCAGGCTCGGCCGCACCACGTCCTTGCTGATCGAGTAGCCCGCGGAGCGGGCGTATCGAGATCCGCCAGCGTCAGAAGCTGAGTCGGCAGGCCCGCCCTGCTGGGGACGGTGGATCTCGATACGCCCCTGCGGGGCTACTCGACCAGCATGGGGCACGCGGAAACGCCTCCGGCTCGCGAGAACCCGGGGGTTCTGCGAGCCGGAGGCGGATTCACGTGCCGGAGCTGAGGGCTACGGGCACTTCTTGGCGGTGATGGCGACGCGGAGGGTGGCGTCGGGGGAGACGCCGGTGCCGCCCGCGGGGTCCTGGCCCGTCACCTGGCCGGCGTCCGGGGCGTTGCCGTTCTCGGTGCAGGACAGGGTGATCTTCGAGAAGCCGGCCGAGGCGAACGCGGCCTTGGCGGTCTCGAGGTCCTGGCCCACCACGTTCGGCACCGTCTGCTGACCGGCCGCGGGGGCGGCCGGAGCGGCGGGCTCCGCGGTCGGAGCGGGAGCGGGTGCCGGGCCCGAACTCGGGATGATCGTCACCGTGGTGCCGCGGGTCGCGGTACCGGAGGGGCTCTGGCGGACGACGGTGCCCGACGCGGCGGAGTTCGCCTCGGCGGCGCCCTCGCTCACGCTGAAGCCGGCCGACTCGAGCTTCGCCCGGGCGTCGCCGACCGAGAGACCGGTCACGTCGGGGACGTTGACGCGCGGCACGACCTGCAGCGAGCCGTCGGCCTCGGGGAAGGCGGTTCCGCCGTAGCGGGCATCGGCGGCGCGCATCACGACCGGCCAGATGCGGTGGCGAGCCGTCGCCGCGGAGCCGGAGTCGAACTTGAATCTGGGGAGGCGGAGGTTCGCGTCTCCCTTGATGTTGAAGACGCCCACCGCCGTCGCGACGCGGGTGCTGGCCCCGGTCATCCAGGTGGCCATCGCGTCATCGGTGGTACCGGTCTTGCCGATCAGCGGAACTCCGTCGCCGGTCCGCGACTGGAAGGCCGTGCCGCCGCCGGAGAACGTCGACTGCAGGGCGATCGCCGCCGTCGCGGCGACGTTGCGGTCGATCGACTGGCGGCAGTTCGCTGCAGGGACGGGCTGCTCGGCTCCGGTCGCGTCGACGATCTTGTCGATCGCGATCGAGTCGCAGGTCGATCCGCCGGACGCGATGGTGGCGAAGGCGCCGGCCATCGAGAGCGGGGACACGTAGTTGGTCCCGAGCACGGACGACGGGTTGTGCTCGAGCTCCTCGCCGTTGCCCCGCTTCACGCCCATGTCCGCCGCCGTGTTGCGGATGGCGCACAGGTCGAGCTCGCGGGCCATGCCGACGAAGCCCGTGTTGAGCGAGGTCTTGGTGAAGTCGACGGCGGTGCCGACCTGGCCGTTCCCGCCCTCGTCGTTCTTGGCGCTGGTCGTTCCGGCGTAGTTGGTGCCGCCGGGTGCGCACGAGTCCTCGAAGCTGCCCCAGATGGCCTTCCGGGTCCCGTCCACCGACTCGTTGATGCTGTGCCCCTCCTTCAGCCACTCCACCAGGGTGAAGAGCTTGTAGGTGGAGCCGGGCTGGATGCCGGAGGAGCCGCCGTAGGCTTGATCGGTGCTGAGGTTGATCGCGCTGTTGGAGGGGTCGGCCGCGAGGACGTCCGGGTCCTGCGAGTACTTCTTGTTCTGCGTCATCGCGAGGACGCGGCCGGAGCCGACCTCGACGCTGACGGAGACCGCTCCGACGTCGAAGTTCCAGGTCTGCGGGACCTGCGCGTTCACGGCTGCGACGGCCGCGTTCTGCAGGTCGACGTCGAGCGTCGTGTAGACGTCCAGGCCGCCGCGGCGGAAGTTCGTCCAGCGGGTGTCCTCGTCGTCGCCGAACGTCTTGTCGTTCTTGAGGATGTTGGTGACGTAGTCGCAGAAGTAGCCGGCGTCGCCGGCGGTGGAGCAGCCGGTGCTCGGCTCGGTGATCTGCGGCTCGATCGGCGACGCGATGGCGGCGTCGTGATCCTCCTGCGAGATCTTCCCCTCCTCCAGCATCTTGCCGATGATGTAGTCGCGGCGGTCCTTGTTGCGCTGGTAGCCGTTCGCGGCGCCGTTGTCGGGATTGTCCGGCTGGTCGAGGCGGAGCACGGCCGGGTTGTTCACGATCGCGATGAGGCTCGCGGCCTGGGCGACGGTGAGGTTCGCGGCGGTGGTGTTGTAGTAGTAGTTGGCGGCGGTCTCGATGCCGTAGGTGGTGCCGCCGAAGAACGCGATGTTCAGGTAGCCCTGGAGGATCTGGTCCTTCGAGTACTCCTTCTCGAGGCCGATCGCGAGCTTCATCTCGCGGAGCTTGCGCTCGGGGGAGGTGCGCGTCGCGGCGTCGATGGCGGCGGCGCGCTCGGCCTCGTCGGTGATGTTGCGGACGGCCTTCTCGACCAGCACGTTCTTCACGTACTGCTGCGTGATGGAGGAGCCGCCCTGGGTGTCGTTGCCGAGGACGTAGGTCTGCGCGACGGCGCGCAGAGTGCCGGGGAGGTCGACTCCGCCGTGCTCGTAGAAGCGGGGGTCCTCGCCGGAGACGGCGGCGTCCTTCGCGAACTGCGAGATCTGGTCCAGCGGGACCTCGATGCGGTTCTCGACGTAGAAGGAGGCGAGCAGCTGCGGGGAGCCGTCCGCGCGGGTCGCGTAGATGTTGCTCTTCTCGGAGAGCTTGTCGACCTCGAGGTACTCGGGGAGACCGTCGAACACTCCGATGGACTGGTTCGCGGCGACGCCGGCGATCGCCACGGCAGGAGTGACGGTGGCGGTCACGAGGACTCCTGCCACGACACTCATGCCGAGGAAGCCCACGACCGCCTTGATCACGCCACCGGTTGTCCTGCTGTCGGACGCCAAACCTTCTCCTTCGGGTAACCCCCGATCATCGCGACGGCCGCCACCGACGCCCCGGACGCCCATCTGCGCCGGGTCAACCCCGACAGACTAACCCGAGACCCGGGAATGACGAAGGGCCGGTCCGGGGCCTGAAAAGGACCTGTGCGCAGGCGAAGCACACTCCGTGCACCGCGCGAGCGTCGGCGGGCGTCCGGATCGGGCTCCTGCGGCGGGCCGTCAGCCGCTGACCGGCCAGACGTAGTCGAGCCCGGGCAGCGTGTCCGGGAAGAGCGGCGCGTAGTGCTCCGGGTCCTTCTCCACCAGCTTCGAGCGGTGCGAGAGGTGCACGTCGTCGCGGCCGAACCAGGACGGCAGCTCGATCTCGCCGGCCCGGTAGCGCGCGGCGTCCTCGGGGTCGAGCGCCAGGGCCGCCTCGGTCTTCTCGAGGCAGGTGTCGGCGAAGCCGCGGTCGGTCCAGGCGTCGCAGGTCTCGCGCTGGTACGCCATCACGGCCGGCCGGTAGCCGCGCCACATCCGCACGGCGGGGTGGTGCTGCCAGCCGTAGCCGGGCACGGTGAGCGCGCGCATGATCTGCAGCGTCTCGATCCGCTGCTTCCCGAGCCGCTTGCTGTCGAGGGCGCGGGCGCTCGCACGGAGATCGGGGACGGGGAGGAACGTCTGCACCCGCCCCATTCAAGACGACGCGGATGCTCCCCGGCTGTGTCCGCCCGGACGCCGCCCGGCCACCGGACCGTCACGCCGATGTCGCCTGCGCGGCGTACCGTGCGGCGCATGACCGGTCTCCCCCTTCTCGCCACCGACGACGTCCAGCTGCGCTGGGCGCGCCCCGAGGTGCTCGACTCCGCCCGGCACCGGATGCTCCGGCTGCTCACCCTCGCCGAGCGTCTGCGCTACGAGGCCACTGGCCGCCGCGAGGTGCGCGACGGCTTCCTCCTCGGCCGGGTGCTCGTCCGCGAGCTCGCCGCCGAGACGCTCGGGATCGATCCGCTCGACGTCCACGTCGACGCGCGCTGCGAGCAGTGCGGCGGGCCGCACGGCCGCCCGGTGCTCGGCGGCGACCACCCGGCGCTCGAGCGGATGCGGATCAGCATCGCCCACTGCGACGGCGCCGTCGTCGCCGCGCTGGCCACCGGTCGCGGGATCGGCATCGCCGCCGCCCGGACCCGTGCGGTGCGCGAGCGGATCGCGTCGGGGAGCGCGAGCGCGGAGCAGGTGCTGCAGGAGCTGCGGACCCGGGCCGTGACCAAGGTCGACGGCCGCGGATCCTCGAGCGGGGACGCGGTGCTCTTCCGCACCCGCGAGGGCGCGACGGAGGCGTGGATCGAGGGCGCGGAGGGCTACCTCGCCGTCTCGGAGCCGGTGGTGCACTCGGCGCTCGTCGTCACGGTCGCGGTCGCGCAGGACTGAGGGCCCGGCCGCGCTGCGGGGTGCCGGACGCGGCGAGCGGGACCCGCGCGGGCCTCACTCGAAGAGCGAGAGGGTGAGCGTCGAGCGGTAGGAACCGGCGGCGACGGTCGGCTCGGTGGCGAGGAGCAGGTCCGCGGTGGCGGACCAGGACCCGGAACCCGCTGGCGACTCGTCGACGGCACTGAGGAGCACCGCGTCGCGCACGCCCGAGCCGCCGTCGAGGACGCCCGAGACGCGGGGGCCCGCGGAGACCGCATCGCCGGGGCCGGTGAGCGCCGGGGTCCAGCCGAGGTGCGCCGCGCCGATCGAGGCGCCGCTCGCTCCGGTGAAGTCGCTCGCGGTGCCGAGGACGTACCAGCCGGAGGCGGCCGGGCTCTGCGCGGGGTCGCGGCTGTCGGTGACCGTGACCCTGGGCAGGGCGCCGAGGAACTGCCGGCTCAGGGGGGTGGAGCCGGACTCGACGAGCGTGGCGGCCGATCCGGCGACGGTCATCGACAGGGCTCCGGGACCGGTCGGCGGGTCGATGCTGACGCCCACGTCGACGCCACCGGCGTCCTGCCGCTCGGGGAGGCGCTCGGGGTCCTGGGGCGCGGTAGTCGCGGTCGGGGAGGTGCCGTCGGAGGAGCCCTGCGGGTCGTCGTCCTCCACGGGGGCGGCGGGGGTGGGGGTGCTCTCGGCCGACGGGACCGTGCAGCAGGCGGTCGCCGCGTCCGTCTCGGAGTCGCGGCCGCTGCGCGTGGCCGACGACGGCCAGGGCAGTGCCGTCGAGGAGGCGGTCGCCGTCGGGACGGGGAGGGGCGCGGAGGTCGGCGTGCTCTCCGGGGCGGTGACCGCCTCCGGAGCGACGGCCGCCGAGGCGAGGAGGACGCTGAGCGCGAGGGCGGCGGTGGGGACCGCGGTCGCGAG
Source organism: Rathayibacter sp. PhB151 (assembly GCF_004366415.1). Classification (NCBI taxonomy): domain Bacteria; kingdom Bacillati; phylum Actinomycetota; class Actinomycetes; order Micrococcales; family Microbacteriaceae; genus Rathayibacter; species Rathayibacter sp. PhB151. The sequence goes on along the minus strand of NZ_SOEN01000010.1, from coordinate 124,653 downwards.
GACGGCGCGGGTGGTGCGGATCACTGAGGTTCCCGTTCTGCCGGCCGCGGCGGTGCGCCGACTCGAGATTCCTATCAGTGCGGGGACGGCGGGGGTCACCCCGCTTCCGGGTGCAGCCGGTGGGTGGGTCTCGATACGCCGCGTGCCGCGGCTACTCGACCAGCATTCAGAGAGGGGCTGCGGCTCGGCAGGCGAGGGCAGCGCTCCATGCTGATCGAGTAGCCCGCGCAGCGGGCGTATCGAGATCCACCACCGTCAGAAGGCGAGTCTGCAGACCCGCCCTGTTGAGGGCGGTGGGTCTCGATACGCCCCTGCGGGGCTACTCGACCAGCATGACAGGCGCCGCTGCGCGGCTGCTCGACCAGCATGCGCGTGGGCTGCGGCTCAGCAAGCGAGGGCGGCAGTTCATGCTGATCGAGTAGCCCGCGGAGCGGGCGTATCGAGATCCGGGCCGTCAGCAGGTGCGGGCCGGGTAGCTCACCTTCTGCTCGAGGGTGGAGGGGCCGGACGTCGCGGTCACGGTGACCTCGCCGGACGGCATCGACGCCTGGCGGGTGGTCCAGCTGTGGCTGGCGTTCGCGCCGGCCGCGACGCTCGCGAAGGCCTTCTGCCCGTACGCGGACGAGACGGTGACGCCGATCGGCGCGCTCTCGCCGTTGGTCGCCGTCACCGACAGCACCGCCTTGCCGGCGATGCAGCGCGAGGACACGACGGCCGGGACCTTCAGAGCGGGAGCGGCCGCCTCGGGCACGACGATCTCGGTGATCTTCAGGTACGAGTTCGGCGTCGAGAAGCTGAGCTTCAGCCCCGTGGCGTCGACCGCGGCGAAGGGGATCGTCGTCAGCGCGCCGTTCGCCGCCGGAGCGACGTTCTGCGCGGACGTCGGGCGCCAGACGCCGTCGGTGCCGCGGTAGGCGATGCTCACCGAGGCCAGCGTGCCCTCGGTGTTCGTGAACGACAGCCCGGCGACGCGGTGCGCCTCCGTGTTCGTCAGCGTGAAGTCCGCGCTGCCGGCGAAGGCCTGATCGGTCCAGGTCGACCACGCCGTCGCGACGTTCCCGTCGCAGGCGTTGCCGGCGGGCAGGGTCGCCCACTTGGTCTGGCTGAACGACGCCGAGACGGCGGCGCCCTTCACCCGGCAGACGTTCACCGGCGGTGCGGTGCCCCAGATCTGCACCTCGGCGATCGACTGCCAGGTGTTCGCGGCGCTCGTCAGGTGCAGGCGGAGGCCGGTGGTGTCCGGCAGCGAGGACAGGTCGAGGGCGACCGTCGGCGCGGCGTCGGTCGCGGCCTGCGAGAGGGTCGCGGCGACGCTGCTCGTGGTCCAGGCACCGTTCACCTGGTACTCGACCTCGATGCGCGAGGGCCAGGTCGCCGTCGCGCCGTCCTTGAAGGCGTGCACGGTCACCGAGTCGAGGTTCTGCGGGCTGCTCCAGGAGAAGGCGAGCCGGCTGTCGCGGGGGTAGCCGGTGCCGGTCCAGTCGTCCCAGCCCTTCGCCTTCACGTTCCCGTCGCTCAGCGTCGGCGCGAGGTCGGTGCGGCTCGAGACCGTGAGCGAGGCGCCGGGCGCGAGGTTGGCGATCCCGGGCTCCGCGACCTCGATGGTGCGGGTGAAGGTGCGGCCGCGCGCGAACTCGGAGTCGGCGGCGAGCGTGCCCGTCACCGTCAGCGTGCCGAGGAGCGCGGGGCCGGTGGGCGCCCAGGTGACGGCGACGTCGCGGGTGGCGGTGTCGGTCTTCACCGAGACCGTGGCGGGCAGGACAGCGGCGACGTCGGCGTTCCGGCGCACCGCGTCGGGGAGGCGGTCGTCGACGACCGACCAGGTGCCGGCTCCGACGCCCTTGTCGTCCCAGTAGGACTCGTTCCAGCCCGCGGCCCAGCGCGCCTGGTCCTCGACGGCGGGGTTGCGCATCTCGAGGCGGCCGTTCTCGCCGATGGTCATCGGCAGCCAGACGTAGTTCGAGTTGGACTCGCCGTCGGCCCAGCGGTCGCCCATGTAGACGTACTTCCCGGGCGCGAGCGTCAGCACGTTGGTCGACTGCGAGCCGAAGGTGGTCTTCCGGGTGTCGCCGACGGAGAGGAGTCCGTCGCCGCCCTCGGGGATCGCGTTGTAGGCGACGTTCTCGTTGACGTCGCCCTTCTCCACTCCGCGGATCCACGAACCGAGGATCGAGTCGGCCGTGTAGTAGGTCTGCGGGTTGGGCGCCCAGCCGGTCGCTCCGGACGCGATCGTGTAGTACTTCCCGCCGTTCGCGAAGATGGCGGGCGCCTCGAGGTGGCCGCACTCCTTCACGATCTGGAAGTCGGTGCCGCGGACGGGCGCTCCGGCCTTCCCGTCGGCGAAGACGTAGGGGTAGGTGCCGTCGGCCGAGTACTGGCCGGCGTCGAGGGTGTCCGTCGTGGTCGTGCGCTCGACGTTGGTGTAGTCGGCGTCGAGCTTCGCGATGTAGAGGGAGTAGTTCTCCTCGGAGGAGTAGGAGATGTACGCGGTGCCGTCCTCGTCCTGGAAGACGGTCATGTCCCGCGCCTGGCCGGGGACCGCGGAGGTGGTGCAGGCCTGGTAGTCGGAGCGGTTGTAGAGCCGGTAGACGCCCTGCATCGTGAAGGGGCCGGTCGGGCTGTCGGAGGTCGCGACGCCCGCCATCGACCGCGCGTAGGTGCTGCCGCCGGGAGTGATCCGGCCGTCGGAGTGCCACCACATCACCCACTTGCCGGTCTTCTCGTTGAAGAGCACCTTGGGCCGCTCGAAGATCGCGGTGTTCGGCGAGGCCTGCGTGGTGTCCAGGTGGTAGTCGAGCTCGGCGATGCGGTCGGCACGCGGCTGGCCGGCGTCGTCGACGGTGTCGTAGAGGGCGTCGAAGTAGGGGGACTTCAGGTCGTCGGGAGTGGCGACGCTGCGCAGCGCGACTCCCTTGTTCTCCCAGTTGTGGCCGTCGGTCGAGCGGTAGACGGCGACGCCGGGGCTGCTCCAGTAGCCCTTGGTGCGGTCCTCGCCGTACCAGTACTGCACCTCCTGGCCGTTCTCCTGCGTGGTGACGATCTGGCCGCCGTGCGCCTGGATGTGGCGCCCGTCGGTGTCGTACCAGGAGGGCTGGAAGTAGTCGGCGGCGGCGCGGCCCGGGTCCTGGATCGCGGGGTAGTCGGTGTAGACGGGCGGCGGACTCGTCCGCGGGACGCCGTCGTTCGGGTCGGTGACCACGCCGGAGGGGGCGGCCGCCGCGGGGGACGCTCCCGCTCCGAGGAGGACGGCCGCGAGGAGGGCCGCCACTCCCGCCGCCACGGATCGCTGTCGAGGACTCATGCTGTGCTCCTTTGCACGCCGGACCGATGTTCACGCAAACACCGCTTCTCGACCGTACATGGCGACGTCAACATTAAGCGAGGGGTCGGCGCTGCTCCGCTGGCGGCCGTGGGTCTCGAGACGCCCCTGCGGGGCTACTCGGCCAGCATGCGGCGTGCGTCCCGAGGTCCGCCGACCAAGCGGTGGTGACTTCATGCTGATCGAGTAGCCCGCGGAGCGGGCGTATCGAGATCCACCACCGTCAGGAGTCGGGTCTGCAGGCCGGGCCTGCTGAGGAACGCGGGTCTCGATACGCCCCTGCGGGGCTACTCGACCAGCATGCGGCGGGGAGCGTTGCGATGTGAGTTCCGCCCATCGGGGGGTAGGAGTTCATGCTGATCGAGTAGCCCGCGGAGCGGGCGTATCGAGATCCACCACCGTCAGGAGTCGGGTCTGCAGAGCCGGCCTGCTGAGCGGCGATTCTCGATACGCCCCTGGCGGGGCTACTCGACCAGCAGGGAGCGCGGGGCGCGCAGCTGCGTGAGCGGGCCGTCGTGCAGCGGCTCCGTCTCCCAGTGCGCCGTGAAGGTGCCGGCGGTGGGGTCGAGCGCGAGGTGCAGGCGGTGCGGCGTCTCGAGGAAGAGGACGTCGACGAGGAGGGTCCCGCCCTCGCCCGGGCCGGCGCTCGCCGCGAACGCGTCCGTGACGGTCCACTCGCCGGAGCCGGGGGCGAGCAGCAGCCGCTCCTCGCCCTCGATCAGCGCGAGGGACCAGCCGGCCGCGTCGCCCGCGATCTCCAGCGCGGTCAGCGAGCGGATCGCCGACCCGGCCGCGGGCGAGAAGCGCCCGGGCTCCGGCGCCGTGGGCAGCGCAGGGAGCGGCGCGAGCCCGAGCGAGCCGAGGCGCGCGAGCACTCGCGCGTCGGCCTCGACGGTCGAGCCGCGGCCGACCGCCGGCAGCAGGTGCTCCCAGACCGCGGCGAGGAGTGCGCCCGTGTCGGTGCTCTGCCCGGTGATCGCGACGACGAGGTCGTGATCGGGCAGGATCAGGCTGAACTGCCCGTAGGCGCCGTCGGCCCGGTAGCCGTGCAGCGAGCGCCAGAACTGGAAGCCGTAGCCCTGCTCCCAGTCGGGGGAGTCGGCCGGGGGAGTGGCGACGTGGGCGGTCGACGCCTCGGCGACCCACTCCGGCGAGAGGATCGTCGCGTCACCCCAGCGCCCGTCCTGGAGGTAGAGCTGACCGAGGGCGGCGGCCGCCTCCGTCGTCGTGTGCATCCCGCTGTAGCCGATCTCGCGATCCGAGGCGTCGCGGATCCAGGCGACCTCGCCGATCCCCAGGGGGTCGAGCAGGCGCGGGCGGAGGTACTCGGTCAGCGGCAGGCCGCTCACGCGCTGCACGATGGCGGCGGCGGCGAAGGTGCAGGGCTGGTTGTAGGCGAAGACGCTGCCCGGCTCCTGCTCCGGCGGCAGCAGCAGGAAGCCGCGGACCATGTCCACGGGATCGAGCTCGCGCGCCCGATCGATGGTCTCGGCGGAGTGACCGCTCGCCATCGCGAGGACGTCGCGGACGCGGATCGCCCGTGACCGCGGATCCGTGATCTCGGCGTCCAGCTCCGGGAAGAAGGAGAGGACGGTCGCATCGAGGTCGACGAGGCCCTCGCCCACCGCGAGGCCGACCGCCGCGGCCGTGAAGCTCTTGCTCAGCGAGTAGAGCAGGTGCAGCCGCTCGGCCGAGTACGGCGCCCACCACCCCTCGGCGACCACGGCCCCGGCGTGCACGACCATCAGGCCGTGCAGCTCGACGCCGGGAGCGGCCTCGATCGCGTCGAGCAGGTCGAGGACGCCACCGGCGTCGAGGGCGTGGGCGGAGGGGGTGCTTCTCGGCAGTGAGCGCGTCATGCCTCGATGCTACGCAGGCATGCTCCCGGCCGAGGCGGGGCCGCTGCCGCCGAACGGTCTCGTCGTCAGCGGCCCTCGCCTCCAGGGCTCGTGTCAGCCCGCTGCCGGTCCCGTCGGCAGGGTGAGGGTGCCGGTGAAGGGGGTGGAGTAGCGGGTGCCGAGGGGGGTGGTGCCGGAGAAGGTGCGGCTGAAGGTGATGCTCCCGGCGTCGAGGTCGGCCTGGGTGACCTCGGCTCGGACCTGGTAGTAGGGCGCGGGCTGGCCGGGGGCGAGGGCCATGCTCGTGTCGTTGACGTTGCGGAGTTCGACGTCGCCGCTGTTCACGGGGTAGGCGATCCAGGTGATCCGGGTGCCGACCTTGACGGCTTCGCCGTTCTTGAGTTCGAGGTGGCCCTCGAACTCTCCGGAGAGGCCTGGGCGCTCGGCGGGAGCGGGCAGGGTCAGAGTGCCGGTGACGGCGCCGGAGGTGTAGCGGGTGCCGGCGACGGTGGTGGCGTCGTAGGTCCTGCTGACGCTGACGGTGCCGGCGTCGAGGTCGGCCTGGGTGACCTGGCTCCTCCAGGAGAAGTGGTCGGTGGTCTCGCCGGGGGCGAGAGCCACGTCGATGCCGTCGATGGTGCTCAGCTCGATGTCGCCCGTGTTGGCGAGCTCGGCGGTCCAGGTGATCCAGGTGCCGGCGGTGACGGGTTCACCGTCCTTCGTGTCGAGGACGCCGGTGAAGTGCCCGTCGATGCCGGGGTGCTGGACCGGGAGGGTGAGGGATCCAGTGATGGTTCGGGAGTTGTAGGGGGTGCCGTCGGGGGTGGTGGCGGAGAGGGTAGCGGCGAAGGTGGCGGTGCCGGCGTCGATCTCCTCCTGGGTGAGCTTGGTCTGCCAGTAGCCGTTGGTGGCGGTCTGGCCGGGGGCGAGGTCGGTGTCGGTGCCGTTGAGGTTGTTGAGGGTGACGTCGCCGGTGTTGGTGGCCTCGATGTGCCAGGTGATCGTGGTGCTGGTGGTGGCGGGTTCGCCGTCCTTCTTGTCGAGCGTGCCGACGAGGCGTGCACTGACGCCGGGGTGCTCGACGGGGAGGGCGAGGGAGCCGTGGAGGGTGGGGGAGTTGTAGGGGGTGCCGTTGGGGGTGGTGGCGGAGAGGCGGGCGGCGTAGGTGGCGGTACCGGCGTCGATCTCCTCCTGGGTCAGACCGGTCTGCCAGTTGCTGTTGGTGGTGGTCTGGCCGGGAGCGAGGTCGGTGTCGGTGCCGTTGAAGTTGTTGAGGGTGACGTCGCCGGTGTTGGTGGCCTCGACGTGCCAGGTGATCCGGGTGCCGGGGGTGGCGGGTGCGCCGTCCTTCTTCTCGAGGGTGCCGATGAGGCGTGCGCTGACGCCGGGGTGCTCGACCGACGGGGTCACTGGCGACGAGGTCGCGGTGTGCGCGGTGACGGTCGCCGTCCCCGGCGACGCCTCGTCGGCGTGCGCGGCGGTCGCGGCGCCGCCGAGTAGGGCGAGGGACAGCGCTGCCGAGACCGTCATGTCGAGGGCTCGTGCGGTGTGAGGGCGACCGGAGGTGGGTCTGCGGGGACTGTGGCGCGGGGTCATGGCGCTCCTTGGCGTGAGGGGTGAACAGAGGATGTGAAACATTGTCACATCCACTGTCAACCCGGATCACGTCCGTCGTTCCCTGTGGCGGGAGACGCCCCTGGTCAGTCGGCCTGGGTGGGGAACGGCCCGAGGTCGAGCAGGAAGCGGAGGATCTCGCCGGCCGGGGCGCGGACGGCGGGGCCGGAGCCGAGCGACCAGGAGGCGTCCGTCGGCACGAGGGAGCTGCCGCGGGCCGCGGCGCGGATGGCCAGCGGTGCGCGGAGGGAGCGGTCGAGCGCGACGGCGCCGGACACGTTCTCGGGGAGCACGGTCTCGGGGGCGAGGGCGAGCTCGACCCGGACGGCCTCGACCAGCTCGGCGACGCCGGAGGGACCGCGGCCGGCGCGGCGGGCGGTGGCGAGGGCGGTGAGCGCCGCCGGCAGCGCTGCCGGGGCGGGGGGATCGGCGGCCTCGCGAGCGCCGAGGCGGGAGGCGAGCCGCTGCGTCGTGCTGCTGGAGAGCCGCACGACGAGGGCGCCGAGAAGAGGGGTGGAGACGGCACTGGCCGCCCCGCCCTCCGCGAAGGAGGGGGAGGCGGCCAGGACGGCGAGCCGGTCGAGCCGATCCGCGACGAGCGGGCGCCAGTCGTTGCTGACCCCCGACTCGTCGACCGAGGCTCCGGAGCTGAGCGGCAGGAACCGCGACCAGTCGGCCACGACCGGAGCGGCTAGCGTCCGCCGGAGCGGCGCTTGTTGTAGACGTCGAAGGCGACCGCGAGCAGGAGCACGAGGCCCTTGACCGCCTGCTGCCACTCGATGCCGATGCCCATGATCGACATGCCGTTGTTCAGGACGCCGATGATCAGACCACCGAGGATCGCGCCGCCGATGGTGCCGACGCCACCCTGGACGGCCGCGCCGCCGATGAACGCGGCCGAGATGGCCTCGAGCTCGAAGCCGTCGCCGGCCTTCGGGCCCGCCAGGTTGAGGCGGGCGGTGAAGACGAGGCCGGCCAGCGCCGCGAGGACGCCCATGTTGACGAACAGCCAGAAGGTGACGTTGCGCGTCTTGATGCCCGAGAGCTCCGCGGCGTGCAGGTTGCCGCCGATGGCGTAGACGTGGCGGCCGAAGACCGAGCGGTTCATCACGACGCCGTAGACGAGGACGAGGACGGCCAGGACGATCAGGGTCACCGGGATGCCCTTGAACGACGAGAGCGCGAAGGCGAACGCGGCGACGACGACGGCGATGAGGACGAGCTTGGTGACGAACCAGGCGCCGGGCTCGACGCCCTGGTTGTACTTCTGGCGGCCGCGGCGGGTGCGCACCGACTGGACGGTGAACGCGACGATCGCGAGCGCGCCGACGCCGAGCGACAGCGGGTCGAGACCGGTGGTCTCGCCGAACAGGTCGGTGAGGAAGCCGTTGCCCAGGGCGCGGTACTCGATCGGGAAGGAGCCGATGTTCGCGTTGCCGAGGACGACGAGCGCCAGGCCGCGGAAGATCAGCATGCCCGCCAGGGTCACGATGAACGCGGGTATCCCCACGAACGCGATCCAGAAGCCCTGCCAGGCGCCCACCAGAGCTCCGATGAGCAGCGAGAGCACGATCGAGACGAACCACGGCAGGCCCATGTTGACGGCGAAGACACCGGACATGGCGCCGACGAACGCGGCGATCGAGCCGACCGAGAGGTCGATGTGCCCGGCCACGATGACCATCACCATGCCGATGGCGAGGATGAGGATGTAGCCGTTCTGGACGATCAGGTTCGAGATGTTCTGCGGACGCAGGAGGATCCCGTTGGTCATGATCTGGAACAGCAGCACCACCACGATCAGGGCGATGAAGATGCCGTTCTTGCCCAGGTCGCCCAGCACGTGGCTGAGGCGCTTGGTGAACGCGTTCTCGGTGGGGTTCACCTGCGCTCCCGCCGCCGTCGGCGGGGTGTTCTGCAGATCGGTCATCGTTGCTTCTCCTGGGTCATGAGGGTGAGGACGGCCTCGGGCGTGGCCTCGGCGATGGGCAGCTCGCCCGTGATGCGGCCCTCCGACAGCGCGTAGACGCGGTCGCAGATGCCGAGCAGCTCGGGCAGCTCGGAGGAGATGACGATGATCCCCTTACCCTCCGCCGCGAGCTTGTTGATGATGGTGTAGATCTCGTACTTCGCACCCACGTCGATGCCGCGGGTGGGCTCGTCGAGGATCAGGACGTCCGGGTCGGAGTAGATCCACTTCGACAGGACGACCTTCTGCTGGTTGCCGCCGGAGAGCTTCCCGGTCTTGGCGAGCACGGTCGGCGACTTGATGTTCATGCTGCCGCGGTACTCGTTGGCGACCTCGAACTCGCGGTTGTCGTCGACGAGTCCGGCGCTGGACACCTTGGGCAGCGACGCGAGCGAGATGTTCCGCTTGATGTCGTCGATCAGGTTCAGGCCGTAGTGCTTGCGGTCCTCGGTGGCGTAGGCGAGGCCGTGGGCGATCGCCTCCGACACGTTGCGCATCTTGATCTCCTTGCCGGCCTTGAAGACCTGGCCGGAGATGCGGCTGCCGTAGGAACGGCCGAAGAGGCTCATCGCGAACTCGGTGCGGCCGGCGCCCATCAGGCCCGCGATGCCGACGATCTCGCCGCGGTGCACGGTGAGGTTCACCTTGTCGACCATGACGCGCGTCGGGTCCTGCGGGTGGTGCGCGGTCCAGTCGACGACGCGGAGGATCTCCTCGCCGATGTGCGGCGTGTGGTCCGGGTAGCGGTGGTCGAGGTCGCGGCCGACCATGTCCTTGATGATCCGGTCTTCCGTCACGTCGTCGTGCGCGATCGTCTCGATCGTCTTGCCGTCCCGGATGACCGTGACGGTGTCGGCGATCTTCTTGATCTCGTTGAGCTTGTGGCTGATGATCAGCGAGGTGATGCCCTGCTCCTTGAGGTGCAGGATCAGGTCGAGCAGGTGGTCGGAGTCCTCGTCGTTGAGCGCCGCGGTGGGCTCGTCGAGGATGAGCAGCTTGACCCGCTTGGAGAGCGCCTTGGCGATCTCGACGAGCTGCTGCTTGCCGACTCCGATGTCCTGGATCTTGGTGGTGGGGTTCTCCTTCAGGCCGACCCGGGCGAGCAGCGAGGCCGCCTCCTGGTTGGTCTTGTTCCAGTCGATCAGACCGGCGAAGCCGCGGACCTCGTTGCCGAGGAAGATGTTCTCCGCGATGGAGAGGTAGGGGCTGAGGGCCAGCTCCTGGTGGATGATGACGATGCCCTTCGCCTCCGAATCGCGGATGCTGGCGAACTGCATCACCTCGTCCTCGAAGACGATGTCGCCCTCGTACGTGCCGTGCGGGTACACGCCCGACAGCACCTTCATCAGCGTCGACTTGCCGGCGCCGTTCTCTCCGCAGATCGCGTGGACTTCGCCGCGCTCGGCGTTCAGCGTGACGTCCTGGAGCGCCTTCACGCCCGGGAACGTCTTGGTGATGCCGCGCATCTCGAGGATGTTCGTGGTCACGCGTGCCTCCCTTCCTTCGTAGTGGGGGAGGGCGCCCGATGGGCGCCCTCCCGGGGTCGTGCTGACTTCAGTGGAGGCGGTGCTTAGCCGTTGACCTCGGCGTCGGTGTAGTAGCCGCCGTCGACCAGCACGGACTGGATCTGGTCCTTGGTGACGATGACCGGCTCGAGCAGGAAGGACGGGACGACCTTCTCGCCGTTGTCGTAGGTCTCGGTGTCGTTGACCTCGGGCTCGGTGCCCTCGAGGACGGCCTGCGCCATGAGCACGGCCTCCTTGGCGAGCTCGCGGGTGTCCTTGTAGATGGTCGCGTACTGCTCACCCGAGATGATCGCCTTGACGGAGTCGAGCTCGGCGTCCTGACCGGTGATGATCGGGAAGTCGGTGCCCACGGTGTAGCCGGCGTCGGTCAGCGCGGAGATGATGCCGCGGCTGAGGCCGTCGTAGGGCGAGAGGACGCCCTGGATCTTCGAGCCGTCGGAGTACGTCTTGGTGATGATGTCCTCCATGCGGCTCTGGGCGACCTCGGGGTCCCAGCGCAGCGTGGCGACGGTGTTGAACTCGGTCTCGCCCGACTTCACGACGAGGGTGCCCGCGTCGATGAACGGCTTGAGGGTGTCCATCGCGCCGTTGAAGAAGAACGTGGCGTTGTTGTCGTCGGGGCTGCCGGCGAAGAGCTCGATGTTGAAGGGGCCGGCCGGGGCGCTCGCCGCGGCGGTGCCCTCGAGGTCGGTCAGGCCGAGGCCCGCGAGGAGCGAGGTGGCCTGCTGGACGCCGACCTTGTAGTTGTCGAACGTGGCGTAGTAGTCGACGTTCGGCGAGTCGCGGATGAGGCGGTCGTAGGCGATGACGGGGATGTCGTTGGCCTTGGCCTCCTCCAGCACGCTGGTGAGGGTGGTGCCGTCGATCGAGGCGACGATCAGGGCCTTGGCGCCCTTGGTGATCATGTTCTCGAGCTGCGAGACCTGGGTGGGGATGTCGTCCTCGGCGTACTGCAGGTCGACCTGGTAGCCGGCCTCCTCGAGCTGCGACTTGACGTTGTTGCCGTCGGCGATCCAGCGCTCGGAGGACTTGGTCGGCATCGCGACGCCGACGAGGCCGCCGTCGCCCGAGCCGGAGCCCGAGTCGCCGGAGCCGCTCGAGCAGGCGGCGAGGGAGAGGATCATCGCGCCACCGGCGAGGCCGGCGATGAGTGCGCGCTTCATTGTGGTCACTGTGATTCCTTCGTCATTGAATGCAGCGGGTGCTGGGCTGCCGCGGGGTGCCAGCGGCGGCGGGACGCTCATGTGAGCGATCACATGGAGTGATGCTAGACCCGCTGGCGGCAATCGTGCCACCACGGATGTCTCGACTCGATAACGGCGCGAATCATCGGTGCGCCGCGCGCGCGGCGGTCGCGAGCGACCGGGGAACCGCGGTCGAGCCGCGGACCATCAGCTGCGGGTCGATCGGCGGCGACGCCTCGGGGCGCTCGCCCTCGATCAAGCTCAGCAGCGTGGCCACGCAGCGGCGGCCGAGCTCGGCGAAGTCCTGCCGCACGCTCGTCAGCGGCGGCCAGTAGTAGGCGGCCTCGGGGATGTCGTCGAAGCCGATGACGCTGACGTCCTCCGGGACGCGGATCCCGCGCTCGTGGAACGCGCTCATCACGCCCAGCGCCATCTGGTCGTTGGCGGCGAAGACCGCGGTGACGTCGAGGAGGCGGCTGAGCTCGAGCCCGACGTGGTGGCCGCGCTCGGCGCTCCAGTCGCCGAGGATCGGCGGGCGCAGCGGCAGGTTCCGGTCGCCGAGCTCGACGAGGTACCCGCGCATCCTGGCCTCGGCCTCGATCCAGTCCTGGGGACCGGACAGGTGCACGATCTCGGTGTGGCCGAGCTCGATCAGGTGCGCGGTCGCCATCCGCGCGCCGGCCATCTGGTCGACGTAGAGCGCGTCGCCGCGCTCGGCGTCGGTGGTCTGCAGGGTGACGTTCGGGATCCGCAGGGCGACGCCGGAGAGGATGTCGAAGACGCGGATCTGCGGGGCGATGACCACGAGACCCTCGACCGCCTGGTTGAGGAGGTGCCGGATCCCGGCCTGGATGGAGTCGCCGTCGGTGCCGTCGACGTTGGCCGTGACGACGAGGTAGCCGGCGTCGCGGGCGGCGACCTCGATGGCCTGGATGCTCGACGCGGGGCCGAACTGGAGGCTCTGCGAGGAGAGCACGCCGATGGTGCGGGTGCGGCTGGTGACCAGCGCGCGGGCGGCGAGGTTGGGGCGGTAGTCGAGCTCGGCCATCACGCCGAGCACGCGCTTCTTGGTCTCGGCGCGCAGGCTCGGGTGATCGTTGAGCACCCGGGAGACGGTCTGGTGCGACACTCCGGCGGCGCGGGCGACGTCGTAGATGCTCGGGGCCCGCGGCGCGGGCTTGTCTTCCGGCATCGGGCACCGTGGCTTCCTGTGATCGGGCGGCGCTTCGTCGCAGGGACGCGGGTGCCGCTGCGATGCGGGGCCCGCCCGTCCGCGGGCGCGTGTGAGCACACCTTACGTCTCCCGCGGGGCGGAACCGCTCTCAGGGGGACGCGGGGGTGCGCGGGGCTCCGGCTCGTGGAACGGGGGCGGGCACGTCGGATCGCGGGGTTCCGGCGTGCCGGGGGTTGTTCCGCGTGCCGGAGGTGGGCGGGCGGAGGTTCGGCTCGTGGAACGGAGTCGGGCTCGTCGGATCGCGGGGTATCCGCGTGCCGGGGGTGGTTTCGCGTGCCGGAGGTGGGGCGGGCGGAGGTTCGGCTCGCGGGCTGGGGTCGGGCTCGCCGGATCGCGGCGTTCCGGCGTGCCGGGGGTGGTTTCGCGTGCCGGAGGTGGGGCGGGCGGAGGTTCGGCTCGTGGGATGGGGTCGGGCTCGCGGGATCGCGGGGTTGCGGCGTGCCGGGGGTGGTTTCGCGTGCCGGAGGTGGGGCGGGCGGAGGTTCGGCTCGTGGAACGGAGTCGAGCTCGTCGGATCGCGGCGTTCCGGCGTGCCGGGGGTGGTTCCGCGTGCCGGAGGTGGGGCGGGCGGAGGCTCAGGCGGGCGGGGTCGGCGCGTCGTCCGGGCTGGTGCCGGGGGCGGCATGGCGGCCGCGGGTGGCGAGCGCGCCCTCGCTGATGCGGAGGACGCGGTCGGCCGAGGACTGGACGGAGGCGTCGTGGGTGGCGATCAGGGCGGTCGCCGACTCGGCGTGCACGACCGCGCGGATGAGGTCCATGATCGCCGCGCCGGTCGCCGCGTCGAGCTGGCCGGTCGGCTCGTCCGCGATCAGGAGCCGCGGCGAGGCGGCGAGGGCGCGGGCGATCGCGACGCGCTGCTGCTGGCCTCCCGAGAGCTCGCCCGGCCGGGAGCGGCCGCGGCCGGCGAGCCCGACCAGGTCGAGGAGGTGGGCGACGCGCACGTCCCGGCGGGCCGGCTCCTCGCGGCGCAGGCGCAGCGGGAGGCCGACGTTCTCGGCGATCGTCAGGTGCGGCAGGAGTCCGAAGGTCTGGAAGACGAAGGCCAGGGAGTCGCGGCGCAGACGTGTGCGGGCCGCCTCGTCGAGGCCGGTGACCGGCTCGCCGTCGAGCAGGACGGTGCCGGAGGTGGGCACGTCGAGGCCGCTGATGCAGTTGAGCAGCGTCGTCTTGCCGGAGCCGGAGCGGCCGGAGAGCGCGACGATCTGGCCGCGCGGGATCCGGAAGGAGACGTCGCGGAGGGCCGTCACGTCGCCGGCCGGGGTGCGGAAGGTGCGGGTGAGGGATTCGACCACGAGCACGTCGGTCATCGCGGGGGCTCCTCGGCGTCGGTGTCGGCGTCCGGTCCGCGGTGCTCGGGCCAGACGCGCACGTGGTCGCCCTCGAGCGTCAGCCGCACCCGGTCCTCGAGCCTCAGCGCGTCGCGGTACTCGGCGGGCAGCTGCAGCCGGCCGACCCGGTCGAGGACGGCGAACTCCTCCTCCGAGGTGGTGGTGCCGCCGCTCGCGTCGAGCTCGTCGCGGCGGAGGGTCTCGGAGGAGATCCGGCCGTCGCGGATGGCGACCGCGCGCTGCACCTGGCCGGCGACGGTGGGGTCGTGGGTGACGATCAGGATCGTGCAGCCGAGCGACTCGTTCACCGCGCGGAGGGCGGCGAAGACCTCGTCGCCGGTGCGGGCGTCGAGCTGGCCGGTCGGCTCGTCCGCGAGCAGGACGCGGGGCGAGCCTGCCAGGGCGACGGCGATCGAGACGCGCTGCTGCTCGCCGCCGGAGAGCGCGGCCGGCCGGCGGTCGGCCTTTTCGGCCAGGCCGAGCATCCCGAGCAGCTCGTGGGCCTTCGCCGCCCGCTCGCGCCGGCCGCGCCCCGCCAGGGCGAGCGGCAGGGCGACGTTCTCGGCGGCGGTGAGCGCGGGCAGCAGGTTCTTCGCGGACTGCTGGCGGACGAAGCCGACGCTCGAGCGGCGGTAGCGGACCAGCTCCGCGCCGCGGAGGGCGGAGAGGTCGTGGCCGTCGAGGCGGGCGCGGCCGGCGGTGGGAGCGTCGAGTCCGGAGAGGATGCCGAGCAGGGTCGACTTGCCGGAGCCGGACGCACCGACGATCGCCAGCACCTCGCCCGCGCCGACGAGGAGGTCGAGGCCCTGCAGCGCCTGCACCTCGACGCCGCCGGCCCGGAAGACGCGGACGAGGGCGTCGCAGACGATCAGCGCCTCGCCGCCGAACTCGCCGGTGCGCGTCTGGAGCAGAGTGCTGGTGGGGCCGGGCGCGCCGGCAGCTGCTGATCCGGGTGCGCCACCGGGGAGGTCCGCTCTCGGCGTCCTTCCTGCGCTGCTGGTGCTCATGATTCCTCTCCGGATCTCAGGATGTCGGCTGTGCGCACGCGGCGCGAGAGCGGGGCGTCGACCGCGAGGGCGAGCGCGAGGGCCGCGGCGGCCGCGCCGAGCAGGCCGAGGGGCAGCGGCCAGGGGATCGAGAGGGCCGCGTCGCCGCCGACGAGGGTCTCCACGCCGAAGGCCGGCCAGGCCGCGGCGAGGACGACGGCCGCGGCGATCGCTCCGCCGACCACTCCGCTCAGCACCGCCGGGACCAGCTCGCCGGCCGCCAGGACGAGCCGCGCGCGACCGGGGACGCCGAGCGCGCTGAGCAGGGCGAGGGTCCCGCCGCGCCGGCGTGCGCCGAGGACCGTCGTGACCAGGAGGGCGAGGACGGCGAGCGCGGCGGTGGCCAGGAGAGAGAGCCCGGTCGCGTCCGCGACGCCGGCGACGAGGGCGGAGTCACGCTGCCGTTCCAGCACCTCGGGGCGGACGATCGTGCCATTCGGAAGGGTCGTGCGATCGACGTCGCCGACGGCGAGGACCGTGCCGGGCGGTGCGGGGGCGTCGCCGCCCGCGGCGGTGACGGCGGCGGCCAGCGCCTCGCGATCGACCACGAGGACGGACCTGTCGATCCAGTCCGGGCGCGTCATCGGCTCGCCGGTGACCACGGCGCGCAGCAGCACGTCGTCCACCACCAGGCCGAACGGCTCGGTGCCGAGAGAGGCGGTCAGCCGCGCGTCGGCCAAGACGGGCACCGGTTCGGCGGGGCCGGTGGCGACCAGGGCGCGGACGGCCTCGGCGGAGGCGTGCTGCGGCTGGTCGTCGGGCAGCGCGGCGAGCAGGTCGGCGTAGTCGTCGTCGACGCTGAGCACGGTCGCGCTGAGGGCGGCGGTGGGGCTGCGGACCTCGACCGCGTCGAGCACGCCGACCGCGGCGGTGACCGCTCCGCCGGCGGCGAGGGTCGCGGCCAGCGCGGGGCCGTCGGCGGCGTCGTCGACCCGGACGTCCGCCCCGACGGTGCGCCAGGACAGCGCCTCCTGACCCGCCGCGACCGTCTGCAGCAGCACCAGGGAGGTGAGGGCGGCGCTCGCGGCGAGCACGAGGGTCGCGAGGGTGAGCACCGAGCGGCCCTCCTGGGCGCCTGCACCGGCGAGCAGCGGACCGGGTCCGCGTGTGCCCGCGGCCGCGCGGCGCAGCGGGGCGAGCAGGGCAGTCGGCAGCGGCGCCAGCGCCAGCGCGATCACCGCCGCGCAGAGCACGGGGGCGACGAGGGCGAGCGGGTCGAGGCCGGTGCCGCTCGCTCGCGCCCCGCCGCGCAGCGCCGCGACCGCGGCGACGGCCAGTGCCAGGAGGAGGCCGGCCCCGGCGAGGCGCAGTACGCGAGCCCGGCGCGGCGGGCGGAGCAGCGGACGCAGCACCGCGACGACGGGCGCGGCGACGAGGACGGCGGCGACGGCGATCAGCAGGCCCGGCGACTCCGGCGGGGCACCGAGGGCGGCGGCGGTCGCGAGCCCGAGCGCGGTGCCGAGGGCGGTGACGATCAGCGACTCGAGGCCCGCGTGGCTCCCGAGCAGGCCGAGGGAGGCGCCGTGCGAGCGCACAAGCGCGATCTCGGGCCGCCGCCGCCGGGCGAGCGCGGTGCCGGCGAGACCGGTCACCAGCACCGCGACGCCGAGCAGCCCGGCGGCGAGGGTGGACAGCTGCGCGGTGGCGGCCGCGGCGGCGGGCGGGAGAGAGGCGAGGGCCTCCTCGTAGCCGGACTCCGCGGCGACGCTCAGCGGAGCGCCCTCGGTGAGCGTCGAGGTCGAGGTCGCGAGCGCGTCGATCTCGCGGCGCACGGTCTCGGTCCGCGCCAGGTCGAAGCGCGCGGGATCGATGCTCACGCGGATCGTGCCGACGGCCGGCTCCTGCAGGCGCAGGCCGATCCGGTCGAAGACGACGGGACTCGTGAGGGCGACGACGACGGGCTGAGGCTCGCCGCCGCTGCTGCCGGAGGTGCCGGGCTGCCAGAGGCCGGGCAGATCGGTCCATGCAGCGGCGGAGGGGTCGACGGGCTCGACGACGCCGGTGATGCGGAGCGAGGGGCCGCCGCCGCGGGAGGCGCCCTCGATCGCGTCGCCCACCGAGAGCCCGGCGGCGGCGGCGCTCGCCGAGGAGACGACGACCGGGGCGGGGTCGCCCGGGTGCTCCGTGGCCGGCAGCTCGCCGGCGACCAGCCGGATGCCGTCGGCGGCCGCCGGATCCAGGACGCCGACGCGGACGACGGCGTCGCCGGCGGGGATCCGCGCGGGCTCCTCCGGACCGAGGATCGCGGTGTCGATGCTCCGGACGACGTCGAGGAGCGGCGCGGGCAGGCGCTCGGGGAGCTCGTCGGCGAGGGCGAGCAGGCGCTCGGAGGTGGTGGTGTCGTAGCCGGAGACGTCGGCGACGGTGCTCAGGAGGCGGAGGTCGGCGTCGCTCCCGGCTGCGCTGACCGCCTCGACCGCGGCGGCGTCGAGGGTGGTGCGCAGCTGGTGCGGCACGGCGACCGCGAGGGCGGCGGTCAGGGCGGTGAGCACGAGGATCCCGAGCAGGGCGACGAGGTCGCGACGCGCACGGCGGGCGATCAGGAAGGCGGCGGCGCCGACGGCGCGGAGGCCGTCGGTGCGGCGGGCTGGGGAGGGGGCGGCGGTGGCCTGCGCCGGGCGGGCGGCGGCGCTCGGGCGCCCGGACGCGGTCATCCGTCCGCCCCCTGCCGGAGCAGCTCGGACAGCGGCAGGCGCCGCTGGGCGAGGGCAAGGGCCGCCGAGACGGCGGCGAGGGCGAGCAGCAGGGCCAGCGGCAGGAGCGAGACGGCCTGCCACGGCACCACCAGCTCGACCGGGCGGCCGCTCGCGCCCGCGGCGAGGCGGCTGCCGGTGAGCGCCAGCACGGCCCAGCCGCCGGCCAGTCCGACGAGCACGCCGGCCAGCGCGGTCGCGGCGGTGTCGGCCGAGAGGACGGCGAGCGTCCCGCGCCGGGAGAGCCCGATCGCCCGCAGCTGCGCCGCCTCGAGGCGTCGCGCGCGGGCGACCGCGGCGGCCCGGGCCGAGAAGCCGGCGAGCGCGAGCAGCAGGCTCGCCCAGACGACGACCGCGGAGGCGGCGGGGATCTCGGCGCGCAGCGGCGCCTCCTGCATCAGGCGGGCAAGGTCGGCGGCGGTGACGGTCTCGGGCTCGTCCGCGGTGGTCGCGCCCGCCGCGTCCGGCGCCTGTGCCGACCAGTACTCGTCCACCAGGCTGCCGAAGGCGTCGGCCTGCACCAGCCGGTGCGCGAGCGCGCGGCCGTCGACCACGATCGTCGAGTCGGATCGCGGGCTGGACGGCAGCCCGGCCGCGAGCGACGCCAGATCGTCGGAGGTCGCGGCTCCCGGCACCTCCGGAGTGTCGCCGACCATGCGCAGCGAGACCGGGGTGCCCGCGACGAAAGCGGTGACCGCGGCCCCCGCCAGGACGTCGAGGTCGTCGGCGAGCGCCTCGGGCAGGACAGCGCCGACCGGCTCCTCCGGGTCCCAGCCGACGGCGCCGTAGGTGGTCGGCGCGGAGGAGAGCTGGGTCAGGATCGAGAGGCGCACCCCGGTCGCGGTGACCGCGACCTCGGGCGGTCGGCGGCCGGTGTCCTGGCGCGAGCCGGCCCACTCGGCGGCGTCGGTCAGCGCGAGCGGGACAGGCGTGTCCGAGCCCGCGGACAGCGTGGCGAGCGACTCGAGCCAGACGTCGACGGTGACGAAGGTGTCCGTCTCGACGTCGCGCAGTGTCGCGGTGAGGGCGACGAGGCGGAGCGACGCGGCCGGGTCGATCGCTCCCTCCGCGGTGGCCAGCGGCACCGGCTCGGTCGGCGAGGTCAGCGCGCCGAGCGGCAGGATGTCGATCCGCCCGCGCTCGTCCTCCACGGCGGCCGACACCTGCACCTCGAGCCCCTCCGGCGCGTCGAGGGCGGCGAGCAGCTGGAGCCCGGTGGTCCCGGCGGGCAGGGCGGGGCCGGTGTCGACGCGGTCCTCGACGCGCAGCTCCCCGGCGATGTCGGCGCCGCCCGCGTGGGGGACCGGACCCGATCCCGCGCCGAGCAGCTGCCGGGCGCGGGCGTCGAGGGCGAGGATCTGCGCCGCCGCGCCGGGTCCCTCGCTCCCGAGACCGGGCGGGGCCTCCTTCGCCACCAGGCTCTGCCGGCGGAGCACGGGCGCGCCGTCGGCCGAGACCGACGACCGGGCGGGAGCGCCGAGGGCGACCGCGGCCTCGTCGCGGACGCCCTGCTGCCAGGTCGCGCTCGCACCGAGCGCCACGACCGAGGCGCCGACGGTGAGCGCGACGAGCACGATGCCGGTCGAGCGGCCGCTCCCGCGTGCCGCGAACCAGCCGGCCAGCGGAGCGACGGCGCCGCGGGAGCGGACGGCGACGGCTGCGACCGGCCGCGCGCACAGCTCCGCCAGCCGCGCGCCGACCACGGCGATCGCGCCGAGCAGCAGCGCGGGGGTGAGAGTGAGCAGGAGGTCGCCGCGCTCGGTGCCGCCGGTCGCCGCGCGCCAGACCAGCACGGCCGCGACGACGACGAGGATCGTCTGGCCGGCCGCGGCGAGCGGGCCCTCGCCTGCGGCCGGCGCGGGCGGCAGGGCGACGAGGACGCCGACGACGAGCGCCACCGCGGCGGCGCAGAGCAGGGCGGCGGCGTCCGGCAGCACCCAGCGGGGGAGGCCCGCGGCGTCGAGCGGCGGCGCGGAGACGACCAGCGCGTGCAGCAGGACACCGCCCCACGGGCTGAGCGCGGCGATCACCCCGGCGACCGCGAGGCCGTCGACGGCCACCGCGCCGATCCGCTGCAGGGGCGTCGCGCCGCGCTCGCGCAGCCGCTCGATCTCCTCGCGGCGCGCCTCGGCGAGCAGCCCGGTGACGGCGCGGGCGCAGACGATCAGCACGACGGCCAGCAGCAGCGCGACGACCAGGGCCGCGGCGCGGGAGCCGGCGAGGCCGTCGGCCACGTCGTCGAGGGCGGCGGGCAGCTCGGTGTCGACGAACAGCGAGCCGTTCTGATGCGGGACGGCCCGGGCGATCTCGAGGTCCGCGTCCCCGGCGGCGGCGCGCAGCTCGGCGAGGCCCTCGACTCCGGTGCTCGGGAACTCCGGGCTCTCGACCGCCTCCAGCTGGGCGGCGACGAGGCCGGAGGCGTCCAGTCCGCCCGGTGCGGTGATCAGCGGACCGACGGCGTGGACGGGGTTGTAGAAGGAGCGGTTCGGCTCGGGGAAGTCCTGCGCGTCGCCCTGCGCGAGCAGCGGGTCGTTCTCCCAGTACGTCGCGGAGTCGCGCGACGCGGAGTAGAGGCCGTCGATCCGGAGGGGGGCTTCGTCGCCGAGGGTGATCGTGTCGCCGACGGCGAGTCCCAGGGAGCGGGCGGCGATCTCGGGAAGGGCGACGCCGGGGGCGGCCGTCGGCCAGGCGCCCGCGGTGAGGACGGCGTCGGTGGCCGGGTCGTCGAGCTCGACGAGGTAGGAGTAGACGCCCTCCGCGGTCGTCGCCCACTCGGAGCTCGCCCAGCCGTTGCTCGTCCAGGCGACGCCGCCACCGTAGGCCTCCCGGGTCGCGGTGTCGGCGGCCGCCCGCGCATCCGCGACGGTGCCGCCCGGGCCGAGGACGCGGACGGTGACGTCGACCCGCTCCGAGCCGAGAGAGGTCAGCGCTCCGCTGACGCCGGCCTGCTCGGAGGAGCGGACGAGCAGGAGCGCGCCGCAGAGCACGGAGCCGGCGAGGACCGCGACGGCGAGGACGAGCGCGAAGAGCCGCGAGTGGCTCCGCCA
Source organism: Rathayibacter sp. PhB151 (assembly GCF_004366415.1). NCBI lineage: Bacteria > Bacillati > Actinomycetota > Actinomycetes > Micrococcales > Microbacteriaceae > Rathayibacter > Rathayibacter sp. PhB151. The sequence continues at coordinate 103,855 of NZ_SOEN01000010.1, read as the reverse complement.
GCGGCGCGCGGCGAGCGACCCCGCCCAGGCGGGCAGCGAGCCGGACGCGGTGACGACCGTGCACCTCCATCGGTGAAGCTGCGGACAGGACCGCGTGCCGAGTCTAGGGCGGCGGTTCGGCCGCGGGGGAGCGCGGGGCCCGTCGTTCTGCGGCGCCGAGCGCGGCGTGCGCCGGGGCGACCTCCGGCTCGCGGAACGCCGTCCGGCTCGCGGAATCGCGGGAGTTCGGCGAGCCGGAGGTGTTCTCGCGTGCCGGAGGTGTGCGGGTCGGAGCTTCGGCTCGCGGAACGGCCTCGGGCTCGTCGTTTCGCAGCGTTCCGGCGTGCCGGAGGTGCTTCCGCGTGCCGGAGGCGGCGCCCGGAGGTCGGGCTCGCGGAACGGAGTCAGGCTCGCGGAATCGCGCGGGTCCTGCGTGCCGTAGGTGCTTCCGCGTGCCGGAAGTGACGGGCCGGAGGTCCGGCTCGCGGAACGGAGTCAGGCTCGCGCAATCGCGAGGAACCTGCGTGCCGGAGGTGTTTCCGCGTACCGGAAGTGACGGGCCGGAGCTTCGGCTCGTCGATCGGGGTCGGGCTCGCGAGTCTGCGGAGTGCTCGCGTGCCGGAGTTGTTTCCGCGTGCCGGCGGTGGGCGGGGGAGCGGAGGTGGGCGGGGGAGCGGAGGTGGGCGGGGGAGCGGCGGGGCGGGGAGCGGCGGTGGGCGGGAGGGTAGGCGCTCGACAGCGGGATGGCCAGCACCTCGCCAGCGGAGCGGGGGCGGACCGACGATGGAGGGGCAGGCGGGACGCGCACCGGCGCACGACCGGCGCGACGGCTCGCCCCATCAGCACCGCTACGCATCACCGCGGGCACCGACGAGAGGACGGACGATGGGCTTCTGGGGACAGGACGACGACGAATCGCGCGGCACGCGCCCGGTCGACGAGCCACTGGGCGAGCTGGAGCTCGTGCACGAGTTCACCGAGGGGCCGATGCCGACGGGTGTGAGCGTGTCGCACACCGGCCGGATCTTCGTGAACTTCCCGAAGTGGGGCGACGAGGTGCCGGCGACGGTCGTGGAGCTGCGGGACGGCGTCGCGGTGCCGTTCCCGGACGAGGCGTGGAACTCGCCCGACGGAGACGACGACGCGGAGGCGCTGGTCTCGGTGCAGAGCATCGTGGTCGATCCGGCCGACCGGCTGTGGATCCTGGACACGGGCAGCCCGCTGTTCCAGCCGACGAAGCGCGGCGGGCCGAAGCTCGTCTGCGTCGACCTGGCGACGGACACGGTCGAGAAGGTGATCGTCCTCGAGCCGGACGTCGCGCTGCCGACGACCTACCTGAACGACATCCGCTTCGATCTAGGGCGCGGGATCGCCTACATCACCGACTCCGCCGATTCGGGGCCGAACGGGATCATCGTCGTGGATCTCGAGTCCGGCACTGCCTGGCGCCGCCTGCACGAGCACCCCAGCACCAAGGCACTGACGCCGCCCGAGCTCGTGCCGATGGCCGAGGGGCGGGTGCTGATGAAGCGGCCGGCCGACGGTGACCCCGAGCCCGTGACGATGGGCGCGGACGGCATCGCGATCTCGGCCGACGGCGAGCGGCTCTGGTACTGCCCGCTCGCCTCGCGGCGCTGGTACAGCGTGGCGACCGACGCGCTCGTCGACCGCGGCGTCTCCGACGAGGACGCCGCCGCGACGGTCGTCGACGAGGGCGACAAGGGCGGCGGGGCGGACGGACTCGAGACGGACGACCGGGGTCGCTTCTACGCGACGAGCTACGAGAACAACGCGATCGTGCGCCGCCGCACCGACGGCACCATCGAGACCCTCGTGCACGACGAGCGCCTGCTCTGGCCCGACACGATGTCGCTCGCGACCGACGGGCACCTCTACGTCACCGCCAACCAGCTGCACCGGCAGGCCGACTACCAGGGCGGGACGGACCTGCGGACCTACCCGTACTCGCTGTTCCGCCTCGCGGTCGACGCGGGGCCGGTGCTGCTGCGCTGAAGCGGCGACGCCTGCCGGTCGCGGACAGGACGGCGCCGGTCGGAACATGCTGGTCGAGCAGCCGTCCGCAGGCCCGCGTATCGAGCGGCGAAGCCGCTTCGCATCTCGGTGGTGAGCGAAAGGGACGCGGCTGCGCCGCGTCATGCCGGTCGAGTAGCCCCGCCAGGGGCGTATCGAGACCCGCCGTCACCAGCAGGGCGGGTCTGCAGACTCAGGTGCAGACGGTGGTGGATCTCGATACGCCCGCTCCGCGGGCTACTCGATCAGCAGGAGCCGTCAGGCGATGCCCGCCGCGCGGCGCACGAGCGCGGCGACCGTGGCACGGGTCGCGTCGTCGGCCGCGGTGAGCGCGTAGGCCGTCGGCCAGATCGTGCCGTCGTCGAGCTGCGCGCCGTCCTGGAAGCCGAGGGTCGAGTAGCGGGTGCCGAACTTCGCGCCCGGCTGGAAGAAGACGATCGCCTTGCCGTCGGCGCGCGCGTAGGCGGGGAAGCCGTACCAGGTCTTCGGCAGCAGCTCGGGGGCCTCGGCGGCCACGACCTCGTGCAGCATCTGCGCGATCGGACGCTCGACGTCCGTCATCGCGGCGATCGCCGCCTCCGCGTCGGCCTTCTCCGCGGCGGTCTTGTCGGCGCTCTTCTGGCGCTTCGCCTCCTCGCGCAGCTCGGCGGCGCGCTGCTTCATCGCGGCGCGCTCCTCTTTCGTGAAGCCGTCAGCCATGGGAGTCTCCTTCGCGCGGGCCCGGGCGGTCCGTCCGGGCTCATCGTGGCAGTCGGCGGCGATCGCAGCAACGGCGGAGACGGCCGCCCGCTCAGCAGCCGTGTCGGCGGCCGCCGGTAGCGTGGACGGATGCGCCTCCTCCTGATCCGCCACGGCCAGACCCCCTCCAACGTCGACGGCATCCTCGACACCCGCATCCCCGGCCCCGGGCTCACCGAGCTCGGCCGCAGCCAGGCCGCGGCGCTGCCGACGACGCTCGCCGACGAGCCGATCGGCGCGCTCTTCGTCTCGACCATGCGGCGCACGCACGAGACGGCCGCGCCCCTGGCCGCCGCGCTCGGGCTCGAACCGGTCGAGCGCGCAGGCATCCGCGAGATCGCGGCCGCGGGCCTGGAGATGCGCGGCGACGAGGGCGCGGTCGAGGAGTACATGGGCACGGTGTTCCGCTGGGCGGGTGGCGAGACCTCGCTGCGGCTGGCGGGCGGCGAGACCGGCGACGAGTTCGCCGCCCGCTACGACGCGGTGGTGGCGGAGGCGGAGGCGACCGGCCACGACGTCGTCGCGCTGGTCAGCCACGGCGCCGCCATCCGCTGCTGGGCCGGGATGCGCTCGCTCGACCTCGACGCGGACTTCATCGCCGACCACCTGCTCGACAACACCGGCGTCGTGGTCCTCGAGGGCTCGGGCTCGGAGTGGTCGCTCGTCTCCTGGGAGGGCGAGCCGGTCAGCGGCGTCGGCGTCGCGGCCCCGTCCGGGCCGGCAGGCGAGACGACGGACTGACGGCCGGGGATCTCGATACGCCCGCTGCGCGAGCCGCTCGAACATCCGGGCGCAAGCGGGCATCGGCGGGTAACGATCGGGCAACGGTGCGGAAACCCGCCCTGACCAGCACCGACGTCAGCCCATAGCCCGGCTCTGCATCGTTGTGGAGCGCCTTTCCGCAGGCCCGCCGTTTGTCCGCGCGGACACCCGCGGCTACGTTGGACGGCGGTCCTCGAGACCCCGATGAATCGGTCCGCGCTCGTGCGGCGTCCTCCCCGACGTGCCGCGAGCGTACGGTCAACGGGTGCGCGAGGCGGCCCCGTGGTCGCCTCCCGGACGAACCGGAATCGCCTCCGCGCCCCCTCCGCTCACTGCGGCGGGACGCCCGCGGCGGCTGGAGAGACGGTCGTCCCCCGCATCCGACCCGGCACCACGAGATGAGAGTGCAGGGATGCGTCCCTGCGCGCCGACGGAGTGCACGTGCAGCAGAATCAGCAGGACATCAGCGAGCCCGGGAACGGAGCCGCCACCGCCACCCTCGAGCGGGAGGGCCCGGCCCTCGAGGCGAGGAACCTCTTCAAGGTCTTCGGCCGCCGCCCCGACGAGGTCGTGCGGCGGCTGCGCCAGGGCGCCGACCGCGCCGACCTCGCGGGCCAGGGCACCGCGGCGGTGATCGACTCCTCCTTCGAGGTGCGCCGCGGCGAGATCTTCGTCGTGATGGGGCTGTCCGGCTCCGGCAAGTCGACGCTCATCCGCATGCTCAACGGCCTGCAGGAGCCGACCGCGGGCGAGGTGCTGATCGAGGGCACCACGATCACCGGCGTCCCGGAGAAGGAGCTGCGCCGCATCCGCCGCTCCTCGATCTCGATGGTCTTCCAGCACTTCGCGCTGCTCCCGCACCGCACCGTGCTCGACAACGTGGCCTACCCGCTCGAGATCCAGGGCGTGCCGGCGGCCGAGCGCCGCGAGCGCGCGCTGCTCGCGGTCGAGCGGGCCGGCCTCGCCGGCTGGCACGAGAAGATGCCCGACGAGCTCTCCGGCGGCATGCGCCAGCGGGTCGGACTCGCCCGGGCGCTCGCCGCCGACACCGACATCGTGCTGATGGACGAGGCGTTCTCGGCGCTGGACCCGCTCATCCGCCGCGAGATGCAGGAGCAGCTGATCGAGCTGCAGCACGAGCTCGGCAAGACCATCGTCTTCATCACCCACGACCTCAACGAGGCCATGCTCCTGGGCGACCGGATCGCGGTCATGCGCGACGGCCGGATCGTGCAGATCGGCACCCCGGAGGAGATCCTCACCGACCCGGCGAACGACTACGTCGCCCAATTCGTGCAGGACGTCGACCGGGCCCGCGTGCTCACCGCGTCCGCCGTGATGGAGGCGGCGCGCTCCGTCGTGACGCTCGCCGCCGGCCCCCGGGCCGCCCTGCGCACCATGCGCGACCAGCAGACCGCGGCGGCCTTCGTCGTCGGCGCCGGTCGCCGGCTGCTCGGCACCGTCCGCGACCGCGACGTGATCGAGCAGGTCCGCGCGGGCACCACCGACCTCTCGCTCGTCGTCACCGAGGCCGTCGTCAGCGTCGGCCCGGACACCGCGCTCAGCGAGATCATCGAGCCGGCCGTCGAGTCGGCGCTGCCGGTGGCCGTCGTCGACGAGGCGGGGCGGCTCCTCGGCGCGATCCCGCGCGTGACGCTGCTCGCGGCCCTCGGCAATCTCGGCCCGCAGACCGGCGGCCTGCCGCTCGTCGAGCCGCCCGCGACCCTCCCCACCGAGATGGTCACCGCGACCCTGCACGCGACCGGCGGCCCCGTCGACGACGCCGTGCTCGCGAGCGAGGGGGGCGTGCGATGAACCCGGACCTCCGCCTCCCGCTCGGCGCCGCCGCCGAGAACGTCGTCGACCTGCTGACGCAGACCTTCCAACCGGTCTTCGACCTGCTCCGCACGGTCTTCGGCGCCGCCTACACCGGTGTCGACTTCGTGCTGGCGACCCCGCCGTTCTGGGTCGTCATCGCCCTGATCGCGGTGCTCGCCTACGCCGCGCGCGGCTGGGTCTTCGGGCTCGGCTCCGCGGTCGGGCTCCTGCTGATCGCGAGCGTCGACCAGTGGGACAACGCGATGGACTCGCTCGCCCTGGTGCTCGTCGCCTCCGCCGTCGCGATCGCGCTGAGCGTGCCGCTCGGGATCCTCGCGGCCCGCAACCGGACCGCCTCGACGATCCTGCGCCCGGTCCTCGACTTCATGCAGACCATGCCGGCGTTCGTGTACCTCATTCCGGCGCTGATCCTCTTCCGCGTCGGCGTCGTGCCGGGCATCGTCGCGACGATCGTCTTCGCGATGGCGCCCGGCGTCCGGCTCACCGAGCTGGGCGTCCGCGGTGTCGACTCCGAGCTGGTCGAGGCGGGCGAGTCGTTCGGCTCGTCGAAGTGGCGCATCCTCCGCCAGATCCAGCTGCCGCTCGCGCTGCCGTCGATCCTGGCGGGCCTCAACCAGGTCATCATGCTCTCGCTCTCGATGGTCGTCATCGCGGGCATGGTCGGCGCGGGCGGTCTCGGCGGGGACGTCGTGGCCAGCATCGGCCGGATCGACGTGGCGCTCGGCTTCGAGGCCGGCATCGCGGTGGTGATCCTGGCGATCATCCTCGACCGGATGACGAGCGCCCTCGGCGCCCCGTCGCCGGCCCGCGTCGCCCGGGCGAGCAGCCGCAAGGCCGTCGTCGCGACCCGCACGGCGATCGCCGCGGTGTCGGTCGGCGTCGTCGCGTCGCTCGGCGCGTCGGCCGTCGCCGGACCGGCGACCACCGCGGCCGTCGACAACGGCGACCGCACCGACGTCACCCTCGCCGTCTTCCAGGGCTGGGACGAGGGCATCGCCGCGTCGCGGCTCTGGGGCGCGGTGCTCGAGGAGGAGGGCTACGACGTGACGCTGCAGAGCATCGACGTGGCGCCCGGCTTCTCGGGTCTCGCCAGCGGCGACTACGACCTGGCGCTGGACACCTGGCTGCCGATCACCCATGGCGACTACCTCGACGAGTACGGCGACCGGATCGTCGACCTCGGCGCCTGGAACGACGACGCGAAGCTCACCATCGCGGTGAACGAGGACGCGCCGATCGACACCCTCGAGGAGCTCGCGGCGAACCCCGAGGTGGTCGGGAACCGCCTCGTCGGCATCGAGCCCGGCTCGGGGCTGAACGGGATCACGACCGACGCGGTCATCCCCGGCTACGGCCTGGAGGGGATGGAGTACCTCACCTCGTCCACGCCCGCGATGCTGCAGGAGCTCTCCAGCGCGACGGCGGCCGGCGAGAACATCGCGGTGACGCTGTGGCGCCCGCACTGGGCCTACGACGCGTTCCCGGTGAAGGACCTCGAGGACCCGAAGGGACTGCTCGGCGAGGCCGAGGGGATCCACGCCTTCGGCTCCGCGTCCTTCGACAGCGACTTCCCGACGCTGAGCAGCTGGCTGCGCGACTTCCGGATGGACTCGGACACGCTGTACTCGCTCGAGAACGCCCTGTTCAACGAGGGGGCCGACGACCAGGACGCGGCCCTCGAGTCGTGGCTGGCGGAGAACCGGGAGTACGTCGACGGTCTGACGAGCTGACGAGGGGATCTCGATACGGGCGCTGCGCGCCCTACTCGATCAGCATGTGTCTTCCATGCTGGTCGAGCAGCGCGGAGCGCGTATCGAGACCCGCCCTCCGCCAGAACATCAGCTGAGAGCCGCCCTCATCGCTCATGGGCGATGAGACGGACTCTCAGCTGATGTTCTGCGCGCGGGTCAGGCGCGGGCCGCCGCGTACTGCTCGCGGATGACCGGGCGGTGGTCCGGCGCCGGCTCGGCGAGGGAGGTGACCTCCCAGGTCGGGCGCGCGCCGGTCAGCGCCCAGGCGGCCTGCACCGCGGCGCCGTCGGCGACGTACTCGCCCGGCGTCGGCACGACCACGGGCACGTCGAAGACCTGCGAGGCCGCCAGCTGCACGGCGCTGTTCTGCGCCGCCCCGCCGATCAGCAGGATGCGCCGCGCCTCGACGCCCTGCGCCCGCACCGCGTCCAGGCCGTCGGCGAGGCCGCAGAGCATGCCCTCGATCGCCGCGCGCGCCAGGTTCGGCCGCGTGGTCGACGCGATCGTCATCCCGTGCAGGCTCGCCGTCGCGTCGGGCAGGTTCGGCGTCCGCTCGCCCTCGAAGTAGGGGACGAGCACGAGGCCGCCGGAGCCCGGCTCCGCCTCGAGCGCGAGCGCCGAGAAGGCGTCGAAGTCGCTGCCGAGCAGCCCGGCCGTCGAGGCCAGCACTCGCGCCGCGTTCAGCGTCGCGACCAGCGGCAGGAACCGACCGCTCGCGTCCGCGAACCCCGCGACCGTCCCGGAGGCGTCGCGCACCGGGTCCTCCGTCACCGCGAAGACCGTGCCGCTGGTGCCGATGCTCACCACGACGTCGCCGGGACCCGCACCGAGTCCGAGCGCCGCGCCGGCGTTGTCGCCCGCGCCGGGACCGACGACGAGACCGCTCTCGGTCGTGCCGGCCTGCTCCGACGGGCCGAGCACGCGGGGGAGGAGCGCCCGGTGGCCGAGCGCGCGCTCGAGCAGGTCGAGGTCGTAGCCGTCGGCGCCCCAGTACGAGGTGCCGGAGGCGTCGGAGCGGTCGGTGGTCAGCGCGTCCAGCTGCGCCCCGCGCGCGGAGTCGGGGCCGTAGCCGAGCAGGCGCCAGGTCAGCCAGTCGTGCGGGAGCGCCACGGCCGCGACGCGCGCCGCGTTCTCCGGCTCGGCGTCGCGCAGCCAGCGCAGCTTGGTGGCGGTGAAGGAGGCGACCGGGACGGTGCCGGTGCGCTGGGCCCAGGCGTCGGCGCCGAGCTCCTCGATCAGCTCGCAGGCCGCGCCGGCGCTGCGGGTGTCGTTCCAGAGCAGCGCGGGCCGGATCACCTGCCCGTCCGCGTCGAGCACGACCATGCCGTGCTGCTGCCCGCCGACCGAGATCGCGGCGACGTCGTCGAGTCCGCCCGCGTCCGCGAGCGCGACCTGCAGCGCCTCCCACCACGCGGCCGGGTCGACCTCGGTCCCGTCCGGGTGCGCGGCGCGCCCGGTGCGGACCACGGCTCCCGTGTCGAGGTCGCGGACGACCACCTTGCAGCTCTGGGTGGACGAGTCGATCCCTGCGACGAGCGTCATCGCCGTCTCCGTTCGTTGTGGCGGGTGCGGAGGCGCGGCCTCCGCTGAAGTCGGGGCGAGGTGGCGGTGCCACCGTCGAGTGGAAGGGCGGAGGCGGTGCCTCCGCGGAGGAGATGCGGGGGAGGGCCGGAGCCGTCACCCCGGCATGCGAGAACGGACGAGACCCCCTGCCGAGGCAGAGGATCCCGTCCGTCTCAGGACGTCCCGCGGTGAACCGCGGGAGCGGCCGGGTGGGTCAGCCGCGCGCGCCGAGCAGGTGCTCGGTCGCGAGCTGCTGCAGGCGGACGAAGCCGAAGCCCTTGCCGCCGAGGTACGCGTCGGTGTCGAACGACTCGTAGGACGCGCTGTCCGCGAGCAGGTCGTCGTACGACTCGCCCTCGTTCAGCGTCGGGGTCGACAGCTCGCCGACCTTCGACGCCGCGAGCGCCTCCTGGACCTCGGGGTCGGCGCGGAAGGCCGCCGCGCGCTCCTTGAGCAGCAGGTAGGTGCGCATGTTGGCCGCGGCCGAGTCCCAGACGCCGGTCTCGTCCTCGGTGCGCGAGGGCTTGTAGTCGAAGTGGCGCGGGCCGTCGTAGGCCGGGACGCCGCCGGGGCCGCCGTTCTCCAGGAGGTCGACGAGCGAGAACGCGTTGTGCAGGTCGCCGTGACCGAAGACGAGGTCCTGGTCGTACTTGATGCCGCGCTGACCGTTGAGGTCGATGTGGAAGAGCTTGCCGTGGTACAGCGCCTGGGCGATGCCGGCCGTGAAGTTCAGGCCCGCCATCTGCTCGTGGCCGACCTCGGGGTTCACGCCGACGAGCTCGGGGCGCTCGAGCGAGTCGATGAACGCGATCGCGTGGCCGAGGGTCGGCAGCAGGATGTCGCCGCGGGGCTCGTTGGGCTTGGGCTCGATCGCGAAGCGGATGTCGTAGCCCTTGTCGGTGACGTAGTCGCCGAGCAGGTTGACGGCTTCGCGGTAGCGCTCGAGGGCCGCGCGGATGTCCTTGGCGGAGTCGTACTCGGCGCCCTCGCGGCCGCCCCACATCACGAAGGTCTGCGCGCCGAGCTCGGCGGCGAGGTCGATGTTGCGGAGGACCTTGCGCAGCGCGAAGCGGCGCACGTCGCGGTCGTTCGAGGTGAAGCCGCCGTCCTTGAAGACCGGGGCGCTGAAGAGGTTGGTCGTCACCATCGGGACGATCAGGCCGGTGGACTCGAGCGCGCCCTTGAGGCGGTCGATCTCGGTCTGGCGCTCGGCGTCGGTCGAGCCGAACGCGAAGAGGTCGTCGTCGTGGAAGGTGAGGCCGTAGGCGCCGAGCTCGCTCAGCTTCTCGACCGCGTGCACGGTGTCGAGGGGCTTGCGGGTCGGGCCGCCGAACGGGTCCGTCCCGTTGTAGCCGATGGTCCAGAGGCCGAACGAGAACTTGTCGGCGCGGGTGGGGGTCAGGGACATTGATCCGAATCCTTTCCGGCGACGTCGCCGAATTGTTGTTGCGCCCAACATATCGATCGGCGGCGTGCGGCGCAACGGTCGTCGCGACGTGTCGCGCGGTGGTGCTCCTCGATCGACGCGACGTCTCGCGACACTGTGCCCCTCGATCGACGCGACGTCTCGCGACGATATGTGGCGTGGCCCGACGAATTCCTTGCGGAAGCGTTTCGACTGTGCGTACAGTGCTCAGCAGCAACCCGGTCGAAGCGTTTCGAAGCACTGCTCTCCCGAGCAGGGCGGAGCGGCCGGGCACCGACGACGAGGTCCGGCAGGAGGAACGATGGCGAGCATCCACGACGTCGCCCGCGTGGCCGGAGTCTCGATCAGCACCGTCTCCTACGCCCTCTCCGGCAAGCGTTCGATCGCCGCCTCCACCCGCCAGCGGGTCGACGAGGCCGTCCGGCAGCTGGGCTACCGGCCGCACGCCGGCGCCCGCATGCTCGCCGGAGCGCGGACCCACATCCTCGCCCTCTCGGCGCCGATGCGCGGCGAGCTGCACCTGCCCACCCACATGCGCTTCGTCACCGAGGTGCTCGAGCGGGCCCGCGAGTCCGACTACGACGTCCTCCTCCTCGTCACGGACGAGGCCTCCAGCGGCATCGCCCGGGTCTCCTCCTCCTCGCTCGTCGACGGCGTCGTCCTGATGGGCGTCGACGACGAGGACGACCGCGCGGCCCTCATCCGCGCGGCCGGCGTCCCGGCGACCTTCATCGGCGTCCCGGCCGACGCGCACGACCTCGCCTGCGTCGACCTCGACTTCGCCGAGGCCGCCCGCCGCAGCGTCCGCCTGCTCGCCGAGCAGGGCCACCGCTCGATCGGCCTGATCGAGCACCCGCAGTCGTACACCGACCGCAACGCCGGCTTCGTCCGTCGCTTCGACGACGCCTTCGAGGCGGAGTGCGCGGCCCTCGGCCTCGCCCTGAGTGTCGAGCGCCCGCACATCGGCCGCGCCAGCGCGTCGGCGGCGGTCGACGCGCTGCTCACCGCCCCGGTCTCCGCCCTCGTGCTGCACTGCAACGAGCCGGTGGCGGAGGCGGCGATCGAGCGCCTCGTCGAGTGCGGCCTCTCGATCCCCGGCGACCTCTCGGTCCTCGCGGCCTGCGCGAGCTACGACGGCGCGGCGCTCCCGGTGCCGGTCAGCAGCATCCCCCTCCCGTTCGACGCGATGTGCCGCGCGGCCGTCGCCCGCACCCTCCAGCAGATCGACTCCGGCCGCACCACCGGCGTCGACCTCCTCCCGCCCCACTACGTCGACCGCGGCTCCGTCGCGCTCGCCGCGACCGGCGCCCCGGTGCCGGCCGCTCCCTGACCCCTCCCAATCCTCATCGCCTCCGCGCTCAACGCGCCGATCGTCGAAACGCTTCGACAGCTCGGCCGGTCTCAGAGAGCGCTCTTCGACTCGCACGATCCACCACTCACAGCCCTCGTCCACAGCCCCGCGGCACCGTTTGAAGGAGAACTCCCGCTATGTCGCTTCGTCCCCGCACCGCCTTCCACCGCCCCTCCGCCGCCACCGTCGGTTCCCTGAGCCGCCGCGGCCTGATCGCCGGCGGTGTCGGCATCGGCGCGATGTTCGCGCTCGCCGCCTGCTCCGGAGGCGGCTCCGACGCCGGCTCCGACGCCCTCGCCACCGACGTCGACGGTGCCGGCCGCACCCTGACCATGTGGGACTTCGAGACCCCCGACAGCGACCGCGGCATCGCCTGGCTCGCCGCCCGCGACATCTTCACCAAGGAGACCGGCGCCGAGATCGCCTACGAGTTCAAGGCCTTCGAGCAGCTGCGCACCGGTGCCAGCCAGATCTTCAACTCCAACTCCGCACCCGACGTCGTCGAGTACAACAAGGGCAACGCGACCAGCGGCCTGCTCTCCAGCCAGGGGCTGCTGACCAACCTCGACGAGGCCGTCGAGTTCTACGGCTGGGACAAGCTGATCCCCGGTGCCCTGCAGACCACGGCCAAGTACGACGACAAGGGCATCATGGGCTCCGGCTCCTGGTACGGCATCCCCAACTACGGCGAGTTCACGTTCGTCTACTACAACAAGGACGTCTTCGCGGCGAACGGCCTCGAGGTCCCCACCACCTACGACGAGTTCACCGCCGTGCTCGACGCCTTCGTCGCCAAGGGCATCACGCCGCTCGCCGAGGCCGGCGCGGAGTACCCGCTGCAGCAGCTCTTCTACCAGCTCGCGCTGCTGAAGGCCGACCGCCAGTGGATCACCGACTACCAGACCTACACCGGCGAGGTCGACTTCGAGGACGCGGCCTGGAGCTACGCGGCCGACCAGCTGCAGACCTACGTCGACAAGGGCTACTTCTCTGCCGACGCCTCCGGGCTCAAGGCGGAGGACGCGGGCACCGCCTTCATCTCGGGCGAGTACCCGATCTTCTTCTCGGGCTCGTGGTGGTTCGGCCGCTTCAAGACCGAGATCACCGGCTTCGAGTGGGACACCTTCCTCTTCCCGGGCGCCGAGTTCACGATGGGCTCCGCCGGCAACCACTGGGTCATCCCCGAGACGGCGAAGAACAAGGACCTCGCCTACAAGTGGATCGACATCACGATGCGCCCCGAGATCCAGAACCTCATCGGCAACAACGGCGGCATCCCGCTGGTCGTCGACGAGACCGCGATCACCGACGAGAAGAGCAAGGCGCTGCTCTCGCAGTGGAAGACGGTCGTCGACGAGGACCAGCTCTCCTTCTACCCGGACTGGCCCACCGCCACCTTCTACGACGACCTCGTCGCCGCCTCGCAGGAGCTCATCAACGGCTCGGTCGACCCCAGCGGAATGCTGACGGAGCTGCAGGGCAAGTACGACGACGGCGTGGCCGACATCAAGTAACCGCAAGGTCGTCCCGTTCCGCGAGATGCCACTTGTGCACGCGACACGCCGTGAAAGCCGTGCACAAGTGGCATCTCGCGTCACCCCAGGCTCCGCCGCCCCCACACGACAGCACACGTTCAAGGAGTACCCATGACGACGACCGTTCCGCGTCGCGCGGAGAGCGCCCCGCCGCCTCCCACAGCGGAGAAGCCGCCCCGCGAGAAGCGCTCCGGCGGCTACTGGCTGTACCTGATCCCGGGCTTCGTGCTCTTCGTGTTCATCGTGCTGATCCCGCTGATCTGGAACATCTACATCAGCTTCACGTCGTGGCGCGGCATCAAGCCGCCGATCTTCATCGGGCTCGACAACTGGATCGAGCTGATGGGCGACGACCAGTTCTGGACCTCGTTCCTCAACTCCGTCTACATGATCATCGCGATGGTGATCGTGCCGACGATCCTCGGCCTCCTCCTCGCCGCGATCCTCTTCGATCTCGTCGGCAAGAAGTTCGGCGGCCGGATCGCCTCCTTCCTCCGCGCGACCTACTACCTCCCGCAGATCCTGCCGACGGTCATCGCCGCCATCGTGATCGGCTGGATCCTCCGCCCGGACAACGGCGCCCTCAATTCGATCCTCGAGGCGGTCGGCCTCGGCTCGCTCGCGCACGACTGGCTGGGCAAGCCCGACACCGCGATGCTCTCGATCATGGTCGTGATGATCTGGGTGCAGCTCGGCTACCCGGTCGTCATCTTCATGGCAGCCCTGCAGCGCGTGGACCCCGAGCTCTACGAGGCCGCCGAGCTCGACGGCGCGAACTGGTTCCAGCGCTTCCGCTGGATCACCATCTCGATCATCCGGCCCGAGGTCTTCGTCGTCACCCTCACCTGCACCATCGCGGCGCTCAAGGTCTTCGGCCCGATCTACGCGCTGACCCGCGGCGGCCCGGGCGACTCGACCATCGTGCCGAGCTACTACTCCTACACCGAGTTCTTCCAGAAGCAGCAGGTGGGCTACGGCGCCACCATCGCGACCGCGCTGACCATCGTCATCGTGATCCTGGCCGTCCTCTTCATCCGCGCGCAGGAGCGCGTCGAGCGCAGCGAAGGAGCCCGCTGATGTCGGCCATCGAAGCCCTGCCGTTCACCCAGGCCGGAACCGACGACACCGATCTGACCACGCCGAAGAAGGCGCCCAAGGCCTCGAAGGGCGCGACCAAGCGCACTCTCGGCGACTGGGCGATCCTGGTCGTGGCCGTCGTGATCGGACTCGTCATCATCAGCCCGGTGCTGCTGATCCTGCTCAACTCGTTCAAGACCCCGGCCGAGTACTCCGTGGGCGGCCCGCTCGCCTTCCCGACCGGCCTCTCCTTCGACGGCCTCTCGACCTTCTGGGAGCGGGTGAACTTCCCGGAGAAGCTCGGCAACTCGATCCTGATCTCGGGCTCGGTCGCGATCCTCGCGGTCGCCCTCTCGGTCCTCAACGCCTACGCGATCGGCATCGGCCGGGTGAAGGGCCGGAGCTGGATCATCATCCTGTTCCTGCTGGCGAACATGCTGCCGCAGGAGGCCCTGCTCTACCCGCTGTACTACATGTTCAAGGCGGTCGGGATCTACGACAGCCAGCTCTCGGTGATCATCATCTTCACCGTGATCCAGTCGGCGTTCGGCACCTATCTGCTCTCCAGCGTCTACGGCACCTTCCCGAAGGAGATCCTCGAGGCCGCGGCGCTCGACGGCGCCTCCAAGTGGCAGGTGCTCACCCGGGTGATCGTGCCGATCTCGCGGCCGACGCTCTCGGTGCTGATGATCTTCTTCTTCATCTGGACCTGGAACGAGTTCCTCATCCCGCTGGTCTTCCTGGTGAGCGACGCGACGCAGACCGTCCCGATCGCCATCTCCAGCCTCCAGGGCGACAAGATCATGGACGTCACGACGACCAGCGCGAGCGCCCTGCTGGGCCTGCTGCCGACGCTGATCTTCTTCCTGATCTTCCAGCGCACCCTGACCCGCGGCATCACCGCCGGCGCGGTCAAGTAGCCCCTTCTCACCGCGGCGCGGGTCCTTCCACCGGGGCCCGCGCCGCTGATCCCCTCGGCGCGCCCGGCCGGGAATCGAAGCGCTTCGACCTCGCTCCCGGCATCGGCCTCCCCATCAGAAAGGCACCACCCATGAAGTTCACCGACGGGTTCTGGCAGACGAGGGCCGGATTCACGCCCCTCTTCGCGCAGGAGGCGTACGACATCCGCTCCCACGGCACCTCGCTCGAGGTGATCGCCCCGACCAAGGTGATCCAGGGCCGCGGCGACGTGCTGAACCGGCCGACGCTCACCGTCACCGTGTCCTCGCCCGCGGAGGGCGTCGCGAAGGTCCGGATCGAGCACTGGCGCGGCACCGCGACCCGCCGCGGCTTCGACCTGGTCGACGACGCGGTCGGCGAGGCGAGCCTCACCGAGAACGGCGGCGTGCTGCGCACCGGCGACCTCGAGGTCCGCGTCGCGCAGGGCGCGCCCTGGTCGCTCGAGTTCTGGGACACCGCGACGAACACCCGCCTCACCGGCTCCGGGCACAAGGCCGAGGGCTACCTCACCGGCCCGGACGGGAAGGCCTACCTGCACGAGCAGCTCGACCTCGGCGTCGGCGAGCTCGTCTACGGCCTCGGCGAGCGCTTCGGCCCGTTCGTGAAGAACGGCCAGACCGTCGACGTCTGGAACGCCGACGGCGGCACCTCCTCCGAGCAGGCCTACAAGAACGTCCCCTTCTACCTCTCCAGCCGCGGCTACGGCGTCCTAATCAACGACCCGGGACTGGTCTCCTTCGAGATCGGCTCCGAGACCGTCGAGCGCGTGCAGTTCTCCGTCGGCGGCGAGGCGCTCGAGTACCTGGTGATCCAGGGCCCGACCAAGAAGGACGTGCTCCGCCGCTACACCGGGCTGGCCGGCCGCCCCGCGATCGTCCCCGCCTGGAGCTACGGCCTCTGGCTCACCACGAGCTTCACCACCAGCTACGACGAGGAGACGGTGAACTCCTTCATCGACGGCTTCGCCGAGCGCGAGCTGCCGCTGTCGGCCTTCCACTTCGACTGCTTCTGGATGCGCGAGTTCCAGTGGACCGACCTCGAGTGGGACCCGCGCACCTTCCCCGACCCGGAGGGGATCCTCGCCCGCCTGCACGAGCGCGGCCTGCACACCTGCGTCTGGATCAACCCCTACATCGCCCAGGCCTCGGCGCTCTTCGAGGAGGGCCGCGAGAAGGGCTACCTGCTGCGCACCACCGCGGGCGACGTCTGGCAGTGGGACCTGTGGGTCGCCGGCATGGCGCTGATCGACTTCACCAACCTGGAGGCGACCCGCTGGTTCCAGGACAAGCTGCGGGTCCTCGTCCGCCAGGGCGTCGACTCCTTCAAGACCGACTTCGGCGAGCGCATCCCGTCCGAGGGCGTGGCCTGGTCCGACGGCTCGGACCCCGAGGGCATGCACAACTGGTACACCCAGCTCTACAACCGCGCGGTGTTCGAGGTGCTGGAGGAGGAGCTCGGCGCGGGCCGCGCGGCGCTCTTCGCCCGCAGTGCCACCGTCGGCGGCCAGGCGCTCCCGGTGCACTGGGGCGGCGACAACACCTCCTCCTACGTCTCGATGGCCGAGACCCTGCGCGGCGGGCTCTCGCTCGCGCTCGGCGGCTTCGGCTTCTGGGCGCACGACATCGGCGGCTTCGAGGGCACGCCCGACCCGGGCGTGTTCAAGCGCTGGCTCGCCTTCGGCCTGCTCTCCTCGCATTCGCGGCTGCACGGCTCGTCCTCGGTGCGGGTGCCGTGGGTGTTCGACGAGGAGGCGGTCGACGTCACCCGGCTGTTCACCCGGCTGAAGCTCTCGCTGATGCCCTACCTCTATGCGGCGGGGGCGGAGGCGGCCCGCACCGGCACCCCGGTGATGCGGCCGATGACGCTTGAGTTCGAGGACGACCGCAACGCGGCGCACCTCGACACGCAGTACATGCTCGGGCACGACCTGCTGGTCGCGCCGGTGTTCACCCCCGACGGGTCGGTCGAGTTCTACCTGCCGCGCGGGCGCTGGACCAGCTGGTGGACGGGCGAGAGCACCGACTCGGCGGGGGAGTGGCGCCGCGAGGTGCACGGCTTCGACTCGCTGCCGCTCTACGTCCGCGAGGGCGCGGTGATCCCGGTCGGCGCGCGCAGCGACGTCGCCGAGTACGACTACGTCGACGGGCTGGAGCTGCGGGTGTTCCCCGGCTCGGACGGCGACACGGTCGTGCGGGTGCCGGCGCACGACTCGGCCGCGGAGACGGTGTTCACGGTGACCCGTTCGGGTGGCGACGTGAGCATCGACGCGCCCGCCGGCAGCTGGACCTGGACCCGCGCGGGGTCCTGACCGCCGGGGCCCGCGCACAACATCAGCTGAGAGAGGGGTCCCTCCTCTGTGGAGGGAGGGACCCCCTTCTCAGCTGATGTTGTGCGGCCGGAAGCGCCCGCACCCGCGGATAGGCTGGCCACGGAGAGCAGAGGAGACCGCGGAATGGCCGAGAACGCGACGCGCGGCAACAACCTCGACCGGGTCCGCCGGCACAACCTCTCCGCGCTCCTGCGCCTCGTGCACCGCGGGGGCCCGCGCTCCCGCTCGCAGCTGACCCGTCTCACCGGGCTCAACCGCTCCACCATCGCCGCCCTCGTCGGCGAGCTGGTCGAGCTGGGCCTCGTGCGCGAGCTGCAGCCCGAGACCCTCAACCAGGTGGGCCGGCCGAGCCCGATCGTCGAGACCGATCCGCGGGTCGTCGCTATCGCGGTGAACCCGGAGATCGACGCCGTCACCGTCGCGATCGTCGGCCTGGACGCCGAGGTGCGCCGCCGCATCCGCCGCACCGCCGCCGTGCCGAGCGCCGAGGCCGCGGCGGCGCTCGCGGCCGGCGCCATCGCCGAGCTGGTCGCCGAGCTGCCGGCGGACGCCCGCACCGTCGGCATCGGCGTCGCCGTCCCCGGTCTCGTCCGGGACGCCGACGGCCTGGTCCGGGTCGGTCCGCACCTCGGCTGGACCGACGAGCCGTTCTCCCGGATGCTCGCCGAGGCGACCGGACTGCCGGTGCTCTCGGCCAACGACGCGAATCTCGGCGCACTCGCCGAGAGCGTCCTCGGCGCCGGGCGTGACGTGTCCCACCTCGTCTACCTCAACGGCGGCGCGAGCGGCGTCGGCGCCGGCGTGATCGTCGGCGGCACCACGCTGCACGGGATCGACGGATACGCGGGCGAGATCGGCCACACCCTCGTCAACAGCGCCGGCGTCGACTGCCACTGCGGCGCGGTCGGCTGCCTCGAGACCGAGGTCGGCCGCGCCGAGCTGCTGCGGGTGCTCGGCCTCGACGAGAGCGCCGACGTGAGCGAGCGGCTCGAGGAGGCGCTCGCCGCCTCGAGCGATCCTGCGGTGCGTGCGGAGGTGGAGCGGCAGCTCGGGCACCTCGCCGTGGCGCTGCGCAACGTCGTCAACATCTTCAACCCGCAGCTGGTGGTGCTCGGCGGGTTCCTCGGCGCGCTCGTCGGCGTCGCACCGGGCTTCCTCGAGGAGCGCCTGGGCCGCGGCGGGCCGTTCCGGGTGGCGCTCGACTCCGTGCGCATCGCCCGCACCGAGCTCGGCGCCGACCTGCTGATGCTCGGCGCGGCCGAGCTGGCCTTCGAGCGCCTGCTCGCCGATCCGCTCACCGCCGAGCTGCACCCGGCCGGCGGCGCGCGGCCTGCGGCCTGAGCGGCTTTCAGTCGCCAGCGAGGGGAGCCGCCGCTACGGACAGCGGCGGCTCAACAAATCAGTATCTTAGCCGCGCGTTGAGTCACGATCCTGCTCCGTCAATAACCGCAGATATGCAAAGTCCAAACTCCTCAATTCGAAGCCACCTGCGCCACGAGTGAGTCGCATTTAGACGCATTCTTAAAAAGACTGGTGATGTAATTTGCTGGGTACAATTTTGTGACGGCCGCGATCAGTGATTCCAAAGCTTCCTTCGTTTTCACGGGAATCGAGTCGATAAGATTCTCGAAGGTTTTTGACTCCATCTCCCGTCCGAAAGAGTTGAGTCCACCAAGGTCCCTCATCACGATGTGAGCAATTATTCGGTTGCCCTGCTGGGCAACTGCGCGATCTCTGCCCAGTAGTTCGGACCTCAGTGCGAGGAGTGCCGTTTCGATTGCACGATAGATCACCACTGATTGCCAAAGTTCGAAAACGGTCCTTTTCGAGTTGAACAACTGCGGATAATAACGACCATCACGTTCCTCGAGGCGGCCAATGGCACTCTTGGCTAAAACTGCGAAAGTGCTATCCTCTTTCGCGCAGGCCAGGGAAATAATTGCCTCTTGAACTGTGCAGCCTTGATCCGGCTTGGGAGCGATCTCGCCTCTGCGAAATACATAGCTCTTTTTCAACGACAGAACCATATCCGTTCGAAGCCGGTCTTGTTCTGGATCGAGAGATAGGAAGTCTCGACTTTCGACGGAGTTCTGCGTATTAGTCGTTCGAGTGACCTCCGTTGCGAATCCATCTGGGGCATCTCGAAGACTGATTATCCGTATCCAAACGGACACATTCCCAAGTTTTTCGGGAGCGGATCGAGCGACGTTCGCGATGCTGGAGACCGTCTGAGCCCCGTTTACGATGCTAAGACCCTTGATCTGGAAATCTCCCGACTGCCGACTGGCGCCGCCGCGCATCGTCTTGTCGACACTTTCAGACAGAACAGTTATGCCGTTATTGAAATACCAAAAATTCTGAGGCTCATCGGTCAGTGTCTTTATCAAAGAGCTATTAACTGGCGTGGCGCCAAGTGCCTTCCGCAGATTCTGATCGAAGAGCTGCCCGCCATATTGCTTGTACCAACTTGCGACTGTCGCCGCTTCAATCAGTCCATAATAGGCAGTGTAGGGATCGGTAAGCAGTCCCCAATTGAGAAGCGTGACGTCCATGTCTATCTTTGCACCTCCGGATCCGGAGGTCAGAAACCGCCGCAGGTCCGCGAGCCCTAAGTGAGAAATGGCGAGAAGTTCGCTGATCTCGTTCATCTCTTCAATAAAGTCATCGAGCGCAGTCTGGGGCTCCTGTGCCAAGGTCGATGAGCCAGTTACCGCGATTGCAAGGTTCACAGAAACGTTCACGTTGTCAAAAGCGGATTCGACTTGCGGAAGGATGTTAGCAAACTTGCTGTTGAATCTGTCGTATCTGCTGTCCATCAGATACTTGATTCCTCCAATAGTGTTGCGGAGATCACCGAGGCCAATAGAGCCGGTTCCCTCATCGTGCCACTTACTTTGAACGACAAAAATGGCACTCGTGGTTGGCTGCACATAAAGCGCATCGATCCCGCAGTCGCCGGATCCGTCTGTGACGTGATTAGCCGCATCTGCGTCGCTGAGGCCTGGCACTAGGCAAACGAGGGCATAGGCTGCAAGACCTCGCGTCTTGATCGCCATTGAGCGCTGAGCTTGCGATGCTGACTTAACGTCGGAGATGTCAAGTAGATGAGTAAATCGACGCTCAATCTCTGTAGCAATGTGGGCCGTGTATATCCGGGTGATGGCGGTCATGCGAGTCCGTTCTACTTTTGAAACCGTCGTCGAGTGAACCTGATGTTAGCGACGCGAGCGGTGAGCGCAAGGACGTTCACTAAGTTCTGGCCGCTGTAGGACGATCCCACTTTTTTCGGATTGGGTAGTTTTTACTAGCGCGGGTTGGGTGCTCGTCAGGAGCTTGATGGCATCGAGAGGCCAGCGCTGACTGTTGCGCGACTCTGGGAAGCGTCGCTCGATCTGCGTGGACCGGCGTGGGGCCGGCGTGCCTAGCCTGCCGCCGTGACGCCTTGCCGAGCTGGTGAGCGTTGTGCTCCTGCGACCTCGAAGGCGCGAGTGTGATGCGAGCCCTTGCGCGACACCCGGTCGAATTGATTCGATAGTCAGGGAATGAATCCGGTCTCCCGTCGCTTGGCGGTAGAGGCGGTGCCCTTCCGCACACCCCTCTCCCTCCTCCGCTCTGCGCTCCGCAGGAAGGCTCCGTGACCTCTCTCGCCCCGACCCCCACCGGCTCGATCCCCGTGCACCGGCACGCCGGCGACGCCCTGACCAACCGTCAGCGCCTCGTCTACGTGATCGTCCTCGGCGCGCTCACCGCGCTCGGTCCGTTCACGATCGACCTCTACCTCCCCGCGTTCCCCGCGCTGCAGAGCGAGCTGAACGTGTCGGAGGCGGCGGTGCAGCTGACCCTCACCGGCACGACCCTCGGCTTCGCGCTCGGGCAGCTGGTCGTCGGGCCGTGGAGCGACATGGTCGGCCGCCGGCTGCCGATCCTGCTCGCGACCTCGCTGCACGTGCTGGCCTGCGTCGGCGCGGCGTTCGCCCCCGAGATCGTCTCGCTCGGCGTCTTCCGCTTCCTGATGGGAGCCGGCGCCGCAGCGGGCGGTGTCGTCGCGATGGCGATGGTCCGCGACCTGTTCGGCGGGCGTCCGCTGGTGAAGATGCTGTCGCGGCTCGCGCTGGTCTCGGGCCTCGCGCCCGTGCTCGCGCCGGTGATCGGCTCGCAGCTGCTGCTGGTGATGGACTGGCGCGGCATCTTCGTCTTCCTGGCCGCCTACGGCCTGCTGGTGATGCTGGCGGTCGCGCTGCTGATCGTCGAGACGCGTCCCCGGGTCGCCCGCGCCGACCGCGAATCCCGCTCGCTCGTGCAGCGCTACCGCGCGGTCCTCAGCGACCGGGTCTTCGTCGGCGTCGCGATCATCGGCGGCATGACCTTCGGCGGTCTGTTCACCTACCTGTCCAGCTCGTCGTTCCTCTTCCAGGGGCTCTACGGACTCGACGCGCAGCAGTACGGCCTGCTCTTCGCGGTGAACTCGCTCGGCGTGGTCTCGGGCGTCCAGGCGTCCTCGTACCTCAGCCGCCGCGGCGTGGGACCGCAGTGGATCCTCGCGATCACCACGGTCACGCTCTTCGTCACCGCCGGGCTGATCGCGCTCTTCGACGGCCTGGGCTTCGGCATCTGGGGCACGCTCGTGCCGCTCTGGTTCTTCATCGCCTCCTGCGGCTTCAGCTTCCCCTGCGTGCAGGTGCTCGGCCTGGTCAACCACGGCCGCGAGGCGGGCACCGCGGCGTCGCTGCTGGGCGCGGTGAACTTCGGCACCGCCGGCATCCTCTCGCCGATCTCCGGCCTCTTCGGCGCCGAGTCGGCCGTGCCGATGGCCGGCGTGATGATGGCCACCGCCGCCGTCTCGATCCTGGCGCTCTGGCTCGTCGTCCGCCCCCGGACGGTCCCGGCCCTGCAGGACTGACCCGCCGGGCTGGACCTCCGGCTCGCGGAACCGGCCCCGGCTCGCCGGATCCTCGGATTCGGGCGTGCCGGAGCGCGTTCCGCGTGCCGGAGGTGCCACCGCATGACCTCCGGCTCGCGGAATCGGCCTCGGCTCGCGGGAACGCCCTCTTCCGACGTGCCGGACGCGTTCTGGCGAGCCGGAGGTGCCCGCGGATGACCTGGGGCTCGTGGAATCGATTCCAGCTCGTAGAAACGCACCGATTCGACCTGCCGGACGCGTTTCAGCGTGCCGGAGGTGTCCGCGGCTGATCTCCGGCTCGTCGTCCCGGCTTCGGCTCGCGGAAACGCGCCGCTTGCACGCGCCGAACGCGGTTCTGCGAGCCGAACGCGTCCGCTCGGGATCTCCGGCTCGTGGAATCGGCTCCGGCTCGCGGAAGCGCACCGATCCGACGTGCCGGAGACGATTCCGCGTGCCGGAAGTGCTCGCGGCTGATCTCCGGCTCGTCACTCCAGCTCCGGCTCGCTGGAACACACCGCTCCGACGTGCCCGACGCGATTCCGCGAGCCGGACATCGCCGCCCCGCCCGCAAGCCCCAGCGCGTGAACGGCCGGCGACGGCATCATGTCCGGATGGATCCTCGCCACGACCCCCTGAAGAGCGAGCCCGGCGTCGCCCAGCCCGACGCCGTGCAGCGCGAGCGCCTACACCGGCGCGCCCCCTCGGACGACGTCGTCTCGAAGGTCCTCACCACGGAGGCCGCCCGGCACGTCTCACGCCGCTGGCCGCTGATCTCCGCCTCGATCGCGCTGGTCGTGACGATCGTCCTCGCCGTGATCATCGCCTTCCGCCCCACCAGCGCGTTCTCGTTCGACGTCGAGTGGATGGACGAGATCGTCGAGCACCGCTCGAGCGTCTGGGACGTCCCGGCGCTCATCATGAACACCGTCGGCGCCGGCATCGTCGGCACGGCGATCATCCCGGTCGCCATCATCATCGTGCTGCTGGTCTTCCGCCGGCGCTGGGCCGCCCTCTACTACGCGCTCGCCGCCCTCGTCAGCGTCGGCGCGACCCAGCTCGTGAAGGAGCTGGTCGGCCGCGCCCGCCCCGAGGACATGCTGGTCACCAGCGACTACGGCTCCTTCCCCTCCGGCCACACCGCGAACGCCTCGACCACCGCGATGGTGCTCGCCCTGGTCTTCCCGCTGCTCTGGGTCTGGATCGCCGGCTTCCTCTACACCGTCGCGATGATGGCCAGCCGCACCTACCTCGGCGCGCACTGGCTCACCGACACGATCGGCGGCCTCCTCCTCGGCCTCGCCGTCGCCCTGATCGTCTGGGCCCCCCTGGCCGGCCGCCTCCGCACCGAGTCCGAGCTCCCGCACCCGCCGATCTGGATCCGCCGCACGCACTGACCCCTCCCGCGAGATGCCACTTATGCGCGCGACACGCCGTGAAAAGTGCTCATAAGTGGCATCTCGCGGCGGGGGTCAGAAGTCGCGCAGGCCGTCCAGCTCGTTGAAGGTGTAGACGTGCAGGCCGGCGAGGCGGTCGCCCGCGGCCGCTTCGAGCCGGCCGACGAACGCGGCGGGGTCGAAGCGGCGGCCGCGCAGCAGCCCGCCCGCGACCGACGTGCTCCGCTGGAGGAAGCCGAGCGACGACCCGACGCCGATCCGTGCGCCCAGCGAGAGCAGCCGCACCCGCTCGACCGGCCCCGGCACTCCGGCCCACAGCTCCGCGTCGATCCCGTCCGCGCGCAGCCGGTCGGCGTAGCGGACCACCGCGTCCACGTCGAAGCACATCTGCGTGACGATCCCGCGGAGGTACGGCGCCCGCTCGCGCAGGTGCTTCGCGATGCTCTCGTCCGACAGGTGCGGGTGCCCCTCCGGGTAGCCGGCGATGTCGACGGCCAGCTCGGGCCGCAGCTCGCGGGCGTCGCGGATCAGCTCGAGCGACGTCGAGTAGCTGCCGGCGGCGCTCCTCGCGTCGCCCGAGATCACGAACGCCTCGTCGATCCCCGCGTCCCGCATCCGCCCGAGTGCGCGCTCCAGCGCCTCGCGACCCTCCACGTTCCGCGCAGCGAGGTGCGGCACGACCCGGAAGCCCCGGCCGGCCAGCTCCACCGCGGAGTCGATCGTCCGCTCGGTCCCGTGCTTCGGCAGGCTCGTGACGGTGAGCGTCACCGCGGCCGGATCGGGGAACGCCCGCTCCGCTTTCTCGCCGATGCCGTCCGACGGGATGATCTCGAAGCGCGCCCTGGTCATCCGCCCAGCCTCGCACGCGCCGGTGTCGGAGGGTCGCCCTACCCTGGAGGCGGTCGCCGCCCGGCGGCCTGGGAGGGAGCCGCGTGTATCTCGAGGACGACCGCAGCGGGGGAGTCCGCCTCGTCACGAGCCCGACCGACCTCTCCTCCTGGTCGGCCTGCGAGTGGGCGGTGCTCCGCCGGCTCGACGCGACCCTCGGTCGCGCGCCCCGCGTCGTCGTCGAGGAGGACGCGATGCTGCAGCGCACCGCCGTGCTCGGCGACGCGCACGAGGTCGCCTTCCTCGCCCAGTTGAAGCGCACGCACGAGGTCCTCGAGTTCGCCCGCCCCGAGCGCGCCGACTACGCGCGGGCCGCGGACGAGGCGGTAGAGGCGATGCGCGCGGGAGTCGACGTGCTCTACCAGGCCACCTTCTACGACGGCACCTTCATCGGCTTCTCCGACTTCCTGCTCCGCACCGAGGACGGCGCCTACGAGGTCTACGACACCAAGCTCGCCCGGCACGCGAAGATCCCGGCGCTGCTGCAGCTCGCCGCCTACGCCGAGCAGATGGCGGCGCGGGGGATCCGCGTGGGCGAGAAGGTCCACCTCGTCCTCGGCGACGGCACGACCACCAGCCACGACCTCGCGACGATCGCCCCCGTGCAGCGGGTCCAGCGGGCGCGCCTGCGCGCGGTGCTCGAGGAGCACCTCGCCGCGACCGAGCCGGTGGCCTGGGGCGATCCGCGCTTCACCGCCTGCGGCCGCTGCGGCCTCTGCGCCCCCGAGGTGCAGGCCCACCGGGACCCGATCCTCGTCGCGGGCATGCGCCTCGACCAGCGCGCGAAGCTCGCCGCGGCCGGCATCACCACCCTCGACGCGCTCGCGGTGAGCGAGGGGCCGGTCCCCGGGATGAGCGCCGGCGCCGCGGAGACGCTGCGCGCCCAGGCCCGCCTGCAACTCGCCACCGAGGCCTCGGCCGACCACGTGCCTGTCGTCGAGGTCGTCGACGCCTCCGTGCTGACCGCCCTGCCCGCCCCCGACCCGGGCGATCTCTTCTTCGACTTCGAGGGCGACCCGCTGCACGCGGAGGACGGCCAGTGGGGCCTCGACTACCTCTTCGGCATGGTCGACCAGGACGAGGTCTTCACCGCGCTCTGGGCGCACGATCTGGCGGCCGAGCGCCGCGCCCTCGTCGACTTCCTCGCCCTCCTCCGCGAGCGGCGGGCGCGCTTCCCGCGGATGCACGTCTACCACTACGCCTCCTACGAGCGCAGCCATCTGCTCTCGCTCGCGCAGCGGCACGGCACGGGGGAGGAGGAGGTCGACGCGCTCCTGCGCGACGGCGTCCTCGTCGACCTCTACCCCGTCGTCCGCCGGGCGCTGCGCGTCGGCTCGCGCAGCTACTCGATCAAGAAGCTCGAGCCGCTCTACATGGGTGAGGAGGCGCGCGACGCCGAGGGAGTGACGAACGCGGCGGACAGCATCAGCGAGTACGTCGAGGCGCGGGCGCTGCTGCAGTCGGCCGATCAGAACGCCGCGTCGGCCGACGAGGACCCCGAGAAGGCCGAGGCCGACCGCCGCGAGGGTGAGCGCCGCCTCGCCGAGATCGGCGAGTACAACGCCTACGACTGCCGCTCCACCCTGCGCTTGCGCGACTGGCTGCGCTCGCTCGTCCCCGCCTGCGAGGAGGAGCCGCTCCCGCTCGTCGACGTCGATCTGCCCGTCCCACGCGAGCCCGATCCGGTCGCCGTCGCCCTGCTCGCCGAGGTCGAGGGGATCGAGCCGCGCGAGCGCACCCCCGACCAGACCGCCCTCGCCCTCGCCGGCGCGGCGATCGACTACCACCGCCGCGAGGCGAAGACCTTCTGGCAGGAGCACTTCGACCGCCTGCGCCAGCCGCTCGACGACTGGGCCGACGCCCGCGACGTGGTCGTCGTCGAGCGGGTCGAGGTCGTCCGCGACTGGTCGACACCGGCCCGGGCGCGCACCCTCTCCCGCGAGCTGCGGATCCTCGGCCGCCTCGCCCCGGGCAGCCGGCTCAGCATCGGCGCGAAGCCGTTCCTCGTCTACGACTCCCCGGCGCCGCCCGGGGCGCCCTCGCCCGGTCCGGGGATGCGCGGCGCCTCCGACCGCGCCGAGATCCTCGCCGCGTCCGACGACGGCGAGCGGATCGTCCTGCTGCTCAAGGAGGGCCTGCGGACGGGGGAGGACCCGCACGACGACGCCCCGATCGCCCTGGCGCCGGCGCCGCCGCCCCGGGCCGCGCCGCAGCCCGAGGCGATCGCGGAGTGGGGCGGCCAGGTGCTCGACGCCCTGCCCGCGCTGCTCGCCGACCCCGCCCTCGACGTGCTCCGGCGCGTGCCCCCGGCCGTCGTCGCGCCGGTCGAGGGCGACGACGTCATCGCCGCCGTCGTCGAGACCCTGCTCGGCCTCGAGCGCGCGACGCTCGCCGTCCAGGGCCCGCCCGGCACCGGCAAGACCTACGTCGGCTCGCACGTGATCGCCCGGCTCGTCACCGAGCACGGCTGGCGGGTCGGCGTCGTCGGGCAGTCCCACTCCGTCGTCGAGAACGTCCTGACCGCGGTCGTCGCGAAGGGCGTCGACCGCGCCCGGGTCGCGAAGGTGCCCAAGGCCGGCAGCTCCGCGGAGGCCCTCGCCGCCGTCGCCTGGACGCCGGTGAAGAACGGCGCCGCCCTCGCGGCGCTCGCCGAGGGCGGCGGCTGCGTCGTCGGCGGCACCGCCTGGACCTTCGCCAACGCGGGCAGCGTCCCGCGCCGCTCGCTCGACCTGCTGGTGATCGACGAGGCCGGCCAGTTCTCGCTCGCGCCGACCATCGCCTCCGCGATCGCCGCGGAGCGCGTGCTCCTCCTCGGCGACCCGCAGCAGCTCCCGCAGGTCAGCCAGGGCTCGCACCCCGAGCCGGTCGACGAGTCGGCGCTCGGCTGGCTCGCCGACGGCCACGACGTCCTGCCGCCCGCCTACGGCTACTTCCTCGCGCAGACCTACCGGATGCACCCCGCGCTCGCCGCCGCCGTGTCCGAGCTCTCCTACGAGGGCGCCCTCTCCTCCCGCGCCCCGGAGATGCGCCGGCTCGACGGCGTCAGGCCCGGACTGCACGCGGTGCCGGTCGTGCACGCCGGCGACACCACCTCCTCCCCGGACGAGGCGCGCCGGGTCGTCGAGATCGCCCTCTCGATGGTCGGCCGCACCTGGACCGACGAGCACGGCGAGCGCACGCTCACCGCCGCGGACGTCATCGTCGTCGCCCCGTACAACGCGCAGGGCGCGCTCCTCCGCGACGCCCTCGACGCGGCCGGGCTCGAGGAGACGCTGGTCGGCACGGTCGACCTCTTCCAGGGCCGGGAGGCGGTCGTCGCGATCGTCTCGCTCGCCGCCTCCTCCGGCGCCGACGTCCCGCGCGGCCTCGAGTTCCTGCTGCTGCCCAACCGGCTGAACGTCGCGATCTCGCGGGCGAAGTGGGCCGCGTTCCTCGTGCACTCCCCGGCCCTGGCGGCGTCGCCGCCCACCTCGATGGCGGCGCTCGAGCGGCTCTCGCGCTTCATCCGCCTCCTCGAGATCGCGGAGGAGACGGCGCAGGAGTGACGGATTCCGTCGTGCAGATCCGCTCCGCCTCCCGATTCCCGCGGTCCGGACCTTGAATCACGAGTGATTCCGTCGCTACGGTGGCTGCATGAGAATCCTCCTGGTCGGCGCCGGCGGCGTCGGCGACGCCTTCGCGAAGATCGCCGCTCGCCGCTCCTTCTTCGAGCAGATCATCGTCTGCGACTACGAGCTCGCCCGGGCCGAGCGGACCGTCGCCTGGATCCTCGAGCGGCACGGCGCCGACGGCGTCGAGAACCGCTTCGTCGCCGCGCGCATCGACGCCTCCGACGCCGAGAACGTCGAGACCGTCGCCCGCGCGCACGGCGCCACCCACGTGATGAACGCGGTCGAGCCGTCCTTCGTGCCGACGATCTTCGCGGGCGCCCTCGCCGCCGGCGCCGACTACGTCGACATGGCGATGAGCCTCTCCCGGCCGCACCCCGAGGAGCCGCACGCGAAGACCGGCCTGAAGCTCGGCGACGAGCAGTTCGCCGCCGCGCCCACGTGGGAATCCGCCGGCCGCCTCGCCCTGGTCGGCATGGGCGTCGAGCCCGGTCTCTCCGACGTCTTCGCCCGCTACGCCGCCGACCACCTGTTCGACGAGATCGACGAGCTGGGCGTCCGCGACGGCGCGAACCTCGTCGTCCGCGACGACTCCGGCGCCGAGATCTTCGCGCCCTCCTTCTCGATCTGGACGACCATCGAGGAGTGCCTGAACCCGCCGGTGATCTTCGAGAAGGACCGCGGCTGGTTCACGACGCCGCCGTTCTCCGAGCCGGAGGTGTTCGAGTTCCCCGAGGGGATCGGCCCCGTCGAGTGCGTCAACGTCGAGCACGAGGAGGTGCTGCTGATGCCGCGCTGGCTCGATGCGAAGCGGGTCACCTTCAAGTACGGCCTCGGCGCCGAGTTCATCGGCGTCCTCCGCACGCTGAACCTGCTCGGACTCGACCGCACCGAGCCGGTCCGGGTCCGCTCCGCCGACGGGCCGGTGCTGGTCTCGCCGCGCGACGTGGTCGCCGCGGGCCTGCCCGACCCGGCGAGCATCGGCCCGCGGATGACCGGCAAGACCTGCGCGGGCCTCTGGGTCTCCGGCGCCAAGGACGGCGAGCACCGCGAGGTGTACCTGTACCACGTGAGCGACAACGAGTGGACGATGGCCGAGTACGGCACCCAGTGCGTCGTCTGGCAGACCGCGCTCAACCCGGTGATCGCCCTCGAGCTGCTCGCGACGGGCGCCTGGTCCGGCGCCGGCGTGCTCGGGCCGGAGGCATTCGACGCCGAGCCGTTCCTCGAGCTGATGGCCCGCCCGCTCGACGAGGGCGGCTACGGCCAGTCGTGGCACGTCCGCGAGGACTGAGCGGGGCCGGGCGCGGATCCGGGCCGGGATGTCGCGCCGTCGCGACCCTAGGCTGACCCCATGAGCAACGACGACGGGCTCGCCTCGGCGAGGGACGACGCACGCACGGCCCTCGAGGCCGCCCGACGACTGCAGGCCCAGGCCGCGGAGGCGCTGGCCCGCGCCGAGGCGGCTGCTGCCGCCCTCGAGGCGGTCGCCGGTCCGGAGGAGGCGGCCGCGGTCGTCGACGACGTGCGGCTGGTCGACGGCGGTCCGGGGGAGGGGCCCGCGCCCGCCGCAGTGCCCGCACCGGCCGAGGCGTCCGCGCCCGCTGCGGCAT
Source organism: Rathayibacter sp. PhB151 (assembly GCF_004366415.1). NCBI lineage: Bacteria > Bacillati > Actinomycetota > Actinomycetes > Micrococcales > Microbacteriaceae > Rathayibacter > Rathayibacter sp. PhB151. The sequence continues at coordinate 74,111 of NZ_SOEN01000010.1, read as the reverse complement.
CTGCTCCCGAACCTGCTGCGGCATCCGCACCCGCACCGTCCGCCGCCCCCACCCCCGGACCGCTCGCCGAGTCCGCCGTCGACGCCGTCCGCACCGGCTACGCCTTCACCGGCCCCGCCCTCGAGATCGGCGCCCTCGTCAACGGCGACGCCCGCGCCGACGTCCCCGTCCGCATCCCGCTCGGGATGCTCAACCGCCACGGCCTCGTCGTCGGCGCGACCGGCACCGGCAAGACCAAGACGCTCCAGGTCCTCGCCGAGCAGCTCTCCGCGCACGGCGTCCCCGTCTTCGCCGCCGACATCAAGGGCGACCTCTCCGGACTCGCGACCCCCGGCACCCCCGACGAGAAGCTGCTCGCCCGCACCCGCACCATCGGCCAGGACTGGACCCCCGAGGCCGCTCCTGCCGAGTACTTCGCGCTCGGCGGCGTCGGCACCGGCGTCCCGGTCCGCGCGACGGTCACCGGCTTCGGCGCCCTGCTGCTGGCGAAGGTCCTCGGCCTCAACCACACCCAGGAGTCGAGCCTCGGCCTGGTCTTCCACTACGCCGAGAGCGCCGGGCTGCCGCTCGTCGACCTCTCCGACCTGCGCGCCGTGCTCACCTACCTCGTCGGCGACGAGGGCAAGGCCGAGCTGGCCGAGCTCGGCGGCCTCTCGAAGGCCACCGCCGGCGTCATCCTGCGCGAGCTGATCGCCTTCGCCGACCAGGGCGCCGACGTCTTCTTCGGCGAGCCCGAGATCGACACCGCCGAGTTCCTCCGCCTCGCGCCCGACGGCCGCGGCGTGGTCAGCCTGCTCGAGGTCCCCGGAGTCGCGGACAAGCCCGCGCTGTTCTCGACGTTCCTGATGTGGCTGCTCGCCGACCTCTTCAACGACCTGCCCGAGGTCGGCGACCTCGACCGGCCGAAGCTGGTCTTCTTCTTCGACGAGGCGCACCTGCTCTTCCGCGACGCGTCGAAGGACTTCCTCGCGGCCATCACGCAGACCGTGCGGCTGATCCGCTCGAAGGGCGTCGGCATCGTCTTCGTGACGCAGACTCCGAAGGACGTGCCGAGCGATGTGCTCGCGCAGCTCGGCTCGCGGATCCAGCACCAGCTGCGCGCGCACACCCCCGACGACGCGAAGGCCCTGCGCGCCACCGTCTCGACCTATCCCGAGAGCGACTACGACCTCGGCGAGGTGCTGCAGGCGCTCCCCATCGGCGAGGCGATCGTCACGGTGATGAACGAGCGCGGCGCGCCGACCCCGGTCGCGTGGACCCGCCTGCGCGCGCCGCGCGGCTCGATGGCGCCGACCCCCGAGGCCGAGCGGCAGGCGAGCGTCCAGCGCTCCCCGCTGCTCGCCCGCTACGGCACCCCGCTCGACCGCGACTCGGCCCGCGAGATCCTCACCCGCCGCCTCGACGCGGCCGCCGACGCCGAGGAGGCCCGCGCCGCCGCCGAGGAGCAGGCCGAGGAGGACGCCCGCCGCGCGAAGGAGCAGGCCGCCGAGGCCGCCCGCAGCGCCAAGGAGCAGGCCGCCGACGACGCCCGCCGCGCCAAGGAGGACGCCCGCGCCGCCGCTCAGCGGGCTGAGGACCGCGCCGCCGCCGAGCGCCGCGCCGACCAGGCCGCCGAGCGCTCCCGCCGCCGCACCGCGCCCACCACCCGCTCCCGCTCCACCCGCCGCGACAAGACCGTCGTCGAGGAGGTCCTCGGCTCCTCGGTGGGGAAGACCTTGTTGCGCGAGGTCGTCCGAGGCATCTTCGGCACGGCCCGCCGCGGCCGCTGACACCACCGTCTGCGGCGTTGTCGTCAGTCGCGATACCGCCGGTATCGCTCCTTCCTCCGCCTTGCAGCCGGCGGCGTCAGCGCCCGCGGCCCGCGGCCGCTGACGGGGCGATCTGCGGCGTTGTCGTCGGGCGCGATACCGCCGGTATCGCTTCCTCCTCCGCCTTGCAGCTCACCCCGTCAGCGCCCGCGGCGACTGCTGGGCCCTGCTGATATCTGCGGCGCGCGCCCCCTGCATGCTGATCGAGTAGCCCGCGCAGCGGGCGTATCGAGATCCACGTCACCAGCGCTCCCCGTGCACGAGCGCTAACGCCGCCGTGTTAGCGTCGTTACTCGTGACCGAGAGCCCGACGACCCGCGACCGCATCCTCAGCGCGACGGCGGCGCTGCTCGCGGAGGGCGGCCGCGACGCCGTCTCGACCCGGGCGATCAGCTCGGCGGCCGGCGTCCAGGCGCCCACCATCTACCGCACCTTCGGCGACCTCCGCGGCCTGCTCGACTCCGTCGCCGCCGCGGGCTTCGCCTCCGCCCAGGCCGAGTTCGACGCCGTCGACGCACCCGCCGACCCCGTCGACGCCCTCCGCGCCGCCTGGGACCACCACATCGCCTTCGGGCTCGCCGAGCCGCACCTCTACGCCCTGATGTTCACCGGCCGTCCGGGGGAGGAGTCGGAGGCGGCCCGCCTCGCCCGCGGCGTGCTCGCCGCCCACGTCCGCGCCGTCGCCGAGGCCGGCCGCCTGACCGTCGAGGTCGAGCACGCCGCCCGCCTCCTGCAGTCCGCAGCCCTCGGCTGCACCCTCACCCTCGCGTCCGCGCCGGACGACGAGCTCTCCGCCCGCTCCCGCGAGGCCGTCCTCGCGGCGATCACCACGGCGGAGGCGGGCCCGACCGACCCCGCCGCCCGCGCCTTCGCCGCCCACGCGGTCGCCCTGCGCACCGCGCTGCCCGGCGTCGCGGGCCTCACCGCAGCCGAGTCCGCCCTCCTCGACGAGTGGCTCCTGCGCCTCACCCGCTGACCAGCGCGCCGACTCGCCCGAGAAGGCTCGTTCTCCACCCCGGGAACGAGCCTTCTCGGGCGACTCGAAAGCCGTCTCGGGCGACTCGGCGGGGGGAGGCGCGGTGCGCCGTCAAGCAGAGAACGGCGCCGCAGCTGGCGAGAGCGTGCGGCGCCGTTCGGCGGAGGATGGGGGATTCGAACCCCCGAGGGCTTGCACCCAACACGCTTTCCAAGCGTGCGCCATAGGCCACTAGGCGAATCCTCCTGGCGCGACCGTGGCCGCGACTCATCGATACTAGCCGGTGCCGGCGCCCTCCGCTGACCACGGCACCGCGACGGCCGTGCCCGCACCCCGCCGGCGTCGGTTAGACTGTCTCCCGGCTCCCCGCGTGGCGCCATCCAGGCCAACTCCCCCAGGGCGGAAACGCAGCAAGGGTAACCGGGCTCTGGCGGGTGCGCGGGGGGTCTTTCCTGTTGAGCGGCACGAGCGCCTGTGCGCCGCCCACGGGGTGCCGCCGCCCAGCGGGCGCCCGGCTCCGGAGCGCCGCAGGCTCACGGCCGCGCCGCACCGGCCCCCGCCGCCCTGCGCGCCCGGCCCCCGCCTGCTGCGGGCCTCCCGCTGCGACGTCACGAGTCCGTGGCGCCTGAGTCGGCCCACCTCTCCTCCACAGCCCGCCGCTCCTGCACGCTCTCCCATCCGGGGCACCCGCCCAGCCTCCGGAGGGCGCCCGTCGCTAGGCTTGCGACGATGGTTCAGAGCATCTACATCTCGTCCGCCGAAGGTCATTCGGGCAAGTCCACGGTCGCCCTCGGCGTCCTCGACCTGCTCAGCAGTCAGGTGCAGCGGGTCGGCGTCTTCCGCCCGATCGCCCGCTCCACCTCCGAGCGCGACTACGTGCTCGAGATGCTGCTCGGCCACTCCGACTCGGGTCTCGCCTACGACGACTGCATCGGCGTCACCTACGAGGACGTGCACGCCGACGGCGAGGCCGCCCTCTCCCGCATCGTCGAGCGCTACAAGGCCGTCGAGGCGCAGTGCGACACCGTCGTGATCCTCGGCTCCGACTACACCGACGTCGGCAGCCCGACGGAGCTCGGCTACAACGCCCGCATCGCCGCGAACCTCGGCGCCCCCGTCCTCCTGGTCCTGACCGGCCGCGACCCGTCCCGGAGCGAGCAGCTCGGCCAGGCCCCCGCGCGCACGCCCGACGAGATGCGGCAGATCACCGAGCTCGCCGCGGTCGAGCTGCGCACCGCGCACGCGAGCCTCATCGGCGTCGTCGCCAACCGCGCCGATCCGGGCACCTCGGAGCAGGCCGTCGCCGCGATCCGCGAGGCCCTGCCCTCCGGGGCCCTGGTCTGGGCGATCCACGAGGACCCGTCCCTGGTCGCCCCGAGTGTCTCCCGCATCATCGACGCCGTCGACGGCGTCTTCGTCGCGGGAGACCCGGAGCTGCTCGGCCGCGAGGCCCTCGGCGTCGTCGTCGCCGGCATGTCGATGGTCAACGTGCTGCCGCGCCTGATGGAGGGCGGTGTCGTCATCGTCCCCGGCGACCGGCCCGAGGTCGTGCTCGCCGTGATCATGGCGCACGCCTCCGGCAACTTCCCGACGGTCTCCGCGATCATCCTCAACGGCGGCTTCGAGCTGCAGGAGCCGATCGTGCGCCTCATCGAGGGCGTCGACAACCGCCTGCCGATCGTGATGACCGAGCTCGGCACCTACGACACCGCGGTGCGTGTCACCGCCGCACGCGGCCGCCTCGCCGCCGACTCGCCGCGCAAGCGCGACACCTCCCTCGCCCTGTTCGCCGAGGCTATCGACCCCGTCGAGCTGCTCACCCTCCTCGACGTCGGCCGCTCCGAGGTCGTCACCCCGCTGATGTTCGAGTACGGCCTGATCGAGCGCGCCCGCATCGCCGACCGGCACATCGTGCTGCCCGAGGGCGGCGACGACCGCATCCTCCGCGCCGCCGCGACCGTGCTGAAGCGCGGCATCGCCCGCCTCACGATCCTCGGCGAGGAGGTCGAGGTCCGCTCCCGCGCCGCGAGCCTGGGCCTGGACATCGACGGCGCCCGCGTCCTCAGCGTCCTCGACCCGGAGCACCGCAACCGCTTCGCCGAGGAGTACGCCCGCATCCGGGCGCACAAGGGCATCACCTTCGACCACGCCTACGACACCGTCACCGACGTCTCCTACTTCGGCACGATGATGGTGCAGCTCGGCCTCGCCGACGGCATGGTCTCGGGAGCTGCGCACACCACCGCGCACACCATCCGCCCCGGCTTCGAGATCATCAAGACGAGCCCCGGCGTCTCCGTCGTCTCGAGCGTGTTCCTGATGGCGCTCGCCGACCGCGTCCTCGTCTACGGCGACTGCGCCGTGAACCCCGACCCGACCGAGGCGCAGCTGGCCGACATCGCGATCTCCTCCGCCGAGACGGCGCAGCAGTTCGGCATCGACCCGCGGATCGCGATGCTCTCCTACTCGACCGGCGAGAGCGGAGCGGGCGCCGACGTCGAGAAGGTCCGGGCCGCCACCGCGCTCGTCCGCGAGCGCCGCCCCGACCTGCTGGTCGAGGGCCCGATCCAGTACGACGCCGCCGCGGACGCGGCCGTCGCCGCCTCGAAGATGCCCGGCTCGCAGGTCGCCGGCCGCGCGACGGTGTTCATCTTCCCCGACCTCAACACGGGCAACAACACCTACAAGGCCGTGCAGCGCTCGGCCGGCGCCGTCGCGATCGGGCCGGTCCTGCAAGGCCTGCGGAAGCCGGTCAACGACCTCTCCCGCGGCGCCCTCGTGCAGGACATCGTCAACACCGTCGCGATCACCGCGATCCAGGCGGCGACCCAGGCCATCGTCCCGCCGACCTCCGCCATCCCCGTCGTGCGCTGAGGGCCACCCGCCCGAGCGCCCCGTCCGACCCCGAACCCCCAGGAGTCCCACCGTGTCCGTCGTCCTCGTCGTCAACAGCGGCTCGTCGTCCTTCAAGTACCAGCTCATCGAGATGACGACGGAGGAGACGCTCGCGAGCGGCCTCGTCGAGCGGATCGGCGAGGAGACCGGCCGCACCAGGCACAGCCACGACGGCGACACGGTCGAGTTCGAGACGCCGATCCCGGACCACACGGCCGGCTTCGACGCGATGATCCGCGCCTTCGCCGAGCACGGCCCGAGCCTCGACGAGTTCCCGCCGATCGCCGTCGGCCACCGCGTCGTGCACGGCGGCAAGCGCTTCTACGAGCCGACCGTCGTCACCGACCTCGTGAAGATCAACATCGAGGACCTCAGCGACCTCGCCCCGCTGCACAACCCCGCCAACCTCGAGGGCATCGAGGCCGCGCAGAAGGCGTTCCCGGACGTCCCGCACGTCGCCGTCTTCGACACCGCGTTCCACCACACCATCCCCGCGGCGGCCTCCACCTACGCGATCCCCGCCGAGCTCGCCGACAAGCACCGCATCCGCCGCTACGGCTTCCACGGCACCTCGCACAAGTTCGTCTCCGAGGCGGCCGCCGCGTTCCTCGGCCGCCGCCGCTCCGACCTCAAGACGATCGTCCTGCACCTCGGCAACGGCGCCTCCGCCTGCGCGATCGACGGCGGCGCCTCCGTCGAGACCTCGATGGGCATGACCCCGCTCGAGGGCCTCGTGATGGGCACCCGCTCCGGCGACCTCGACCCCGCCGTCGTCTTCCACCTCGCCCGCAAGGCCGGCCTGTCCACCGACGAGCTCGACACCGTGCTCAACCGCCGCAGCGGACTCCTCGGCCTCTCCGGCCGCGGCGACATGCGCGACGTGCAGGACGCGGCCGAAGCCGGCGACGAGACCGCCACCGCCGCACTCGAGGTCTACTACCACCGCCTCCGCCACTACGTCGGCGCCTACTACGCCCAGCTCGGCCGCGTCGACGCGATCGTCTTCACCGCCGGAGTCGGCGAGAACGTCCCCGCCGTCCGCGCCGGCGCCCTCCGCGGCCTCGAGGGCCTCGGCATCGAGCTCGACCCCGAGCGCAACACCGCTCGCGACCGCGGCCCTCGCCGCATCTCCACCGACGACTCCCGCGTCGCCGTCCTCGTCATCCCCACGAACGAGGAGCTGGAGATCGCTCGGCAGTGCTTGTCGGTCGTGTAGCGGCGCAGCCGCTACACGACTCGCGGTCGGCTTGCACAGGTGGGAGCGTTCTGTGGAGCGGGTCGCGTCGGGCTGCCCTGAATCGCTGGCACGCGATTCCGGGTCGCGGCCCTCTGCCCTGCCCGTGCAAGCCCGGTGCGGCCGACGTCCTCGGTGGTCGCGTGAGCAACGGTGGGGCAGCGCTATCGCGCGAGCTGCTTCCGGCGACGGTCAACGTGCGAGCAGTGGAAGGGCCGCGCTGACGCGCGAGCTGCTTCCGGGGACGTCGCTGGTGGGAGTGCGAGCAGCGGTGGGGCCGCGCTGCGCGCGAGCTGCTGCCTTCCGCGGTCGCTGCCCCTGCATGCTGGTCGAGGAGCCGCGGCACGCGGCGTATCGAGACCCCGCGTCAGCCTGCGAGGCGGGCGTCGCCCGCGTAGACGTTGAAGCCCGCGCCGCGGCTGAAGCCGATGAGGGTGAGGCCCGCGTCGCGGGCGAGGTCGACGGCGAGCGAGGACGGGGCGCCGACCGCCGCGAGGAGGGGGACGCCCGCCATCACGGCCTTCTGGACGAGCTCGAACGAGGCGCGGCCCGACACCTGCAGCAGCGTGCCGCGCAGCGGCAGCCGGCCCTCGCGCAGGCCCCAGCCGACGACCTTGTCGACCGCGTTGTGCCGCCCCACGTCCTCCCGCAGCACCAGCGGCATTCCGTCGGCGTCGAAGAGGCCGGCCGCGTGCAGGCCGCCGGTCCGCTCGAACACGGCCTGCGCCTCCCGCAGCCGGTCCGGCAGCGACACGAGCAGCTCGGTCGACACCCGCAGCGGATCCTCCGCCACGCTCCAGGCGGACTCCGTCGCGACGGCCTCGAGCGACGCCAGCCCGCACACCCCGCACGAGCTCGAGGTGTACACCGAGCGCTCGCGGTCGAGCAGGATCTCCGCGCGGCCCCCGCGCACCGTCGCGTCGATCACGTTGTAGGTGTTCTCGCTCGGCCCCGCGCTGCTCGCGCAGTAGCGCATCGCCGCGAGCTGCTCCGTCGAGGTGAGCACCCCCTCCGACACCAGGAACCCGGCGACCAGGTCGAAGTCCTCCCCGGGCGTGCGCATGGTGACGCTGAAGCGCCGCCCACCCACGCGGATCTCGAGCGGCTCCTCGACGGCCAGCACGTCCTCGCGGCGGCGGGTCGGCTCCCCGGCGCGGACGGCGATCAGGCGGGTCCGGGCGACGGCACGGCTCATGGGGTCCTCCTCGACGCGGCTGGCGCACCGCCCGCGACCTGAGAGCCCGGACGGCCGGCGCTCATCCTCCCACCCGCTCCCCGACGTAGCATGCAGGAATGGTCGATGACGCCGAAGCCCGCGAGAACCCGATCGACGAGAGCGCCGTCACGGTCGGCGCCCCGAAGAGGCGGGCCGTCGGCATCCCCGGCGTCGCGCATGCGCTGCAGATCTCGCTCAAGCAGATGGGTCCGCTGCGCAGCGCCGAGACGCTCCTCCGGGTGAACCAGAAGACCGGCTTCGACTGCCCCGGCTGCGCCTGGCCCGAGGGCGACAAGCGGCACGTCGCGGAGTTCTGCGAGAACGGCGCGAAGGCGGTCGCCGAGGAGGCGACGCTGCGCACCGTCACGGCCGACTTCTTCGCCGCGCACTCGATGACCGAGCTCGAGGGCTGGGACGACTACCAGCTCGGCCAGCAGGGCCGCCTCACGGAGCCGATGCTCCTGGACGAGGGCGCGACGCACTACCGCCCGGTCGGCTGGGACGAGGCGCTCGACGTCGTCGCGGACGAGCTGCGCGCCTGCGCCGATCCCGACCAGGCGATCTTCTACACCTCGGGCCGCACCTCCAACGAGGCCGCGTTCGTCTACCAGCTGCTGGTGCGCGGCTTCGGCACCAACAACCTGCCGGACTGCTCGAACATGTGCCACGAGTCCAGCGGGTCCGCGCTGACCGAGACGATCGGCATCGGCAAGGGCTCGGTCAGCCTCCGCGACGTCGAGCGGGCGCCGCTGCTGATCGTCGCCGGCCAGAACCCGGGCACCAACCACCCGCGGATGCTCACCGCGCTGGAGCGGGCGAAGCGCGCGGGCGGCACGATCGTCGCGATCAACCCGCTGCCCGAGGCGGGCCTGCTGCGCTTCGAGAACCCGCAGACCGTGCGCGGCATGATCGGCGGCGGCACGGCGCTCGCCGACCACTTCCTCCAGGTGCGGCTGGGCGGCGACCAGGCGCTCTTCCAGGGCTTCGGCAAGGCGCTCCTCGACGCGGAGGAGGCGCGCGGCGGTGTCTTCGACCGCGCCTTCATCGCCGAGAGCACCGACGGGCTCGAGGGCTACCTCGACGAGATCCGCGGCACCGAGTGGTCCGAGATCGAGCGGGCGAGCGGGATCGACGAGGCCCGCATCCGCGAGATCGCCGAGCTGATCGCGGCGAGCGAGGGCACCATCGTCTGCTGGGCGATGGGTCTCACGCAGCACGCGCACTCCGTCGCGACCCTCAAGGACGTCGTGAACGTCCTGCTGCTGACCGGCAACATCGGCAAGCCGGGCGCGGGCGTCTGCCCGGTGCGCGGCCACTCGAACGTGCAGGGCGACCGCACGATGGGGATCTTCGAGCGGATGCCGGACTCCTTCCACGACGCGCTCGACCGTGAGTTCTCCTTCGCCTCGCCGCGCGAGCACGGCACCGACACGGTTGCCGCGATCCGGGCGATGCGCGACGGGAAGGCCCGCGTCTTCATGGGCCTCGGCGGCAACTTCGCCCGGGCGACCCCGGACACCGCCGTGACCGAGGCCGCGATGCGCTCGCTCGCCCTCACAGTGCACGTCTCCACCAAGCTCAACCGCTCGCACGTGGTCACCGGCCGCCGTGCGCTGATCCTGCCGACCCTCGGCCGCACCGACTCCGACAAGCGCGCGACGGGGGAGCAGCGGGTCACCGTCGAGGACTCGATGAGCGCCGTGCACGCCTCGCGCGGGCGGCTCGCCCCGCCGAGCACGGTCCTGCAGTCCGAGGTGGCGATCCTCACCGGCATCGCGGAGCGGGTGCTCGCCGACCGCCCGAACACCCCCGTCGTCGACTGGGCGGCGCTGCGCGAGGACTACCGCCTGATCCGCCGGCACATCGCCGCCGTCGTCCCCGGCTTCGAGGACTTCGAGCGCCGGGTGAACGAGCCGGGCGGCTTCGTCCTGCCGCACCCGCCGCGCGACGAGCGCCGCTTCGCCACCGCGACCGGCCTCGCCCGCTTCACCGCGAATCCGCTGCAGTACCCGAAGGTCCCGGAGGGGCGGCTGCTGCTGCAGACGCTGCGCTCGCACGACCAGTTCAACACCACCATCTACGGCAAGGACGACCGCTACCGCGGCATCCACGGCGGTCGCCGCGTCGTCTTCGTGCACGCCGCCGACATCGCCGAGCAGGGCCTCGCCGACGGCGCGATGGTCGACCTGGTCTCGGAGTGGGAGGACGGCCTCGAGCGCCGCGCCCCGTCGTTCCGCGTCGTCGCCTACGACACCCCGCGCGGCTGCGTCGCCGCCTACTACCCCGAGACGAACGTGCTCGTCCCGCTCGACTCCACCGCGGCCGTCAGCGGCACCCCCACCTCGAAGTCCGTCGTCGTCCGCCTGGAGCCGGCCGCCTGACCCGCCGGCCGCCGGTGGATCTCGATACGTCCGCTGCGCGGGCTACTCGATCAGCATGAAGGCGGGCCACTCGCTACGCCCGCTGCGGAACATGCTGGTCGAGTAGCCGCGGAGCGGCGTATCGAGACCCGCCCCCACAGAAGTCCGCCCGCGCTCACCACGGCAGCCGCAGCAGCCGCACCCTCTCGCCGGCCCCGGCACCGCCCGCCGGAACGACGGCGACAGCCTCCGCCACCGTCAGCCCCGAGAGCATGTGCGAGCGGATGCCATGGACCGCCCGCCAGACGCCGTCCGCCTCGACGACGGGCACGAGCACGGTCGACCCGTCGCGCCCCAGCGGCTCGCCGAGCACCCCCTGACGCAGCACCGGCGCGGCGGCCCCGCTCGCCGCGTCCAGCGCCGGCGGCAGGAACGACAGCGCCGCGAGGAACGCGGCGAGCGGATTCCCGGGCAGCGCCAGCACGACCGCGCCACCGGGCAGCGACGCGATCACCGTCGGATGCCCCGGCCGCATCGCGACCCCGTCGACGACGAGGGTCGCTCCCGCGATCCGGAGCGCCCGCCGCACCGCGTCCACCCGCGACCGCCCGGTCCCGCCCGTCGTGATCTGCAGCGGAGCCGTGCTCGCGAGCAGCGCTGCGGCGATCGCCTCGTCGTCGTCGCCGAGCCGCCGCACCGATCCCACCGCACCCCCGCCGCGCGCGACGAGCGGCGGCAGCAGCGGCGTGAACGCGTCCCGGACGCGGCCGGCCCCCGGCATCCCCGCGGTGTCGACCTCGTCCCCGGTGAAGAGCAGATCGACCGTCACCGGCCGCCGCACGACGAGCTCGTCGAAGCCCGCGATCGCGAGCAGCGCGAGGTGCGCCGACCGCAGCCGCACGCCGGAGTCGACGAGCGCGGTGCCCGCCGGAGCCTCGTCGCCCGCGCTGCGGATGTGCCGTCCGAGCGGCACCGGGTGCTCCGAGGAGAGCACGTCGCCGGTCACCCGGCCGCGCTCGCTCGGAAGGACGCTCTCGCACCACTCCGGCACGACCCCGCCGGTGACGATCGGCTCGGCGCTGCCCGGTCCGAGGCGCCAGGGCGACGCTCCGCGGACGGCCCAGCCGTCCATCGCCGAGGAGTCGTAGTGGGGGAGCGGTCGCGGTGCGAGCACGGAGCCGGACGTGACGCAGCCCTCCGCCTCGAGCAGCGGGACCGTCGCGAGCGGCCCGGGAGCGGTCGCCGCGGCGATCCGCGCGCGAGCGCCGTCCCAGTCGATGTCGCTCATCCGTCCATTCTGGTCGCGCCCGCGGTGGGCCGGCGACGGCACCGGATCCGCGGACCCGGCGCCGTCGCGGTCACGGGCTCAGCCGAGGTACCCGTTCGGGTTCAGCACGAACTTCTTCGCGGCGCCCTTGTCGAAGTCGGCGTAGCCCTGCGGCGCCTCGTCCAGCGTGATGGCCGTGGCCTGCACCGCCTTCGCGATCTGCACCTTGTCGTGCAGGATCGCCATCATCAGCGAGCGGTTGTACTTCATCACCGGGCACTGGCCGGTCGTGAAGGACAGCGACTTCGCCCAGCCCAGCCCGAGGCGGATCGAGAGCGAGCCCTCCTGCGCGGCCTCGTCCACTCCGCCCGGGTCACCGGTGACGTAGAGCCCCGGGATGCCGAGCGCGCCGCCCGCCGCGGTGATCGACATCAGCGAGTTCAGCACGGTGGCCGGCGCCTCGGTGCCCGAGTCGGCGCCGTTGCCGTGCGCCTCGAAGCCCACGGCGTCCACGCCGCAGTCGACCTCCGGCACGCCGAGGATCTGCTCGATCTGCCCGGCCGGGTCGCCCTTGGAGACGTCGACGGTCTCGCAGCCGAACGAGCGCGCCTGTGCGAGCCGCTCCTCGTTGAGGTCCGCGACGATCACGACGGCCGCGCCGAGCAGCTGCGCACCGACGGCCGCGGCGAGTCCGACCGGGCCCGCTCCGGCGACGTACACGGTCGAGCCGACGCCGACGCCCGCGGTGACCGCGCCGTGGAAGCCGGTCGGGAAGATGTCCGAGAGCATCGTGAGGTCGAGGATCTTCTCGAGCGCCTGGTCGCGGTCGGGGAAGACGAGCAGGTTCCAGTCCGCGTAGGGGACCATCACGTACTCGGCCTGCCCGCCGACCCAGCCGCCCATGTCGACGTAGCCGTAGGCGCTGCCCGGGCGGTCCGGGTTCACGTTCAGGCAGATGCCGGTCTTGCGCTCCTTGCAGTTGCGACAGCGGCCGCAGGCGATGTTGAACGGCACGGAGACGATGTCGCCGACCTTGACGAACTCGACGTCCGGCCCGACCTCGACGACCTCGCCGGTGATCTCGTGCCCGAGGACGAGGTCGGCGGGAGCGGTGGTGCGCCCGCGGACCATGTGCTGGTCCGAGCCGCAGATGTTGGTCGAGACGGTGCGGAGGATCGCGCCGTGCGGCAGCTTCCTGCCGATGTTCGCCGGGTTCACGCCCGGACCGTCCTTCAGCTCGAAGGTCGGGTAGTCGATGTCGATGACCTCGACGACGCCGGGGCTCTTGTAGGCGACTGCTCTGTTGCCTGACATGCGGTTCTCCTTCACGGGATGCGACCGCGGTGCGTGAGCGCCCGCGGGAGCCGCGCCGCAGTCGTCCGGAGGAGGGCCGCGGCGTCGGGGCTCGAGCGAACCGTACGCCCGGACCCTGGTGCCGGATCGAGGGGGAGGGAGTAGCGTCTCAGGATTTGTGCGTTCGCATGCGAATGGCCTCGAGCGACGTCCGCACCGCCGCGTCGAGCGCCGCCCGGTCGCCGCCCCGCAGTCCCGCGGCGTAGCCGGCGAGGAACGTCGTCAGCGGAGCGGCCGGCCGCACCACGCCGTGCGCCGCGTCGCCGGCCAGGGAGAGCAGGGCGTCGCGCTCGACCGGAACATCGGCGAGGCCGAGGGCGGCGCTCAGCTCGTCCCACCAGGCGGCGAGCAGAGCGGCGGTGTCCTCGCGGGCGTCCGGGGCGGAGGAAGGGGTCGCGTTCGTGTCGTGGGTCACGCGTTCAGTCTGCGCCCGGTTCGGATCCTGCGCCCGGCGCGCTCTCCGCGCCCGGCACGGCGATGCCGTGGCGGCGGGCGTCGGCGCGGTCGTCGACGTCCGCGGTCGATCCGGCCGGCACCTCGACGAGCCGCACGGCCAGCCCCGCCAGGAGCGCGCGGACGGAGGCGCCGTCGACCGCGGGGAGCCCAGTCACGGCGGCGGTCAGTGCGGCTCGGCGGTGCAGACCGAGGAGGAGCTGCGCGCGTCCGTCCCCGTCGACGGCGAGCAGGGCGTCGGCCGCCGGATCCGCGGCGGCGGCGGCCAGCAGCCGATCGAGTGCCGGAGCGGGATCGACGAGGTCGGCGGCGAGGACGGCGATCCAGCCGGCCGCGTCGTCCCGCGCGAGCAGGGGCAGCGCCGCCGCGAGACCGGCGACCGGTCCGCCGAACTCCGGCTCCTCCCGGACGAGGAGCGCCGCTCCGACCCCGCCCCGGAGCTCCTCCGGTCCGGCGACCACGACGCGCCGGGCGCCGGCGACAGCGGTCAGCGCGTGCGCGAGCAGCGTCGAGCCGTCGTGCTCGAGCAGCGGCTTGGCCGCGCCGCCGAGGCGCTCGCCGCGTCCGCCGGCGAGGACGACGGCGTCGAACGGGGGAGTGCTGGGGCGGCCGGTCACGGCCTCGAGGCTACGGGAGGCGGCGGCTCCGGCGACCCGCGTCCGGTGTCGGAGGTCGCGGCTACTCTTGTCGGGTGGTAGCAGCCCTGTATCGCCGGTACCGGCCGGAGACGTTCGCCGAGATGATCGGCCAGTCCCAGGTGACCGATCCGCTCATGACGGCGCTGCGCACCAACCGCGTCAATCACGCCTACCTCTTCAGCGGTCCGCGCGGCTGCGGCAAGACCACCTCGGCGCGCATCCTCGCCCGCTGCCTCAACTGCGCCCAGGGCCCGACGGACACCCCGTGCGGCGTCTGCGACAGCTGCGTCGAGCTCAGCCGCGACGGCCAGGGCTCGCTCGACGTGGTCGAGATCGACGCCGCGAGCCACAACGGCGTCGACGACGCGCGCGACCTGCGCGAGCGGGCGATCTTCGCCCCGGCCCGCGACCGCTTCAAGATCTTCATCCTCGACGAGGCGCACATGGTGACGCCGCAGGGCTTCAACGCGCTCCTCAAGATCGTCGAGGAGCCGCCGGAGCACGTGAAGTTCATCTTCGCGACGACCGAGCCCGACAAGGTCATCGGCACGATCCGCTCGCGCACGCACCACTACCCGTTCCGGCTCGTCCCGCCCGCGCAGATGCTCGACTACACGCAGGAGCTCTGCGAGCGCGAGAAGGTGAGTGTCGCCGCGGGCGTGCTCCCGCTGGTCGTGCGGGCCGGCGGCGGCTCGGTCCGCGACACCCTCTCCCTCCTCGACCAGCTGATGGCCGGCTCCGAGGACGAGACGGTCGAGTACGAGCGCGCGGTCGCCCTGCTCGGCTACACCCACGGCGCGCTGCTCGACGAGGTCGTCGACGCGCTCGCCGAGCACGACTCCGCCGAGGCGTTCGGCGCCGTCGACCGGGTCATCCAGACCGGCCAGGACCCGCGTCGCTTCGTCGAGGACCTGCTCGAGAAGCTGCGCGACCTCATCGTCGTCGCCGCCACCGGAGGCGCGGCCTCCGCGGTCCTGCGGGGCGTGTCCCAGGACGAGCTCGACCGGATGGCCGGCCAGTCGCGCGCCCTCGGCCTCGGCGAGCTCTCCCGCATCGCCGACATCGTGAACGACGCGCTCACCGAGATGACGGGCGCGACCTCACCGCGGCTGCACCTCGAGCTGATGATCGCGCGCACGCTGGTGCACGGCTCCGGCGCGGCGGCCGCCCCGGCGTCCGTCGTGGTGCCGGCGCCGTCGCAGGCCGCCCCGGCACCGACGCGGCCTTCCGCCGACTCGCGTGCTCCGGAGCCGCGCGCGCCCGAGTCCCGTGCCGCCGCCTCCCGCGCACCCGAGACCCGCGCACCCGAGTCGCGCATGCCCGAGCCGCACCTCCCGTCGCACGCCGCGACGCCGGAGTCGGTGCCGGAGTCGATCGCGGCGGCCCCGCGCGTCGAGGCCCCGGTCGTCTCCGCGGCGTCGGCCGACGCCGGCTCCGGCGCGGCTTCGCCGTCATCCGCGCCCGACGCCGTCCCGGGTGCCGCCGCCGACTCGACTCCGGCCGACTCGACTCCCGCCGACTCGAGGCAGGCCGACGCCGCGACTCCGAGCCCGGCCGCGCCCGCTCCGGCGCCCCACCCCTCCGCGGCGGACGAGCCCGGCGGCGTCACCCTGCAGCGGATGAAGGACAGCTGGCCAGAGATCCTCGAGGTCGTGCAGAAGGCTCGGATGACGGCCTGGCTCGTCGCCTACACCGCACAGGTGCGGGCGCTGAAGGACGACGTCCTCACCCTCTCCTTCCCGAGCCAGAACGACGTCGACTCGTTCAAGATGGCCGGCAGCGCCGGTCAGCCCGGCGTCAGCGAGCACCTGCGCCAGGCGATCCAGCAGGTCCTCGGCCTCCGGGTGAAGTACATCGCCCGCGTCGAGCCCCGCGCGACCGCGCCCGAGGCCGAGCGCGCCGCCGTCGAGGCGACCCCGACGCCCGCCGTCGAGCAGTCCGCCGCGCAGCAGCCCGCGGCGGCGACCGCCCCCAGCGACCCCGACGAGTGGGCGACGGTCGCCATCCCGGCCGACCCGGCCCCCGCCGAGGTCGCCGCCGAGCCCGCGATCGAGACGGTCGTCGCTCCCGAGCCGACCGACGTGCCGGTCCTCGCCCCGTCGCCGCGCTCCGCCCCGGTCGTCCCCGCGGAGGAGCCCCCGGCCCGCCCGGCCGCCGCGTCGGCCGGCCCCTCGGACGACGAGCCGCCGTTCGACGAGGAGCCGCCCGAGGAGGACATGCCGCCGGTCGAGCCGCCGATGCCCGACTCCTGGGCGACCGTCGCGCCCCCCGGCGAGCCGTCCGCGCCCCCGGCGCCCGTCGCACCTGCGCCGGTTCGCGCTCGGGAGCGGCCCGAGCCGGCCCCCCGCCCGGTCACCCGCACCACCCGCTCGGCCACGGCCGACGGCCGCCAGCGCTACGGCGAGGCGGTGGTGCGCGAGATCCTCGGTGCCCAGTTCATCGAGGAGCAGCCGCACGTCCCGCGCGGTCCGCGGGTGACCGGCGCATGACCCTCGCCCCGTTCCTCGCTCCCGCTCTCCTCACCCCTGAATCCGCATCCCGAGAGGAGGCGACCGCATGTACGAAGGCATCGTCCAGGAGCTGATCGACGAGCTCGGCCGGCTCCCCGGCATCGGCCCGAAGTCGGCTCAGCGCATCGCGTTCCACATCCTGCAGACCGAGACCTTCGACGTCACGCGTCTCGCCGAGATCCTGCTGGAGCTGCGCAACCGCGTGCACTTCTGCGACATCTGCGGCAACGTCGCGGAGGAGGCCACCTGCGGCATCTGCCGCGACCCGCGCCGCAGCCGCGCCGTCATCTGCGTGGTCGAGGAGGCGAAGGACGTCCCCGCCATCGAGCGCACCCGCGAGTTCCGCGGTCTGTACCACGTGCTCGGCGGCGCGATCAGCCCGATCGACGGCATCGGCCCCGACCAGCTCCGGATCCGCCAGCTGCTGCAGCGCCTGGCCGACGGCGAGGTCCAGGAGGTCATCATCGCGACCGACCCCAACCTCGAGGGCGAGGCCACCGCGACCTACCTCTCCCGCATGCTCAGCACCCTCGGCATCCGCATCACCCGCCTCGCCTCCGGCCTCCCCGTCGGCGGCGACCTGGAGTACGCCGACGAGATCACCCTCGGCCGCGCCTTCGAGGGCCGCCGCCTCGTCGAGAACTGACACGGTCGCACCCGCCCCGCCTGCACCCACCTCCGGCTCGCGGAATCACCTCCAGCTCGCGATTCCGGCCGATTCGGACGTGCCGAAGCGGTTTCCGCGTGCCGAGCGTCCCCGGACCGGACCTCCGGCTCGTGGATTCACGTCCGGCTCGTGGTTTCGGTGGTTTCCGGCGTGCCGGGCTGGTTTCCGCGTGCCGAGCGTCCCCGGAGCGTGCCGGACGTCTCCGGAGCGGGCCTCCGGCTCGTGGATTCACCTCCGGCTCGTGGTTCCGGTCGGTTCCGGCGTGCCGTGCCTGTTTCCGCGTGCCGGACGTCTCCGGAGCGGGCCTCCGGCTCGTGGATTCACCTCCGGCTCGTGGTTCCGGTCGGTTCCGGCGTGCCGGGCCTGTTTCCGCGTGCCGGGCGTCCCCGGAGCGGATCTCCGGCTCGCAGATTTACCTCCGGCTCGTGGTTTCGGTCGGTTCCGGCGTGCCGGGCCGGTTTCCGCGTGCCGGACGTCTCCGGAGCGGATCTCCGGCTCGCGGATTTACCTCCGGCTCGTGGTTCCGGTCCGTCCTGGCGTGCCGGGCCCGTTTTCGCGTGCCGGACGTCCCAGGATCGGGCCTCCGGCTCGCGGAACCACCCCCGGCTCGTCGAATCCGCCCGTTCCCGCGTGCCGGAGCCGGTTCCGCGTGCCGGGCGCGCCACGAAGGGCCCGGAGGACACCCGCACAGGCGCCGCCGCAACATGACCCCTCGCGCATGCGCCCGCCGGTAGACTCCTGCGTCGGGTCGCCACGGCCCGAGCCACTGACCCGGGAGTAGCGCGTGAGCCTGATCGTCCAGAAGTTCGGCGGGTCCTCCGTCGCCGACGCGGAGAGCATCAAGCGGGTCGCGAAGCGCATCGTCGCGACGAAGCAGGCGGGCAACGACGTGGTCGTCGCCGTCTCCGCGATGGGCGACACCACCGACGACCTGCTCGAGCTGGCGCACCAGGTCACGCCGATCCCCGCGCCGCGCGAGCTCGACATGCTGCTCTCCTCCGGCGAGCGGATCTCGATGGCGCTGCTCGCCATGGCGATCAAGAGCATGGGCTACGACGCCCGCTCCTTCACCGGCAGCCAGGCCGGCATGATCACCGACGCCCAGCACGGCGCCGCCCGCATCGTCGACATCACCCCGGTCCGCCTGCGCGCCGCGCTGGACGAGAACGCGGTCGTCATCGTCGCCGGCTTCCAGGGCTTCAACCGCGACACCAAGGACATCACCACCCTCGGCCGCGGCGGCTCGGACACCACCGCCGTCGCGCTCGCCGCGGGCCTCGGCGCCGACACCTGCGAGATCTACACCGACGTCGACGGCGTCTTCACCGCCGACCCGCGGGTGGTCAAGAAGGCCCGCAAGCTCGACCGCATCTCCAGCGAGGAGATGCTCGAGCTCGCCGCCGCCGGCGCGAAGGTCCTGCACATCCGCGCCGTCGAGTTCGCCCGCCGCCACGGCGTCACCCTGCACGTGCGCTCGTCGTTCAGCCCCAACGAGGGCACCATCGTCTACAACGCCGTGCCCGGCGAGGACGCCCCCGGAAGCACCGAGAAGAATGGACAGCCCGTGGAAGAGCCGATCATCGCCGGAGTCGCCGCCGATCTCAACGAGGCCAAGATCACCGTCGTCGGCGTGCCCGACATCCCGGGCAAGGCCGCGCAGATCTTCACGATCGTCGCCAAGACCGGCTCGAACATCGACATGATCGTGCAGAACGTCTCCGCCGCCGCGACCGGTCGCACCGACATCTCCTTCACGCTGCCCAAGGCCGACGGCCAGACCGTCCTCACGGCGCTCAACGCCGAGAAGGACGAGGTCGGCTTCGAGTCGCTGCAGTACGACGACCAGATCGCCAAGCTCGCCCTCGTCGGTGCCGGCATGCGCACCAACGCGGGCGTCTCGGCCAAGCTGTTCCGCTCGCTCTACGAGGCGGGGATCAACATCGAGATGATCTCCACGAGCGAGATCCGCATCTCGGTCGTGACCCGCGCCGACACGGTGAACGACGCCCTCCGCGTCGTGCACACCGCCTTCGGCCTCGACGCCGAGGACGAGGCCGTCGTCTACGCCGGCACCGGTCGCTGAGCGCCGTTCGCCCTCGCGATCCCGCCGATCGCACCTCCCGGCCCCGGCGACTCCGCCGTCGTTCGGTACCGTCTCCGGGGAGCCCGCCCCGGCCCTCCCGCCAGCACCCCCTTCGTGCCGCTCCTCCCGCGAGCGGCCCACGGACGAAAGAGCCCAGCATGAGCAGCACCCCCCTCCACGTCGGAGTCGTCGGCGCCACCGGCCAGGTCGGCACCGTCATGCGCCGCCTCCTCGAGGAGCGCGACTTCCCGATCGCGTCGATCCGCTTCTTCGCGACCGCCCGCTCGGCCGGCACCACCCTGCCGTTCCGCGGCCAGGACATCGTGGTCGAGGACACCGAGACCGCCGACCCCTCGGGGCTCGACGTCGCGCTCTTCTCGGCCGGAGCGACGGGGTCGCGTGCGCAGGCACCGCGCTTCGCCGCCGCGGGCGCCGTCGTCATCGACAACTCCAGCGCCTGGCGGATGGACCCCGAGGTCCCGCTGGTCGTCAGCGAGGTCAACCCGCACGCGATCGAGCAGGCCGTGAAGGGCATCATCGCGAACCCGAACTGCACCACGATGGCCGCGATGCCGATCCTCAAGGTCCTCGACCAGGAGGCCGGGCTCACCCGCCTCATCGTCAGCACCTACCAGGCCGTCTCCGGCAGCGGGCTCGCCGGCGCGAACGAGCTGGCCGGCCAGGTCCGCGCGGCCGTCGCCGACGAGCACCTGCTCGACCTCGTGCACGACGGCTCGGCGGTCGCCTTCCCAGCGCCGGACAAGTACGTCGCGCCGATCGCCTTCGACGTCATCCCGTTCGCCGGCAGCCTCGTCGAGGACGGCCTGAACGAGACGGACGAGGAGAAGAAGCTCCGCAACGAGAGCCGCAAGATCCTCGAGCTCCCCGGCCTGCTGGTCTCGGGAACCTGCGTGCGCGTGCCGGTCTTCACCGGCCACTCGCTCTCGGTCAACGTCGAGTTCTCCGCGCCGCTCAGCCCCGAGCGCGCCCGCGAGCTGCTCGCCGACGCCCCCGGAGTCGCGCTGCGCGAGGTGCCGACGCCGCTCGAGGCCGCCGGCAGCGACCCGAGCTACGTCGGCCGCATCCGCGCCGACGAGGGAGCTCCCGAGGGCCGCGGCCTCGCCCTCTTCATCAGCAACGACAACCTCCGCAAGGGCGCGGCGCTCAACGCCGTGCAGATCGCCGAGCTGATCGCGGCGAAGCAGCCCGTCGCCTGACCCGGCGCGGATCTCGAGACGCCCTCTGCGAGGGCTGCTCGATCAGCATGGAGTGCCCGCCTGCGCGTCGCGGCGGTTGCATGCTGGTCGAGCAGCCGCGCAGCGGCGTATCGAGACCCCCGTGTCCGACCAGCGGCCGCCGCCGCCGCCCGCCGACGGGAAAAGCCGTCAATTTGATGGGGGAGCGGGCCCCCGGCCCGCCTGCCGCCCGGCGCCCGACGGTAAACTCGACTCTCGTGAACTCCTCGGAACCGGTCGACGTCGCCCTCATCGGTGGGGGCATCATGAGTGCCACCCTCGGTGCACTCCTCACCAAGCTCCAGCCCGACTGGACCATCGCCGCCTACGAGCGCCTCGGCGACGTGGCGCAGGAGTCGTCGAACCCCTGGAACAACGCGGGCACGGGCCACGCCGCCCTCTGCGAGCTGAACTACATGCCCGAGGCGGCCGACGGCTCCGTCGACCCCGCCAAGGCCATCCAGATCAACGAGCAGTTCCAGATCTCGCGCCAGTTCTGGTCGAGCCTGGTCGAGGCCGGTGACATCCGCGAGCCCTCGAGCTTCATCAACTCCGCTCCGCACATGACCTTCGTGCACGGCGAGGCCAACGTCGAGTACCTCCGGAAGCGCTACGAGGCGCTGAAGGACCAGCCGCTCTTCGCCGGCATGGAGTTCACCGAGAGCACGAAGACCATCCACGAGTGGGCGCCGCTGCTGATGGAGCAGCGCCCCGCCGGCGGTGGACCCTACGCCGCGACGCGCATCCCGGCCGGCACCGACGTCGACTTCGGCGCGCTCACCCACCAGCTCTTCGACCACGTCGTCGCGCACGGCGGCACGCTCGACACCGGCCACGAGGTCACCGGCATCACCCGGCAGAAGGACGGCACCTGGCGCCTGGACCTCAAGCAGAAGGTCGGCGGCACGCCCAAGAAGATCGTCGCCCGCTTCGTCTTCGTCGGCGCCGGCGGCGGTGCGCTGCACCTGCTGCAGAAGTCCGGCATCCCCGAGATCAAGGGCTTCGGCGGCTTCCCCATCTCGGGGCAGTTCCTCCGGACCGACAACCCGGCGATCGTCGCCCGGCACCAGGCGAAGGTCTACGGCAAGGCCGCCGTCGGTGCCCCGCCGATGTCGGTCCCGCACCTCGACACCCGCGTCGTGGACGGCCAGGCCTCGCTGCTGTTCGGCCCGTACGCCGGCTTCACCCCCAAGTTCCTCAAGCGCGGCTCCTGGCTCGACCTGCCGCTGTCGATCCGCCCGCACAACATCGGCCCGATGCTCGCCGTCGCCCGCGACAACCTCGACCTGATGAAGTACCTGCTCGGCGAGGTGCTGGCCGGCCGCGACAAGAAGATGAAGGCGCTGCGGGAGTTCCTGCCCACCGCCCGCTCCGAGGACTGGTACCTGATCACCGCCGGCCAGCGCGTCCAGGTGATGAAGAAGGACGAGAAGAAGGGCGGCGTGCTGCAGTTCGGCACCGAGGTCATCACCGGCGCCGACGGCACGATCGCCGGCCTGCTCGGCGCCTCGCCCGGCGCCTCGACGGCGGTGCCCATCATGCTCGACATCGTCAAGCGCTGCTTCCCCGACCGGATGAAGGCCTGGGAGCCGCGGATCCGCTCGCTCGTGCCGAGCTACGGCTCGACCCTCAACGACGCCCCGGAGACGGCGGAGCGCACCGTCGCCGCCACGTCGGAGGCGCTCGCGCTCCGCGCCTCGGTCTGAGCGCCGCGGGCGCGCTCCTCGGGGTGCCCAGTGCACTGATCGCGTGATGATCACCTCGTCCGTCTGAGGGCATCCATGCTGATCGAGTAGCCCGCACAGCGGGCGTATCGAGATCCACCCCCATCAGAAGACGGGTCTGCAGACCCGACCTGCTGAGGACGGCGGGTCTCGATACGCCGCTTCTGGGCTACTCGACCGGCATGACTCCACCCGACACGTTCGAACACATGTTCTAATGGATGCATGAGGTGGAGCGGACAGGCGATCGGCGCGGCGGACGAGGCCGCGCTCCCGGGCCTGGTGAAGCTCACCGAGCTGGTCCGCACCGTCCGCACCCCCGAGTTCGACGGGATCACCTTCTACGAGGTGCTCGCCAAGTCGGCGCTGAACCGGGTGCACTCCTCGTCGAAGATGCCGTTCGGCTGGACGATCAATCCGATGCGCGGCTGCACCCACGCCTGCACCTACTGCTTCGCCCGGCCCACCCACGAGTACCTCGAGTTCGACGGCGGGCGCGACTTCGACTCGCAGATCGTCGTCAAGGTGAACGTCGCCGAGGTGCTCACCCGGGAGCTCGCCCGGCCGAGCTGGGAGCGGCACCCCGTCGCGCTCGGCACCAACACCGACCCGTACCAGCGGGCGGAGGGCCGCTACCGGCTGATGCCCGGCATCATCGCCGCGCTGGCCGCCTCCGGCACCCCGATCTCGATTCTGACCAAGGGATCCCTGCTCCGGCGCGACCTGCCGCTGCTGCGCGAGGCGGCCGAGCACGTGCCCGTCGACCTCGGCGTCTCGATCGCCGTGTTCGACGAGGATCTGCAGCGCTCGATCGAGCCCGGAGCTCCGTCCGCCGCGGCCCGGCTGGCGACCGTCACGGCCGCCCGGGAGGCGGGCTTCGAGTGCTCGGTCTTCCTGATGCCGATCCTGCCGTTCCTCACCGACACCCGTGCCCACCTGGACGCCTCGCTCCGCGCCTGCCGCGAAGCGGGGGCGAGCAAGATCATGTACTCCACCCTCTACCTCAAGCCCGGGGTCAAGGAGTGGTTCCTGCAGTGGCTCGCGCAGGAGCACCCCGAGCTGCTCGACCGCTACCGCTCCCTCTACCCCGGGCGCTCCGCCTACGCGCCCGCCGAGTACCGCCGCTGGCTGTCCGCGCGGATCCGCCCGCTGATGCGCGACCACCGGCTGGAGGAGGGGGAGGCCGACCCGGCGACCGGCTCGATGCGCTCCTCCGCGCTCGGGCCGACCGCGCGCGGCGCCTCGGCGCTGCCCTCGCTCGGTGTGCTGCGGACCCTCGGCGGCGAGCACGGCCACCCGCAGGACGGCGACGAGCCCGCTCGGCACGCCGGTCTCCGCGGCGGCGGTCTGATCCTCCGCGAGCTGGGCGAGGACGGCGCCTCGATGCTGCCCGGCGTGGGCCAGCCGACGCTGTTCTGAGAGGCCCGCGGAGGCGATCCGGCCCCGCGGCTAGGATCGTCGCATGCTCCCTCGCCCCGGTGAGCCGACGACCGGCTCCTCCGCCCGGGCCGCAGAGTCCCGGTCCGTCGAGTCCCGGTCCGCCGAGACCCCTTCCGCCGACGGCGGCGCGCGACCGGTCCGGCTCGGCATCCTCGACGACCACGAGCTGCTCCTGGACAGCATGAGCAGCTGGATCGCCGCGAACGCCCCCGACTTCGAGCTCGTCGTCAGCGCCGGCACCTGGATGGAGCTGGTCACCAGCACGGTGTTCCCGACGCAGGTCGTCCTGATGGACTTCGAGTTGAGCGAGCCGATCTCGATCGAGGCGCGGATTCGCACCTGCCGTGCCGCGGGTGCGACCGTGATCGTCCTCGCCGAGCGCGAGGACGACGAGATCCGCGAGCGCTCGCTGCGGGCCGGCGCCGCCCGGCACCTCACCAAGGCGCAGTCGATGCAGGACGTGATGGAGGCGGCGCGCTCGGCCATGGCGATGCGCTCGACCGCGGGGTCCGCCTCGCAGTGGCGCCCGCTGCCGATCGGGGTGGCCGCGCAGCAGCGTCCGCGGCTGAGTGCGGGGGAGCTCGAAGCGCTGCGCCACTACGTCGCCGGCGCCAGCACTCCCGAGGTCGCCGCGAGGATGAACGTGCAGTTCGAGACGGCGAAGACCTATCTGCGCCGCGTCCGGCAGAAGTACGCCAAGATCGGCCGCCCGGCCAGCCGGCGCGCCGACCTGATCCGGCGGGCGGCGGAGGACGGCCTCCTCGAGTGACCGGCACGACCGCCGACGGCACGACGACCACGACGACCACGACGACCACCACGACCACGACGACCGCGCCGGGCGCGGTCCGCGGGCACCGCCCGCCCACGAGCAGAGACAGGACCTGATGGCGAAGCTCTACTTCCGCTACGGCGCGATGAACAGCGGCAAGAGCACCTCGCTCCTGCAGGCCGCGCACAACTACGAGGAGCGCGGGCACCGGGTGCTGCTCGCGAAGCCGGCCGTCGACACCAAGGGCGACGAGCTCATCGTGTCCCGCCTCGGCGTGACCCGTCCGGTGGACATCCTGTTCGAGCCCGACGGCGATCCGGTCGCCGTCTTCTCCGCCGCGCGCGCCCGCGTGCTCGCCGAGACGGCCCGCGACGTCAGCGCACTGCTCGTCGACGAGGCGCAGTTCCTGCCCGAGTCGCACGTCGACGACCTGCTCCGGATCGCGATCCTCGAGAACGTCCCCGTCCTCGCCTACGGCATCCGGACCGACTTCCGGACCGCCGCGTTCCCCGGAAGCAGGCGGCTTCTCGAGATCGCGCACAGCCTCGAGGAGCTCAAGACGATCTGCCGCTGCGGGCGGAAGGCGATCTTCAACGGCCGGGTGGTCGACGGCCGATTCGTCTTCGACGGCGACCAGGTCGCCATCGACGGGGCCGAGGTCACCTACGAGTCGCTCTGCGGCTCGTGCTACCTGCAGGAGAGCCGCGGCCGGCTGCGCGGCTAGCAGTGTCGAGGTCCGCTCACCGGGTGTGACCCAGATGAAACAGGGAAGTGGGTAGCCTTGCGGGCGTGACATCACCGGAAACGCACGCAGGCCTTCCGACGCAGCACGCGAGACCGGGGGGTTCGATGGCTTCGCAGGACACTCCGCCGAAGCGCCGCCCGTCCTGGGAGCAGGACTACCGCCGGCGCCTCCTCGCCACCGATGTCGTCGCGATCCTCGTCTCGGTCTTCGGCACGCAGCTGTTCTGGTTCGATCTCAACCTCAACTCCGACGTGGGCTTCAACAACCCCGTCGACATCGCCGTCAGCTACACCTGGGTGTCCGTCGTGCTCTCGATCGGCTGGCTCCTCGCCCTGCAGGTCTTCGACACCCGCGACCGCCGCATCGTCGGCACCGGCTACGTGGAGTACCGGCGGATCGTCGACGCCTCCATCTGGCTGTTCGGCATCGTGGCGATCATCGCCTACCTCCTGCAGATCCTGCTGGCGCGCGGCTACATCATCACGGCGTTCCCCGCCGGGATCCTGCTGATCTGCGTCGGCCGCCTGATCTGGCGCTCCTGGCTGACCCGTCAGCGCAGGGTCGGCCGCTTCTCCAGCCAGGTCGTCCTGCTCGGCTCCCGCGCGAGCGTGCTGCACACCGCACGCGAGCTCCGGCGCGGCACCGAGGCCGGCTACAAGCTGGTCGGCGCGGTCTCCACCTCCGTCGGCGGCGCCGAGGCCCTCACGAGCGAGGCCGAGCTGGCGGGCCTCTCGCTGCACGGCTTCTCCGGGATCGACGGCGTGCGCGCCGTGATGGACGCGACCGGCGCCGACACCGTCGTCGTCACGAGCTCCGACGAGCTGGCCCCGCAGCGCATCCGCGAGCTCAGCTGGACGCTCGAGCCCGGCCGCGAGCACCTCGTCGTGGCGCCGAGCCTCACCGACATCGGCGGCCCGCGCATCCACACCCGGCCGGTCGCCGGCCTGCCGCTGATCCACGTCGAGACCCCGCGCTTCGACGGCCGCCAGCGCTTCGCGAAGCGGCTCTTCGACATCGCCGCGTCGACGATGCTGATCATCCTCAGCGCGCCCGTGCTGATCGTCGTCGCGGTGCTGGTGAAGACGACCAGCCCGGGCCCGATCCTGTTCCGCCAGGAGCGGATCGGGCTGAACGGCTCGACCTTCGAGATGCTGAAGTTCCGCTCGATGGTGGTCGACGCCGAGGCGCGGCTGGCCGAGCTCGCGGCCCAGCAGCGCGACGAGGGCAACAGCATCCTGTTCAAGATGGCCAAGGACCCCCGGGTCACCAAGGTCGGCACCGTCCTGCGCCGCTTCAGCCTCGACGAGCTGCCGCAGTTCCTCAACGTCTTCCGCGGCGACATGTCGCTGATCGGCCCCCGCCCGCCGCTGGCGCGCGAGGTGGAGCAGTACGAGGAGCACGTGCACCGCCGCTTCCTGATGAAGCCCGGCATCACCGGCCTCTGGCAGGTGAGCGGACGCTCCAACCTGTCGTGGGAGGACACCGTCCGCCTCGACCTCTACTACGTCGAGAACTGGTCGATGACCGGCGACATCGTCATTCTCTTCAAGACCGCGCGCGCGGTCCTGGCGAGGGACGGGGCGTATTGAGCTCCTCCCTGCCGACGGGTGCCGGCCGGCCCGGTGACGAGCGGTCGGGGCCGGAGCGATCCGGACCGCGCAGCATGTCGCTGGTGGTCCTCGAGGTCCCGTTCCGCGTCGAGTTCGGGCCCGGGCTGTCCGACGAGGACGTCGCCCGCATCCGGAGCAGCTGGCGCTCCTGCGCCGCCGCCGACAGCGCCGACGCTCGCGTGATCTCGGCCGAGGTGTCGCTCCCCGGCTCGGTACCGCCGGGCGGCGTCCGGGTCGTCTCGCACTCCGTCGCGCAGCTCGAGGAGTCGCTCACGTCGACCCTCACGCTCGAGGCCATCGGTGAGCGCCGCAGCGACCTCCTGATGCTGCACGCCTGCGGCGTCGCCGCCGACGACGGCCGCGTGCTCGCGTTCGTGGCCGCCTCCGGCACCGGCAAGACGACCGCCTCGCGGGTGCTGGGGCAGCGCTTCGGCTACGTGACGGACGAGACGGTCGCCGTGACTCCCTCCGGCGCCGTGCTGCCCTATCCGAAGCCGCTGTCGGTGAAGCCCACGACCGGGAGCGCACCCAAGGCCCAGCTCTCGCCGGTCGACCTCGGATTGCGCCCCGTTCCGGAGGCGCCGCTCGTGCTGGCCGGGATCGTCCTGCTCGAGCGCCGAGACGGCGTCGACGCTCCCCGACTCGAGCAGGTCGAGCCGACCGCGGCGATCGACGCCCTGGTGCCTCAGACCTCCTACCTCGCCGCCCGGCCGAGGGCGCTCTCCGCGCTGATCCGCACGATCACCTCGGTCGGTGGCGCGAAACGACTGGTCTACTCCGAGGCGGCCGACGTGCTCGATCTCGTCGACGGTCTGCTCGCCGCTCCGGCCGAGCCGGCGCCGGCGGTCTGGCAGGACGTCGTCGCGCTCCCGCTCGAGGCGGAGGACGCGGCCGCCGGCGGCTCCCTGCGCCGCGCGGACGTCGACGACGCGCTGGCGCTGCCCAGCGGCGAGCTGCTCGTCTTCCGCCAGAACACGGTGATCCGGCTCGCCGGGATCGGTCCGGTCCTCTGGCGCTCCGCCGCCGGCGGCGCCGATCTGCCCGACCTCGTCGCCGCGGTGCTGGCCGAGCTCGGCGGACCGCCGGAGGGGATCGACGCCTCGGCCGCGGTGTCCGCCGCCGTCGACGAGCTGCTCGGGCTCGGCGTGATGGCGAGAGCGACTCCGCTCCTGCCCACCCCGGAAGGGGTGCACGTCTGACGGTCCCCGAAACGGGGCCGATACACCGGCGTGCAATGATCTTGAAGCCCGTCTCCGGCAGTCGCCGATCGGTCCGGACCAGTGAAGGAACTTGACACTGTGGAACTTAGAGACGTCCTCCGACTTCTCCGCGATCACTGGATCGCCCTCGTCGCAGCCGTGCTCCTGGGCACCCTCGTCGCCTACGGCTGGTCGCTGACCCAGAAGCCGCGCTACGCCGCGGAGGCGCAGGGCCTCGTCTCAGCGGCCGTCGCGGACGCCGGGGGGGACCCGAGCCAGGCGATCTACCTCCGCCAGATCGCGGACTCCGTCGCGAAGTCGAGCACCCTCACCTACGTCCCGATCGCGAAGTCGCGGAACGTCGCCGAGATCGTCATCGGCAACCTCGGGCTCGACGTGACCGCCGAGTCGCTGATCACCGCCGTGCAGGTCACTCCCGACCCGGAGTCGCCGATCCTCAACGTCCGCGCGACGGCGTCCACCCCGGAGGGCGCCCGCACCCTCGCCGACGCCTGGATCGACGCGATCGCCGTCCGCATCCAGCAGGTGAACCAGGAGTCGGGAGCGGGCGACACCGTCAGCCTCTCCGGCGTCCAGTCCGCTGCTCTGCCGTCCTCACCGGAGTTCCCGAACGTGCGCCTGGTGCTCGGCGTCGGCGCGCTGGCCGGCCTCGTGCTGGGCCTCGTCTACGCCTTCGTCCGCAACACCCTCGACCGCCGCATCCGCACCGCCGAGGTGGTGGAGCGGCTGTTCGACCTCCCGGTCGTCGGCACGCTCCCCGTCGACAAGCGCCTGAACGAGACCAACCGCATCGTGCCCGAGGCGGACACGACCGACTACGTGAAGTCCGACGGCAAGCACGCGCTCGCCGAGGCGCTGCGCGAGCTGCGCACGAACCTGCAGTTCATGAACGTCGACAGCCCGCCGCGGATCATCGTCGTGACCAGCCCGCTGCCCTCCGACGGCAAGTCGACCGTGACCGCGAACCTCGCGGTGACGCTCGCCGCGTCCGGCCAGCGCACGGTCGTCGTCGACGGCGACCTCCGCAAGCCCACCGTCGCGAAGTCCTTCGGCCTCGTCCCCGGCGTCGGCCTCACCGACCTGCTGATCGGCAAGGCGGAGCTGCAGGACGTGCTCCAGCCCTGGGGTCCCTCCGGCAACCTCTGGATCCTCGGCGCGGGCTCGATCCCGCCGAACCCGAGCGAGCTGCTCGGCTCGAACGGCATGGACATGCTCCTCCACGAGATCGCCCGCGAGGCCATCGTGCTCGTGGACGCCCCGCCGCTGCTGCCCGTGACCGACGGCGCGATCCTCACCGCCCGCACCGACGGCGCCCTCGTCGTCATCTCGGCCGGCCGGACGACGACCGACGAGCTCGGCAAGGCGATCCAGAACCTCGAGCGCGTCAGCGGCCACACCCTCGGCGTCATCCTCAACCGCGTTCCTCCGCGGGGCCAGGTCGGCCGCGGCTACGGCTACTACTACACGAGCTACTACGGCTCGCAGAAGTCGGGCGCGCGTCCGGAGGCGGCAGCCGCTCCGGCTCCTGCTCCGGCCCCCAGCGCGGTCTGAGCGGCCGCGGATGACGTTCCCGGGGGACGACGGCCTGCGGCGCGCCCGGCGCGGGTGGCGGCCCGGTGAAGCGGCCTCGGCGCCCGCCGCTCCGGTCTTCACCGTCCTCTCGGTCTGCACCGGCAACATCTGCCGCTCGCCGATGGCGGAGCAGCTCCTGCGGGCACAGCTGGGCGACGTCACCGCGCCGAGCGGAGCGGCGCTCCTCGCCTTCCGCAGCGCGGGCGTGCAGACGCGGGACGGCTACCCGATGGAGCCGACCTCCGCGCGCCTGTCCGCCGAGCTCGGCGGCGACCCGTCCGGCCACCTCAGCGCGAAGCTCTCCGACGGCATCGCGGGCGAGGCGGACCTGATGCTCGCGATGACGCGCGACCACCTCGTCGACGCGTCGCGACGCCACCCGCCGCTCCTGTTGCGCGGCTTCACCCTCCGCGAGTTCGCCCGCGTGCTCCCGTTCGTCGTCGCCGAGGTGCCGATCCCCGAGGTCGAGGACCCCGCCGCCCGACTGCGCGCGGTGGTGCGCCTCGCCGCCGCGAACCGCGGCCGGGCGCCCCGCGGAGACGGCGACGACATCGACGATCCGATCGGCCGCAGCGAGAGCACGCACGTCCGCGTCGCTCAGGAGATCGCCGCGGCCGTCCACGACATCTCCCGGGATCTGAGAGCATTGGCGCGGAGCTGACCTCGCGCGCGCCGCGCGGGATCCCTCCGCTCCACCCGTTCCTCCCTCCTGCAGTCGCCGACGCGACATCGACCCGCCTACGATTCGGAGAAATCCCGTGAAGCTTTCTGTCATTGGTTGCGGCTACCTCGGAGCCGTCCACGCCGCCGCGATGGCCGAGCTCGGCCACGACGTCATCGGCATCGACGTGGACCCCGCCAAGATCGAGGCGCTCTCCGCCGGCACCGCTCCGTTCTTCGAGCCCGGTCTGCCCGAGCTGCTCTCCTCGGGCGTGGCCTCCGGTCGTCTCCGGTTCTCGACGAACGCGGCCGACGCCGCCGACGCCGCGGTGCACTTCATCGCGGTCGGCACGCCGCAGAAGAAGGGCGAGAACGCGGCCGACATGACCTACGTCGACGCCGCGATCGACGGCATCCTGCCGCTGCTGACGGCGGACTCGCTCGTCGTGGGCAAGTCGACCGTCCCGGTCGGCACCGCCGCCCGCCTCGCCGAGCGGATCGCCGCCAGCGGCGCGACGCTCGCCTGGAACCCGGAGTTCCTCCGCGAGGGCTTCGCCGTCGAGGACACGATCAGCCCCGACCGCCTCGTCTACGGCGTGCCCGCCGGTGCGGCCGGCGAGGCCGCCAAGGCGACCCTCGACGAGGTCTACGCGACGGCGCTGGCCGCCGAGACCCCGCTCGTGGTCACCGACTACGCGACCGCGGAGCTCGTCAAGGTCTCGGCCAACGCCTTCCTCGCCACCAAGATCTCGTTCATCAACGCCATCGCCGAGATCGCCGAGGTCACCGGCGCCGACGTCACCCAGCTGGCCGACGCCATCGGCTACGACGTCCGCATCGGCCGCCGCTTCCTGAACGCGGGCATCGGCTTCGGCGGCGGCTGCCTGCCCAAGGACATCCGCGCCTTCTCGGCCCGCGCGGACGAGCTCGGCGTGGGCGACTCGGTCGCCTTCCTCAAGGAGGTCGACGCGATCAACCTGCGCCGCCGCCAGCGCGTGGTCGACCTCGTCACCGAGGGCCTCGGCGGCTCGGTCGAGGGCAAGAAGATCGCGGTGCTCGGGCTCGCGTTCAAGCCGGAGTCGGACGACGTCCGCGACTCGCCGTCGCTCGACGTGGCGACCCGCTTCCACGACCTCGGCGCCGACGTGGTCGCGACCGACCCCGAGGCGATCGAGAACGCCCGCCGCCGCTACCCCGACATCACGTACACGACCGACATCGACGAGGCCCTGCGCGGTGCCGACGCCGTCGTGGTCGTCACCGAGTGGAAGCAGTTCCGCGCGATCGACCCCGTCGCCGCCGGCGAGAAGGTGGCCGGGAAGC
Organism: Rathayibacter sp. PhB151; assembly: GCF_004366415.1. Lineage (NCBI taxonomy): Bacteria > Bacillati > Actinomycetota > Actinomycetes > Micrococcales > Microbacteriaceae > Rathayibacter > Rathayibacter sp. PhB151. The sequence goes on along the minus strand of NZ_SOEN01000010.1, from coordinate 42,350 downwards.
TCGTGGTCGACGGCCGCAACTGCCTCGACCAGGACGCCTGGCGCGCCGCCGGCTGGGAGTACCGCGGCCTCGGCCGCTGATCCTCGGCGACTGACGGCCGCCCGCTGACCGGCGGCCGCTCCGTTCCACCCGGGGGATCGACCCCCGTCACGCCGGAGGGCGGCGGAGCGGGACACGCGCGCGAGCGCGGTCCCGCTCCGCCGCCCTCCGGCGTCGTCGTGCCAGGAGTCGTCGGCGCAGGACGACGCCGAGGGCCGCGCCGATCGCGGCGCCCGCGGTGTTCGCCAGCACGTCGTGCACGTCGGCGTGGCGCTGGGGCAGCAGCAGGAGCTGCACGGTCTCCACGGCGGCGCTCGTCGCCGCGCCGAGCAGGACGGCGAGCCACGCCCGGTGCCCGCGGAGGTGCAGCGCCGCGAGCAGTCCGAGCGGGACGAAGAGCAGCACGTTCGCCGTCGCCTCGATCCCGCTGTAGCCGAGGAGCCCGAGGTCGTGGGCGCGGGGCTGTGCGAGGGCCTGCTTCAGCTCGCCGGCGTGGCCACCGTCGACCGGTGTCGGCCAGAAGACCACGGCGGCCAGGACCAGGGCGTAGGCGAGGGCGACGACGACGGTGAGCCGGGTCGGGGGTCGAGGCACGGTTCTCGTCTCGGCGAGGGTCGCTGCGGCGACGGGAGGGAGCACGTCAGCAGCGACGGCGAGAGCGCCCCAGTCTTCCCGGCTGCGTCGGGCTCCGACGGCCCTGGCGCCGGAACGCGGGCTCCGTGGCGCCGCTTGTCCGTCCGCACCGCGGCGTCGCTCTGTCCGTCCGCACCGCGGAAACGACGAAGCCCGGCCGGATCATCGATCCTGGCCGGGCTTCTCACCGGTCGGGGTAGCGGGATTCGAACCCACGACCTCCTCGTCCCGAACGAGGCGCGCTACCAAGCTGCGCCACACCCCGGTGGACTCTTCGCGGTGAACCGCTCACGAGCCTCGTCAATAGTAGCCGATTTCCGCGGCGGTGTCGGACACCGGTCGCGGCGCCTCGCGCGGGACTCCTCGAGCGGGACCGCTCAGGCCACCGGCTCGAGCGTCAGCAGGCTGACCTCGGGTCGGCAGGCGAAGCGCACCGGCGCGTAGATCGAGGTGCCCACTCCCGCGGAGACGTTGAGGAAGGAGCTGTGCAGGCCGTTGTCCCAGGAGGAGAAGCCGGAGACCTTGTCGCGGGGGATGTCGCAGTTGGTCACCAGTGCGCCGAAGCCGGGCACGCAGACCTGGCCGCCGTGGGTGTGGCCCGCGAGGATCACCTCCGCCCCCCGCGCGACGAAGTCGTCCAGGACGCGCTGGTAGGGCGCGTGCGCGACGCCGATGCTCACTCCGGCCGGCTCCTCGGCCGAGGCCCGCAGCTCGTCCACGGCGCCCGCCACGAGGTCGATCCGGTCCAGGCCGATGTGCGGGTCGTCGACGCCGAAGAGCTCGACGCGGGTGCCGCGGACGGTGAGGGCGTGCGCCGTGTTGTTGAGGTCCTGCCAGCCGAGCTCCTCCGTGAAGAATCCGGTCAGCGCTGCGGTGTCGAGGTCGCTGGCGTTGCGCGCGGGGTTCTTCGACGGGCCTCGGAAGTAGCGCAGCGGGTTCTTCACCCGGGGGCCGAAGTAGTCGTTCGAGCCGTGGACGTAGACGCCGGGCACGCCGGCGAAGGGCTCGAGGGCGCGGCGGATGCCGAGCACGCCGTCGCGGTGCCCGAGGTTGTCGCCGGTGCCCACGACGAGGTCGGGGGCCAGGGCGGTGAGCGAGCGCAGCCAGTCCTGCTTCTTCGTCTGCCACGGCGCCATGTGCAGGTCGGAGAAGTGCAGGATGCGGAGCGGCGCGGAGCCCGCGGGCAGGACGGGCACCGACTCGTGGCGGACCGTGAACATCGTCCGCTCGACGGCGATGCCCCAGACGGCGGCGGCGCTCCCGACGGCGGCGACGGCCGCGAGGGCCGTGGTGAGGGGGCGAGCGCTGCTGCGTCCGGTCATGGATCCTTCTCTCGTCGGGGCGGGGCCGCGGGAGCGGCCGCGTACAGTCTGCCCGACGCGGCCCGGGGGACCGCCCGGGTTCAGCCGCCCGGCGGCGGGGTGGACGGACCGGCGCTGATCTGCAGTGCGATCGGGGCCCCGCGGGAGAGGCGGGAGCCGGCCGGCGGGTTCGTCTGCGCGACCGAGCCCGCGGGTCGATCGGACGGCACGCGGTTCGGGTCGACCGTCACGACGAAGCCGAGCTCGCGCAGGCGCGCGGTGGCGGCGGCCGGGTTCTGGCCGGTCACCTCCGGGACCGCCTGCTGCGGCGCGTCGACGAGCGACTGCTGGGGCGAGGGGAAGGCCGAGCCGCCGTACTTCTGGTCGGCGACGCGCATGATCCGCGGCCAGATCTGGTGGCGCACCTGCCCGGCGTTGACGCCGCTGAGCTTGAAGCCGCGCATCGAGGTGAAGCCGCTGACGTTGCCGACCCAGGTGGCGGTGGCGACCTCGGTGCTGGCGCCGACCATCCAGGTGTGGACCGCGTTGTCGGTGGTGCCGGTCTTGCCGATGTGCGGGACGCCGGTGCCGGTCGCGGAGGCGCGGCCGGTGCCGCCCGTCATCACCTGCTGCAGGGCGAAGTCGGCGGTCGCGGCGACCTCCTCGGACATCCCCTGCGTGCAGGTGCTCGCCGGTGGGGCGACGTCGGCGCCGCCGCGGTCGACGATCCGGTCGATCGCGATCGGCGTGCAGACGGTGCCCTTGTTCGCGAAGCCGGCGAACGCGGTCGCCATGGTCAGCGGGGCGATCTCGTTGGTGCCCAGGATGGTCGGCGCGAACTTCTGCAGCTCGGTGCCGTCGGCGCGGTGCACGCCCATCGCGAGCGCGGTGTTGCGGATGCCGCAGAGGTCGAGCTGCTGCGCCATCGCGGCGAAGCCGGTGTTGATCGAGCCCTTGGTCGCGTCGAGCGCGGAGTAGACGCCGCCGTTGCCGCCCTCGTCGTTCTTGGGGTCCCAGGGCTCGCCGTAGTAGGTGCCGTCCGGCTCGCAGCTGTCGCGGAAGGTCGTGTACTCGCGACGGGTTCCGTCAACGGTCTCGTTCAGGGCCCGCCCCTCCTGCAGCCATTCGGCGAGGGTGAAGACCTTGTAGGTCGAGCCGACCTGGAAGCCGCTGGAGCCGCCGTAGCCGAAGTCGGTGCTGTAGTTGACGCTGGTGTAGTTGGCGCCGCTGACGTCGGGGTCGTTCGAGTAGTCCTTGTTCTGCGTCATCGCGAGGATGCGGCCGGTGCCGACCTCGACCGAGACGCTCGCGCTGCCGATGTTCACCCGGGCCATCGACTTCGGCACCCAGTCCTCGGTGGCGGCGACCGCGGCCTCCTGCAGATCGGAGTCGAGGGTCGTGTAGATCTGGTAGCCGCCGCGCTTGAAGGTCGCGTCGCGCTCGTCCTGGCTGGCGCCGAAGGCGTCGTCGTTCTTGATCACCCAGGTCACGTAGTCGCAGAAGTAGGCCGCGATCCCGGCGGTCTGGCAGCCGGTGCTCGGCTCCGTGATCGCGGGGACGACCGGCGTCGCGGACGCCTCGGCAATCTGCTCCGGGGTGACCTTCGACTCGATCCCCATCCGGGTCAGGATGTAGTTCCGGCGGTTGAGGGTCTCCGGGTAGCCCTCGGCCGCGAGGTTGGCCGGGTCGTCGGGCCGGTCGAAGCGGAACTTCTCGGGGTTGTTCACGATCGCGATCAGGGCGGCGGACTGCGCGAGGGTGAGGTCGCGCGCGCTGGTGTCGAAGTAGTACCGCGCCGCCGCCTCGATGCCGTAGACGGTGCCGCCGAAGAGCGCGATGTTGAGGTAGCCGAGCAGGATGTCGTTCTTCGGGTACTCCTTCTCGAGCCCGATCGAGAGCCGCATCTCGGCGACCTTGCGCTCGGCCGTGGTCTCGGTGGCCTCGCGGTAGGCGGCGTCGCGCTCGATCGGGTCCGAGAGCGCCTCCGCCTTCTGCACGAGAACGTTCTTGACATACTGCTGCGTGATCGACGAGCCGCCCTGCACGTTGCCGCCGGAGGCGACCGTGGCCGCGGCGCGGATCGTGCCGAGCAGGTCGATGCCGCCGTGCTCGTAGAAGCGCGGGTCCTCGGAGGCGACGACCGCGTCCTTGACGAAGGGGGAGATGTCGTCCCAGCCGACCTCCACGCGGTTCTGCGCGTAGAACGAGGCGAGGAGCACGTCCTGGCCGTCCGCGCCCTTCGCGTAGACGTCGCTCTTCTCGGCGAGAGTGCCGATCTCGAGGTAGCCCGGGAGGTTGTCGAACATGGTGACCGTGTTGTTCGCGGCCATCCCGCCGAGCGCGATCGCCGGAGTGACCGACGCCGCGACGAGGACTCCGGCGATGACGCTCATGGCGACGATCCCGATCAGTCCTCCGACCGCGGCGCCGATGGACGTGACGACCCTGTTCCCGACTGCCCCCGACATAGAATCAGCGTAACCGCCGCTCCTGACACCGGACGCGGCGCTCGACCCGCCGGCACCGACTCCTCCGGGTGCGGTGCGCCCGGCATCCGCACCCCTGCCTCACGAGGAGAGCCATGTCCGTCCCCCGCTGGGAATACATCACGACGCCGCTGATGATCCACAACACCACCGCGATCCTGAACACCTGGGGCTCCGAGGGCTGGGAGCTGGTGCAGATCGTCACCGGTCCCGAGGGCGGGCTCGTGGCCTACCTCAAGCGCCCGGTCGCCGAGGCCGGCGCGTGATCGCCGAGCGCCTGGCCGAGCTGGGCATCGAGCTCCCCGCGGTCGCGGTGCCGGCCGGTGCCTACATCCCGGCCGTGGTCGAGGGGAACCTGGTCTTCACGGCCGGGCAGATCCCCTTCGTCGACGGCGCGCTGCCCGCGACCGGCAAGGTCGGCGCGGGCGTCGATCCCGAGGTCGCCAAGGACCTGGCGCGCGTCTGCGCGCTGAACGCGCTGGCCGCGATCGCCGACGTGATCGGCTCGCTCGACCGCGTGACCCGGATCGTCAAGGTGACCGGCTTCGTCGCCTCCGCTCCCGGCTTCAACGGCCAGCCCGGCGTCATCAACGGCGCTTCCGAGGTGCTCGGCGAGATCTTCGGCGAGGCGGGCCGGCACGCGCGCTCGGCCGTCGGCGTGGCGGAGCTCCCGCTCGACGCCCCGGTCGAGGTTGAGCTGATCGTCGCGTTCGCCTGAACCGGGCCCCGGCTCGACGCCGAAGGGCGCCGCTCTCCCTCTGGGAGGCGGCGCCCTTCGGCGTTCGAGGCTCGGTCCGCGGGGGCTCGGTTCTCTGCGGCTCGGTCCTCGGCGGTCTAGTCTTCCGCGGCGACCGCGGAGGAGATGACGGACATCACCTGCGTGTCGGCCAGCGTGGTCGTGTCGCCGACGGCCCGGCCTTCGGCCACGTCGCGCAGGAGCCGGCGCATGATCTTGCCAGAGCGGGTCTTCGGCAGCTCCTGGACGATGAAGATGCGCTTCGGCCGGGCGATGGCGCCGATGTGCTCGGCGACGTGCGCTTTGAGCGTCGCCTCGAGCTCGTCGTGGCCGCTCGCGAGCGCCTCCGCCTGGCTCGCCTTGGCGATGACGAAGGCGACGACGGCCTGGCCGGTGGTCTCGTCCGCGGCGCCCACCACGGCTGCCTCCGCGACCACCGGGTGCGAGACGAGGGCCGACTCGATCTCGGCCGTCGACAGGCGGTGGCCGGAGATGTTCATCACGTCGTCGACGCGGCCGAGCAGCCAGAGGTCGCCGTCCTCGTCGAGCCGGGCGCCGTCGCCGGCGAAGTAGCGGTCGCCGAACTTCGACCAGTAGGTCTCGACGTAGCGGTCCGGGTCGCCCCAGATGCCGCGCAGCATCGACGGCCAGGGCTCGGTGATGACGAGCAGCCCGCCGGAGCCCGCGCCGACCGGGGCGCCGGAGTCGTCGACGACGTCGATCGAGATCCCGGGGACGGGGACCTGCGCCGAGCCCGGCTTCAGGGTCGTGACGCCGGGCAGGGGCGAGACCATGATCGCGCCGGTCTCGGTCTGCCACCAGGTGTCGACGATCGGGGTGCGGCCGCCGCCGATGACGTCGCGGTACCAGATCCAGGCCTCGGGGTTGATCGGCTCGCCGACCGAGCCGAGCAGGCGGAGGCTGGTGAGGTCGAAGCGCTGCGGGATCTGCCGCCCGAGCTTCATGAAGGTGCGGATCGCCGTGGGTGCGGCGTAGAGGATCGTCACGCCGTGCTTCTCGATGATCTCCCACCAGCGGCCGGCGTGCGGGGTGTCGGGGGTGCCCTCGTACATCACCTGGGTGGCGCCGTTCGCGAGCGGTCCGTAGACCACGTAGCTGTGCCCGGTGATCCAGCCGACGTCGGCGGTGCACCAGAAGACGTCGGTCTCGGGCTTGAGGTCGAAGACCGTGCGGTGGGTGTACGCGACCTGGGTGAGGTAGCCGCCGCTGGTGTGCAGGATGCCCTTCGGCTTCCCGGTCGTGCCGCTCGTGTAGAGGATGAACAGCGGCTGCTCGGCGGGGAACGGGCGCGCGACGTGGTCGGCGTCCACCGCGACGATCTCCTCGTGCCACCACAGGTCGCGGCCGGCGCTCCACTCGACGGTGTTGCCGCCGCGGCGGACGACGAGGACGTGCTCGACGCTCGACTCGCCGCCGTCCAGCGCCAGCGCCGCGTCGACCGCGGGCTTGAGCGGGAAGACCGAGCCCTTCCGCCAGCCGCCGTCGGCGGTGACGACGAGCTTCGCCTCGGCGTCGTCGATCCGCGCGCGCAGGCTCTCGGCGCTGAAGCCGCCGAAGACGACCGAGTGCACGGCGCCGAGCCGGGCGACCGCGAGCATCGCGATGACGGCCTCGGGGATCATCGGGAGGTAGATCGCGACGCGGTCGCCGGCCTGCACGCCCAGGCTCGTGAAGAGATTGGCCGCCCGCTTCACCGCGGCGGTGAGCTCGGCGTAGGTCAGGTCGCGGCTGTCGCCGGGCTCGCCCTCCCAGTGGATCGCGACGCGGTCGCCGTGACCTGCCAGCACGTGCCGGTCGAGGCAGTTGTAGGCGACGTTGAGCTCGCCGTCGTCGAACCAGCGCGCGAAGGGCGGCTCGCTCCAGTCGAGGGTGCGGGTGAACGGCCGGTGCCAGTGCAGCAGCTCGCGGCTGCGGTCGGCCCAGAAGGCGAGGCGGTCGGCGGCCGCCTGCTCGGCCTGCCCGGCGGTCGCGGCGGCGTCGGCGGCGAACTCGGCGGGCGGCGGGAAGCGGCGCGTCTCCTGCTGGAGGCTGTCGATGGCGCTCGAGCCTGCGGCCCCGGACGCGTCGAGGGGTGTGGACATCTGCGATTCGCTCCTTCGCGAGTGCGACGTGCGCCGGCCGGCGTGGTCGGTTCCGGACCACCGTAGCGTCCGGCTCACGGGTGGGGAGGGGACGACGCGAAGCTGACCGCCAGGCGGGGTTTCGTGAAGAGTCGGCTCAGAACGCGGATCCGACTTGGCGAAATCGCCTCCGTGCCCTAACGTTGCATACGGCCGAATGAACTTCGGCTCAGCGGCGCGAGTGATTCCCCCCAATCCAGCGCCGCCGAGGCGGCACCTGTTCCCCCCAATGGGTGCCGCCCCCTTCTCTTCCCTCCGCTGGTCGAGCGTCCCGCTCCCCGGAGGATCTGCGGGGCCGCTGGCCGGCCGCATCTTCGGCCTGCGAGAACACGCTGGGCACGTCGGACCGGCCTGTTCTGGCGTGCCGGAGCGCGGATCGCGTGCCCGAGCTTCGGCTGCTGGATCTCCGGCTCGCGGAAACACGCTGGGCACGCCCGATCAGCCGGATTCAGCGTGCCGGGGCTCGGATCGCGAGCCCGAGATCCGGCTGCTGGACCTTGGCTCGCGGAAACGCCTCCTGCACGCTGGATCGGCCGGTTCCGGCGAGCCGGAGCGCGGGTCGCGTGCCCGAGCTCCGACCGGTGGACCTTCGGCTCGCGGAAACGCCTCGGGCACGTCGGATCGGCCGGTTCCGGCGTGCCGGGGCGCGGGTCGCGTGCCCGAGCTTCGGCTGCTGGACCTTCGGCTCGCGGAAACGCCTCGGGCACGTCGGATCGGCCGGTTCCGGCGAGCCGGGGCGCGGATCGCGAGCCGGAGTTCGGAGCGGCGCGTCGTCGGCTCGCGAGAACGCCTTCGGGCCGGAGCTCGTCGCTCCTCCCCAGGGACGTCCTCGGCCCTGCCGTCCACCGATGGGGGCTTCGGCGCGCCACCGGAGGGCGCGCGCTCCTAGCGTTCCCGGATGACCACTGGTTTCGTCCCGCTCGTTCCCGCCGCCTATCGCCCGGACGCACCTCGCCCGCCGGGTGAGGACGACGGCGGTGCACCGCGACCGGCGCCGGTCCGTCCGGCGGCGGCGGCGCTCGGCCTGCTCGCGCCGTTCGCGGCGGATCCGGCGGTGACCGACCTCTTCGTCAACGGGGATTCGGGCCTCTGGGTCGACCGCGGCGGGGGCGCAGTGCGAGAGCCGACCTGGACGCTCGACGCCGCGGGCGCCCGGCGGCTCGCGGTGTCGCTGGTCGCGGCCGGCGGGCGGCACGTCGACGAGGCGAGCCCGTGCGTGGACGTGCGGCTGAAGCACGGCGTCCGCGTGCACGTGGTGCTGCCGCCGGTCGCGACGGCGGGGACGCTGATCTCGGTGCGCGTGCCGCGGGCCGACGCCTGGAGTCTCGACGAGCTGCACGCGGCGGGGATGCTCGACGACGCGGGCCGCGGCCTGCTGCGCCGCGCCGTCGCCGCGCGCTGGAACCTCCTCGTCACCGGTGCCGGCGGATCGGGCAAGACCACGCTCCTCGGCGCCCTCCTCGGCTGCGCGCCGCCGCACGAGCGCCTGGTCGTGATCGAGGACGTCGGCGAGCTGCGGCCCGCGCATCCGCACGTCGTCTCGCTCGAGGCGCGCCAGCCGAACCTCGAGGGCGCGGGCGGCGTCGGTCTCGACCGTCTGGTCCGTGAGGCGCTGCGGATGCGGCCGGACCGGCTCGTCCTCGGCGAGTGCCGCGGCGTGGAGCTGCGCGATCTGCTGTCCGCACTGAACACCGGGCACGACGGCGGAGCGGGGACGCTGCACGCCAACTCGCTCGCCGACGTCCCCGCGCGGCTGGAGGCGCTCGGGTCGCTCGCCGGGATGGGGCCGGAGGCCGTCGCGCGGCAGACGGTCAGCGCGATCGACCTGGTGCTGCACCTCGAGCGACGGAGCGGCCGGCGCCGGCTCGCCGCGTCGGGCTGCTTCCGGCTCGATCACGCCGGGCGGCTCCGGATCGAGGAGGGCGCCGTGCCGCAGCGGGGCTCGCCGTGAAGCGCGGGGCGGGGGTCGACGAGGTCGCGGCCGTGGTGCACCGCCTCTCGGTGCTGCTCGCAGCGGGCGTCGCGCCGGCATCGGCGCTGGCGCACCTCGCGGCGTCGGACGACTCGGAGGCGGCGGGTGCCGCGCGACGTCGTCGGCTGCTGCGCGCGGTGGCGGTCGAGGCGGCGCGCGGCGCGGACGTGACGGCGGCGCTCCTGGCGGGCGTGCCCGCCTCCCGCCGAGAAGAGGGGCGGCGGGCGGGGGAGCGCGCCCCTCGCCGCAGGGAGAGCGCGGCACGGGGGTCGCGTGATCGCGGCGAGGAGACCGCCTGGGCGGCCCTGGCCGCCTGCTGGCGGGTCGCCGCGGACTCCGGCGCGCCGATCGCCGCGGCCCTCGGCGAGCTGGCCGAGTCCCTGCGGGAGCTGGGCCGGGCGCGGCGCGACATCGAGGTCGCCTTGGCGGGCCCGCTCGCGACGAGCCGGGTGGTCGGCGGGCTGCCGCTGGTGGCGCTCGGCTTCGGCACGCTGCTGGGCTTCGATGTGCTGGGCGTGCTGATCGGGACGGTGCCGGGACTCGTCTGCCTGGTGGGCGGGCTCGGGCTGATGCTCGGTGCCGTGGCGTGGACGCGCCGGCTCGTCCGAGGCGCCGGCCCGGGGGACCCGGCACCGGGGCTGGCGCTCGACCTGCTCGCGGTCGCGCTCGCGGGTGGGGGATCGATCGGTGGCGGGCGGGAGCGGGTGCTGGCGGCGCTCGCCGAGTGCGGGCTCGCGTCGGGGCCGCCTGCGCTGGCCGCGGCGGAGCCCGTGCTCGCGCTCTCGAGCGCGGCGGGGGTCCCTGCGGGCCGGCTGCTGCGCAGTGAGGCGGCACTGGCGCGGGTGCGGGCCGCGTCCGAGGCGAGGGAGCGGGCGGCGAGGCTCGGCGTGACGCTGCTGCTGCCGCTGGGGGTGTGCGTGCTGCCGGCGTTCCTGCTGCTGGGCGTGGCTCCGATGATGATCTCGGTGCTGCTGTCGACGTTCGCGGGGCAGCGGTGAGCGGTCCCGCGGGAGCTCTCCACAGGCCGTTCCTCTCTCCTCTTGTCCACCGTTCGCGAGCTCCCCACCCCGACCTGCTCCGGGCTCGGCGATCCTCGAGTGGGGGCAGTGACGACGAACGGAGCGAGCGGATGAACGGCAGCCGGAGCAGTGGTGCGGGGACGATCGGACGAGTGACGGGCGGTGCCGGGCGGGAGCGCTTCCCGCAGCCCGCGTGGGAGGCGGGGCCGCTGAGCGGTTGGCGCGACGAGGAGGGCTCGGCCACGGCCGAGTACGCGATCGCGACGATGGCGGCGGTCGGCTTCGCGGGTCTGCTGGTGGTGATCCTCAAGGGCGACGAGGTGCGCGGGATCCTCACGGACCTGGTCACCCGGGCGCTCACCTCGGGGGGATGAGCGGTGCGGTGCCCGGGTGGTGCCCGCGCGGCGACGAGATCGGAGGAGGCCGGGATGCGGACCGGCGACGGTCGTCGAGGCGAGGACGGCTCCGCGACGGCCGAGCTGGCGGTCGTTCTGCCGGCGGTGGTGGTCGTGCTGGCGCTCTGCCTCGGCTCGGTGGCGGCCTCGGCGCAGTACGTCCGGCTGGTCGACGCCGCAGCGGACGCCGCCCGGTCGCTGGCCCGGGGGGACGATCCCGGGGCGCCCGTCGCGCGGGTCGATGCGGGAGCGAGTGTCGCGACCTCCGCGGACGGCGAGCTCGTCTGCGTGGACGTCGCCGCGCGGCTCCGGCCGCTGCCGGCGCTGGAGCTGCCGGTCTCGGTCCGGTCCTGCGCGCTGGGCGGAGGGCGGTGATCCCCCGGCGGGAGCCGGACCGCGCAGGGGAGGACGGCTCGGCGGCGGTCGTCGCGGTCGGCGTCGTCGCGGGGACGATCCTCGTGACCGCGGCCGTGCTCGCCGGATGCGGGGGAGTCGCGGGGCACCAGCGGGCCGTGGCCGCGGCGGATGCGGCGGCGCTCGCCGCGGCGGACGTGGCCTCCGGGCTGCTGCCGGGCGAGCCGTGCGGGGCGGCCGAGCGTGTCGCGGGGGCGATGACGGCGACCATCGCGGGCTGCGCGGTGGAAGGAGGAGTGGCGACCGTCGAGGTCGTCGTGTCCGTCGGGCCGCTCGTGCTCCCCGCCCGGTCGCGCGCCGGGCCGCCGCCGTGACGCTCCTCCCGCGACGGGGACGGCGGCGGCGGCTCCCGCCGCGCCCGGGGCGCAGCAGCAGCGCGCTCCCGTGCTCGGTCGGGTCGCCGGCGCCCGATCGCCCGGTGGGACCGGGGCTCAGTCGGCGCTGACCCGCAGGTAGCGGTAGGCCGCCGCGGTGGGCAGCGCGCCCGCTCCCTCGTCGTGCTCGAGAGCGCCGGCGAGGAGATAGAGGTAGCGGGTGCCCTCGCGGGCGGCCGGGATCTCGAGGCGGCCCGCCGGGGCCGTCGCCTCGCCGTAGGAGCGGCGGAGCGTCTTGCCCTCGAGCGGCCCGTCGAGGAACTTGGCGGTGTAGGCGGAGGTGGTCGGAGCGGAGGTGGTGTGCGTCGTTGCCATGCCCCTCATCATGCGCCGATCGCCGCGATCCGTCACCGGGTGCGGTCCTCCCGATTCGGCGGATTCCCGGGCGGCGGCCGGAGTGCTCCCAGCGCGCGGCGAGCGGACGACGGCGAGGGACGCCCGGAGTCAGTGTGTATGGTGTGCCTGTCGGGCGCCCCGAAGCCGACGCGAACGGATCGTCGTTCCTCCTGCGGACGCCGCGCACCGCCTCCCCGCCGAAGGGGAACCGTCGGACTCGCTGAGCGTCCGATCCGACAGCATCAATCGAGGAGAACTGTGTCCGGCACGAAGAAGCTGGTGATCGTCGAGTCGCCGGCGAAGGCCAAGACCATCGCCCAGTACCTGGGCGAGGGCTACGAGGTGCTCGCCTCCGTCGGGCACATCCGCGACCTCATCGAGCCGAAGAACCTGCCGCCCGAGCTCAAGAAGGGCGGGCTGGGCAAGTTCTCCGTCGACGTCGACAACGGCTTCGAGCCCTACTACGTCGTCTCCGATCAGAAGAAGAAGACGGTCGCCGACCTCAAGCGCGCGCTGAAGAACGCCGACGAGCTCTTCCTCGCGACGGATGAGGACCGCGAGGGCGAGGCCATCGCGTGGCACCTCCTCGAGGAGCTCAAGCCCAAGGTCCCCGTCAAGCGGATGGTCTTCCACGAGATCACCAAGGACGCGATCCAGACGGCCCGCGACAACACCCGCGACATCGACACCTCCCTCGTCGACGCGCAGGAGACCCGCCGCATCCTCGACCGCCTCTACGGCTACGAGATCTCCCCGGTCCTCTGGCGCAAGGTCGGGCCCGGCCTCTCCGCCGGCCGCGTGCAGTCCGCCGCCACGCGCCTCGTCGTGGACCGCGAGCGCGAGCGCCTCGCCTTCGTCTCCGCCTCCTACTGGGACCTCGCCACGGTCCTCGCCCCCGAGGCCGACGCCTCGGCGGCGTTCGACGCCCGCCTGGCGCGCCTGGACGGCAAGCGGATCGGAAGCGGCCGCGACTTCGACGACCGCGGTCAGCTGAAGGGGGACGTCACCGTCCTCGACGAGGCCTCCGCCGGTGCCCTCGCCGAGGCGCTGCGCGACCCGAAGACGCTCGTCCGCGTCTCGAACCTCGAGTCCAAGCCCTACTCGCGGCGCCCCGCCGCCCCGTTCACCACCTCGACGCTCCAGCAGGAGGCGGCGCGCAAGCTCCGCTTCTCGGCGCGCCAGACGATGAGCGTCGCGCAGTCGCTCTACGAGAACGGCTTCATCACCTACATGAGGACCGACTCGCCGAACCTCTCGCAGCAGGCGCTGAACGCCGCCCGCTCGCAGGCGGCCTCGCTCTACGGAGCCGAGACGGTCCCCGAGAAGCCGCGCCTCTACTCCGGCAAGAACAAGAGCGCGCAGGAGGCGCACGAGGCGATCCGCCCCGCGGGCGAGACCTTCCGCACCCCGGACCAGCTCGCCGGCACCCTCCGCGGGAACGACCACCGCCTCTACGACCTGATCTGGAAGCGCACCGTCGCCTCGCAGATGGCCGACGCCAAGGGCTCGACCGCGACGGTCACCCTGCTCGCCAACCCGGCCGGCGACACCGAGCGCACCGCCGAGTTCACCGCCTCGGGAACGGTCATCACCTTCCGCGGCTTCCTGCTCGCCTACGAGGAGGGCCGCGACGAGGAGCGCCACGGCGCCCGCGACGAGAAGGACGCCAAGCTGCCCGTGCTCGAGGTCGGCCAGAGCCTCGTCGTCGCCGAGGTCGAGGCCAAGGGCCACGAGACCTCGCCGCCCCCGCGCTACACGGAGGCGAGCCTCGTCAAGTCGCTCGAAGAGCTGGGGATCGGGCGCCCCTCGACCTACGCCTCGATCATCACGACGATCGTCGACCGCGGCTACGTCACGCCGCGCGGCACGGCGCTCGTGCCCAACTGGATCGCCTTCTCCGTGGTCCGTCTGCTCGAGGAGTTCTTCTCCGACCTCGTCGAGTACGACTTCACCGCCGCGATGGAGGGCGACCTCGACCGCATCGCCGGCGGTGAGGAGGACCGGGTCGACTGGCTGAACCGCTTCTACTTCGGCGGCGGCGACCAGCCGGGCCTGCGGCACGTCGTCGACAACCTGGGCGAGATCGACGCGAAGAGCATCAACTCCGTCCGGATCACCGACGACATCACCCTGCGCATCGGCAAGTACGGGCCCTACCTCGAGGTCGCCCAGGAGGAGGGGCAGGAGACGCCGCGCCGCGTCAACCTGCCGCTCGAGCTGGCCCCGGACGAGCTCACGCCCGCGAAGGCGCAGGAGCTCGTCGACGCTCCCGTGCAGACCGACCGCGTGCTGGGCAGCAACCCGGACTCGGGCAAGACCGTCGTCGTCAAGGACGGCCGCTTCGGCCCGTACGTGACCGAGGTCGACCCGGAACCCGAGACCACCGCCGACCCCGCCACCGGTGAGGTCGTCGAACCCGCGCCGGCGAAGCGCGGCGCGAAGAAGGCGGCCGTGGTGAAGCCGCGCACCTCCTCCCTCTTCAAGTCGATGGACGTCGCGACCGTCGACCTCGCCACCGCTCTGCGCCTGCTCGACCTGCCGCGCACCATCGGCGAGGACCCGGAGTCGGGCGAGCCGATCACCGCGCAGAACGGCCGCTACGGCCCGTACCTGAAGAAGGGGACGGACAGCCGCTCCCTCACCAGCGAGGACCAGATCTTCGAGGTCGACCTGCCGACCGCGCTCGAGGTCTTCGCCCAGCCCAAGTACGGCGCCAAGCGCGCCACGAGCGCCCTCGCGGAGTTCGAGGCCGACCCGGTCAGCGGCAAGCCGATCCGGATCCGCGACGGCCGCTTCGGCGCCTACGTGACCGACGGCGAGACCAACGTCACGATCCCCAAGGGCCAGCCGATCGAGGAGATCGACTTCGAGCAGGCGGTGCAGATGCTCGCGGACAAGCGGGCGAAGGGTCCCGCTCCCAAGAAGGCCCCGGCCAAGCGCGCCCCGGCCAAGAAGCCCGCGGCGAAGACGACGGCGGCCAAGGCGACGGCGACGAAGACCACCGCCGCGAAGACCACGGCGGCGAAGGCGACGGCGGCGAAGACCACGGCGGCGAAGACCACGGCCGCGAAGACCGCCGCCGCCAAGACGTCGACGGCCGCGAAGACGACCGCCGCGAAGAAGCCGGCCACCACCCGCGCCCGCAGCACTGCGGCGAAGGCGACGGGCTCGACGGAGTCGTGACCGGGCTGTTCGTCACCCTCGAGGGCGGGGACGGCGCGGGCAAGACCACGCAGGCCCGGCTGCTCGAGGAGTGGCTGGGCTCGCGCGGCGAGACCGTGCGGCGCACCCGCGAGCCGGGCGGCACCGAGGTGGGCGTGCAGATCCGCGAGATCGTGCTGCACCACCGCGGCGAGATCGATCCGCGGGCCGAGGCGCTCCTCTACGCCGCGGACCGGGCGCAGCACATCGGCACCTTCGTCCGGCCCGCGCTCGAGCGGGGCGAGGTCGTCGTCCAGGACCGCTACATCGACTCCTCCGTCGCCTACCAGGGCGCCGGCCGGGTGCTCGACGCCGCGGAGGTCCGCTCCCTCTCGGAGTGGGCGACCCGCGACCTCCGCCCAGACCTCACCGTCCTGCTCGACCTCGATCCCGCCGTCGCCCGCACCCGGCTGGCCGCCGCGCGCACCCGCTACGACCGGCTCGAGGCGGAGAAGGCCGAGTTCCACGGCCGGGTCCGGCAGGCCTTCCTCGACCTCGCCGCGGGCGACCCGGAGCGCTTCCTCGTCCTGGACGCGAGCCGCCCCGTCGAGGAGCTCGCCGCCGCGGTCCGCGCCCGCACCGAGCCCCTGCTCGGCGCCGGCCCTCGCGACGCCCGGCCCGCTGTCGGACCTCGCGGTTAGCCTGGATCCGTGACCGTCTGGAGCCAGCTCGTCGGCCAGGAGCACGCCATCGGCGCCCTGCGCGACGCCTCGACCCCCCGCGACGAGAGGGGGCACGAGTCGACCTCAATGACCCACTCCTGGCTGATCACCGGGCCGCCCGGCTCAGGCCGCTCCAACCTCGCCTACGCGTTCGCCTCCGCGCTGCTCTGCCGCCGCGGCGGCTGCGGCGAGTGCCCGGACTGCGCGCAGGTCGCCGCGCGCTCGCACCCCGACCTCGCGGTCCTCGCCACCGAGCGCGTCATCATCTCGATCGAGGAGGTGCGCCGCCTCGTCTCGTCCTCGCAGTACTCGCCGTCGGTCTCGCGCTACCGGGTGATGGTCATCGAGGACGCCGACCGGATGAGCGAGCGCACCTCGAACGTCCTGCTGAAGGCGCTCGAGGAGCCGCCCGAGCGCACCGTCTGGATCCTCTGCGCGCCCAGCGAGGCCGACCTGCTGCCGACGATCCGATCGCGGGTGCGCTCGGTCCGACTGCGCGTCCCCAGCGTCGAGGACGTCGCCGGCCTGCTCGAGCGCCGCGACGGCGTCGACGCGGAGACGGCGGAGCGCGCCGCCCGCCAGGCCCAGAGCCACATCGGCATGGCGCACCGGCTCGCGACCGACGCGAACGCCCGCGAGCGGCGCGAGGAGACCCTCCGCATCGCCCTGAGCCTGCGCGGGGTGTCCGACGCGGTGCTGGGTGCTGCGCGGATGATCGAGGTCGCCACCGAGGACGCGAAGGCCTACACGCTCGAGCGCGACGAGGTCGAGCGCCAGCAGGCGCTGCGCTCGCTCGGCGTCGAGCCCGGCGGCACGATCCCCGCTCAGCTCCGCTCGCAGCTGCGCACTCTCGAGGAGGATCAGAAGCGCCGGGCGACGCGCAGCCTCCGCGACGGCCTCGACCGCATCCTCGTCGACCTGCTCTCGCTCTACCGCGATGTCGTGCGCCTCCAGCTCGGCGCCCCCGGCGGCGTGATCAACGAGGAGGTGCGGAGCGAGATGACGGCGCTCGCCTCGGCCACCGCCCCCGAGCGCACGCTCGCGGTGCTCGACGCCGTGGCGGAGGCCCGGCAGCGCATCGACGCGAACGTCTCGCCCGTCCTCGCCCTCGAGGCGATGCTGGTGGTCGCCGCGCGGCGCCCGGTGGCCGCGTGAGGCGCCCGGGCCGCTGGTCGGCGCTCGCCGCGGTCGGCGCCGCGGTCGTGCTGCTCTCCGGCTGCTTCGCTCCCGGACCCTCACCCGAGCGCACCTCCACCCCCGCCGCGCAGGCCGTCGACGCCGATCTCGAGCAGTACTACGGCCAGGTCCTGGTCTGGGACGACTGCGGCGAGGGCATGCAGTGCACCGACGCGACGGTGCCGCTCGACTGGGACGCTCCGGCCGGCGAGACCGCCTCGATCGCGCTGGTGCGCCACCCGGCGACGGGCGGGGACGCGATCGGCTCCCTCCTGGTCAACCCGGGCGGGCCCGGCGGCTCCGGGGTCGACCTCATCCGCGACAGCCTGGACTTCGCCGTGGACGACGAGCTCGCCGCCCGCTTCGACGTGGTCGGCTTCGACCCGCGCGGCGTCGGCGCCTCGACCGCGGTGTCCTGCCTCGACGCCGCCGGACTCGACTCCTACCTCTACGACATCGTCCCGGGCGCGCGCGGCAGCGACGAGTGGATCGCCGCGCAGCGCACCGCGTCCGCCGCCTTCGCCGCCGCCTGCGAGGAGCGCAGTGGCGCACTGCTGCCCGAGGTCGGCACGACCAGCGCGGCCCGCGATCTCGACGTGCTGCGGGCGGCGCTCGGCGACCAGTCGCTGCACTACCTCGGCTACTCCTACGGCACCTTCCTCGGCGCCACCTACGCCGGCCTCTTCCCCGATCGCGTCGGCCGGCTCGTGCTCGACGGCGCGATCGACCCGGCCGCGACCTCGCTCGACGTCGTCCGCGAGCAGGCGATCGGCTTCGAGAGCGCCCTGCGCGCGTATCTCACCGCCTGCCTCGGCGGCGAGGGCTGCCCGTTCACCGGCACGGTCGACGACGCGATGGCGCAGGTCGCCTCGATGCTCGAGCGCGTCGACGCCTCGCCGATCCGCGCCCAGGACGGCCGGCAGCTCGGCTCGAGCACCCTGCTCACCGCGATCGTCTACCCGCTCTACTCCGCCTCCTCCTGGGGCGGGCTGAGCGAGATGCTCACGGACGTGCGGCAGGGCGGCGCGGAGATCGCCTTCCAGTACGCGGACACCTACAACGGCCGGACGGCCGACGGCGACTACGCCGACAACGCGACCGAGGCCTTCCTCGCGATCAACTGCGTCGACTACGCCTACGACGCCGAGACGGAGTCGATGCGGGCGGACGCCGCGGAGCTCGAGGCGGCGGCGCCGACGCTCGGCCGCTATCTCGCCTACGGCGACATCCTCTGCGGCGAGTGGCCGGCCGCCTTCGAGGGCTCCCGCGCGCCGATCACGGCGGAGGGCTCGGGCCCGATCCTCGTGGTGGGCACCACCAACGACCCGGCGACCCCCTACGTCTGGGCGCAGGCGCTGGCGGAGGAACTGTCCGACGGGCACCTCGTGACCTTCGACGGCGAGGGCCACACGGCCTACAACAAGTCGAACTCGTGCGTGAACGACGCGGTCGACGCGTACCTGCTCGAGGGCGTCGTCCCCGAGGAGGACCCGCAGTGCTGACCGAGCAGGAGCGCCGCGGCGCGCCGGAGCAGCCGGGCCTCCGGGAGCGCAAGCGCCTCGCGACCCGGCGCGCGATCGAGACCGCCGTGCTGCGGCTCGCGAGCGAGCGCGGGCCGGACCGCGTCACGATCGAGGACGTCTCGCGGACGGCCGACGTCTCCACGCGCACCTTCTTCAACTACTTCGCCTCGAAGGAGGACGCGCTGGTCGGCGGCCTCCCGGTGATCTCCGACGAGACCGCGGCCGCATTCCTGGCGGGCGAGGCGCCGCTCCTCGTCGACCTGCAGGCGGTCTTCGTCGCGGCGGCGGAGGTCCCGGGGGAGGAGGACCGCGAGCTGCACCTGCTGCGGCGCAGCCTCTTCCGCGAGCACCCGCAGCTCGTCGGCCTCAAGATCGCCGGAATGCGGGAGTTCGAGCTCGCCATCGAGGACCTGGTCGCCGAGCGCCTCACCCGCGGCGGGACGGACGCCGAGGCGGTGCGCAGCCGGGCCCGGATGCTCACCCTGCTCGGCCTCGCCGCCATGCGGCACGCCTGGGCCGGCTGGGTCGACCACGACGGTCGCGACGCGCTCCCGGGCCTGATCGTGCACTCCTTCGAGGAGCTGCGCGGCGCGCTCGCCGAGTAGCCGGCGGGCCCCGCGCCCCGATTCACGCCCCGGCCCGCGAGCAGGCTATGCTGTGTAATCGTGTCCGGGGCCAGCGCCTCGCGAGCACGCCGCCTTAGCTCAGTCGGTAGAGCGTCTCACTCGTAATGAGAAGGTCGTCGGTTCGATTCCGACAGGCGGCTCCGCATTCTTTCCCGTGGTGCAGCCGCGAGTGCAGCCATCGCCCCGTATCTTTCGCCCCCAGGCCCCGTCGATCCCGTCCGGTTACCCTGGTTCGGATGACTGACACCCCGCCCCGCCGCCGGCCGCGCGCCCTCGTGGCCGCCGCAGCCGTCGCCGCCGTGCTGCTGGGCGTCGGAGCCTTCGGCGCCGGGACGGCGATCGGCCGCACGGCGACTCCCGCCGCGGCGCCCACCGCCCCGGCACCCGCCACCGCGACGCCGACGCCCGCGCTGACGCCGACCCCCACCGCCCGCCCTGCCGGCACCGAGACCGCCGAGGCACTGCGCACCTGCTCCGTCGCCGAGCTCGCGGCGGATCCGCGCCTCGGCTCGATGCAGGCGCGGGTCGTCGACGCCGCGACCGGCGAGGTGCTCTTCGACCGCGGCGGCACGACCGCGTCGCGCACCGCCTCCGCCCTGAAGATCCTCACCGCCGCCTCCGCGCTCGCCGTCCTCGGCCCGGACACCCGCATCGCCACGACCGTCGTCGCAGGCGACGCACCCGGCAGCGTCGTGCTGGTCGGCGGGGGCGACCTCACGCTCAGCCGGCTGCCGAGCGGTCAGGAGTCGGTCTACGCCGGTGCCGCGCACCTCGACGACCTCGCCGCGCAGGTCGAGGCCGCCTGGGACGCCGACCCGGCGACCGCGGGCACCAGGATCTCCTCGGTCGTGCTCGACGCCTCGCTCTACTCCGGCGACACGTGGCAGCCGAGCTGGAACCGCAAGGAGCAGACCGACGGCTACATGCCCGAGATCACCGCCCTGCAGGTCGACGGCGACCGGGCGGATCCGACCGCCGCCACCTCCCGCCGCGGCGAGGACCCGATCGGCCGGGCGGGCGACGCCTTCGTGGACGAGCTGTCCGGCTCGCCGACGGTGAGCACCGGTACCGCGACGGCGGGCGCGCGGGTGCTCGGCACCGTCGAGTCGGCCCCGGTGAGCACCCTCGTGCAGCAGATGCTGCTCGTCTCGGACAACGCGATCGCGGAGATGCTCGCGCGGCTGGTCGCGATCCGGACGGGCTCCGGCAACGACTTCGGCGCCGAGCAGGCGGGCGTCCTCCAGGGCCTCGCCGGCTACGGAGTGGACACGGCCGGGATCACGATCGTCGACGGCTCGGGACTCAGCGACGACAACGCGGTGGCACCGGCGTACTTCACGAGCCTGCTGCGGAAGATCCAGGCCAGGGAGGGGCAGCTCGGCGTCCTCCTCGACGGCCTCCCGGTCTCGGGGCGCACCGGCTCGCTCTCCTACGCCGACCGCTTCGCCGGCGACAACGCGGTGGCCGACGGCGCCGTCCGCGCGAAGACCGGCTGGATCGACACCGGCTACACGCTCGCCGGCGTCGTCGACGCCCAGGACGGCACCGCGCTCACCTTCGCCGTCTACGCGCTCGGCGACGTCTCCGACTCGGCGAAGACCGCCATCGACACGCTCGTCACCGGCGTCTACCGCTGCGGCGGCGCGCTCTCCGACTCCTGACCTCCCACCCGCACCGCTCCCGCTCCCGTTCCGAGAGGACCACCATGACCACGGCACTCCTGATCGTCGACGTGCAGAACGACTTCACCGAGGGGGGCGCGCTCGCCGTCGCCGGCGGCACGCGTGTCGCCGAGGCGATCACCGCGCACCTGGCCGCGAGCGCCGGCCGCTACACGACGGTGCTCGCCTCGCGCGACTGGCACGACGGCGCCTCCGACAACGGCGGGCACTTCGCCGCCGAGCCCGACTATCTCGACACCTGGCCGGTGCACTGCGTCGCGGGGACGGCCGGTGCGGAGTACCACCCGGCGCTCGCGGTGGACGCGGTCGACGTGCACATCCGCAAGGGCCAGGGTCGGCCGTCCTACTCGGCCTTCGAGGGGACGGCGGACGACGGGGCGCCGGTTCCGGCGCTGCTCGAGCGCCTGGGCGTCACCGAGCTCGACGTCGTGGGGCTCGCCACCGACCACTGCGTGCGGGCCTCGGCCCTCGATGCGCGCGCGGCCGGCCTGGAGGTGCGCGTGCTCTCCGACCTCGTCGCCGGGGTCTCGCCCGAGGCGAGTGCCGCGGCACTGCGCGAGCTGACCGAGGCGGGTGTGCGCGTCGAGGCCTCCTCCTCCGTGCTTCCCTCCTCCACCGTGCTTCCCTCCTCCACAGGGGCCGGTCCGTCCACAGGAGCGACCGGCTCCTGAGGTGCGTCCGGGGGCGGTCGTAGACTGAGAAGCATCGTCGTGCGGGGTCCGCGCGACTCGATCCGCACAGGAAGAGTGTTCTCGTGAGTGATTCCGTCGTTCGAAGCGCCGCCGAGGCGGCCCTGCTCGCCCGCGTCCCGTCGCAGCTGCTCATCGGCGGCGCGTGGGTCGACGGCTCGGGCGGCGGCACGATCGATGTCGAGGATCCGGCCACCGGCGAGGTGATCCGCACCATCGCCGACGCGACTCCGGAGGACGGCCTGCGGGCGCTCGACGCCGCCGTCGAGGCGGGGCCGGCCTGGGCCGCGACCGCGCCCCGGAAGCGTGCGGAGATCCTCCGCCGCGCGTTCGACCTGCTGCAGGAGCGCAAGGACGACTTCGCCCTGCTGATGACGCTGGAGATGGGCAAGCCGTTCGCCGAGGCGCTCGGCGAGGTCGCCTACGGGGGCGAGTTCCTCCGCTGGTTCAGCGAGGAGGCGGTGCGCATCTCGGGCCGCTACGGCGTGAACCCGGAGGGCACGGGGCGGATGATCGTCTCGCAGCACCCGATCGGCCCGTGCTACCTGATCACCCCGTGGAACTTCCCGCTCGCGATGGCGACGCGCAAGATCGCCCCGGCCCTCGCCGCCGGCTGCACCGTCGTGGTGAAGCCCGCCGAGCTCACGCCGCTGACGACGCTCGCCTTCGCGGCCCTGCTCGCCGAGGCGGGGGTGCCGGACGGCGTCGTCAACGTCGTCACCACCTCCTCGGCCGGTGCGGTGTCGGAGCCGATCCTGTCGGACCCGCGACTGCGCAAGCTCTCCTTCACCGGCTCGACGCCGGTCGGGCGGACGCTGCTGCGGCAGGCGGCCGAGGGCGTGCTGCGCACCTCGATGGAGCTCGGCGGCAACGCGCCGTTCGTCGTCTTCGAGGACGCCGATCTCGACCGCGCGGTCGAGGGCGCGATGCTCGCGAAGTTCCGCAACATCGGCCAGGCCTGCACGGCCGCCAACCGCTTCTTCGTGCACGAGTCGATCGCCGAGGAGTTCGCGGCCCGCGTCACGGAGCGCGTCCGCGCGCTGACCGTCGGCCGCGGCACCGAGGCGGGCATCACGATCGGTCCGCTGATCGACGACCGCGCGGTCGAGAAGGCGGCCTCGCTGGTCCGGGACGCCGTCGACCGCGGAGCCGAGGTCCGGGTCGGCGGGCACGGCATCGACGGTGCCGGGCACTTCTACGAGCCGACGGTGCTCGCGGGGGTCGCGCCCGGCAGCGAGATCCTGCGCACCGAGATCTTCGGCCCGGTCCTCGCGATCGTTCCGTTCCGCGACGAGGACGAGGCGGTCGCCCTCGCCAACGACACCGAGTTCGGGCTGGTCTCGTACGTCTTCACCCGCGATCTCGCCCGCGGTCAGCGGATGATCGAGCGGCTCGCCACCGGGATGATGGGGCTGAACGTCGGCGTCGTCTCGAACGCCGCGGCACCGTTCGGCGGCGTCAAGCAGTCGGGGCTCGGCCGCGAGGGCGGGCTCGAGGGCATCCACGAGTACCTCAGCACCAAGTACACGCTCACCCCCGACCCCTTCGCCTGATCCGTGGAGCTGATCGAGGTCCGCTCTCTCGAGGACCCGCGGCTGCGCGACTACGCGCACGCCACGGACGTCGCGCTGAAGAACGCCCGCGGCCCGCACGGGCTCTATCTCGCGGAGTCGGCGCTGGTGCTCGAGCGGGCGCTCGCCGCCGGCCACCGACCGCGCTCGGTGCTCTCGCTCGGCGGCTCGGTCGAGGAGGCCGAGCGGCTGCTCGGCGACCGGGACGTGCCGGTCTTCACCGGACCCGGTGAGCTGCTGGCCGAGCTGACCGGCTACACGCTGCACCGCGGCCTGATCGCCGCGCTGGACCGGCCGGTGCTGGCCGACCCCGCGGAGCTGCTCGCCGGCGCGCGCCGCGTGGTCGTGCTCGAGAACGTGGTCGACCCGACCAACGTCGGCGCGATCTTCCGCTCGGTCGGCGCGATCGGCGCCGACGCCGTGCTGGTGACCCCGCGCTGCTCCGACCCCTTCTACCGCCGGGCGATCCGCGTCAGCATGGGCACGGTGCTGCAGGTGCCCTGGACGCGGGTCGGCGACTGGCCGAGCACGCGCGCGCTGCTGCACGAGGCCGGCTTCACGATCGCCGCGATGGCGCTGACCCCGGAGGCGGTGCCGCTGCGCGACTTCGCGGCGGCCGCCCCGGAGCGGGTCGCGCTCGTGCTCGGCACCGAGGGGGAGGGGCTCACCGCGGAGGCGCTGGCCGCCGCGGACGTCGCGGTGCAGATCCCGATGCGGCACGGGATCGACTCGCTGAACGTCGCGGCGGCGAGTGCGGTCGCGATGTGGGCGCTCGCGGCGCCCTGACCCCCCGTCAGGGCCGCGGCCCGTCGTTCCGCGCACCCCGGACGCCCCGGTCCGAGCGCCTGCGCTACGCTCGCCACGAACCCGGCCGGCACCGCTCCTCCGGCGCCGTGCCGTCCTCCGCCGTCATCCACTCCCGAGGTCGTCCATGCCCGAGCGCTCCCGGCTCCGAGCCGCCCGCCTGCCGTCGGCCGTCGCGGCCGTGCTGCTGCTGCTGGCCCCGCTCGCGGGCTGCGCGCTGGACCCGGCCGAGGTGCCCGACTCCGGTGCCACGCCCGCGCGGACGATCCGCGCGACCGAGCCGACGCCCGTCGCGACCGGAGCGGTGACCGAGGGTGATGAGGTCTCCCAGCTGATCACCCGGTGCCTCGCGCGCTACGGCCTGAACGAGCGGCCCGCCGCCCCGGACGGCTCCCTGAGCGAGTCGGAGTGGCTGGCCGCGCAGGAGGCGATCGCCGACTACGACCGCACCCTCACCGACTGCTCCGCCGAGGCGCTCTCCACCGACGCGCCCGCCCCGACGATCGCCCCCTGATGCGCGTCGAGGGCTGCGCGGCGCTGGTCTCCGGGGGAGCCTCGGGGCTCGGAGCCGCGACGGCGCGGGCCCTCGCCGAGGCAGGAGCGCGCGTCGTCGTCCTCGATCTGCCGACGGCGCTCGACAGCGCCGACCTGCCGGAGTCGATTCTGCGGATCCCGGGCGACGTCCTCGACGCCGACGCGGTCCAGCGGGCCGTGACGGCCGCCGAGGGGCTGCGGATCGCCGTGACCTGCGCCGGTGTCGCGACGCCGGGCCGCCTGCTCGGCCGTGACGGGCCGCTGGCGCTCGACGCCTTCGAGCGGGTCCTCCGGATCAACACGGTCGGCACGCTGAACGTCCTGCGGCTCGCGGCGGCCGCGATCGCCGAGGGCGAGCCGGTCGAGGGGGAGCGCGGGGTCCTGATCACCACGGCGTCGATCGCGGCCTTCGAGGGGCAGATCGGGCAGGCGGCCTACGCCGCCTCGAAGGGTGCCGTGGCCGCGCTGACCCTGCCGCTGGCGCGCGAACTGGCGGCCGCGCTGATCCGCGTCGTCTCGATCGCGCCCGGCACCTTCGACACCCCGCTGCTCGCCGGGCTGCCGGAGGCGGCGCGCGCCGCCCTCGGCGAGGCGGTGCCGCACCCGGCCCGGCTCGGCCGGCCGTCGGAGTTCGCCGCGCTCGTGCGCCACGTGATCGAGAACCCGATGCTCAACGGCGAGGTGATCCGTCTCGACGGCGCGCTGCGGATGCCGCCGCGCTGACCGGGCCGGGGCCGCGCTCAGACCAGCAGCTGGTGCTTGGCCAGGTCGCGGTAGAGCGGCGTCGACTCGACGAGCTCGGAGTGCGTGCCGATCCCGACGACCTCGCCCTTCTGCAGCACCACGATCTGGTCGGAGTCGACGACCGTCGAGAGGCGGTGCGCGATGACGAGCAGCGTCCGGTTCTCGGCCACGGCGTCGATCGCGAGCCGCAGGCGCTGCTCGTTGAGGCCGTCCAGGCTCGAGGTGGACTCGTCGAGCAGCAGGATCGGCGGGGCCGCGAGGAGCGCGCGCCCGATCGCGAGGCGCTGGCGCTCGCCGCCCGAGAGCATGACGCCGCTCTCGCCGACGGGCGCGTTCAGTCCGAGCGGGTTGCGCTCGAGCACGTCGGTGAGGTTCACGGCCTCGAGCACCCGCAGGCAGTCCTCGTCGGAGGCGTCCGGGCGGCCGAGCACGAGGTTCTCGCGGAGAGTGCCGGCCAGCACCGGCGCGTCCTGCTCGACATAGCCGATCTGGGCGCGGAGGGCGTCGCGGTCGATGGCGGTGATGTCGACGCCGCCGAGCCGGACCACGCCGGCCTCGGGGTCGTAGAAGCGCTCGATCAGGGCGAGGATCGTGCTCTTGCCGGCGCCGGACGGGCCGACGAGGGCCGTGCGCTTGCCGCGTGGGACGGTGAAGGAGACGCCGCGCAGGACGGTGCGGTCGCGGGCGTCCTCGTCGACGTCGAGGGCCTTCTCGTCGTAGGAGAAGACGACGTCGTCGAAGGCGATGGCGGAGTCGGCGACGCCCGGGCCGAGCCCGCCGCCGTCGCGCTCGCCGTCGCCCTCGATCGGCAGGTCGATGATCTCCTGGATCCGCCCGAGCGCGCCGAGCGCCGAGTTGACGGAGGTGATCGCGCCGATGAAGTTGCCCAGCGGCATCACCATCATGAAGAGGAAGAGGATGAACGAGACCAGCTGGGCGATGTCGATCGCGCCCGAGGCGACGCGGTAGCCGCCGACGCCGAGCACGGCGAGGAAGGCGACCTGCATCGCGATCCCGGCCACCGGGACGACGAGCGCCGAGATGTGCGCGACGCGGATGCCGAGGCGGTAGGCCTCGGTCGCGTGGGTGTCGACGACGGCGATCTCGCGGTCGGTGGCGCCGGCGGCGCGGATGGTGCGGACGGCGCTGATCGCGCGCTCGACGGCGGCGGCGAGGTCGCCGACCTTCTCCTGCGCCTTCCGGCTGGCGACGCGGATGCCGCGACCGAGGGTCAGCGCCGCACCGAGGGCGACGGCGACGACGACCACGATGATCAGCAGGAGGACCCAGTCGATGATCGCCATGGCGACGATCGCGCCGACGAAGAGCAGCGAGCCGGCGATCGAGTCGACGAGGCCCTGGGTGAGCACGGCGCGCAGCAGCGTGGAGTCGGAGCCGACGCGGGAGACGAGGTCGCCGGTGCGGCGGGCGTCGAACTCGCGGATCGGCAGGCGGAGCAGCCGCGCGACGAGCCGGCGGCGGCTGGAGAGGACGATGCCCTCGCCGGTGCGCTGGAGGAGGTAGTGCGCGAAGCCGGAGATGAGGCCGGAGGCGACCACGAGGACGAGGAGCGCCCAGACCAGCGGACCGAGGTCGAGGCCGTCCTGCACGCGGGTGATGACCTGGCCGACGACGAGCGGCTGGGCGAGGCTGGCGGCGGCGCCGAACAGGCTGAGCACGACCACGACCGAGAGGATGCCGCGGTGCTCCAGCAGGTAAGGGACGAGCTGCGAGAAGGAGGCGCGGGGTCCGTCGTCCTTGCCGCGGCGGGGCCGCCGTCCGCCGCGCGTGCTCTCCGTGGTGCTGCTCATCGCTCGTTCGTCCTCGCTCACGCCTTGCCGTACTTCTTGTGGACCGCCGTCCATCTTGCCCCTTCGTGGCTGCGAACCGGCCCTCGATCGAGACGAGAAGCTGTGCTGATCGAGTGGCCCGTGGAGCGGGCGCATCGAGATCCACCGGCGTCAGAACGCGAGTCTGCTGACCCGCCCTGCTGGTGGTGGCGGGTCTCGATACGCCCCTGCGGGGCTACTCGACCAGCATGAAGGGTCGACCGGCAGGAAGGGTCGACCGGCATGAAGGGTCGGCGCCGCTTCCTTTCGCACGGGCCCGGAGACGGGTCCGGCCCGCCGGGGGAACCGACGGGCCGGACAGGCAGTGAGGAGCGGCGTCCTACGACACGTTGTCGTGGTACGCCGTGTGCTGCGTCTCCTTCGAGAGCAGCAGCGCGATGAGCGTCAGCACCGCCGCGCCGCTGAGGTAGAGGCCGACCAGCAGCGTGCTGCCGCCGGCCGACTGCCAGAGCGCCACCGCGATGATCGGCGCGAGCGCCGCTCCGAGGATCGACGCCAGGTTGTACGACATCGCCGAGCCGGTGTAGCGGACGTTGGTCGGGAACAGCTCGGGCAGGACGGCGCCCATCGGGCCGAAGGTGAGGCCCATCAGCGTGAAGCCGAGGATCAGCACCGCCATCACGCCGGCGAAGCCGCCGCTGAACAGCGGGACGAAGAGCAGGCCGAAGACGAGGATCGCCGAGGTGACGACGAGCAGCGTGCGGCGGCGGCCGAACTTCTCGGCCAGCGGGCCGGAGACGAGCGTGAAGATCCCGAAGAAGACGACGCCGACGATCAGCATGATCAGGAAGTCGTTGCGGCTGTAGCCGAGGCCCGGGGTCGCCGCATCGGAGGGCGTGGTGCCGTAGGTCAGCGTGAACGTGGTCATCAGGTAGAAGAGCACGTAGGTCGCCAGCATGATGAACGTGCCGAGGATGAGCGGGCGCCAGCTGGTCTTGAAGACGCGGGCGAGCGGCAGTTTGGCCACCTCGCCGTTGTCGACGACCTTCTGGAACGCGGGGGTCTCGACGAGCTTGAGGCGCACGTAGAGGCCGACGATCACCAGCACGGCGCTCGCGAGGAACGGCACGCGCCAGCCCCAGGCGGCGAAGGTCTCGTCGCTCATGGTGCTCGCGAGCACGAGGAAGAGCACGTTCGCGACGATGAAGCCGATCGGGGCGCCGAGCTGGGGGAACGTGCCGTAGATGGCGCGCTTGTTCGCGGGGGCGTTCTCGGTCGCGAGGAGGGCGGCGCCGGACCACTCGCCGCCCAGGCCGAGGCCCTGGCAGAAGCGCATCACGACGAGCAGGAATGGAGCGAGGAACTCCCAGCCCGGCGTGAGGGCGGTCGGCAGGCAGCCGATCAGGAAGGTCGCGATGCCCATCGTGAGCAGCGAGGCGACGAGGGTCCCCTTGCGGCCGACGCGGTCGCCGAAGTGGCCGAAGATGATCGACCCGATCGGGCGGGCGATGAAGGCGACGCCGAAGACCGCGAAGGAGGCGAGGAGGGCGACCGCCGGGTCCTCGTTGACGAAGAAGAGAGACGGGAAGACCAGGACGGCGGCCGTCGCGTAGGCGTAGAAGTCGTAGAACTCGATCGAGGTGCCGATGAGGCTCGCCAGGATGACCCGGCCCCGGGAGTTCTGCGGGGCGGCGGCGGGAGCGTCGGCTGCGGTACGGGAAGAAGACATGGAAGAGGGCTGCTCCGGTGGAGGGGTCTCCCGGTGCCGGCGGGGGCGGCGTCGATCGGGCGCTGCGGGCCGCGGGGGCCGAGGGGGAGGGAGGGTAGGGCCGCTCGTGACGACCCGTCCACTTTACTCCGGGTCTTCTCAGCAAGAGCGCCTCTCCGCGAAGTGCGCCGACGCCCCCGACAAGGGGGGCGTCGGCGCTCGGGGTCGCGGCTAGCCGCGCAGCTCGCGGAGGACGAGCGCGGTCGCGATCGCCGCCTCCGCCGCCTCGCGGCCCTTGTCCTCCTTCGAGCCGGGCAGGCCGGCGCGGTCGACGCCCTGCTGCTCGGTGTCGAGGGTGAGCACGCCGAAGCCGACCGGCTTGCCGGTCTGGATCGAGACGTTCGTCAGCCCCGAGGTCGCCGCGTCCGAGACGTACTCGAAGTGCGGGGTGCCGCCGCGGATGATGACGCCGAGGGCGACCACCGCGTCGGCGCCGGCC
Source organism: Rathayibacter sp. PhB151 (assembly GCF_004366415.1). Classification (NCBI taxonomy): domain Bacteria; kingdom Bacillati; phylum Actinomycetota; class Actinomycetes; order Micrococcales; family Microbacteriaceae; genus Rathayibacter; species Rathayibacter sp. PhB151. The sequence continues at coordinate 13,295 of NZ_SOEN01000010.1, read as the reverse complement.
TCGAGGGCGGCCTTCGCGGCCACCGGCAGCTCGAACGAGCCCGGGACGCGCACGAGCGACCAGGAGGCGCCGGACTCGTCGAGCGCGGCCTTCGCGCCGGCGATCAGCCCGTCGCTGATCTGCTGGTGCCAGGTCCCCGCGACGACGACGACGCGGAGGCCGCTCCCGTCGACGGGGGAGGTGGTGGGGGCGCCGCTACCGGCCATGGCTTACTCCTTCGGTGTCGCGCCGGAGGGTCCGGCGTCGAGGGGGTCGAGTCCGACGAGGGGGTCGAGATCGCTGAAGTGGCCCATCCGGTCGCGCTTGGTCGCGAGGTAGCCCTGGTTGAAGGCGCCGACGCCGGCCACCAGCGGCACGCGCTCGGACACGGTGATGCCGCGGTCGGTGAGCTGGCGCACCTTCTCCGGGTTGTTGGTGAGCAGGCGGACGTCGGTGACGCCGAGGTCCTCGAGGATGCCGACGGCGGCGCCGTAGTCGCGGGCGTCGGCGGGCAGGCCGAGGGCGAGGTTGGCGTCGAGGGTGTCGAGCCCGTCCTCCTGGAGGCGGTAGGCGCGGAGCTTGTTGATCAGGCCGATGCCGCGGCCCTCGTGCCCGCGCAGGTAGATCACGACGCCGCCGTCGCGCTGGATCGTGTCGAGCGCGGCGTCGAGCTGCGGGCCGCACTCGCACTTCAGCGAGCCGAAGGCCTCGCCGGTGAGGCACTCGGAGTGCACCCGCACGAGCGTGCCGTGGCCGTCGCCGATGTCGCCCGCCACGACGGCGACGTGGTCGGCGCCGGTCTGGCGGTCGCGGTAGGCGCGCAGCCGGAACGGCCCGTGCGTGGTCGGCACGGTCGTCTCGACCTCGAAGATCACGCGCGGGGTGTCCCGGGCGGGCTCCACGCTCGAGGCGTCCAGCTCGGCGTGGTGCTCCTCGAGGTAGGCGATCAGGGCGGCCACCGTGGTGACCGGCACGCCCTCGCGCTCGCCGAGCGCGATCAGGCCGGGGAGGCGCATCATCTCGCCGTCCTCCGCCACGATCTCCGAGATCGCGCCGACGGGCTCGAGCCCGGCGAGCTTCATCAGGTCGACCGCCGCCTCCGTGTGCCCGTCGCGCTCGCGCACGCCGCCCTCGACCGCGCGCAGCGGCAGGATGTGGCCGGGCCGGTGCAGCCGCGCCGGGGTCGCCTCCGGGTCGGCCAGCACGCGGAGCGTGTGCGCGCGGTCGGAGGCGCTGATGCCGGTGGAGAGGCGGTCCGCGGCGTCGACCGAGATCGTGTAGGCGGTGCCGCGCGGGTCCTCGTTGTCGACGACCATCAGCGGCAGCTCCAGGCGGTCGGCGATCTCGTTGGTCATCGGCGCGCAGATGAAGCCGGAGGAGTGGCGGACCATCCAGGCGATCGTCTCCTGGCTCGCGAGCTGGGCCGAGACGATGACGTCGCCCTCGTTCTCGCGGCCCTCGTCGTCGGCGACGATGATCGGCCGGCCGGCGCGGAGGGCCGCGACGGCCTCGGGGATCGTGGCGAGGCTCATGCTCGGCCTCCTTCGTCGGCGGCGGACCGCAGCGCGAGCATCCGCTCGACGTGGCGGGCGAGGATGTCGGTCTCGATGTTGACGCGGTCGCCGACGGCGCGGGTGCCGAGGGTGGTGGCGGCGAGGGTCTCGGGGATGAGCGAGACCTCGAACCACTGCTCCGGCTCGGTGGCGGGGCTGATCGCCGAGACCGTCAGCGAGACGCCGTCGACCGCGATCGAGCCCTTGTCGGTGACCAGGGGAGCGGCCGCGGCCGGGAGGGAGAAGCGCAGCACGCGCCAGGCGTCGCCGGGCGTGACCGCGAGCAGCGTCGCGGTGCCGTCGATGTGGCCCTGGACGATGTGGCCGCCGAGGCGGTCGCCGACCAGCGCCGCGCGCTCCAGGTTGACGGGGTCGCCGACCGCGACGCCGTCGAGCGTGGACATCCGCAGGGTCTGCGCCATCACATCGGCGGTGAAGCCGTCGTCCGACTGGTCGACCACGGTCAGGCAGACGCCCGAGACCGCGATGGAGTCGCCGTGGCGTGCGCCCTCGACGGCCAGCGGGCCGCGCACGGTCAGGCGGATCGCGTCGGTCCCTGACGAGACGGCCGTGACGACGCCGACCTCCTCGATGATTCCGGTGAACATCAGGACTCCTTCTGCAGGGCGGGCTGCCGGTGGGCGGGGGAGCCCGGCCGGGCGGTGACGAGGAGGTCGCCGCCGAGGACCTCCACGGAGCGGAGGTCGAGGCGGTGCGCGCTGGCGATGCTCTCGACGCCCAGGTCGTCGAGGGCGAGCCGCGGGCCGCCGAGCAGTGCCGGGGCGAGGTAGACGAGGAACTCGTCGACGAGACCGTCGGCGACGAGGGCGGAGGCCAGAATCGGGCCGCCCTCGACGTAGACGTGGCGGATCTCGGCGTCGTAGAGGCGGTCGAGGACCGCCGCGAGGTCGTGCGTGCGCTCGAGGACCGGGGGGCGCGGGTGATCGAGGACGCGGGCGCCGACGGGGACGCCGCGCTCGCCGACGACGACGGGCAGCGGCTGCTCGGCGAGGAGCTCGCCGGCGTCGCCGCGGGCGGTGAGGCTCGGGTCGTCGGCGAGGACCGTGCCGGTGCCGACGAGGATCGCGTCCGCCGCGGCGCGCTGCTCGTGCACGCGCTGCCGGGCCGCGGCGCCGGTGATCCAGCGGCTGCTGCCGTCGGCGGCGGCGGTGCGGCCGTCGAGCGTGGACGCCCACTTGAGGGTCACCCAGGGGCGGCGGCGGCGGGTCGCGGCGAGCCAGATGTGCAGGAACTCCTCCGCCTCCTCGGCGAGGACGCCCTCGATCACCTCGACGCCGGCCGCGCGCAGGGTGTCGCCGCCGCCGGCCGAGCGGTCACCGGGGTCGCCGACGGCGTAGACCACGCGGGCGACGCCGGCGTCGATCAGGGCCCGGCTGCAGGGGCCGGTGCGACCCGTGTGGTTGCAGGGCTCGAGGGAGACGACGGCGGTGGCGCCGGTCGCGGCGCCGGGGGCGAGGGTGGAGAGGGCGTCGACCTCGGCGTGCGCGGTGCCGGCGCCGTGGTGCCAGCCCTCGGCGAGCACGGTGCCGTCCGGCGCGAGCAGCACGCAGCCGACGCGCGGGTTCACGCCGCGCGCGGGGCCGCGCTCGGCGAGGGCCAGCGCCCTGCGCATCGCGTGCTCGAAGTCGATCGTCATTCCCGGTTCCGTTCGTCGCCGAACTCCGGGGTGCGACCGGCGGTGCGCGGGCACCGTCGTTCAGCGCCGCGCTCGCGCGCGACGCTCGTGCTGCCTCCCATCCGGACTTTCACCGTCGGTCCCGGAATTCCACCAGGTCAACCGCCTCCCACCGAAGTGGTCAGCGGCTCGCGGACTGTCACCGCCGGTTCGGACTCTCACCGACCCCGGAGCACGTTGTATCCCCGCCAGCCTACTCACCACGGCTGGGAGCGGGGTCTCGCAGCGTCATGCTCGCCGGCGGCGGGGTCTCGATACGCGCTTCGCGCTCCTCGGCCAGCATGCAAGGGCGGTGGCGGCGGCGTGCTCGCCGGCAGACGGGGCCGGCCGCCGTCTTGCATGGGCGGCTCGCTCATGCTGATCGAGCAGCCCTCGGAGAGGGCGTATCGAGATCCGCCGTCGTCCGGTGGGCGGGTCTCGATACGCGCTTCGCGCTACTCGACCAGCATGCTGCCGCGCGCGGGTCAGGACTGGTCGGCGGCGGCGACGTGCTCGGCGTGGGCGCCGTGCTCGTCGTAGTGGTCGCCGTGCAGGGCGTGGCGGTGGGTGCCGTGCGCGTAGTCGACGTGGTCGTCGTGCTGGACGGTGGTGTGGCCGCAGCCGTCGCCGTGCTGGTGCTCGGTGAGGTCGTGCTCGGCGTGGAGGTCGGTGCTGCTCATGGTGCTGCCTTTCGAGGAACGCGGCCACCGGTCGGCGGCCAGGACCAGTGGACCAGATCTATAAACGCATCGCAATACATTCTGGTAATCGAGAGTGATGATCATCCGCAGCAGCGGGCTACCCTCGAGGCGATGGACGAGGACAGGTACGGGCAGGACGTGCTCGCCGGGAACTGGCGGGCGAAGAACACGGTCGAGGTCGCGGTGGTCGAGGCCGAGCGCGATCTCGTCGTCGAGGAGGTCGCCTCCGGCTTCGTCGGCGCGGTCGTCGGCGTGGAGCTGCGGATGGTGAAGCTCGAGGACCGCTTCGGCAAGGTCCGCGTCTTCCCGATCGGCCCCGGCTTCCTCATCGACGGCAAGCCGGTGTCGCTCAAGGCCCCCGGTCTCAAGCGCGACGCGAACCTCGGCCGGGCGCGCTCCGCCTCCGGCTCCTTCCACGTCGCGGACGCGAAGGCGCGCGTCGCGCTGCCGAGCCGCATCTACGTCGAGGGCCGGCACGACGCCGAGCTGGTGGAGAAGGTCTGGGGCCACGACCTGCGGATCGAGGGCGTCGTCGTCGAGTACATCGAGGGCGTCGACAACCTCGACGAGCTGGTCCGCGCCTTCGCCCCAGGGCCCGGACGGCGGATCGGCGTGCTCGTCGACCACCTCGTCCGCGGGTCGAAGGAGTCGCGGATCGCCGACGCGGTCGCCGCCGGCCCGCACGGCGCGCACGTCCTCGTGGTCGGCCATCCCTTCGTCGACGTCTGGCAGGCGGTCAAGCCGGCCCGCGTCGGCCTCGAGCGCTGGCCGGACGTCCCGCGCTCGATCGAGTGGAAGAAGGGCATCTGCCAGGCGCTCGGCTGGCCGCACGACGAGCAGGCCGACATCGCGCGCGCTTGGCAGCGCATCCTCGGGCAGGTCCGGACCTTCAAGGACCTGGAGCCGGCGCTGCTCGGCCGGGTCGAGCAGCTGATCGACTTCGTGACGGAGCCCGCGTGACCCGCCGCGGCTGGCTCGGGCTGGCGCTCGATGTCGTCCTCGTCGCGGTCTTCGTGCTGATCGGGCGGCGGACGCACGACGGCGGCTCGGTGCTCGAGGGCTTCCTCGTGACGCTGTGGCCGTTCGTCGCCGCGCTGCTGCTGGGCTGGGTGATCGCGCGCGCCTGGCGCTCGCCCGACCGGATCCTCGTCTCCGGGATCGTGGTCTGGGTCGTGACGGTGGCCGGCGGGATGCTGCTGCGGGTGCTCTCGGGGCAGGGCGTGCAGCTGAGCTTCGTGGTCGTCACGACGATCGTGCTCGGAGTGTTCCTAATCGGTCGCCGGGCGCTCAGCCGGCGGATCGGCCGGCGGCGCGCGTAGGGCCGGGGGTCCGGCTCAGCCGAGGACCCGCACGCCGAAGTGCTCGGCGAACAGCGGCAGCATCAGGCTGAGCTGCAGCTCCGTGAGCGCGACGCCGCGGAGTCCGTCGAGACCGCCGAGCACGTGCAGCTCGGCGCCGCGCAGGTCGAGGTCCTGGATCCTCGCGCCGGGCAGCTCGAGGGAGCGGACGTCGCAGTCGGTGAAGGCCACTCGCGAACCGGTGGCCCCGCCGAGGTCGAGCTCGTCTATCGTGCAGCGCTCGAAGAGGACGTCGCGCAGGGTCGCTCCGCGCAGGTTGACGTAGCCGAGCTTGCAGTCCGTGATGCGGACCTGCTCGAAGGTGCTCTCGTAGAGCTCGGCCGAGCCCAGCCGGGAGGAGGCGAGCTCGATCGAGCGCCAGCGGCTGCGGGGCGCGGACAGCCCCGGCACGTCCAGCCGCTCGAGCCGCGATTCCACGAGGGAGGCGGCGCGCAGCTGCGCCCGCTCGAGGACCACGCCGTCGAGCACGCACTCGCTGAACGACGCGGCCGTCAGGTCGGCTCCGGTGAGGTCGACGCCGTCGAAGAGGAGGCCCTCCGCGTGCTCCCGGGCGCCGGTGTCGCCGGCGTAGCCCTCGGCGAGGCCGTCGAGGAGGAGCGGATCGAAACGAGGAGCGGGGAGGGCGGCGCGCACCCGGCGAGCCTACGCGGCGAGCCCCCGCGCACCGCCCACCGGCGAGCCTCTGCGCGCGAGCAGGGCCGTGCGGTGAGAGCATGACCGCATGTCCCGACTCCTCGCCGTCTGCCGCGTCGACCGCCTGCTCCCGGACCCGGGCCTGGTCGGCGTGACCGCCATCGACAAGCGCCCCGTCGAGGGGCCGGTCGTCATCCGGGATCTCGGCGTCTACGCCGACGTGCAGGCCGACCGCGCGCACCACGGCGGCGAGGCGAAGGCGCTCTACGCGTACGCCCGCGAGGACGCCGAGTGGTGGGCGGAGCGGCTCGGCTACGAGATGCCCTCCGGGCGGTTCGGCGAGAACCTGCGGGTCGAGGGGCTCGATCTCACCGGCGCCGTGATCGGCGAGCGCTGGCGGATCGGCGAGAAGGTCGAGGTCGAGGTGACGATGCCGCGGACCCCGTGCGCGACCTTCCAGCGCGTGCTCGGCGAGCCGCACTGGGTCAAGCGATTCGCCGACGAGGGGCGCACCGGCGCCTACCTGCGGGTCCTGCACCGGGGGAGCATCGAGGCCGGCGACGCGATCGAGCTGCTCTCGCGTCCGGAGCGCGCCGTCCCGCTGCGCCGCTGGTTCGTCGAGCGCCGCGCGGACGACGCGCAGACCCTCCTCGACGCCGAGGCCGCGGGCGAGCTGCGCCTCGCCGCCGACCTGCGCCCCTACGTCGAGCGCGCGCTCGCCTGACCCGCGGGCTGCTGAACCGGCCCCAGCCTGCTGATCGAGCAGCCCATTGCGCGCGTCGATCCGGCACGAATGGTCGTCTCCGGATGCGCGCGGGGACCGTTCGTGACGGATCGACTGGCGCGGTCGGGGTGTGGAGAACAGGCGGGTCTGTGAAGAGCGGTTCTCAGGGGTCCGCGTGCGGCACGGTGGCGGGATGCCGCAGCCGTCCCGTCTTCCCGCCGAGCTCCTCGGGCGGCCGTTCACCGTCGCCGAGGCCGCTCGCGTCGGTCTCGCCCGGGGTCGCCTGCGCAGCGGCGATCTGACGGCGCCGTTCCACGGCGTGCGGGTCGAGGGCGTCGATCCGGACCTCGAGATCCGCGCGCGGGCGCTCCTCGCCCTGCTCGGGCCGGGAGCGGTCCTCAGCCATCTGACCGCGGCGAGGCTCTGGCCGCTGGAGCTCCCGCGCGCCCTGCCGGGTGAGCCGCTGCACGTCAGCGTGCGCGCGCCGGCTCGGGCGGCACGGCGTCCGGGAGTGGCCGGGCATGCGGTCTCCGATGCGCTGGTGCGGCGCATCGTCCGGCACGGCCTGCCGATGACCGACGGGGCGTCGCTCTTCTGCCATCTGGGCACGCTGCTCGAGCTCGACGATCTCGTGGCGGTGGGCGACGCGCTCGTGCGGACGCCGCACCGCGGAGATCCGGGGGATCCGCGCCCCTGGGTGCCGCTGGGGGAGCTCCGCGAGCGAGTGGCGTGGTTCTGCGGGCGCGGAGCGCCGCGGCTGCGCGAGGCGATCGCGCTGGTGCGCGACGGCGCCGAGTCACGGCCGGAGACCCGCTTCCGGCTCGCGTCGGTGCGGGCAGGACTTCCGGAGCCGCAGCTCCAGGTGCCGCTGTTCACGCCGGCGGGTGTCTTCGTCGGGCGGCCCGACGGCTGGTACGAGCGGGAGCGGGTGTCCTGGGAGTACGAGGGCGACGGGCACCGCACGAGCAACCGGCAGTTCGCGCGCGACGTCGGCCGCTACGACGACTTCCTCGCGATCGGTGTGCACCCGGTGCGCATCGTGGCAGCCGAGTTCCTGCCGTACCCCGAGCGCTCGGTCGAGCGGCTGCGCCGCGCCCTCGCGGATCGAGCGCGCCCGTGAGCGCGGGTCCCGAGACGCCGCTGCGCGGCTGCTCGACCAGCAGGGTGTGGCCGCTGCGGAGGCACTGGACCAGCAGGGAGGGGCCCTGGCGCAGGAAACTCCGGGAGGATGGGGGGATGACTGCGACGCTGCTCGAACGGATGCCGACGCCCGACGCCGACGGGCGCGTCGACGACGACGCGGTGTACCTGGCGTTCACGGAGTGGGCCGAGGCGCGGGGGCTGCCGCTGTACCCGGCGCAGGACGAGTCGATGATCGAGATCTCGTCGGGGGCGAACCTGATCCTGTCGACGCCGACCGGCACCGGGAAGTCGCTGGTCGCGATCGGGGCGCACGCCGCCGCGCTGGCGAACGGGCGGCGCAGCTACTACACGGCGCCGATCAAGGCGCTCGTCTCGGAGAAGTTCTTCGCGCTGGTCGACGTCTTCGGCGCCGCGAACGTCGGCATGGTGACCGGCGACTCCTCGGTGAACCCGGACGCGCCGATCATCTGCTGCACCGCCGAGATCCTCGCGAACCTGGCGCTGCGGCACGGCGCCGAGACCGACGTCGACCAGGTCGTGATGGACGAGTTCCACTTCTACGCCGACCCGTCCCGCGGCTGGGCCTGGCAGGTGCCGCTGCTGACGCTGCCGCACGTGCAGTTCGTGCTGATGTCGGCGACGCTCGGCGACGTCACGGCGCTCGCCGCGGACCTCACCCGGCGGACGGGGCGCGAGACCGCGACGGTCACCGGGGTCGAGCGGCCGGTGCCGCTGCACTTCTTCTACGAGATCGCGCCGATCCACGACTCGATCGAGGAGCTGCTCTCGACGAACCAGGCGCCGGTCTACATCGTGCACTTCTCCCAGGCCGCCGCGCTCGAGCGGGCGCAGGCGCTGACCAGCGCGAACATCGCCACCCGCGAGCACCGCGACCGCATCGCCGAGGTGATCGGCGGCTTCCGCTTCACGACCGCGTTCGGCAAGACCCTCTCGCGCCTGCTCCGGCTCGGGATCGGCGTGCACCACGCGGGCATGCTGCCGAAGTACCGCCGCCTGGTCGAGCAGCTGGCCCAGCAGGGCATGCTGCGGGTGATCTGCGGCACGGACACCCTCGGCGTCGGCATCAACGTCCCGATCCGGACCGTGCTGCTCAGCGCGCTGACGAAGTACGACGGCGTGAAGAGCCGCCAGCTCTCGGCCCGCGAGTTCCACCAGATCGCCGGGCGGGCCGGCCGTGCGGGCTACGACACCGCGGGCACCGTGGTGGTGCAGGCGCCCGAGCACGAGTCGGAGAACCGCAAGGCGCTCGACAAGATGGGCGACGACCCGAAGAAGCGCCGCAAGTGGGTCGGCAAGCGCGCGCCGCAGGGCTTCGTCAGCTGGGGCGAGCCGAGCTTCCGCAAGCTCGTCGACGCCGAGCCCGAGACGCTCACCTCGCACATGACGATCACCTCCGCGATGCTGCTCAACGTGATCGCGCGCGGAGGCGACGTCTTCGCGAACGTGCACGCGCTGATCTTCGACAACCACGAGCCGTGGAAGCGGCAGCTGCAACTGGCCCGCCGGGCGCTGGGCATCTATCGGACCCTGCGGACCGCGGAGGTGGTCGAGCAGATCGTCGACGCCGACGGCGTGGTCCGCATCCGGCTGACCGTCGATCTGCAGCCGAACTTCGCGCTCAACCAGCCACTCTCGCCGTTCGCTCTCGCGGTCTTCGACGTGCTCGACCCGGAGTCGCCGACCTTCGCGCTGGACGTGATCTCGGTGCTCGAGGCGACGCTCGACGACCCGCGGCAGATCCTCGGCGCCCAGCAGTTCCAGGCCAGGGGCGACGCGGTCGCCGCGATGAAGGCGGACGGCATCGAGTACGAGGAGCGGATGGAGCTGCTCGAGAGCGTCACGCACCCGAAGCCGCTCCAGGAGCTGCTCGAGGCGACCTTCGAGACCTACACCGCCGTGCAGCCGTGGGTGCGCGATTTCGAGCTCTCGCCCAAGTCGGTCGTGCGCGACATGTACGAGCGTGCGATGTCGTTCGGCGAGTACTGCGCGTTCTACAAGCTCTCCCGCTCGGAGGGCCTCGTGCTGCGCTACCTCTCCGACGCGTTCCGGGCCGCCCGGCAGACCATCCCGGACGAGATCAAGAACGAGGAGCTGCACGATCTGATCGAGTGGCTCGGCGAGCTGGTGCGCCAGGTCGACTCCTCGCTGGTCGACGAGTGGGAGGAGCTGGTCAACCCGGCGCTGCACGCCGCCGATCAAGCGATCGTGCCGCCCGCTCCGCGCCGGCTGACCGCGAACCAGCGCGCCTTCCGGGTGCTGGTGCGCAACGAGCTGTTCCGGCGGGTCACGCTCGCGGCGCTGGACGACCACGAGGCGCTCGGCGAGCTGGACGCGGAGGCCGGCTTCGACGCCGACGCCTGGGGTGAGGCGCTCGACGACTACTACGACGAGCACGACTCGATCGGCATCGGCCCGGACGCGCGCGGACCGAAGATGCTGCTGGTCACCGAGACGCCGACCGAGTGGCGGGTGCGGCAGATCCTGGACGATCCGGCAGGCGATCACGACTGGGGGATCTCCGCCACGGTCGATCTCGCGGAGTCGGACGAGGCGGGCGCGGCGGTCGTGCGGGTCACCGCGGTCGGGCGGCTCGACGGCGCGAGCTGACGGCGCGAACCGACGGCCGGCGCGTGATCGAATACCGCGAGCCACCACCGCGCACCGACGCCGCGCGCCGCACGTCGCGTTTTCCGCGACACATCGAGCCCTCATACTGGGTCGCGTGACAACGGGATCAGGGGACGCGCTCGTCGCGCGCGAGCGGCTCGCCTGGATCGACACGACCCGCGGCCTCGGCGTCCTCGCGGTCGTCCTCTTCCACGTCCTGATCTGGAGCTTCGCCACCGTCGCCGATCCGGGATCCTCTGTCGCCGCGCTCTGGGACCAGGTCGGCGGCTCGCTCGGACGCATCCGGATGCCGATCCTCTTCGCGCTGGCGGGGCTCCTCGCGCAGTCCGGTCTGCTGCGCGGCTGGCGTCGCGGCTCCGCGCGGGTGCGACTGGTGTCGAACTACTACCTCTACGCGGTGTGGGTCGTGCTCTACGCCGTGTTCTTCGCCCTGCTCGCGCGCCCCGACTTCCCGCACTCGATCGACTCGCTCGACCGCGTCCTCCTGCAGTTCGTCTTCCCGACGACCACGCTCTGGTTCCTCTTCGCGCTCGCGCTCTACCCGCTCGTGCTGGTGCTGCTGCGGGCGCTGCGGGTGCCGTGGTGGGGGATCCTGCTGCTCGGCACCGCCGCCTGGTTCCTCGCGACGAACCTGCGGGTGATCCTGTTCGGCGACGCGCTGCTGGCCAACTTCGTCTTCTTCGCGCTCGGCGTCCTCGGGGCGGAGCAGCTGCGCCGCTTCTCGCGGCCGGGCGTGCTGGTGCTGCTCGTGCCGCTCGGGGTGTTCCTGGTGGCGGTCGTGGGCGGGCGTGTCGTCGACGGGGCGGCCGGGCAGATCGCGGGCTTCGTGGTGAGCGCGAGCGCGATTCCGCTCGCCGTGGCCTGCGCGGCTCTGCTCTGCCGCTGGGCGCCGGCGGCGCGGGTCGGCTCGGCGATCGGGCGGCGGACGCTGCCGATCTACCTGCTGCAGGTGCCGCTGCTCGGGCTGTGGTCGCTCGTCGCGAACCCGGACGCCGCCTGGCTGACGGGGCTGCTCGAGAAGCCGGTGGCGGCGCTGCTCTACCCGCTGGTGCTCACGGCGGCGATCGTCGCGCTGTCGCTCGGGATCCGCCGGGTGCTCGCGCTGATCCCGGGCGATCCGCTCTTCACGGTGCCGGCGCCGCTCGTCGCGCTGACGCGACCGGCGCGGGCCGGGCGGCACGCGGGCTGAGCGCCGGACGCCGCGCGCTCAGGCGACCTGTCGGTCAGGCGGCCGGGTGGTCAGGCGGTCGGCTGCTCAGCCGGTCGGCTGCTCAGCCGGTCGGCTGCTCAGCCGATCAGGCCCAGATCTGGGCCAGGTACTCGCTCGTCACCTGCGGGCTGCGCTCGTGCACGTCGTCGGCGCTCCACTCGAGGATCGACTCGTCGATGATCCACTCGCCCTCCTTCGGTGCCGCGCCGCTGGTCTCGTAGCCGGCGGTCGAGTTCGTCACCGACGCCCAGGTCGCGGCGCCCATCGGTCCGATGAAGGTGCTGTCGAGAGCCGAGCAGCCGAACTCGACGCCGGGGCCGTTGGAGGCGCCGAAGCTGCCGTCCTGATCGGCCTCGTCCGGCACCGGGAAGACCCGCTTCACGACGTCCGCTCCGACGACCAGGCAGTGCTGGTAGCGCACGTTCTCGGCCGAGCCGATCTGGAACGCGGTGTTCGTCGAGGCGAAGTCGATGCAGTCGATGCTCGTGATGTCGCCGTAGTAGTTGCCGCCCTGGCCGGAGAACTGCACGGTGTCGGTGTGCGCGCCGGAGCCCTTCTCCTTGTACGCCGGGGCGGTGTAGCAGCCGATCCGGAAGATGTGGCGGAGGCCGCCCGCGCCGTCGGTGGGGGTGCGCATGCTCGAGACGTCCTCGTCGCGGAGCTGGGCGTCCGGGACGACCACCTCGACGAGCTCGACGTTCTCGGTGAAGTCGGTGCCGTCGACGCCGTAGACGTTGTAGGCGTTGGTGGTGATCCGCGCGAAGGCCGAGCTGCTGCAGCCGGAGGCGAGGAAGGCGCCGTTGGTGACGATGCCGACCAGCGCGACGTTGTAGACGCGGAGCAGACGCCAGGAGTTGGCGGTGGTGACCGTGCCCCAGCCGTCGCGCGGGTAGACGAGGACGCGGGTGTCGCGATCGAGCGTGCCGATGTCCTGCATCATCGGGGACGAGCTCGATCCGGCGCCGCCGCCGGGCAGCTCGCCCGGTGCGACGAGGATGCGGACGGTGTCGGCGGGGCCCGCAGTGTCGAGCGCGGTGGTGATCGCCTCGCTGATCGCCGACCAGGAGCACTCGACCTCGACCTCGAGGTCGACGTCGCCCGTGAACCACGGGGTCCGCGAGGGCCAGTGGGTGCCGTTCGGGCCGAAGGAGGGCGTCGGAGTCGGGACGCCGGCGAGCAGGTCGAGCTCGGCGGCCGGGGTGCCCGGCTCGCCGGAGACCCCGGGCTGGTCGGGCTGCAGGGCGCGGTAGGCGGCGTAGCCGCCGCCGCCGAGGGCGACGAGGCCGAGGCCAGCGCCGACCGCGCCGAGCACGACGGCTCGACGGGAGGGCCGCCTCGGCGGGAGCTCGTGGAACTGCGACGCGTCGAAGGGAGGCTGCGCGGAGGAGGGCGAGGAGTAGTCGGCCAAGGGTGTCCAAACCGTCAGTGGGCGGTGCCGGAGGCGGCACGCCTCGGGTCCGGCGCGCCACGCTGTGCCGTGAGCGCAGCCGTCGGGACGTCGGCGCGCTCGACACGCACCCTAGCAGCCGGGGTCGACGGGACTCCTGGGAGGGGGGTGGCGGGTGCTGTCGGGGTGGGTCTCCTAGGAAAACATGGTGACCTCAGGCCGCGGCTCGTGGTGTGAGTTGGACGTCGTAGCCGAGGGATTTCAGCTGGTTGAGGGCCTTGTT
>NZ_SOEN01000009.1:0-256588 GCF_004366415.1 Rathayibacter sp. PhB151 | reverse complement strand
TGGCCGCCCGCCCGCCGCCGCGGGCGCCCGCGCGGGGGGGGGGGGGGGGGCCGGGCCCCCCCCCCCCCCCCCCCCCCGGCGCCCGGGGGCCGCCGGGGGGGGGGGGGGGGGGGGGGGGGGGGGGGCAGCGGCGCTGCTCGCGGGGCCGTGTCCGATTTCCGCGATCGCCCGGCCGCGGGGCGTGCCAGTCTCGGAGCATGGTCGAGGATCCGCTGTTCGAGGAGCGCTACCGCGCGGTCGCCTCGCGCGACTCCCGCTTCGACGGTCGGTTCATCACCGGGGTGCACTCGACCGGCATCTACTGCCGGCCGAGCTGTCCCGCCACGACGCCCCGGCCCGGGAACGTCCGGTTCTATCCGACCGCGGCGGCCGCGCACGAGGCGGGGCTGCGCGCCTGCAAGCGCTGCCTGCCGGACGCGGTGCCCGGGTCACCGGAGTGGAACCTGCGCGACGACACCGCGGCGCGCGCGATGCGGCTGATCGGCGACGGTGTGGTCGATCGCGAGGGGGTCGAGGGGCTGGCCGGGCGCCTGGGCTACGGCGCCCGGCAGCTCGGACGGATCCTGCGGGTCGAGCTGGGCGCGCCGCCGCTCGCCCTCGCCCGGGCGCAGCGGGCGCAGACTGCACGGCTCCTGCTCACCGGCACGGAGCTGCCGGTCTCGGAGGTGGCGTTCGCCGCGGGGTTCGCGAGCATCCGGCAGTTCAACGCGACGATCCAGGAGGTGTACGAGCGGAGCCCGAGCGCGCTGCGGGCGTCGGCCCGGGGAGGCCGGTCGGAGGCGGCCGTCCACGCGGGCGCGACGACACTCGAGCTGCGGCTCGCCGTGCGTGCGCCGTTCGATCCGGGCGTGCTCGCCGTCCTCGGCGCCGACGCAGTGCCGGGGCTCGAGAAGGCGGGGCAGGGCCGGTACTCGCGCTCGCTCGCGCTGCCCGGCGGCCCGGCGGTCGTGCGGCTCGAGCCGGACGGCGAGGCGATCCGCTGCACCGCGACCCTGGTCTCGGTGGCCGATGTCGGCCCCCTGGTCGCGCGGGTGCGCAGGCTGCTCGACCTCGACGCCGACTCCGCCGCGATCGACGAGGCGCTCGGCGCCGATCCGGTGCTGGCGCCGCTGGTCTCCGCGACTCCCGGGATCCGACTGGCGGGCTCCGTCGACCCGGCCGAGACCCTGCTGCGCGCGCTGATCGGGCTCGGTGCGCCGACCGCGGTCGCGCGCACGGCGCTGACCCGGCTGATCGCGGCGCTCGGCGAGCCGCTGCCCGCCGGCCTCGCCGCCGGCGGCGTCACCCACGCGTTCCCTTCCGCCGCGGCGATCGCGGAGAACGGAGCGGACGTGCTGCGCGGCTCCGAGCACCGGAACGAGACGGTCCGGCGGAGCGCGGCCTTCCTGGCTGACGGCACTCTGCGCCTGGACGCGGGCCTCCGCCGCGAGGACCTGGTGGAGCGCCTGCTCGCCGTCGACGGCATCGATCCGGCCACGGCTGCGTCCGTCGCCGCGCGGATCACCGGCGACCCGGACGTCCTCCCGGCCGGCGACCGCGCCGTCCGCGCCGGCGCCGCCGCACTCGGCCTTCCCTCGACTCGCCGAGCCCTCGCCGAGGCCGCTCGCCCCTGGGCCCCCTGGCGCAGCTACGCCGCCCTGCACCTCGCCGCCGCGAGATGCCACTTGTGAGCGCGACACGCCGCAGAAAGCGCGCACAAGTGGCATCTCGCGGAATGCGGACCACGACGGACCAGCGCTGAGTGCGACCCGCCCGGGTGAGGCTCGGCAGCTGCGCGCCGACGCTCCCCGCGAGATGCCACTTGTGAGCGCGACACGCCGCAGAAAGCGCGCACAAGTGGCATCTCGCGGAGGGGGCGGGGCGTGCTACTCCGTGGGGGGCTCGATGATCGGGAGGGCCGCGGTCATCGCCTCGATGCCGGAGAGGCGGGCGGGCGAGATGAGGCGCAGGACCTCCTCGCGCGACATCAGGCCGGCCTCGACGACGAGGTCGGCGACGTTGCGGCCGGTGGCGAGCGCCGCCTTCGCGATCGCGGCCGACGCGGTGTAGCCGATGCTCGGGGTCAGCGCGGTGACGACGCCGACGGAGGAGGCGACCATCGCCTCGAGGCGGTCGACGTTCGCGGTGATGCCGTCGATGCAGTTGATCCGCAGGGTGAGGCACGCCTGGGTCATCCAGGTGATGCTCTGCAGGAGCGAGTGCGCGATGACGGGCTCGAACGCGTTCAGCTGCAGCTGACCCGCCTCGGCGGCCATCGTCACCGTGACGTCGGCGCCCGCCACCGAGTAGGCGACCTGGTTGACCACCTCGGGGATCACCGGGTTCACCTTGCCGGGCATGATGCTCGAGCCCGCCTGGCGCGACGGCAGGTTGATCTCGCCGAAGCCGGCCTGCGGGCCGGAGGAGAGCAGGCGCAGGTCGTTGCAGATCTTCGACAGCTTGATGGCCGAGCGCTTCAGAGCGCTCGAGAACGACATGAAGACGCCGGTGTCGCTGGTGGCCTCGACGAGGTCCTGCGCCATCTCGAGGTCGAGGTCGGTGAGCTCGTTGAGGTGACGGACGGCGGCGGCGCCGTAGCGCGGGTCGGCGGTGATGCCGGTGCCGATCGCGGTGGCGCCGATGTTGACCTCGGCGAGCAGCCAGATCGTCTCGGAGAGGCGCGCGTGGTCCTCGCCGAGCGTGGTCGCGAAGCCGTGGAACTCCTGGCCGAGGGTCATCGGCACGGCGTCCTGCAGCTGGGTGCGGCCGACCTTGAGGACGCTGCCGAACTCGACGGCCTTCCGCGAGAACGCGGCCTGGAGCAGGGCGAGCTCGTCGAGCAGGCGGCGCAGCGACCAGGTCATGGCGATCTTGATCGACGTGGGGTAGACGTCGTTCGTCGACTGGCTGCGGTTCACGTCGTCGAGCGGGTGCAGGAAGGCGTAGTCGCCCTTGGGCCGCCCGGCGATCTCGAGGGCGACGTTGGCGACGACCTCGTTCGCGTTCATGTTGGTCGAGGTGCCCGCGCCGCCCTGGATCACGCCGACCACGAACTGGTCGTGGAACTCGCCGTCGATGATCCGGCGGCAGGCCTGCTCGATCAGCTCGGCCTTCGCCGGCGCAAGGCTGCCGATCTCGGTGTTCGCCCGGGCGGCGGCGAGCTTGACGGTCGCCAGGGCGCGGACCAGATCGGGGTAGATCGAGATCGGGCGCTTGGAGATCGGGAAGTTGTCCAGCGCCCGGGCGGTGTGGATGCCCCAGTAGGCGTCGGCCGGGATGTCGAGCGGGCCGAGCGAGTCGGTCTCGGTGCGGGTGTCGGCGTCCACGGGGGGTCCTTCCGGCGGGACCTGCAGGGCGGCGCCCCGCAGGCCGTTGCTCACGGGGTCGTTGCTCGCAGGGTCGATGCTCTCGGGGAGGGTGGTCGAGGCGGATGTCACGTCAGCTCCGTCGCTGTCGTCGTGCGGCCCCGAAGGGTGCAGGGGGTCCGCGAACTGCGCCGCCAGCCTACGCCGGGGCTCCGCTCCGGGCGGATCGGCGGCGTCCGGCGCAGGCTCCGGCTCGCCTCCTGCCCGCCGGACGGCCGGACGCCGGTCGGGTGGGCGGATCCACCGTCGGTCATGCCACCTCGCACGAAGCGGCCACCGAAGGACCGTGGCGCGCAAGGTGGCCCTTCTTCTCACCCCCAGAGCCGAGTGGACCGGGCCACTCTCGGAGCATCACCTCGAGATCGGATGCCCCATGCTCGCCCTGCTCCTCGTCCTCGTCCTGCTCGCCGCCGTCGCGGTTCCGCTCGCACTCGCGGTCCGGCGCGACGGCTACTCCCCCGTCGCGTTCGACCGCGCCCACGACAGCCGGGGCGGCAGGGGCTGAGACAGCGGCGCCCCGCCCGCCCGCGCTCAGTCGACGCGGTCCGGCTCCGGGATGCTCGGCGCCGCCTGCAGTCCGCCGCTCAGCGCGTAGCGCTCCTCAGGCGAGAGGACGAGGCGCTTCCTGCCCCAGACGGCGAAGCCGATCAGGATGATCACGTAGACCACGGCGATCGCGATGATCGCCGGCTGGAACGCGTCATTGAAGAGGAAGCCGAGGAAGATCAGCACGTTGATCAGCGCCGCGATCACCGCACCCGGGAGGCCCCACGGGCTGCGGTACGGCCGGCTCGCGTTCGGGAACCGGCGGCGCAGCAGCACGAAGGACACCATCTGCATGAAGTACGCGACGACCGCGCCCCAGACCGCGATGTTCAGCACGATCGCGCCCGCGACGGCGCCGGCGTTGTCCGGGTCGAGCCGGCTGAGCACGTCGACGACGACGAGGGCGACGAAGCCGATCACGGCCCCCACGGTCAGTGCGATCCACGGCGTCTGGCGCTTCCCGGTGAGCGAGAACACCCGCGGGTAGTAGCCGGCCCGGGAGAGCGAGTACATGTTGCGCCCGTAGGCGAACATGATGCCCTGCAGCGAGGCGAGCAGCCCGATCAGGGCGAAGAGGGCGAGCACGGCGGCCGCGCCGTCGCCGACCATCGCGCGGAAGCCGTCGAGCAGCGGCTCGGTCGAGACGCCCATGGCCTCGGAGCCGATCAGCGCCGTGTTGAGGAAGAGGACGAGCAGGCCGGTCACGATCAGGGTGCCGCGGGCCCAGAAGCCGGCGCGGGGGATGTCGCGGACCGGGTCGTGCGCTTCCTCGGCCGCCAGCGGCAGCTCCTCGATGCCGAGGAAGAACCACATGGCGAACGGCAGCGCGAAGAGGATCGGCAGGACGCCGTGCGGGAGGAACTCGGTCCGACCGGCGTCCGGCGCGATGTTCCACAGGCTCGACCAGTCGAGCGCCGGCGAGAGCAGGGCCATCACGGAGAAGGCCAGGAGGATCGCGATGGAGACGATCGAGACGACGATCGCGAAGCGGAACGAGATCGCCGCGCCCGCCGAGTTCAGCGCGACGAAGACGATGTAGAGGACCAGCCACCAGATCCACATCGCGCCGGAGAGGTCGAAGCCGAGCAGCTCGCTCGTCACCCCGTTCGCGTACTGCGCCGAGAAGAAGACGACCACGGCGGTGGTGGCCACGTACTCGATGGTCTCGGCCAGTCCCGTGACCAGGCCGCCCCACGGCCCCATCGCCGAGCGGGCGAAGGAGTAGGCGCCGCCGGTGTGCGGCATCGCGGCGGACATCTCGCCGATCGAGAAGATGAGGCCGTAGTACATCACCACGAGGACGGCGAAGGCGATCAGCATCCCGCCGAAGCCGGCGAAGTCGATGCCGAAGTTCCAGCCGGAGAAGTCGCCGGAGATGACGGCGGCGACCGCGAGGCCCCACAGCCCCCAGACGCCGGCGGAGCGGCGCAGGGTGCGCTTCTCGAAGTAGCCGGCCTCGGCCTCGCGATAGGTCACCCCCGCGGTGCTGGTGACGTTCGCGGAGTCGGGTCCGGACGTCGCCGGGCGCCTCGCACCCTTGCTCGTCGGAGTCTGCTTCGTCTGCTCTGCCATCGGGTCTCCTCGGCTCGGGTGGTCCGAGCATAGGGACCTCAATGGACGCTGGGAAGACCGATGGCGTTACGACGGTGTGAACGGCGCGATCCGAAGGTCCGGTGGATCGACACGCATCCCGCGCCGTCGGCGCCGGCATCACTCCCTCGGGAACAGCGGCTGTGCTTCAATGGACCCCGATCCGACCATGCGGCCTCGTCCGGCCACCCGGCGGAGCGACCCCCGGAGGCATCCCATGGCACCTGTCAGCGCCGAGAGCAGTGCCGCCGATCGACGCCGTGCCGCCGACCCCGCCCCCGTGCGCGGCATGCTCACCCTCGAGCGACTCGACACCCTCATCGAGGCGGGAGAGATCGACACGGTGATCGTCGCCTTCACCGACATGCAGGGCCGTCTCGTCGGCAAGCGGATCTCGGCGCGGCTGTTCCAGGACTACGTCGCCGCGCACGGCGCCGAGTGCTGCAACTACCTGCTCGCCGTGGACGTCGAGATGAACACCGTCGCGGGCTACGCGATCTCGAGCTGGGAGCGCGGCTACGGCGACATGAAGATGATCCCTGACCTCTCGACGCTGCGTCTCGCGCCGTGGCTGCCGGGGACCGCGCTGGTCACGGCCGATCTCACCTGGCTCGACGATGCTCCGGTCGGCGAGGCGCCGCGGCAGATCCTCCGTGCGCAGCTGGACCGCCTGGCCGAGCGCGGCCTCGAGGCGTTCGTCGCCACCGAGCTCGAGTTCATCGTGTTCGACGACTCCTACCGCGAGGCCTTCGCGAAGGGCTACCGCGGCCTCACGCCCGCCAGCGACTACAACATCGACTACGCGCTGCTCGCCTCGACCCGGATGGAGCCGCTGATGCGGGACATCCGGGTGTCGATGGAGGGCGCCGGCCTGTACTGCGAGGGCATCAAGGGCGAGTGCAACCTGGGCCAGCAGGAGATCGGCTTCCGCTACGACGCCGCCCTCGTCACCTGCGACAACCACTCGATCTACAAGTCGGGGGCGAAGGAGATCGCCGACAAGCACGGCAAGAGCCTGACCTTCATGGCCAAGTTCAACGAGCGCGAGGGCAACTCCTGCCACATCCACCTCTCGCTCCGCGGCACCGACGGCACTCCCGTCTTCGCCGACGCGGAGAGCGAGCACGGGATGTCGCCGCTCTTCCGGCACTACCTGGCCGGCCAGCTCGCCGCGATGCGCGAGTTCACCCTCTTCTTCGCGCCGAACATCAACTCCTACAAGCGCTACGTCGACGGGTCGTTCGCGCCGACCGCGGTCGCCTGGGGTCTCGACAACCGCACCTGCGCCCTGCGCGTCGTCGGCCACGGCGCCGGGATGCGCGTCGAGAACCGCGTGCCGGGAGGCGACGTCAACCAGTACCTGGCCGTCGCCGCGCTGGTCGCCGCCGGGCTGCACGGCATCGAGAACGAGCTGGAGCTCGAGGACGTCTGCACCGGCAACGCCTACGGCTCCGGAGCGCCGCGTGTCCCGACGACGCTGCGCGAGGCCGCCGACCTGTTCGAGTCCTCCGCCCTGGCCCGGGCCGCCTTCGGCGACGAGGTCGTCGACCACTACGTGAACAACGCCCGGGTGGAGCTCGCCGCCTACGACGCCGCCGTCACCGATTGGGAGAGGGTGCGCGGCTTTGAGCGGCTCTGACCTGCGGACGGACTCCGAGCAGGGTCCCGTCGCTCCGCGTCCGATCATCGGACTCACCACCTACCGCGAGCGCGCCGTCTCGGGCGTCTGGGACGTCGAGGCGTCCTTCCTGCCCGCGAACTACATCGACTCGGTGACCCGGGCCGGCGGCGTCGCCCTGCTCCTGCCGCCGCAGCCCGCCTCGGCGGAGACCGCCCGCGCCGTCGTCGAGCGCCTCGACGGGCTGATCGTCTGCGGCGGCAAGGACATCGACCCCGCCCGCTACGGGCAGGAGGCGCACCCGGAGACCGACGCCCCCCGCCCCGAGCGCGACGCCTGGGAGGACCACCTGATGACCGCCGCGCTCGAGGCCGACCTGCCGTTCCTCGGCATCTGCCGCGGCGCGCAGCTCCTCAACGTCTCGCTGGGCGGCACCCTGCACCAGCACCTGCCCGACGTCGTCGGCGACCGCCGCTACCAGGCGGGCGGCGGCGTGTTCTCGCACGTGGACGTCGCGGTCGAGCCGGAGTCACGACTGCGCGGGCTGCTCGGCGAGGACGCCGTCGTCGCGCAGGTCTACCACCACCAGGCGGTCGACCGGGTCGCGGACGGCCTCGAGGTCGCCGCGCGGACCGCCGACGGCACCATCGAGGCGCTCGAGCTGCCGGGGCGCCGCTTCGCGCTCGGCGTGCAGTGGCACCCGGAGGAGGACACCGCCGACACCCGCCTGTTCACCGGCCTGGTGGCCGCGGCACTCGCGCACCGCGCGGGCACCGGCACGGCAGACGGCTCCTCCCTCAGAACCCCGAAGGACGCACTCCGATGACCCCGCAGACGCCGACCCCGCAGACGCCGGCCCCGCCGACGCCCACTCCGCAGACGACCGTGCAGACCCTCGTCGACCCCTCGACGGGCGCCGCCTTCGACGAGGTCGCCCTCGCCGACCTCGCGAGCGTCGACGCCGCGATCGAGCGCGCGGCCGTGGCGCAACGCGGTTGGGCGGCGCTGGCCCCGCTCGACCGGGCCCGCGCCCTCCGCCGGTTCGCCGCCGCCGTGGACGGCGCGATCGAGGAGCTGGCGCAGCTCGAGACTCGGAACTCCGGCCACCCGATCACGCAGTCGCGCTGGGAGGCGGGGCACGTCCGCGACGTCCTGGAGTACTCCTCCGCCGTCCCGGAGCGCCTGCTCGGCGCGCAGATCCCGGTGGCCGGCGGGCTGGACGTGACGGTGCACGAGCCGCTCGGCGTCGTCGGCATCATCACGCCGTGGAACTTCCCGATGACGATCGCCTCCTGGGGCTTCGCGCCGGCGCTCGCCGCGGGCAACGCCGTCGTGCTGAAGCCGGCCGAGTGGACGCCGCTGACGAGCCTGCGCCTCGCCGAGCTGGCCCTCGCGTCGGGGCTGCCGGAGGGCCTCTTCCAGGTGCTGCCCGGCCGGGGCGACGTCGTCGGCGAGCGCTTCGTGACCCACCCGCTGGTCCGCAAGGTCGTCTTCACCGGATCGACGCGGGTCGGCAAGCGGGTGATGGCGGGCTGCGCCGACCAGGTGAAGCGGGTCACGCTCGAGCTCGGCGGCAAGAGCGCGAACATCGTCTTCGCCGACTCCGATCTGGAGCGCGCCGCGAGCACCGCCCCCTACGGGGTGTTCGAGAACGCCGGTCAGGACTGCTGCGCCCGCAGCCGGATCTTGGTCGAGCGGCGCGTCCTCGACCGCTTCCTCGAGCTGCTCGAGCCGGCCGTGCAGGGCGTCGTCGTCGGCGACCCGCGTGACGAGGCGACCGAGATGGGCCCGCTGGTCTCGGCCGCGCAGCACGAGCGCGTCGCCGCCTTCGTCCCGGAGGGGGCACCCGTCGCGTTCCGCGGCTCGGCGCCCGCGGGCCCCGGCTTCTGGTTCCCGCCGACCGTGCTGCTGCCCTCGAGCGGCGACCCGGTCTGGCGCGAGGAGGTCTTCGGCCCGGTCGTCTCCGTTCTCCCCTTCGAGGACGAGGCCGACGCGATCCGCCTCGCCAACGACACCGACTACGGCCTCTCCGGCTCGATCTGGACCCGCGACCTCGGCCGCGCGCTGCGGATGTCGCGGGCGGTCGAGAGCGGCAACCTGTCCGTCAACTCGCACTCCTCGGTCCGCTACTCGACGCCGTTCGGCGGCTTCAAGCAGTCCGGGCTCGGCCGCGAGCTCGGACCCGACGCGGCGCTCGGCTTCACCGAGACCAAGAACATCTTCTTCGCGGCCGACTGACCTGCCCGCTCCACCCCCGCACCCTCCCGTGAAAGGCCGCACCATGGCTCTCCCTCCCCTCGACACCACCCCGATCGACCTCACGCAGCGCCTCGCCGGCAAGGTCGCCGTCGTCACCGGCGGCGCCAGCGGGATCGGCCTCGCCACCGCCACACGGTTCGCCCGCGAGGGGGCGCGCGTGGTGATCGCCGACGTCGACGTGGCGCGCGGCACCGAGGTGGCGGAGGCGCTCGGCGGGATGTTCGTCCGTGTCGACGTCACCAGCGAGGCGGAGGTCGACGCGCTCTTCCAGGCCGCGGTCGACGCCTACGGCTCGGTCGACATCGCCTTCAACAACGCGGGCATCTCACCGCCCGACGACGACTCCATCGAGACGACCGAGCTGCCCGCCTGGGAGCGGGTGCAGGACGTCAACCTGAAGTCGGTCTACCTCTGCTGCCGTGCGGCGCTCCGGCACATGACGAAGCAGGGCCGCGGATCGATCATCAACACGGCCTCGTTCGTCGCGGTGCTCGGCTCGGCGACGTCGCAGATCAGCTACACCGCGTCGAAGGGCGGGGTGCTCGCGATGAGCCGCGAGCTCGGTGTGCAGTTCGCGCGCCAGGGCATCCGCGTGAACGCGCTCTGCCCGGGCCCGGTGAACACCCCGCTGCTGCAGGAGCTGTTCGCGGCCGACCCGGTGCGGGCTCAGCGCCGGCTCGTGCACATCCCGGTGGGGCGCTTCGCCGAGCCGGAGGAGCTCGCCGCCGCGGTGGCGTTCCTCGCCAGCGACGACGCCTCCTTCATCACCGGGGCGACGTTCCTCGTGGACGGCGGCATCTCCTCCGCCTACGTGACCCCCGAGTGAGCGCGACGTGAGCGCGGGCACCGGGACGGACGACGACGGGGACGGCCGGCCGGCGGCTCCCGCGGCGAGCGCCAGGGAGGCGATCCTGCGGCGGCTGCTCCGGAGCAACGCCTTCGAGGAGACGGTGCAGCGGCTGATGCAGACGGTGAGCCTCGGGCTCGTGGGGCCCGGCGAGCGGCTCCCCTCCGAGCGCGAGCTCGCCGCGCAGCTCGGCGTGGGGCGAGACACCCTGCGCGAGGCGATCGCCTCGCTCGCGGACGCGGGATACCTGGTGGTGCGGCGCGGCCGGTACGGCGGGGCCTTCGTGGCGGAGGAGCTGCCGGCGGCGCCGATCGGCCGGCGCGGCTTCGACCGGGCCGAGATCGACGACGTGGTGGCGCTGCGCGAGATCCTCGAGGTGGGGGCTGCGCGGCTCGCGGCCGGCGCGGACCTGACGGCCGCCGATCGGGAGCAGCTGTTCCGGGCTCTCGCCGACGTCGAGGACGCGAGCCCCGAGGACTACCGGCGGCTCGACTCGCGGCTGCATCTGACCATCGCCGAGCTGGCCGGCGTTCCGTCGCTCCTGCCGCTCGTGGCCGAGAGCCGGACGCGGGTGAACGCCCTGCTGGACGACATCCCGCTGCTGCCGCGGAACATCGCCCACGCGGACGAGCAGCACAGGGCCCTCGTGACGGCGATCCTCACCGGTCGGGCGGCGGAGGCGGCCCGGCTGATGACCGAGCACGTGCACGCCTCCGCGGCGCTGCTGCGGGCGTTCCTGACCTGAGTCGGGAGCGGCTGGTCAGTTGACGTCGGTGCCGGTCGCGATCGCGACGAACGGCACCAGCAGGCCGAGGAAGAGCAGGGCGACGACGAAGAGCACGACGAGGCTGATCATCACCGCGTTGAGGACGATGCCCCAGATCGCGAGCGTGCGGCCGGTCGGCTCGCGGCGGAGGCCCAGGATGCCGAAGATCAGGCCGGCGACCGGCGCGATGACGGTGAGGCCGAAGAAGACCGAGGTGACGCCGAGGATGAGGCTGGTCAGCGAGAACGGGGTCGACGGGGCCGGGGCGGCGGCAATGGGCGGGACGCCGTAGGGGGCCGGGTGCTGCGCGGCGGGCCGCTCGAACGGCGGGTCCTGCTGCTCGGACTGCTGCTGCCGCGACTCCGGGGCCGGGTCGGTGAGGACGGCGGTCGAGCCGTAGACCTCGGTGGGCTGCTCGTCGGCGGAGGTGGTGCGGATGGACGTGGTGGCGGCGGTCGGGGTGGCGGCGGTCGGGGTGGTGGCGGACGGGGTGGTCTCGGCGTTCGACATGGTCGGTGCTCCTTCTGCGGGGTGCGGTGCCGGGGGCGCCCGGCGATGCCTCCACGCTACGGACGGCGCGGATCCTCCCCCATCCGGCTAACCCCCGGGCGGGAGGGGGAACCCCCCGCTCACTCCCGGGGGCCGGTGCAAGACTGGGTCGACCGGCGGCGCGCCGGGACGATCGCGAGGGAGCGGCCGCGGATGGACGACGACGAGACGCTGCGCCGCCGCCGCGACGGCCGCGGAGCCAGGGCGGTCTGGCTCGCCGGACTGTCGGCGATCGCGGGCTTCGTGATCCTCTCGCCGCTCATCTCGGTCACGGCGACGGTGCTGGCCTGGGGTGCCCGGCGTCGCGGCGGCACCCTGAGCGACCGCAACGGCGTCGTCGCCGTGAACTGGCAGCTGACCTACCTCGCGCTCCAGCTGATGCTCGTGCCCCTGCACCTTGCGCTCGTCTCGGTCCGCGACACCTGGGGCGGCGGCTGGCCCACCCTCACGATCGCGGCGATCCTCGGCCTCTTCGTGCTGAATCTCGTGCTCTGCGTCGTGCTCGGCATCCGCTCGGGCCGCGGCCGGAGCGTCCGCCTCGTCATCGCGGTGCCGTTCGTCCGCTCCTCCCGTCCGGTGCGCTGACGGCGACTCGAGGTCCTGTTCCGCGACGCTGACCGCGGCGTCCGTCGGTCGTCGTGCTCAGCGCCGGCGGTGCCGGAGGAAGAGCACCAGCCGACTGATCAGGAGGGTGGTCACGACGGAGACGCAGATCGATGCGATGTTCATCGGATCGGCCACACCGGCTGCCCGGGCGACGGCGCCGCCGATGGTCATTCCGACGAACAGGATCGCGAGGAAGCCCCACGGGGTGTGCTCCCCGTACAGCGACCTCCGGTTCTGCCGGGTACTCGAGTGCCTGGCTCCGTCACCTGCACACCATACGCACATGGTCATCGAGGCGAGGCCTGTCGGCAGCGCTCGCGGAAGGATGGCGCAGGACGTGGGTTCGTCGCGGTCCGAGGGTCCGACACCGGCTCGCCGGTCCGGACACCGCGGCGCGCGGAGGAGCAGGCGTTCGCGGGGTGGCAGGGTTGTCGGGTGACGCCGATCGCCTTCCCCCCGCCCGTGTCCGTGGTCGCCGACGACGGGACGCGGATCGCGACGTACGCGCTCGGCGACGAGGGGGCGCCGACCGTGCTGGCCGTGCACGGGTTCGCGTCGAACGCGGTGCTGAACTGGGAGACGGCGGGCTGGCTGCGGACGCTGAGCCGCGCCGGGTACCGGGTGGTCGCGCTCGACCAGCGCGGGCACGGCGCCAGCGAGAAGCCGCATCGCGCCGGCGCGTACGGGGTCGACCTGATGGTCGCCGACATCGTACGGGTCATCGAGACCTACGACCTGATCGCTCCGCACTACCTCGGCTACTCGCTCGGCGCGCGGATGGGCTGGGTGCTCGGGATGGAGCATCCGGAGCTGCTCGCGACGCTCAGCCTCGGCGGGCTCACGGTGGGCGAGCCGCTGCGGCACTTCGATGCGGCGGCGGCGCGTGCGCGGGTGGCGGACGGCGGCGAGATCGACGACCGCTTCACGCGCGCGTTCATCGGCATGGCGGAGGGCGTCGCCGGGAACGACCTGGCCGCCCTGGTGGCCGTGGCCGACGGGGTGCGCGGCGGGGCGCATCCGGAGCTCGGCACGCATCCCGAGCTGCCGACGCTGATGGTGACGGGCGGGGCCGACCCGATCGCGCCCGGCGGGGCGCGGCTGGCGGAGGAGGCGGGCGCGCGCTTCGTCAGCGTCCCGGGCCGCGATCACACGAGCACGGTGCCGGCGCGGGCGTTCAAGGACGCGGTGCTGGCGTTCCTGGCGGAGCACGCCTGACGCCTGCGTGCGATCCGCAGGCGATCCCGGCGGGAGCGCGCTCTCGTCCGCGTGGAGCCGCCGGCGGAGCGCCGGATCACCTGCAGATCGGACGGGACCGCCCGTGGAGGCGCGCGGCGTAGCATCGCGGGATGCTTGCGATCCGCGTCGAGAACCCCGGCCCCGACTCCCGCCTCGTGCTCGAGGAGACCGCCACCCCCTCCCCCGGACCCGGCGAGGTGCTGCTCCGCGTGGCCGCTGCGGGCGTGAACCGCGCCGACCTCGGCCAGCGCGCCGGGGTGTACCCGCCGCCGGCCGGAGCGTCGGAGATCCTCGGCATGGAGGTGTCCGGGACGGTCGTCGGCCTCGGCGAGGGCGTCACGACGGTCGCCCACGGCGACGAGGTCTGCGCGCTGCTCTCCGGCGGCGGCTACGC
The DNA here is from genome assembly GCF_004366415.1 of Rathayibacter sp. PhB151. Classification (NCBI taxonomy): domain Bacteria; kingdom Bacillati; phylum Actinomycetota; class Actinomycetes; order Micrococcales; family Microbacteriaceae; genus Rathayibacter; species Rathayibacter sp. PhB151. Next base: position 242,833 of record NZ_SOEN01000009.1, on the reverse strand, counting down.
CGAGCACGTCGTCGTCGACGCGGGGCTGCTGCTGCCGGTGCCCGAGGGGGTCGACCTGATCTCGGCCGCCGCGCTGCCCGAGACGACCGCGACCGTCTGGTCCAACCTGGTCCTCGTCGCCGGGCTCCGCGCCGGCGAGACTGTGCTGATCCACGGCGGCGGCAGCGGGATCGGCACCACCGCGATCCAGATCGCCGCGGCGATCGGCGCCCGGGTCGCCGTGACGGCCGGCAGCCCGCGGAAGCTCGACGCCTGCCGGGCGCTCGGCGCGGACATCCTGATCGACTACCGCGAGCAGGACTTCGTCGAGCGGATCGCGGCCGAGACGGACGGCGGGGTCGACGTGATCCTGGATCCGGTCGGCGGCGACTACCTCGCCCGCGACGTCGAGGCGCTCGCGCTCGGCGGCCGCGTCGTCTTCATCGGCAACCAGTCCGGCGCGCAGGGCTCGCTCGACATCGGGACGCTGATGCGCAAGCGCGCGGCGGTGCACGCCACGACCCTCCGCGCCCGGCCGCTGGAGGAGCGGCGCGCGATCGTCGCCGCGGTACGCGAGAGCGTCTGGCCGCTCGTCGCGGACGGGACGGTGCGGCCGGTGGTCGACGAGGTGATCCCGCTGGCCGAGGCCGAGCGGGCGCACGAGCGGATGACCGCCTCCGGGCACATCGGCAAGCTGCTGCTCACGCCGTGACGGAGAGCTGACGTCACAGCATCAGCCGAGAGGCCCCGTCAGCCGCGATCGGCGATGACGGGGGCCTCTCGGCGGACGTTCTGCGGTGCGGACCGGTCAGACCGCCGCGCGGAGCAGGCCGAGCGAGCGGTTGATGCCGTCGACGTCGACGCTCGCGGGGTCGAACGCCGCCTCCGGGGCGAGCCCGAGGGCGTCGAGCGCCTCCGCGTGGTCGGCGGACGACGGATCGGTGGCGGCGCGGACCGTGTCGGCCCAGGCGGCCGGACCGCCGGGCGCGTCGAGCGGAGCGGCTCCGCGCGCGCCGGTGCAGCGCGGCAGGGCGGCGCCCAGCGGCGACACCGACTCGAGGCGGATGACATGGCGCCACTCGTCCTCGAGGTCGTAGACGTAGAACAGCTCGTCGCCGACGCTCTCGAGCACCTCGGCGAGCGCGACGCCGCCCTCGTCGACGAGGCCGGAGCCGAGCTCCTCCGCGTCGGCCGGCGAGCCGATCGGCGCCTGCTCCTCGTCGGGCACCCCGACGCTGAAGTAGTGCGGCTGCGCGTCGGTCCAGCCGAGCGAGAGCTGCAGCGCGAGGTGCAGATCGCGCAGCGACGACTCCGAGGACAGCTCGAGCCGGCGCCAGACGGCCGGCTTGGTGCCCAGCAGCGCGACGCGCAGGGCGTAGGCGGAGTCGGTGTCCTCCGTCGCCTCGTCGAGGATCTCGAGGCGGGTGGCGTCGCGGGCGCCGAGCAGCACGATGCTCGCGCGGACGACCGAGGCGAGGACCGGCTGCAGACCCTCGGGCAGCACGTAGCCGAACTCGGGCGAGTGCAGCAGCAGGCCGAGCTCGGCGGCGTCGTCGAGCATCCGCTCGGCCGCGCCGACCATCCGCTCGCGCTCGTCCAGGGCGTCCTCGAGCGAGACGTCGAGCTCGGCGGCGAGCTCGTCGACCAGCTCGCCGACGACGAGGCCCTCGTGGATCTGCGCCTGGCAGGCGACCGCGATCCGGGCGAGGACGGCGTCGGTGGTGGTGATCGCGCGCTCGCGCGGCGAGAAGGCGCCGTTCTCGGTGTCGGCGGCGGCGAGCGCCTCCTGCGCGCTGACGAGCCAGAGCTCGATGAAGCGGGCGATGTAGGCGATGCGCTCGACCGTGGCCTCGCGCGCCTCGGAGCTGCGCCAGGCCGGCGCCGCGTCGCCGAGGCCCGCGGTGGAGCCGTCGGCGTCGAGCACGTCGGAGGCGACCAGCGCGTCCCACCAGGCGGAGACCGGGATGCGGACGGCGTCGTCGCTCGGCGACGAGCCGGCGGAGGCGACACCGGCCTCGACCACGATCTCGCGGGCGGCGCGCTCGGAGATCGTCGCTCCGTCGGCGGCGGCGAGGTGCTCGACGACGACGTCGGCGGCGTGCACGAGGGCGGTGGCGCGGGCGGCGGAGAGCATCTCGGCGTCCGGGACCTCCTCGACCTCGAGCAGGTCGTCGAGGACGGCCTCGACGAAGGAGCCGGCGAGGTCGAGGACCTCGTCGAGCACGGCCTGGCACTCGTCGAGCTCCTCGTCGGTGCCGGTCCAGAGGTCCTCGTCGGTGAGGAAGTCGAGGAAGTGCTCGACGACCTCGGCGACGGTGAAGAGGGTGTCGTCCAGATCGGCCTCGCTCTCCTCGCCGGAGAGGTCGGCCTCGATCTGGTCGAAGACGGCCTCGAGGAGCTCGGCGTCCGGCTGGGCGAACGAGCCGCGCGGGCGGAGGTCGCGGGTCATGGCGAAGAGGTCGGTGAGGACCTCCACGGCCTCGTCGACGTCGAGGTGCTCGTGCAGGACGGCGACGTCGGCGAGGTGCGACCGGTACCAGCTGCGGAACCGCACCATCAGCGCGGTCTCGGCCGTGCGGCCGCCGCCCTGGCCGCCGGAGCCGCCGGAGCGCCCGTTCCCGGATCGTCCCTGATTGCGCTTCTTGCCCATCGTTCCTCCGCGACCGCTCCCCCTCGACGACGGAGCAGTACAGCCTACCCAGTGCGGGCGAGCCGGGTCACGCGCGAGGGGACTCCAGTGATGAACGCCTCGGGAACACGATGCAGCGGGCCGACCAGCCCGGTCGCAGCGCCGGAGCAGGGATCAGCCGCGCGTTGACAGCGGGCCCCCGTCCTGCCTGACTGGGCTCGACACGAGGAGGCGCTCATGGCGGGGATCACCGCATTCGACCACGTCGGCGTGACGGTGCACGATCTCGAGACGGCGACCGCGTTCTTCGTCGGGCTGGGCCTCGTGCTCGAGGGCCGGGCGCCCGTGGAGGGCGAGTTCCTCGACACGGTGGTCGGCATGCAGGACGCCCGGACCGACATCGTGATGCTGCGGCCGCCCGGCGGCGGGACCGCCGTCGAGCTCTCGCGGTTCGTCCGGCCCGCACCGCGTTCCGTTCCCGCCCCCGTCGAGGCGGACGAGCCGGGGCTGCGGAGTCTCGCCTTCGTCGTCGACGACCTCGCCGCCGTCCTCGAGCGGCTCGCGGCCGACGGGTACGGGCTGGTCGGCGGTGTCGGCGAGTACGAGGGGGTCTGGCGGATGGCGTACGTCCGCGGACCGGAGGGCGTCATCGTCGCACTCAGCGAGCGGCTGGCCTGACGCGCGACCCTCCTCCGCTCGGATCGATCCGTCGCGAAGGGCTGTCCCGCCCGCTTCGATCCGTCGCGGACGGCTCTCTCGCGCACTCGGGCGCGTGCTTCTCCGCCGGATCGATCGGTGCCTCGGCGGTGCGGCCGCGCGCGGGTCGGCGTAGCGTCGGGCCATGGGTGCATGGAGTGGAGAGCCGTTCGGCAACGACACGGCGAGCGACTGGGTCTACGAGCTCGACGAGGCCGGCGACTGGCAGTACGTCCGCGAGGCGCTGGACGCCGCCGTCGCGCCGACGCAGGTGGACGCGGATGCGGCGACTCTCGCCATCGCCGCCGCCGAGGTGGTCGCGCGCGGGCTCGGCCGGGAGGGCGGTCCGCACGCCGAGACGATCGCGCACTTCGTGCAGCGGGCCGGGCGACCCGACGACGAGCTCGTCGCGCTCGCCCTCGCCGCGCTGGCCGCCGCCGACTCGCCCGGCAGCGAGCTCACCGAGCTCTGGGAGGAGGCCGACCCGGAGGAGTGGCGGGAGGCCAACGACGCGGTGCGGAGCGTGCTCGAGGAGGCCTGATCGCGAGAGTCCCCCCGCGGGCGGCGACGCGCCACTCGTGCCGCACTAGCGTGGCGGGGAGCGGCCGCACCAGGCGGTGACGAGAGCGACGAGAGGGCACCATGCCGGACTTCACCACGGACGACGGGGTCCGGCTGAGCTGGACCGAGCAGGGCGACCCGGCCGGGCGGCCGGTGGTGCTGATCGCCGGGTTCAAGGCGCCGGCGACGAGCTGGAAGCCGCAGCAGGGGCCGCTCGCCGAGGCCGGCTACCGGGTGATCTCGTTCGACCGGCGGGGGCACGGGCTGTCCGAGCGGACGGAGGCCGGCGCGACGATGCTCCGGCACGGCGCGGATCTCGCGCAGCTGCTGCGGCACCTCGATCTGCGCGGCGCGGCGCTGGTCGGCGGGTCGATGGGCGGGAACTCGATCTGGGCGTTCCTGGCCGGCTCCGCGGGAGGCACGGCGGGAAGCACCGACGAGAGCACCGGAGAGAGCACCGGAGAGAGCACCGGAGAGAGCGCCGACGAGAGCCGCGTCGACCGCATCGTGATCGTCGACCAGACGCCGCGCATGCTCAACGGCGACGACTGGCCCTACGGCTTCTACGACTACACCGAGGCGAACCGCGACACCCTCTTCGCGACCACGATCCCGGATCCCGGCCGCTGGAGTGTCGCGTCCAAGGGGCCGGTGCGGATCGCGCGGCTGCTGAAGGCACTCGGCGGCGGCGAGCGCCGGGAGCTGACCGAGACCGAGCGGCGGCTGCTGAACGACCACGCGAAGGCGGACTGGCGGCCGGTGATCGCACGGACGAGCGTGCCGGTGCTCTTCGTCGCCGGGCGCGAGAGCGAGTTCTGGCCGGCCGAGCACGCGGCCGCCGCTGCCTCGCTCGCCCCGCGCGGCGACTCCCTCGTGATCGAGAAGGACGGCCACGCGGCGAACATCGAGCAGCCGAAGGTCTTCACCGAGGCGCTGCTGGAGTTCCTGGCGCGCTGATCCCGGGAGAACCGAGAGCGGGACTTCAGCCCGGGAACGCCTTGCCCGGGTTGAGCACGCCGAGCGGGTCGAGCGCGTCCTTGATCGAGCGGTGCATGCCGAGCACGCGCGAGCCGAGCTCGTCGGCCGCCCCCGGCAGCTTCAGCAGACCGACGCCGTGCTCACCCGTGACGGTGCCGCCGAGATCGAGGCAGTCCTCGACGATGCGGTCGAAGGCGCTCTTCGCGCGGGCCTTCGCGGCCTCGTCGCCCTCGGGCGCGATGATCAGCGGGTGCAGGTTGCCGTCGCCGGCGTGCGCGATGGTCGCGATGACGACGTCGTGGTCGGCGGCGGCCGAGCGGATGCGGGCGAGCATCTCGGGGACGGCGCGGCGCGGCACGCAGACGTCCTCGGTCAGCACCGGACCGAGGCGCTCGAGCGCCGGGTAGGCGAGGCGGCGGGCGAGGAAGAGCCGGTCGACCTCGTCCTGGTCGGTGGCCTGCTCGACCGAGAGCGCGTGGGCGCGGGCCATCAGCGCCTCGACGCGGTCGGCGGCGGTGCGCCCCGCCTCCCCCGGCTCGTCGACTTTGGCGAGCAGCAGCGTGTCGACGCCGTGCGGCAGGCCGAGGTGCTGCCAGTCGTCGACGGCGCGCAGGCAGGTGCTGTCGATGATCTCGAGGGCGGAGGGGATGATGCCGGCGGCGGAGATCGCGGCGACCGCGACTCCGGCGTCCTCGAGCGAGCCGAAGGAGCCGACGATCGCGCGCTGCTCACGGCCCGCGAGCGGGAGCAGGCGGAGCGTCAGCTCGACGATGATGCCGAGTGTGCCCTCCGAGCCGACCATCAGGCCGGTGAGGTCGTAGCCGACGACGCCCTTCGCGGTGCGGCGGCCGAGGCTGACGAGCGAGCCGTCGGCGAGGACGACCTTCATGCCGAGGACGTAGTCGCGGGTGACGCCGTACTTCACGCAGCAGATGCCGCCGGCGTTGGTGGCGGCGTTGCCGCCGATGGTCGAGATGGCGGAGCTGGCCGGGTCCGGCGGGTACCAGAGTCCGACCTCGGCGACGGCCGCCCGCAGCGCGTCGTTGATCACGCCGGGCTGGGCGACGACGAAGCGCTCGTCGGCGTCGATCTCGAGGACGGCATCCATCCGCTCGAGCGAGACGACGAGGCAGCCGGCGAGCGCGTTGGCCCCGCCGGAGAGGCCGGTTCCGGCTCCGCGCGGGACGACGCTCAGACCCGCGCGGGCGGCGACGCGGACGGCGTGCGCCACGTCCTCCGCGCTCTCGGCGAGGACGACCGCCAGCGGCAGCCCGGAGGGCGCCCACTCGGCGTCGTCGTGGCGGTAGGCCTCGAGGACGTCGGCGTCGGTGTGGACGCGGTCGCCGAGCAGCTCGCGCAGATCGGCGAGCACGCGGTCCCCGGCCGGTGGCCCGTCCTGGGTCCGCTCGTGATCCTGGGTCTGCATCGGCACCGTCTCCACGACGGACGAACCTACACCCGGCGCCTGCGCGGCCTGCGGCTCACCGGGCCCTCACGCGTCGAGCCCGGTGATCAGGGCGCGGTGGAAGAGCTCGCCGCGCTCGAGGGCCGCGATGTCGACGCGCTCGTCGACGCCGTGGATCCCGGCGCGCTGCTCCTTCGTCATCAGGAGCGGTGCGAAGCGGTACACCGCGGGGGCGAAGCGGTGCAGGTGGCGCGAGTCGGTCGCCGCGTTGATGACGTAGGGGACGACCGCCGCCTCCGGGTGCGAGACGGCGAGCGCCGCCCGCAGCGCCGCGAAGGGGGCGCCGTCACTCGGCGACTGCGGCGACGGGTCCTCCCCCAGCACCACCTCGACGGTCACCTCGCGGTCGCGGATCCGCCGGCGGACGCGCTCGGCGGCCCCGGCCGCGGTCTCCCCGGGGGCCAGGCGCAGGTTCAGCACGGCGGACGCCTCCGCCGCGAGCACGTTGTCGGCGGTCCCCGCGCGGAGCATCGTCGGCGCGATCGTGGTGCGGACCAGGGCCGCCGTCTCGCCGCCGAGCGCCGCGAGCACGGGCGCGGCGAGCTGCGGCCGGGCGCCGAGCAGCCGGTAGAGCGTGCCGCGAGCGCCGGGTGCTCGGTCGGCGAGGAGCGCGAGCGCGCGGGCCAGCGCCTCCGGGACCCGGGCGGCGAAGGTCGAGGGCGTGAGCCGGGTGATCGCCCGCGCCAGGCGGCCGACCGCGGTGAGTCGCGGCGGGGCGGAGGCGTGACCGCCGGCGGAGCGCGCGGTCAGCCGGAGCGTGAGCAGGCCCTTCTCGCCGACGCCGATCATCGCGACCGGCCCGACGACTCCGGGCAGCGGCGCCTCGACGACGGCGCTGCCCTCGTCGAGCACGAGCCAGGGAACGATCCCGCGCTCGTGCAGCGTCTCGGCGATCGCGCGGGCCGAGGCCCCGCGCACTTCCTCGTCGCCGCCGATGGCCAGCAGGACGTCGCGGGCCGGCACGACGTAGGCGGCCAGGAGGTTCTCGACCGCCTCGAGCACGACGACGAGCGGGCCCTTGTCGTCGAGGGCGCCACGGCCCCAGACGGCGCCCTCGACGATGTCGCCGCCGAAGGGCGGATGCGTCCAGGCGGCGGGGTCCTCGACCGGCACCACGTCCAGGTGCGCCATCAGGACCAGCGGGTCCGCACGGGAGTCGCGGCCCGGCCAGCGGTAGAGGAGTCCGCGGTCGGTGATCCGCTCGGTCTCGAGACGCTCGTGGGTCAGGGGGTAGAGCTCGCGGAGCAGCGCGAGCGCCTCGTCGACGGTCTCGAGCTCGGCGGAGACGGTGCGGAGGCGGATCAGGCGCGCGAGCCGCTCGGGAAGACCGGGACGCGGGGTGCTGTCGTGCAGGGGGTCCTCGATCCGTCGCGGGGCGTGGGCCCATCGTGGCGCACGGCGGGAGTCCGCGGTGCGGGGGTCCGCTGCGGGGGTCCGCTGCGGAGCGCGGTCGCGTCCCGGCCGACGCTACGCGGGGCGCTCCTGCTCGGGCGCGGACCGACCGGCCGCGTGTTTCGAGCATGAGAAATCACGCAGCGATCTCGCGGCAGGGGTTGCGCCTGGCGGCCGTTCTCGTTGGAATCACCGGATGACCGAAACGACGAACGCCGCCGCCAGTGCCCCCGCGAAGGGCGGAGGGTCGCTGAAGAAGGTCATCACCGGCCCGCTGCTCTTCGCCTTCATCGTCGGCGACACGCTCGGCGCCGGCATCTACACGCTGGTCGGCACGATGGCGGCCGACGTCGGCGGGGTGATCTGGCTGCCGCTGCTGATCGCGCTCGTCATCGCGCTGCTGACGGCCGGCACCTACGCCGAGCTGATCACCAAGTACCCGCACGCCGGCGGCGCCGCCCGCTACGTGGACCGGGCGTTCGGCAAGCCGTACCTGTCGTTCCTGGTCGGCTTCCTGATGATGGCCTCCGGGATCACCACCGCCGCCTCGCTCGCCAACGCCTTCGCCGGCGACTACCTCGGCGCGCTGCTCGACGTGCCGCCCGTGCCGACCGCGATCGTCTTCATCGCCGTGCTCACGCTGATCAACCTGCGCGGGGTGAAGGAGTCGCTCACCGCGAACCTGGTCGCCTCGGTGATCGAGGTGAGCGGACTCGTGATCGTGATCGTCTGCGCGGCGATCTTCTTCGGCGGGGGCAACGGCGATGCGGGCCGTGTCCTGGAGTTCAACCCGGAGGTCGCGCCGCTGCAGGGCGCGTTCGCAGCCTCCATCGTCGCCTTCTTCTCCTTCCTCGGCTTCGAGGCCGCAGCGAACATGGCCGAGGAGGTCCGCAACCCCTCGAAGGTCTACCCGCGGGCGCTGTTCGGCGCGCTGATCACCGCCGCCGTGGTCTACCTGCTGATCGCCCTCGGCGCGGTGATCGTGCTGCCGAACGAGGAGCTCGCGGAGTCGACCGGCCCGCTGCTCGATGTCGTCGCGGCCAGCGGCGTGGCGGTGCCGCCGTGGCTGTTCGGCCTGATCGCGCTCATCGCGATCGCGAACGGCGCGCTGCTGTTCATGGTGATGGCGAGCCGGGTCGGATTCGGGCTGGCGTCCTCCGGTCTGCTGCCGAGCGCCTTCGGCCGCGTGCTGCCGAACCGCCGCACCCCCTGGGTCTCGATCGTCGTCGTCGGCGGCGTCACGATGCTGCTCAGCCTGATCGGCGACGTCGGCACGCTGGCCGAGACGACCGTGCTCCTGCTGCTCCTGGTCTTCATCTCGGCGAACATCTCGGTGCTGGTGCTGAAGAAGGACCGCGTCGACCACCCGCACTTCTCGGTGCCGCGGGTCGTCCCGATCCTCGCGATCATCGCGAGCGTCGTGCTGCTGACGCAGCAGACCGGCGTGGTGTGGCTCGGGACCGCCGGCTACGTGGTCGTCGGCACGCTGCTGTTCCTGGCGACGCGCTTCGGCAAGAAGAAGCACGCGGAGCAGGTCGAGGCGGCGGAGAGCGAGGGCGCGGACCGCTCCTGATCAGTGACCGGCGGCAGGGTGCCCTCGACGGCGCGAACTTCCGCAGGGGCGGCGCAGAACGCCCGACGGGTGCTGGTCAGGGCAGGAGGTCGATCATTCCCGGGCGGGCTTTCATGGCGTGGATGACGAGTTCGTTCCCGCTGTCGAAGACCAGGACGACCGTCTCGAGGAGGCGACCGTGGGTGTCGAAGCCGAGGCGCAGCTGTCGGGCCGGAGAGTCCTCGTCCAGGTCCTCGACCCAGAGCGCCAGACCCGCCGCGTGAACGGCGTCGTCCTCGGAGAGGCCGTGCCTCAGAGCAGAGATGTGGACTCTCACGCCGCGGCGGAGGCGAGCGCCTCCCGGACGACCTCGGAGCGGGTCTTGTGCTCTCTGGCGGCGCGTTCGTCGAGCGCGGCGAGCTCCTCGAGCGTCAGCCGCACAGCGACGACCTGCGAGGGCTGCGCGCCCCGTCCCGGGCGTCCCCGTCCTCTCGCCTTAAGCGCATCGACGTCGTACCCGCGTTCCGCCTCGGCGGCCCAGGCTGCGATCTGCTCCTCCGTCACCGGTCGCCCGGCGATCGTCTCCTCATCGGTCATGCGGATTATCGTAATACGCAATGATCGGGTCGACGACGTCTCTGAACCATCCGGCGAGCAGCCTCCGACGACGCGGAGCGGACGTCTGCAGAGATGATCTCCGTGCCGGCTGATGAGGTCAGCGCAGGTGTGGGACGGTGAAGCATGCCCGTCTCCCTCGCGCCGTTCCCGCCCGCCGAACTCGCCGCCTGGCGGACCGCGCAGCGCGCGTCGTACGTCGCGGACCGGATGCGCGCGGGCGACGACGAAGCGGCGGCGCTGCGGAACGCGGACGCGAACGACGAGCGGCTGTTCCCTGGCGGAGTGCTCGCGCCGGGCCACGATCTGCTGCGGGTCCTCGACGACGGGCGCCCGGTCGGCGTGATCTGGGTGGGTCCGCACCCGCAGGAGCTCGAGGGCGTCGCCTACATCTGGGACGTCGAGGTCGACCCGTCGGAGCGCGGCCGCGGGTTCGGCCGCGTGGCGATGCTGCTGGCGGAGGAGCACGCCCGCTCGCGCGGCTACCGGGCGCTCGCGCTGAACGTCTTCGGCTTCAACACCGCGGCACGCGGGCTGTACGAGTCGCTCGGCTACGAGCCGACGTCGATCCAGATGCGCAAGGAGCTCGGCTGACCGGACGCGGAACGGGGCCCGCGGCTCTGTAGAGCCCGGTTGCCGTCCACTCGAGGTCGATCGGAGGGTCGACTGGACGCGAAGCGGGGTCACGGGCGGACCGACACCACGATCAGCGTCCACTCGATTCGCTCTCCGCCTCCGCCGGGATGCTCAACGGCCGGATGAGGCGAACGAGACGGCGACGCCGCCGCCGGGGACGGCGGCGGCGGCGAGTGTCGCCGCGGGGCAGTCGGCGTCGCTCGTCAGGGTCACGTCGAGGTGGTCGGGGTCGGCGCGGAAGCCCGCGGTGGGGACGACGGCAGAGATCGCGGACCAGAGACGCTGGGCGTCGTCGAGCCACGGGCCCGGGGTGCCGGTGACGAGCAGGGAGCGGTCGGCGCTCTGGACACTCACGTGCAGGGGCGAGGCGTCGGGGAGGAGCGCGGGGGCGTCGCGGGCGAGCGCGAACGCGTCGTCGGCGGTCGCGTCGTCCGCCAGGAAGAGGCTCAGGCCGCTCACGCGGTCCTCACTGTCGTCGGCGGCGAGGGCGAGGGACTCGACTCGCGGGTCGTCCCGGAGCGCGAGCGCGGCGGCGATCCGGCCGGACGTGAGGTCCTGGTCGCCGGACACGGGCAGGGTGAGGTCGTCGGCGTCGAGGAGGATCCGCACGTCTCCGGTCGGGCGCTTCGCGGCGAAGGCGGCCAACCGGTCGGCGAGGGACGTCACGTCGGCGTCGGAGAGGTCCTCGCGGGCGACGACCTCGGCGCTGACTCCCCCGGTGAACGGCATGTCCTCGACGGCCGCGAGCTCGACGTCGGCGACCGCCTCGTCGCTGCCGAAGGTGCGCGCGAAATCGGCGCGGAAGGAGTCGCCGCTGCAGCCGGCCATCAGGAGTACGGCGGTCAGGGCCAGCGCCGCGGCGCCCGTCCCGTGTGTACGACACTGCCTCATCCGGTCAGCGTACGTTCCGGCTGCAGAGGGCACGGGGAGTGGACGGATCGGCCTCCGCGTGCTCGGTGCGCAAGTGCACGCGTCGATCCGGCGCGGAGGGTCGTGTAGGAGCTGTTGAGGCAGCCGTTGGTGACGGATCGATGCTGTGGCGACAAGTCCGGGGCCGCACCTGCCGGCAGGACGTCCGGGCCGCCCGCGTCGCGGGCGGGCGGCCCCGGGTCGTCAGCTCGTCGAGGGGACGGCGGTGGGATCGCCCGACGGGGCGGGCTCGGCGGCCGAGGTCGAGGCCACGCCCCGGCCGAAGGCCTGGCCCTGGAGGATGGCTCCGAGGTCGACGCCGGTCGCGGACTTGACGCTGTCGAAGGTGGCCGTGAGGCTCGCCGCCTGCTCGCGGGCGATGTGCGTGGCCGCGGTGTCGCCTCCGATCAGGGTGATGGTGCCGACGTTCTGGTAGCCCTTCGCGAACTCCGCCATGAGGGAGGGGAGCTGTCCGATGAGCTCGCGGCCCAGGATCGCCTCCTGGTTCTCGCGGAGCGCCTCCGCCTCGGCCTGGATCGCGGCCGCGCTCGCCTCACCCTTGGTCCGAATGGCCTCCGCCTCGGCGGACGCGTTCGCGCGCAGGGCCTCGGCCTCGGCGCCGGCCTTGGCACGCAGAGCGTGGGCCTCCGCCTCGGCGCGGGCACTCACCGCTGCCGCCTCGGCCGCGGCGGACGCCTGACGGGCCTCCGCCTGACGCTGGACGGCGTAGGCCTCGGCGTCGGACACCTGCTGGGCGACCTGGCGGTCGGTCTCGGCCTTCTTCGCGCGGCCGTAGGCGTCGGCGTCGGCCTCGGTCTGGCGCCGGTACTTCTCGGCGTCGGCCACGCGCTTGACGTCGGCGTCGAGCTCGGCCTGCCGGTTCTCGGCGCGCTGGACGAGGACGGCCTGCTCGCGCTCTGCGCGGGCCAGGTTCTCGGCCTGCTCGGCCTCGGCGTTGGCCCGGCCGACCTCGGACTTCGAGGCGGCGGTGTTCTTGTCGAAGGCGGTCTGCTCGATCAGGTTCGCCTCGTCGGTGGCGAGCTGACGGGCCTTGACCTCGCGGGCCGCGTTGATCCGGGCGACGTCGGCCTCGCGGCGGACGCGCTCGATCTCCTGCGCACCGAGCGCCTCGATGTAGCCGTTGCGGTCGGTGACGCCCTGGATGGCGAAGGAGTCGAGGACGAGGCCCTGGGCGAGCAGGTCGCCCTTGATGCCCTCGGCGATCTCGTCGCCGAGCTTCTGGCGGTCCTGCATGACCTCCTCGACGCTGAGCTTCGCGACGACACCGCGCAGCGCGCCCTCGAGCTGCTCGGTGGTGAAGACGTCGATCGACTGGTCCTGCGAGGCGAACCGCTCGGCGGCGGCGCGCACCTGGTCGGGCGTCGAGCCGATCTTGACGAGGGCGACGCCCGCGAGGTGGATCGTCACGCCGTTCTTGGTCTGCGCGACCGGCTCCATCTTGATCTGCCGCGACCGCAGCGAGATGCGGTCGGAGCGCTGGGTCAGCTTGTTGACGAACGCGCCGCCGCCGGTGATGACGGTCATGTTGGACGTCAGCCCGTCGTCGCCCTTCTGCTTCTTTCCGACGATCACGATCGCCTCGTCGGCCTGCGGCACCTGGTACCAGGCGCGGAAGATGAAGAAGCCGATGATGGCGAGCAGCAGCACGACACCGACGACGATGCCGGCGCCGACGACCCAGAGCAGATCAGAATTCATGGACGAGGGACCCCCTTCTCGGAACCCGCGGAGGGCGGGTTTCTGAGCGATGTACAGGTTCATCGTGGCATGGACGGGGTTCCCGGGCGTCGGCCGGACGGCGGATGCGTGCTGGTTCGAGCGGGACGCGCGCAGGTGCCGGACGGAGAGCAGGACCGCGGTCGGGACGCCGGGCGACGAGCCGGATCGCAGCGGGAGGAGGCACAGCCGGAGGAGGCCCAGCGGGAGGAGGCGCAGCGGCGACGAACGCCGGGTGATGCTTCGACTCTCGCGAGCACTTCAGTGCTGGGGTACCTGGACTCGAACCAAGAACAACTGAACCAGAATCAGTCGTGTTGCCAATTACACCATACCCCAATGGTCATCCGGCGGTGAGGCCGGGACCAGGCGGCGGCCGGAGTGGAACCCGGCGCCGAGAGACGACAGTACCCTACGGACGCACGCCGCTCAAATCGGCTCCGCGATCGTGCACGGCGGGGGCCTCCGACTCGGGCGCGGCCTCGCCGAGGCGGGCGCGGACGAGGTCGCGGTTGATCGCCGAGGCGACCTGCGCGCCGGAGCCGGCGGCGACGATCAGCTGCTGCGGTCCGGGGGCGGTGACCTCGCCGGCGGCGTAGAGGCCGGGGACGGAGGTGCGGCCGCCAGCGTCGACGCGGAGGAAGCCCTCGGGGTCGACCTCGGGGCCGGCGGGGTCGAGGTAGTCGAGGACGGGGACCCAGACCGGGCGGACGAAGGCGCCGGTGCGCGGGATCACATCGCCGTCGGCGAGCGCGACGCCGGTCATCACGGCGCGCTCCCCCACCAGGTCCGCGACGGGGCGGCGCTCGATGCGGATGCCGATCGAGTTCAGGAGCGACTCGTCGGTGTCGCTGACGACTCCGACGCCGTTGGTGAAGACGATCAGGTCGGTCGACCACTGGGAGAGGAGCATGGCGCGCTCGGCGAGGTCGGCGGTCTCGCCGATCAGGGCCAGCGGCTCGCCGGCCTTCTCGTAGCCGTCGCACTCCATGCAGCTGTGCACGGCGGTGCCGTAGTAGGCGCGGAGGCTGGGCAGCGTCGGGAGGCGCTCGGAGAGGCCGCCCGCGACGACGACCGCGGTCGCCAGCACCGAGCGGTCGGCCGAGCCGCGGACGCCCTTCGCGGTGACGACGAACTCGCCGCCGGAGCGCTCGACGGCGGTGACCATCGCGTTGTGCACCTCGGCCTCGTCGTACTGCTCGAGCTCGGCGCGGCCGAGGCGGCGCAGCTCCAGCGGCGAGACGCCGTCGCGGGTGAGGAAGCCGTGCGAGTGCAGGGTCGCCGCGTTGCGCGGCCGGTTGCTGTCGAGCAGCAGCACGCTGCGGCGCGCGCGGACGAGGTTCAGCCCCGCCGAGAGCCCCGCGGGACCGGCGCCGATGATGACGACGTCGTAGTGGCCGCCCTGCACCTCCGCCACGATCAGCTCCGGGTGTCGGCGAGTCGGGCGAGGCGGGCGATCGACTCGGACTTGCCGAGGATCTCCATCGACTCGAACAGCGGCGGCGAGACGCGGCGGCCCGAGATCGCGGTGCGCAGCGGCCCGTAGGCGATGCGGGGCTTGAGGCCCAGGCCCTCGATCAGCGCGCCGGCGAGCGCATCCTGGATCGAGGCGGTCAGCCACTCCCCCTCGGGCACGAGCTCGAGGGCGCCGATCGACGCGGCGAGGACCTCGCCGGCGTTCGCGGGCAGGCCCTTCAGCGCGTCCTCGTCGTAGGAGAGGGCGTCGGCGGTGGTGAAGAGGAAGCCGAGCATGCCGGGCGCCTCGCCGAGCAGGCCGATGCGCTCCTGGACGAGCGGGGCGGCGGCGTCGAGGACGGCGCGCTGGTCGGCGGTCGGCTCGCCCGCGAGGACGCCGGCGGCGATCAGGTAGGGGATCGTCCGCTCGGTGAAGTCGTCGACCGCGAGCAGGCGGATGTGGTCGCCGTTGATCGACTCGGCCTTCTTGAGGTCGAAGCGGGCCGGGTTGGGGTTCACGTCGGCGACGTCGAAGGCGGCGATCATCTCGTCGATCGAGAAGACGTCGCGGTCGTGGGTGAGCGACCAGCCGAGCAGGGCGAGGTAGTTGACCAGGCCCTCGGGGATGAAGCCGCGGTCGCGGTGGTGGAAGAGGTTGGCGGAGGGGTCGCGCTTCGAGAGCTTCTTGTTGCCCTCGCCCATCACGTAGGGGAGGTGGCCGAAGCGCGGGACGAACGTGGTCAGTCCGATGTCGATCAGCGCGTGGTACAGCGCGATCTGGCGCGCGGTCGAGGGCAGGATGTCCTCGCCGCGGAGGACGTGGGTGATCTGCATCAGCGCGTCGTCGACCGGGTTCACCAGCGTGTAGAGCGGCTGGCCGTTGGGGCGGACGACGACGAAGTCGCTGAAGGAGCCGGCCGGGAAGGTGATCTCGCCGCGGACGAGGTCGTCGAAGGAGAGGTCGGCGTCCGGGACGCGCAGGCGCAGCGCCGGGCTCCGGCCCTCGGCGCGGAAGGCGGCGCGCTGCTCCTCGGTGAGGTCGCGGTCGAAGTTGTCGTAGCCGTGCTGCTTGGCGCGGCCGGCCGCCTCGTTGCGCGCGTCGATCTCCTCGGCGTTCGAGTAGCTCTCGTAGAGGTGGCCGGAGGCGAGCAGGCGCTGGATGACGTCGGTGTAGACGTCGCTGCGCTCGGACTGCCGGTACGGGCCGTGCGGGCCGCCGACGCCGACGCCCTCGTCCCAGTCGAGCTTCAGCCAGCGGAGCGCGTCGATGAGCTGCTCGTAGCTCTCCTCGCTGTCGCGGGCCGCGTCGGTGTCCTCGATCCGGAAGACGAAGGTGCCTCCGGTGTGCCGCGCGTAGGCCCAGTTGAACAGGGCCGTGCGGATGAGGCCGACGTGCGGCGTCCCGGTCGGGGACGGGCAGAAGCGGACGCGGACGTCGCTCCCGGTCGCGGTCGTGAACGGGTGCGCGTCGTGGGCGCGATCGGAGGGCGGGGTGAGCTCAGACATACGGGGCGATTCTAGCGGCGGGGCGGGGATCGGCGCCCGGACTGGACAGGGGGCCCCGCTCGGGTGGACGTCCGGCTCGCGGAATACGGTCCGGCTCGCAGGAACCGGCCGATCCGGCGAGCCGGGGGTGGAATCGCGAGCCGGAGGTGACGGCGGGTCGACGTTCGGCTCGCGGAAACGGCCTCGGCACGCGGGAACCGGCCGATCCAGCGAGCCGGAGGTGGAATCGCGAGCCGGAGGTGACGGCGGGTCGACGTTCGGCTCGCGGAAACGGCCTCGGCACGCAGGAAGCGGCCGATCCGGCGAGCCGGGAGTGGATTCGCGAGCCGGAGGTGACGCGAGTGGACGCTCAGCACGCGGAAACGGCTGAGGCTCGTGGGAAGCGCGTGATTCTGCGAGCCGGAGGTGGAATCGCGAGCCGGAGGTGCGGCGGAGGACGGCGCGGCCGGGAGCGCGGTGGGGGGCGCGATGGAGACGCTTAGCGCGAAGCAGTGCTCCGAGTCAACGGACTTCTCGAACGGGAGGAGCAGTGGTGGCCTGTGGCTACCGCTTCTCCCCCGGGGCCGCTCGACGACGAGCGCGTCGCACCCTGCCGCCCCGGACGCGCCAGCATGCCCGGAAAGGGGTCCCGATGAGCACGGTCGTTCTCGACACCGCCCTCTCAGCGCTCGCCCCTGCGACCGACTCGTCGAGCGAGTCCGCCTCGCCGCGCGAGGAGAAGGACGCCCGCACCCTCTCGCTCTTCCACGCGGCGGCGACCGCCGACGACGCCGAGGGCGCGCGGATCCGGGAGCGGATCGTGCTCGACCACCTGGGGCTGGCCGAGGCGATGGCGAACCGGGTGTCCCGCGCCGGCGGCGATCGCGCGGACCTCCGCCAGGTCGCCTACGTGGGGCTGGTCAAGGCCGCCCGCCGCTTCACGCCGGAGCGCGGCGACAGCTTCGCCGCCTTCGCGGTGCCCACCATCACCGGAGAGCTCAAGCGCCACCTGCGCGACCTCGGCTGGATGATCCGCCCGCCCCGCGGCGTGCAGGAGCTGCACCGCCGCTCGGCCGTCGTCGCCGATGAGCTCGCGCAGGAGCTCGGCCGCCACCCGAGCGATCGGGAGATCGCCGCGCGGCTCGGCGTCGAGCCGGCCGAGGTCGCCGACGCGCGCGCGGCCGGGCACCCGCTCTCCCTCGACGAGACCGTCGGCGAGACCGGCGTCCGGCTGGCCGAGACGATCGGCGGGGAGGACGAGGACCTCGCGGCGATCGACCGCCGGCACGGTCTGGCCCGGGCGCTCGCCGAGCTCGAGAACGGCCAGCGCGAGCTGCTCCGGATGCGCTTCGTCGAGGAGATGACGCAGCAGCAGATCGCCGACGCGCTCGGCACCACGCAGATGCAGGTCTCGCGGCTGCAACGCCGGATCCTCGCGCAGCTCGCCGACCGCCTCGGCGCACCCTCGCGCGGCCATCAGCCGAAGGCGTCCCGGAGCGGGGTCGCGACCGTCACGCCCGTCCACCCTGCGGCGCGGCTGCGGACCGCCTGAGGTGCGCGTCGGCGCGCGAGGGCAGGGTGGCGAGCGCGTCGAGGACGTGCTCGGTCTGTACCGCGAGCAGGGCCGGGTCGGGCTCGGAGGAGAAGACGTCGCCGCGGCGCAGCGACGCGTCGGTCAGCACGATGTGCGGTCCGCTCGCCGGCGGACCCCAGGCCTCGGGCGGCGCCGGTCCGAAGATCACGACCGACGGGATGCCGTAGGCGGACGCCAGGTGCGCGGCACCGGTGTCGACCGTGACGAGCACCTCGGCCGCGGCGACGACCGCGGCGAATCCGCTCAGGTCGATCGCGCCGGCGAGCACCTCGCCCGTTCCGGCCAGCTCGGCGACGCGGCGGGCGCGGTCGGCCTCGTTCGCGCCCCCGGTGTAGACGACGCGGTGCCCCTCGGCGGCCAGCGACTGCGCGACCGCGGCGAAGCGCTCCTCCGGCCACTCGCGCGAGCCGTAGAACGCGCCGATGTGCACGATCGCCGCGCCGTCGACGGGGGCGGGCACGGCCGGGACGGCGATGCCGACGTCCTCGGGGTCGGCGTCGAGGCCGATCGAGTTGACGAGGCGGGCCCAGCGCGCGCGCTCCAGCTCGCCGTCGAGCCAGAGCGGGCGCGGGTCGTCGTGGCTCGCGTCGGGGTCGAGGGCGGGGACGCGGAACTCGAGGCGGCGCTCGGGCTCGAGCGCGATCAGGGCGTCACGGGACTCCGGGCCGTTGCCGTGCAGGTTGACGGCGAGCTCGATGCGCCCGGGCGCGACCGGCAGCGGATCGTCCAGCCCGCGCAGGGTCGGCACGAGGGCGTCGAGGCCGTCGATCAGGTCGACGATCGGCTCCAGCCAGGGCGTGGTCGCGAGGATCAGCCGGTGCTCGGGGAAGCCGCGGCGCAGCGCCTTGAGGGCGGGGACGGCCACGAGGATGTCGCCGAGCTTGAGGGCTCGCAGGGCGAGGATCTCCGGGGTTCCGTCCGGGTCGGTGAGAGCGCGCACGGCGCCTCCTTCCTGTCGGAGGTCCCGTACCCCGCTCCGGCGACCTCAGACGCGCGGATCTCGCCCGGCCGGCCTCGCGGCTCCGACGCGCCCGAGCGCACCACTTCTCCTCCCCCGCGTTTGGAACCCGGACGAGGGGGGTACGAGGGAGAGGTGAACGACTCGATCCAGCCGGGCTCCGCGCACCGCACCGCGGAGGACGCCCCCGCCCCGCGCGCTGCGCGCCTGCGCGGAATCCTCTTCGACCGCGACGCGACGCTCGTGGTCGATGTGCCCTACAACGGCGACCCGGCGCGGGTCGAGCCGATGCCCACCGCGCTGGACGCGGTCGAGCGGGCCCGCGAGGCGGGACTGAAGCTCGGCGTCGTCACGAACCAGTCCGGCATCGCCCGCGGCATCATCGACCGCGCGCAGGCCGACGCCGTGAACCGCCGCGTCGACGAGCTGTTCGGCGGCTTCGACGCGTGGATGCTCTGCCCGCACGGCCCGGAGGCCGGCTGCGCCTGCCGCAAGCCCGCGCCGGGCATGGTGCTCGACGCCGCGCAGACCCTCGGGCTGCCCGCCGACTCCCTCGCGGTGATCGGCGACATCGGCGCCGACGTCGGCGCGGCCGCCGCCGCGGGTGCCCGCGGCGTGCTCGTGCCCACCCCGATCACCCGGGCCGAGGAGGTGGCCGCCGCTCCGCTGCGCGCGGCGACGCTCCTCGAGGCCGTCGAGCTGCTGCTGGCGATGCAGCCGGACGAGGACGCCGAGTGACCCGCCGCGTGCTGGTGGCGCGCCTCGACAGCGCCGGCGACGTGCTGCTCTGCGGGCCTGCCGTGCGGGCGATCGCCGCCGACGCCGAGGTGCTGCTGCTCGCCGGGCCGCAGGGCGCGCCCGCTGCGGCGCTGCTGCCGGGGCCCGTGGCCCTGCGCACCTGGTCCTGCCCGTGGATCGGCGACGCCACGAAGCCCGTCGACGCCGCCCTCGTGGCGGAGCTGCGATCGATCGTCGAGGAGTTCGCTCCGGACGAGGCCGTGATCCTCACCTCCTTCCACCAGTCGCCGCTGCCGCTGGCGCTGCTGCTGCGCCTGTCCGGCGTCGCGCGGATCTCCGGGGCCTCGGTCGACTTCGCCGGTGCTCTGCTCGACGTGCGGCTCGTCCCGGGCGAGACGCTCGAGGAGGACCAGCCCGAGCCGGAGCGCGCCCTCGCCATCGCGGCGGCCGCGGGCTTCGCGCTGCCGGAGGGCGACGACGGGCTCCTGCGGGTCGACCGCGGCGGCGTCCTGCCCGCCGCGCTCGAGGGTGTCGGACCGTACGTCGTCGTGCACCCGGGAGCCGCCGTGCCCGCCCGTGCCTGGCCGGCCGAGAACGCGGCGCGCGCGGTCGAGCTGCTCGCCGACTCCGGCCTCGCGGTCGCCGTCACCGGCGGGCCGGGCGAGCGCGCGCTGACCGCGCGGGTCGCGGGCAGCCGCGGTATCGACCTCGGCGGCGCCACCGACTTCGCCGGCGCGGCCGAGGTGCTCGCTCGCGCGGAGGTCGTGATCAGCGGCAACACCGGCCCGGCGCACCTCGCCGCGGCCGTCGGCACCCCGGTCGTCAGCCTGTTCGCGCCCGTCGTCCCGGCGATCCGCTGGGCGCCCTACGGCGTGCCGGTCGAGTTGCTCGGCGACCAGCAGGCCGCCTGCGCCGGCTCGCGCGCCCGCGTCTGCCCCGTCCCCGGCCACCCCTGCCTCGCGGGGGTGAGCGCCGAGGAGGCGGTCGCCGCCGCCCACCGGCTCCGCGCGCTCCCGCGGCGCGACTCCACGACATCCACGACGACACCCTCGGAGGCGCTCGCATGAGGATCCTGCTCTGGCACGTGCACGGCGGCTGGGCGGACGCGTTCGTCCGCGGCGACCACGAGTACCTGCTGCCGACGACCCCGGCCCGCGACGGCTGGGGCCTCGGCACCGGCGGCCGCGACTGGCCGAACACCGTCGAGATCGCCCCGGAGGAGCTGCGCGACGCCGACGTCGACGTCGTCCTTCTGCAGCGCCCGGACGAGCTCGCGGAGGCGGAGCGCCTGCTCGGCCGCCGGCTCGGCCGCGAGATCCCGGCGGTCTACGTCGAGCACAACACGCCCCGCGGCGACGTGCCCGACAACCGCCACCCGCTCGCCGACCGCGACGACCTCCTCCTCGTGCACGTCACGCACTTCAACGCGCTGATGTGGGACACCGGATCGACGCGCACCACGGTGATCGAGCACGGGATCAACGACCCCGGCCCCCTCTACACCGGTGAGCTCGCGCGCTTCGGCGTCGTCATCAACGAGCCGGTGCGCCGGCAGCGGGTGACCGGCACGGATCTGCTGCCGCGCTTCGCCGCGGTCGCTCCGCTGGACGTCTTCGGGATGAAGACCGAGGGCCTCGTCGGGACGCCCGGGCTGCCCGCCGACCGCCTCGACGTGCTCGGCGACGTGACGACCGGCGCGATGCACGCGGAGCTGGCCCGCCGCCGGGTCTACCTGCACCCGTTCCGCTGGACCTCGCTCGGCCTGGCGCTGCTCGAGGCGATGCACCTGGGCATGCCGGTCGTCGCGCTCGAGACGACCGAGGCCGGCCGCGCCGTGCCGCCCGAGGCCGGCGCGGTCTCGAACGACCTCGACGCGCTGGCGGCAGCCGCCCGTGCGCTGATGGAGGACCCGGAGCGGGCCGCCGTCGCCGGTGCGGTCGCCCGCGAGGCCGCGCTCGCGCGCTACAGCCTCGGCCGCTTCCACCGCGACTGGGACGAGCTGCTCGGCGACCTCGCCGCCGCCCCGCGCACCCTCTCCACCGCCGGAACCCGCGAAGGGAGCACCCGATGAGCACCAGCCGACCCCTCTCGATCGCGATGGTCTCCGAGCACGCCAGCCCGCTGGCGACGCTCGGCGGCGTCGACGCCGGCGGCCAGAACGTGCACGTCGCGGCGCTCGCCGACGCGCTCGCGCGCCGCGGTCACCGCGTCACCGTCTACACCCGGCGCGACGACGCGTCGCTCCCCCGCCGGGTGCCCTTCACCTCCGGCGTCGAGGTCGTGCACATCGACGCCGGCCCGGCCGCCAAGGTCTCCAAGGACGAGCTGCTGCCCTTCATGGGCGACTTCGCCGTCGACCTCGCGAACGACTGGCTCGACTCGCGTCCCGACCTGGTGCACAGCCACTTCTGGATGTCCGGGGTCGCCGCGCTCGACGCCTCCGAGCGGGTGGAGCGCGCCACCGGGCGCCGCGTGCCCGTCTTCCACACCTTCCACGCGCTCGGCGTGGTCAAGCGCCGTCAGCAGGGCGCGCTCGACACCAGCCCCGAGGAGCGCGCCTGGCTCGAGCCCGGCGTCGGCCAGCGGGCGGACGGCGTCGTCGCCACCTGCTCGGACGAGGCCTTCGAGCTGAAGGGCCTCGGCGTGCCGACCTCGAGCATCTCGGTGGTGCCCTGCGGTGTCGATCTCGAGCGCTTCACGCCCGACGGACCCGTCGCCGAGCGCACCGGGCGGGTGCGCCTGATGAGCATCGGCCGCCTCGTGCCCCGCAAGGGCATGGGCCACGCGATCGAGGCGCTCGCCCGCCTGGTGGCCGACGGCTGCGACGCCGAGCTGGTCGTCGTCGGCGGCTCCGGATCGGGCGATGCACTCGCCGCCGACCCGGAGTACCAGCGCCTGCACGCGGTCGCCGAGGGCCTCGGAGTCGCCGACCGCGTCGTCTTCGCGGGCCAGCTCTCGCAGACCGAGATGCCGGCGATGCTCCGCTCCGCCGACATCGTGATCTGCGCGCCCTGGTACGAGCCGTTCGGCATCACCCCGCTGGAGGCGATGGCCTGCGGCGTGCCGGTGGTCGCCTCCTCCGTCGGCGGGCTGATCGACACGGTGGTCGAGGACGTCACCGGCGTCCACGTGCCGCCGCGCGACCCCGCCGCGCTCGCCGAGGCCCTCGCCGCGCTGATCGCCGACCCGGAGCGCGCCCGCGCCTACGGAGCCGCCGGCCGCGCCCGCGTCGAGTCCCGCTACTCCTGGGACCGCGTCGCCGCGGACACCGAGCGCGCCTACCTGACCACCCTCGCCGGACTCGGCGACGGCGATGCCGCCATGAGCGGCACCGCTCGCACCTCCCTCTCCTCCACCCCCCGGAAGGCGGCCCCGCGCAGATGAGCATCGACACCGTTCTGGACACCCCGACGGACACGCCGTCCGACACCCCGGCGGACGCCGCCCGGCGCCTCGTCGACGACCACGTCGCCCGCGCGCTCGACGTCGTCGCGCAGCTGGAGCGGCACTCCGACCGGATCGTCGCCTGGGGCGTCGAGCTGGCGGACCGCCTGCAC
The DNA here is from genome assembly GCF_004366415.1 of Rathayibacter sp. PhB151. Lineage (NCBI taxonomy): Bacteria > Bacillati > Actinomycetota > Actinomycetes > Micrococcales > Microbacteriaceae > Rathayibacter > Rathayibacter sp. PhB151. Next base: position 219,897 of record NZ_SOEN01000009.1, on the reverse strand, counting down.
TCCGGGGCGCGGCTGCTCGCGGCCGGCAACGGCGGCTCGGCGGCGGAGGCCCAGCACCTCACGGCGGAGCTGGTCGGCCGCTTCGACGGCGACCGCATCCCCTTCTCCGCGATCTCGCTGCACTCCGAGACCTCGAGCCTCACCGCGATCGGCAACGACTACGGCTTCGACCACGTCTTCGCCCGCCAGGTCACCGCGCACGCCCGCACCGGCGACGTCGTCGTGCTGCTCTCGACCAGCGGCCGCAGCGCCAATCTGCTGCACGCGGCCGAGGCGGCCCGCGCCGCCGGCGCCCGCACCTGGGCGCTCACCGGCGACGGGCCCAACCCGCTGACCGAGGCCTGCGACGAGTCGATCGCGCTCGAGGGCCACGGCTCGAACGTGCAGGAGGCGCAGCTCGTGCTGGTGCACGCGCTCTGCCGGGCGTTCGAGCACCGGATCCGCGTGCGGACGGGGGCGGCCGCGTGAGCCGCCTGCGGATCGCCGTGGTCGGCGACGTGATGCTCGACGTCGACCTCTCCGGGCCGGCCGAGCGGCTGAGCCCCGACGCGCCGGTGCCCGTGGTCGACGTGTCGACCCGCGGGGTGCGCGCCGGCGGTGCCGGGCTCGTGGCGCGGATGCTGATGCGCGACGGGCACGAGGTCGTGCTGGTGACGGCGCTGGCCGACGCCGCCGATCCCGATGCGGCCGAGCTGCTCGCCGCCCTCGACGGTGTCCGCGTGGTCGCCGGGCCCTCCGGCGCGCCGACGCCCGTGAAGACGCGCGTCGCCGCCTCCGGCCAGGCGGTCGTCCGCTTCGACCGCGGCTGCGAGCGCCCGCCGGTGCCGACCGTGACCGAGGAGATGCTCGCCGCCCTCGGCGAGGTCGACGCGGTCGTGGTCGCGGACTACGGCCGCCGGCTCACCGAGGACGCCTCGCTCCGCGCCGCCCTCGACGCGCTCACCGTGCCGCTGGTCTGGGATCCGCACCCGCGCGGGACGGCGCCCGTCGCCGGGACGACCCTCGCGACGCCGAACCTCGGCGAGGCGACCGGCTTCTCCGGGGCGAGTGGCCGCGGCGTCACCCTCGCCGAGACCGCCGCCACCACGCTGCTCGAGCGCTGGGGCTGCGGCGCGGTCGCCGTGACGATGGGCTCCGGTGGCGCCCTGGTCCGCTCGCGCGGCGCCGGCGTGCCGGTGGTGCACCCCGCCGCCGCCGTGCCGCCGACCGATCCCTGCGGGGCGGGCGACCGCTTCGCCGCCTCCGCCGCCATCGCGCTGGCCGGCGGGGCCACCCCCTCCGAGGCGGTCGGCGCAGCCGTCGCCGCGGCCGGGGCCTACCTGCTCGCGGGCGGAGTCTCCTCCCTCGGCGCTCCGGCGGACACCGCCGCCCTGCACGGGGCGTCCGGAGTGGACGCGCTGCGCGTCGCCGAGGCCGTCCGCGGCGCCGGCGGCACCGTGGTCGCCACCGGCGGCTGCTTCGACCTGCTGCACGCCGGCCACGCCCGCACGCTCTCGGCCGCCCGGGCGCTCGGCGACTGCCTGATCGTCTGCCTCAACTCCGACGACTCCGTCCGGCGCCTCAAGGGACCGGCCCGGCCGATCATCCCTGAGGACGACCGGGTCGACCTGCTGCTCGCGCTCGAGTGCGTCGACGCGGTGCTCGTCTTCGGCGAGGACACCCCCGACGAGGCGCTGCGCCGCATCCGCCCGGACGTCTGGGTGAAGGGCGGCGACTACTCCGCCGAATCGCTGCCCGAGACCGCGACGGTCGCCGAGTGGGGCGGCCGCGTCCTGACGGTGCCGTACCACGCGGGCCGCTCCACCACCCATCTCGCCGCCGCGCTCGCGCGCGTCGGCTGACCGCGTCGGCTCCGGCCGACCACCGCAGACCCGGCCGGCCCCGCCGACCGCCGCCCCACCACGTCGGCCCCGCCGACGACGAGGATCCTGGAAGGGACACCCATGACCACCACCCCCACCCCCATCGGCCGCGTCCTGATCACCGGAGGCGCCTCCGGACTCGGAGCCGCCGTCGCCGCCGCCGTCACGGCCGCGGGCGGCACCCCGATCGTCCTCGACCGCGACGTCTCGAACGTCCAGGAGGGCGTCGCCGCCTACCAGGTGGACGTCGCCAAGACCCGCGAGGCCGAGAAGGCCGTCGTCGAGATCGCCCGCGAGCACGGCGGCCTCGACGCCGTCGTCACCGCGGCCGGCATCGACCGCTGCGGCCGCCTCGTCGACGTCGAGCCGGAGGAGTGGGAGCGCGTGATCTCGGTCAACCTGCTCGGCACCGCCGCCGTCGTCCGCGCCGCGCTGCCGTTCCTCACCGAGACCCACGGCCGCGTCGTCACCGTCGCGTCCTCGCTCGCGATCAAGGCCGTCTCGGACGCCACCGCCTACTGCGCGTCGAAGTTCGGCGTGCTCGGCTTCACCCGCGCCCTCGCGGCCGAGACCAAGGGCGAGATCGGCGTTACCACGCTGATCCCCTCCGGCATGAAGACCCGCTTCTTCGACGACCGCGACGCCCAGTACAAGCCGGGCCCCGACGCGCTCCTCAACGACCCGGAGAACGTCGCCAACGCCGTGATGTTCGTCCTCGGCCAGCCCCGCGGCTGCGAGGTCCGCGAGCTCGTCATCACCCACGAGGAGGAGCCCTCCTGGCCGTGACCCCCTGACGCCCCCGCCGGGGCTCCGCGAGATGCCACTTGAGTACGCACGCCTCGGCGTGTCGCGTACGCAAGTGGCATCTCGCGGTTGGGGGCAGGGCCGGGCGTCGTCAGCGGGTGGAGGCCAGGACGCCGCGGACGTCCTCGAGGACGCGGGCGACGGGGACGTCGTCGACGAAGGACAGCTCGTGCTCGCAGCGCGGGGCGGTCCAGCCGACCTGGGTGACGTCGATGCCGCAGATCGGGCAGCGGGTGGTCCAGCTCAGCTGGACGCGGTGGCGCTGGCGGCCGAGGGGCTGGGCGTTGATGGCGTTGCCGACCCAGAAGACGCCGACCGTGGGCGCGCCGACCGCCGCCGCGAGGTGCCGCGGTCCGCTGTCGTTGCCGAGGACGAGGTCGGCGAGCGAGAGCAGCGGAGCGAGGTCCGGGAGCTCGACCCGGTCCGCCCAGGACACCGCGCCCGGAGCGCCCGCGACGATCGCCTCAGCGGCGGGCGCGTCGGAGGCGTCGCCCACGACGAGCACGCGCGCGCCGTCGGCGAGCAGCGCGCGGGCCACCTCGGCGAAGTTCGCCGAGCTCCAGCGGCGCCGGACGTCGGTCGCGCCCGGGTGGATCAGCACCAGCGGCCCGCCGGCGGGCAGAGCGGCGGCGAGGCGGTCGCGGCGCTCCGGGTCGACCTGCAGCGACGCCTCGAGCCGGACCGCCGCGGCCCCCGCGAGCCCGACGATCTCGAGCGCCCGCAGCATCTCGTGCTGGTAGTAGACGTAGGGGATGGTGCGCTCCAGCTCGGCCGCGTCGTCGGTGCGCGAGCCGATCGTGTGCCGCGCGCCGAGGCGCTGCAGGAACGGGTTGGAGAAGCGGCCGCCGCCGTGCAGCTGCACCGCGAGATCGAAGCGGCGCGCGCGCATCCGCTCGGTGAAGTCCTCGACGACCCGCGGGTCCTCGCCCTCGCCGTCGCGGACGCCCTGCGCCACCGGCAGGATCTCGACGTCGCTCACCGGCGACTCCACACCCTGCAGCAGCACGCGGTGCGCCGGAGTGCCGAGCAGCACGATCTCGGCGCCCGGGTAGGCGGCGGCGAGCGCGTCCACGGCGGGCAGCGCGAACAGCAGGTCGCCGAGTCCGCCGCCGCGCAGCACGGCGATCCTCTCGACTCCGTCGAAGCGGTCTCGGAGCGGGGCGATGGCGACCACGGTCGTTCCTCTCGGTGGGGCGGAGCCGCGCGGGGCGGCTCCGGGGAAGGGGCACTCCTCCTCTTCCCCGTCGGGGGCGATCCGAAACCGGAGGCAGCCGTCGAGCCCCGCACAACATCAGCTGAAATGGGAGGGCCTCCGCTGTGGAGGGAGGGACCCCCCTCTCAGCTGATGTTGTGCGGCGACCTTCGGGCGACGGCCCCGCGCGGGCCCGCCTGCGCGGCTGCTCAGTCGTCGGCGAGCGCCCCGCGGCGGATCTTGCCCGCGTCGTCGCGCAGCGGGGTCCGCTGGAGTCGCAGCGCCCGCGGTGCCCGCGAGCCGAGGTGCTCGCGCGCGAAGGCGAGCAGCTCCTCCTCCGTCACGTCGCTCTCCGCGATGTCCGTCACCGCCTCCACCGCCTGGCCGAGCTCGGCGTCCGGGACGCCGAAGGCGACCGCGCCGCGCACCGCCGGGTGCTCCTCCAGCGCCCGCTCGATCTCCGCCGGGTAGACGTTCACGCCGCCGCGCAGGATCAGGTCGTCCGCTCGGTCGAGCACCGTCAGGAAGCCGTCGGCATCGACGGAGCCGAGGTCGCCGAGGGTGTCCCAGCCGTCGTCGGTCCGCTTCGACTCCCCGCCGAGATAGCGGTAGGTCGCCTCCCCACGGCGCAGCTGCACGAGTCCGGGCTCGCCCGGCCCGCACTCCGACCCGTCCGACCGCAGCACCCGCAGCTCCGTCCCACCGATCGGCCGGCCGACGCTCCCGGGCCGCTCGAGCCACTCGTCGCCGCGGATCATGGTCAGCCCGTTCGACTCGCTGCCGGCGTAGACCTCCACGACCCGCTCGGCACCGATCCACTCGATCAGCGCGCGCTTGTCCGCGGGCGGGCACGGCGAGCCGAGGTGCAGCACCGTTTCCAGCGACGACACGTCCGCGTCCCGGTGCCCGGGCGTCCGCAGCAGCCGGTGGATCATCGTCGGCACCAGCAGCGCCCAGGTCACCCGGTGCTCCGCGATCGCCGCGAGCACCCGCGCCTCGTCGAAGCGCGGCAGGATCACCAGCCGCTGCCCGGTCAGCAGCCCGCGGAAGGCGTAGGTGAAGGTCGCGGAGTGCGTGAGCGGCCCGACCACCAGCTGCACCCCCTCCCGCGGCAGGAACGCCGCGACCGGCTGCGTCGGATCCATCAGCGCGGGCGCCGCCGCGAGCACGATCTTCGGCCGCCCGGTGCTGCCGGAGGAGGCGGGCGCCTTCCAGGACGAGGCCCAGAGATCCGGCAGCGCGTCGTCCGGCAGCGCGGGGTCGGGCGCGAAGCCCGCGGGTACGAAGGGCACGCCCTCCAGCTCCACGCCGATGCTCAGCGACGGCCGCCCGAGCGCGCCGACCTCGGCGAGCTCCCGCGCCGACAGCCCGCGCGAGAGCGGCTGCGGCGTCGCGCCCGCCTTCCAGATCGCGGCGCAGGCGAGCACCAGCTCGGCACTATTCGGCAGCGAGACCGCGACGAGCGAGTCCGGAGTGACGCCCCGCGCCGCGTAGGCGCGCGCCAGCCGGTTCGAGGCCCGGTCCAGAGCGCCCGCGGTGAAGGTCGCGTCGTCCGCGACGACCACGACGCGCTCGGGGTCCCGCTCGGCCAGCGCCGAGAAGCAGCGCGAGAACGACCGGCGCATCAGGCCGCGCCCGCGTGCGCCCGGTACAGCGCCTCGTGACTCGCCGCGACGTCGTCCCACGAGTGCGAGAACGCCAGCTCCCGCCCGGGCCCGGGCGCCGGCGCCGCCCCCGCGAGCGCGGCGGCGAGCGCACCCCGGATCGCCGCCACGTCGCTCCCGTACGACACCGTCTCCCCGAACACCTCGCGCAGCACCGGCAGATCGCGCGCGACGACCGGCACCCCCGCGGCGAGCGCCTCCATCGCCGCCAGCCCGAAGCCCTCCTTGGTCGAGACGAAGCCGAGCACCGCCGCGCCCGCAACGAGGCCCGCGAGCCGCTCCTCCGGCACCGTGCCGAGCACGACGGGCACGACCCCCAGCTCGGCCGCCCGGCGCTCGAACTCCGCGCGGTAGCCCCGGTAGTCGAACAGCGTCTCCCCGCCGCCGAAGACGAGGGCGGTCCCCGAAGCCAGCCCCGCGAACGCCTCGAGCAGGTCGACGCTGCCCTTCCGCGGCTCGATGCCGCCGAGCGCGAGCACGTAGCGGCCGAGCTCGGCCCGCCACTCCCCCGCCGCAGCGCCGCCGGCCGCGGCCGCGAATCGCGCGGCGTCGACGCCGTTCGGGATCACCGCCGGCGAGCGCCCCCAGCCCGCCGCCACCTCGTCGGCGACCGCCCGCGACACCGCGAGCAGCCCGGCCGGCCCGGTGATCGCGCGCTCGTGGCAGGCGATCAGCGCCGGCGTGGTGAAGGCGTCCAGGTGGTGCACCGTGCGGAGCAGCCCGCCGGCCCCCGCGAATCCGGCGTCGAGCGCGGCGTTCGCCGAGATGCAGTCCTGCGCGTGCACGACGTCCCACTCCCCGCCGTCCTCCCCCAGCGCGACGGCCAGCGCGTCGAGCGAGCGGACGATCCGGTCGCCGACGTCCTCCCCGTCGCGCGCCGCGAACGGCACCACGCGGACGGCCACCGCGGGGTCGACCGCGCGGAAGAAGGCGGAGTCGCCGCCGCGGCCGAGCGTCCAGACGGTCACCTCGTGCCCGCGCCGGGCCAGCGCCTCCGAGAGCGCGAGCGTGTGCACCACGCCGCCGCGGGGCTTCGTGGAGTAGGTCAGCTGCGCGATCCGCACGGGATCTCCTTCAGGCGGGGCGACGCCCACGGGCGGCACCGGTCGGACGGGCGGCCCGGGTTCAGACGGTGGGAGCCGCGCGGTGGTACGCGTGCTCGGCGCGGTCGCGCAGGTGGTCCATGCTGCGGCGGGCTCGGGCGACGGAGGCCGAGACGTCGTCGGTCGCGACCGCCAGCCCGCCCTTCGCCCAGGTCTTCGCGAGGATCTCGCCGGCCGGGTCCACGACCTTCGCCTGCCCGAGGAAGCGCAGCCCGCCGAGCACGCCGGTCTGGTTCGAGGAGACCAGGTAGACCTGGTTCTCCGCGGCACGCGCGCAGTCGTAGAGGTCGAACAGGTGCGCCTGGCGGTCGTTCCGGATCCGGTCCGACCGGTCGGTCACGCTCGCGGGCCAGGCGCTGAGGCAGCAGAGGATCTCTGCCCCGTCGAGGGCGAGCGAGCGGGCCGACTCCGGGAAGGTCTTGTCGAAGTCGATCATCATCCCGATCCGCCCCACGGCCGAGTCGAACGAGCGGAAGGAGTCGCCCGCGGCGTACGCCTCGGACTCGCCCAGCGGCAGGTGCACCTTGCGGTGCGTCCCGATCACCTCACCGCCCTGCACGCAGACCGCCGAGTTGTAGCGCCGCACCTCGCCGCCCTCCAGCGCGCGCTCCGCGATGCCGAAGCACACCGTGGTGTCGCCCGCCATCGCCGCGACGGCCGCCACCTCCGGCCCGTCGACCTCGACCGCCTGCGGCAGGTCGTCGGGGCCGGGGTGGTGCATGTCGAGGAGGTAGCCGCCGAGGGTCGCGTCGGGCAGCACCAGCAGATCGATCCCGCGCTCCTGCGCGCTCGCGATCATGCCGGGCAGCTTGACGAGGGTGCGCTCGATGTCGCGGCCGAAGTGCGCCGCGACCGCGGCCATCGTGATCGTCGACATGGTCCTTCTCTCCCGCCCTCTGCGGGCGGACGGTGCGCCGGGCGGACAGAGAGCCTCCGCCCTCCTCCGCCTCGCGCGGCAGAGCGGTGCGCTCGGGCCGAGCGCGTGGCCGTCACCGTACCGCGGCGCCCTCGAGCCGGTCCATCCGCGCGCCGCCGAGCAGCTGCTCCGCCACGTGCTCCGCGTCGCGCGCGATCGCCTCGAAGCGCCCGGAGCCCCAGGTGTTCAGCCACGGCAGCCCGAGGAAGTGCAGCCCGGGCACGGCGGTCGCGCCGCGCCGGTGGGTGGGGTGCCCGGCGCCGTCGAAGACGCCGATCTGCATCCAGGAGTAGTCGGAGCGGAAGCCGACCGCCCAGACGATGCTCGTGATCCCCGCGGCCGCCAGGTCCAGCTCCTCGATCTCGCGCTCCGGACGCCAGACCGGGGTGTAGCGGGCCTCGGTCGGCGCCTGGATCCCCGAGCGCTCGATGTGGGCGTCGATGTCGTTCTTGATCGACTCGGCCACCGAGTCCGCGTAGTCGAGCGACGCCTCCGCCGTCGGCGCGAAGCGGAGCGACCCGCCGTCGACCTGCTGCAGCCGGCCGTAGAGCGTCATCCCGTCCCGGGCGAACGCGCGGAGGTCGATGTCGCGGCCGCCGCCGCGCCCGGTGACGTAGTGGTTGGTCGACTCCCGCTTGGAGAGCCCGCCCACCTGCGCGTGCACCGGCACGTCGTAGACGCCCATGTCGGCGAGCCAGGCGACGCAGTCGCGACCGCGGTAGAACCGGGCGACCCGCGGAGCCGTCCCCAGCGCCAGGTGCACGTCGCGTCCCTCGAGGAAGAGGTCCTCCGCGATCTGCGCGCCGGACTGGCCGGAGCCGACCACGAGCACCCCGCCCTCGGGCAGCGCCGCGGCCGAGCGGTAGTCGGCCGAGTGCAGCTGCACGATCGCGTCCGGGATGCGGTGCGCGACCGCCGGCAGCACCGGCCGGTGGTAGCCGCCGGTGGCGACGACGACCTGATCGGCGGTGATCGTGCCGCGCGAGGTGACGATCTCGAACGCCCCGTCCGCGCTCTCGCGCATCCGGAGCACCTCGGTGTCCTCGGCGACGGGAGCGTCGAACGACTCCGCATAGCGCCGCACCCAGGCGTGCACCTCGGCGCGGGTCATGAAGCCGTCGGGGTCGTCGCCGTCGTAGGGGTAGCCCGGCAGCCGGCACTGCCAGTTCGGCGTGACGAGCGTGAAGTTGTCCCAGCGGCGGTCGATCCAGTCGTGCGCGATGGTGTCGCGCTCGATCACGAGGTGCTCGACGCCCTGGTCCGTGAGCAGGCGGCTGATCGACAGCCCGGCCTGGCCGGCGCCGATCACGGCGACCGGGAGATGCCGGCCGTTCTCGAGCGTGGTCATGCGCGCGCCCCCTGCGCGGACGCGGGGAGGGAGGCGGGAGGCAGTGGCGGATCCATCGCCAGCACCCGCACCCGCCCGCCGTCGAAGCGCGCGGCGGCCGCGAGGATCTCCGACTCCTGCTGCAGCGCGGAGGTGCAGGCGAAGCCGAACTTCGCGCGCACCCGCTCGCTCGCCAGCCGCAGAGCCTCGGTCGAGCGGCCGACGAAGTCCTCGATCGGGTAGCTCTCGCCCTCGGCGAGGTAGTCGTGCATCACCAGGCTCGGCGAGTAGCAGCGCTCCTCGACGCCGTCCGGCCAGCGGACGTGGAAGGTCATCTCAGGCATGGACCAGCCCTCCGCTCCAGACGCGGTCGATGTCGTAGGCGTCCGGCCGGCGGTCGCGGAGGTGGAACATCCCGCCGCGCATCGCCTCGAAGGTGCCGCGCACGTCGATGTCGGCGACCGCCATGCCCGAGCCGAGCAGCGTCGTCGCGAGGATGTTGCCGCCCGGATCGACGACCTTCGCGTTGCCCACGTAGCGGAGCGACCCGAAGGTGCCGGACTGGTTCGACGCCAGCCAGAACACCTGGTTGTCCAGGGCCCGCGCGATGTCGAACTGATTGAAGCGGTAGGTCCAGCGGTCCTCCTGCAGGTTCTCCGCCGTCGCCGTCCGCGCGGCCGGCCAGGCCGAGAGCGAGGCGATGATCTCCGCCCCGTCCAGCGCCATCGAGCGCGCCGCCTCCGGGAAGGCCTTGTCGTAGCAGATCTGCAGCCCGACCCGGCCGACCGGCGTCTCGAAGACCGAGTAGCCGGGCCCGGGCGAGTACGACATGTGCTCGCCGAGCGGCTGGTGCACCTTGCGGTAGCTGCCGTAGATCTGCCCGCCGTCGAGCAGGGCGGCCGCGTTGTAGCGGGTCTCGCCGTCCGCGTCGAGCTCGCAGAAGCCGATCGCGACCAGCAGGTCGCCGGCGATCTCCTGCACCCGGCGCAGCTCCGGCCCGTCCAGCGCGATCGCCGGGGGCATCGAGCGGGTGGTCGTCTTGACCGTGTCGCCGTGGTTGCCGAGGGAGGAGAGGTAGCCGCCGATCGCGGCCTCGGGCAGGACGAGGAACTCGACCCGCTTCTCGCGGGCCTCCTCGGCCAGCGCGGCGATGAGCGCGTAGTTCTGATCGAGGTCGCGGGTGAAGTTCGCCGCGACCGATCCGACGACGGTCATGGCGCGCGCCTAGAGGTTGTAGGTCGAGTTGATGATGGCGCCCTTGCGGGCGTAGTGGATCAGGGCGTCCTGCACGTCGAGAGGGTGGCAGGGGATGGTGCCCTCGATCAGGTCCTCCTCGCGCAGGCCGTGCAGCGCCAGGCCGAAGCGGCAGACGAACACGCGGTTGCCCTCCTCGATGAAGGTCTTCAGGGCGTCGTTGATGTTCTGCTCGCCCGGGAAGCCGGAGTCGCCGACGGTCGGGAAGCCGCGGGTCGCCATCGCGTTGATCGTGCCGGGGCCGTAGAAGTAGACGGCCGACTCGAAGCCCTTGCGGGCCGCGCGGGTCGCCTGCAGGATCGCGACGAAGCTGACCGAGGACTCGTGCGCGATGCCGTGCACGAGGGTGAAGTAGGACTGGCCGGGCTCGGCCTGGTAGTCCGGGAAGACCTTGGTGGAGCCGTAGAGGTTGCTGCCCTTGGGCAGCGAGGGGTGCGCGATCTCGGAGCGCGACTTCTCGATGTTGGCGCTGATCTGCTCTTCGATGCTGGTCTGGTCGTCGGTGCTGGGCTGGTCGTCGGTCATGGGAACCTCCGGGGTTCGGTGAGGAGCGCGCCGGGCGGGGCGCGAGCGAGTGGTGCAGGGACAGGAGTGCCGGGTGGAACGGGCGGTGCTGTGATGCAGAGGCCGGCGTCGCTCGGGCGGGACAGAGGACGAGCGGAGCGACGGGGCCGGGTCGGGAGCGTTCGTCCCGACTGCGTCCAGTCAAGGCCGCTCGTGTTTCGAAGTGGTTTCGGCCAGAAGAAGCCTGCGTGACGCCGGGCGGGCATCGGGTGGGCGCCGAGGCCGCCGCCGGATGTAACACGATCGCGTTCCCGATGTCATCGCTCCGAAACACCGCGTTGACCTAATGGAGGCTCACGACGTCGGACTCCGCCGTCGCGCACCGCTCGACTCGAGACTCCGAGGAGCACCATGACCGATCTGCAGACGCCCCGCCTCCGCACCGCCGATCCCGCACCCTCCGACTCCGCCGACTCCTCCTGCGGCCCCGACGCCTGCGGCTCGGCCCCCGTCCGCCGCACCGGCTCCACCGCCCTGCGCACCCGCGTCGACATCGCCCTGCAGGGCATCCGCGTCGACGCCCCCGTGCACCGCGAGGCCGGCGCCGGCCCGAGCGACGACGGCCACGTGATGCTCGGCGGGCTCGGCGCCGCCATCCCGGTGAACCCGAAGAGCCCCTACGCCGTCACGAACGGCCGCCTCCTGCTCGACGGCGCCGACATCGGCCTGGACGTGGAGCCGGTGAAGCGCCCGCGCTTCTACGACCTGCACACCGCCGACGGCGTCTCCTACGAGAAGATCGCCCGCCTGCACGGCCGGAACATCCTGGCCACCACCGTCGTGCAGACCTGCATGCGCTACGACGAGGCCGAGCGCTGCCGCTTCTGCGCGATCGAGGCCTCGCTCGCCAACGACTCGACCATCGCGGTGAAGACCCCGGCGCAGCTCGCCGAGGTCGCCGAGGCGGCCGCCCGGCTCGACGGCATCCGCCAGATGGTGATGACCACCGGCACCTCCAAGGGCCGCGACCGCGGTGCCCGGCACCTCGCCCGCTGCGTCCGCGCGGTGCTCCAGGCCGTCCCCGGACTGCCGATCCAGGTGCAGTGCGAGCCGCCGGAGGACCTCGCCGCCCTGCAGGAGCTCAAGGACGCCGGCGCCCTCTCGATCGGCATCCACATCGAGTCGATGGACGACGACATCCGCCGCCGCTGGACCCCCGGCAAGGCGCGCGTCTCGACCGCGAAGTACTGGGAGGCCTGGGACGAGGCGGTGCGGATCTTCGGCCGCAACCAGGTCTCGACCTACCTGCTCGTCGGCCTCGGCGAGGACCCGGACGAGCTGGTCGCCAGCGCCGGCGAGCTGATCGAGCGCGGGATCTACCCGTTCGTGGTGCCGTTCCGGCCGCTCAAGGGGACTCTGGCGACGGAGGTGGACCACGTCCTGCCGCCGGCCGGCTCGCTGCTGGAGAAGGTCAGCGAGCAGGTCGCCGCGCTGCTGATCGCCGCCGGGATGCTCTCCTCCGGGCAGAAGGCGGGCTGCGCGGCCTGCGGTGCCTGCGGCGTGCTGAAGACCGCCGGCGCCTGATGGAGCTCTCGATCCTCGAGGGGGTCCGCGCGGTCGCGCCGGCCGCCCGCGAGGCCTTCGTGGTCGTGGTCGCCGATACTGCCGAGACCGCCGCCTACCGGGCGCTGCGCCGCGAGGTGTTCGTCGGCGAGCAGGGCCTCTTCGACGCCGACGACCGCGACGCGCTCGACGAGGATCCGCGCACCGTCGTGCTGGTCGCCCGCTCGGCCGACGGCGTGCTCGGCGGGGTGCGGATCGCGCCCGCGCTCGATCAGGACCTCGGCTGGTGGACCGGCAGCCGGCTGGTCGTCCGCCGCAGCGCCCGCGGCGGGGCCGGGATCGGCGCCGCGCTGGTGCGCGCCGCCTGCGCCGAGGCCGAGGCGCGCGGCGTGATCCGCTTCGAGGCGACGGTGCAGACGCAGAACGAGGTGCTCTTCTGCCGGCTCGGCTGGGACCGGCTCGGCGCTGTCGAGGTCGCGGGGACTCCCCATGTGCGGATGCGCTGGCCGATCGACCGCTTCGACCGGCTCGCCCGCGGCGCGAAGGCGGCTCTCGGTCCGCTGCTCGACGCCTTCGCCGGGCAGCTCGGCGGCCCGGGCTTCCGCGGCGACGACGGCGCCCCCGTCCCCGGCTCCGACCTCGTCGCCGTCTGCGACGCGATCGTCCCCTCGATGGTCGAGCGCGACCCGGAGTGGGCCGGCTGGTGCTCGGTGCTCGTCAACGTCAACGACCTCACGGCGATGGGCGCGGATCCGGTCGGCCTGCTCGACGCGGTCGGCGCGCGGGACGCCTCCTTCGCCGCCCGCATCCTCCGCGGACTGCGCGCCGGCGCCGAGGCCTGGGGCGTCCCGCTGCTCGGCGGGCACACCCAGCTCGGCGTCCCGGCCGCACTCTCCGTCACCGGCCTCGGCCGCACCGTGCGCCCGGTCCCCGGCAGCGCCCCGGTCGGCCACGAGCTGAGCCTGACCGCCGACCTCGCCGGCGGCTGGCGCCCGGGCTACGCCGGGCTGCAGTGGGACTCGACCTCGCATCGATCACCGGAGGTGCTCCGCGCCCTCGCGGCGAGCGTCGGCTCCGGCGCGCCCGACGGCGCGAAGGACGTCAGCATGGCCGGCCTCGTCGGCACCGTCGGCATGCTCGCCGAGGCGTCCGGCGCGGGCGCCGAGCTCGAGGTCGCGGCGATCCCCCGCCCCGCCGCCGCGGGACTCGCCGACTGGCTCTCCTGCTTCCCCGGCTTCGCGATGCTCACCGCCGACCGCGCCGGCGCCTCCCGCATGGGCACCCCGCACACGACGACCGCCGCCATCGGCCGCGTCGTCCCCGGCGAGGGCGTCACCCTCCGCTGGCCCGACGGCGAGACCACCCCCGCGATCACGTCCGCCGTCACCCGCCTCGGCCCCGCCTGACCCCCCGGTGCGCGCACAACATCAGCTGAGAGTGGTCGGCCTCGGCTGACAGAGGAGGCCCACCCTTCTCAGCTGATGTTGTGCGGCGGTATCCGTTTGAGCCGCCGCCGCGCGGGTACCGGACGTCTGCACGTGCGTCCGCGACCCCTGCGGACGCCTCCGACCGAGAGGTGACCGTGACCATCGACACCGCGACCCCCGCCGCAGGCACGACCGGCGCCACCGCCGACCTCGCCGCCGACGCCGTCTCCCGCGCCCGCGCCGCCTTCCCCGCCTGGGCCGCCACCGCGCCCGCCGAGCGCGGCGCCCTCCTGCGCGCCGCCGCCCACCGCGTGGCCGCCCGCGAGCAGGAGCTCGCCGACCTCAACACCGAGGAGACCGGCAAGCCCGCCGGCGACGCCCTCGGCGGCGTCCGCGCCGGCGTCGACACCCTGCTGCAGTACGCCGAGCTCGGCCCCCTGCACCGCGGCAAGAGCCTGCGCGGCGGCGCCCTCAACGTCGACCTCGCCCTGCCGCACCCGCGCGGCGTGGTCCTCGCGCTCACCCCCTGGAACGACCCGGTCGCCGTCGCCGCCGGCCTGCTCGGCGCCGCGATCGTCTCCGGCGACGTCGTCGTGCACAAGCCGAGCGAGCGCAGCCCCGGCACCGGAGCGCTCTTCACCCGCCTGCTCGCCGAGGCCCTGCCCGAGGGCGTGCTGACCCTCGTCGAGGGCGACGGCGCCGTGGGCGACGCCCTGGCCCGCACCGACGGTGTCGACGTCCTCGCGCACGTCGGCTCGACCGCCACCGGCCGCGCCCTCGCCCGGATCGCCGCCGTCACCGGCGCGCACACCATCCTCGAGAACGGCGGCAACGACGCGCTCGTCGTCGACCGCGACGTCGACCCGGTCTGGGCCGCCGAGCAGGCCGCCCTCGGCGCCTTCGCCAACGCGGGCCAGATCTGCACCTCCGTCGAGCGGATCTACGTGCACCGCGACGTCGCCGAGGCCTTCACCGCCGCACTGGTCGTCGAGGCCGAGCGCTGGCGCGACGGCCCGCTCCCCCGCCTGGTCGATGCGCGGATGCGCGACGCCGTGCACGAGCACGTCACCTCCGCCGTCCGCGACGGCGCCCGCATCCTCACCGGCGGCGAGCCCGGCGACGGCACCTTCTACCCCGCCACCGTCCTCGCCGACTGCACCGACGAGATGCTGGTGATGACCGAGGAGACCTTCGGCCCCGTCGCCCCCGTCCTCGTCGTCGACGACTTCGACGAGGCGCTCGCCCGCGCCGCCACGGGCCCCTACGGCCTCGCGGCCACCGTCCTCACCGCCGACATGGAGCACGCGCACCGTGCCGCGGCGACCCTCCCGGTCGGCACCGTCAAGATCAACGGCGTCTTCGGCGGCGCCCCCGGCGGCAGCGCGCAGCCCCGCGGCACCAGCGGCTCGGGCTTCGGCTACGGCCCGGAGCTGCTCGACGAGATGACCACCACCACGGTCGTGCACTTCGGCCTCCCCGTCCTCCCCGGCGCCGGGCGATGAGCCTCGAGGGCTCCGCGCTCCAGCGGGCGAGCGCGCTGGTCGCGCACGTGCGCGAGCGGCCGCCGGTCGTCGCCGTGATCGGCGACCTCATCCTCGACTCCTGGTGGCTCGGTGAGGCCGAGCGGGTCACCCGCGAGGCCCCCGCCCCGGTGCTGCGCCTCGAGGACGTCGTCGACGTCGCCGGGGGCGCGGCCAACACCGCGGCGAACCTCTGCGCGCTCGGCGCCGTGGTCCGCACGGTCGGAGTCGCCGGCCGCGACCCCGAGGGCGACCGCCTCCTCGCCGCGCTCGAGCGCGCGGGCCTGGACACCGGCGCGATCGTCCGGAGCGACGCCGCGACCACGATCAAGACCCGCGTCGTCGGCGGCGACAGCGTGATGCTGCGCGTCGACTCCGGACCGCACCGCCCGTCCGACCCCGAGCTGGCCGAGCTCGCCGAGGCCGCCGTCCGCGCGGCCGACGGCGCCGACGCCGTGCTGGTCTGCGACTACGGCTCCGGGATCCTCCGCGAGGCCGTCGAGCGCGTGCTCGCCGCTCAGCGCCCCGGCCTCCTCGTGATCGACGCGCACGAGCTCGCCGACTGGGCCTTCGCGGCCCCCGACCTGGTCACCCCGAACGCGAAGGAGGCGGAGCGGCTCCTCGGCACCCCGCTCGGCCGCGGCACCGAGCGCGCCGCCGCCGTCCGTACCGCTGCCGAGAGACTCCGCGAGCGCTCCGGCGCCCGCCACGTCGTGGTCACCCTCGACCGCGACGGCTCGACCGCCCTCGATGCCGACGGCACCGTCAGCCGCACCTTCGCCCAGCCCGCGGAGGAGAAGCAGGCCTCGGGAGCCGGCGACACCTTCGCCGCCACCGCGACCCTCGCCCTCGCCGCGGGCCGCTCGCTGGCGACCGCCGTCGACCTGGCGCAGGCCGCGGCCGACGTGGTCGTCCAGCGCCCCGGCACCTCCGTCTGCACCGCGGACGACCTGCTCGCCTCGCTCGCCGCGCCCGGCGCGGTCGTGCTCGGCGAGGACGGCCTGGTCGAGGTGCTCGCCGAGGAGGCCCGCCGCGGCCGCCGCATCGTCTTCACGAACGGCTGCTTCGACGTGCTGCACCGCGGCCACACCGCCTACCTCCGCCAGGCGCGCGAGCTCGGCGACGTGCTCGTCGTCGCGGTGAACGACGACGACTCCGTCCGCCGGCTGAAGGGCGAGGGCCGCCCGATCAACCCCGAGGGCGACCGCGCGGGCGTCATCGCCGAGCTGGGCTGCGTCGACTACGTCACGCTCTTCAGCGGCGACACCCCGATCCCGCTGCTCGAGCGCGTGCAGCCCGACGTCTACGTGAAGGGCGGCGACTACGCCCCCGACATGCTCGCGGAGGCGGTGGTCGTCCGCTCCTACGGCGGGACCGTCACCACCGTGGGCTACGTCTCCGAGCACTCGACGACCGAGATGGTCCAGCGCATCCGCTCGTCGTCGGCGCCGTGAGCAGCCGGCGCTGGTCCGGGCTCTGGGGGCGCGACCTGCACCCGGAGTCCCCGGCCGTCGACGTCCTGATCCCGACGGCCGGCCGCTCGGCCGAGCTGGCGGCGACCCTCGCGGGCCTCGCGGCGCAGGACGATCCGCCGTTCCGCGTGATCGTCAGCGATCAGTCGGACGCCGCGGTGACGGAGACGGACCCGACCGTGGTGTCGATGCTGCGGATCCTCGCGGCGCAGGGCCGCGCTCCGCTCGTGCGCCGGCACCTCCCCCGGCGCGGCCTCGCGGAGCAGCGGCACTACCTGCTCTCGCTCGCGACCGCCCCCGCGGTCCTCTACCTCGACGACGACGTCTGGCTCGAGCCGGGCACGCTGGCGCGGCTGCACGAGGCGCTCGGGCGCCTCGGCTGCGGCTTCGTCGGCTCGGCCGTGCAGGGGCTGTCCTACCTCGGCGACGAGCGGCCGCACGAGCAGACCGCCTTCGAGCCCTGGGACGACGGCGTGCAGCCCGAGCGGATCCGGCGCGGCACGCCGGAGTTCGAGCGCTGGCCGCTGCACAACGCCGCGAACCTCACCCACGTCGCCGCCCGCCTCGACGTGCCGGAGGGCGCCTGGCGCGCCTACCGCGTCGCCTGGCTCGGCGCGTGCGTGCTCTACCGTCGCGAGGCGCTCGTCGCCTGCGGCGGCTTCGACTTCTGGGAGCAGCTGCCCCCGGAGCACAGCGGCGAGGACGTCGCCGCGCAGTGGCGCGTCATGGAGCGCTTCGGTGGCGCGGGGCTCGTCCCCAGCGGCGCCGTGCACCTCGAGACGCCCACGACGGTCACCGACCGGCGCGTGGACGCCTTCGACCGGCTCTTCACCGAAGAGCACCAGCACTGACCGAACGACGAAAGGACAGCACGATGGATGCACCCAACCCGATCCAGGTCCAGAAGTACCTCGCCGGGATCGACTACCCGGCCTCGAAGGACACGATCGTCGAGACCGCCGAGAAGGAGGGCGCCGACAGCGACGTCCTCGACGCGCTCCGCGCCATCCCCGAGGGCGACTACGACAAGCCCACCGACGTGAGCTCCGCCGTCTCGAACGTCTGACCCCCTCCGCGAAATGCCACTTGTGAGCACGACACGCCGTGTCGCCCGCTCACAAGTGGCATCTCGCACGTGGAGGTCGCACCTCCGGTGCGGCTGCCCCTTCATGCTGGTCGAGTAGCCCCGCAGGGGCGTATCGAGACCCACCGTCCTCAGCACGACGGTCTGCAGACCGGTCTCCTGACGCAGGTGGATCTCGATACGCCCGCTGCGCGGGCTACTCGATCAGCATGAGGGCCCCCAGTCGGACGAGCGGCCCTCGCGGAAGAGGCCCGCCCCTTCATGCTGGTCGAGCAGCGGTCCGCAGGACGGCGTATCGAGACCCCGCCCCGCCGGCGCCTAGGCCGAGACGGCCTCCCGCTCCTTCAGCACCCCCGACTCCAGCGCCGCGAACGAGAGCACCTTGTAGCCCTCGGACTCGAAGAAGATCGTCGCGCGGTCGTCCTCGACGCTCATGACGGTCCCCGCACCCCACTCGCGGTGCTCGACGGCCTCGTCGACGCTCAGCGGTGCCTCGGAGGGAGCAGCGGACGCCGCTTCGTCGGCCGCCTCCTGGCGCGCCTCGTGCCGCTCGCAGCCGTCGCAGTTGCCGCACCACTCCGGCCCCTCGACGCCGAAGTAGTCGAGCAGCACGCGCCGCCGGCACTGCGAGGTCTCCGCATAGGCCCGCATCATCGACAGCCGCGACTCCGCGATGCGCTCGCGGGAGGAGAGCTCCTCCTTCACCGCGCGGACGGCGTCGTCGCCGCTCGCGTCGCTCACGGCCCGCAGGCCGCCCTCGGTCTCGAGCAGGTCGGCCTCGGCGAGATCGTTCACCAGCCGCGCGACGGTGCGCGGCGACTTGCCCAGCGCCGCCGCCAGCTCGTCGACCTGCACGCCCGGCTTGTCCGACACGGCCGCCCACACCACGCGCAGCGCGGCCGGCTCGACCCGGCGCTTGGCGAAGAAGCGGCGCAGCCCGAGGTCCTCGAGCCGGTAGTGCAGCGCACCGGTCGCGGGCTCGCCGTCTCGCCCCGAGCGTCCGATCTCCTGGTAGTAGGCGTCCAGCGACTCTGTCGTCGTCGCGTGCAGCACGTAGCGCACGTCGGCGCGGTCGATCCCCATCCCGAAGGCGGAGGTGGCGATCACCACGTCGAGCTCGCCGTCGCGCCAGCGCTCGTGCACCTCGCGCCGCTCGCTCGTCTTGAGCCCGGCGTGATAGGCCGCGACGCTCCGGCCCGAGGCAGCGATCTCCGCCGCGTAGGTCTCGGTCTCCTTGCGCGTGGCGACGTAGACGAGCCCCGGCGCCGTCCAGCTGCGCGCCTCCTCGACGACGGCCGCGCGCTTCTCGTTCTCGCTCTCGTGGCGGTGCACCACGAGACGGATCTCGGGGCGGTCGACGCCGTGCACCTGCACCTCGGGGTCGGTCATGCCGAGCCGGTCGATGATCTCCTCGCGCACGGGCCGAGAGGCGGTGGCCGTCATCGCGAGCACCGGCGGATCGCCCAGTGCGCTGCGGACGTCCTTCAGCCGCAGGTAGTCCGGGCGGAAGTCGTGGCCCCAGGAGGAGACGCAGTGCGCCTCGTCGACGACCAGGAGCGAGACGCCGGCCGCGGCGAGCCGGGCGACGTTCTCCTCCTTGGCCAGCTGCTCCGGAGCGAGCAGCACGTACAGCGGGCCGCCCTCGTCGATGCGCTCCCAGGCCCGCGCGACGGCGGCGGCGCCCTGCGCGGAGTTGATGGCGACGGCGGGCGGCGCGGCCGGCGCGGCCTCGATCGAGGCGAGCTGGTCGGCCTGCAGCGCGACGAGCGGCGAGACGACGAGCACGACGCCCCCGCGCTCGGCGCCGGCGATCTGATACACGGCGGACTTGCCGCCGCCCGTGGCGAGCACGAGCAGCGTGTCCCGGCCCGCGGCGGCCGACTCGATGGCCTCGCGCTGCCCCGGCAGCAGCGACGTCCAGCCGAAGTCCTCGCGAGCGATGCGGTCGATAGTGCCGCGCGTGCTCTTCGCCGCCGCAGTCTTCTTCGCGGAAGCGGCCTTCGCGCCGGTCGTCTTCGCAGCGCTCACCTTCACGCCGGTCGTCTTCGCAGCGCTCTTCGTCGCGGTGGCCTTCTTCGCGGTGGCCTTCTTCGCGGTGGCCTTCTTCACGGTGGTCTTCTTCGCCGGAGCGACCTTCGCAGTGGCCTTCTTCGCAGCGCTCGTCTCCGCCGTGGCGGTCGTCGCTGCGGTCTTCGTCGCGCTGCTCTTCTCGGCGGCGGCGGTCTTCGTGGCAGTGCTCTTGGTCGTGGCGGTGGTATCGGAACTGCGGATCGTGCGGGACGAGCTCATGCTTCGACGCTACGACTCCGTCCCCGTCGAGCGTCTCCACTTGACAGCTCCAGGGAGCACGGTGAAGCCACCGCCCCGCCCCGTGCCGGTCGCAGAGCGCCGGAGCGCCACCATGCCGGTCGAGTAGCGCCGCCGGCGCGTATCGAGACCCACCGCCCTCAGAAGGGCGGGCCTGCAGACTCCTGTTCCGACGCTGGTGGATCTCGATACGCCCGCTCCACGGGCTACTCGATCAGCATGAGGACAGCTGCTCGATCCGCAGGAAGGCAGCAGCTCGATCGGCGGAGACACAGCGCCCAATCATGCCGGTCGAGCAGCCCCACAGGCGCGTAGCGAGACCGGCCGCTCCCCGACGGTGTCAAGACCCTGACGCCCGCCGCCGCCCACATGCTCCGATGGACACTCCGACGAGAGGAGCCCCCGTGCCCGAGAACGTGAACGAGGACCTGCCCGAGCAGGAGCCCGACCTGACCCCGAACACCGGTGGCGCCCAGACCGTGCTGCCCGGCGAGGACGCGACCGACGCGAGCGCCGCGGGTGCCGCTCCCGGCGGCACCGCGATCGACCGCGGCGTCTCCGACACCGTCACCGACGCCGACAGCGGAGGCGACACCGTCTCCGGCGACGCCGGCCTCCCCGACGACGACGCCACCGACGCCCCCGTCACCACGGACTGACCCCCTCCGCGAGATGCCACTTGTGCACGCGACACGCCGCGAGAAGCGCGCACAAGTGGCATCTCGCGAGACGCGTCAGGCCCGGGACACCACCGGGCTGAAGAGCGTGCCGATGCCCTCGATGTCGATCGCGACCGTGTCGCCGTTGGCGATCGGCCCGACGCCCGCGGGCGTCCCGGTCAGGATGATGTCGCCCGGCAGCAGCGTGAACACCCTCGAGACGTACGCGATGATCTCGGGCACCCCGTGGATCATGTCGCCGGTGTTCCCGGACTGCAGCCGCCGCCCGTTCACCCGAGTCTCGAGCGCGCTCTCGTTCCAGACGAACTCGGTCTCGATGACCGGCCCGATCGGGCAGAACGTGTCGTAGCCCTTCGCCCGGGCCCACTGCCCGTCCGACTTCTGCAGGTCGCGCGCCGTGACGTCGTTCGCGATCGTGTAGCCGAAGACGACGTCCTCGTAGTCCTCCGCCCGGACGTTCCGCGCGATCGCACCGATCACGACCGCGAGCTCGCCCTCGAACTCCACCTGCTGGCTGTCCTCGGGCAGCACGATCGGCTCGTCCGGCCCGATCACCGAGGTGTTCGGCTTCAGGAACATCAGCGGCTCGGCCGGAGCGTCGCCGCCCATCTCGGCCGCGTGGTCGGAGTAGTTCTTGCCGATTCCGATCACCTTCGAGCGCGGGATCACCGGCGCGAGCAGCTTCGCCTCGGCGAGCGGGATCCGCTCCCCCGTGGTCTCGAAGCCCGCGAACATCGGGTCGCCGGCGAGCACGACCAGGTCGTCCTCGTCCAGGATCCCGAAGTGGATCGCGCCCCCGTTGTCTCCGGAGCGCTGCGTGGCGAATCGTGCGATCTTCATGCGTCCAACCTCGTCATCCAGCCGTGCGTGTCCTCGCGACGTCCGTACTGGATGTCGGTCAGCTCCTCGCGCAGCGACATCGTCAGCGCGCCGGCCGGCGCGCCCTCGTGGCCCACCGAGAAGCCGTCGCCCTTGAGCTCGGCGATCGGCGTGATGACCGCCGCGGTCCCGCAGGCGAACACCTCCACCACGTCGCCGGACTCGACCCCGTCGCGCCACTCGTCGATCGACACCTGGCGGCGCTCCACGCGATGGCCGCGGTCCTCGGCCAGCTGCAGCACGCTGTCGCGGGTGATCCCCTCGAGGATCGAGTCCGACTCCGGCGTGACGAGCGTGCCGTCCTTCTTCACCAGCACCACGTTCATGCCGCCGAGCTCCTCGATCCAGCGCGACTCCTGCGAGTCGAGGAAGAGCACCTGCGCGCAGCCGTGCTGGTACGCCTCCTGCTGCGGCAGCAGCGACGAGGCGTAGTTGCCGCCGGTCTTCGCCGTGCCCGTGCCGCCCTTGCCCGCGCGGGCGAAGGACGTCGACAGCCAGATCGACACCGGGGCCACGCCGCCGGAGAAGTAGGCGCCGGCCGGGCTCGCGATCACGTAGTAGCCGACCTCCTCGGCCGCGCGCACGCCGAGGAACGCCTCCTTGGCGAACATGAACGGCCGCAGGTACAGGCTCGTCTCCGGCTCGGACGGCACCCAGGCGCCGTCGGCCGCGATCAGCTGCCGGAGCGACTCGACGAACAGCTCGGTCGGCAGCTCGGGCAGCGCGAGCCGGCGGGCGGAGCGCTGCAGCCGGCCGGCGTTCGCCTCGGGGCGGAAGGTCCAGATCGAGCCGTCCGCGTGGCGGTAGGCCTTCATCCCCTCGAAGATCTCCTGCGCGTAGTGCAGCACGGCCGCGGCCGGGTCGAGCTGGATCGGGCCGTAGGGCTCGACGCGCGCCTGGTCCCAGCCGCCGGCGCGCGACCAGCGGATGTCGACCATGTGGTCGGTGAAGTGGACCCCGAAGCCGGGGTTCGCGAGGATGCGGGCGCGCTCCTCGTCGGAGCGGGGCGCGGGGTTGGCGGTCACCTCGAAGGCGAGGTCCTGCGCGGGGAGGGTGTCGGTCATGAGGGGGTCTTCCTGGAGTGGCGTGGGGCCCGGGGGCGGGGGCCGGAGAGGAGGGTCAGCGGAGCCGCGAGACGACGGAGTCGCCGATCGCGGCCGTGGAGCGCGGGGTGCCGTCGCGCGACTCGATGTCGGCGGTCACGGCCGCCGTCACGCGGGCGGCCTCGTCGCCGCGACCCAGGTGGTCGAGCAGCAGCGCCACCGACAGGATCGCGGCGGTCGGATCGGCGAGCTGCTTCCCGGCGATGTCGGGCGCGGATCCGTGGACCGGCTCGAACATGCTGGGGAACGCGCCGTCGGGGTTGATGTTGCCCGAGGCCGCGAGTCCGATGCCGCCGCTGATCGCGCCGGCCAGATCGGTCAGGATGTCGCCGAACAGGTTGTCGGTGACGATGACGTCGAACCTAGCAGGATCGGTCACCAGGAAGATCGTCGCCGCGTCCACGTGGAGGTAGTCGACGGCCACGTCCTCGTAGGTGGCCCCTACCTCGTCCACGAGCCGCTTCCAGAGCGAGCCCGCGAAGACCAGGACGTTCGTCTTGTGCACCAGCGTCAGCTTCGAGCGGCGCTTGCGGGCCAGCTCGAAGGCGTGGCGGACGACGCGCTCGACGCCGTAGGCCGTGTTCACCGAGACCTCGTTCGCGATCTCGTGCGGCGTCCCCTGGCGGATCGACCCGCCGTTGCCGACGTACGGGCCCTCCGTGCCCTCGCGGACGACGACGAAGTCGACCTCGCCGGGCGCCGACAGCGGCGACGGCACGCCCGCGTAGAGGCGGGTCGGGCGGAGGTTGACGTAGTGGTCGAGCGCGAAGCGCAGGCGCAGCAGCAGCCCGCGCTCGATGTTCGCGTCCTTGAGGCGCGGGTCACCGGGCACACCGCCGACGGCGCCGAGCAGGATCGCGTCGTGCGCGGAGATCGACGCGAGGTCCTCGTCGGTGAGGACGTCGCCGGTCTCGAGGAAGCGGCCGGCGCCGAGCGAGAACGGCGTCTTCTCGATCACCAGGTCGGAGTCGGCGGTGACGGCGTCGAGGACCTTCACGGCCTCGGCGATCACCTCCGGTCCGATCCCGTCTCCGGGGATGACGGCGAGCTTCACGGTGCGGGTCATGGCGGTCCTCAGACGTGCGGGGGGGGCACGGGCCGGAGTGCTGCGCATCCAGAGGACTGGGCGTGCGGAGCACTCGAGCGTGCGGGGCAGGAGACCAGCCCAGCGTACTCTCGGGCCGCCGCCCGCGCCGGTCGCGCCGCGTCAGCTCCGGCGCAGGCGCCAGGCCGCCACCACGCCGGCGAGCAGCACCAGTCCGACGCCGATCCAGGCCGACCAGCCGACGCCCGCGTCGAACGCGGCTCCGGCCGAGGCGAGCAGGCTCGACGCCGACTCGGACGGGATCTCGCCCGCGACCGCGACCGCGCCGCCCAGGGTCTCCCCCGCGCGCTGCGCCTGGCCGGCGTCGAGGCCCTCGGGCAGCACCACGCCGCTCCGGTAGGCGGCCGTCAGCACCGTGCCGAGCGTCGCCGTGCCGAGCACCGCGCCCAGCTCGTACGCCGTCTCCGACACCGCCGAGGCGGACCCGGCCTTGTCGGCGGGCGCGTTCGCGAGCACCAGCTCGTTGGAGACCGTCTCGGCCGCGCCGATCCCGAGCCCGAGGAAGGCGAACGAGACCGCGACGGTCAGCGCGGAGGCGCCGCCGGGCGCCGCGCTGCCGATCGCGAGCAGCGCGTAGCCCACCGCCGAGATCACGAGTCCCGCCGGCACGACGATCCGCGGCGAGATCCGCCGGGCGATCGGCACCACGCCGAGCCCCGCGCCGATCATCACGACGAGTCCCGGCACCAGCACGAGCCCCGCCTCGAGCGGCGAGAGGCCGACGACGAGCTGGAGGTGCTGCGAGACGAAGAACAGGCCGCCCACCAGGGCGACGACGCTGAGCAGGTTGACCAGGATGGCCGCGCTGAACGAGCCGCGGCGGAAGAGCGAGAGGTCGAGCATCGGCACCTCGCGGCGCTGCTGCCGGCGCACGAAGAGCACGCCGCTCACGATGCCGACCACGAGCGAGAGCACCGCGACCGCGTCGATCCCGTGCTCGGCGGCCGACTTGATCGCGTAGACGATCGGCGCCATCGTCGCGAGCGAGAGGACGATGCTGACCACGTCGACCGGCCCGGGCTCCGGGTCGCGCGACTCCGGCACCAGGATCGGCGCGAGCACCACCAGCGGCAGCAGCACCGGCACCGCGAGCAGGAACACGGAGCCCCAGGCGAAGTTCTCCAGCAGCACGCCGCCGACCAGCGGGCCGACGGCCGAGCCGACCGCGAACCCGGTCGCCCAGATCGCGATCGCCATCCGGCGCTGGTCGCGGTTCGGGAAGAGGCTGCGCAGGAGGGAGAGGGTCGAGGGCATCAGGGTGGCGCCGAAGAGACCGAGCGCGGCGCGAGCAGCGATCAGGGCGCCGGCCGTCGGAGCGAAGGCCGCCGCGACGGAGACCACCGCGAAGCCGACCGCGCCGATCAGCAGGAGCTTCCGCCGGCCGACCCGGTCGCCGAGGCTGCCCATCGCCACCAGCAGTCCGGCGAGCACGAGCGGGTAGGCGTCGACGATCCAGAGCAGCTCGGTGCCGGAGGGACCGAGGTCCTCCGCGATCAGCGGCAGCGCGAAGTTGAGGACGGTGTTGTCGACCGAGACCAGCAGCACCGGCAGCATCAGGACCGCGAGCGCGAACCAGGCGCGGCGGCCGACGCGGGGTCCGTCGGGCTCGACGGCGGCGCGCGCGGCGGGGCCGGGGGTCGTGACGGTGGTGACGGGTGCGGTGCGGGCGGACACAGTGGTGCTCTCTCTCGAACGGGGTGATCGCGACCGAGTATACCGTCCAGCCGGTACAGTGGCCAGGGGCGGAACCGGGATCCGTCCCTAGGATGGAGCCCATGCCCGCCGCCCCCGCCCGCGACCGCGTCCTCGACGCGTTCGAGGCCCTGCTGATCGAGCAGGGCGAGCGCTCGGCCACCCTCGACGCCGTGGCGAAGGCCGCCGGAGTCTCCAAGGGCGGGCTGCTCTACCACTTCCCCTCGAAGGACGCCCTCGTCGACGGACTCGTCGGCCGCCTGGACGACCGCCTCGCGGAGGACATCGACCGGATCCGCACCTCCGACGAGGGCGTCGTCCCGTACCTGATCCGCACCTCGTTCGCCGCGGACACCCCCTTCGACCGCACCATCCTCGCGGTCTCGCGCGTGGCCCAGGGCCACGACGAGCGCGCGAGCGCCGGCCTCGCCCGCATCCACGACAGCTGGTACGCCGTCGTCGCCGAGGCCGTCGGCGACCCCCTGGTCGCCCGCGCCATCGTCCTGCTGAGCGACGGCATCTACTACAACTCCGCCCTGCTCCCCACCGGCGACAGCCCCCGCGGCGAGGCCGCCGACGTCCTCGCCGTCATCGCCCGCCTCCTCCCCCGCTGACCCCGGAGGAGCACCAGCCCGAAGGACGCGGAGCATGCTGGTCGAGTAGCCGGCCGCAGGCCGGCGTATCGAGTCCCGCCGCCTACAGCCGCACGGTCCCCTCGATCAGCGTCGCCGTCCCCCCGCCGATCCACACGTCGTCGCCCACGCGCTCCGCGAGCACGCGTCCCGCGCGCCCCATCGCGGTCCCCTGCGCCGCGACGTACCGCTCGGGCGCCAGCCCGGCCCCGATCAGCCACTGCGCGATCCCCGCGTTCAGACTCCCCGTCACCGGATCCTCGGCGACCCCCGCGTCCGGGATGAACGCGCGCACCTCGAAGGCGCACTCCGCCCCCGCCGGATGCGGCCCGACCACGCCGACCGCGAGCCCGCCGAGCCGCGCCGACTCCGGCCGGATCGCGAGCACCCGCTCCGCCGACTCGAGCCGCAGCGCCAGCCAGCCCGGCCCGTTGTCCGCCCACTCGTGCCCGAGGATCTCCTCGCGCGCGAGCCCCAGCGCCGCCACGGCGCGCGCCAGCGTCGGCTCGTCCACCGGCCCCGTGCGCTGCCGCGGCGGCGCCGCGAACGCGATCGCCCCGTCCGACACCCGGAGCCGCACCAGCCCGGCCGCGCACTCCTGCACCAGCACTCCGGCGTTGCGCGGCACTCCGCCGGCCGCCAGCCACGCGTGCGCGCTGCCGAGCGTCGGGTGCCCGGCGAACGGCAGCTCGCGCCGCGGCGTGAAGATCCGCAGCCGGTAGTCGGCCTCGGGCGACGTCGGCGGCAGCAGGAACGTCGTCTCCGACAGGTTCGTCCAGCGCGCGAACGCGGCCATCGACGCGTCGGACACGCCGTCGCCGTCGACGACCACCGCCACCGGGTTGCCGAGGAACGGCTCCGCGCCGAACACGTCGACCTGGGCGAACCTGCGCTCCATGCTGCCGTCTCCTCCGCCGCGCTCGGACCTATTCGGTGATGTCGATCTCCTGCATCAGGTCGGCGTCGATCGCGACGCGGACCTTCTCCAGCAGTCCGTCCGGCGCCGGCGAGTCGATGGTGATCACCGAGAGGGCCTTGCCGCCCGCCTCGGTGCGCGCGATCTGCATGCCCGCGATGTTGACGGAGGCCTCGCCGAACTCGCGGCCGTAGACCGCGACGATCCCGGGACGGTCGACGTAGCTCATCACCACGTGGTGCTTCGCGAGCGGCACCTCGACGTCGTAGCCGTTGATCGCGACGAGCTTCTCGACCTGCTTGGTGCCGGTCAGCGTGCCCGAGACCGAGATCTGCGAGCCGTCCGAGAGGGCGCCGCGGAGCGTGATCACGTTGCGGTACTCGTCCGAGACCGCGTCCGTGATGAGCCGCACCTCGATGCCGCGCTGCTCCGCGAGCACCGGCGCGTTGACGTACGACACCGTCTCCGACACCACGTTGCTGAAGACGCCCTTGAGCGCCGCGAGCTTGAGCACCTTGACGTCGAAGCCGGCGAGCTCGCCGCGCACCTCGACGTCGATCGACGTGACCGGCGAGGCGGCGAGGCCGGAGAAGACCTGGCCCAGCTTCTCCACCAGCGGGATCCCCGGGCGGACGTACGGGTCGATGACGCCGCCGGCGACGTTGACCGCGTCCGGCACGAGCTCGCCCGAGAGCGCGAGGCGCACCGACTTCGCGACCGAGACGCCCGCCTTCTCCTGCGCCTCGTCCGTCGACGCGCCGAGGTGCGGAGTGACGACCACGTTCTCGAGGGCCAGCAGCGGCGAGTCGGTCGGCGGCTCCTTGACGAACACGTCGAGCCCGGCGCCGGCGATGGTCTTCGCGACGAGCGCGCGGTGCAGCGCGTCCTCGTCGATCAGCCCGCCGCGGGCGACGTTCACCAGGAACGCCGTCGGCTTCATCAGCGCGAGCTGCGCGTCCGAGATCATCCCGGTGGTCTCCGGGGTCTTCGGCATGTGGATGGTGATGAAGTCGCTCTGCGCGAGGAGCTCCTCGAGCGGCAGGAGCGTCACGCCGAGCTGCTGCGCGCGGGCGCTGGTGACGTAGGGGTCGTAGGCGACGACGTTCACGCCGAAGGCCTGCAGGCGCGCGGTGATCAGCGCGCCGATGCGGCCGAGGCCGATGATGCCGACCGTCTTCTCGTAGAGCTCGACACCGGTGTACTTCGAGCGCTTCCAGAGGCCCTGCGCGAGCGCGCTGTGCGCCGCCGGGATGTGCCGGGCGAGGCTCAGGATGTGGCCCACGGTGAGCTCGGCGGCCGAGATGATGTTCGAGGTCGGCGCGTTCACGACCATGACGCCCGCGGCGGTGGCAGCGGTGATGTCGACGTTGTCGAGGCCCACGCCGGCGCGCGCGACGACCTTCAGCGAGGGGGCCGCGGCGATCGCCTCCGCGTCGACCTGCGTCGCGGAGCGGACCAGGATCGCGTCGGCCGAGCCGAGCGCCTCGAGCAGCGCGGGGCGGTCGGTGCCGTCCACGGAGCGGATCTCGAAGTCGGGACCGAGGGCGTCCACGGTGGCGGGCGAGAGTTCTTCGGCGATCAAAACGACCGGCTTAGTCACGAGAGGCGCTTCCTTCGGGGAGGGGACGGAGCGGGCACCGAGCACGAGGGCCGGTGGAGCCCCCGCCACTGTAGCGGAGGGCCGCAGCCGTCCCCGGCCGTGTGACGTCCGGTCTCGCCCGGTTGCGAACGACGCGTCTAGAGCGAGACCAGGCTCTCGAATCCGAGGATCAGCTGCACGTCGAGCGACAGCGCCGCGGAGAGGCAGAGCGCCGCGACGAGCAGCCCGGTCCGCGCCAGGAGCCCGCGCCGACGGCCGAGCACCAGCGCCAGCACGAAGCAGACCACCGGCAGCACCAGTCCGAGCAGCAGCACCGTCCAGCCCGTGCCGTTCAGGTCCGTGCCGAGCGTGGCGGCATAGGTGCGCAGGCCGACCAGGTTGCCGATCCCCTCCCAGACGTCCCAGGCGAAGAAGAGCGCGAAGACCGCGGCGATCAGCACCGAGAGCAGGAGGCGCCGGCGCGGGTCGCTGCGGCGCGCGCCGCCGCCGAGAGTCGCCTTCGCCGAGATGTCGGTCGCGGCGGAGCCGGTGGAGGTGGAGTCGGTCGCGGCGGAGCCGGTCGATGCGGTGTCGCTCATCACGCCCCCTTCAGGAACGGCAGGGGGGCCAGCAGGATCAGCCCGGCGATCAGCCAGAGCACCCGGGTGCGCGTGCGGGCGCTGCGTGTGCCGAGCAGCACGGCGGCGAACCAGGCCGCCGGCCCGGCGACCGCGAGCCAGAGGCCGAGCCCGTAGAGCCCGCCGCCGAGCGGGTCGCCCGCGAACGTCCCGGCGACCGTGGCGTTCTGCCGCGTCGCGGTGATCATCCAGCCGATCGTCCAGAGCAGGTACAGACCCGCGGCGACGCCCATCGCGACCAGCAGCACGGAGGAGGCGGCCGCCGCGTCGGCGGCGTCGCGCTCGTCGTCCTCCAGCTCGTCGTCGTCCTCGAGCTCGTCGTCGTCCTCGCGGAGCTCGTCCGGCAGCTCGTCGACGTCGCCCTCGCGCGCCGCGCGGACCTCCGGAGCCGAGCGCACCGCACGGGGCGTCCGGCGGCGCGCCGGAGCATCGCCCGCCACCAGGGTGGGGTCGCCGCCCTCGCCCGCCCAGCTGAGCGCGTCGTCGTCCCGGTCGTCCTCGGGTCTGCTGTCGATCACCGCAACACCCTAGCCGCGCGGCCTCGCCGTCGGCTCGGAGCTCCCCGACACCTCCCCGCCACCGCCGCGTCACCGCCCGGCCTCCTCGGCGGGCGACCCTTCGAGGATGGCGGAGCAGTCGGGGACGGACGAGCGCGCGGTGGAGGGCGGCCGGCGCCGCTACGTCGCGATCGGAGACTCCTTCACCGAGGGCGTCGGCGACCCGCACCGGCTCCTGCCCAACGGCGTCCGCGGCTGGGCCGACCGCGTCGCCGACCGGCTCGCCCGCGCCGAGCCCGGCTGGGAGTACGCCAACCTCGCGATCCGCTCCAAGCGGCTCGCGCAGATCACCGCGGAGCAGCTGACGCCCGCGCTCGAGCTGCGGCCGACCCTCGTCACCCTCTACGCCGGCGGCAACGACATCCTCGACCTCGGCACCGACATGCGCGTGCTCATCGACGGCTACGAGCACCTCGTCGACGCCCTCGCGACGACGGGCGCCTCGCTCGTGCTCTTCACGGGCTTCGACATCCCCTTCCTGCCCGCCCCGCGGATGTTCGTCAAGCGCAACCGCGTCTACAACAGCGCCGTCCGCCGCATCGCCCGCGAGCGCGGCGCCGTCCTCGTCGACTACTGGCGGATGCAGGTGTTCCGCGACGCCGCGATGTGGTCGAGCGACCGGATGCACCTCTCCAAGCGCGGGCACCGCGTGCTCGCGGCCCAGGTGCTGGACGTCCTCGGCGTGCCGCACACCATCTCCACCGGCCCGTGGGACCCGCCCGAGCCGCTCACCCCGCGCGAGCTGCTCCGCGACCAGTACCGCTGGGCGCACGACTGGGTGCTCCCCCTCGTCGGCCGGAAGATCCGCCGGGTGACCCTCGGCGACCACCTCTCCCCGCGCTGGCCGGATCCCGTGCTCGTCCCGCCCAAGGGCGGCCTGCGCCGCCTCGCCCGCGACGCCGCCCGCTGACGAGCATCCGCGCGCAGAACATCAGCCGAGAGCACTCGTCATCGGCCATCGGCGATGAGCAGCACTCTCCGCTGATGTTCCGCGCGACGAGCCGCCCGATCCCGAAGCGCCGGCCGCTAGGACACCAGCGGCAGCCCCGCCACCAGCAGCAGCGCCACCGCGAGCATCACGATCGGCGCCACCCGTCCCGCGCCCGTGCTCGACGGTGCCGGCCTCCGCGCGAGTCCGGTCAGCCGGCGGCGGTCGATCGCGGCCACTCCCCCGCGCACCGACAGCGGTCCCTCCTCGAGATCCCCCGGCCAGCGCTCGACCAGCAGCCCGCGGCTCCGCGCCAGGGCGGCGTCGGACGCGCGCAGCACCGCCAGCGGCAGCCCGTTCGCCTGGGACGAGCCGATCCCGGCCGCCGCTCCGGCCGCGACGACGACCGCCGCCGTGACCACGGCCCCCTCCGAGCCCTGCAGGGCGATCACCGCGATCATCAGCAGCACGCCGACGAGCGCGAGGACGATGCCGACGAGCGAGAGCGCCGAGAACAGGAGGGAGTGGGCCCGCAGATCCCGCGTGGCCGCCCTCCTCCTCGCCTCGGCCCGTGCCGCACGCGACGGCGCGAGGATGCCGACGAGGTCCGCCGGTGAGAGCGCGTCCTCCGGCAGTCGCAGGTCGAACGGCAGATCGGCGGTCTCCACGAGGTCGTCCCGGCCGAGGTCGGCGGGGACCGGCCAGGCGGCCCGGGCGAAGCGGGCTCCCGCGGCCTCCGTCCGTCGCCGCAGGGCGGTGGCGGTCGCCACGAGGACCGTGCCGGCGATCAGCGCGAGCGCGAGGGCCGTCACTGTCCGCAGCGCCACCGGCGCCGACTCGAGGATCCCGCCGGACGCCAGCGCGAGCGCCGCCGCGAGCCCGCCGCCGGCCACCCCGCACAGCACGATCCCCGCCGACACCTCGTACGACAGCCCGTCCCGCGCCGCCGCCACGCCCTCGTCCCACTGCCGCAGCCGCCGTGCCCGTCGCTCCATCCGCCCCACGCTACCCGCGTGCCCCGTGAGCTCCCCCGCGGTGCGCCCGCTGCCCGAGCAGCCCGCGCAGCGGGCGCATCGAGATCCACCCCGCCCGAACGACGGTCTGCAAACAACCCGCGCCGCCGACGCCGGGTCTCGATACGCCCCTCCGGGGCTACTCGACCACCATGGGTGGGCCGCATCCGGGGAACGCCCCGTTTCATGCTGATCGAGTAGCCCGCGCAGCGGGCGTATCGAGATCCACCAGCGCCAGGACGAGGGTCTGCAGACCACCCTGCTTGCGACGCCAGGTCTCGATACGCCCCTCCGGGGCTACTCGACCACCATGGGTGGACCGCATCCGAGGAATGCCCCCTTGCATGCTGATCGAGTAGCCCGCGCAGCGGGCGTATCGAGATCCACCCCCGCCAGAACGACGGCCCCCCGGACGCGACGGAGCCCCGGCCCCGCCGACGTCCACCGCAGAAGCGGTGTCCGTCGACGGCCCGGGGCTCCGAGGTCCGTCCGTGCCGGCGACTAGCGCGCGACGCTGCCGTCGGTGTAGTCCTCGTCCGTCTGCTTCCAGGCGAAGAGCTTGCGCAGCTCGCGGCCGGTCTCCTCGATCGGGTGCTTCTCGCCCTTGGCGCGCAGCTCCTGGAACTCGGGCGCTCCCGCGTCCTGGTCCGCGATGAAGCGCTTGGCGAAGGCACCGCTCTGGATGTCGCCGAGCACCGCCTGCATGTTCTGCTTGACGCTCGGGTCGATGACGCGGGGGCCGGACACGTAGTCGCCGTACTCGGCCGTGTCGGAGACCGACCAGCGCTGCTTGGCGATGCCGCCCTCCCACATCAGGTCGACGATCAGCTTGAGCTCGTGGAGCACCTCGAAGTAGGCGATCTCGGGCTGGTAGCCGGCCTCGACGAGGGTCTCGAAGCCGTACTGGACGAGCTGCGAGGTGCCGCCGCAGAGCACGGCCTGCTCGCCGAACAGGTCGGTCTCGGTCTCCTCGGTGAAGGTCGTCTTGATGACGCCGGCGCGGGTGCCGCCGATCGCCTTCGCGTAGGACTTCGCGGTCTCCCAGGCGGTGCCGGTCGCGTCGTTCTCGACGGCGATGATGTCCGGGATGCCGCGGCCGGCGACGAACTCGCGGCGCACGGTGTGGCCAGGGGCCTTCGGCGCGATCAGGATCACGTCGACGCCCGCGGGGGCCTCGATGTAGCCGAAGCGGATGTTGAAGCCGTGCGCGAAGGCGAGGGTCTTGCCCTCGGTCAGCTTGTCCGCGATCTGCTCGCTGTAGATGGCGCGCTGGTGCTGGTCCGGCGCGAGGATCATGATCAGGTCGGCCCACTCGGCGGCGTCGGCGACGCTCTTGACCTCGAACCCGTCGTCCTCGGCCTTGGCGGTCGACTTCGACCCCTCCTTGAGAGCGATGACGACCTGGACACCGGAGTCGCGGAGGTTCTGCGCGTGCGCGTGGCCCTGCGAGCCGTAGCCGACGATCGCGACCTTCTTGGACTGGATGATGGAGAGATCGGCGTCGGCGTCGTAGATGAGCTCGGTCACGTGATGCTTCCTTTTCTGGTTGTGGAGTGGGCGGAGCAGAGGGGACGGCGCGGAGCCGTCAGTTCTTGAAGACGCGCTCGGTGATCGACTTAGAGCCGCGGCCGATGGCCAGCAGACCCGACTGGGCGATCTCCTTGATCCCGTAGGGCTCGATGACCCGGAGGAACGCGGTGGTCTTGCCGGAGTCGCCGGTGACCTCGATGACCAGGGCGTCGGTCGCGACGTCGACCACGCGGGCGCGGAAGAGGTTCACGGCCTCGAGCACCTGCGAGCGGGTGACGTTGTCGACGCGCACCTTCACGAGCAGGTGCTCGCGGTGCACCGACTGGTCGGGGTCGAGCTCGACGATCTTGATGACGTTGATCAGCTTGTTCAGCTGCTTGGTCACCTGCTCGAGCGGCAGGTCCTCGACGTCCACGGCGACCGTGATGCGCGAGAGCCCCTCGAGCTCGGTCGGCCCGACGGCCAGCGACTCGATGTTGAAGCCGCGGCGCGCGAACAGCCCCGCGACGCGGGTGAGCAGTCCCGGCTTGTCCTCGACGAGCAGGGAGAGAACGTGGTGGGTCATGCGGTCTACTCCTCGTCGTCCCAGGTCGGGCTGTGGTCTCTGGCGTACTGGACGTAGCTGTTCGAGACGCCCTGCGGGACCATCGGCCACACCATGGAGTCGCGGCTGACCACGAAGTCGATGACGACCGGCCGGTCGTTGGTGGCGATCGCCAGCTCGATGGCCGCGTCGATCTCCTCCGGCTTGGTGACCCGGATGCCCAGGGCGCCGTAGGCCTCCGCGAGCTTCACGAAGTCCGGCACCCGGACGGTGTCGTGCCCCGTGTTGAGGTCGGTGTTGGAGTAGCGGCCCTCGTAGAACAGGGTCTGCCACTGGCGCACCATGCCGAGCGAGGAGTTGTTGATCACCGCGACCTTGATCGGGATGTCGTTGATCGTGCAGGTGGCGAGCTCCTGATTGGTCATCTGGAAGCAGCCGTCGCCGTCGATCGCCCAGACCGTGCGGTCCGGCTCGCCGACCTTGGCGCCCATCGCCGCGGGCACGGAGTAGCCCATCGTGCCGGCGCCGCCGGAGTTGAGCCACGAGTTGGGGCGCTCGTACTTGATGAACTGCGCCGCCCACATCTGGTGCTGGCCGACACCCGAGGCGAAGACGCCCTCGGGACCGGTGATCTCGCCGATCCGCTTGATCACGTACTGCGGCGACAGCAGGCCGTCGACCGGCTCGGTGTAGCCGAGCGGGAACTCCTCCTGCAGACCCTTGAGGTAGGTCCACCAGTCGGCCGTGTCGGGCGCGGCGCCGTCGATCGCCTTCGCGAACGCGTCGGTGAGGTCCGGCAGGACGTCCTTGAGGTCGCCCACGATCGGCACGTCGGCCGTGCGGATCTTGGAGATCTCGGCCGGATCGATGTCCACGTGCACGACCTTGGCGTTCGGCGCGAAGAGCGCCGCCTTGCCGGTCACCCGGTCGTCGAAGCGCGAGCCGAGCGCCAGGATCAGGTCCGACTCCTGCAGCGCGAGCACCGCGGGGACGGTGCCGTGCATGCCGGGCATGCCCAGCTGCTGCTCGTGCGAGTCGGGGAACGCGCCGCGCGCCATCAGCGTCGTGACGACGGGAGCGCCGCAGGCCTCGGCGAACGCCAGGAGCTCCGCCGCCGCACGGGCGCGGATGATGCCGCCGCCGACGTAGAGCACCGGCTTCTTCGCCTCGGCCAGCAGCTGCGCCGCGGCCTGGATCTGCTTGCCGTGGGCCTTCGTCACCGGGCGGTAGCCGGGCAGGTCGATCTTCGGCGGCCAGCTGAACGGCGCGGCGTCCTGCTGCGCGTCCTTCGTGATGTCGACGAGCACGGGGCCGGGGCGGCCGGTCGTCGCGATCAGCACGGCGGAGGCGAGCGCCGAGGGGATGTCCTCGGGGCGCGTGACCAGGATCGAGTGCTTGGTGATCGGCATCGTGATGCCGACGATGTCCGCCTCCTGGAAGGCGTCGGTGCCCATCAGCGTCGAGAAGACCTGACCGGTGATCGCGAGCATCGGCACGGAGTCCATGTAGGCGTCGGCGATCGCCGTGACGAGGTTGGTCGCACCGGGCCCGGAGGTCGCGATGCAGACGCCGAGCTTCCCGGTCGCCGCCGCGTAGCCCTCGGCCGCGTGGCCGGCGCCCTGCTCGTGGCGGACCAGGATGTGGCGGATCTTCGACGAGTCCATCAGCGGGTCGTAGACGGGCAGGATCGCGCCGCCGGGCAGGCCGAAGACGTCCTCGATCCCGAGCATCTCGAGCGAGCGGACGACCGCCTGCGCTCCGGTGAGCGACTCGGCGACGGGAGCGACCGCCGTCGCGGACGCGGCGGAGCGGGGTGGCTGGGGGGTCGGGGCGGGAGGCGCGGCGGACGGGTCCGGGGTCATGCGGGTGTCGATTCCTTCGAAGCGGTGTGCGGCGGCGGGCACCGGGGGCTCGGAGTGCGAGCGAGCGGTGCCCGGGAGGCGCGAGTGCGCGGCCGGCCCGAGCGGGCCGGGATCAACCCGTGGTGGCGCCCTCGGCGGCCGAGCGGACGAGCTTGGCGTACTTGGCGAGGACACCGCGGGTGTAGCGCGGAGGGAGGGGCGCCCAGCCTTCTCGGCGGGCGGCGAGCTCGGATTCGTCGACGAGTAGGTCGATCGATCGAGCGGCGATGTCGACCCGAATCGGGTCTCCGTCGCGAACGAATGCGATGGGACCTGCGTCCACCGATTCGGGAGCTATGTGGCCGATGCACAGGCCGGTTGTGCCGCCTGAGAATCGTCCGTCGGTCAACAGTAGTACATCTTTTCCGAGGCCGGCCCCCTTGATGGCGGCCGTGATGGCCAGCATCTCGCGCATGCCCGGGCCGCCCTTGGGGCCCTCGTAGCGGATGACCACCACGTCGCCCTTCGTGATCTCGCCGTCGGTGAGGGCGTCCATCGCGGCGCGCTCGCGCTCGAACACCCGCGCGGGACCCTCGAACACGGAGGCGTCGAAGCCGGCCGTCTTGACGACCGCGCCCTCGGGGGCGAGCGAGCCCTTGAGCACGGTCAGCCCGCCGGTGGCGTGGATCGGGTTGTCGAGGGTGCGGATGACCTCGCCGTCCAACGGCGCGATGTCCATCGCCGCGAGGTTCTCGGCGACGGTCTTCCCGGTCACGGTGAGGCAGTCGCCGTGCAGCAGGCCCGCGTCGAGCAGGGCCTTCATCACGGCGGGGACGCCGCCGTGGCGGTCGACGTCGTTCATGACGTACTTGCCGAACGGCTTGAGGTCGCCGATGTGCGGGATCGTGTCGCCGATGCGGTTGAAGTCGTCGATCGTGAGGTCGACCTCCGCCTCGTTCGCGATCGCGAGCAGGTGCAGGATGACGTTGGTCGAGCCGCCGAAGGCCATCGCCACGGCGATCGCGTTCTCGAACGCCTCCTTGGTCAGGATGTCGCGCGCGGTGGTGCCGTTGCGCAGCAGCTCGACGACCGCCTCCCCCGACTTGCGGGCGAAGTAGTCGCGTCGGCGGTCGGCCGCGGCGGGCGACGCGGAGCCGGGCAGGCTCATCCCGAGCGCCTCGGCGACGCTGGCCATCGTGTTCGCGGTGTACATGCCACCGCAGGAGCCCTCGCCCGGGGCGAAGGCGCACTCGATGCGCTTGGCGTCCTCCTCGGACATGATCCCGGCCTTGACGCCGCCGACCGCCTCGAAGGAGTCGATGATCGTGATGTCCTTCTCGGTGCCGTCGGACAGCTTGACCCAGCCCGGCGCGATCGACCCGGCGTAGACGAAGACGGCGGCGAGGTCGAGCCGCGCGGCGGCCATCAGCATGCCGGGCAGCGACTTGTCGCAGCCGGCCAGCATGACGGTGCCGTCGAGGCGCTCGGCCATCATCACGGTCTCGACGGAGTCGGCGATGACCTCGCGTGAGACGAGCGAGAAGTGCATGCCCTCGTGACCCATCGAGATGCCGTCCGAGACGGAGATGGTGCCGAACTGCAGCGGATAGCCGCCGCCCGAGTGCACGCCCTCCTTCGCGCTGCGCGCGAGGCGCTCCAGCGAGAGGTTGCAGGGGGTGATCTCGTTCCAGGACGACGCGATGCCGATCTGGGGCTTCTCCCAGTCGTCATCGCCCATTCCCACGGCGCGCAGCATCCCGCGCGACGTCGTGGCCTCGATGCCGTCCGTGACGGTGCGCGAACGAGGCTTCCAATCGATTTCCGGCATGTGACGAGGCTACCGCCTCGCGCGCGGTGCTCCGGCGCTCCGGAGCGCGCCCCGATCCGTCGCGAACGGTCACCTCCGGAGCCTCGATCCGTCACGGATGGTCGTGTCGTCAGCCGCGCACCGACCGTTCGTGACGGATCGACCGGTAGGGCTCAGTCGGCGGTGGCGCGGAAGTCGGCGAGGATCGACAGCACGTGGGCGATCTGCTCGGGGCCGCGGACGCGGTAGGCGGCCGAGGTCGTGCCCGGGCCGCTCTTGACGCCG
The DNA here is from genome assembly GCF_004366415.1 of Rathayibacter sp. PhB151. Lineage (NCBI taxonomy): Bacteria > Bacillati > Actinomycetota > Actinomycetes > Micrococcales > Microbacteriaceae > Rathayibacter > Rathayibacter sp. PhB151. The sequence continues at coordinate 182,169 of NZ_SOEN01000009.1, read as the reverse complement.
ACGTCACCGGTGCCGAGCACCGCGAAGGCGTCCTCATCCGTGACGTCGTCGCCGGCGTAGAGCACGGCGGTCGCGCCGGTGTAGCGGCGCAGGTGCTGCACGGCCTCGCCCTTGGTGGTCGAGCGGACCGAGAACTCGAGGACGTTCTTGCCCTCGCGGACGGTGACCCCCTCGACCTCGGCGCGCGCCTCCGACAGGGCGACGACGTGCGCGACGCGGCTGTGCCGGTCGGTGGCCAGGCGGGTGTGCAGCGCGAAGCCGGCCGGCTTGTCCTCGATCCAGACGTTGTCGATCCCGCGGGCGATGCCCTTCAGCACGTCCTCGAGCACGCCGACCTTCGCCAGCTCGGTCTCGTCGAGGCGGACGGCGTCGTCGCCCGGGTCCAGGCGGATCTCGATGCCGTGCGAGCCGACCAGCAGCGCCTCGTCCGGCAGCTGCGCGACCTCCTCGAGGCTGCCGAGGGCACGGCCGGAGACCAGTGCGACGCGGGTGCCGGGCAGCGCGAGCAGTCGGAGGACCGCCTCGCGCGCCTCGGGCAGGGCGCGGGCGTGCGCCGGGTCGTCGACCTCGGGGGCGAGCGTCCCGTCGAAGTCGAGTGCCACCAGCAGGCGTCCGGTCGCCGCCAGCTCGTGCAGCGCGGCGACGAGGCGGTCGGGCACGCCGGGCAGGTGCTCGCCCGGGGTCGGGGTCACGACGGTCATCGCGTCGCCTCCGCCGTCTCGTGGTGCGCGTCCTCGGCCGCGCGTCCGCGGACGCCGTCCTCGTGGTGCTCCGCCTCCTGGCCGAGCGGCGCCTCCTGGCCGCGCGCGGCCGGGTGCACGTCGAGCTGCTGGCCCGCGGCGTGCTCGCTCAGCGCATCGAGGAAGCTCGCCGACCAGCGCGAGACGTCGTTCTCGAGCACGCGGCGGCGCAGCGCCCGCATCCGGCGGGTGCGCTCGGCACGCGGCATCCGGGCGGCGCTCTCGATCGCGTCCTTGAGGCCGGAGATGTCGTGCGGGTTGATCTGGACGGCCTGCTTGAGCTCGTCGGCCGCTCCGGTGAACTCGCTCAGCACGAGCACGCCGTCGTTGTCGAAGCGGGAGGCGACGTACTCCTTCGCGACCAGGTTCATCCCGTCGCGCAGCGCCGTCACCAGCATCACGTCGGCGGCGAGGTAGAGGGCGACCATCTCCTCGCGCGGGTAGCCGTGGTGCAGGTAGCTGATCGCCGGGTTGCCGATCGTGCCGTAGTCGCCGTTGATCCGGCCGACCTGCAGCTCGATGTCGTCGCGCAGCTGCTTGTAGGTCTCGACCCGCTCGCGGCTCGGGCTCGCGACCTGCACGAGCACCGCGTCCTTGGTGCTGAGCCGGCCGTCGGCGAGCAGCTCGCCGAACGCCTTCAGCCGGTGGCCGATGCCCTTGGTGTAGTCGAGGCGGTCGACGCCGAGCATGACGGTCTCGGGATCGCCCAGGTCGGAGCGGATCTGGCGCGCCCGCTCCTGGATCTCGGGGGTGCGCGCCATCGCCTCGAAGGCGGCGGAGTCGATCGAGATCGGGAAGTGCCGGGCGACGACCGGGCGGACGCTGGCGCCGCGGCGCGAGCGGTTGACCCGCCGGGTGCCGTCGACCGCGTCGTCCTCGACCGGCACCTCGACGACGGTGCTGCGGGTGTCGTAGCCGAGCAGGCGGCGGACCGCGCGGAGGAAGCTGCCCGCGTCGCCCTGGCGCTGGAAGCCGATCACGTCGGCACCGAGGAGGCCCTCGACGATCTGCTTGCGCCACGGGAGCTGGGCGAAGATGCCGTAGGGCGGGAACGGGATGTGGTTGAAGAAGCCGATCGTGACGTCCGGCCGCAGCTCGCGGAGCATCTTCGGCACCAGCTGCAGCTGGTAGTCCTGCACCCAGACCACGCCGTCCTGCTCGGTGACCGCGGCGGCGGCCTCGGCGAAGCGGCGGTTCACCCGCACGTAGGCGTCCCACCACTCGCGGTGGTAGGTGGGCGGCGCGATCACGTCGTGGTACAGCGGCCAGAGGGTGTCGTTGGAGAAGCCCTCGTAGTAGTCCTCGAGCTCCTGGGCACTGAGGGCGACCGGGACGATCAGCACGCCGTCGTTCTCGAACGGCGCGACCTCCTCGTCCGCGACTCCGGGCCAGCCGACCCAGGCGCCCTCGTTGGCCCGCATCACGGGCTCGAGCGCGGTGACCAGCCCGCCGGGCGAGGTCTTCCACGAGGCCGTGCCGTCGGCGTCGACGACGCGGTCGACCGGGAGGCGGTTGGAGACGACGACGAACGCGTTGCGCGCTCCGGCGGTGTGGTCGGCAGCGGCTGGAGTCGTCCCGTCGGCGCTGTCCTCGAGGGGTGCGGGGGCGGAGGCGGAGTGCGGAGGAATGGTGGTCCCGATCGTCGGTCGTGCCCGTCTTCGTACCCGCCGAGGCTACCAGCCGCACTCGAACGGGGGCCGGGCTCAGCCCTGGGCGAGGGCGAGCGCGAGCACCGCGCCGCCGACGGTCGGCACCACTGCGACGGCACCGAGCAGCGCGTACTGCCGCCAGGAGATGGTCACGCCGAGCGCGGTCAGCCGCTGGTGCCAGAGCAGGGTGGCGAGCGAGGCCCACGGGGTGATCAGCGGACCGGCGTTCACGCCGATCAGCAGGGCGACCAGTCGCACCGGGTCGGCGGCGACCGGCTCGAGTGCGAGGTAGGCGGGCAGGTTGTCGACGAGGTTCGCGGCGACGACACCGGAGCCCGCGAGCCGGAGCAGCTCGCCCACGCCGCTCCCGTCGCCCGCGACCACGGCGAGCGCCGCGCCGAGCCCGAGCTGGTGCGCCGCCTCCATCACGACGAAGAGACCGGAGGCGAAGACGACCAGCTGCCACGGCAGCAGCGAGACCTTCAGCGCGGTCGGCCGCCGCACCGCGAAGAGCACGACGAGGGCGAGCGCCGCGACGGCCGCGGGGATCCACACCTCGAGCCCGGAGACGAGGGCGGGCAGCAGCAGCGCGACGACGATGCCGGCGCCGATCAGCAGGACGCGGTCCTCGACCGGGGTCCGCTCCCCCGTCCGGTAGCGGCCGGCCAGCTCGCGGCGGTAGCGGATCGCGAGCACGAGCACCGGGATCACGGCGGCGACGAGCGCGGGCGCGGCGGTCAGCGCGGCGAAGGCGAGCGGCCCGTCGACGCCGAGCCGCCTCTCTGCCAGGAGGTTGGTGAGGTTCGACACAGGGAGCAGCAGGGAGGCGCAATTGGCGAGCCAGACGGTCGCCATCGCGAACGGCAGCGGCGACACCCGGACGTGCGCGGCGAGCAGCACGACCACCGGAGTGAGCAGCACGGCGGTCGTGTCGAGGGAGAGGAAGACGGTGCTGACGATCGCCATCGCGACCACCAGGAGCCAGAGCAGAGCGGTCCGCCCGCGACCCCAGATCGCCGCCCGCTCCGCCACGACCGTGAAGACTCCGGCCTCGGAGGCCAGCTCCGCCACCACGGTGACGGCGACCACGAAGGCGAGGATCGGCGCCGTGCGCTCGACCAGCTCGCCGAGCGCGTCCATCGGCAGGACCCCGGTGAGGGCGGCGATCACGCCGAGCACGAGGAGCACCGCTCCGATCACAGCCGTGCGCATCTCGTACCCGTTCTCCTCGGTGCCCGCCGCGGCCCGGCGCCGAGCAGCGGTTCACCGTAGCGGGCGGGACCGACGTCGGAGCCGTCCGCTGGCCGTCGGCGGTGTCAACCGTTGGGAGGGAACGGGGCCGGGCCACTAGCGTCGTGGTGAACACAGGAGGCAATCGATGCGCAAGTTCATCCTCAATTCCAGCGTCATCAGCGCGATCGTCGGAGGCTGGTCCATCCTGCAGACGACGCGCAAGGGTCCGCGCGACTGGCGGCTGGCCCTGCAGTGGGTCAGCTGGGCGATCGCTCTCGCGGTCGCCATCGGCTCGGTCTCCTACGACTCGAAGGAGCTCGTCAAGGAGCAGAACGGCAAGAAGCGCGACCGCTGACCGCCTTCTGACACGCCGCGCGCCACCGGCCGCGGCGTGTCAGCGCGCTCCGGCGCCGTCGCCCCTGGACACTGGAGTCTCAGCACGCGGCACGGGAAACGGGGTTCGTCATGAGGTTTCGTCTGAGGCGCCGTCAGCCGGCGCCCGAGGTCGTCGCGGCCCCCGCGCTCACGCAGGACGAGCTCTTCGCCGTCGTGCACGAGCGCCTCTCCGCCTTCGTCGGCGCCGAGGGCGCCTGGGTCGTCACCCGGCGCAGTCACGACGACCGCGACCCGATCTTCCACGGGATGCTCGCCCGGTCGCTCGCCCACGAGCTGTCCGCCGCCATCCAGTCCGAGCAGCTGCGCGCCGGCGTCGAGGCCACCGCCAACCCGGTCACCTCCGCCATCCCCGTGATGCGCGCCTCCACTCCCCCCGTCACCGCGGAGCCGGCCGCCCCCGTCGCTGAGCCCGCCGCCCTCACCTGGGACCCGAAGCCCATCGCCGTCTGGGCCGAGCCCGACGCCGCGTCCGTCGCGTCCCCGGCCGACGCCACCCGCTGACCCGCCGGGCCTCGATACGCCGCTCCGCGGCTACTCGACCACCATGGGATGCCGCCGCCTCGCCGGCATGCTCCGACCCATGCTGATCGGGTGGCCCTCGCAGAGGGCGCCACTCATGCTGATCGAGTAGCCCTCGCAGAGGGCGCCACTCATGCTGATCGAGTAGCCCTCGCAGGGGGCGTATCGAGATCCCGCGCCCGTCAGAGCAGGTCGAGGATGTCGTTCTTCAGCGCCTCCGCGCGGGGGCCGAAGACCGCCTGCACGCTCTCGCCGACCTCCAGCACGCCGGCCGCGCCGAGAGCCTTCAGCCGCGCGGGATCGACCAGCGCCCGGTCGCCGACCTGGACGCGCAGCCGCGTGATGCACGCGTCGACGTGGACGAGGTTGCCGCGCCCGCCGAAGGCCGCGATGAGCGACTCGGCCTCGGACTCCGGCGGTTCGTTCGACGCGGAGGTCGGCTCCGCCACGACCGCGGCAGGTTCACCCTCGTCCACTCCGGAGACGACCTCCTCCCGCCCCGGTGTGCGCAGGTTCCACCTCCTGATCACCACCCGGAACAGCAGGTAGTACACGGCGAAGTACACGACGCCCATCACCACGAGCAGCCCGACGTTCTTCGCAGCCGGCGCCGTGCCGTAGAGAAGCAGGTCGACGAGCCCGGCGGAGAACGAGAAGCCGAGATGGATGTCGAGGAGGTCAGCGATCGCGAGGGACAGCCCGGTCAGCACGGCGTGCACGACGTAGAGCGGGAACGCCGCGAACATGAACGCGAACTCCAGCGGCTCCGTGATGCCGGTGAGGAAGGCGGTCAGCCCGGCCGCACCGAGGATTCCGATCGCGGCCGCGCGCTGCGAGCGGTTCGACACGTGGATCATCGCCAGCGCCGCCGCCGGGAGTCCGAACATGAGCACCGGGTAGAAGCCCGAGGTGAGCGCGCCGGCCGTCGGGTCGCCCGCGGCGAACCGGGTCAGCTCCCCCGTGACGACGCCGCCGTCGGCGTTCGTGTACGAGCCCTGGAGGAACCAGACGTACGAGTTGAGGATGTGGTGCAGCCCCAGCGGGATCAGCATGCGGTTGGCGAAGCCGTAGATGAAGGCGCCGAGCGCCCCGGTGCCGCCGATGAAGGCGCCGAGACCGGTGAGGCCGGACTCGAAGACCGGATAGAACCAGCTCAGACCGAAGCCGACGACGAGGCACGCGAGTGAGACGACGATCGGGACGAACCGCCGGCCGCTGAAGAACCCGAGGTAGGCGGGGAGCTCGATGGTGTGGAACCGGTCGAACAGCACGGCCGTGAGCAGACCGACCACGATCCCGCCGAAGACGCTGTAGTCGATCTGCGCCTGGTCGCCGGCGGCCGTCGTCCGCCCCGCCAGGACGATCGGTGACAGGACGGTGAAGACCTTCGCGAGCACGAGGTGGCCGACGACGGCCGCGAGGGCGGTCGAGCCGTCCGGCTTCCTGGTGAAGCCGATGGCGACACCGACGGCGAACAGCAGCGCCAGGTTCTCGAAGAGCGCGCCGCCCGCCGCGCTCATCGCCTGGAAGAACGGACCGAGGACGGGCAGATCGATCCGCCCGAGCAGGTCGGGCTGTCCGATCCGGAGGAGGAGCCCTGCGGCGGGGAGCACCGCGATCGGGAGCATGAGGCTCTTGCCGAGGCGCTGCAGACCCGCGAAGCCCGGGAGGACGAGGCGACGGCGGGAGGCGGGCGTGCTCCGAGGACGGGTGGTCATGTGGAGAGCAGAGGATCACCGGCGAGGACGGATGCGCCGTCCTCCGCGAGGGCGTCGACGTGGTCCGCGGTCCGCTCCAGCACGACCACGGGCACCACCGTCGGGAGTCCCGCGGCGAGGGCCGCCGGGACGTCGTACTCCAGGACCGGGGTCCCGGCTTCGACGCGGTCGCCCTTGGCGGCGAGGACCGTGAAGCCGGCGCCCTTCAGCCCCACCGTGTCGATCCCGAGGTGGACGAGCACCGCTCGTCCGCTGTCCGCGACGACCACGAAGGCGTGCGGCAGCACCTGGAGCAGGACCCCGTGGACCGGCGAGAGGACCTCGACGCGCTCCGCGGGAGGCTCGATCGCCATTCCGGCTCCCATCACGCCGGCCGCGAAGAGCTGATCGGGCACGGCCGAGAGAGGCACGGCGCGCCCGGCGAGTGGGGACAGGACGACGACCACGGAGACTCCCTCGAACCGGAGACCGGCTCGTACTCGGCACCGGTCGCCGATCACAGTAGGTCGGAGCGGAGCCCGGCCGTGCTGTGGCGCGAAACGCCCTGCGCGCCCGCCGCCGGGTCTCGATACGCCGCTCCGCGGCTACTCGACCAGCATGAAACGACACGGCCGCCGAGCAGGCAGCGCCGCTGCTGATCCAGCAGCCCTCGCGGACGGCGCCTTCCATGCTGATCGAGTAGCGCTCGCCGAGGGCGTCTCGAGATCCCGCGCGCTCAGACCGCCGGCCAGCTCTCCGGGCCCTCGCTGCCGGCCGGGTACTCGTCCAGCGGCACGTCGTCGGCGCGCCAGGCGTCGATCGCGGGCTGGACGATGCGCCAGCACTCCTCGGCCGCGTCGCCGCGGACCGAGAGCGACGGGTCGTCGTCGAGGATCCCGGAGATGACCTCGCCGTAGGCCAGCAGCTCCCCCGCACCGAAGGTCGCCTCGAGCGACGCGCGCTCGAGCGTGTAGGGGTCGCCCGGGCCGTTGATGTTCAGCTCCAGCGCCATCTGGTCCGGCGCGAGGAACAGCCGCAGCACCGACGCCTCCGCCGTCCCGTAGAAGCCGGCCGGCAGGTGCGGCACCGGCTTGAAGCGGATGACGATCTCGCGCCGCCGCTCCCCCAGCGCCTTGCCCGAGCGCAGCGTGAACGGCACGCCCGCCCAGCGCCAGGTGTCGATCTCGACGGTCAGCTCGGCCAGCGTCTCGGTCTTGCGCGACGGGTCGACGCCCTTCTCGTCCGTGTAGGCGGGGAGCTCGCGCCCGTCGACCGAGCCGGCGGTGTAGCGCGCCCGACGCGAGTTCGCACTCAGGTCCTCGCCGTGCAGCCGCGTCGCCCGCAGCACGATGCCCTTGGCGTCGCGCAGGTCCGCCGCGCCGAGGGTCGACGGCGGCTCCATCGCGACGACCGCCAGCACCTGCAACAGGTGGCTCTGGATCATGTCGATCAGCGCACCCGCGCCGTCGTAGTAGCCCGCGCGCCCCTCCAGGCCCAGCTGCTCGTCGTAGACGATGGCGACGCTCTCGATGTGCTCCGCGGACCACAGCGGCTCGAGGATCCGGTTCGCGAAGCGCAGCCCGAGCAGGTTCATGACGGTCGCACGGCCGAGGAAGTGGTCGACGCGGTGCACCCGGTCCTCGGGGACGAGCGCGGCGACGCGCGCGTTCAGGTCCCTGGCGCTCTTCTCGTCGGTGCCGAACGGCTTCTCGAGCGCGAGCACCGTCCCCTCCGGCAGCTCGTGCGCGGCGAGCGCGTCGCAGGCCTTCGCAGCGATCGCCGGCGGCAGGGCGAAGTAGATCGCGACGGGTCCCTCGCAGCTCGCGAGCAGCGCGGCGAGCGCCTCCGGATCCGTCACGTCCACCTGCTGGTAGCGCGTGCCCGAGACGAGGGTGTCGATGCCGGCACCCGAGGCGGTCTCCGTGGCGAACGACGTGGACACGACCTCGTGCCAGTGCTCCTGCGTCCAGTCCTCCTGACCGGCGCCGACGAGGTGCAGGCGGCGATCGGGCTCGCGGGTCAGGAGCTGACCGACAGCGGGGAGGAGGAGGCGGGCGGACAGGTCGCCCGTCGCACCGAGGATGAGCAGCGTGTGGACCGACTGAGGCATGCGCCACACCCTACGGCGCCCCCGCCGACCGTTTCCCGGCCTTGACGGCGGCGTGTCCGGGTCGGCGGTCCGCGGTGCTCGCAGGAGCGCCCAGCGTTCTGCTGCCAGGATCAGCGCATGGTCTCCCCGATCGAGGACTACGCCGTCCTCTCCGACTGCCGCACCGCCGCTCTCGTCTCCCGTGACGGCGGCATCGACTGGCTCTGCCTCCCCCGCTTCGACTCCGCCTCGATCTTCGGCGCGCTCCTCGGCGGTGACGACCAGGGCCGCTGGTCGCTCCGGCCGGTGGACGCGGACGCCACCGTGGAGCGGCACTACCTCGGCGACACCCTCGCCCTCGTCACCACCTGGACCACCGCGACCGGCGTCGTCGAGGTCACCGACGTGATGCCGCTGCGCGACGACCGCGCCGAGCTGGTCCGCCGCGTGAAGGGGGTCTCCGGCTCGGTGCGGATGCGCCAGGAGCTGCGGATCCGGTTCGACTACGCCCGCACGATGCCGTGGGTGCGCCAGGAGGGCACGGACGAGGATCCGCTGCTCGTCGCCGTCGCCGGCCCGGATGCGGTCGTCGTCCGCGGCGTGCGCCTCTCGGCGACCGACCACGTGCACTCCGCCGAGTTCGACGTCGCGCCCGGCGAGACGGTCGACCTCTCGATGGCCTGGTTCCCCTCGCACCAGCGCGCCCCGAAGGTGCTCGACGTCGACAAGGCGATCGAGCGCACCGTCCGCTGGTGGACGGACTGGGCCGGCGCCATCCGCTACGACGGCCCGCACCGTGACGCCGTGGTCCGCTCGCTGCTCACGCTGCGCGCCCTGACCGACGACCAGACCGGCGGCATCGTCGCCGCCGCGACCACCTCCCTCCCGGAGGAGTTCGGTGGCAGCCGCAACTGGGACTACCGCTACGTCTGGCTCCGCGACGCGTCCCTCACCCTCGAGGCCCTGCTCGCGCACGGCTTCGAGAAGGAGGCGCAGAAGTGGCGCGCCTGGCTGCTCCGGGCGGTCGCCGGCTCGCCGGAGGACGTGCAGATCATGTACGGCCTGGCCGGCGAGCGCGACCTGGCCGAGCGGGAGATGCCGAGCCTGCCCGGCTACGACGGCGCCTCCCCCGTCCGGATCGGGAACGCGGCCGTCGACCAGTACCAGGCCGACGTGATCGGCGAGGTGATGGTGGCGCTGCACGAGGCGCGCGTGGCCGGAGTGGATGAGACCGAGTTCTCCTGGCCGCTGCAGCGCGCGCTGCTCGGCTTCGTCGAGAGCAACTGGCAGCGGCCCGACAACGGCATCTGGGAGATCCGCGGCGAGCCCCGGCACTTCACCCACTCCCGGGTGATGGTCTGGGCGGCGCTGGACCGCGGCGTCCGCGCCGTCCGCGAGCACGGGCTCGACGGCCCGGTCGAGACCTGGGAGCGGCTGCGCGACACCGTCCGCGCCGAGATCGAGGAGCGGGGCTTCGACTCCGAGCGCGGCCACTACGTGCAGTCCTACGGCTCCACCGAGGTGGACGCCTCGCTGCTCGTGCTGCCGATGGTCGGCTTCGTCGCCGCGGACGACCCGCGGATGCTCGGCACGGTCGCCGAGCTCGAGCGGGCGCTGATGCACGACGGCCTGCTGCACCGCTACCGCACGGAGTCCTCGGTCGACGGCCTGGCCGGCGGTGAGCATCCCTTCCTGGCCTGCTCGTTCTGGCTGGTCCGGCAGTACGCCGACTCCGGCCGTCTCGACGACGCCCGCACGCTGATGGACCGCCTCGTCGGGCTCTGCAACGACGTGGGCCTGCTCTCGGAGGAGTACGACGTCGAGAACCGGCGCCACGCGGGCAACACCCCGCAGGCGCTCTCGCACCTCGCGCTGGTCCAGGCCGCCGACGCGATCGCGCGGCACCGATGAGCGCCCGGGCCGCGCGCGCAGCCTCCCCGCGGAGGCACCGCCGCCCGCTCCGGATCGTCCTCCTGAGCCTGGGCGGCCTCGTCGCCGTCGCCGTCCTCGGCTTCCTGACCTGGTCCTCGATCGTGATGGGCCCCGATCCGGAGGCGCTCGCCCGCGTCGACGCGGACCAAGCGGTCGCCGTCGAGCGCACCGACACCGCGATCGTGCTCACCCCGACGGACGACGCGGGCACCGGCCTCGACGGCGTCGGCCTCGTCTTCGTCCCCGGCGCCAAGGTCGACGCGGCCTCCTACGAGGCGACCCTCGCGCCGCTCGTCGAGGAGGGCGCGAGCGTGGTGATCACCCGGCCGATCCTCAACCTGGCGTTCTTCGACCTGCGCTCGCTCGAGAGCTTCACGGCGCAGGCGGACGGCGTCGACGAGTGGCTGGTCGGCGGGCACTCCCTGGGCGGCGTGAAGGCCTGCCAGTGGGGCGAGGACCCCGAGGTCGCGGGCCTCGTGCTCTTCGGCAGCTACTGCGCGAACGACCTGTCCGCGTCGGGACTGCCCGTGCTGAGCGTGAGCGGCTCGGAGGACGGCCTGAGCACCCCGGAGAAGGTCGCCGCGGCGAGCGACCGGCTGCCCGCCGACGCGCGCTTCGTCGAGATCGACGGGTCGAACCACGCCGACTTCGGCTGGTACGGCCTGCAGCCGGGCGACGGCACCGCCACGATCAGCCACGAGGAGGCCGACGCGCAGATCGCCGAGGCGCTGCTCGCCTTCGCGAGCGAGCGCGGCTGAGCCGGGACCGGGCCTGCGTCGCCTCGGCGCACAGGTCCGAGCAGTTCGAGCAGCCCTGCACCGACGAGCGAGAGGTCCCGGTTCGAGAGAGCAGGCGCCGCGGGACGCGAACGTCACGCAGGAGAACGTCCTCCGCCGCTCGACGCGCCGCTGGGTAGACTCGAACCACGAGAGATGAGGCGCAGATGACACCGGTGACCGGAACAACGACATCGTCAGCCGCCGTCGACCACGACACCGTCGCCGAGTACGACGCCATGCGTGAGACGGCCCTTCGCCTCGTGGGCGAGTACGCCGCGCGTCTCCCCGCGGACTCGTCCGATCCCGAGCATCACGCCGGAATGCAGCGCATGGTCGCTGTCCGACGTGCGGCGCGGGCCGTGCCGACCCGAGACGCGGAAGAGATCGCCGCCGCGACGGTTCGCTTCGATCGCGAGCTGCAGGAGCTGCGCGCGAGGTGATCGACGAGAGCCGATACGAGCTCCCGCCTTCCGAACGCCGTCGCCTCTTCCGCGACGTCATCGAGCCGCTCCTGTTCGACGGGGCGGTCACCGCGGCGGGCCCGGTCGCCGTCCTCCTCGGAGGGCAGCCCGGCGCTGGCAAGACCCGCGCGTCGGAGGAGGTCCTGCTCGAGTACCCGGGTGCCGCACCGCTCCCCCTCGGCGTCGACGAACTCCGAGCGTTCCATCCCGCCTATCTCGAGCTCCTCTCCGATGACCCCGCGAACATGACGCGAGCGACGAACGCCACCGTCGGCGAGTGGATGCGGATGGCCATCGACCATGCCCGCCGGCACCGGTACAGCGTCCTGATCGAGGGCACCTTTCGCCGGCCCACAGTGACGCTCGCGGAGGCCGCTGCCTTCCACGGTGCCGGGTACGCGACGCGGATCGTGGCGCTCTCCGTCCCTGCTGCGGTCAGCCGGAACTCGATCCTGCACCGTGCCGTCACCGACGCCCGCCTCGGAGGCGACGCCCGCTGGACTCCGCTCGAGGCACACGAGCACGGGTACAGCGGAACACCGCAGACGATCGCGGCCGCAGAGAGCTCCGACGCCGTGGACCGGATCACGATCTGCAACCGAGCCGGCCAGACGCTCTACGACGAGAACCGTGGACCCGAAGAGAGCCGGCTGGACGGCGCGGCCCAAGCGGTCGAGATCGGACGGCTGAATCCCCCGACGCCGGCCCTCGCCCGCCGCTGGCTGGACGATCTCCACGACGATCTCGCGCATGCCCGTCTCGCCGGCCTCCTGCAGGCCGACCTGCTGCCCCTGCTCGAGCAGCTCGTCGTAGACGCCCGAACGATGGCCGGTCACGCGTTCACCCATCGAGCGGGTCCGGAATACGCCGCCGCCCTCGACCGCATCGCGACCGAGGACCGCCTTCTCGCCGCCGATCGGATCCGGCTCACTGCTCGGTGATCATTGCTGCGACCCGTGACCGGCTCTGGACGAGTTCCGCCACGGGTACCGCCACGGGCCCTCGCCGCTTCCGGCACACGCAGCGCCGGACCGCCGCCCGCCGTGGCGGTCAGTCGTGCCGGCGGCCGTCGCGGTCGGGCGTCTCGCGGAGGTCGATCAGCCCGGTGAAGAGCGCACCGCGCTCGTTCGACTGCTGGTCGCCCGAGAACAGGTTGTCCGGCGCCGACTTCGTGCGACTGCGCGGTGCGGGGGCGGTGCCCGCCTCCTCGTGCTGCATCTCGACGCGCTGGCGCGGCAGGGCGATCGGGTCGCTCTCGTGCAGCCAGCTCACCAGACCCTCGCGGACGTAGCAGCGCAGGTCGAAGAGCGTCGGAGCGTCCTTCGCGGTGACGAGCACGCGGATCCGGACGTAGCCGCCGACCGCGTCGGTGACCTGCAGGACGCTGACCCGCTGGTCCCAGAGGTCGGTCTCCTCGAGGATCCGGTGCAGCTCGGTGCGCATCTCGTCGGGGCGGACGCGCCAGTCCAGGTCGAGCTCGACGGCGCCGAGCAGCTCGGAGCCGGTGCGGGTCCAGTTCTGGAAGGGCTGGGTGGTGAAGTAATTGGTCGGCAGCACCAGGCGGCGGTCGTCCCAGAGGTGCACGACCACGTAGGTCAGGGTGATCTCCTCGATCCGGCCCCACTCGTTCTCGACGATGACCACGTCGTCCAGGCGGATCGCGTCGCTGAAGGCGAGCTGCATCCCCGCGAAGATGTTGGTCAGGCTCGACTGCGCGGCGAGACCGGCGACGATCGAGAGCACACCGGCCGAGGCCAGCAGGGAGGCTCCGGCGGTCCGCGCCTCGGGGAAGGTCAGCAGCGAGGCGCCGATGGCGATCACGACGACGGCCGCGACGGCCACCCGCCGGATGATCGTCATCTGGGTGCGCAGGCGTCGGGCCCGCCGGTTGTCGGCGGTGTCGGTGCGGTAGCGCTCGGCGCCCAGGTCCTCGAGGAAGACGAAGGTCGCGCCGACCAGCCAGGCGGCGGCGCCGATCGTGGCGATCTGGAAGATCCGGTCGACGAGCCCTGGCCAGGGGTCACCGGAGACGGTGGCGGCGAGCGCGGCCCAGACGGCGATCGTGAGCAGCAGCACCCGGAACGGGATGCGCACCCGGCGGATCAGCAGCCGGGCCCACGTCTTGCGCTTGCCGATCGAGCGGATGATCAGCGCCAAGACCGCGGTCACGACGACGGCGATCACGACGGCGATCAGCACGGCGAGGGCGATGGAGCCGACTTCTTGCAGGGCGTCTTCTGGCACGGCGGTCCTTTCGGGTGGGGGAAGGGGCGCGCACCATCGAGCGGATCGGACGAAGAGGGCAGCCTCCCACGGACACGGCGGGGAGCGCACGGGGCGACGCCGCACGTTGCGGGGATGCCCAGGCGGAGCGCGACGACGTCGGACGCTCCGGAAACGACGAAACGCCCGCCGGAGTGGCGGGCGTCTCGATGTGGTGCACCCCCTCGGACTTGAACCGAGAACCCACTGATTAAGAGTCAGTTGCTCTGCCGATTGAGCTAGAGGTGCGTGGCGACCGGCGAATCGTGCGTGCCGAACCGAGGGATCACATTACCAGCGCCCACCCCCGTTTCGTCAAATCGACACTCGCGCCATGCTGATCGAGTAGCTCGCGCAGCGGGCGTATCGAGATCCACCGTGCTCCGAGGGGCGGGTCTCGATACGCGTTGGGCGCTACTCGACCAGCATGCAGTGCGCCCCTCCGCCAGGGGCGCTCAGTATCGTGGACGCGTGACCCTCGACGACGACCTCCGCCTCGCCCTCCGCCTCGCCGACGCCGCCGACGCGATCTCGCGCGAGCGCTTCCTCGCCCTCGACCTCGTCGTGGACACCAAGCCCGACAGCACGCCCGTCTCGGACGCGGACCGCGCCGTCGAGGAGGCGATCCGCGCGCTCCTCGCCGCAGAGCGCCCCGACGACGCGATCCTCGGCGAGGAGTTCGGCACCTCCGGCGAGGCCTCTCGCCAGTGGATCCTCGACCCGATCGACGGCACGGCGCACTTCGTCCGCGGCGTCCCGATCTGGGCCACCCTCATCGCGCTGGCGATCGACGGCGTCCCGGTGGTCGGCGTCGTCTCGGCCCCCGCCCTCGGCAAGCGCTGGTGGGCCTCCCGGGGCGCCGGCGCCTGGGTGGACGAGAGCCGCGCTCCCCTGGGCAGCCTCGACCTGCCGGACGGCCTGCGCGGCGTCCTGGTCGCCCCGGCCGCCGAGGAGCCGCGCCGGCTCCAGGTCTCCGGCGTCGCGTCCCTCGCCGACGCCACTTTCAGCTACAACAGCATCCAGCAGTGGGACGGCGCCGGCCGGCTCGAGCAGCTGCTGGAGCTCGCGCGCACGGTCTGGCGCGACCGGGCCTACGGCGACGCCTGGCCCTACATGCTGGTCGCCGAGGGCCTCATCGACGGCGCGGGCGAGTTCGACGTGAAGCCCTACGACCTCGCCGCCCTGGTCCCGATCGTCCAGGAGGCGGGCGGCCGCTTCACCTCCGCCGACGGCGAGGACGGCCCCTGGCACGGCAGCGCCGTCGCGACCAACGGCCTCCTGCACGACGAGGTCCTCGCGATCGCCGCCCGCCGATGAGCCGGCGCTCGGCGCTCCTCGCGGCGGCACTCCTCACCGCTGTGCTCCCGCTCGCGGCGTGCTCGTCCGTCGTCGGCTCCGACGATCCGGCAGCGCTCCGCGACGAGGGCGGCACGGTCACCACCGCGGGCGTCGTCGACGCCTTCTCGGTGGCGAAGGGCGACTGCCTCCGGGAGCCGGACGACGACCGCGTCGCCGACTTCGAGGCCGTCCCCTGCGCGGACAGCCACGACCTCGAGGTCTTCCACGTCTTCGCGCAGCCCGGCGACGACTACACCAGCCGCAACACCCTGCTGGCGCAGGCGGACGCCGGCTGCGAGCCCGAGTTCAGCGCGGTGATGGGCATCGCCTACGGCGACTCCGCCCTCGAGTACCGCAGCTTCGTCCCGTCCGAGGTCAGCTGGCGCCACGGCGACCGCGCCGTGCTCTGCGCCGTCTTCGACCCTGCGACCGGCGAGACCACGGGCAGCCTCTTCGGCGCCGCGCGCTGACGACCAGCCCGGACGCCCGCCGTCCGGGTCAATCCCCTCCGCGCCTCGATTGACAGGTTCGCGGCGCACGCGCACTGTGGGAGGACGATCACACACGATCGGCGAACGGCTCGGGGGTGCCGCGAAGCGCTGCAGGAGTCGAAGATGCACGAGCACGCAGGAGACGTTCCGGAGAGCGCGGAGCCGGAGCGCTCGGCGACGGCGGAGCACGAGCTCCGGCCGGCGGACAGCCTCTTCACCCGGCTGCAGCAGCAGTGCGCGCTGCTCTCGGCGGCGGAGACGCTGGCGGACTCGACCGAGGACTCCGTCCGGCGCTGGTCCCGGCTGATCCACGACTACGCGCTGACCTCGGACCGGATCGTGTCGGTGCACGGCGGCGCCGAGGAGGCCGTCCTGGGCTGGCTGAAGCCCCGCGGCGTCGTCGCCCTCCTGGTCACGGAGGAGTGCGCGGACGACCACGCGGTCGAGCACCTGGCTGCCGCTCTCGCGGCGATGAACGCGGTGACGCTGACCGTCGACGACGAGCGCGCCGAGCGCCTCGCACCGCTCACGCAGGCACTCGCGCGGATGCTCCCGAGCGGATTCGCCGAGCTGCCCCTCGATGCCCACGCGCACTACCCGGAGGGAGCGATGGCGACGGTCGTCACGCCCGAGAACCTCTACCGCGCGTGGACGCCTCCCGAGACGCTCCAGGGTCCGGAGAACGGCGCGGAGCGCGACGACGACGAGCGCCTCGCGCTGCTGACCCTCTACGGCCGCGTCCGCCAGCTGGACGTGCGTCCGGAGTGACGGCTCGGAGCGGCAGCGGCTCGGAGCGGCAGCTCCTGTGTGCGACGACGACCGGTGGTGGAGATGGGGGGAATCGAACCCCCGTCCATCGCTGTGATTCTGCGCCTTCTACGGGTGTAGCCAGTGAGAGCGTTCTACTCGGCCCCGACCGTTACCACTGGCGCATCGGTCGACGGGCCCAGCCCGAGTGCAAGTCCCGCGTCGCCCTCAGGCGTAACGACGCAGCAAGTCCTCTAGATGACGCCAGGATCCGGGGCGAGGACGCACCCACGGGCTGACGGACTATCTACTCTGGCTTAGGCAGCGAGAGCGAAGTCGGTGCGCTTCTGTTCGGCACCTGTGTTTTTCAGAGATCGTTAACGAGATAACCCTGAATCCTCGACCCGCTTCTCGCAGTTTCGCAGGCAATGTCGAAACCGATCATCCCCGCGAGCACTCGCCGGCACTGAGCCTTGGCAGACACGGGCCAGGTGGAGTGGGTCGTCGTCGCACACTGTGGAGTTACGAGAGAAGAGTCTACCTCGTCGCGCGGGCGGTGACCCGACGACGGCGCAGATCGAGCAGTCCGAGCACGAGGGCGAGTGCGATCAGCCCGAGGGTGACGAAGTAGCCGTTGCGGAAGGCGTCGTGGTACTGGTCGAGTCCCTCGGCCATCCCGGCCTCGCTGGCGAGGGTGGCGAAGAAGACGGCGGAGGCGCAGGCCGTGCCGACCGCGGTGCCGACGCGCTGGCCGAGCTGGCCGACCGAGCCCGCGACGCCGCCCTGCTCGGGCGAGATCTCGGCGAGCGTCAGCGTCTGGTTCGGCGAGACGACGAAGCCGCCGCCCGCGCCGGCGACCAGCATCGCCGCACCCATCCCGTACGCCGCGGTCTCGGCCGGCAGCAGCTCGGCCGCCAGCAGCACCAGCGTGAAGCCGATGACGACGAGCACGATGCCCAGCACGACGAGTGCGCGACCGTAGCGCTGGACGAGCTTGCCGCCGTACCAGGCGGTGACCGCCGAGGTCAGCGCGAACGGGATGCTGACCATGCCCGCGAACACCGGCGCGAGGCCGAGGCCCTGCTGGAGGAAGAGCGTGGTCAGCAGGAAGGTCGCCGGGATGGCCGCGAAGTAGGAGGTCGCGACCAGGATCCCGTTGCGGTACGAGCTGGTGCGGAAGATCCGGAAGTCGATGACCGGGGTGCGGTCCTTCGCGGCGTAGTGCGCCTCCCACTTCACGAAGGCGTACGCGGCGACGACCGCGAGCAGCAGCCAGAACCAGCGGAACGGCGAGTCCGTCGAGGCACCGGTGGTCAGCAGGAACGGCAGCATGAAGGCGAAGATCGTCACGCCCAGCAGCAGCAGGCCGACCGGGTCGAGCGAGGTGTCGCCCTGCGGTGTGCGCTGCACCTTCGGCAGCAGCTTCCAGGCGAAGACCAGCGCGGCGATGCCGAGCGGGATGTTCATCCAGAACAGCAGCCGCCAGCCGTCCTGCTCGCCGCCGATCGCGATCAGCAGGCCGCCCAGGGTCGGCCCGAACGCCGTGGAGAGGCCGATCACGGCGCCGAAGACGCCGAAGGCGCGGGCCCGTGCAGCCCCGGTGAACAGCTGCTGCACCAGGCCGAGCACCTGCGGCATCTGGATGCCGGCGGCGATGCCCTGGACGAAGCGGGCGACGACGAGCAGCTCGATCGTCGGCGCGACGGCGCAGAGCAGGCTCGCGAGCGTGAACGCGGTGAGGCCGACGAGGAACAGCAGGCGCCGCGACTTGATGTCGCCGAGCCGTCCGGAGGGAACGAGCGAGAGACCGAACGCGAGCGCGTAGCCGGCGACGATCAGCTGCAGCTGGCTCGGATCGGCCGAGAGCGACTTCTCGATCGAGGGCAGCCCGACGTTGACCTTCGACAGGTCGAGGATCGTGAAGGCGGCGACCGATACCGCGACCGCGAAGGCCCGCCAGCGCGTCCTCTCCTCCGCGGCAGTGGGCGGCGCGTCGGGGGCGTTGTCGGGAGAGGTCACGTCCTCCAGTCTCTCAGGACCGGAGCGCGCGCCTCCCCCGCTTGCGGGACATCGGCGCGGACGGCCTACTCGCCCATGCGGCGGCGGGTGGACATGGCGCGGTCGGCCTCGCGGCGGTCCTGGCGCTCGCGGAGCACCTGGCGCTTGTCGTAGTCCTTCTTGCCCTTCGCGACCGCGAGCTCGACCTTGGCCTTGCCGTCACTGAAGTAGAGCGAGAGCGGGATCAGCGTGTAGCCGCCCTCCTTCACCTTGTTGTGGATCTTGAGGATCTGCGCCTTGTGCAGCAGCAGCTTGCGCTTCCGGCGCGGCGGGTGGTTGGTCCAGGTGCCCTGGGCCCACTCGTTGATGTGCACGGCGTCGAGCCACGCCTCACCGCCGTCGACGAAGGCGTAGCCGTCGACCAGCGACGCGCGGCCGTTGCGGAGCGACTTGACCTCGGTGCCCGAGAGCACGAGTCCCGCCTCGTAGGTGTCCTCGATGAGGTAGTCGTGGCGCGCCTTGCGATTGGTCGCGACGACCTTCTGTCCCTGTTCCCTGGGCACGGCTGCTCCTTCGGTCCGAGAGCGATGGTGGGCCGCCCCGATCGGGGCAGCCCACCAGTATACGACCGCACGCGGCCGAGAACGCCGGGCGGTCTAGACCCGCAGGTACCGCGCGATCGCCACGTTCGCCGAGATCGCCGCCAGGACGATCCCCACCACGATCAGGATCGGCACCACGATCAGCGCGTCGTCGACGCCCACGAACGACGTCAGCGGGATCCGGTACGCGAGGAACCCCTGGACGAAGAAGACCACGATCGCGACGACAGCGACCCCCGCGAGGATCGAGCCGAGCAGCGCCGCGAACACGCCCTCGAGGATGAAGGGGGTCTGGATGAACCGGTTCGAGGCGCCCACGAGCCGCATGATGCCCAGCTCCCGTCTCCTCGAGAACGCCGACAATCGGATCGTCGTCGCGATCAGCAGCACCGCCGCCACGAGCATCAGCACCGCGATGCCGATGGCCGTGTAGCTGGCCGCGTTGAGGATCGAGAAGATCTGGTCGAGGTACTGCTTCTGATCCGTGACACTCTCGACCCCCGAGACGCTGGACAGGCTCTCCACGAGCACGTCCGACTGCGTGGGGTCCTTCAGGTTGATCCAGAAGGTCTGGTTGAGCAGGTCGGGCGTGACGTACTCGGCGACCGGGTTCCCGGCGAACTGCTCCTGGAAGTTCGCGTAGGCCTGGTCGTGGTCCTCGAAGTAGGAGCGGTCGATGTACGGGGCGAGCGTCGCGCCCGCGAGCTGCGACTCGACGGTGTCGATCTGCTCCTGCGTCGCGTCGGATCCGCTGCAGTTCGCGCCGCCGGAAGTGGCGGTGCACATGTACACCGCGACCTGGGCCTTGTCGTACCAGAAGTTCTTCATCTGGCCGATCTGCATCTGCAGCAGGATCGCGGTGCCGACGAAGGTGAGCGAGATGAAGGTCACCAGGATCACCGAGACGACCATGGAGACGTTGCGCCGGAGGCCGCTGGAGACCTCCGACCAGATCAGTGCGTATCTCACTTGACGGGTCCTACATCCTGCTGGTCGTCCCCGGACTCGTCGCCCTCGCCGGCGTGGGCGCGCAGCCCCAGGCGGGCCGCGAGGGACTCCTCGGGGAGGGCCCCGGTGTCGGCGGGGAGGTAGATCGGGCCGGTCTGGCTCTGCAGCTCGACCACGCGCGGCGAGGCGGGCGCCTCGGTCGGGGCGGGGGGCGGCGGCGGGACGACCGGGTTCGACCGGGTGGTGGGGCGCGCCGGAGCGACATGGGTCTCGGGGGCGGCGGCCGAGCGGCGGCCCTCCGGGACGCGGGGCTGCGGCGCGGTCTGCGGCAGGCGCGGGCGCGCGAACGCGGCGCCGTGCTCGGGGAGCTCCGGAGCGGCGGCGGCGGGCGCCGGCGCGCGGCGCAGGTCGACCTCCGGGACCTCGGTGGGCGCGAGCGCACTCTCGGTGATCACGGGGACGGCGATCGAGGACGTGGTGGTCGGGTGGTCGTCGGCCGCGACGACCACGACGCCGTCGTGCACGACGGTGATGCTCTCGGTCTGGCCGTAGCCGCCCCGGCTCTCGTCGCGGACGATGCTGCCCGCCGAGAGCTCGATGACGCGGCGCTTCATCTGGTCGACGATGCCGGCCTCGTGGGTGGCCATGATCACGGTCGTGCCGCCGGCGTTGATCCGCTCGAGCAGCGCCATGATGCCGGCACTGGTCGTCGGGTCGAGGTTTCCGGTCGGCTCGTCGGCGAGGAGGACCGCGGGCTTGTTGACCACGGCGCGGGCGATGGCGACGCGCTGCTGCTCGCCGCCGGAGAGCTCGTGCGGCAGGCGCGCGGCCTTGCCGGCGAGGCCCACCATCTTGAGCGTGTCGGGGACCGCCTCCTGGATGTAGCCCTTCGACTTGCCGATCACCTGGAGGCTGAAGGCGACGTTGTCGAAGACCGACTTGTTCGGGAGGAGCCGGAAGTCCTGGAACACCACGCCCATGTTGCGGCGGAAGTAGGGGACCTTGCGGCTCGAGATCTTGCCCAGGTTCTGCCCGAGCACGTGGATCGAGCCGGAGGAGGGCCGCTCCTCCTTGAGGATCAGGCGGAGGCAGCTGGACTTGCCGGACCCGGAGGCGCCGACGAGGAAGACGAACTCGCCCCGGAGGATCTCGAGATCGATGGCGTTGAGGGCGGGTCTCGTGCCACCCCGATACTGCTTGGAGACGTTGTCGAAGCGAATCATGTCGGTACGAGGGTAAGCGACGATTCCGGAGAGTGACCCGTCCGGCCGCCCGGCGCGCCGAGCGGCCGGCCCTTCGGCGGACCCGACCTGGGAGTCAGACGCCTCGCGACTCCCCCGGCCGCCGCACCAGAGCGACGACGAAGGAGCCGGCGGAGACGGTCGCGCAGGCGAGAAGAGCGATCGCGAGAGCCGACGACGCCCTCTGCGCCTCGGGAGTCGGCATCGACGTCGCCGGCTCCGTCCCGACGCTGACGAGCGACAGCCCGACGACAAGGCAGACCGCCGCCGCGGCCGCCGTCGTCGCGATCACGGGGGCTGTGCTCCCCCCTCGCTCGGCACCCCACGCGCGCCCGAGGAGAGCGGCGGCTCCGAGCAGCAGCAGACCGGCGAGCGCCAGCGCCACCGCGAAGCCGACCCGCCACCCCTCGTCCGGCACGGCGTCGAACGCACCTGTCCGGTTGCCGATGACGGACGCGACGACGGAGGCGGCCGCCGCCGCCGCGAACACCGCAAGCCCGAGTACAGCGGGGCGGATCGGACGCTCGATCGGAGAGCTCATGGGAGGTTTCTACCAGTTGCAGTGCTTGTCGATGACGCCACCCCAGGCCTCGGGGACGCTGATCTCTCGGCGCCAGCTCTCCAGATCCCAGGTCGGACGCTGGTCGATACCGAGCCATCCGCTCAGCCCGATCGCGGCCTTCCCCAGGGAATGGCATTGCCACTGCAGCTGATAAGAGCGGTTCGGGAAGTTGGTTCCGGCGGGATTGTCGGCACTGATCCGAGAGACGAGCTCGTCCCACCCTGCCGTTGATGCGACGAGCTCGTTGACCAAAGCCATCATCGGCGTGACAGCGACAGAGATCGTCCAGCCGCGACCGTGATTGGTCGGGTGGTCAGGCTTGGACCAGGCGAACCTGTCGATCAGATTGACGCCGAACCACGGGTCCGCGATGACCGGATACGCGGTATCAGCGGCGGAGTGCTCGACGACCTGACGAAGGATGCCGCTGCCGATCTCGTAGTGCGTCGGAACGCTCGCCCCGGACGCATCCGTGGCCCAGGCAGGAGCGACGATGCCGACGTAGCCACCGGTCTCGGCGGCAAGCAGCACTGCGCCGTTGTCCTGGAGGGATGCTGATCCACCAGGGGGGAGGACGAGACCGTATTCGTAAGTGGTGGGCGACGAAGCATCCTCGATGAGGGTCGTGATCTGCACGGAGCCGTCGTCTTTCACGATCGGAACGGTGGTCGACTGATTGCCGTTGTCGTAGGAGACAACCCCATCGGTCTCGACGTTTGCGTCGGCCGCCGACTCCGAGAACGGCAGGAGGAGTTCGATGGTTCCATCGCCGGTCGTCGTCAGCTTTATCGGCGACTCAGGATCTCTGGGGAGCGAAAGCTCGACGCCGTCGACGGTCGCCTCCATGATCGCCGCTCCGGCTTCTCGCGCGGGAACGTCGGCGACCCGAGCAAGGACGTCTGTCGCGACGCTGTCGGAGAACGATGACACCGACGCCAGGTCGCCGAGGACGCCTTGCTCGTCAGCCTGGGCCGGTGGAACGAGACCGAACGCGAGCACCAGCCCGGCGCCACCAGCCCCGACCTTCATCATTTGCCTGAACATGACCCACTCCTTCGTGAATGATCCTCACCGTGAGGACTTCTCGAAGATAGAACAATGCGCCTCGCCTGTCTGCCCCAGATTTGGCGAGGAGCGCCCCGATTCGCCGCACCGCAACGATCGGCCCGACATGTTGGCGCGGGCCGTCCGTAGCTTTGCGTCGAGCGTCGCTACTGCCGGTCAGGCGGACTTGCGCCAGCGGATGCCGGCGGCGATGAAGCCGTCGAGGTCGCCGTCGAAGACGTGCGAGGGGTTGCCGACCTCGTGGTCGGTGCGGAGGTCCTTGACCATCTGGTACGGCGCGAGGACGTAGCTGCGCATCTGGTCGCCCCAGCTCGCGGTGATGTTGCCGGCCAGCTCCTTCTTGGTCGCGGCCTCCTGCTCCTTCTGCAGCAGCAGCAGGCGCGACTGCAGCACGCGCATGGCGGCAGCGCGGTTCTGGATCTGGCTCTTCTCGTTCTGCATCGAGACGACCAGGCCGGTGGGGAGGTGGGTCAGGCGCACCGCGGAGTCGGTCGTGTTGACCGACTGGCCGCCGGGGCCGGAGGAGCGGAAGACGTCGACGCGGATGTCGTTGTCCGGGATCTCGATCGCGCCGGCCTCCTCCATCAGCGGGATGACCTCGACCGCGGCGAAGGACGTCTGGCGCTTGCCCGCGGCGCCGAACGGGCTCATCCGCACGAGGCGGTGGGTGCCGGCCTCGACGGAGAGGGTGCCGAAGGCGTAGGGCGCGTCGATCTGGAAGGTGGCGGACTTGATGCCGGCCTCCTCCGCGTAGCTCGCGTCCATCACGGTCGCGGGGTACTTGTGCTTCTCGGCCCAGCGGAGGTACATCCGCATCAGCATCTCGGCGAAGTCGGAGGCGTCGACACCGCCGGCTCCCGCGCGGATCGTGATGACGGCGGGGCGGTCGTCGTACTCGCCGTCGAGGAGGGTCTGCACCTCGAGCTCGCCCATCGTCTTCTGCAGGGCCTCGAGCTCGGCGATCGCCTCCTGCTCGGACTCGGCGTCGTCGGCCTCGTTGGCAATCTCGACCAGGACCTCGAGGTCGTCCAGGCGCCGCTCGATCGCGGTGATCCGGGCGAGCTCGGACTGGCGGTGGCTCAGCGCGCTGGTCACCTTCTGCGCGTTGTCGGTGTCGTCCCAGAGGTCGGGGACGCCCGCCTGCTCGTTCAGCTCCTCGATCTTCGCGCGGAGCTCGGCGACGTCGATGACGGCGAGGATGTCGGAGAAGGTGGAGCGGAGAGCAGTGATCTGCTCGGTGAAGTCGTTGTCCAGCATGGTGGCTCCAGACTACCGGGGGCGCCGGGGGTCACCGCGGGCGGCCGCCCGGGCGGCGCTTAGGATGGGGCTGGTGAGCAGCACCGCCGAGCGCCCCTTCCCCGTCGGGCCCCTCCTGCTCTCGACCTTCCTGCCGACGCTGCTCTTCTCGGTCGGCGAGGGCGCGATCATCCCCCTCCTCCCCGCCGTCGCCGGCGACCTCGGGGCGACGCTGGCGATCGCCGGCCTCGTCGCGGGAATGATCATGATCGGCGAGCTCGCGGGCGACATCCCGAGCGGCTGGATCGTCTCGCGGATCGGCGAGCGCGGCGCGATGCTCGGCGCCTCGGCCGCCTCGATCCTCGGCCTGGTGATCTGCCTCGTCTCCACCTCGTGGGTGACGCTGACCGTGGGCGTCTTCCTGATCGGCCTCGCGACGGCGGTCTTCGCGCTCGCCCGGCACGCCTTCATGACCTCGTTCGTGCCGATCAGCCACCGGGCCCGGGCGCTGTCCTCGCTCGCGGGGGTGTTCCGCGCGGGCTGGCTGATCGGTCCGTTCCTCGCGGCGGGGGTCGTGCACCTCAGCGGCTCGGTCGAGTCGATCTTCTGGGTGCACATCGCCTGCTGCGTGGCCGCGGTGGTCGTGCTGCTGCTGGTGCCCGACCCGGCGACGGTGCTGCGCCGCGCGGCGGCCGCCTCCGCCGCCGCCGACCCCGCACTCGACGCCGCCGCCGAGGCCGCGGCCGTGCCGGAGTCCTCCCCCGGCCTGGTCCGCACCCTCCGCTCGCACCGCGGCGTGCTCGCGCGGATGGGCTCCGGCGCCGCCGTGATCGGCGCCCTGCGCGCGAGCCGGACGCTGATCCTCCCGCTCTGGGCGGTCAGCCTCGGCCTCGCCGAGACCGACACGGCGATCATCATCGGCATCGCCGGGGCCCTCGACTTCGCCCTCTTCTACGCGGGCGGACAGGTGATGGACCGCTTCGGCCGCGGCGCCACGGCGATCCCGTCGATGATCGGCCTCGGGGTCGGGCACCTTCTGCTGGTGGCGACACTCCTCGCCGCCGATCCGGTGCCCTGGTTCATCGCGGTGGCCTGCGTCCTCGCGGTGGCGAACGGGATCGGCTCGGGCATCCTGATGACGATCGCCGCGGATCTCGCACCGCCGAAGGATCCGGCGCCCTTCCTCGGGGCGTTCCGCTTCACCGGCGACGCGGGCAACGCCGCGGCGCCGATCGCGGTGTCCGCGCTGACCGCGGCGGTCTCGCTGCCGTTCGCTGCGGGAGCGATGGGCGTGCTCGGGCTGGCCGGTGCCGCTGCGCTCTCGCGCTGGATCCCGCGGTACCTGCCGCACCGGCGCCCGCGCACCTGACCCGCAGCACGCCTGGCGGCCACGCGGTCTCCGCGCGGGCCCCTGCTCGCGCTCCCCTCCTACACTGGAGCGCGCACGCGGGAGTGGTGGAATGGCAGACACGCAGGATTTAGGTTCCTGTGCCGAGAGGCATGTGGGTTCGAGTCCCACCTTCCGCACCAGGGGCGCTCGGAGTGACCGGCGTGGCACGCCACCTTCGGGGGCCGCCCCGGCCGTCTTCCCGGTTTCGCCGGTACAGTGAGCGCGGTCGAGCCGCCGCAGACCGAGGATCGGCTGCGGCGTCGGCCGGCCGCACGGCACTGATCGACTGGAGAACCGTTGAACCACGCCGCCCTGATCCCCTGGCTGGACCCGGAGACGATCCTCACCTCGTTCGGTCCGTGGGGCGTGCTGGTCGTCTGCCTGATCGTCTTCGCCGAGACCGGCCTGCTGATCGGCTTCCTCTTCCCCGGCGACACCCTGCTGATCATCACGGGCCTGCTGGCTCACGAGAACGCCTCCAACGGCGGGCTGGGCGTCCCGATCTGGCTGATCTGCCTCGCGGTCGGCTTCTCGGCGTTCCTCGGCGGCGAGGTCGGCTACCTGATCGGGCACAAGGCCGGCCCGCGCATCTTCGAGCGCAAGGAGTCGGGCCTCTTCAGCATCGAGAACGTCAAGCGCACCAACGCCTTCTTCGAGCGCTTCGGCGGCCTCGCGGTGATCCTCGCGCGATTCGTGCCGATCGTCCGCACCTTCGCGCCGATCGCCGCCGGCGTCGCCCACATGAACTACCGCAGGTACAGCCTCTACAACGCCATCGGCGCCCTGATCTGGGGCAGCGGCGTGACGCTGATCGGCTGGCTCCTCGCCTTCATCCCGCCCGTCGCCGACTTCGTCTCGCACTACATCGACGTGATCCTGATCGGCGCCGTGGCCCTCGCGATCATCCCGACGGTGTTCCACCTGCTCCAGCAGCGCCGCAAGGCCCGCCTCGCGGCCGACAAGGAGACCGACGCGTCGGAGGCGAGCGCCCTCGTCCTCGACCCCACCGCCGTCGACGACAAGCACCGCAAGCACTGACCCCTTCCGCGAGATGCCACTTGTGCACGCTCGACACGGCGTGTCGCGTGCACAAGTGGCATCTCGCGGTCGGGAGGCTGCGCCCCCGATCAGGGCAGAGTGGCCGCCAGGGCGGTCAGCTCGGCTCGGAGGGCGGTGAAGGCCCGGGCGCGGTGGCTGCGGGCGTTCTTCTCGGCGGGGGCGATCTCGGCGGCCGAGAGGGCCGAGCCGGCGGGGACGAAGACCGGGTCGTAGCCGTGGCCGTTGGTGCCACGCGGGCCGGCGGCGATGGCGCCGTCCCAGCGGCCCTCGACCACGATCTCGCGGCCGCCGGGCAGGACCGACTCGGGGACGACCAGCGCGATCGTGCAGACGAAGTGCGCGCCGCGGTGCTCCGGCTTCACGTCGATCAGCTGCGCGAGCAGCAGCTCATAGTTCGCGACCGCGTCGTGCGGGCGGCCCGACCAGCGGGCCGAGAAGATGCCGGGCGAGCCGCCGAGCACGTCGACGCAGAGGCCGGAGTCGTCGGCGAGCGCGACGAGGCCGGTGTGCGCCGCCGCGGCCCGCGCCTTGATCAGCGCGTTCTCGGTGAAGGAGACGCCGTCCTCGACCGGCTCCGGCCCGTCGAAGGCGCGGACGCCGACGCCCGGCAGCGCGCCGGCCAGCATCGCCCGGAACTCCTCGACCTTGCCCGCGTTGTGGGTGGCGAGGACGAGGTCGAGGCTCACGCGTCCTGCCCCGCGGCGAGCGCCTCGGTCTGGAAGCGGGCCAGGTCGGCCGCGCCGCCGACGGCGAGGTCGAGCAGCGCGTCGAGCTCGCGGCGGTCGAAGGGGGCGCCCTCGGCGGTGCCCTGCACCTCGACGAAGAGGCCGCGGCCGGTGACGACGACGTTCATGTCGGTCTCCGCGCGCACGTCCTCGACGTAGGCCAGGTCGAGCATCGGGACGCCGTCGATGATGCCGACGGAGACCGCCGACAGGCTGTCGATCAGCGGTTGAGCCTTCTGGCCGACGTACTTCTTGCCGCGGGCCCACTCGATCGCGTCGACCATCGCCACGTAGGCGCCGGTGATCGCCGCGGTGCGGGTGCCGCCGTCGGCCTGGAGGACGTCGCAGTCGATCACGATCGTGTTCTCGCCGAGGGCCTTGGTGTCGACGACGGCGCGCAGGCTGCGGCCGATCAGCCGGGAGATCTCGTGGGTGCGCCCGCCGACCTTGCCCTTGACGGCCTCGCGGTCCATCCGGGAGTTGGTGGCGCGGGGCAGCATCGCGTACTCCGCGGTGACCCAGCCCTTGCCCTTGCCCTGCAGCCAGCGCGGGACGCCGTTGGTGAAGGACGCCGTGCAGAGCACCTTGGTGTTCCCGTAGGAGATCAGCGCGGAGCCCTCGGCCTGGGTGCTCCAGCCGCGCTCGATGGTGATCGCGCGCAGCTCGTCGGGCGCGCGGCCGTCCTTGCGCTTGACGGTGGGCTGGGCGGCGGCGGGCTGGGCGGCGGTGCTGTCGGTCACTCGGGTCTCCCTGGAGTCGTGCGGCGCGCGGCCCGGTCGAGCTCGCGCAGGTTGATCGTGCCGGTCTCGACGAGGTCGACGCTCGAGACCTCGGGGCCGAGGAAGCGCCGGGCGAGGCGGACGAAATCGCTCGATCCGGTCTCCTCCCAGCGGTAGGTCGGCGGGGCGGCGGCGGTGCGCTGCAGGCCGTGCGCCACCAGTGTGCGGTAGACGTCGAGCGCGGTCTCCTCGGCGCTCGAGACCAGCCGGACGTCGGGCCCCATCACGTAGGCGATGGCGCCGCGCAGCAGCGGGTAGTGCGTGCAGCCGAGCACGAGCGTGTCGACGCCGGCCTGCTTGAGCGGCGCGAGGTACTCCTCGGCGAGCGCCAGCAGCTCGTCGCTCCAGGTGACGCCGGCCTCGACGAATTCGACGAAGCGCGGGCAGGCGGCGGTGACCAGCTCGAGGTCCGGTGCGGCGACGAACGCGTCGTCGTAGGCGCGCGAGCGGATCGTGCCGACGGTCCCGATCACGCCGACCCTGCGGTTGCGGGTGTCGCGGACGGCGCTGCGGACGGCGGGCTGGATGACCTCGATCACCGGGATGCCGCGGCCGATCGTGTAGCGCTCGCGCGCGTCCCGCATCATCGCGGCCGAGGCGGTGTTGCAGGCGATCACCAGCAGCTTCGCGCCCTGGTCGACCAGCGTGTCGAGGGTGTCCAGGGCGTAGGCGCGGACGTCGGCGAGGGGCTTGGGCCCGTAGGGCGAGTGCGCGGTGTCGCCGAGGTAGACGATCGACTCGTTCTGCAGCTGGTCGATCACGGCGCGGGCGACGGTGAGTCCGCCGACGCCGGAGTCGAAGATGCCGAGGGGTGCGTCCGTCACGGAGGAAGAGCCTACCCGCGCCCGGGGAGGGTGCCCCGTGCGGGGAACGGTGCATGGAACACTGGTCGGATGGACGCGACGGCCTTCCTCACCGACCGCTACGAGCTGACGATGGTCGAGGGCGCTCTCGGCAGCGGCACCGCCAACCGGCGCTGCATGTTCGAGGTGTTCGCGCGGAGCCTCCCGCCGGGCCGCCGCTACGGGATCCTCGCCGGCACCGGCCGCCTGCTCGAGCTGATCTCCCGCTTCCGCTTCGGCGACGCCGAGCTCGACTGGCTGCGGGAGAACCGCGTCGTCGACGCCCGCACGCTGGACTGGCTGGCCGACTACCGCTTCCAGGGCGACATGTGGGGCTACCGCGAGGGCGAGGTCTACCTCCCCGGCTCTCCCGTGCTGATCGTCGAGGCGCCCTTCGCCGAGGGCGTGCTGCTCGAGACGCTGGTGCTGAGCGTGCTCAACCACGACAGCGCCGTGGCGAGCGCCGCGGCCCGGATGGTCTCGGCCGCCGACGGCCGGCCGCTGGCCGAGATGGGCTCGCGCCGGGCCGGCGAGCGCTCGGCGGTCGCCGCTGCGCGCGCGGCGCACATCGCGGGCTTCGGCGCGACCTCGAACCTCGAGGCGGGCCGCAGCTGGGGCGTGCCGACGATGGGCACCTCCGCGCACGCGTTCACGCTGCTGCACGACTCCGAGGAGGACGCCTTCCGCGCGCAGGTCGCCGCGCTCGGCCCCGGCACGACCCTCCTCGTCGACACCTACGACGTCACCGCCGCGGTGGACCTCGCGGTCCGGGTGGCGGGCACCTCGCTCGGCGCCGTGCGGATCGACTCGGGCGACCTCCCCCAGCAGGTCGCCGCCGTCCGCGCCCAGCTGGACGGGCTCGGCGCCACCGGCACGAAGATCACCGTCACCAACGACCTGGACGAGTACGGCATCGCGGCGCTGGCCGCCTCCCCCGTCGACTCCTACGGCGTGGGCACCTCGGTCGCAACCGGCTCCGGCCACCCCACCGCGGGCATGGTCTACAAGCTCGTCGCGCACGAGGACGATGCGGGCGAGTGGGTCTCGGTCGCCAAGAAGTCGGCGGCGAAGGCCTCCATCGGCGGACGCAAGTCCGCGGGGCGGCGCCTGACCGAGGACGGCGTCGCCGTCGAGGAGGTCGTGCACGTGGGAGCCGGGCCCGAGGGCGCGGTCGGCGAGGACGAGCGCGCGCTGCTGGTGCCGCTGATCGAGGACGGCCGGATCCGCGAGGAGTACTTGGGTGCGGCGGGTGTCGTCACCGCGCGCGAGCACCGGGCGAACGCCGTGCTCGAGCTGCCGCAGGACGCGCTGCGTCTCGGCCGCGGCGACCCGGTGATCCCGACCCGCTACGCCTGAGCGGAACGGCCCCTGAGCGGAACGGTCCCAGAACGGGACCGGCCCGGCTCCCGAGGGGGCCGGGCCGCGCGCCCTACTTCATCCGGGCGTAGATCTCCTTGCAGGAGGGGCAGACCGGGAACTTCTCCGGGTCGCGGCCCGGCAGCCACTTCTTGCCGCAGAGGGCGCGGACGGGCTTGCCGGTCATCGCGCTCTCGAGGATCTTGTCCTTCGGGACGTAGTGGGAGAAGCGCTCGTGGTCGCCCGGCTCGATCGTCTCCTGGTTGAGGAGCTCCTCGAGTTCGCGGTCGAGGGTGGCGGTTCCTCCGCCTCCCTCGAGGGGGTCGGTGCTGCTGTTCTCGAATCGGGACGTCATGCCTCCGATCCTACGCTCGGAGCGCGGGAGCGGGCGGGGCTCCGTGAGGCTCAGTAGCGGCTGGTGAAAGAGACCAGCTCGGCCGCGCGGCGGTCGAAGAGGAAGCCGCCGAGCAGCACACCGAGGAAGAAGACGCCGACCGCGCTGCCGAGGCCCGCGAGGATCGCCTGGTCCCGGTCGCCCTCGAAGAACAGGGTCTGCACCGCCAGCACGACGGTCGGCGCTGACAGAAGCAGCCCGAGGCCGAAGGCGAGCGCCTGCGAGCCGGCCCCGCTCGCTCCCGGTGCCTGCGGCTGGACGAAGGCGCTGTCGCCGGGACGCGGCGCCGGGTAGGCGAGCCGCGCGGAGAGGGCGCTCGCGACCCCCGCGGGCACCAGGAGCAGCGCGGCGTTCACCGCGAGCAGGACCGGCAGCGCATCGTCGAGGCCGGAGGTGGCACTGCTGACGAGCGAGCCGAGCACGACGACCGGCAGGCCGAGGAGCAGCGTCGGGAAGGCGCGGCCGAGGCGGTCCGACCAGCCGCGCACCCCGGCGGCGGCATGCAGCCAGAAGGCCGAGCCGTCGTAGGCGACGTCGTTGTGCAGGAACCAGCCGAGGAACAGCGCGACGAGCGGGACGGGCAGCAGCGAGAGCAGCGGGAACGGCACTCCCACCAGCGCCAGCAGCACCACGGCGAGCACCGGGAGCAGCGGGACCGCGACGAGCGACGCCTGGTAGCGGGGGTCCCGGAGCCAGTAGGTCGTGCTGCGCGCGGCGATGGCACCGGTGCGGCTGCCGCCGAGAACGTCGAACCAGCCCAGGCGGAGCCCCCGCGGCGGTCGCGAGGTGCGCTCGGGGCGGACGGTCAGCGCGCGGACGACCAGCCACCAGAGCGCCCCGGCGACGACGAGGGTGAGCAGCGCGGTCAGCAGCGGGCCGGCGACCGCCCCGGACGCCGCGCTCGGCGCGATCGCCCAGGCGGCGCCGAAGGGAGTCGGCGCGAGGACGGCGGCGAGCCGCTCCAGCGCCTCGGAGCCCTCGCCGCCCCAGTCGAGTCCGGTGCTCAGCACGAGCGCGACCGGCGCGGTGAGCAGGAGGACGAGGCCGAGCACCGCGAGCAGCTCCCGCGCCGTGCGGGAGGGCACCAGCGCCGAGGAGGCGGCGAGGCCGATCCTGGCCAGCAGCGCCGCGGTCAGCACGCCGAGCAGCGGGCCGAGCACGGCCAGGAGTCCGGCGGCCGGGAAGAGCCGGATCGACGCCGCACCCAGGACGACGAGCGCGAGCACGGGGAGGGAGACGAGCCCGGCCAGCGCGAGCGCGGCCGCGAGCCGGCCACTCGGGATGCCGAAGAGCCGGAACGCGCGCGGGTCCATCGGATCCTTCGGCCCGAGCAGGAACGGGAGCACCAGGAAGCCGAGCGTGACGACCGCTCCCCCGGCGACGACGGCGTCGTCCGCGAGCCAGGAACCGGGCTCGAGCGTGCCGAGACCGGCCAGGAGCGCCGCGGTCGCCACGACGACGACGAGCACCCCGAGCAGGGCACCGCCCGTGTGCCGCGCGCCAGAGCGGAAGGCGCCGAGCAGGACGTCGAGCCTCAGCCGGAGAAGTCGTGCAGCCACTGCAGCCCCTCGGCGATCTGCTTGCCGCCCGCGAGCTCGAGGAAGCGCTCCTCGAGCGTCGCGGTGCCGGCGACCTCCTCGACGGACCCGGCGGCGAGGACCTTGCCGCCCACGATCACGGCGACGTCGTCGCAGACGCGCTCGATGAAGTCGAGGCCGTGGCTGGAGAGCACGACGGTGCCGCCGCCCGCGACGAAGCGGCGCAGGACGGTGATCACGGCGGCCGAGGAGACCGGGTCGACCGACTCGAACGGCTCGTCGAGCACCAGGACGCGGGGCGCGTGGATCATGGCGCCGGCCAGCGCGACCTTCTTGGCCATGCCGGCCGAGTAGTCGGAGATCAGGCGCTCGAGCGCGTCGGTCAGGCCGAGCGCCTCGGCGAGCTCGACCGTGCGCTGCTTGGCGGTCTTCCGGTCGATCCCCCGCAGCGCGGCGGAGTAGTAGAGGAACTGCGCGCCGGTCAGCCGGTCGAACAGGCGCAGGCGGTCGGGCAGCACGCCGATCAGCGGCTTCGCGGCGCGCGGGTCCTTCCAGACGTCGACGCCGTGCACGAGCACGCGGCCGGTGTCGGGGCGGAGGAGGCCGGTCATCATCGACAGCGTCGTGGTCTTGCCCGCGCCGTTCGGGCCGATGATCCCGTAGAAGGTCCCGGCGCGGACGGCGAGGTCGATGCGGTCGACCGCGACCGTGCGCCCGAAGGTGCGGGTGAGGGCGTGCAGCTCGAAGACGACGGGGTGCTCGGGGTCGGCGGGCTGGGCGGTCTCGGGCTGCTGCGCGGGGTCGGCCGTCTGCGCGGGGTCGGCCGTCTGCGCGGGGTCGGCCGTCTGCGCGGGAGCGGCCGGATTAGCGGTCTCCGTCGCGACAGATTCTGCGGGAGTCGGCGACTCGGCGGGCGGAGCGCCGTCGCGCTCGGATTCCTCGGCGTTCGTCGCGGACGTCATCCGGCTACGGTACCAAGTCGCTCAGGACGGGGACGGGGCGCGCCGGGGCCTGTGGAGAGGAGCGTCCGATCCGTCTCGCCGACACGGCTCCTGGCAACCCCTGGCCTTCGAAGGCGTGCACTGTACACTAAGTGTCGACCCAGGAAGCGATCAGGTCGCTGCACGCCGGTTAATGATCGCTACGCGGCGGTGAACTCATCGCTCCGCGGCGATCGACGCGAGGAGAACACATGACGAGCAAGCCCTTCCCGACCGCCCCCACCGGCGGCTCCACCGGTGTGCCCGCCTCCGTCGTCATCCTCGCCGCAGGCATGGGCAGCCGGCTCGGCCGCTCCCTGCCGAAGCCGCTGACGCCGCTGAGCGACGGCCGCACGATCATGCAGCAGCAGTTCGACAACATCCACCACGCCTTCGGCACGAAGGTGCCGGTGAGCATCGTCGTCGGCTACAAGCTCGAGCACATCATCGAGGCGTTCCCCTCGGCGACGTTCGTCTACAACGAGCAGTACGACCAGACCAACACCTCGAAGAGCCTCCTCCGCGCGCTGCAGGCCTCCGGCCAGGGCGGCGTCCTCTGGATGAACGGCGACGTCGTCTTCGACCCGCGCATCCTCGACCGCACCGCGGACCTCATCGCGAAGGACGTCTCCTTCGTCACCGTCAACACCGCGAAGGTGTCCGACGAGGAGGTCAAGTACACGACCAGCGCCGAGGGCTACATCGACGAGCTGTCCAAGACCGTCAAGCGCGGTCTCGGCGAGGCCGTCGGGATCAACTACGTCTCGGCCGCGGACAAGCCGGCGCTCATCCGCCAGCTGGCCCGGGTCGACGCCCAGGACTACTTCGAGCGTGGAATAGAGTTGGCGATCGAGCAGGACAGACTGCTCGTCGAGCCGATGGACATCTCCGACCTCTACGCCGTCGAGGTGGACTTCGCCGAGGATCTCGAGCGGGCGAACCTCTTCGTCTGACGCTCGCTGCTCCGGCTCGATCCGAGCCGGAGAGGAGTCGTCTGCCGTGAGCAGTCCCGCACGCGTCGACGCCGGCGCGACCGCCATGCGCCCGCACCGCTCGCGGGCCTGGCGCTATCGGCACTCGCTCTGGCTGCTGACCAAGCGCGACCTCACGGTCCGCTACGCCACCAGCGCGCTCGGCTACGTCTGGTCGGTGCTCGACCCGCTGGTGATGTCGGGCATCTACTACTTCGTCTTCACCGTGGTGTTCCAGCGCACCGTCGGCGAGGACCCGTACATCGTCTTCCTGCTCGCGGGCCTGCTGCCGTGGATGTGGTTCAACCAGGCGACGTCGGATGCGACGCGGGCCTTCCTCCGCGAGGCGAAGCTCGTGCGCTCCACGTCGATCCCGCGCACCATCTGGGTCGGCCGGATCGTGCTCTCCAAGGGCATCGAGTTCGTCGCGAGTCTGCCGGTGCTCGTGCTCTTCGCGGTCGTCGCGGGCGCGGGAGTGACGCCGGCGATCCTGCTCTTCCCGCTCGCGATCCTGCTCCAGGGCGTGCTCACCCTCGGCGTCGGCCTGCTGGTCGCCCCGCTCGTCGTGTTCTTCCGCGACCTCGAGCGCGCGATCAAGCTGGTGCTGCGCTTCCTCTTCTACGCCTCGCCGATCATCTACTCGACGGCGAACCTGCCCGACGCGATCCGGCCGTGGGCCGCGCTGAACCCCCTCAGTGGGATCTTCGCGCTCTACCGCTCCACCTTCTTCGCGAGCGAGCTCGACCTGCCGCTCATCCTCACCTCCGTGCTGATCTCGTTCCTCGTGCTCGGTCTCGGCCTGATCGTCTTCCGCCGCTCCGAGCGCGCGGTGCTGAAGGAGCTGTGAGCGTGTCCTCCGCTGACGAGCGCCCCGCCGCGGACGCCCCCGTCGTGATCGAGTGCCGGGGTCTCGGGATCCGGTTCCGGCGGAACCGCCGCGGCCGTCGCTCCTTCAAGGACCTCTTCTCGCGCGGGACGCGGCGCTCGCGGCCCGGCGAGTTCTGGGCGCTGCGCGGGCTCGACGTGCGAGTGCACGCGGGCGAGGCGATCGGCGTTGTCGGCCGGAACGGCCAGGGCAAGTCGACGCTGCTGAAGCTCGTCGCCGGTGTCGTGCTGCCGGACGAGGGCGTGGTGGAGGTCCGCGGCGGGGTCGCTCCGCTGATCGAGATCACCGGCGGCTTCGTCGCCGACCTCAGCGTCCGGGAGAACGTCTACCTGACCGCGGGGCTGCACGGCATGTCCAAGCGCGAGGTCGACGATCGGTTCGACTCGATCATCGAGTTCGCCGAGATCGGCGACTTCCTGGACACCCCGTACAAGCACCTCTCCAGCGGGATGAAGGTGCGGATCGCGTTCTCGGTGGTGTCGCGGCTCGAGGAGCCGATCATCCTGGTCGACGAGGTGCTCGCGGTGGGCGACAAGGCGTTCCGCGAGAAGTGCTACGCCCGGATCGAGGAGCTGCTCGCGGCCGGCCGGACGCTCTTCTTCGTCTCGCACAACGAGCGCGACCTCCGCCGCTTCTGCACCCGCGGGCTCTACCTGGACAAGGGCGCGCTGGTGCTCGACGCACCGATCGATCAGGTTCTCGCCCGGTATTCTGAGGACTACGCGCCGAAAGCGCAGCCCGCCGCGGAGTGACCGGCAGTCCGAGCCGCACGGCCCGGTGCTCGCCGCGACAGCGCGACGCGCGGGTCCTCACGACGCAGGAGTGCAGACATGTCCTCGAAGAAGGACCGCAAGGACCGCGACGAGCTCGAGCAGGCCGGCACCGCCGACGTCGAGAACGCGCAGCTGGCCCGGATCCTGGACCGCGTCCTCGCCGTCCAGCGGCCCGCGGTCCTCGCGAACATCCGGGCGCTGCGGCGCCGCCGGCCGAACGCGACTCCCGAGCAGCTGATCACCTCGCTCGAGCGCCAGTACCTCTCGAGCGTCGCCGCCGGTGGCGCGGCCATCGGAGCGACCGCGGTCGTCCCCGGGATCGGCACCGCCGCGTCCGTCGCGCTCTCCGGCGCCGGTGCGATCGGCTTCCTCGAGGCGAGCGCCCTCTTCGCGCAGTCGGTCACCGAGGTGCACGGCATCCGCCTCGAGGACCCGGACCGCGCCCGTGCCCTCGTGCTCACGCTGATGATGGGCTCCTCCGGCAGCGAGCTGGTGCGCCAGGTCGCCGGGCACGCGACCGGGACCAGCGCCGGGATGAACCAGTACTGGGGCTCGGTGGTGACCAAGGGGCTGCCGTCGTTCCTCGTGGGCGAGCTGGCCGACCGGGCGAAGAAGTCGTTCGCGAAGCACTTCCTCGCGCAGCAGGGTGCGGGGCTGCTGGGGCGGGCGATGCCGTTCGGGATCGGCGCCGCGCTGGGCGGCGTCGGCAACGCGATGCTCGGCCGCAAGGTCGTGCAGAGCGCGCGGGACGCGTTCGGGCCGGCCCCGCGCGAGTTCGGCAACACCTTCGTGCTCCCGCCGACCAAGGCTGAGCGGAAGGCCCTCGCGGCCGGCGCCGAGCCGCTCGAGCTGCACGTGCGCGACTACGGCGGTACCGGCGAGAAGGTCGCCCTGCTGCTGCACGGCCTCGGCACGGACTCGCGGGTCTGGTACGCCCTGGTGCCGACGCTGCACGAGCACGGCTACCGCGTCGTCGCGCCGGACCTCGCGGGGCACGGCGGCTCGCCGAAGTCGCCCGCCTACTCCGTCGACCACTGGGCGGAGGACGTGCGCGCCTCGGTGCTGCAGTCGCCCGACCTGGTGATCGGGCACGGCCTCGGCGCCGTCGTCGCCGCGCGGCTCGCCCCGGAGTACCGCGCCGAGCGGCTGATCCTGCTCGACCCCGCCTTCTCCGACGCGAAGGGGCTCGGCAGCGCCCTGCGCCGCGGCGGCTCGATCGCGCACGTCGAGAAAGGCGACGCCGACGACCTGCGCCACCGCCACCCGATCTGGACCGACGAGCAGATCGAGCTCGACGTCTCGGCCCACGCGCTCTGGGACCCGGAGTCCGCGGCCGGACTGACGGCGCGCGGAGCGGCCGACGCGCCCGACGCCTTCCCGGTGCCGACGCTCGCCGTGCTGCCGGAGGACCCGCTGGGCCACTCCTCGCTCGGCGACGTCCTCGCCGACCACGGTGCGGAGGTCCGCACGGTCCCCGGCGCGGGCGCCTCGATCCTCCGCGAGGACCGCGCGGCCCTCATCGCGGCCCTCGCCGACCGCCTCTGATCTCGACCTCCGCCGAGCGGGATCGCCGAGGCGATGCGGTTCCCCGGGTCTCGATACGCCGCTGCGCGGCTACTCGACCAGCATGGGGGGGCTGAGCGTCCGCCTCCGCAACATGCTGATCGAGTAGCGCCCGCAGGGCGCGTATCGAGATCCACCCACCGAACGATGCAGGGGCTCGCCGTGCCGCTTCGCGGCTCCTCACTCACTCGAACCGGCTCAGCCTCGATCGAGCGCAGATCGAACACCGCGGAGAGGCGTCGTAAGGACGGTCCTGACCGGCAGATCATGACAACGGTCCTCACCGGCGATGCGGAGCCCGATCTTCTCGGCGACGCGCTGGGAGGCGCTGTTCTCGGGATGGATGATCGCCACGAGGCGTTCCGCGAGGCCGCACCGTCGAGCCAGCTCGAGACAGGCGGCCGCGGCCTCCGTGGCGTAGCCCCGCCCCTGCAGGGAGGAGCGGACGTGGTAGCCGACCTCCAGCTCGGGGACGCCGTTGACGCTCTGCCAGGTCAGGCCACAGTCCCCCACGAACTCGCGGTCCATGGTCTCGATGACCCACAGCCCGAAGCCGTCGCGCTCGTAGTTGCGCCGGTTCCAGGCGATCCAGTCGGCGGCCTCAGCGCGCGTCTTCGGGGCCGGGTAGTAGCGCATCATTTCCGCGTCACCGAGCAATCCGGACAGGAGATCGAGGTCCGCGGCGGTCATCTCGCGGAACCTGAGTCGCGCGGTGTCGAACGGCAGCATCAACGCCACGGTACCGGCACGGAACGCTCCCGCAGGTCTCGATACGCCGCCGCCTGCGGCTGCTCCGCTCTGCGTCCAGAGGGATCGGAGGGCCGGACCGGGTGGGGGAAGTGACCTGAAAGGACACTGTCCGACGACCGTTCAGTCGTGTCCACCCGGCCCGGTGAAGTCATCCGACCGGATCGCGAGATCCGGAAGGAGACACCGACATGGTAACCATCGCCGACCGGGTCGGGCCAGGGGGCGCAGGGATCGGCACGGAGAGCAGCTGCTTCGCATCGGGTCCTCGATCTCACCGGTCGAGTCCGATAGCAGAGCGCGGAGCCGCCGCATCCCTGCTGATCGAGTAGCGGCCGCAGGGCGCGTCTCGAGATCCAGTCTCCAGGCGATCGCGGGTCTCCGAGGAAAGATCACCGAGTTCGCAGAGGAAAGCCCTGCTGATCGAGTAGCCCGCGCAGCGGGGGTATCGAGATCCACCGTCGTCGGAAGACGACTCTGCAGTCCCGTCCTGATGGCGACGGCCGGTCTCGATACGCCCCTGCGGGGCTACTCGACCAGCATGACGGGGCGCAGCCGCGTCCTCCCCCACCAGCGAGACGCGAAGCGGCTTCGCCGCGGCACGGCTACTCGACTAGCAGGAGGCGCGAGCCGCGCGCGCGTTCTACTTCTTGGCCTTGGCGGCGGCCTTGGCGGCCTGCTTCGTGGCGCGGACCTTGGCGAGGGACTCGGGCGAGACGATGTCGGCGACCGAGCGGAACGAGTCCTCCTCGCCGTAGGCGCCGGCGGCCTCGCGCCAGCCCGCGCCCTCGAAGCCGCGGCGCTTGCCGAGCAGGGCGACGAAGATGCGGGCCTTCTGGTCGCCGAAGCCGGGCAGCGCCTTGAGGCGGGTGAGCACCTCGCGGCCGTCGGGGTCGTCGCGGGTCCAGATGGCCGAGGCGTCGCCGTCCCAGTCGTCGACGATCGCGCGGCAGAGGGTCTGCACCCGGCCGGCCATGTTCGCCGGGTAGCGGTGGATCGCCGGGGGCGTCCGGGACAGCTCCGAGAAGCGGTCCTCGTCGAAGTCCGCGATCGCGGCCGCGTCGAAGGACGACCCCTCCTCGGCCAGGCGCTCCGATAGCTTGAGCGGCCCCGAGAACGCCGTCTCCATCGCGACCTGCTGATCCAGCAGCATGCCGATCAGCAGGGCGAGCGGGTCGCGGGTGAGCAGCGCGTCGGCGTCGGCGTCGTCGGTGATGTGCAGGGCGGAGTCGGCGGTCATCCTCCAGGGATACCACGGACGGCGGGACCGCCGCCGAGCAGTGCTCGGACCGTCCGGTCGATCGTGCTCAGCGCGGCGGTCAGCTCGAGATCGCTCGCGCTGCCGTAGCCGAGGACCAGCGCCTCCTCCTCCGCGCGGTCGGCCAGGGCGTAGTCGTCGAGCGGAGCGACGAGGAGCCCCTCCCCCGTGAGCGCCGCCACCACCGCCCTCGCTGTGAGCGGCGCGGGCAGCCCGAGCACGACGTGCAGGCCGCCGTCGAGTCCGCGCGCCGAGCCCCAGTCGATCGCCTCGGAGAAGTCGCGGACCAGCCCGCGACGGTGCGCGTAGCGGCGCCGCGAGCGGGTGAGGTGCCGCCGGAAGCCGCCGCCCGCCATGAAGGCGGCGAGCGCCTCCTGCGTCGGGCCGGAGACGGAGGCGTCGCGCTCGGCGTCGACCTCCCGCACCGCCCCGTGCAGCCACGACGACGGCGGCAGCGCCAGGTACGCCACCCGCAGCCACGGCGACACCGTCTTCGAGAACGAGCCGACGTGCGCCACTCCCCCGCCGCCGTCGAGCGACGCGAGCGCCGGCAGCGGTGCGCCGACGTAGCGGAACTCGCTGTCGTAGTCGTCCTCGATCACCAGGAGCCGCTCCGTCGCCGCGCGACGCACCAGCTCGAGCCGGGCGGCGAGCGCCAGTCGGCCTCCGGTGGGGTACTGGTGGGAGGGCGTGACGACCACGACGTCCGCGCCGCTCGTCGCGAGCGCGTCCAGGTCGATGCCGTCCGCATCGACCGGCACCCCCACGAGCTCGTGGCCCTCCGCGCGCAGCCGCCGCCGCACCGCCGGGTAGCCCGGGTCCTCCACCGCCACCCGCACCGGACGGCCGAGCGCGGCGACCGCCGCCCGCACCAGCAGCGCGACGGCGTCCGCGGTCCCGCTCGTCACGAGGACGTCCTCCGCCTCGACGTCGATCCCCCGCGAGCGCCGCAGCTGCTCGGCGATCCGCCCCCGCAGACCCGCGTGCCCCGCTGCCGACGGCAGCTCCGAGGGCGGAGCCGAGAGCGCCGGCCGCCAGGCGGCGCGCCACTCCGGCCCGTCCAGATCGCGCGTGTCCGGGCGCCCTGGCCGCAGATCCAGCCGGACCGTCGCCGGCAGCACCGCCGGCTCCGCCCGCTCGACCCGGGACCGGATCGGCACGACCACCCCGTCCGCCGCCACCGTCACCGCCGCGCGCGGGTGCGCCACGAGGTAGCCCTCGCCGACCAGCTGATCGACCGCCGCGACGACCGAGCCGCGCGAGACCCCCAGCTGCTGCGCCAGGACGCGGCTGGACGGGATGGCGTCGCCGGCCCCGTAGCGCCCGTCGAGCACCGCCGCCCGCAGCGCCTCGGCCAGCCCGGAGCGGACCGCTCCGCGCTCCGGCGCACGCAGCAGCAGCGGCACCTCGAGATCACCGGACGCCATCGACTCCCCCGTTCTGGACCACTCGACCCGTGGCTCCCTGGCATTCTCGCAGATCCAGTGCGGACGCGATCCTCGGACCATGGACACCCTCGACACCACCGACCGCACCCGCGTCACCCGGCTCCGCGACCGCCAGGTCCTCGACCGCGGCGCCCTGGACGCCCTGCTCGACGAAGCGCTGATCGCGCACGTCGCCGTCGTCCGCGAGGGGGCCGCGATCGTGCTGCCGATCCTCTTCGCCCGCGACGGCGACGACCTCCTCCTGCACGGCTCCAGCGGCGGCGGTCTCCTGCGCGAGGCCGCCCGCGGCTCGCTGCTCACCGTCGCTGTGACCCTGGTCGACGGCCTCGTCGTCGCCCGCTCCGCCTTCGACAGCTCGATGAACTACCGGTCCGCGATGATCCTCGGCCGCGCCGAGCCCGTCGAAGGCCCCGGCAAGGCCCGCGCCCTCGACCTGCTGACCGAGCGCCTCCTCCCCGGCCGCCCCGCCGAGACCCGCCCGAGCACCGCCCGCGAGATCGCCGCCACCCTCGTCCTGCGCCTGCCCCTCGCCGAGGCGAGCCTCAAGATCCGCGCCGCCGGCCCCTCCGACGACGACGCCCAGACCCCCGGCGTCTGGGCGGGCACCGTCCCCCTGGTCACCCGTACCCTCCCCCCGGTGCCGGCGCCCGGGTCCGCGTCCGATCTCCCGGCGTCGGCGACCGCCTTCACCCGCACGGTCGACAGCACGGTGCCGCCCTTCCGCTGATCCCGCACCGTCATGGGAGGACGAGTCCGCAGACCCGCCCCGCTGAGGACGGCGGGTCTCGATACGCCCCTCCGGGGCTACTCGACCAGCATGGATGGGCCCCTCCGGGGCCGCCCTAGCAAGAATGCTTGCGGCGACGTCATGCTGATCGAGTAGGCCGCGCAGCGGGCGTATCGAGATCCACCTGCGTCAGAAGACGAGTCTGCAGATCCTCCCGGTTGACGACGGCGGGTCTCGATACGCCCCTCCGGGGCTGCTCGACCAGCATGGACGGGCCCCTGCGGGGCCGCCCGACCGGCATGCCGACGCTGCGCTCCCGTCCGACCGAGCACGAGGCGCGGGTGCGGTGCCTCGTCGCGGCTCCTGGCTCGGGTCTGGCGGGCGCGCCGCAGGCGCGCGGGAAGGAGCCGCGACGAGGTACCGCACCCGCGCCGTCGCGCAGCGACGCGCCCCGAGCCGCCCCCGCGCCGTCGCGAAGCGACGCGCAGTCCTGCCCCGGGGACGGACCTACTTGGTGTCCTGCCTCGGGAACACGACCTTCTGCACCACGATGATCACCGACGCCGCCACGGGGATCGCCACGAGCGCGCCCAGCACGCCTGCGAGCGTCCCGCCCGCGACGGCCGCGATGACGACGACGGCGCCGGGCACGGACACGGCGCGGTTCATGATCCGCGGGCTGAGGACGTACGCCTCGACCTGCATGTAGACGAGGTAGTAGATCGCCGCGACGAGCGCTGTCACCGGCGAAGCGAGCAGGCAGGCGAGCGAGATGATGAGGGCGCCCGAGATCGTCCCGACGAGCGGGATCAGCGAGCCGAGGAAGGCCACGCAGGCCAGCAGGGCCGGGACGGGCCCGCCGATGATCAGCAGCAGGATGAAGGTCAGCACGCCGTTGACGGCCGCGAGCGACACCTGGCCCACGACGTAGCGGCCGACCGCGCCGGTGATCTCCTCGCCGACCTCGCGCGCCTTCGGGCGGTGGGAGGCGGGCGCGAAGCGGTAGGCGACCGACTTCATCGAGCGCAGCGAGGCGAGGAAGTAGAGGGTGAGGATCAGCACGATGATCGCGCCGGTCACGCCGCTCGCGATCCCGCTGCCGACGGCGAGGATGCCGCCGCCGAGCGAGAGCAGGTTGTTCGGGTTGCCGATGAAGCTCTGCACGTTGCCGATGAGCGAGTCGACGTCGACGACGCCGCTGAGCTGCCGCTCCAGGTCGAGCACCCACGGCTGCGAGGCGATGTCGGAGACGATCCGGGGAGCGCTCGTCACGAAGATGGTGAGCTGCTCGATCAGGATCGGGATGATGTAGAGGAGCAGCCCGGCGAAGATCAGCAGCACCGAGGCCAGCACGATCGTGATCGCCAGTGCGCGCGGGATCCTCTTGCTCTCCAGCCAGGAGACGAGCGGGTCGAGGCCGAGGGCGAAGAACAGCGCGACGAAGACGTAGGTCAGCACCGTGCTCAGCGAGACGACCAGTCCGCCGACCACGAGGGCGACGAGCACGCCGAGACCGCCGAAGAGGCCGATCCGGAACGAGCGGATGGTGAACTGCGGTCGCTCCGGGTCGCTCGACACCACGATGTCGGGCTCGGCGGCGGGCTGGGCCGGCGCGGCGGCACGCCGGCGGGAGCGGGCGAAGGCGCGCGGGGTGATCATGCGTCGAGCGTAGCGGGGCCCGGACGGCCGCCCGCGCCGCGGGAGAAGGCTTGACGGACGGGTGCCGGAGAGGCTGCCGGCGGCCCGCTCAGTGCTCGGGATCGTGCTCGTCGACGGCGGCGTCGTCGCGGTGCAGCTCGGCGTGCCGGTCCCACTCGGCGAGCAGCTGCTCGATGGCCGCGTGGAAGCGGGCGGTCGCGGCTCCGGGGCTCGTGTCGCCGAAGTAGTGGGCGACCCAGCGCTCGAGGCGCTCGACCGCCGCCTCGTCGTGCTCCACGCTCTGGAGCCGGGCGACGATCGCGGCCGCGTCCTCGGCGCGCAGCCACTCCGCGTCGCCCAGGTAGCCGGACTCGTCGACCTCGGCCAGCGGGCTGGCCGGCCGGGTGACCAGCAGCGGGCGGCCGGTCGCGAGCCGGTCGTAGACCATGGCCGAGACGTCCAGCACCGCGATGTCGGCGGTGAGCTGCCAGCCGAGCTCGGCGGAGGTGTCGTGCACGTGCCTGGCCGCCGGATCCGCTGCGTTCGCCGCCGCGATCAGCGCGACGATCTCACGGTCGGCCGCCCCGTAGGCCGGGTCCACGGCGCCGCTGCGCGGGTGCGGCCGGTAGACCAGGCGGTAGCGGGGGTCGGCCAGCAGGGCGCGGGTGAGCGCGACGCCGTGGGTGCGGATCGAGCCGTAGCCGGCGGCGGGGCGGTCGCCCTCCCAGGTGGGGGCGTAGAGCACGACGCGGCGCTCGTCCGCGGGGTACGGGGTGCGGCCGGAGACGTGGTCGGCCTGCGGGCGGCCGATGGCGAGGGCGCGCTTGTCGAAGTCGAAGTCCCAGAGCACGCGGCGCAGGCGCGCGAGCGCGGCGTCGCCGGCGATGAAGCTGTAGTCGTAGGCCTTGAACTGGTTGGTCGTCATGTACATCTTGTCGCTCTCGCCGTGGTTGACGAAGACGTGCCAGCGGCGCCCGTAGCGCATCATCTGGAAGTTGCGGGCGTTCTGGTTGACGTAGAGGACGATCCGCAGCGGCTGCTCGTCGATGGCGGTCTCGAGGTCGGCGACGGAGCGCACGTGCGCGACCGGGATCGGGCTCTCGCGCAGCAGCGCCCGGGTGGCGGTGGCGTTCCGGGAGAGGAGGACGACCGGATGGGTCTTCGCGAGCTCCTGCAGCGGCGCGTACCACTGGCGCAGCTGGTAGAGGTTGATGTCGCCGTCGGCGAAGTAGACGCCGATCTCGAACACGCCGGGTGTCAGCGGCGCGCGGGCCGCGAGCTCGCGGGCGACGTCGCGGCGGGCCCGCCGTGCGGTGAGCAGATCGCGGGCCACTCCGCGCGCCAGCGTCGCGTCCCGGAGCAGGCGGGAGAGGACGGCGCGGGGTGCGGGTGTCATCGGACCAGGCTACAAGCCGGGGTTCAGCATGCTGATCGAGCAGGCCGCGCAGCGGGCGTATCGAGCGGAGGGGGC
Source organism: Rathayibacter sp. PhB151 (assembly GCF_004366415.1). Taxonomy (NCBI): domain Bacteria; kingdom Bacillati; phylum Actinomycetota; class Actinomycetes; order Micrococcales; family Microbacteriaceae; genus Rathayibacter; species Rathayibacter sp. PhB151. The sequence continues at coordinate 137,639 of NZ_SOEN01000009.1, read as the reverse complement.
GCCTTCGGCGCCAGCGCAGGGCGGGGAAGGCCGACCTCCATGCGGTGGTGGGTCTCGATACGCCCCTGCGGGGCTACTCGACCAGCATGACTGCGGGCGTCTCTTCCAAGCAGATCCGCCGTGGCCTGAAGGTCGGCTCTGCAGACCGGAGTCCGTGCGACCGTGGGTCTCGATACGCCCCTGCGGGGCTACTCGACCAGCATGTGGTGGGCCCCTGCAGGGCTGCTCGACCAGCAGATGGCTGCGGCTCTGCGGACTACTCGGCCGGCGAGGTGGGGGCCGGGGTCACTCGCAGCCAGACGAACTGCAGGGGGGCGAGGCGGAAGCCCTCGCGGAGGTCGACGGCGATCTCGGTGACCAGGTCGACCGCCTCGGGGGCGAAGCCGCCGAAGCGCTCCGGCGCGACCTCCTGCGCCTCGTCGGAGACGTTGGCCAGGACGAGCACGGCCTCGCCGTCGCCGGGGCGCTGGTAGCCGAGAACGTGGTCGTTGACCGCGTCGAAGACCGTGAGCGCGTTGCCCGCGAAGAGGTCGGTCCGCTTGCGCACCGCGATCAGGTGCAGGAGCCCGCCGAAGATCTCGGCGGCGTCGGCCCCCGGGGTCTCGCGCTCGGCGTAGCGCTCCGCGGGCCGCCGCGGGCGGTTCACCCAGCGGGAGTCGCCCGCGGTGCTCGGATCGTCCAGATAGCCGTGGTCGTTCAGCTGTCCCACCTCGTCTCCGAGGTAGAGCAGCGGCAGACCGCCGGTGCTGAGGGCGATGGAGTGCGCGAGCAGCACCCGGTCGATCCCGTAGGGGTCGCCCGCCTCGACGCCCGCGAGCGAGGCCGTCGTCCCGGACACTCGCCGGTCGCCCGTACGCGGGTTCTCCTGGAAGGGCACGCCGCGCGCGAACGTCCCCTCGAAGCGGTCGGTGTAGAAGTCGTTGAGGAAGCGCCGGTGCCCGGCCGCGTCGATGCCGAGCTCGGCGGCGTCCTCGTCGGCGAAGGTCCAGCCGATGTCGTCGTGCCCGCGGACGTAGTTGACCCACGCCGTCCCGGCCGGCAGCGCGTGCCGCCGCTCGAGCGCCTGGGCGAGCAGCCGGACGTCGCGGGTCGCGAGCGCCTCCCAGGTCAGCGCCATCTGCAGCGGGTTGTAGGAGAGCTGGCACTCCTCGAGGTCGATGTACTCGATCACCTCGTCGGGGTGCACGATCGCCTCGGACTTGAACAGCAGCGACGGCGCGGCGAGCCGGCAGACCTCGTTGAACGCGCGCAGCAGCACGTGCGCCTCGGGCTGGGACTCGCAGGTGGTGCCGAGCTCCTTCCAGATGAAGGCGACCGCGTCCATCCGCAGCGCATCGACGCCCTGGTTGGCGAGGAAGAGCATCTCGCCGGCCATCGCGCGGAAGACCTCGGGGTTCGAGTAGTTGAGGTCCCACTGGTAGCGGTGGAAGGTCGCCCAGACCCAGCGGCCGTCCTCGAGCTGCACGAAGGAGCCGGGGTGGTCGTCGGGGAAGATCTCGCGGGTGGTGCGCTCGAAGGCGTCCGGCTGCTCGCGGTCGGGGTAGATCCAGTAGTAGTCCTCGTAGCGCGGCTCGCCCGCGAGCGCCTTCCGCGCCCACTCGTGCTCGTTCGAGGTGTGGTTGAAGACGAAGTCGACGACGAGCGCGATGCCGTGCCCGCGCAGCTCCGCGGCGAGCAGGCGCAGATCGTCCATGTCGCCGAGGTCCGGGCGGACGCGGCGGTAGCTGGACACCGCGTAGCCGCCGTCGGACTCCCCCTCCGGAGCGTCGAAGACCGGCATCAGGTGCAGGTAGTTGAGCCCGATCTGGCGGAAGTACGGGATCTCGGCGCGCAGACCCGCGAGGTCGCCGGCGAAGCGGTCGGCGTAGCAGACGCCGCCGAGGGCCTTGTTGGAGAGGAACCAGTCCGGGTGCTGCCCGCGGGCACGATCGAGCGCGCGCAGGTCCTCCGGGCGCTCCTGCCAGGAGGTCGCGGCGAGCTCGACCAGGGCGACGATCTGCTCGACGAGGTCGTCGCGATGCGCGTAGACCGCGGCGAGCAGGTCGACCAGCCGCGGGAGGCGGGCGTCCAGGCGCGACTGGAACTCCGGCTCCTCGACCGGTCCGCCGAGGGCGTCCACGCGGGAGCGCACGGCCGCGATCAGGTCGTCGGGGGTGGGCACCGGCTCGGCCAGAACTGCACCGGGCAGAGCTGTCGAGGGGAGTTGCGTCGAATCGAACACCGTCGTCCTTCCGAGGGGCGTCCGCCCGACGGGGGGCGGATTCCCCGATGCTAGACGATCGGGGGACGCCCGGCGACCGTCATGCGCAGCAGCGTCCGGCCTGCCAGAATGCGGCGCTCCCCGGGGTCGGCGGTCCAGCCCTCGCGCCAGCCGGCGAACCAGGCCCGGAGCGCCGGACGGTCGTTCCGCCAGCGCAGGCACTGGATCGCGGTCCACGAGCCGACGTAGGCGAGCGCGAGCGGAGCCGGCAGCGAGCGGCGGGCGAGCCACACCCGGTTGCGGGCGTTCAGCCGGTAGTAGTCGGCGTGACGGGTCGGCTGGATCACCGGGTGCTGGGCGACGAGCTCGCCCGCGTACCAGGTGCTGCGCCCGGTGTCCCAGACCCGCCAGGCCAGCTCGATGCCCTCGTGCGCATAGAAGAAGGGAGCGGCCCAGCCGCCGGTCCGCTCGAAGACGTCGCGGCGCAGCACCACCGCGCCCTCCCAGACCGAGAAGACGGGTCCGGAGCGGCGCGGGTCGCCCTTGAGGATGCGCGGGGTCCAGCGCCGGGGCGCGGGCGTGCCGTCGATGCTGTCGACCCGCGGTTGCACCATGCCGATCCGGCGCGGCGAGGCGAGCAGCGCGATCGCGTCGCGGAGGAAGCTCGGCGACGGCACGCGCGCGTCGTCGTCGAGGAAGAACAGGTACTCCCCCGCGACGGCCGGCACGCCGGCGTTGCGGCCGGCCGGGATGCCGAGGTTCTCCGGGAGGGCGAGCGCGCGGACGCCCTCGGGCAGTCCCTCGGGCACCCATCCGTTGCCGACACAGACGACGTCGAGCTCGACGCCCTCCTGGGCGAGGACGCTCGCGAGCCCGGCCGCGAGGTCGTCGGGGCGCGTGCCCTGGGTCAGGACGACGACGCCGACGCGCGGCAGCCCGCCCGGCTCAGGACCGGACACGCTTGGACGCCATGATCGCGACGAAGTGGCCGACGAGCGCGAGGAGCGCGAGCGGCAGCAGCGCCGAGACCAGCACGCGGTCTGCCGTGCCGGCGCCCACCACCAGCCCGACCAGGCTCGCGGCGAAGGCCAGCATGGTCAGCTCGACCGAGTGGTACAGCCGGTGGAACGGCACGAACCGCGCGGCACGGCGCAGGCGCGCGAGAGCGGAGGAGGACGGCGTCGCCTCCCCCTTCGTGTCGGCGAGCTTCGTCAGCCCGGCGTTCGCCCGGGCGACGTGCACCATGTCGTTGAGCGCCTTGTTCAGCACGATCACCAGCGCGAGCGCGAGGCCGATCGAGGTCCAGAGGAAGTCCTCGGGGGCGTCGAAGGGGGTCCCGGCGGCCCGCAGTCCGAGCGCGATCGGGATCAGCGACTCCGTCGTGTAGTGGCCGACCTTGTCGAGGAAGACGCCGGCGGGCGACGAGGTGCGGCGCCAGCGCGCGACCTCGCCGTCGCAGCAGTCGACGAGCATCTGCAGCTGGCCGAGGATCAGCGCGAGGGCGGCGCCGGCGATCCCGGGGATCAGCAGCGCCGCGGCCGCGCTCCAGCCCACGAGGATCATCAGCCCGGTCACGCCGTTGGCCGAGATCGAGGTGCGCAGCAGCTGCATGGTCAGGTACGGCGAGAAGCGGCGCAGGTACAGCGATGCGGTCCAGTGCTCGGCGTTGCGCCGTCCGCGGACCTCGGGCGGCTGGGCGACCGCGCGGAGCTCGGCGATCGATCGCGGTCTGGCGGTGCTGGTCATGCGTCCCTCGCGGAGTCGGCGGCGGAGTCGGCCGCGGGGTGGTGGCGGTGCGCCGCGATGTTGCTGGTGAGGCCCGCGAAGCCGAGCACGAAGCCGGTGCCCCAGGCCACGTGGATGGCGGGGATCACGACGAGGAACCACAGCATGGTGCGCGGTCCGTCGACGCGGGCGACGGCGATCGTGGCCGCCGCGACGAGCGCGAGGTAGCCGACCGGGACGACGAGCCCGAGCAGGAGCCACGGCGCGACGCCGAGCAGCGCCTGCAGCACTCCGGCGACCCCGGCGAGCAGGCCGAGGGCGAGCAGCGCCACGAGGACGGGCGGTGCGAAGTAGCGCAGCGACCGCGAGGCCGGGAACAGCCGCGTCAGCTCGCCCCGCCACATCCCGGTGGAGAGGAACTGCCGCAGCAGCGCCCGCATCGACGGCCGGGGCCGGTAGGTGACGGTGAGCCGCGGGGTGAACCAGACCAGGCCGCCCGCCTCGCGCAGCCGGCGGTTGAGCTCCCAGTCCTGGCCGCGCTTGAAGCGCTCGTCGAAGAGACCGGCGCGCTCGAGGGCGGAGCGGCGGAAGACGCCGAGGTAGACGGTGTCGGCCGGGCCCTCCTCGCCGCCGACGTGGTGCGGGGTGCCGCCGAGGCCGATCCGCGAGCCGTACGCGCGGGCGACGGCGCGCTGGAACGGCGTCAGCCCCTCGGCCGCCATCACTCCGCCGACGTTCGCGGCTCCCGAGCGCTGCAGCGCCTCGACGGCGATCCGCGCGTACTCGGGCGGCAGGACGGAGTGCGCATCAACGCGGACGACGACGGGGTGCCGCGAGGCGCGGATCGCGGCGTTCAGTCCGGCCGGTGTCGAGCCGACGGGATTCGCCACGACGCGGATCCGCTCGTCGGCCGCGCTGAGCTCGGCGACGAGCCGCTCGGTGCCGTCGATGCTGGGCGCGAGCGCGAGGACGACGTCGAAGGGCCCGGTGTAATCCTGAGCCAGCAGGGAGTCGACCGCCGCTCGCACGTGGGTGACCTCGTTCAGCACGGGCATCACGTAGGAGACGCCGGGCAGATCGGGGAGGTCGTCCGTCGGGGTCTCGGGCTGCATGGGTCCAGTTCGTGAGGCGGGGCCGGGCGTCCTGGCCGGACGCGGGCGCCCCACACTACCAGCGGGCCGCGCACCGCCCCGCGGACGCGGAGCAGCCCCCGGGGACGGATCCCCGGGGGCTGCCGCTCACTGCGCAAGGAGTCAGCTGGTGGCCATGGTGCCGAGTGTGACGTCGATCTCGAAGGTCTTGCCGCTGCGCACGTAGGTCAGCTTCACGTCGGCGTTCGCGGCCTGCGCGCGCACCTGGGCGGTGAGGTCCGAGGCGCTCGTGATCGGCGTCCCGGCCACTCCGGTGACGATGTCGCCCGCGGCCAGGCCGGCGGCCTGCGCGGCACCGCCGCTGGTCACCTCCTGGATCTTCGCGCCGAGGACGTCCTGGGTGGAGTCCGAGACGCTCGCGCCGAGCAGGCCGTGCGTGGCGGCGCCGTTCGCGATGATCTCCTTCGCGACGCGCTCGGCGATGGCACTCGGGATCGCGAAGCCGACGCCGATGTTGCCGGACTGCCCGCTCGAGCTCGAGGACTGCCCCGCGCTCGCGATCGCCACGTTGACGCCGATCAGCTCGCCGTCGCTGTCGAGCAGCGCGCCGCCCGAGTTGCCGGGGTTGATCGCTGCGTCCGTCTGGATGACGGGCAGCGAGATGGTGCTGGTCGCCGGCGTCTGCTGGGTCTGGCCGGGGATGTCGAAGTTGAACGGGCTCTCGGTGCTGCCGCTCGAGCTGTCGCCCGAGTCGTCGGGGGCGGCGGAGGAGGCGACCTGGATGCTCCGGTTGAGCGCGCTCACGATGCCGTCGGTGACGGTGCCGGAGAGGCCCAGCGGCGCGCCGATCGCGACGGCGGTGTCGCCGACGTTGACCTCGGTCGAGTCGGCGAAGGTCATCGGGACCAGGTCGGTCGCGTCGGCCAGCTTGATCACGGCGAGATCGAGTGTCGGGTCGGTGCCGACGATGGTCGCGGTGAAGATGCGGCCGTCCTGCGTGGTCACGGTGACCGCGCCGTCCGAGATCTGGCCGTCGAGGGTGACGACGTGGGTGTTGGTGAGGACGTAGCCGTCCTTCGAGAGCACGATGCCCGAGCCGGTGCCGGACGAGGAGCTGCCGGCGACGGCGATCGTCACGACGCTCGGCGTGGCCTTGGCGGCGACGGCGGTCGCGGTGGTCGCGTCCTCGGCGTTGTTCACCGTGATGGTCTGCGAGCCGCTCGAGGAGACGACGCGGGTGCCGGCTCCGTTGGAGGCGGACCAGAGGCCGAAGACGCCGGCCCCGGCGACTCCGCCGACGACCGCGCCGATGGCGAGGGCCGCGACGACGCCGACACCGGCGCGGCGCTTGGTCGCGGTGGGCGGCCCGACCGGGGGCTGGCCGCCGCCGAACGAGCCCTGCTCGCCGACGGGCGGCTGCTCGGTGCTCTGCACGGTGTGCGCGGCGGGAGGGGCGAACTGGCCGTAGCGCGGGGTCGGCGGGACCGGCTGTGCCTGGTTCCCCTCCGCCGCGTTCGACGTGTAGGACGGGAGGGGCTCGGTGGGCCCGGTGGACGACGACGGCTCTCCGGTGCCCAGCGGGGTGGTGGGCTGTCCGGGGGTGTGCTCGCCGGAGATGGGCTGGTTCGCCTCGTGGCGGCGATCCTCCGGTGTGCGGGGATCCTCCGGCTGACGAGGACCGTCGTGACTCTCGGTCATGGGTGGTGCTCCTTCCAAGCGGGGATAGCTTGACCAGAGAACCTGTGCGTTCCTTATGACGCGCCTGCGAGCGGCACGCCAATGCCCGCCGGCGCGCCCAAGGGGGCTCCAGCCGCCAGACTGGCGGGGTGAGCATCCACGGATCCTGGACCCGCGCCGCCGCCGGCGCCGGTCTTCTCGGCCCGAGCGGCGAGGTCGCCGCCACCGTCTTCAGCGAGATGAGCGCGCTCGCCGCGCGGACCGGGGCGATCAACCTCGGTCAGGGCTTCCCGGACGAGGACGGACCGCAGGAGGTGCTCGAGGCGGCGCGCGCGGCGATCTCCGCTGGCCTCAACCAGTACCCGCCGGGGCCGGGCTTCCCGGTGCTCCGTGAGGCCGTCTCCGCGCACCAGCGCCGCTTCTACGGGCTGGAGGTCGACCCGGACGGCGAGGTGCTGGTCACCACCGGCGCCACGGAGGCGCTCGCGGCGACGCTGCTCGCGCTCCTCGAGCCCGGTGACGAGGTCGTCACCTTCACTCCGCACTACGACGCCTACGGCGCGCTGATCGCCCTGGCCGGCGGTGTGCACCGCACGGTCCCGCTGCGGGGGACGGATTTCCACGTCGACCACGAGGAGCTGACGGCCGCCGTCACCGACCGCACCCGCGTCGTCCTCGTCAACGACCCGCACAACCCGACCGGCTCCGTGCTGCCCGCCGAGACCCGGGAGCTGATCGTGCGGCTCGCGCACCGGCACGACGCGCTGATCGTCACCGACGAGGTCTACGAGCACCTGCGCTTCGACGGCGGCCATGTGCCGATCGCGACGCTGCCCGGCGCCCGGGAGCGGACGCTCACCGTCTCCTCCGCGGGCAAGACCTTCAGCACCACCGGCTGGAAGATCGGCTGGATCACCGGGCCGCGAACGCTGATCACGGCGGTGCTCGCGGTGAAGCAGTTCCTCACCTACGTCAGCGGGTCGCCGTTCCAGGGCGCGGTCGCCGTCGGCCTCGAGCTGCCCGACGCGTTCTTCACCGGCATCGCGGCGACGCTGGAGCGCAAGCGCGACGTGCTCTCGGCCGGGCTCGCGGCGGCCGGCTTCACGGTGTCGCCGTCGGCGGGGTCGTACTTCGTCGTCGCGGACGCGGCCCCGCTCGGCTGGGACGACGGGGCCGCCTTCTGCCGGGCGCTGCCCGGGCTCGCCGGAGTGGTGGCGGTGCCGGTGTCGGCGTTCTGCAGCACCGAGGACGCGGACGCCTACCGCTCGCTCGTGCGATTCGCGTTCTGCAAGCGCTTCGAGGTGCTCGACAGCGCGGCGGAGCGGCTAGCGGGACTCGCGCGCCGCGGCTGACCGGCGGCCGGCCCGGACGGGGCGGACCTCGAAGCGCCGCAGCGCGAGCGCGGGGTTCTTCTCCCGGGCCGAGGCGATGCGCTCCTGGGAGAGCCAGGCGACCGCGACGTCCTCGACCTCGCCGAGCGTGGCGATCTCGACGCCCATCGGGTCGACGATCATGCTCGTCCCGACGCCGATCGGCGGGGTCTGGTCGGCGGCGACGAGGTAGATCGTGTTCTCCAGCGCACGGGCGGTGACGAGGGTGCGCCAGTGCGCCTCCTTGAGTGGGCCGCGGACCCACTCGGCGGGGGCCGCGACCACGTCGGCGCCCGCGTCGACGAGCCAGCGGGTCACCTCCGGGAAGCGCAGGTCGTAGCAGGTCTGCAGGCCGACGACGAGGCCGCCCACCTCGAAGGTCTGCGGCACGCCGATCTCGCCCGGCGCGACCCAGTCGGACTCGGTCTGGCCGAAGGCGTCGTAGAGGTGCAGCTTGCGGTAGGTCGCGACGACCGCTCCCCCGGGCTCGACCGCGACGAGGGTGTTGGCGATCCGCTCGCCGTCGTCGACCGACTCGACCATGCCCGCCACCAGGTGGACGCGGAGCTCGCGGGCGATCTCACCCAGTCCCTGGACGAAGGGGCCGTCGAGCGCCTCGCCCGCGGCGACGAGCTCGGGGCCGAGCGGGTCGACGAAGAACGAGCTGTACTCGGGCAGGACCACGACGCTGGCGCCGCGCTGAGCGGCGACGCCGGCGAAGCGGCGGATCACCGCGAGGTTCGCCGCGCGGTCGTCGGTCGGAGCGAACTGCGCGACGGCGAAGCCGACGGCCGCCGCGCTCGCGGGATGGGCGGCCTTGCGCGTGGAGGCTCTGCGCTGCGCCGCCATCAGCTCGGCGGGTAGAGGAAGAGCGGGACGCTCGAGGCCGGGATCGTCCGCGCGTGGTACGCGTGGTCGTTGCCCCAGTTGTACTCCTCGAGCGAGACGGTGCCGTCGCCGTTCACGGACTGCACGTAGGCGACGTGGTTGCCGTTGAACCAGGCGACGGCGCCGGGGACGGGCGTGGTGCTGGTCTCCCAGCCGTGCGAGGCCCACTGGCCGGCCCAGGCGTAGGCGCTGCCGCCGCCGGGGGTCAGGTTGCCCCAGGTCCACTTGAACGGGGCGCCGGTGGAGCCCTGGTCGCGGTTCAGGCGCCAGGCGACGAAGTCGACGCACTCGCGGTAGTAGTAGCGCAGCGGCGAGAGGCCGCCGCCCTGATCGTCGGTCAGCGCGTCGCGCCAGGGGTAGTCGTCGCCCTCCTCGCGGGGAGTGACGGAGCTGCTGGTGCCGCCCGAGCGGCTCGTCGCGGCAGCGCCCGTGGACGTGCCGGAGGCCTCCTCGGCGGCGGCCGCGGCGGCTGCCGCTGCGGCATCGGCGGCGGCCTTCTCCGCGGCGGCGGCGAGGGCACGCGCCTGCGCGGCGGCCTCGTCGAGCTGCGCCTGGGTGGGGGCGGTGAAGGAGTCGCGGATGACCTGCTCCTGCACGGCGGTCGACGCGACCGTGAGCTTCTGGTTGCCGAGCGCCTGGATGCGGGCGGCGGCCTCGATCGCGGCCTGCGAGTCGGGCGCGGGGTCGAAGGAGTAGGCGGGCAGGGCCATCACGGCGACCATGCCGGCGATCGCGGCGGCCGCGACCGTGCTGACCGTGGTGCGGAGGACTCGGCCACGGCGGCGGCGGACGGGCGCCACCGTCGTGAGGACGGGTGTGCGCACCGCGACGGGGGCGACGGGCACCGGGCGGGTGCGGGGAGTCGGACGCTGAGTCTGTGCGGCGGATTCGGCGTCCCGCCGGCTCCGGCGGGTGAGGTGGATCCCCTCGCTCGGGGACCCGTCCCGGGTCGCTCCTGCGGTCTCGTCCACCTGTTCGTCGCTCACACCAGCACCCTTCGCATCCCGGACGAGGATAGCGTGCGCCCCGGCCCGACACACCGAGCGACTCGGGGTCGACGCGGCGGCGGGGCGATGGTGGGTCTCGATACGCCCTGCGGGCTACTCGACCAGCATGCGGGGCGGACGCGCCTCCGGCGCACTCGGATCGAGCAGCCCGCGGAGCGGGCCGCTCCTGCTGATCGAGTAGCCCGCGGAGCTGGTCCTCATGCTGATCGAGTAGCCCGCGGAGCAGGCGTATCGAGATCCACCGGCGTCAGAACGATGAGTCTGCAGACCCGGCTTGCTGAGGACGGTGGGTCTCGATACGCCCCTGCGGGGCTACTCGACCAGCGTGCTGCCGGCGGAGTAGCGTCGCGCGCAGGACGCGGCGACGGCGCTGCGCGGACGGGAGTGCGGTAATGATCCGGAGCGAGCGGGCCTTCAGCGGGTTCAGCGTGCAGGACGTCGAGTCGGCGAGGGCGTTCTACGGCGACGTCCTCGGGCTGGACGTGTCGGTCAACGCGATGGGGATCCTCGACATCGCCCTGCCCGGCGGCGGGAGCGCCATCGCCTACCCGAAGCCGAGCCACGTGCCGGCCGAGTTCACGATCCTGAACTTCGCCGTCGAGGACGTCGACGCGGCGGTCGCGGCGCTCAACGAGTCCGGCGTCGTCACCAAGATCTACTCGGACAGCGAGATGCCGACCGACGAGAACGGCGTGATGCGAGGGCGGGGACCGACGATCGCCTGGTTCCGCGACCCGTCGGGCAACGTGCTGAGCGTCATCGACGCGGCCTCGTAGCGCCGTGTGACGCCGCCGTTAACGACGAAAGCCGGCCGCTTTCGCGACCGGCTTTCCTCTTCTTGTTGCGGGGGCAGGATTTGAACCTACGACCTCTGGGTTATGAGCCCAGCGAGCTACCGAACTGCTCCACCCCGCGGCACAAGAAGAGACACTACACGGGGATCAGGACCGATGCAAATCGAGCGGGCACTCGGAGCGGGCAGTGCCGTGCTCGGCGGCTCAGACGGGCTTCGTCGCCGTCCACGCGACACCGTCGAGGGCGCTCGCGGCGACCTCGAGACCGGTCACCCGGAGAGCCTCCGCGACCTGGTCCGCCGAGCGCTCCCAGGTGCGCACCGCCGGGTCGTCGACGCGCGGCCGCGCCTGCGCGCCGATCACCGCGGTCCCACCCGGTGCGACGAACCGCTCGACGATCCGCGCCCACTCCTCGAGATCGGGGAGCCAGGCGACCGCGTCCAGGGTCGTCACGACGGCGCCGAAGGCGTCGGGCTCGGGCAGCATGTGCCGCAGCTCGTAGAGGTTGGCGCAGACGAAGCGGGTCCGCTCGGCGAGACCGCGCTCGCGGGCCGCCTCGCGGGCCAGCCGGATCGCCGGCATCGAGAAGTCGACGCCGATGACGTCCTCGCCCCGCTCGGCGAGCAGGAGCGCGTCGCCTCCGGCACCGCACTGCAGGAGCAGGACCCGCGCCCCGGCCGGCACCGCCGCCCCGAACGCCCGGAGGGGCGCGCCGTCGCCGGCACGCCCCTCCCAGTACTCCCGGTTCGGATCGAGCCACTCCCCTGCACGCAGGTGCTCGCCACGATCGACCTGGACCATCGGCCTACTGCTGCCCCTCGGCCGCCAGCGCCCGCTGGAGCGCCTCGGTGAGCTGCTCGTCCGCCGCCGCGAAGGCGGTCAGATCGCCGGCCTTCAGGGCCGTCTCGCGAGCGGCGAGAGCCGTGCTCGCGTCGCTCAGCGCGGCCTGGAGCTCGGTCTGGTCGCCGGTCGGAGTCGTCCCGCCGGTGCCCGTGTCGCCGGTCCCGGTGCCGCCCGCGCCCGGATCCGCCGTGTCGGTCGGCGTCGGGGTCGGAGTGACCACCGTGCCGGTGTCACCCGCGTCCGCTCCCGAGTCGCCGCCGAAGAGGCTGTCGAGGGCGGCGTCGAGGGTGTCCTCGAAGGCGATGTCGTCACCGAAGGCGACGAGCACCTTCTGCAGGAGCGGGAAGCTCGTGTCTCCGTTCGAGCTGACGTAGATCGGCTGCACGTAGAGCAGACCGCCGCCGACGGGCAGGGTGAGCAGGTTGCCCCGGGTCACCGTGGTGTCGCCGCGCTGGAGCAGTGCCAGCTGGTTCGCGACGGTCGGATCGGTGTTGAACGCGTTCTGCACCTGACCGGGGCCGGGCACCGTGTCGTCGCTCGGCAGCTCGAGCAGCCGGAGCGTGCCGTAGCCGTCGGCCACTGCGCCCTCCGTCGAGCCCGCATCCGAGTCGGCGACGAGGTAGCCGGTGAGCACGTTGCGGCTCGCCGCACTGCCGGGTGTGCTCGCCGGGATGTAGGTGGAGTACAGCGAGTACGACGGCGTCTCGACGTCGGGCGTCTGCAGCGTCAGGTAGTACGGCGGCTGCAGCGTGTCCCCGCCGCCGACGGCGGCCGTGCTCGCTCCACCCGAGGTCGGGTCGTTCGGCGTGGACCAGGCGGCCTCGCGGGAGTAGAACGAGCCGGCGTCGGTCACGTGGTAGGTGCCGAGCACGGCGCGCTGCACCTTGAAGAGGTCCTCCGGGTAGCGGACGTGGCTGAGCAGGCCGGCCGACATCTCGCTGATCGGCTCGACGGTACTCGGGAAGATCTTCTGCCAGGTCTGCAGGATCGGGTCCTCGGTGTCCCAGGCGTAGAGCGTCACGCTGCCGTCGTAGGCGTCGACCGTCGCCTTGACCGAGTTGCGGATGTAGTTGACGTCGTCGGTCGGGAACTGCTGCTGCGTGTTGGTGTCGGCGATCGCCTGCGAGAGGCTCTGCACCTCCGAGTACGGGTAGTCCGCGGAGGTGGTGTAGCCGTCGACCACCCAGACGACGCGGCCGTCGACGACGGTCGGGTAGGCGTCCGAGTCGAGCGTCAGGTACGGGGCGACCTTCTGGACGCGCTGGACCGGGTCGCGGTCGTAGAGGATCTGCGACTGGTCGTTGACGCCGTCCGAGAGGAAGATCTGCTCGGACTGGAACTTGATCGCGTAGACGAGCTTTTTGAAGACGTTGTCGAGCGAGGGGCCGCCGTTGCCGTCGAAGGTCGTGTAGGTCTGCTGCTCGCCCTCGGTGCCCGACGGGTAGTCGAGCTCGATGTTGCGGTCGCCGTCGCCGCCGACGATCGAGTAGCCGGGCGAGTTCTCGCCGAAGTAGATCCGCGGCTCGTAGTCGCCGAGGTCACCGGTCGTCGGGACGCCGGACTCGATGAAGACGGGCTCGCCGTCGGATGAGCGCTGGTTGCCGTAGGCGGCGACCAGGCCGTAGCCGTGGGTGTAGACGAGGGTCTGGTTGTACCAGGTCTGGTTGGTGCCGAGGCCGTTGAGGTTCAGCTCGCGGACGCCGACGACGGCGTCCTGCGTCGAGCCGTCGATCGAGTAGCGGTCGACGTCGAGCGCGTTCTGCTGGTCGCCGAAGGAGTAGTACTGGCGGAACTGCTGCAGCTGCGAGAACGCGTCGGTCACGACGGCGGGGTCGAGGATGCGGATGTTCGCCGTGGTCTCCGCGTCGGAGCGGAGCGCGCCCGGCTCGGCATCGGTCGTCGCGTCGTAGGGGATGACCTGGACGTCGGAGACGCCGTAGGCCTGCCGCGTCATGTCGATGTTGTCCTGAATGTACGTCGACTCGAGCGTGCGCTCGTTCGGCTCCACCTGGAACTTCTGGACGACCCACGGGTAGAGCGAGCCGACGAGCAGGCTCGCGACGATGAGGAGCGCGGTGCCGATGACGGGCAGGCGCCAGCGGCCGACGAAGGCCGTGATGATGAAGAGGACGGCGATCAGCGCGGAGATGGCGGCGAGGATCTGCAGGCCGGGGATCGTGGCGTTCACGGAGGCGTAGGTCGCGCCGGTGATCCGGGTGCCCTGGCGGCTGAGGGTCGCGTACTGGTCGAGCCAGAGGCTGACCGCCTGCACGAGCAGGTAGAGCGCCGCGATGATCGCCAGCTGGATGCGCGAGGACTTCGAGATGCGGATCTCGCGGCCGTTGATCCGGATCGCTCCGTAGAGGTAGCCGGTGGCGAGGGTGGCGAGCGCCGAGATGATGAGCACGGCCGAGGCGAAGCCGACGATGCTCTGGTAAAAGGGCAGCTCGAAGAGGTAGAAGGACGTGTCGAGGCCGAACAGCGGATCGACGTCGCCCGAGGGCGTGCGGTTCCAGAAGGTCAGGCTCGTCTGCCACCGGGTGGAGGAGGAGACGCCGGCGAAGAGGCCGAGGACCGCCGGGATGCCGAAGGTGGCCAGGCGCCGCAACGGCTCGACGACCTGCTGGTAGCGGTCGATCTGCGAGTTGAGCTTCGCGTATACCGGGCGCAGCCGGTAGGCGAGCGTCAGGCTCACGAACACCGGGACGGCCATCGCGACGAAGCCGATGACGAAGAGCCCGCCCGCGGCGAACCACTGCGTCGTCAGCACCGAGAGGAACCCGAGCTGGTCGTACCAGAGGATGTCGGTGTAGAGACCGGCGAAGACGAAGAACGCCACCACCAGGACGGCGACCACCACGACCGTGACGGCGAGAACGCTCCGTCTCTTGCGCGGCGGGGCTTCGGTTGCTGCAGAACTCACGGATAAGCCTCTTGATGTGGAGATGTGACGGGAGGCTCCCCATGGTAGGCGACGACCAGCGAGGGGACCTGAGCGTCGCCCTCAGGGAGCGGCTCGGCGGCTCCGCCCTGAGCGGACAGGGCGGTTCGGCCGGGCGGTGGATCTCGATACGCCCGCTCCGCGGGCTGCTCGATCAGCATGCGGCGGACGCTCGGCGACTCGGTGGCCGCACATGCTGGTCGAGTAGCCCTGCAGGGGCGCATCGAGACCCGACCCGTCAGTTGATCGGGGTCGCGCCGTCGCAGGTCGGCAGCGCGCCGGTGTCGCCCGCGGCGACGCCCTTCAGCGCGGCGAGGGAGTCGTCGAGGGTGGCGACGCTGAAGACCTGGAGGCCGTCGGGCACGTGGCCGACGACCTCGTTGCAGTTGTCGGCGGGCGCGAGGAAGTACTGCGCCCCCGCGTCGACCGCGCCGAACATCTTCTGGCGGATGCCGCCGATCGCGCCGACCTCGCCCGCGGCGTCGATGGTGCCGGTGCCGGCGACGGAGGCGCCGCCGTTCAGCGCGCCCTCGGTGAGCTTGTCGATGATCCCGAGCGCGAACATCATCCCGGCGCTCGGTCCGCCGACGTCGTCCAGCTGGATGTCGACCTCGAACGGGAAGTCGAAGGCCGCACCGGCGACGATGCCGATCACGGCCGCGCCGTCGTTGTCGACCGGGGTGACCTGCACGTCCTGCTCGGCCCCGTCCCGCTCGATGGAGAGGGTCACCGGCTGCTGCGTGCCCGAGGCCTGCACGGCCGCGCGCAGGGCGGGGACGTCGGCGACCGGCTCCCCCGCGACAGCGAGGATCTCGTCGCCGGCCTCGAGCGCACCGGCGGCGGGCGAGTCGTCCGGGACCTGCGCGACAGCGACCCGCTGCCCGATCGGATAGCCGAGCTCCGTGAGCGCCGCGGCGATCGCCTCCTGCTGCGAGTCGGTCATCTCGGCCTGGTTCGCCTGATCCCGCTCCTCGACCGTGGAGGACGGCGGGAAGATCTGCGCGACGGGCACGACGGCCTTGGTGCGGTCGAACCAGGCGCTCGCGACCTCGATCCAGGTCGGCAGGCTCTGCGGGTTGCCGACCACCGAGACCGTCAGCATGTCGAGCGTGCCCTCGGTGGGATAGGTCGTCTCGTCCGGGATGGAGATCAGCGGCACGTCCTCGCCGCTCGTGCCGAGGGTGTCGAAGACCGGGCCCGGCTGCTCGATCACGTAGGGGGCGGGGGTGACGCCGAGCCCGACGACGAGCGCGACGCCGGAGAAGAGGACCGCGGGCCCGACCCAGGCGCGCCGGCCGCGCGGGGAGGAGGGGCGCGGGTCGACGGAGAACAGCAAACGGGGGCCTCTCTGGGGACGTGCGGGGCGGCGGCGCCGGCGTGTTCGCGGCGGGCGGAAGCGGGTCGGGGCCGGGCGGTCGACTTCACGTCGTGGCTCCGGACGCTCGGGCTAACGTAGCTTGCACGACTGGGAGTCGTGTCACGATCCGTCGCCCGAACCGGGTGTGCAGAGGCCGGCTCCGTGCGATGAGAGAGGGCTCCCCGAATGGCCGAAGGCGACAACGCGGACCGACCGGGCGGCGGCTCGGAGGACGAGTTCCGCGACATGCTCCGGCAGTTCCTCTCGGGGAACGGCCCGATCGACCCGAGCCAGCTCGCCGGCGCCGCCGGTCTGCCCAACGACCCGGTCGCGCTGCAGAACCTGCTCTCGCAGCTGCAGAGCGCGATGCAGCAGTCGGGCGGCGGGATCAACTGGTCGCTCGCACTCGAGCAGGCGAAGCAGCTGGCGCGCGCCGAGTCGGTCCCGGTGACCGACGCCGTGCGTGCCCCGCTCGACGGCGCCTTCGGCGTCGCGGCGCTCTGGCTCGACGAGGTCGCCTACGTCTCCGAGCTGAGCCGCCCGCCGCGCACCATCAGCCGGCTCGAGTGGATCTCGCTCACGATGCCGGTCTGGACGCAGCTCGCCGAGCCGGTCGCCCTCAGCATCTCCGACGCGCTCACCGGCGTCATGCGCGACCAGGCCCCCGAGGAGATGAAGGCGATGATCGCTGGCGCCGAGGACATGATGCGCGGCATCGGCGGCACCCTCTTCGCCCTCCAGCTCGGTCAGGTGGTCGGCCAGCTGGCCGCCGAGGTCGTCTCCGGCGGCGACATCGGCATCCCGCTGCTCGAGGAGAACGACGCGGCGATCCTGCCGCAGAACGTCGCCGCGTTCGGCGAGGGCCTCGACATCCCGATCGACCAGGTGCAGATCTACCTCGCGGTGCGCGAGCTCGCCCACGCGCGGCTCTTCCGGCACGGCAAGTGGGTCCGGCTCGCCCTGATCTCGCAGATCACCGACTTCGCCCGCGGCATCACGATCGACACCACCCGCCTCGAGGAGCTGGCCGAGAACTTCGACCCGTCCAACCCCGAGGAGCTGCGCGACGCGATGACCTCCGGCGCGCTGATCCCGCCGAAGACGGAGGAGCAGCTCGCCGCGCACGGCCGACTCGAGACGATGCTCGCGCTGATCGAGGGCTGGGTGGACGTGGTCACCGCCGCGGCGACCACCCGCCTGCCCAGCGCCGGCGCGATCGCCGAGACCGTCCGCCGCCGTCGCGCGTCCGGCGGGCCCGCCGAGTCGGCCTTCGCCACGCTCGTCGGCCTGGAGCTGCGGCCGCGCCGCCTCCGCGAGGCCGCCGCGATGTGGCAGGCCGTCACCGACGCGGTCGGTCCGGAGGCGCGCGACGCGCTCTGGTCGCACCCCGACGTGCTGCCCGGCTCGGACGACCTCGACGACCCGACGGCCCTCGTCGCGCGCCTGAGCGCCGAGGCCCGCGGCGAGACCCCGGAGCCCGACGAGATGGACCGCGCACTCGAGGAGCTGCTGAACGGGACGACGCCCGCGGCGCCGGAGGGCGAGGAGCCCGAGGCCGGCACCGACGGCGGCCGTCCGGACGACGACGGCACCGCTCCCACCGGCGACCGACCGGTCTGATCCTCGCGCGGGAGGGGCCCACGACCTGTGGACAACTCCCGCGCCGCCGGGCAGCTCTCGGCCATGATCTCCCGATGGTCCTCCGGCTCGATCCCCGCTTCCCCCTCGTCTGGCGCTCCGCGACCGCGATGCAGGTCGGACTCGACCACCCGCGGGTCGTTCTGGAGGGTGTCGGCTACGCCGAGGAGCTGCTGGTGCACGCCCTGCGGGTGGGCACCAGTGCGGGCACGGCGCGGCTGATCGCGACCCGCGCCGGCGCCTCGGACGCGCGCGTCGACGAGCTGCTCGCCACGCTGCGCCCGGTGCTGCTGCGGAGCATCGACCCGGATCCGCCCGCGCCGCCACGGGTGGTCGTCGAGGGCGTCGGCTCGGCGGCCGACGCCCTGCGCAGCCTGCTCCGCGGCGAGGGCTGCGAGCTGGTCGGCGAGGACGCGGTGCCCGCTCTCGCGGTGCTCGTCGCCGACTACGCCGTCGCTCCGGCGCGCGCCGCGCACTGGCTCTCGAGCGACGTGCCGCACCTGGCCGTGGTCTTCGGCGACGAGGCGGTCCGCATCGGCCCCCTCGTCGAGCCGGGCGGCGGACCCTGCCTGCACTGCGCCTACCGCGACCGGATCGACCTCGACCCGGAGTGGCCGCGACTGGTGATCCAGGTGCTCGGCACCACCGCCTCGACCCGCACCGCCCTCTCCAGTGCCGCGATCGCGGTCGCGGCGGCCGACGCGGCGCTCCGGCGGCTGCACGCCGGCTGGACCGGGCTGCGCAGTGTCGAGCGCACCTACTCCGACGCCTCCGGCTCGTTCAGCGAGCGGCGGCTGGAGCCGCACCGCGGGTGCGCGTGCCGATCTCTGCGAGGAAGCGCGACGGCTCCCGCCGCGTGACCCGGCCCACGGTCGACTGCGACCAGGAGAGCCGCAGCCGCTGACGCGCGCGGGTGATGCCGACGTAGAGCAGCCGGCGCTCCTCGTCGATCGCCTCGAGGCCGCTCGCATAGGAGATCGGCAGCAGGCCCTCGGTGAGGCCCATCAGGTGCACCGACTCCCACTCGAGGCCCTTGGCCGAGTGGAAGGTGGCGAGGGTGACCGCGGCGCGGTCCGGCTCGTGGTGCACCTGCTGGCGGGCGAGGAGGTCGTCGGTGAACTGCTTGAAGCTCCAGCCGGCCGGCGCCTCGTCGACCAGCCGGGCGAGCGTGTCCAGCGACTCCCAGCGCTCGCGCACGGCGCCCGGCGCCGACGGCGGCTCGGCACTCCAGCCGAGCGAGCGGAGGACGTCGCTGACCGACTTGAACAGCGGCTCGCCGGAGATGGAGACCGAGGCCGCGCGCAGCTGCATCACCGCCTGCTTCACCTCCGGCAGGTCGAAGAAGCGCCTGCCGCCGCGCAGGTGCGCCGCGACGCCGCGCTCGTGCAGCGCACGCTCGAGGATCGCGGACTGCGAGTTGGTGCGGAAGAGGATCGCGATGGCGGAGGGGCGCACGCCCGCCTCGATGTCGGCGGCGACGCGGGCCGCCACTCCTCTGGCCTCCGCGACGTCGTCGGGGTAGGCGTCGATCGCCGGCTCCGGGCTCTCGGCGGCGGCGGGGGCGCTCGCGACGGAGTGCAGCACGAGCGCGCCGGGCCGGCCGCGCATCAGCCGGTTCGCGGTCTGCACGATCGGCGGCGCCGAGCGGTAGTTCTCCTCGAGGCGGACGACCGTCGCGGCCGGCCAGCGCGAGCCGAAGTCGAGCAGGTAGTCGGCGCGGGCGCCGGCGAAGGAGTAGATGGTCTGGCTCGCGTCGCCGACCACGCAGAGGTCGCTGCGGTCACCGAGCCAGAGCTCGAGCAGCCGCTGCTGGAGCGGGTTGACGTCCTGGTACTCGTCGACGACGAAGAAGCGGTACTGCTCGCGCACCTGCATCGCCATCGCCGGCTCGGACTCGAGCATCCCAGCCGTGACGAGGAGGACGTCCTCGAAGTCGATCTGCCGGCGCTGGTCCTTCAGCCCCTCGTACTCGTCGACCATCGCGACGGTCTGCTCGAGGGTGAGCCGTCCGGGCAGCGCACGGGTCCGGGCGGCCACCGCGTACTGCTCGAGCGAGAGGGCGGACACCTTCCGCCACTCGATCTCGGCGGAGAGGTCGCGCAGGGTCGCGGTGTCCAGCTTCAGCCGGAGCCGCTCCGCGGCGTGGCCGAGCAGCCGCGCCTTGCCGTCGAGCAGCTGCGGCATCGTGCCGCCGACCAGCTGCGGCCAGAAGAAACCGAGCTGCGAGAGCGCGGCGGCGTGGAACGTCCGGGCCATGACGCCGCCCGCACCGAGCACGCGCAACCGGGAGCGCAGCTCGGCGGCCGAGCGGCTGGTGAAGGTCAGCGCCATCACGCGGGCCGGCGTGTAGACGCCGGTCGCGACGCCGTGCGCGATCCGGTGGGTGATGGTCCGCGTCTTGCCGGTGCCTGCGCCCGCCAGGACGCAGACCGGGCCGAGCAGCGCCTCCGCCGCCTCGCGCTGCCCCTCGTCGAGTCCGTCGAGCAGGGTCACGCGACGATGGGGCCGTTCTCGAGCGCTCCCCCGTACCAGTCCTCGATCATCGCGCGGGCGATCGACGAGCGGCCGGGCAGCAGCACCGACTCGAGCGAGTCGTGCAGCTGCTGGCGGGTGAACCAGCGCAGGGCGACGATCTCCTCGCCGTCCGGGAGCAGGTCGGCGGGGGCCTGGTCCTCGGCGAGGCGGGCGGTGAAGCCGATCATCAGCGAGGCGGGGAACGGCCAGGGCTGCGAGCCGAGGTACTGCGGGTCGACGACGCGCATCCCGGACTCCTCGAAGATCTCGCGGACGACCGCCGCCTCGAGCGACTCCCCCGGCTCGACGAAGCCGGCCAGCAGCGAGAAGCGGCCGGTGCCCCACATCGCGTTGGAGCCGAGCAGCAGGCGGTCGTCGGCGTCGAGGACGCAGACGATGATCGCCGGGTCGGTGCGCGGGAAGACCTGGCTGCCGTCGGCGGGCGAGCGGCGGACCCAGCCGCCCTGCTCGATCACGGTGGCCTCGCCGTTGCGCGGCGAGAAGCCGTGCGAGGCGTGCCAGTTGACCATCGCGAGCGCCTCGGTGAAGAGGCCGGCATCGCGGTCGCTGAGGTGCTCGGCGAGGGTGCGCAGTGCGCCCCAGGCGGCGTCGTCGGGCTCGAGGGCGCTCGCCTGCTCGTCCGTGAGCACGGCGGCGACGACGGGAGTGCCCGCGGGCTCGCCCTCGGCGTCGACGGTGGTGCGGCCGAGGTAGAGGCGGAGGGCGCCGGCCGGCACGTCGGCCGCGGGGCGCAGGGCGAGGCGCTCGCCGTCGACCAGGGCGCGGTCGCCGCGCAGGAGGACGACCCGGGTCGCCGCATCGGCGTCCAGCTCGTCGAAGAGCTCGGGACGCGCCCGGGCGAGGTAGTCCCGGTCGACCGCCTGACGGGCGAGCGGGAGGCGGTCGGAGAAGGACGGGATCATGCGGGCTCATTTCGAAGCGGTGCCGGGGGGACGGCCGGTGCGGGGCCGAGGAGGTGGCGGGCCGGGCGGCGGCCGGGAGGAGCGCGGCTCCTCGACGGCATCGGCTGGTCAGCGCGTGGCGACCGGCCGGTCGGGCGCCCGGCGACCTACCCTGGTGAGCATGGCCAGATCCCATCTCACTCTAGCCGCGCTGGCCACTTCGGCCGTCGAGGGCCTCGACGTCCGGACCGCGCGCGAATTCACGCACTCGACGCACGGGGACTTCGACTCCGCTCTGCTGACCACGCGCGACGGCGCCCGCCTGGTGGTGCGCGTGCCGACCTCGCCACTGGCCGAGCAGGAGCAGCTCGGCGACCTCGTCGCCCTGCGCGCGCTCACCGCCGGCATCCGCAGCCGCCTGCCGTTCGATCTGCAGGAGAGCATCGGGCAGACGCCGTTCGACGGCACCCGCGGCGTCGTCTACGAGTACCTCGAGGGCGACCGCGTGCTGATCGACGACGTCGAGGCCTCCAGTGGTCTCGCGGACTCGGTCGGACGCGCGATCGGCGCGATCCACTCGCTGCCGGCGTCGTTCGTGCAGGAGGCGGGGCTGCCCGTCGCCTCGGCCCGCGACAGCGTCAACGAGACGGTCGCCGTCATCGAGCGCGCCGCCGACACCGGCCACGTGCCCGCCGCGCTCGTCGCGCGCTGGGAGTCGGCCTCCTCCGACGAGGCGCTCTGGCAGTTCGACCCGACGGTCGTGAACGGCTCGATGACCTCCGACTCCTTCCTCCGCTCCGGCGACTCCGTCAGCGCCGTGCTCGGCTGGGCGGCGCTGCGGGTGGGCGATCCGGCCCGCGACCTGCACTGGCTGCTCAGCGCTCCGGGGGCCGGCACTGCGTTCGCCGCGTACTCGCGGATGCGCGCCGGCGCGGTCGACCGCACCCTCCGCCAGCGCGCTCAGCTCTACGCCGAACTCGAGCTGGCCCGCTGGCTGCTGCACGGCACCGAGACTGAGGACTCGGCGATCGTCGACGACGCGGTCGGCATGCTCGACCTCCTGGTCGACAGCGTCCTCGGCGACCTGTCCGCGCCGCTGTCGACCGACACCGGGCCGGTGCTCGAGGTCTCCGAGGTCGAGGAGCTGCTGAACCGCACGCCCGGCGCGCGGACCGGCTCCTCCGCTCACGGCCGCGGGCTCGCCCCCGTCGCCGAGGAGAGCGACTCCGAGAGCTCGCGCTCCGAGTAGAAGCGCTCGGGCCGCAGCACGAGGTCGTCGGCGACGAAGTAGAACACCGCGTCGACGCTCTCGAGCGGCACGCCCTTCCAGCGCGAGTAGGCGAGCCGGTACAGCGCGAGCTGGAACTGCTTGAGCTCGAGATCGGCCGCGTCCTTCGGGGCGCGGCCGGTCTTCCAGTCCACGATCTGGAAGCCCTCCTCCGTCCGGTAGACGGCGTCGAGCTTGCAGACGACGACGTGCCCGGCCAGCTGGAGGTGGATCTCGATCTCGACCGCCTCGGGGCGGCGGTCGGCCCACTCCGAGCGCTCGAACGTCTCGATCAGGCGGGCGAGCTGCTCCCCCTCCGCTCCGGCCGCGGTCGCCCCGCCGTCGTCGAGCTCGTCCGGGAAGGTGTCGACCGACTCCGCCTCGCCCTGGATGCCGAAGCGGTTCTCCACCCAGGAGTGGAACGTGGTGCCGAGCCGGGTCTGCCGGTACGGCCGCTCGGGCATCGGCCGGCGCAGCTGCGCGACGACCTCGGCGGGCGTGCTGACGATGTCCTTGAACCGCGAGGCCGGGATGCGGGTCGGCAGGCCGACGCGCTCGCCGCCCGCGAGGCGCACGGCGCGCTCGGCGAGCAGCAGGCGGATGTCCGCGCCGCGAGCGCCGAGCAGCGCCGGCTCGGCGACCCGCACGCGCTCGGCCGCCGCGCGCACCCGGTCGCCGCGGGCGCCGAGCGGGTCGTGCGGCCAGTGGAAGGTGCGCGGCGCCTGCTCGAGCGGGTTCTCGAGGTTCGACGGCTCGACCGGCAGCTCCGGGAGGGTGCGCGCCTCGGCGAGATCACGGAGGAAGACGCCGGGTCCGCGCGGCTTCGCCTGCCCCGCCCACCACGAGCCGCTGAGCAGCAGGTGGTGCCGGGCCCGGGTGACCGCGACGTAGGCGAGCCGGCGCTCCTCGGACTCGTTGCGCTCGCGCAGGGTGTCGCCGAAGTCGGCGATCGCGTCGACGACCTCCTTCTGCGTCGTGCAGCCGCGCCAGGCGAGGTCCGGCAGCTCGGCGGCGTCGCCGCGGAAGGCGTACGGCATCGCACCGAGGCGCACCCAGCCGCGGAAGCCCTCGACCGGAGTGCCGGGCAGCTCGCCGTCGACCATCCGCGGCACGGCGACCAGGTCCCACTCCAGGCCCTTCGAGCCGTGGATCGTCAGCAGCTGGACGGTGCCGGGCTCCGGGTCCTCGGGCCGAGGCGCGAGGCCGTCGCGCTTGTCCGCCAGCACGAGCCAGCGGAGGAAGCCGCGGAGCGACGAGCCGGTGCCCGCGCCGCGGTCGTCGGTCTGCAGGTAGCCGGACACCGCCTCGCGGAACGCCTCGAGGTTGGCGCGGCCGTCGCTGCGCGACTCGTTGGCCTCCACCTCGATGTCGAGGCCGAGCTCCTGCTCGACCAGCGTGACGAAGTCGAGGAGGTCGAGGCCCGCCCGGGCTCGGAGGCGCGCGAAGAGCGTGCCGGCGTCGTGCAGGCGGTGCAGGCCCTCGTCGCTGAACGAGGACAGCGCGGAGTGGTCGAGCCGGCCGTCCTCGCCGGGGCGTCGCGAGGCGATGAAGTCGAGGGCCTCGATGATCGAGCCGCCCTCGCCCTCGGTGACGGAGGCGCGCATCCGCTCGCGCACCTCCTCGGGCAGCAGCCGGTGCGCGTGGTCGCGCGAGGCGAGCCAGGAGGCGAGATCGCGGAGCGCGCGCAGGTCGCGGACGCCGAGGCGCCAGCGCGCGCCGGCCAGGAGGCGGACCAGCTCGCTGCCCGCCGCCGGGTCCTCCACCACGGTCAGCGCGGCGACGAGGTCGGCGATCTCGGGCTGCCGCAGCAGGCCGCCGATGCCGAGGATGTGGTACCGGACGCCGTGCCGGGAGAGCGCGGCGGCGAAGCGGTCCATGTGCGCGCGGACGCGGAAGAGCGCCGCGGCCGACGGCGGCGCCTCCCCGCGCTCGGCGTTCTCGGCGAGGCGGCCGGCGAACCAGCGCGCGACGTCGTCGGCCTCGTCCTCGATCGTCTCGGGGAAGGTGAGCTCGACGGCGTGGTCGGAGGCGCCCGGCCCGGCGGCGAGGCGGTCGACCGGGACGGCGCTGCCCGCGGTCAGCGGCGCGACGACGGCGTTCGCCGCCGCCAGCACGCCGTGGCCGTTCCGCCAGCTGGTCGACAGCGAGAACCGGGCCGCGGAGCCGAAGTCGAGGGCGAAGCGGCCGAGGCCCTCCGCGCTCGCGCCGCGCCAGCCGTAGATCGACTGGTGCGGATCGCCCACGGCCATCACGCCCTGCTCGGCGAAGAGCCGGGCGAGCAGGCGGGTCTGCAGCACGGAGGTGTCCTGGTACTCGTCGAGCAGCACGACCCGGTAGCGGGCGCGGTGCTCGTCGACGACGCGCGGCACGCGCTCGATGATCCGCAGCGCCAGCGCCACCTGGTCCGAGAACTCGACGAAGCCGCGCTCGGCCTTCGCCTCCTGGAACCGCTCGGCGAGCGCCGTCAGCACCGGCAGCGCGCCGACGGCCTGCAGCGCCTTCTCGAGCTCGCGGTAGAGACCGGAGCCGCTGGAGCCGCGGGGCAGCTCGCCGAGGCGGAGGAAGTCCTCCGCGAAGCCCGCGACCTCGGCCGGGTCGGCGAGGTTGTCCGCGAGGTCGTGCGCGAGCGCGACGGTGAGGTCGGTCAGGCGGTCGATGCTCGCCTCGACCTCGAGGATGCGCGGGTCGGCGGTGTCGGCGACGACCCCGCGCGCCAGGTGCCAGGCGGACGCCTCCGACAGCACGGTCGCGTCGCCCTCCCGCCCGATCAGCGCCGCGTTGTCGCGGAAGATCGTGTTCGCGAAGGCGTTGTAGGTCGAGACGGTGGCGGCCTCGAACGGGTCGGGCTCGGTCTGGCCCTCGCGCAGCGGCAGCAGTCCGGCGGCCCCGAGCTGGTCGATCCGCCGGCCGATCCGCTCGCCGAGCTCGGCGGCGGCCTTGCGGGTGAAGGTGAGGCCGAGGACCTCGGACGGCGCGGCGAGCCCGTTGGCGAGCAGCCAGAGCACGCGGTTCGCCATCGTCTCGGTCTTGCCGCTGCCGGCGCCGGCGACGACGAGGGCCGGGGCGAGCGGCGCCTCGATGACGGCGCGCTGCTCGACGGTGGGCGGGCGGAGGTCGAGGGCCTCGGCGATGGTCAGGGCGTCGATCACGGGCGGGGTCCGTCCTCGGGGGTCGCGGCGGAGTCGGGAGCGGGGTCGGCGGCCCGAGCGGGGTCGGCGGCGGGATCGGGATCCGCGGCGGGGTCGGGGTCGGCGGCGTCCAGGGACGAGTCCTCGGGAGCCGCGGTCTCCTCGTCGTCCGTCTCGACCTCGTCGAGCGCCAGCCGACCGTCCCCCGAGACCTCCGGCACCGCGTGGATCCGGTACCGCAGCGCGTCACCCGGGGAGAAGGGGACCGCGTCGAGCAGCCCCGAGAAGCCGGACGCGGCCATCCCCCGTGCCGCCGCCCGGACCCGCTCGCGCAGCGCCTCGAGCTCCTCCTCGCCGAAGCGGGGCTGGACCACCTCGCGGTAGAGCGACCCGCGGACGCCCTTCGCGACGAAGAGCAGCTTCGCGCCGCCGCCCTCGTCCGCGCCGGCCGCCTCGATCGCGCCACTCGCGACGGCGAGCTGGTAGCTGCCGAGCTGCGCGTGCTCGGCGATGTCGGCCTGGCGCGGGGTGCTCCGGCCGGTCTTGAGGTCGACGATGACGACCGAGCCGTCCGGCGCGCGCTCGACGCGGTCGATCGAGCCGCGGATCCGGGCGGGCGGCACGTCGATCTCGAACTGCTGCTCGCGGCCGAGCACCGCCCCGCCGCCGCGCTCGAAGTCGGCGAGGTAGGCGGCGAGGCCCTCGACCAGGCGCCGGGTCACCCGCAGCTGCCGCTCGCCGAGCCAGGGCGACTCGAAGACCAGCTCGGGCCAGCGCGACTCCAGCTCGGCCCAGAGCGCCTCCGGCTCGGTGCTCGCCGCGTTCTCGAGCACCCAGTGCACGAGCGTGCCGACCCCCATCGCGGTGCTCGTCGTCGAGCCCGACACGGCGTCGACGAACCAGTCGAGCGGCGAGCGCTCGAACGCCTCGAGCCGGCTGGGCGAGACCGAGACCGGCCGCTCGGGATCGTCGAGGTCGAAGAGCGGCTCGGTGGTGGAGGGCTCGAGGACGCCGTACCAGGAGGCCGGGTCGGCCCCCGGCACCTCGGCTAGCGTGAGCGCGCGCAGCCCGCGGATCGCACCGGGCGCATCGGCCGAGTTCGGCGTCGTCGCGGTCCGGCGGAGCCCCGCGACCGCCCCGCGCAGGGTCAGCGGCACGGCCGAGGCCGCGTCGAGCCGGGGCGCGTCGGGCGGCGTGAGCCGGAAGAAGAGGGACGGCGTCTCGTCCTCGCCCGCGACGGCGCTGAGCACGAGCTGGCGGCGGGCCCGGGAGGCGGCGAGCGCGAACATCCGCAGCTCGTCGTCGAGGGTGGCCTTCCGGCTGTCGAGCGGCAGGTCGCCCTCGCCGCGCGCGTGCCGGATCAGGCCGTCCGGGTCGAGCAGCGAGCCGCGCTGCCGCAGATTCGGCCAGACGCCGTCCTGCAGCCGCGCGACCACGACCACGTCGAACTCGAGGCCGACGACGGAGGAGGGCGTGCCGATCAGCGCCGCGTCCTCGACCGAGCGCGGCGCCAGCGTGTCCTCCGGCACCTCCGCCTCGAGGATCTCGGTGACGAAGCCGATCGCCGAGTGACCGGGCGCCCGCTCGACGAAGCGCCGCGCCGCGCTGAAGAGCGCGACGACGCCGTCGAGGTTGCGATTCGCCTCGGCCGCGGTGAGACCGGTGCCGAGCGCCAGCTCGCGCCAGGAGGAGGCGACGCGGCTCGACTCCCAGGCCGACCAGAGCAGCTCCTCGATCGAGCCCTGCTCGGCGTGCAGCCGGCGGACCCGGTCGATCGTGACGGCGAGGCGCTCGGCCTGGCGCGCCGGACCGGAGTCGATCGTGGCGAAGCGGCCCGGTGCCTCCAGAGCCTCCACCAGCAGCGGATCGCTCGCGCGGATGCCCCCGCCTGCGAGCTCCTCCGCGCGCAGAGCGAGCCGCAGCCGGCGCAGGCCGAGCCGGTCGACCCCGCCGAACGGCCCCAGCAGCAGCTCGGCCGCCAGCTCCGCGTCCAGCGGACGCTCGCCGACCGCGACGCCGATCAGCACGAGCAGCGACCGGGCTGCGTGGTCGTCGCGCAGGGCGCGGCCGGCCAGCACGGAGCGCGTGGGCACCTCGGCGACGGCGAGCGCCTTCAGCAGCGGCTGCACGGCCGCGCCGGAGCGGACGACGACGGCCATCCGGCGCCACGGCACGTCGTCCCGGAGCCGCCGCTCGCGCAGCAGTCGCGCCACCGTCGCCGCCTCGCGCGCCGCCGTCGGAGCGTGCAGCACCAGCAGCGGGGCGGGCGCCCCCTCCTCGTCGGCGGGGGCCTCGGCGGCGCGCTGCCGACCCGCCGCGGCCGTGCCGATCCGCTGCGTCGCCGCGGAGACGACCGCGCGCAGGGCCGCCCCGTGCCGGTGCACGCGGCCGAGGATCAGTGTCTCCGCGTCGCGCACGCCGATCGCCGGGCCGAAGCGGCCCAGGGTGTCGGAGGCGGCGCCGCGGTAGGCGCTCGTCGCGACGTCCGGGTCGCCGAACGCGAGCACGGTGACGCCGCGCTCCGCGAGGGCGCGCAGCAGCACGACGGTCGACTCGCTCGCCTCCTGCATGTCGTCGACGACGACGAGGCGAAGCGCCCGGATCCGCTCGCCCCCGCCGCCGTCGCGGATCGTCTCCGCCGCGAAGGCCGCGAACTCGGCGGCGTCGAGCTTCGTCCCCGCCTGCGGGGCCATCCAGTCGACGACGTCGCGGAACTCCTCGAGCACGGCGGCGGCGGCCGACCACTCGCCGCGGTCCGCGTCCACGGCCAGCCGGCGGATCGCGGCGGTGTCGAGGCCGTGCTCGGTGGCCCGCATCCCGAACTCGCGCAGCTCGGTGCGGAAGGTGCGCAGCCGCAGCACCTCGGGGCTGAACTCGTCGGGCCAGCGCGGCCCGGTGCCCTCCTCGAGGTGCCCCTCGAGCAGCTCGGAGAGGATGACGTCCTGCTCGCCGCCGGTGAGGAGGGTCGGCCGGTCGATCCCGAGCTCCTTGGCGGCGGCGGTCACCGCCTCGAAGGCCAGCGAGGTGGCGGTCCGCGCCAGCGGCCCCCGCGTCGGGACGCCGAGCCGCAGCGCGAGCACGTCGCGCAGTGCCGTCGCTGCCGTGCGGCTGGCGGCGAGCACGGCGATCGACTCCGGCTCGTAGCCGCGCTCGAGCACGCGCTCGGCGACGAGCTCGACGATCGTGCTCGTCTTCCCCGAGCCGGGGGCGCCGAGCACCGCGGCGCTGCGGCCGTCCGGCAGGGCGAGGACGGCGCGCTGCGACGCGTCGAGGACGAGCCCCTCGCCTGCCGAGCCGTCGCGGGCGGGAGCCTCGTCGGAGGCGGGTGCCGGGGTTCGAGGAGCGCTCACGCGACCACGCTAACGAAGACCGCCGACACTGCCGCGCGCCCTCAGGCGGCCCCTCCCGAGCCGGGTCCGCTCAGCGCGAAACCGGCGTCGGCCGCGCCGCGCGGTCCCGTATCCTGACAGCCACGTCCCCTCCCGAAAGGCACTGCTGGTGGAAATCCGTATCGGAATCGTCAACACCCCGCGCGAGCTCAACTTCGAGTCCTCGCTGTCCGTGGCCGAGGTCGAGAAGACGGTGACCACCGCGCTCGAGGCGGGCGCCAAGGTCCTCCGCCTGCGCGACGAGAAGGGCAAGATCTACATCGTCCCCACCGAGACCATCGCCTTCGTCGAGGTCGGCTCCGAGGAGTCGCGCCGCGTCGGCTTCGTCGCCTAGCCCCTCCCGCACGGTCACGTCGTGGAGCTCCTCTTCGTCACGCTCGGCGGGATCCTCCTGGGCCTCGCCGCCCGCTACGGGCTGCCGCACCGGCACCTGCACGGGTCGGTCCTGATCCCCGCGCTCGGCGGCGTCGTCGCCGCCGTCGTCTGGGTCGCGCTGACCTGGGCCGGTCTGCCCTGGGACGGCGGACTGATCTGGATCCTCGCGCTCGGCCTCGCGGCTGTCGCGGTCCTCGCGGCCGACGTCGCGCTGGGCCGGGCGCGCACCCGTCGCGACGACGCCGCCCTCGAGGCGATGCTCGCCGGCCGGGTCGCCCCGGACCGCGTCGCTCCCTGAGCGCCGCCCACCACCACGCGAAGGCGCGGGAGTCCCGGACTCCCGCGCCTTCGTCGTTCCCGGAACCGCCTCCTCAGGCGGGCAGCGCCCCGACCGGGGTCGTCGCGGCGAGCGCCTCCGCCACCGCCGCGCGGATCGGCTCCACGATCGGCAGCACCCCGGCGAACTCCGCCGCGAGCCGCTCGGCCGCCGCGCTGAGCGGCCCGCCGCCGATGATCACCGCCTCCGCCCCGGCCGCCTGCGCCAGCAGCACCGCCGCGTGCAGCTCGCCGTGCAGCCGGTCCGGGTCCTCGAGCTCCTCCGCCGGCGACGCCGTGAGGAAGCAGCCCGCGTAGGCGTCCAGGGCCCCCGCGTCCGCGACGAGCGCCCGGAGCACCTGCTCGAGCCGACCGGTCGTCGTCGCGATCGCGAACCGCCGGCCGCCCGCGCTCGCGGCGCGCACGGCCGCGGCTCCGATGCCCACGACCGGCAGCCCCGTGGCCTCCGCCGCGTCGGCGGCACCCGGATCGCCGAACGCGGCGACCACGATCGCGTCGGGCGCGTGCAGCAGCACCGCGCGTCGAGCCGCGGCCACCACGTGCGCCGCCGCGGCGGAGAGAGCCGCAGGCGTCGTGATGATCGAGGGCCCCTGCGCCACCGTCTCCCCCACGATCCGGACGTCCTCCCCGCGCACCGCGTCGCGGGCGACGGCCACTAGCAGCCGGGTGGTCGCGACCGAGGTGTTCGGATTCACGACGACGACCGTGCGCTGCACGCTCAGTCCTCCGCCATCGGGCGGCCGACGGTCTCGCGCGGGAACTGCACGGCGATCGCGCAGATCGCGAACAGCCCGGCGAGGAGGGCGAACATCCCGCCGACCCCCGAGGCGTCGAGCACGGCGCCGGCGAGGAGCGGGAACAGTCCGCCGGAGAGCGAGCCGAGGGCGAGGATCACCGAGGTGCCGAGGCCGCGGATGCGCGTGGGGTACTGCTCCGGAGCGAACAGCCAGATGGTGGTGTTGAGCACGATCACCGAGAAGTTGAAGAGGAAGCCGAAGACGAGCACCAGCGCGACGGTGGTGCCGAGGAAGCCGAAGCCGAGACCGGCGCCGATCCCGAGCAGGGCCGCGACCGTGAGCGTGAGCTTGCGCGGCAGCCGGCGGGCGGCGAGCGCCGCGACCAGCGCTCCGACGAGCGAGCCCGACTGCATCACGAGGGTATACCAGAGCGCACTGGTGATGTCGAAGCCGCGAGAGGTGAGGATCAGCGGGATCAGGGTGAGCATCGAGATCTGCGCGGCGTAGGACATGCAGACCGCGACGCCCAGGGCGATCGTGGTGCGGCGGTGGCGGCGGCCGAAGAGCTCGGTCCAGCGCGGGGTGCTCACGGCGGTGACGGGTCGGTCGGCGGCACCGCCCAGGTAGTCCACCTCGTCGGTCACGGGGCGGTGCAGCCGGCCCTGAGCGAGACGGTTGATCACGGTGTTCGCCTCGGCGACGCGGCCCCGGGCGGCGAGGTAGCGGGGAGTCTCGGGCAGCGCGCGCCGGTAGACCACGACCGCGAGGGCGGGGATCACCAGGATGCCGAAGAGCCAGCGCCAGCGGTCGTCGCCGGTGAAGACCGAGAAGACGATGACGCCGAAGAGCGGGGCGAGCATGTTGCCGAGTCCGGCCGCGGCGACGTTGATCAGGCCGACGGCGGTGCCGCGGTGCTTGGCAGAGAAGAACTCGGCCAGCATGATGACCGCCGTCGCGATCTCGCCGCCGAGGCCGAGGCCGACCAGGAAGCGCGCCGCGACCAGGATCTCGTAGCTGGGCGCGAAGGCGCAGAGCAGCGAGCCGACGGCGAAGATCATAAGGTTCGCGCCGAGGAGGGTGCGCCGCCCGATCCGGTCCATCACCACTCCGGCGAGGACCCGGCCGAGCGCGACCGCCGTGAAGGTCGCCGTGTTGAGCAGGCCGATCTGCGCGCCGGCGAGTCCCCAGTCGGCGGCGAGGATCGGGCCGGCGACGCCGACCGTGTTCTGCTCGATCGCGTCGAAGAAGACGCCGAAGAGGATCATCGCGACGATGCCGAGGTGGGCGCTCGTGACTCCGATGCGCGAGTAGGCGGCCTCGATGCGGTCGCCCATCGTCGTGGCGGGGGGCGGATTGGTGACGGTGCTCATGGGGCGGGTCCTTCCGGCGGAGTGGCGAGGGAGGCGCTCGGTATACCGAGGCACGTCGATCACGGTAGATCCGATCCGGCGCCAGGGTGTTTCGGGCAGATGAAGACGGCGTTACAAGGGCCGACGGGTCTCTCCTGCACCGCCCGCTACCCTTCGAGGACGGAGAACGGGTAGACCGACAGGAGCGCCGATGCCGACGAAGAGTCCCGCGCAGACGATGTCGCAGCGGGTGTACGAGGAGCTGCGCGCGCGCATCCTCGACGGCCGGCTGCCGGCGGGCGAGCCGATCCGCGAGCGCGATCTCGCCACCGAGCTCGCCGTCTCGCGCGTCCCGATCCGCGAGGCGCTGCCCTGGCTCGAGCTGGCCGGCCTGGTCACGGTGCGCCCGCGCAGCACCGCCGTCGTCTCGATCGTCCGGCGGCGCGATGTCGAGGAGCTCTACGACATCCGCTCGGCGCTCGAGCCGCTCGTGGCCCGCAAGGCCGCGGAGGCGGTGGCCCGCGGCGCCGACGCCTCGGCCCTGACCGCCGTCGTCGCCGACGCCAGCGCCGCCCTCGCCGCCGGCGACCTCGCGCGCTTCCACTCCGAGAGCGGCCGCATCCACGGCGCGATCGAGGCGATCGCGGGCAACCGGCTCCTGATCACCACGATGCAGCCGCTCGACGAGCGCAGCAACCGTCTCAACATCGCCAACATCCAGGCCGAGCCGGGCGTCCGGCACGACGAGCACGTGCGGCTCGCGGAGGCGATCGCCGCCGGCGACGCCCCGCTCGCCGTCTCCGTCGCCCACGCCCACGTCGAGTGGGGCCGCGCCCGCACCGTCGCCACCCTGGCCCACGTCCCCGGCTTCATCGACGACTGACGCGGCGGCCGGACCATGCTGATCGAGTAGCCCGCGAAGCGGGCACACCATGCTGATCGAGTAGCCCGCGAAGCGGGCGTATCGAGATCCACCACCGCCGGCAGGACGACTCTGCAGACCCGCCCTGCTAGCGACGGCGGGTCTCGATACGCCCCTCCGGGGCTACTCGACCAGCAGGAATGCGGCACCGGCCGAGCTCCGGCACGCCGAACCGCGTTCGGCACGTGGAAACCGGCGGAATCCGCGAGCCGGAGGCGATTCCGCGAGCCGGAGGCGTAGGAGCCCCGGCTGACAGCCGCGCCGAGGCGTCAGGCCGTCAGCCCGAGCGCGTCCATCCGGCGGGTGTGCGAGGCGATCAACTCGGTGAAGACCGGCTCGATCCGGGACTCGTCCGAGTCGGGGTTGCCCGAGCCCATCAGCGCCGAGCGCGCGACGAGCAGCGTGTCACCCACCAGTCGGCGCCCCCAGACCGCGAGGCGGGAGCCGAGGCGCTCGTCCGCGGCGATCTCGCGGCGGAGGATCGCGACCAGTCCGTCGACGCCGGTGTCGGCGCCGAGCGTCTGCGCCATCCGCGGTCCGACGTCGTTCGGCAGCCCGCCGGTGAGCCGGATGAAGAAGTCGTCGAGCAGCCCGGCGGTGATGTACGCCGAGAGCAGCGTCTCGTGCAGGTCGGCGCCGCGGGTGAGGTGCTCGAAGGTGTCGATGGCCGGCCGGAACGGCGCCATCGCCTCGCTCGGCTCGACGTCGCGCCGGCGCAGCTCGGCCACGACCGCGTGGTGCTTCGCCAGCGCGGTGCCGGCGGCGGCCGAGATCGCCTCCTTGTCGGCGAGGTCCTCCGTGCCCGCCACCCCGCGGGCCAGCGCCTCGAAGACGGCGAGCTGGAGGTAGGCCACCTGACCGAGGTAGGGCAGCAGCTGGGGGCTCAGGTCGGCGAGATCGACGCGGTCGCGCTTGCTCGTCGACTCTCCGCGCGGGGTCAGTCGGGGGGCTTCGCCGAGCGGACGTCGACGTCGGAACCAGGCTGCCATCCGATCAGTGTAGAGCGCGCACCGCCCGCGGTTCCGGGCCCGAGGACCCCCGTGGCGGTAGACTCGCCGGGATGTCACCGGCGCTGGATCGGTGACCCTGCGCCCGAGTCGTACAGGGGCGTGGACCGTTCGACACGACAGGCGCTTCACTCCGTGACTTTCTCCGATCTCAACATCGACGACGACATCGTCGCCGCACTCGCCGCCAAGGGCATCCTCGAGCCGTTCCCCATCCAGGAGCAGACCATCCCGCTGGCCCTGCAGAAGCAGGACATCATCGGGCAGGCCAAGACCGGCACCGGCAAGACCTTCGGCTTCGGCCTCCCCCTCATCCAGGCCCTCGGCAACGACCCCGAGCCCGGCGTCAAGGCGCTGATCGTGGTGCCGACCCGCGAGCTGGCCGTGCAGGTCACCGAGGACATCGAGCTCGCCGCCTCCAACCGGCCGACCAAGATCGTCTCGATCTACGGCGGCAAGGCCTACGAGGGTCAGATCGAGCAGCTCAAGGCCGGCGCGCAGATCGTCGTCGGCACCCCGGGCCGCCTGCTCGACCTCGCCGGACAGCGCCTGCTCTCGCTCGCGAGCGTGCAGACGATGGTCCTCGACGAGGCCGACAAGATGCTCGACCTCGGCTTCCTCTCCGACATCGAGAAGCTCTTCGCGCAGACCCCGGCCACCCGCCACACCATGCTCTTCTCGGCGACGATGCCCGGCGCGATCGTGGCCCTCGCCCGCCGCTTCATGAACAAGCCGATCCACATCCGCGCGACGGACCCCGACGAGGGCATCACGCAGGCGAACATCAAGCACATCGTCTACCGGGCGCACTCGCTCGACAAGGACGAGGTCATCGCCCGCATCCTGCAGGCCGAGGGCCGCGGCAAGACCGTCATCTTCACCCGCACCAAGCGCGCGGCCGCCCGCATCGTCGAGGAGCTCAACGACCGCGGCTTCAACGCCGCCGCCGTGCACGGCGACCTCAACCAGGAGCAGCGCGAGCGGGCGATGGCCGCGTTCAAGGCCGGCAAGAAGGACATCCTGATCGCGACCGACGTCGCGGCCCGCGGCATCGACGTCAACGATGTCACCCACGTGATCAACCACACGATCCCGGACGACGACCAGACCTACCTGCACCGCGTCGGCCGCACCGGCCGCGCCGGCAAGACCGGCATCGCCGTCACCTTCGTCGACTGGGAGGACCTGCACAAGTGGGCCCTCATCAACCGCGCGCTCGAGTTCGGCCAGCCCGACCCGGTCGAGACCTACTCCTCGTCGCCGCACCTCTACGAGGACCTCGCGATCCCCGTCGGCACGAAGGGCCGGCTGAAGCCGACTCCGATCCCCGCCGAGGCGAAGGCGGACGCCCGCCCCGAGCGCGCTCCCCGTCAGCGCGAGCCGCGGGAGCCGCGCGAGGGCGGCCGCGAGCCGCGTCGCCGCAGCCGCGGAGACTCCGGTGAGACCGCTCCCGCCGCGACTGAGGGCGAGCCGGTGCAGACCGGCCAGGCCCCCTCGAGCGAGAGCAAGGAGCACCACGACGGCAACAGCGAGCCCCGCCGCCGCACCCGCCAGCGCCGCCGCAGCCCCCGCCCGGACGGCTCGGCGTAGCCCTCCTCGGCCGCGGATCTCGATACGCCCGCTCCGCGGGCTACTCGATCAGCATGAAGGTCCGCTCCGCGGGCTGCTCGATCAGCAGGAGAAGCATGCTGGTCGAGTAGCTCCGGAGGCGCGTATCGAGACCCGGCCTTCAGCGGCGCGAGCTTCTGACAGCGGTGGATCTCGATACGCCCGCTCCGCGGGCTACTCGATCAGCATGCAAGTCCGCTCCGCGGGCTACTTAGTCGGCGTGCAGGACCGCTCCGCGGGCTGCTCGAACGGCACGCAGGACCGCTCCGCGGGTTGCTCGAACGGCAGGAGAAGCATGCTGGTCGAGTAGCCGCGTAGCGGCGTATCGAGACCCACCCCGCCGTGCCGTCGTCTCGGCTCAGCCCGCGCGCGCCGCCCCGCGGATGGCGTCGACGGTCGCGCGCGCCGTCGTGTTCTCGCCGAGCCGGTTCGGCTTGCCGGTGCCGTGGTAGTCGCTCGACCCGGTCGTGACGAGGGAGTACCGCGCCGCCAGCTCGCGCAGCCGCCGCTTGCCCGCGGCGGTGTTCTCCCGGTGCTCGACCTCGAGGCCGAACAGCCCCGCGTCGACCAGCTCCGGCAGCATCGACTCGATCGCGATGCCGCGGGTGCTCGTCGCGGGGTGCGCGATCACGGGCACGCCGCCCGCGGCCCGCACGAGCCGCACCGCCTCGACCGGGTCCGGGGCGTAGTGCGGCTGGAAGTAGCCTCCGCGCCAGTCGAGGATCCCCGCGAACGCCGCCGAGCGGTCGGTCGCGAGCCCGCGGGCGACCAGGGCGTCGGCGATGTGCGGGCGCCCGATCGTGGTGCCGGGGCTGGTCTGCGCCAGCACGTCGTCCCAGGTGAGGTCGTAGTCGGCCGCGATCGCCGCGACGATGGCCTGCGCGCGGTGCGAGCGCTCCGAGCGGATCCGCGAGGTCTCGGCCACGAGGCCGGGGTCCTCCGGATCGGGGAGGTACGCGAGCACGTGCACGCTCGCCCAGCCGACCCTCGAGGAGAGCTCCATCCCGGGCAGCAGGTCGATGCCCGCCTCCTCGGCCGCGGCGATCGCCGCCGCCCAGCCGCGGGTGGTGTCGTGGTCGGTCAGCGCGACGCCGTCGAGACCGGCCGAGGCGGCCGCGCGGACGAGCACCTCGGGCGGCTCGGTGCCGTCGGAGACGAGCGAGTGGGTGTGGAGGTCGTACCCGCCTCCGGGGACATGCATCCGGCCATCGTAGACGCGCGTCCTGCGGACTCCCCGGGACCGATGCCCTAGCCTGGGCCGGGATGGGGACACGACTGGTCAAGTTCGCGGTGGCGCTCGCAGTGGCGATCGTGCTGCTGGTGGTCGCGGCACCCGGCTTCTTCGGCCTCGCCGGTCAGACGCCCTTCGCGCAGCTGGTCTCGTTCCGCGCGGCCACCGCCCTGGCCGGGGTCGCCGGAGCCGTCGTCCTCGTCGTCGTCGCGGTGCTCGTCGAGCCCGTGCGCCGGCTCGCCCTCGTCCTCGGCGCCCTCGGCGTCGCCCTCGCGCTCGTGCTCGGCGGCCTGCAGGCGGTCCGCGGCGACGACTCCGCCCCGCCCCGCGCGCACCGCCTCGGCGACCTGCGCGTCCTGAGCTGGAACCTCCTGCACGACGGCGTCCCCGCCGAGACCGTCGCCGCGCTCGCGGACGCGAACGCCGCCGACGCGGTCGCCCTGCTCGAGGTGTCGCAGGAGCGCGCCGAGCAGGTCGGAGACGCCCTCGCCGCCGCCGGCCGCCCGATGATCCTGCACCTGGTCCCGGGCACCGGGCCGAGCGACGGCACGGCGCTGCTGCTCTCGCCCGCCCTCGGCGGCTACTCGGTCGACGCGGCGAGCACGCCGACCGCGACCAGCGCCTCCCTCGTCGCCCGCCCCGACACCCCGGAGCGCCCAGTGATCGCGGCCGTGCACACCACCGCCCCGCTGCCCGCCCACGCGACCGAGTGGCGCAGCGACCTGGCCAGGCTGGCCGACCTCTGCACCGCCGAGGAGGACCTCGTCGTCCTGGGTGATCTCAACTCGACTCTCGACCACTGGTCGGCCCTCCCGGGCGACGCCGACCTCGGCGGCTGCACGGACGCCGGACGGCTCGCGAACGCCGCCGCCGTCGGCACCTGGCCGACGAGCCTCCCGCCGGCCCTCGCCGCTCCGATCGACCACGTGCTGTTCTCCGGTCGCTGGGACGTCTCCGGCTTCGACGTGCTGGACGACCAGGACGACGCCGGCAGCGACCACCGCCCGGTGCTCGCGCAGCTCTCGGTCCGCGGGATGGTCAAGGAGTCGTCCTGACCCCTGCCCCCTGACCCTGCCCCGGCCGCCGTGTCGGGCGCAGGGAGGAGAATGGCGGCATGACGAACACGGACGAGCAGACCACCACCGCCGCACCGGAGACCGTCGCCGCCGCTCCCGCGCCGCGCGCGACCACGAACCGCTCCACGACCCCCGGCTCCGACCGGTTCCGCGACTTCATCGCGTCCGGCTGGGCCGAGCGCGAGGAGACCCTCCCCGCGCCGCGCGAGCAGGCCGCCTTCGCCGCGCGCCGCCGCGAGCGCCTCTCGGCCCTGCACACCGGCGTCCGCCTGATCGTGCCGGCCGGGCGGCTGAAGCAGCGGGCCAACGACACCGACTACCCGTTCCGCGCGCACTCCGCCTTCACCTGGCTGACCGGCTGGGGCTCGGACTCGGAGCCCGGCGCCGTGCTGGTGCTCGAACCCGCGGGCGAGGGCCACACCGCGACGCTCTACTTCCGCGAGCGGGCCGGCCGCGACTCCGACGAGTTCTACGCCAACTCCGAGATCGGCGAGTTCTGGATCGGCCCGCGCCCCTCGCTCGCGCAGGTCGCGGCCGACCTCGGACTCGAGACCCGGGGCATCGCGGAGCTCGACGCCGTCCTGGACGCCGGCGAGGCGCCGGTCGCGGTCCTCCGCGAGGCGGACCCCGTGGTCACCGCGCGCGTGGACGCGCAGGCACCCGATGCGGAGTCCGACGGCGACGCCCTCGAGCGCGACCTCTCCGAGCTGCGCCTGGTCAAGGACGAGTACGAGATCGCCGAGCTGCGCGCGGCCGTCGACGCCACCGCCCGCGGCTTCGAGGACGTCCTCGCCGACCTGCCCCGCATCATCCGGCACGAGCGCGGCGAGCGCCTGATCGAGGGCGTCTTCAACGGCCGCGCCCGCGCCGACGGCA
This sequence comes from Rathayibacter sp. PhB151, assembly GCF_004366415.1. NCBI lineage: Bacteria > Bacillati > Actinomycetota > Actinomycetes > Micrococcales > Microbacteriaceae > Rathayibacter > Rathayibacter sp. PhB151. Next base: position 99,391 of record NZ_SOEN01000009.1, on the reverse strand, counting down.
ACGCGGTCGGCTACGACACCATCGCCGCCGCCGGTGCGCACGCCTGCATCCTGCACTGGACCCGCAACGACGGACCGGTGCGCTCCGGCGACCTGGTGCTCCTCGACGCCGGCGTGGAGCAGGAGAGCTACTACACCGCCGACATCACCCGGACCTTCCCCGTCGACGGCCGCTACACCGAGGCGCAGCGCCGCGTGCACGAGACGGTCCGGGAGGCGGCCGACGCCGCCTTCGCGATCGTCCGGCCCGGCATCCGCTTCCGCGAGGTGCACGCGGCCGCGATGGCCGTCATCGCCCGGCGCACCGCCGAGTGGGGCCTGCTGCCGGTGAGCGCCGAGGAGGCGCTCGAGGCCGACAACCAGCAGCACCGCCGCTACATGGTGCACGGCACCAGCCACCACCTGGGCCTCGACGTGCACGACTGCGCGAAGGCCCGCCGCGAGATGTACCTGGACGGGATCGTCGAGGCCGGCATGGTCTTCACGATCGAGCCGGGCCTCTACTTCCAGCCCGACGACCTCACCGTCCCCGAGGAGCTGCGCGGCATCGGCGTGCGGATCGAGGACGACGTCCTCGTGACGGCGGACGGCGCCGAGAACCTGTCGGCCGGCATCCCCCGCTCCGCCGACGAGATCGAGGCGTGGATGGCGCGGCTGGCCGGCTGAGGCACGACCCGCACGGATCCGGGTCGGGGTCGGCGTCGCTCAGGCGGCGACGGCCTCGACCGGGTTCTGCCGGGCAACGGCGTGCGCGAGCCCCTCGAGCAGGACAGCGAGCTGCCCGGCCGGCGCCGCCGGGTCCTCCGGGTGCCACTGCACGCCGACGATCGGCGCGTCGCGGTGCTCCAGCGCCTCGACGACGCCGTCCTCCGCCCGGGCGACGACCCGCAGGCCCGGGGCGAGCGCGTCGACCGCCTGGTGGTGCGCGCTCTGCACGGCGAGCGCCTCCGCGCCGAAGAGGCCGCCGAGGGTCGAGTCCGCGGCGAGCACCACATCGTGGCGGTGCATGCGCTCGTGCACCGGCGCGTCGGCGTTGAGGTGCGCGGCCTCCGGGCCGAGGTCCGGGACGAGCGTGCCGCCGAGGGCGACGTTGACGATCTGGAGTCCGCGGCAGATGCCGAGCAGCGGGGTGCGGCGGGCGAGAGCCCGGCGGACCAGGGCGATCTGGGCGGCGTCGGCCTGCTCCGCGTGCGGGCCCTCGCCGGCGTAGCCGCGGGCGACGCCGTAGCGCTCGGGGGCGATGTCCTCGCCGCCGGCCAGCACGATCGCGTCGGCGCCGAGCGTGCGCTCGAGCAGCCGCGCGGTGCCGAGGTCCTCCGCCGCGAAGCGCTCCGCCTCCCAGCCGAGCTCGCGGGCGAGGCCCAGGATGCGGCCGTTGAGCATCTGCACGTAGGCGTGGTACTCGTCGCGTCCGGGGCGCGTCGAGGCGACTTCGACGATGGCGAGCGTTCCTGGCATGCCTCCATCCTGGGCACGGGCGGGCGGCGGGTCGAGTCGCGACGACACGCTCGGTAACACAGGGCCCGTACGATCACGGAGTGACCTCGCCGACCCCGTCCCTCCCGGAGCGGCTGCACCGCTCCCGCGCCGACGTCTCCGTCCTCGCGGGCACCACCTCCGAGCGCCAGGTGCGCCCCCTCCGCGAGGCGATCGAGGCGGCCGCCGAGCGCGACGACGCCGCCGCGGCCGCGCTGCTCGACGCCGTCGAGGCGCAGACGGTGCTGCTGGAGCGCGCCGAGACCCAGCTGAGCGCTCTGGAGCGCTCGGTGCGGGACGACCTCGACCGCGCAGCCACCCTGACCGGCGTGCGGACCACCGCGCAGCTCGCCTCCGCCGCCGACGTCGCGACCGCCTGCGCCGCCGCGACCGCCCTGCTGCTCAGCGCCGACGACGCGCGCGCCTCGGACGTCCGGCACGACCCCTCTGTCGTCCTCGCCCTGCTGCTCGAGGCCGACGCCGCCCTCGACGCGGTGGTCGCCGGCTACCGCGAGCCGCGGGCGCAGGCCGAGCGGCAGCTGCTCCTCGTCGAGGGGGCCCGCACCGTCGCCCTGCTCGGGGCCGACGCGGTCGCCCTGCTGGCGGCCGTGCACGGCGAGCGGATCACCGCCGCGCCGCGCATCCTCGCCGAGGAGACCCGCTCCCAGCTGGACGCCGCCCTGCACCTCGCGGCGGCGGATCCGTCCGCCGCACTCGAGCAGGCGAGGGCCGCCGACGACCGCGCCCGCTCCGCGCTGGACGAGGCGCTGCTCGACCTCGACGGCCCCGAGGCGCCGTCCGCGGATCCGCTCGCGGGCGCGCCCGGCGAGCTCCCGGCCGCCTGATCCGGCGAGGCCTCGACCCCCGCGAGTCGCGTGCCATAGTGAGAGCCATGGCCTCCTTCCTCGTCGTCCCCCAGTGGCAGGGATCCGCCTCGACGCGGGCCATGCGCCTCGTCGACGGAGCCGAGGCGATCCGCGGCGATCTGCCCTCCTCCGCCACGGTCGTCGTCGACGTCCCGCCGGAGGCGGGCGACGCGCAGGACACCGGAGTCCGCCGCTACGCGTCCGTCGCCGTGACCGCCGAGCGGGTCCGCGAGGCGCTGGTCGGCCGCCCCGGGCCGATCGTGACGATCGGCGGCGACTGCGGCGTGGAGTTCGCGGCGATCGGGCACGCGGTCCGCTCCTCCCCCGAGCCGGTCGCGCTGGTCTGGTTCGACGCGCACCCGGACGCGAACACCCCGGAGACCTCGCCGAGCGGCGCGTTCTGCGGCATGGTGCTGTCGGCCGTCCTCGGCCGCGGCGTCGGACTGCTCAGCGCCTCGGCCGCGGACCGGATCGCCGACGAGCACGTCGTGCTCGCGGGCGTCCGCGCCTCGGACCCGGGCGAGCTCGAGGGACTGCTCGAGCGCGGCGCCACCCACCTCGGCGTCGACGCGCTCGATCCGGAGGCGCTCGTCGCCGCCGTCGAGGCGACCGGTGCCGGCTCGGTCTACGTGCACATCGACCTCGACGTCCTCGACCCGGCCGAGGTCGCCGGACTCTTCGACCCCGTGCCGTTCGGCGTCCCCGCCTCGCGGCTGGTCGAGTGCCTCGCCGCGCTGCGGGCCCGGTTCCCGCTCGCCGGCGCGGGTCTCACCTCCTTCGCGCCGTCCTCGCCGACCGCCGCGGTCGACGACCTGCCGACGATCCTCCGCCTGGTCGGCGCGACGACCCGCGGCGTCTGAGCACTCCGCGCCGTCCGAGCACCGGCCCGCACGCCGTCGGCCTGAGCGGCGACTCCGAATCGGCGCCCCGCCGCGACCCGGTGTCGGCGGCAGCGGGCAAGATGGACGGACGCGACCCGAGCGGAGGACCGATGAGCGACGACCGGCGACGTGTGCGCACCGAACGGCGCGGGCACGTGCTCGAGATCGTCCTCGACCGGCCCGAGAAGCGGAACGCCGCCGACTTCCGGCTCCTCGGCGAGCTGGCCGCCGCCTACGGCGAGCTGGACCGCGATCCGGAGCTGCGCGCGGGCGTCGTCCTCGCCGAGGGCGCCCACTTCACCGCCGGGCTCGACCTCGCCGACATCGGGCCGCGGCTCGGCGGCGACGGCCTGGACTTCGTGCCCGAGGGCGGCCTCGACCCGTGGGCGATCCGCACCCGCCCGGTGGCCAAGCCCGTCGTGATCGGCCTGCAGGGCACCTGCCTCACCCTCGGCATCGAGCTGGCGCTCGCGAGCGACGTCGTCCTCGCCGAGGAGTCGACCCGCTTCGGCCAGATCGAGGTCGCCCGCGGCATCCTGCCCTTCGGCGGCGCGACCCTGCGCTTCCCGCGCGCGGCCGGCTGGGGGGACGCGATGCGCTGGATCCTCACCGGCGACGAGTTCGACGCCCGCGAGGCGCACCGGATCGGCCTCGTCCAGGAGGTGGTGCCCGACGGCACCGTCGCCGAGGCCGCCCGTGCGCTCGCCGAGCGGATCGCTGCGCAGGCCCCGCTCGCCGTCCAGGCGGCGCTCGCGAGCGCACGGCTCGCCGTCGCCTCCTCCGACGCCGAGACGGCCGCCGCCCTGCCCGCCGAGCTGGCGCGCCTCGCCGCGTCCGACGACGCGCGGATCGGCATGAAGGCCTTCCTCTCCCGCACCCGAGCGGAGTTCACCGGCCGATGAGCGAGCAGGCACCCGTGACCACCACCACCGCGTCCACCCCCGCTGCCGCGCCCCGAGCGCCCTCCTCCCCGCTGGAGGCCCAGCGCGAGCGCGCGGCCCAGCAGCTCGAGGTACGCCTGCGCTACGGCGACCAGGTCTGGGAGCTGCGCGAGGTCGACCACTTCGCCGTCTTCTCCCGCCGCTCGAGGGCGCGCCGGGCCGGGCGGGCGCTCGTCGCCTCCGGCTTCGAGATCGCGATCTCGCGCCTACGGCTGCGGCTCGTGCTGGTGGCGAGCCACCACGCCGCGGTGGACGAGGAGGCGACGACCGCCTTCCTCCGCCAGGTGATCGAGGTCGTCGAGCGCGAGGGCGGCCGCTACGACGGCTGGCGTGCCGAGATCGTGCCTGCGCACTGAGAACGTCCTCCGGGCCGCACGGCGCCGGAGTCCAGGACAGAACGGGCGATCCGCCCCCGAGAACGATCCGGAGAGACCATGACCACGCCGAGCACCGACGCCGCGACCGACACCGCCCCCACCGACACCTTCGATCTGATCGTCATCGGCGCGGGGCCGGTCGGCGAGAACATCGCCGACCGCGCCGTGCAGGGCGGGCTGACCGCCGCGATCGTCGAGAGCGAGCTGGTCGGCGGCGAGTGCTCCTACTGGGCCTGCATGCCGTCCAAGGCGCTGCTGCGCGCGCCGATGGCGCTCCGGGCCGCCCGCGACCTCCCGGGAGCGGCGCAGGCCGTCACCGGCGGTGTCGACATCGCCGCGCTCCTGGCGCACCGCGACTCCGTCACCAGCGGCTTCGACGACCACGGCCAGGTCCAGTGGCTCGAGGGTGCCGGCATCGAGCTCGTCCGCGGCCACGGCCGCCTCAGCGGCGTGCGCGAGGTGAGCGTCACCGCCCCTGACGGCTCCGTCCGCGTCTTGCACGCCCGGAGCGCCGTCGCCGTCGCGACCGGCACCAGCGCCGTCGTCCCCGACATCCCGGGGCTGCGCGCCGCCTCCCCGTGGACCAGCCGCGAGGCGACCAGCGCCGAGATCGTCCCCGGCCGCCTCGTCGTCATCGGCGGCGGCGTCGTCGCCTGCGAGATGGCGACGGCCTACGCCGGCATGGGCGCCACCGTGACCCTGCTCGCCCGCAGCGGACTGCTCGCCCCGTTCGAGCCCTTCGCCGGCGAGCTGGTCGGCGACGCCCTCCGCGAGCTCGGCGTCGACGTGCGGATCGGCGGCTCCCCCGCCTCGGTCGAGCGCCGCGCCGACGGCACCGTCGCCGTGACCCTGGAGGGCGGTGACGTCGTCGAGGCCGACGAGATCCTCGCCGCCACCGGCCGCGCCCCGCAGACCCGCGACATCGGTCTCGAGGTCGTCGGGCTCGAGCCGGGCGACTCGCTGACGGTCGACGACACGATGCTCGTGCTCGGCGCGGACGGCTCCCCGGTCGGCTCCGGCACGCCCTGGCTCTACGGCGTCGGCGACGTCAACCACCGCGCGCTGCTCACCCACCAGGGCAAGTACCAGGCCCGCGCCGCCGGCGACGTGATCGTCGCCCGCAGCACCGGCGGCGAGGTGAAGGACGCGCCGTGGGGCGCCCACGTCGCCACGGCCGACCACGAGGCCGTGCCGCAGGTCGTCTTCACCGACCCGGAGGTCGCCTCCGTCGGCCTCACCGCCGCCGCGGCCGAGAAGGCGGGCTACCGCACCAGGGTCGTCGACTACGAGATCGGCTCCGTCGCCGGCGCCTCGCTCGCCGCCGTCGGCTACAAGGGCACAGCCCGGATGGTCGTCGACGAGGACCGCAAGGTCCTGCTCGGCGTCACCTTCGTCGGCAAGGAGGTCGGCGAGCTCGTGCACTCCGCGACGATCGCCGTCGTCGGCGAGGTCCCGCTGTCCCGCCTCTGGCACGCGGTCCCCTCCTACCCGACGATCAGCGAGGTCTGGCTGCGCCTGCTCGAGACCTACGGGCGCGACAGCGCGTGAGCGCCCTGCGGCGCGCGGTCGCGGTCGTCGCCCTCGACCCGGCGATCACCCGGCCCGGCTACCTCTTCGCCTGCGCGGTCGGGCTGGCCTGGGGCGCGCTCTGGAGCACGGGCCCGATCGAGCGCCGCAACGGGCTCGTCGTCTTCACCGGGCTGCCCTCCTGGGCCTTCGGCCGCGGCGGCTCCTGCGTCGGCACGAGCTATCTGACGGACAGCAACGTCTCCGACCGCGTGCTCGAGCACGAGGCCGTGCACAAGGTGCAGTGGCGCACCTTCGGCATGTGGTTCCCGCTGATGTACTTCGTCGCCGGCCGCGACCCGCTGCGGAACCGCTTCGAGATCGAGGCCGGCCTCGAGAAGGGCGGCTACGTCCGTGGTCGCTGATCAGACGGGGCGCGTCGTCGTCCTCACCGGGGCGAGCTCCGGGATCGGGCGGGTCGCCGCCGCCGCGCTGGCCTCGGCCGGCGCCCGCGTCGCCGTCGTCGGGAGGAACGCCGAGCGCACCCGAGCGGTCGCCGACGAGATCGGCGGCGACCCGTTCGTCACGGACTTCGACCGTCTCGACGACGTCCGCGACCTCGCCGCGGCGCTGCTCGCCCGCTACGACGGCATCGACGTGCTCGCGAACAACGCGGGCGGCCTCGTCTCGCACCGCGGCGAGACGGTCGACGGGCACGAGCGGACGATCCAGAGCAACCACCTGGCCCCGTTCCTGCTGACGCGGCTCCTGCTCCCCCGCCTGATCGAGACCGGGCGCGAGCGCCCCGGTGCCCGCGTGGTCTCCACCGCGAGCGCCGCCAACCGCATCGGCCGGCTCTCGCTCGACGACCTCGACCGCCGGCGCGGGCCGTGGCTGGGCGGCTGGCGCGCCTACGGCACCTCGAAGCTCGCCACGATCCTCTTCGTCCGCGAGCTGGCCGAGCGCCTGCTGCCGACCGCCGTCGACGCCTACTCGTTCCACCCGGGCGTCGTCGCGACCGGCTTCGGCGCCGACTCGCGGCTGATGTCGCTGCTGTCGCTGAGCGGGTCGCCGGGCATCTCCGCCGACGCGGGCGCCGTCCCGCTGATCACGCTGGCGTCCGAACCCGACGTCGGCGCGGCGAGCGGCAGCTACTTCGATGGGCTCCGGCCCGGCGGCGCGACGGCCGCGCAGGCGCGCGACCGGCAGCTCGGCCGCGACCTCTGGACGCTCTCCAGCCGCCTGGTCGGCGTCCCCGCCGCGCTCTGAGGGCGGAGGGGACGCGGCGCGAGGCTCAGTTGGCCTCGGAGCGGCCCGTCCGCCAGTAGCCCATGAAGGCGACGCGGGTGCGGTCGACGCCGAGCTCGGTGACGAGGCAGCGGCGGATGAGCTTGATCGCGCCGGCCTCGCCGGCGATCCAGGCGTAGAGGCCGGGGTCGGTGCGCTCCGCGGGCACCTCCCAGAGGATCTCGCTGTCGACGTCGACGTCGGACACCTCGACCCCGCGGTGATGCGCCGTGATGAAGCGGGTCGCCCAGCCGCGGACGGAGTCGCCGAGCTGCGCGCCCGGGGTCGTCCCGGTGCGCACCAGCCAGTGCACGCGGACTCCGGCGGGGTGCTGGAGCGGCAGGACGTCCGCCGCGCTCGGCACCTCGAGGAACGCGGCTCCGGTCGCCGAGGCGGGGAGGCTCTCGAGGATCGCGCTGATCGCGGGGACCGCGGTCTCGTCGCCCGCCATCAGGAGCGTCGTCGCCGCACCCGGGTGCCACTCGACGCCGCCGCCGGCCAGCTCCGAGCGGGTATCGGGCGCGATGATGACGACCTGCGCGCCGACGCGGGCCGACTCCACCCAGGCGGAGGCCGGGCCGGTGTCGCCGTGCGCGACGAAGTCGACGTCGACCTCCGCCAGCTCGGGGCGGGTCGCGCGGATCGTGTAGGTGCGCAGCGGGTTCCGCAGCGCGTCCGGCAGCTCGCGCCAGCGGGTGTACCAGTCGGGAGCGAGGCCGTCCGGTCCGCTCTCGTCCGCGACCGAGGCCATGAAGTCGTGTGCGCTCGAGGTCGGCGTCGGCACGACCAGCTTGATCCGCTGGTCCGGGCCGGTGCAGCCGACCGAGCCGAGATCGTCACCGGTCAGCGTGATCCGGATGAAGTGCGGCGCGATCCGGGTCGCGCGGGCGACGGTCGCGAGATACGGCCGGTAGGCCGGACGGGCGGGGGCTTCGGTCAGCGGAGGCACCGGTCCAGTCTCGCAGAGAAGGTAAGCCTTACCTAATCCTGAGTGGCTCTCAGCGAGCGGCGTGCTCGGCTGACACCCGCAGGCGGGCGTCGACATCGGCGGCCAGCTCCGCGACGACGGCGCCCTCTCCGCCGACCCAGGCGCAGAAGTCGTGCCGGTCGTCCGCCCACGGGTAGTCGCCGTCGACGACGGACATCTCGCCCATCCAGGCGCGCACCGCGCGGTCGAGCGCGACGCCGCGCGCACAGGCGAGACCGGTGCCGGGAGCGCCGGAGCGCTGCGAGCGGCCGAGCCAGGTGACGCAGACGCGGCCGGGCGCCGAGAGCGGCGGCAGGCCGCGGGCGTCGTCGACCTCGACGAAGACCTGGCCCCGGGCGTTCGCGGGGAGCGCGTCGAGCATGCTCTGGATCCAGGGCACGACGGTCTCGTCACCCGCGATCAGGAACTGCTTGACGTCGACCGGCTCCGAGCCGTCTCGTCCCTCGAACATGCACATCGGAAGTAAGTATAGGCATGCCTAACCTGACCGGCCAAGGGTGCGGACCTGCCCGTTCGCCGGGTGTCCGCGGCGCCCGGCTCCCCGGGCCTCACCACTGCGGCGGGTGCCGCCGCTGCCAGCGCGCCCGGCGCTCCAGCTGCGCGCCGATCGAGAGCAGCACCGCCTCGCCGCCGGGGCGCCCGATCAGCTGGATCCCCATCGGCAGGCCGTCCGCCGTCACGCTCAACGGCAGCGCGATCGCGGGCAGGCCGCTCACGTTCACGAACGAGGTGTACGGCGTGTAGCGCACCTGCTGCTCGAAGTTGCGCTCCGGATCCTCGGCGTCGTACCAGCCGACCGGCCGCGGCGTCATCGTCATCGACGGGGTGAGGATCGCGTCGAACGGCGAGAAGGCGGCGATCACCGCGCGCTCGTAGGCGGACAGCACCCCCGCCGCCTCGACGATCTCGCGCGCCGAGCGCTTCCGCCCCTCGCGGATCAGCCACTGCGTCAGCGGCTCGAGAAGGTCGAGCTCGTCGCCCTCGATCGGGAGCGTCGACGCCCCGCTCTGCCAGAGCAGCCGGAACGCGTCAGGGTAGGCGGCGGACGGCGGCAGCACCGCATCGTCCAGGCCGTGGCCGAGCGCCGAGAGCGCTGCGATCCCCTCCTCGAGCGCGGCGCGCGCCTCCGGAGCGAGCCCGATGTCGTACTCCTCGTCCCAGGGCGAGGCCGTCAGCACGCCGATCTGGAACCGGCCCTCGCCGCGCACGGCGGCGCCGAGGAAGGAGCCGTCCCCGTCGCCCGGCGCGGTCAGCGCCGTGCGCTGCGGGACGACGCCGTTGCGGCGCTCGAGCATCCCCTCCAGCAGCATCCCGGCGTCCGCCACCGAGCGGGTCAGCGGACCGGCGACGACGAGGCCGCCGACTCCCCCGACTCCGGACAGCGCCGGCACCCGGCCGCGGGAGGGCTTGAGACCGACCAGACCGCAGGCGGCGGCGGGGATGCGGATCGAGCCGCCGCCGTCGGAGCCGGGTGCGAACGGGAGCAGTCCCGCCGCGACCGCGCTCGCCGCGCCGCCGCTGGACCCGCCCGCGCCGCGCGAGGTGTCCCAGGGCGTGACCGTCGGCGGTCCGACGAGGTTCTCGGTGTAGGAGGGCATGCCGAACTCGGGCGCGGCCGTCTTGCCGAGGCTGATCGCCCCCGCAGCGTCGAGCACCTGGACGATCTCGTCGGAGGCGTCGGGGACGAACGACTCGCGCAGCCGCGAGCCGAAGGTGGTCCGGACACCGGCCCGGCGCCAGAGGTCCTTGTCGCCGCTCGGCAGTCCCCAGAGCAGCGCGGTGCGCGGCACGGAGCCGATCGAGGCCGCCCGGGCCCGCGCCGCGTCCGCGGTCACGGTGATGAAGGCGCCGAGCTCCCCGTTCCAGCGCTCGATGCGGGCGAGGTAGTGCTCGGTCAGCTCGAGCGGGGTGATCTCGCCGCGCTGCAGCCAGTCCCACTGCTCCTGGGCGCTGAGGTGATGGAGTTCGAACATGGAACGACCCTATTCCGCCGCCTCGGTGCCGCTCTGGGAGCGCGAGGTCGGGCGGAACAGGGTCGTGGGGTCGTGCGGGCCTACGCGGCGCGGCGGCCGATCTCGCGGACGCCGTCGTCGGTGCCGAACCGGCTGCCCGGGGTGATGACCGTGTCGCGGTCGACCCGCGCGCCGGTCGCGACGACGGCCGAGCCGCCGATCCGCGAGTAGCTGCCGATGCGGGCACCGGGGCCGATGATGGCCTCCGGGCCGACGTGGACGTTCGCGCCGATGAAGGCGCTGTGCCCGATCATCGCGTCGCGGTCGACCCAGCTGCCGGCACCGATCCACGCGCGCTCCCCGACGGTGGCGCCGGGTTCGACGTAGGCGCCGGTCTCGACGTACGCCGACGCGGAGACGCGCGATCCCGGAGCGACCATGCCGCGTCCGTTCGCGTGACGGCGGTAGACGATCTCCTCGTCGGCGCCGCGCACTCCCCGTCCCTTGCTCATTCCTGTTCCTGCCATCTGCCTCGAGCTCCTCCGAGCGATCCGATGGGCGAGGCACTCGGGCCCCACCCCGCTATCGAGGACAACAGCGCGCGGGGGTCGTGCATTCCCCGTGCGGGGGGCACTCAGGCTCGGGGCTCGACCGCATCGGCGACGGCGGTGACCACCGCACGGAACCGCTCCGGCGCGTCCCGGATCCGGCGTCGGGCCAGCACCCCCGCGAGTGCGGACGAGGCGCCGGACGCGACGAGCTCGCACTCGACCCGCGAGCCCTCCTCGTCCGCGAGCACCCGCCACTGCTCGACTCCGACGACCGGCAGCCGCCGCTCGAGCCCGTCCGCCGAGCGCGCGAACGCCGGCCCGTCATCGGCCGCGAGCACGTCGGCGAGCGCGGCGAGCACCACGGCGGGCTCGGCATGCAGGATCGAGGCGAGGGCGAGAATGCTGCGCATCGCGGCAGTCTCCCACGCCGGACCGCCCCCCCCTTCTGCTCGAGCGGCCTCGGCCCATGCTGGTCGAGCAGCCCCGACTCATGCTGGTCGAGCACCCCTGCAGGGCACTCCATGCTGGTCGAGTAGCCCCGGAGGGGCGTATCGAGACCCGCGGCCAGTCGCCGTCAGGAGCGCTCGTCGAGCACGCGCCGCAGCCAGTCGAACGAGGCCTTCGGCACGCGGTCGCGGCTGCGGGAGTCCAGGGCCACCAGCCCGTGCGGCCGGGTGTAGCCGTGCTGCCACTCGAAGGCGTCCACCAGCGTCCACAGCTGAACGGCCTCCAGCGGCAGGCCCTCGTGCACGGCCTCGGCGAGCGCCCCGAGGTGCGCGCCGATCCAGCGGATCCGCTCCGTGTCGACGATCGCGCCCTGCCGGTCCGGCAGATCCGGATAGCTCGCGCCGAGCTCCGTCAGCACCAGCGGCGGCAGGGCATCCCCGTAGCGCTCGACGAGGCTCCGCAGCACCGCCACCGGCGCCCACGGCGCGAACGGCGAGCCGTCACCGGTCCGGTCGAGCTCCGGCCACGGCCGGGCGTGGAACGGCAGAGCCGGCGGAGCACCCGGCCCGGTCGGCAGCGCCGGATCGCGGCCGGCGGCGATCCGCTGCGGGGCCAGCGGCGCGACCCCGTAGAAGTCGAGCGGGGCACTGATGCGGGCGAGGTCCACCGGGTCGACGCCCGCGAGCGGCGCGAGGAACGGCGGCAGCTCCTCCGGCCCCGACGGATAGACGCCGGTGAGCACGGCATCGGCGACGAGCCGGTTCTGCAGGACGTCGGCGAGCGCCGCCCACGCGCCGTCCCGCTCCGACTCGCTCGCCGGCTCGACCACGGCCTGCGCGTCGACGAGCCCGATGCGCCCGGCGAGGTCGGCGGAGCGGAGCGCCTCGACCGCGACGGCGTGCCCGAGCAGCTGGTGGTGCAGAGCGGGCAGCGCACTGAACAGCCGCCCCGCTCCCGGGGCCTGGTTCTTCAGCGCGTAGCCCTCGAGGAAGACGGTCGACGGCTGATCCAGCGTGATCCAGTCCGCGACCCGGTCGCCGAGCCGAGAGCCGATCTCGAACGCGACGTCGCCGAAGCGGAAGGCCGTGTCGCGGTTCATCCAGCCGCCGCTGAGCGCGGAGGGGGTGTCGCGGTGCTGCAGGGTGAGCGCGATCCGCAGCCCGGCCCCGGCGAGCTCGTCGAGCAGGCGGTCGTAGAAGCCGAGCCCGCCGCGGTCGATCGGTCCGCGGCCGTCCGGCTGCAGCCGGGTCCAGGAGATCGAGAGCCGCAGCTCGTCGACACCGAGGTCGACCAGCAGGGCGAGGTCCTCGCGCCAGCGCAGCACGAAGTCGGTGGCGAACTCGGGCGTCGCCTCCTCCGCGATCGTGCCGCGCCGCAGGGCGAAGTCGTCCCAGACGGAGCGGCCGCGACCGCCGGCCTCGAGCGAGCCCTCCGTCTGGAAGGCGCTCTGTGCGAGCCCGATCCGCAGTCCCGGAGGCAGCAGCCGCCCGAGCTCCCGCGGGTCGTCGAAGCGCGCGGTCTCGGCGCGCACCTGCTGCCGATCGCGTCCGCGCGCTGCGTCCTCGCTCATCTTTCCTCCGACTCGTCGATGGGTATATTGTCGCGGAAGCGCTCTCCCGCTCCGACCAGCCACTCCCCCGCTCGGAGGAGGCCCGCTCCGCCCTTCGGTGTACATCCGGCAACGGGTGCGCGCCGCGCTTGACACCACCCGTGCGCCCCCGTGCAATGGACGCACCGTGATTCCGAGTGTCGCCGCGTCTGTTCCGGGGGGTTCCGCGACGAGGGGTCCGTCGGCCGTGCCGACGGGTCGCCTTCGCCGCTCCCCCCGTTCGTCGCGCCGCCGTCCGGCCGCCCTCCTGCTCGGGCTGCTCGTCGCACTGGGCGCCGCCGCCGGCCTGACCGCGCCGAGCGCGCAGGCCGCCGCGCCCCTCACGATCACCTCCCCGGCCTCCGGAACCGTGCTGCCGAGCGGTGCGGTCACCGCGACCGGCACCGGCACGGCGGGCGATCAGATCCAGATCGGCCTCACCGGCAGCAGCGAGCCGCTCTGCATCACCACCGTCGGCGCCGACGACACCTGGAGCTGCGCGCTCGACCTCGACGACGGCCGGATCCGCTTGACCGCCGTCGAGCTCCTCGCCGCCGGCGGCACCACCTCGGCCCGCACCGAGATCGCCGTGCTGAGCGCTCCCGTCATCGAGTCGGTCGACGGCTCGGCGACGTCCGCCGGATCGGTGAGCGGCACCGCCTACCCGGGAGCGAGCGTCGCGGTCACCTCCGACGGCGGCGCCTCCTGCCTCGCCACCGCCGACGGCGCGGGCCGCTGGTTCTGCCAGCTCGCGCCCACCCCCTCCCCCGGCAGCTACCGCGTGACCGCGACCCAGTCCGCCTCCTTCGCGGGGAGCACCGTCTCGCCCGCCAGCGCGGCCGTCTCGCTCGTCGTGGACACCGCGGCTCCGGTCGCGCCGGTCCTCGCCTCCCCCGGCCCGGGCGCCGCACTGCCGCTCACCGGCGCCGTCTACTCCGGCACCGCGACCGAGGGCACGCGGGTCTACGTCTACGTCGACCTCGTCAACACCTGCGACGCGCCGATCACCAGCGGCGCCTGGAGCTGCACCGGCGGCACGGTGACGGCCGGAGCGCACCGCGTGTCGGCGATCGCGGGCGACGCGGCCGGCAACTACAGCTCGCGCAGCCCGTGGATCGACGCCACCTTCTCGGCGGCGACCACGACTCCCTCCGCCTCCCCCACCGCGACCGCTCCCGGCACGAGCGAGGCGACTCCGGGCGGGAGCACGCCGACCACCGCGCCCGGCTCGCCGACCGCGCGGCCGACGACGCCGGGAAGCACCGCGACCGCCGCGCCGACTCGACCCGGGCAGACGGCGCCCGCGCCCGAGCCCCTGCCGACCGACGGCGCCACGGCCGCCCCGGCACCCGGAGCCGCTCCCAGCGACCCGCCGCCGGCCGCACCCGCCCCGGACGGCGGCTCGGTCCCCGGCGGCTGGAGCGCCGCCACCGGGATGACCACGGCGCTCTCCTCCAGCGCACCCCTCGGCACCATGGCCGACTGGATGCGCTCCCTCGCGCTGGCCGTCGCCTCCCTCGCCCTGCTCGTCGTCCCCGCCCGCCTGGCCGTCGCCGGCCGGGTGCCGCGCGAGCCGCGCACCTGGCGCCTGACCGGCCGCAACCGCGCGAGCGTGGAGTACGACGACCGGCCCGAGCCCGCCCCGCTCTCGGCCCGGACGATGGTCGTCGGCATGATCGGCTGCGCCGCAGGTCTCGTGCTGCTCTCCGGTCGGGTCGACGGGCAGCCCGCCTACCTGCGCCTGCTGATCGCGGTGATCATCGCGGTCGCCGTCGTGAACGCCGTCGCCGCGGGTGTCCCCGCGCTGGTGGGGCGCCGCCTCGGCCTGCCGGGCATCCGCATCGTCGCCTCGCCCCGCGCGCTGCTGCTGGTGGCCGGCGCCGCACTCCTGTCGCGCTTCGCGGGCCTCGACCCGGCCTTCCTCTTCGGAGTGGTGATCGGGCTCGTCCTGCCCGAGGGCGCCTCGGCCGTCGCACGCGCCAAGCTCGCGACCGTGCGGGTCGTCTCCCTGCTCGGCCTCGCCGCCGTCGCCTGGGGAGCCTCCGCGGCCGTCCCCGCCGACGGCTCCTTCGCCGCGGTCCTCACCACCGAGATCCTCAGCGCGACGACGCTGCTCTCGGTCGGCTCGAGCGTCGTGCTGCTCTTCCCGGTCGGCCGGCCCGCGGGGCAGAGCATCCTGCGCTGGTCGCCCGTGCTCTGGCTCGGGCTGACGCTGCTGGCGAGCACCGTCCTCTTCCTGCTCCTCACGCCGACGATCGCCGCCTGGGCGACGGACGGCGGCGGCGGGCCGGCGCTCTTCGCCGTGGTCGCCTTCACGGTCGTCTGCACGTCGATCTGGGCCTGGCGGCGCTTCGTCGACGTCGGCGAGTAGCGCCGGGGCGGCATCGAGCCCGGCGGCCCGGGTGCGGGCTCAGCCGATCGCGACGAGCTCGCGCACGTCGTCGTCCGGCAGCACGTCGACGACGGCGCCGACGGTCATGTCCGTGAGCGTCGCGATGCCGTCGTAGACGCTGAGGAACGCCGTGTCCGCCGCGTCGCGGCCGGTGGCGATCCGCACCAGGCTGGAGCGCGGCGCCAGCGTGGTCGCGTCGACCACCCGCCAGGAGCCCTCGATCCAGGCCTCGGCGACCGCGTGGAAGTCCATCGGCGCGAGCCCCGGTGCATAGACCGCGACGAGCCGGGCCGGCACGTCGAGCGCGCGCAGCAGCGCCACCACGAGGTGGGCGAAGTCGCGGCAGACCCCGCGGCGGGCGAGCAGCGTCCGCTCCGCGCCGTCGGTGGGCAGGCTCGAGCCGGTCACGTAGGCGAGCCGGGTGCCGACCCAGGAGCTGACCGAGGCGAGCAGGGCGGCGCCCTCGAGGCCCGCGAACTCGGCGCGCGCGGTCGCCCAGAGGATGTCCGACTCCGCGTAGCGGCTCGGCCGCAGGTAGCGCAGGCGGTCGACCTCCTCGCCGGGCAGCGGCTCCAGCACGCCGTCGACGCTCGCGGTGTAGTCGACGACGAGGCGTCCGACGCCCGCCTCGAGGACGTGCAGGCGGGTGCCGTGCTGGTCGAGCACCTCGCGGGCGGCGACCTCGCGCCCGTCCAGCTCGAGGGACAGCCGCTCCGGAGCCCCGTAGGCCTCCGCGACCGCGATCGAGAAGACGAGCGTCGCGGGTCGCGCGACGTGGAGGGTCAGCCGGGCGGAGACGTCGCGCTTCACGCGCCCTGCTCGCCCTTCGGCGGCGGGGTGGGAGCGGCGTCCGGCTCCTGCACGAGCTGCAACCCGCCGGAGGAGTTCGCGGAGACCGTCAGCAGGTCGATCCAGGTGCGGTTGATCGACGGCACCCGGCCGCCGAAGTACTTGAAGTAGAGCGGCACCGACGGGTCGAGCCAGATGCTGGAGCGGCCGTCGCCGACCGCGGGGTCGTCACGCCAGGAGAAGAAGAAGCTCTCGCGGCGGCGCAGCTTGTTGGCGATGACGATCTGGACGTGCGTGAGCGTGCGGTCGTCGAACTCGATCTCGACACCCGAGGCTCCGTAGAGCAGCTTCCCCATGGAGGCCTCCCGACCACCCGTCGCCGGGTGATGCATGACAGTGCCCGAGGGCACGAGAAGAAGGAGACGCCACGAGGCGCCACCGGGCCGCCCGCCCCCGGGACGGTGGCGCAGGCGCTCCGTCCGGGCGAGGACCGCCCGGCCACGACTCTATGCGAGGGCGGGCGCCGGCGTAGCGATTGACAGGAACGGACACGGCCGGATGGCCCGGATCGGAACTCCTGCGCTCCCGCGCGACTCACCGTCCGCACATCGCGGCGATGTCGGAGGTCGGACGTACGGTACCCGCATGATCGAATGCGGAAGCTGCGGAACCGATGCCGTCGTCCTGGACCGCTCCGGCGGCGAGGACTCCGAGGGTGTGAGCTCCGAGGAGCTCGTCGTCCTCTGCGCCGAGTGCGCCCCCGGCGAGATCACCGCCGCCCTCGAGGCGGCCCTCCTCGACGGAGCGAGCCGCACCGAGGCGGTACCGCTCCGCAAGAGCGCCCACGCACGAGCGGCCTAGCCCGGCGACCACGACCGCGCAGAGCCTGGCCTCTGACGCGCCCGATAGTTCAGCGGCGGTGCGGTTCGGTACGAGCGTGGTGATCGGCGAACCGTGCGCCGATGAGGAACAACTTCGACGTCGACGTCCGAATCGTCAGTGACTGTGTTGCTCCTCCGCTGATGTGAGGGCGACATCTTGCGCCTCGACTCGCCGCCGATCAGTACTGAATTATCCTCGCTATCCGGAGTCGAGTCCTCCGGCAGGGAGCGTGGATGGTCCAGTTCTGGCAAGCTCCGCTCACTCGTCTCCACTCCCGCCGGACGCCCGAGTCGAGCGCCGGATGCTGATCGCCTACGTCGACGAGTCGTACGACCAGAGCTACTACTTCATCGGTGCCGCCGTGACCTCGAAGGAGAACTGGGATCGGCTCGAACGGGATTACGAACGTCTCAGAGAGAGAGCGACGACCGAACACGGCATCGCGCCCGACGCGGAACTGCACGGACACGAACTGATGGGCGGATCCGGAGACTGGAAGCCCCTGCGGGGGAAGCATCGCGAAGCGGCGGACGTCTACGGTGCGGCACTCAAGATCGCTCAGCACGCCGGAGTTCAGTACCTCTTCCGCGGGGTCGACGTGCGGCGCCTGAACGCTCGCTACCAGCTCGAGCAGAAGCCTCATCCCGTCGTGCTGCAGCATCTTCTCGAGCGGATCGACGAGTACTGCCGCGGGTCCCTCTCCTCAGACTGTGACGGTGTCCGGGTGGTCGCCGACGAGATCGCGACCCAGGACGATCACCGACGAGAGTTCGAGAGCTACCAGTTGCTCGGAACGCCCGGCTACCGCTCGAGCAGACTGGATCGGATATCGGCGCCCATCCGCTTCGCGTCGTCGAGAGAGACGGCCGGGCTGCAAGCCGTCGACCTGGCGGTGTATCTGCACCGACGGAGATTCACCGTGACCGAGCGGCATCCCGCGTCAGCGAGGACAGTGGCGCGACTGGGCGAGCTGATCGACGGGTCCACCGCCCACGCACGAGTCTGGACGCCGTGACGAGATCTCCACGCGAAACGACTGAAGCCCCGCAGAGCGGGGCTTCAGGCTGGCAACGTTCCGGCGGCCGGCCCGTTGTCCTTCGATGCTACATCCGGTTGCGAAGAAGACCAGCGCGCTGGCGCCGAACGAGTGCCCCCACTGGGACTCGAACCCAGACTGAGACGATTTTAAGTCGTCTGCCTCTGCCGATTGGGCTATGGGGGCGACCACCGGGCGGCGTGATCACTCACACGCCGCCCGAGGGTGCTGTCAGGCCTTGGCGGGCTCGCCGCCCACGGTCACCGGCGCGCCGGCCGGGCCGGGGGTGCCGGCCGGAGCCGACTCGGCGGCCGGAGCGGCCGGACGGGGGCGCGACGCGTAGGTCTCGAAGGAGCCGCGCGGGTACTCGCGGGCCTCGATCGAGGCGATGTCGCGGCCGAGCCAGAGGTTGTTCCACCAGCCCCAGACCACGCGGAACTTGCGCTCCCACGAGGGCATCGCCAGACCGTGGTAGCCGCGGTGCATGACCCAGGCCGGGAAGCCCTTGATCGCGATCTTGCCGGACTGGAAGACGCCGATGCCGATGCCGAGACCGGCGACCGCTCCCGCGTTCTTGTGGAAGTAGTCCTTGGGCGCCTCGCCGCGGAGGACCGCGATGATGTTGGTCGCCATGAGCTTCCCCTGGCGGACGGCGTGCTGGGCGTTCGGCACGCAGAAGCCGCCGACGCCGCCGCCGGTGAGGTCGGGCACGGCCGACACGTCGCCGGCGCCCCAGGCGCCCTCGACGATGACGTCGTCGTGGCCGACGCGGAGGTCGGCGCGCACGCGCAGGCGGCCGCGCTCCTCGATCGGGAGGTCGGAGTTCTTGATCGACGGGTTCGCCATGACGCCGGCGGTCCAGATGATCAGGTCGGACTCGAAGGTCTCGCCCGTCGACAGCTCGATGACGCCGCCCTCGGCGGACTTCAGCTGCGTGTCGAGGTGCACGGTGGCGCCGCGCTGGTCGAGGTTCTTCAGGACCCAGTGGCTCGTCTCGAGCGCGACCTCGGGCATGATCCGCCCCATCGCCTCGACGAGGTGGAACTTGGTCTCCTCGAAGTCGATCTCGGGGTAGCGCTTCAGCAGCGCGCTCGCGAAGGAGCGCAGCTCGGCGAAGACCTCGATGCCGGCGAAGCCGCCGCCGACTACCGTGACCGTCAGCAGGCGCGAGCGCTCGGGGCCGGCCGGCAGGGTCGCGGCCTTGTCGAAGTTGGTGAGGATGCGGTCGCGGATCGCGGTCGCCTCCTCGATCGTCTTGAGGCCGATCGCGTTGTCGGCGACGCCCGGGATCGGGAAGGTGCGCGAGACGGAGCCCGCGGTGACGACGATCTGGTCGTAGACGAACTCGTAGGGCTCGCCGACCGTCGGGGTGATCGTCGCGGTCTTGGACGCGTGGTCGATCTTGGTGACCTTCGCGGCGAGGATCGCGGTCTTCTTGAGGTGGCGGCGCAGCGAGACGATCGCGTGGCGCGGCTCGATGGAGCCGGCGGCGACCTCGGGGAGGAAGGGCAGGTACGCCATGTAGGGCAGCGGGTCGACGATCGTGACCTCGGCCTCGTTGGCGCGGAGGTACTTCTCCAGCTTCCACGCGGTGTAGAAGCCGGCGTAGCCGCCTCCGACGATCAGGATTTTGGGCACGGTGAACACTCCAGAGGGATGGACAATGCGAACACCCTGCTACTCGCGAAGTGCCCGCTCTCGATGCGGGTGGCAGCACTGACCCCGACTGGGAATCAGCCTAGCGAACCGCGCGTCGAATCGCGTCGACCCGCCGGGCCGCGGAGTCGGTCAGACCTCGAGCGGCCGGCATTCGCAGCGCTCGGGCGACCAGTCGGCGCGGGCGAGCGCGAGGTCGCCGATCGGGTTCACCCCGGGGCCCGCGGCGAGCGCGTGGCCGGCCAGGGCGTGCAGGCACTTGACGCGCGTCGGCATGCCGCCGGAGGAGATCCCCGCGATCTCGGGGACGACGGCGATGCTCTCGCGGTCGGCGAGGAAGGCGCGGTGGGCCGCCGCGTGGGCGTCGCGGAGCGCCTCGTCCTCGGCCAGGAGCCCGTTGTACTCGACCATGACCTGGGTCGCCTCGAGCTGCGAGATCGCGGCGGTGGCGGCGGGGTGGGTGAGGTAGTAGAAGGTCGGGAACGGCGTCCCGTCGCTCAGCCGCGGGCTGGTGGAGACCACCGTCGGGTTGCCGCAGACGCAGCGCGCGCTGATGCCGACCACGTCCCGGGCGGGTCGGCCCAGCTGGGCGGAGACGACGGCGATGTCGTGCTCGGTGGGCGGGTCGAACGGGGGCGTGGTCACGGAGGACTCCAGGGGGCGCGGGGACCGGAGGGAACTCTCCAGTGTAGGCGGGGGCCGGGCGAGTGGCCGGGGTCAGGGAGTGGGCGTGAGCTCCGCCGTCGTCGGGTCGCCGAGGCCGGAGACCGCGATCGAGGAGAGCAGCGAGCCCGCCCAGTCGCTCGGGGTCTTCTGCACCGAGTTCGACGCCGGCTGCGCGGCCTGCTGCGCGACCGCGATGTCGTCGAGGACGAGATAGCTGACCTCCCCCGGCATCACGAAGTACAGGCGCTCGCGGGCCTGGGCGCGGATGAAGGCGGGGTCGGACCAGCGCACGCGCTGCTCGTCGAGGTTCTGCGACTGGGTCTTCGCCGCATCGACGGAGCGCTGCAGCTCCGAGATCTCGGCGCGCTGCTCGACGAAGTTCTTCACGCTGGGCGCCAGGACGACGACGGCCAGGATCATGATGCCCATCACGAGCAACGTGAATCCGGAGCCGCGGACGCCGGCGACCCAGGCGGAGGACGGCGTGACGGGAGGCTGCTTCGCGCGGGGGGTGCGCGAGGACTTCGGGGCGGAGGATCCGGGCTTCGCGCCGGGGCGCTTCGAGGCGACGGACGACGAAGTGGCGGGCTTCGACGCCGGCTTCTTCGCTGCTGACGGCGTCGAGGCACTCGACGTCGCGGCGGCGGGCTTCGAGGACCCGGACTTCGAGGACCCGGGCTTCGAGGACCCGGGCTTCGAAGCGGTCGAGTCCGGCGTCTCGGCGGCGGCCGGGCGGCGGGGCGCGCTCCCGGGAGTGGAGGGCCGGCGGGGCGGTCGGGCCATGGGCGGGTGCCTCCTCGAGCGGTGGAACGGATGAGGGCGGAACGGGAGCGGCCCCGGTGCCCGCACCGAGGTGCTGGGCTCCGGGGCCGCTCCGGCGGGGAGAGACTACGCGGTGAAGCGCGGGAAGGCGGAGCGACCCGCGTACGTCGCGGCGCCTCCCAGGATCTCCTCGATGCGAAGCAGCTGGTTGTACTTCGCGACGCGGTCCGAGCGTGCCGGGGCGCCGGTCTTGATCTGGCCGCCGTCCACCGCGACCGCGAGGTCGGCGATGGTGGTGTCCTCGGTCTCGCCGGAGCGGTGCGAGAGGATCGCGGTCATGCCGCTGCGCTGGGCGAGGGCCACCGCGTCGAGCGTCTCGGTGAGCGTGCCGATCTGGTTCACCTTGACCAGGATCGAGTTGCCGGCCTTCTCGGCGATGCCGCGGGCCAGGCGCACCGGGTTGGTGACGTAGAGGTCGTCGCCGACGAGCTGCACCTTGTCGCCGATCTCGGCGGTGAGGTGGGTCCAGCCGGCCCAGTCGTCCTCGTCCAGCGGGTCCTCGATCGAGACCAGCGGGTAGTTGGCGACGAGGTCGGCGTAGTAGGCGGAGAGCTCCTCGGCCGAGAGCTTCTTGCCCTCGAACGTGTACTTGCCGTCCTCGTAGAACTCGGAGGAGGCGACGTCGAGCGCGAGGCCGATGTCCTTGCCGGGGGTGAAGCCGGCGGCCTCGACGGCCTTGAGGATGAAGTCGAGCGCCTCGCGGTTGGTGGGCAGGTCGGGGGCGAAGCCGCCCTCGTCGCCGAGGCCCGTGGCGAAGCCGGCCTTCTTCAGCTGCGCCTTGAGCGCGTGGTAGATCTCGACGCCCCAGCGCAGGCCCTCGGAGAAGGACTCGGCGCCCAGCGGGACGGCCATGAACTCCTGGATGTCGACGCCGGTGTCGGCGTGCGCGCCGCCGTTGATGATGTTCATCAGCGGGACGGGCAGGGTGTGCGCGTTCGGGCCGCCGACGTAGCGGAAGAGGTCGAGGTCGGCCGACTGCGCGGCGGCCTTGGCGACCGCGAGGCTGACGCCGAGGATCGCGTTCGCGCCCAGGCGCGACTTGTTCTCGGTGCCGTCGAGCTCGATCAGCTCGGCGTCGACGAGGCGCTGGTCGGTGGCGTCGAAGCCCTCGATGGCCGGGCCGATCTCGTCGATGACGGCGTCGACGGCCTTCTGCACGCCCTTGCCGAGGTAGCGCTCGGCGTCGCCGTCGCGCAGCTCGTAGGCCTCGAAGGCGCCGGTGGAGGCACCGGAGGGGACGGCCGCTCGCGAGGACGCGCCGTCCTCGAGCAGGACCTCGACCTCGACCGTGGGGTTGCCACGGGAGTCCAGAATTTCTCGGGCGACGACTGCCTCGATAAGGGCCACAACTATCTCCTCTTGACGGGTGGGCTCCCGGAGGGCGGGAGCGGTCGGGAAGGAGTCTACTGACCGCCTCGGAACGGGAGGCGTCCGCGAGGCGTCGGTAGACTCCCAGGGCCCTGACGGCAGCCGCGCCGCACGGCCGCCGATCCGCTCCCGCCCCACCGGAGGACCCCGTGACCAGCACCGCCGCCGCCCTCGTCGAGCGCCTCACCGAGGTCGTCCCCGACTTCCCGAAGCCCGGCATCCTCTTCCGCGACCTCACGCCGGTCTTCGGCGACGGCGAGGCGCTGCGCGCGGTCGCCGACGCGCTGATCGAGCCGTACCGCGGCCGGATCGACGCGATCGCCGGGGTCGAGGCGCGCGGCTTCCTCCTCGCCGCGGCCGCCGCCTACTCCGCGGGCCTCGGAGTCGTGACGATCCGCAAGCCCGGCAAGCTGCCGCGGACCGTGCTGAGCGAGCAGGCCACGCTCGAGTACGGCAGCACGCAGCTCGAGGTGCACGAGGACGCGGTGCCGAAGGGCGCGCGCCTGCTGCTCGTCGACGACGTGCTCGCCACCGGCGGCACCCTCGACGCGAGCTGCCGCCTGATCGAGCGCGCCGGCTGGTCCCTCGAGGGCATCGCCGTGGTGATGGAGCTCGACGGCCTCGGCGGCCGCGACCTGCTGTCCCCGCGCCGCATCGACGCGATCGTCACCGTCTGACCCGTCCCTCCCCCGTCCCGCGAGATGCCACTTGGGTACGCACGACACGGCGTGTCGCGTACCCAAGTGGCATCTCGCGGAGGGGAGCGGACGTGCGTCAGGAGAGGGAGAGGGACATCCGGGACAGGACGAAGGTCTCGATGACCTGGACGACCATGTAGAGGATCAGCGAGACGCCGGTCACGAGGACGACGGCCGACCAGATGTCGTCGAAGCGGGCCTGCGCGGTCCAGCCCGCGATGCCGCCGCCGATGCCGTCGCCGGTGGAGAGCCACTCGGCCAGCAGCGCGCCGGTGATCGCTCCGGGGACGGAGACGCGGATCGCCGCGAAGAGCGAGGGCAGCGCGCCGGGGATGGCGACCTTGCGGATCGCCGTGAGCGTGGAGCCGCCGTAGACCGAGACGACGTCGAGCATCTGCGGTGAGGCGTTGTTGAGGCCGAACGCGATCGTGACCAGCGCCGGGAAGAGCACGACGATGCCGCCGACCACGGCGACCGAGGCGACCGTCCCCTGGCCGAAGACCAGGATGATCAGCGGCGTCATCGCGATCAGCGGGACCGAGCGCAGCAGCAGCGCGAACGGCATCAGTGCGTGCTCGACGCCCTTGGACAGCCGGAAGAGGATCGCGACCAGGATCGCGACGATCAGGCCGGCCGCGAAGCCGATGAACGAGTCGACCATGGTGACGGCGAAGAGCCCGCCGAGCTCGGCGCGGTTCTCGGCCGCGGACTCGTCGGTGACCAGGTGCGCCCAGACGTCCCACGGCCCCTTGATCACGTACGGCGAGACGCCGCTGAAGAGGATCACGCCGATCCAGATCGCGAGGACGATCGCGACGGTCGACAGCGCGATCAGGAGGCTCTTGCGCAGGCTCTTCAGCGTGGCGCCGAGCGCGGCGCTGCGCAGCTGGCGGCGGAGCTCGTCGACCGCGATGATCTGCGTCGGGCTCGACTGCTCGGTGCGGTCGGGGATCGTGGAGGTCATGTCATGCCCGCTTTCCGGAGGACCACGGGGCGACGAGGCGCCCGATCAGGCCGACGAGGCCGTAGCCGATCAGCGCCACGGCCGCGCAGAGGAGGAAGAGCGCCCAGACGCGCGGCGAGTTCAGCGAGACCTGCGCCGCGACCAGGATCGGCCCGACCCCGGTCTCGATCTTGCCGAAGTACTCTCCCAGGATCGCGCCGAGGAACGCCGCGGGAACGGCGATCTGCAGCGCGGAGAGGATGTTCGGCAGCGCCGCGATGGCGCGGACCTTCCGGAGCTGGGTGAACTTCGTGCCGCCGTAGACGGTGACGACGTCGAGCGAGGCCTTGTCGGCCGCCTTGAGGCCGAGCAGGCTGCCGACGACGGTGGTGAAGAAGACCGAGAGCCCGGCGAGGAAGATCGCGGTGTCGCTCGGCCGCCCCGGCGCGTCGGAGCCGCCGAGGATGAGGAGCACGAGCGTCCCGATCGCGACGATCGGCACGCAGTAGGTGACGACCGCGAGCTGGGAGACGATCCCCTCCAGCCACGGCACGATCAGGACGAGCGCGGAGAGCACCAGGGCGATCAGGTTGCCCCAGAAGTAGCCGACCGCGGCCTCGCCGATCGTCACCGAGAAGTTGGCCCAGTAGAACGCGGGTCCGTCCTCCGCGATGGTCTGCGCGACCTGGATCGGCGTGGGGACCGGGGCGTAGGTCGTGCCGCCGGTGGGGGCGGTGATCAGGGCGATCAGCCACCAGACGGCGATGATGCCGACGATGCCGATCAGCCCGGAGGCCCAGGGCGGGAGGGAGCGCGAGCGGCGCTCGGTCGTCGGGGCGGGAGCGGGGAGCAGGGTGGCCACGGGGCGCCTCAGTGGTCGTCGGCGGCCGCGCCGCCGTCGCCGAACAGCAGCTCGGACGCCTGGTCGACGTAGGCGTGGAACTCGGGGGTGCGCTGCATCTCCGGCGTGCGCGGGCGGGGCAGGTCGATCTCGATGATCTCCTTGACCCGGCCGGGCCGCGGGCTCATCACGGCGACCTGGTCGGAGAGGAAGATCGCCTCCGAGATGCCGTGGGTGACGAGGAGGGTCGTGGCCGGCTTCTCGGTCCAGATCCGCAGCAGCTCGAGGTTGAGCTTCTGCCGCGTCATGTCGTCGAGCGCACCGAACGGCTCGTCCAGCAGCAGCACCTCGGGCTTGAGGATGAGGCAGCGGGCGATCGAGACGCGCTGGCGCATGCCGCCGGAGAGCTGCGCCGGCTTGGCCTTCTCGAAGCCGCGCAGGCCCACGAGGTCGATCAGCTCGTCGATGTAGGACTGGTCCACCGACTTGCCCGCGATCTCGAACGGGAGGCGGATGTTCGACATCACGCTGCGCCAGGGCAGGAGCGCGTGGTCCTGGAAGGCGATGCCGAGCTTGTTGTCGCGGCGCAGCTCCTTGGGCGTGCGGCCGTCCACCCGGATGGAGCCCGAGGTGGGCTCCTCCAGCCCCGCGAGGATGCGCAGGATGGTGGACTTGCCGCAGCCCGAGGGGCCGAGGAGCGCGAGGAAGCTGCCCTGGTCGGTGTGCAGATCGGTGTCCTGCAGCGCGGTGACGCTGCGAGAGCCCATCCGGAACGTCTTCGACAGGCCGTGGATCTGGATGCCGGTGCCGCCGGCACCCTGCTCGCGCAGAGTGCCGGCGTCGGTCGTGTCGGTCACGAGTGGTGCCCTCCGTGGTGCTGCATGTGTGGTGGAGCTGTTCCGGTCGCCGCGGTCAGGCGGCGTACTTGACGAGGTCGGGGTTCTCCTCGTAGACCTCGGCGAGGAGGCTCATGTCGAAGAGGTCGGCGGCGTCGACCTCGATGCCGGCGCCCGAGAGCGACGCGAGCGTCTCCTCCTGCAGGCTGTCCGAGATCGTGAAGAGGCCGTTCGCGACGGTCTCGTCCGAGACGACGAGCTCCTCGGACTGGATGGTGGAGCCCTTCTTGGAGGACTCCTCGTCGAGGCCGAGGTCCTTGCCGTAGGTCTCGAGGGCGAGCATCGCGCCGGCCTCCGGGTCGTTGACCGCGTCGGTCCAGCCCTTGATCTCGGCGACGAGGAAGGCCTTGAGCGCCTCGCGCTTGTCGGCGATGGCCATGTCGGTGACGGTGAAGGTCTCGGCGACGAAGGGGAGGCCGTTGTCGGCGAAGGGCAGGTTGACGACCTCGTAGCCCTCGGCGGCGACGGTGATCGCCTCGTTGGTCAGGTAGGCGATGAAGCCGTCGACGGTGCCGTTGATCAGGACCGACGGGTCGTACTCGACCGGGACGACGGTGACGTCGGACTCGGCGAGGCCGTTCGCCTTCAGCAGCGCCTGGAAGAGCGAGGTGTTCGACGCCTGGACGCCGATCTTCTTGCCGGCCAGGTCGGCGGGGGTGGCGATGTTGCCGGCTGTCGCGATCGAGAGGACCGTGAACGGGTTCTTCTGGTAGGTCGCGCCGATGATCTTGAGCGGTGCCTGCTCGTTGGCGACGACGGTGCCGACCGAGACGGCGTCGCTGAGCGCGACGTCGGCCGAGCCGGAGAGCAGCTCGGCGGTGCCGGTGGAGGGGCCCGCGGTGAGCGTGACGCCGGAGAGGCCGGCCTCGGTGTAGTAGCCCTTGGAGTCGGCGAAGAACTCTCCCGCGAACTCCTCGTTCTTGATCCAGGAGAGCTGGACCTTCAGGGTGCCGAGGTCGCCGCCGTCCTCGGCCGAGGCGCCGGAGGAGTCGGAGGCGCAGGAGGCGAGGACGGAGACGCCGCCGAGGGCGAGACCGGCGACGCCGGCCATGCGCAGGACGCTGCGGCGGTCGAAGGTCTGCGAGGTGCGGAAGGGCGACAGGGGCAAGGGGGACTCCTCGGGTAAGGCGGTGGAAGCTGCTGTGGTGCGCGGGTCGCGACGGGTGCCCCACGGGGCGCGCCAAGCCGCGCCGATCGGGGTGCCTCGACGCTATCCTCGGGAGATTTCTCCGGTGTGTCCGCAGATTTCGCGGGTATTAAGGGTCTCACGGATCCGACAACGATCCGACCGCTCCGCCCGTCCCTCCCGGCGGATCGGCTGAGGCCGCTCTCAGCTCAGCCGAGCGGCTTGAAGGCGAGTTCCGCAGCCGCTCCGGCGTCGCGGGGCACGAGTGCGAAGCGCGTGAATCCGGCGGCGGCGGCCCGGTCGAGCAGCGGCGTGAGGTTCTTGGCGCGGCGCTCCAGGCGCACGCGGGAGCCGGCGGCGATCAGCTCCTGCTTGAGCGCGAGCAGCACCTCCGGAGCCGCGTCCCGCTCGTGCACGAGGACGACCGCGTCCGGCCGCTCGTCCAGCGGCACGTCGATCAGCTCGACGATCCGCTCGAAGCCGATCGAGAAGCCGCAGGCCGGCACGTCCTGGCCGAGGAAGCGCCCGATCATGCCGTCGTAACGGCCGCCGCCGCCGACGGACGAGCCGGAGGAGGGGTGCGCGATCTCGAAGATGGTGCCGGTGTAGTAGCCCATCCCGCGCACGAGCGTGGGGTCGAAGCGGAGCGAGACTCCGGTCGGCAGCGAGCGCAGCGACCGGGCGAGCGTCTCGAGCGCGAGCACCGCCTCCGGGTCGATGCCCTCGGGCAGCACGCCGAGGATCGCGGACTGCTCGAGCGCCACTCCCCCGGCCGCGACGGCCGCCTCGATGCGGGCGAGGTAGCCGCCGAGCACGGCCGCGGCGTCCGGTCCGTCGGCCTCGAGCTCGGCGACGACTCCGCTCGCACCGATCTTGTCGAGCTTGTCGATCGAGATCAGGGCGGGGCCGAAGCGCTCGGGAGCGAA
This sequence comes from Rathayibacter sp. PhB151, assembly GCF_004366415.1. Lineage (NCBI taxonomy): Bacteria > Bacillati > Actinomycetota > Actinomycetes > Micrococcales > Microbacteriaceae > Rathayibacter > Rathayibacter sp. PhB151. Next base: position 71,491 of record NZ_SOEN01000009.1, on the reverse strand, counting down.
GCCGCAGTGCTCGAGGATGCCGGTGAGGATCCGGCGGTCGTTGATCCGGATGGTGCACTCGCGCAGGCCCAGGGTGTCGAGGGCGGCGGCCGTCGCGGTGATCAGCTCGACCTCGGCCAGCTGCCCCGGCTCGCCGATGATGTCGATGTCGCACTGCACGAACTGCCGGTAGCGGCCCTTCTGCGGGCGCTCGGCACGCCAGACCGGTGCGATCTGGACGGAGCGGAAGACGGTCGGCAGCTCGGCGCGGTGGCTGGCGTAGAAGCGGGCGAGCGGGACGGTGAGGTCGAAGCGGAGGCCGAGGTCGGCGAGGCCCGAGGCGTCGTCCGCCGCGGCCGCCGCCGCGAGATCGTCGTGCGAGAGCCCGCGGCGCAGCACGCTGAAGGCGAGCTTCTCGTTGTCGCCGCCGAGGCCGGAGTGCAGGCGCTCGAAGTCCTCGACGACCGGGGTCTCGATCTCGTCGAAGCCGTGCGCCGCGTAGACCCGGCGGATCACTCCGAGCGCGTGCTCGCGCTTCGCCTTGTCGGCCGGGAGGAAGTCGCGCATGCCGCGGGGCGGGGTGATCGCAGAAGCCATGCGGCGATTCTCCCAGACCGTCGACCGGTGTTCTCCGGCCCTGCGCGCCGCGGTCGTCCGTCCGGTCGGGGGTGTCGGCTAGGCTCGCGGCGCTCGCGCGGTCAGGGGGATCGCCGCGGACCGAGGAGGGGGACTCGATGGACACGCACGCTGATGCCGGCATCGTCGCGGAGGGGGTGTCGCGTGCGTTCGGGCCGGTGCATGCCGTGCGCGACGCCAGCTTCGAGGCCCGGCCCGGTGAGGTCACCGCGCTGATCGGGCCCAACGGCGCGGGCAAGACGACGCTGATGCTGCTGCTCGCGACGCTGCTGCGACCCGACGCCGGGCGGCTCCGCGTCGCCGGGCACGACCCGGTCGAGGAGCCCGCCGCCGTGCGGGCCGCGCTCGGCTGGATGCCCGACGTCCTCGGCTCCTGGGCGAGCCTGACCTGCCGGGAGACCCTCCGGACGACCGGGCAGCTGTACGGGCTGCCGCGCCCGGACGCCGAGGCCCGGGCGGACGAGCTGCTCGGGCTCGTGGATCTGGTCGAGTTCGGCGACCGGCCGACCCGGGTGCTCTCGCGCGGCCAGAAGCAGCGGCTCAGCCTCGCCCGGGCGCTCGTGCACGACCCGTCGGTGCTGGTGCTCGACGAGCCGGCCTCCGGGCTCGATCCCGGGGCGCGGATCGCGCTGCGCGACCTCGTGCTGCGGCTCGCCGGCGAGGGGCGCACGGTGCTGGTCTCGAGCCACGTGCTCTCCGAGCTCGACGAGATGGCGACCGCGGCGGTCTACCTCGACGGCGGGGTGACGGCCTCGCAGGAGGCGGTCGCGCGCGCGTCGCGGGCGCTGCGGGCCTGGCGGATCGACGCGGTGCGGCCGCGCGGGGCGGAGCTCGCCGAGGTCGTCGAGCGGCTGACAGGCGTGCCGGTCCGAGTGGAGCGCGATGCAGCGCTCGTGCCGGTCGTCAACGATGCGGCGGCGGCCGAGCTGCTCTCCCGGCTGGTGTCAGCCGGGGTCGCGGTCAGCCGCTTCGCGCCCGCTGTCGGCGAGCTGGAGCACACCTTCTCGGACCTGACCCGCTCGGCCGGGGAGCCGGCGAGTGCCGCGGGGCCCGGCCGGCCCGCGGAACCGGGCACCGAGAACGAGGAGGACGCCCGATGAGCGCCGAGACCACCGCCCGGCCGCTGCCCTTCCTGCAGGGCGTCGGCATCGTGCTCCGCCTCGAGCTCGCGCAGCGGGTGCGAGGGACCTCGTCCTTCGTCCTGCTCGGGCTGTTCTTCCTGCTGGTCGGCGCGGTCACCGGACTGCTGGTCGTCGCGACCGGCGTCTTCTCGGGCAGCGGCGCCGTCGTGGGCGGCTTCCTCTACTCGACCCTCGTCTACTTCGTGCTGCTGCTGGGCAGCCTGGTGACGCCCGCGCTCTCCGGCACGGCCGTGAACGGCGACCGCGACGCGGGGACCCTCGCGACGACGCAGGTCACCCTCGTGACCACGGCGCAGCTCGTGCTCGGCAAGTTCGTCTCGGCCTGGCTGGTCGCGCTGGCGTTCCTCGCGAGCACCGTGCCGTTCCTGCTCGTCGCCGTCGGGGTCGGCGGGGTGTCGCTCGCCTCCGCGTCGGTCTCGGTGCTCGTGCTCGCGGTGCAGCTGGGCGTCGTCGCGGCGATCGGAGTGGGTCTCAGCGGGATCCTCGACCGGCCGCTGATGTCGGTCGTCACCACCTACCTGCTGGTCGCGGCGATGAGCGTCGGATCCTTGATCGCGTTCGGGCTGCTGACGGCGGTCACGACCACGGAGCAGCAGACCGTCTTCGTCGACGACGAGCAGGGGATCTGCGGACCGGACTACGAGACGCAGGTGGCGCGGGCCGACTACTACTGGGGGCTGCTCGCGCTGAACCCGTTCGTGGTGCTGGCCGACGCCGTCCCGCCGCAGCTCGACGAGTACGGCTCGCCGGAGGACCTGTTCACCGGGCTCTCGCTGCTGGTGCGGCAGGCGCAGATCGCGCCGGAGCCGGTCGTCGAACTCTCCTGCTCCGGCTACACCGGCTCGCCGCGGCCGAACACTCCGGAGGAGGTCTTCGACTCGACCGTCCCGTCCTGGTTCGTCGGTCTGACGCTGCAGCTGGTGCTGGCGGTCGGCCTGCTGCTCGGCGCGATCCGCCGCACGGCGACGCCGGCGGCGCGCCTGCCCCGCGGGCGCCGCGTGGCCTGACGGTCGGCCTTCCTGCTGATCGAGCAGCCCGCGCAGCGGGCGTATCGAGATCCACCGTTCTGAAGACATGGGGTCTCGATACGCCGCTCCGCGGCTACTCGACCACCATGGAAGGGCGCACGCGCGTCGAGCCGTACGCGCTTCCCGCTGATCGAGCAGCCCGCGCCTTCATGCTGATCGAGTAGCCCGCGGAGCGGGCGTATCGAGATCCCCGTGATCAGCACTCGAGGCGACAGTCACCCCTCCCGGCGCTCCTGCTCCACTGCGCGGATCTCCTCCTGCAGGTCGCGCGTCGCAGTCCGCAGCGCGCGCTCAGCGTCCAGCCCCTGCGCCCGCGCCGAGGCGACGATCGCCAGCAGCAGCGGGCCGAGGTCCTCCTCCGACTCGATCGGCAGCGGCCCCTCCCCCGCGTCGACGATGCCGAGCGTGGTGGCCTTGCCGATCACCTTGTCTGCCAGCGCGAGCGCGGGCATGCCCTGCGGGATCCCGTCGAGCACGCTCGTCCGGTGCGGCTTCTCGGTCTTCTTCAGCTCGTCCCAGACGGCGATGACGTCGTCGGCGGTCTCCGCGGTCGCGTCGCCGAAGACGTGCGGGTGGCGGCCGATCATCTTCGCGTTCATGTGCGCCGCGACGTCCTCGATGGTGAACGGCTCCGGTCCGTCGGCGGCGAGGTCGGAGTGGAACAGCACCTGGTAGAGCACGTCGCCGAGCTCCTCGATCAGGTCGGCCCGGTCACCGGCCTCGATCGCGTCGACCAGCTCGTGCGACTCCTCGATCAGGTAGCGCACGAGCGACTCGTGGGTCTGCTCGGCGTCCCAGGGGCAGCCGCCCGGGGCGCGGAGGACGTGGACGGTGCGGATGAGCTCGTCGAGCCGGGGATGCGCGGTCACCCGGCCATCCTCGCATCCGCTCTGCCGGACGGGTGCCGGTCCGATCTGCAGGCTCCGGTGACCGGGAAAGCACAGTCCACCGCACGGCGAGCCTCGACGCGGACGGATCGCCTGCACAGCGCACCTCGGGGCACTGAATCGCACCGGTAGGTCATCGGCGCGTAACACGCGCCGACTACGGTGACCGCGGGGCGCGACCGCGGCCCGGAACAGGAACGCCACCGTGACCCTCATGCCTCCCGCCACCGGCACCGCCCTCGATCGCGGAGCGCCGCCGAGCGCCGAGCTGCACATCCACATCGAGGGCACGATCGAGCCCGAGCACATCGTCGAGATGGCGCGCCGCAACGGCATCGCGCTGCCGACCGAGGATCTCGACGCCCTGCGCGCGCGCTACGCCTTCCAGGACCTCGCGTCCTTCCTGGAGCTGCACTACTCGAACCTCACGGTCCTGAAGACGGAGCGCGACTTCTTCGAGCTGGCCACCGGGTACCTCGACCGCGCGAAGCTCGCCAACGTCCGCCGCGCGGAGATCTTCTTCGATCCGCAGACGCACCTCGGCAACGGCGTGCCGCTCGACGTCGTGATGGCCGGGCTCACCCGTGCGCTCGGGCGGAGCGAGGAGACGCACGGCATCTCGACCGACCTGATCATGTGCTTCCTGCGCGACCTCGGCGCCGACGCGGCGGACGAGATGCTGACCGCGATCCTCCCCTACCGCGAGCACATCATCGGCGTGGGGCTCGACTCGAACGAGGTCGGCTTCGGGCCGGAGCTCTTCATCGACGTCTACGCGCGGGCCGCGGCGGAGGGCCTGCACCTCGTCGCGCACGCGGGCGAGGAGGGCGGCCCGGAGACGGTCGCCGAGACGCTCGAGTTGCTGAAGGTGGAGCGGATCGACCACGGCATCCGCGCGATGGAGGACCCGGCCGTCGTGGCGATGCTCCGCGTGCAGGGCGTGCCGATCACGGTCTGCCCGCTCTCGAACGTGGCGCTGCGCGCCGTCGACACGATGAAGGACCACCCGCTGCCGGCGATGCTGGACGCGGGCCTGATCGTCACCGTCTCGAGCGACGACCCGCCCTACTTCGGCGGCTACGTGGACGCGAACTACCGCGCGCTGGTCGAGGAGCTCGGGATGGACGACGCGCAGCTCGAGCGCCTCGCGATCAACTCCTTCGACGCCGCCTTCATCTCCGACGAGGACCGCACCCGCTGGCAGGCCGAGGTCCGCGCCCACTTCGCGTCCTGACCCCCGCCGCGAGATGCCACTTGTGCACGCGACACGCCGTGAAAGGCGTGCACAAGTGGCATCTCGCGGGGAGGGCTAGCCCTCGGGGTGCGGTGCGAGGTCGGGGGTCGCGCGATCGAGGTCGGCGGCCTCCTCCTCGGGGCGGGGGGCGATCGTCTCGTCCTCCTCGAGCTCGGGGATGCTCGGCTCGTCGGGAGCGGGGATGCGCGGCGGGACGGAGTGCTCGTCGGAGGCGGTCATGATCGTCCTTCGTTCGGGGGTCGGTGTCGTCGGGGGTCGGTGTCGTCGGGCGGCGTCCGGAACGGTGGCGCCGCCCGATCGAGAGGACGCCGGCGGTCAGCTCACGACGGCGGCGGGCTCGGGGAAGAGCGCGTCGAGCAGGTTCGCGACCCAGTCGATCAGCGCGCGGTCGCCGAGCGGGACGCCGTCGAGCACAGGCATCGGCACGACCACGGCGTTCGCCTGCTGCAGGTACTTCGCGGTCGGGTACATCCGGCGCAGGCGCACCTGGATCGAGTCGGCGAGGTGCGCCGGCGCGACGCGGACGTTCGAGCCCATCGCAACCACGTCGCTGAGGCCGGCGCGCTGCGCGCGCATCCGCAGCCGCGAGACCAGGACGAGGTTCTCCACCGCCTCGGGCAGCTCGCCGTAGCGGTCGGTCAGCTCCTCGACCACGAGGTCGACGCTGCCCTCCTTCGCGGTCGGCGAGGTCGCCGCGGACAGCTTCTGGTACGCCTCCAGGCGCAGCCGCTCGCTGTCGACGTACTCCTCCGGGATGCGCGCGTCGACCGGCAGCTCGAGCCGCAGCTCGGTCTGGCCCTCCGCGACCTCTCCGCGGAAGCCGTCGACGGCCTCGCCGATCATCCGCAGGTAGAGGTCGAAGCCGACGCCCTGGATGTGGCCGGACTGCTCGCCACCGAGCAGGTTGCCCGCACCGCGGATCTCGAGGTCCTTCAGAGCGATCTGCATGCCGCCGCCGAGGTCGGAGTTCGCGGCGAGGGTCTGCAGGCGATCGTGCGCGGTCTCCGACAGCGGCTTCATCTCGTCGTAGAGGAGGTAGGCGTAGGCGCGCTCGCGGCCGCGGCCGACGCGACCGCGCAGCTGGTGCAGCTGCGAGAGGCCGTACTTGTCGGCGCGATCGACGATCAGCGTGTTCGCGTTCGGGATGTCGAGGCCGGTCTCGACGATGGTGGTCGAGACGAGCACGTCGAACTTGCGCTCCCAGAAGTCGACGATGATCCGCTCGAGCTGCGACTCGCTGAGCTTGCCGTGCGCGACGGCGATGCGCGCCTCCGGCACCAGCTCGGCGAGCTGCGCGGCGACGCGGTTGATCGTCGAGACGCGGTTGTGCACGAAGAACACCTGGCCCTCGCGCAGCAGCTCGCGGCGGATCGCGGCCGAGACCTGCTTCTCGGAGTAGGGGCCGACGAAGGTGAGGATCGGGTGGCGCTCCTCCGGCGGCGTCGCCAGCGTGGACATCTCGCGGATGCCGGTGACCGCCATCTCGAGCGTGCGCGGGATCGGCGTCGCGCTCATCGAGAGGATGTCGACGTTCTTCTTCAGCGCCTTCAGCTTCTCCTTGTGCTCGACGCCGAAGCGCTGCTCCTCGTCGATCACGAGGAGGCCGAGGTCCTTGAAGACGATGTTGTCGCTGAGGAGGCGGTGGGTCGCGATGACCATGTCGACGGTGCCGTCGGCGAGGCCCTCGATCGTCTCCTTCGACTCCTTCGCGCTCTGGAAGCGGCTGAGGGCGCGCAGGTGCACCGGGAAGCCGGCGAAGCGCTCCTGGAACGTCTCGAGGTGCTGGCGCACGAGCAGGGTGGTCGGCACGAGCATCGCGACCTGCTTGCCGTCCTGGATCGCCTTGAACGCGGCGCGCACGGCGACCTCGGTCTTCCCGAAGCCGACGTCGCCGGAGAGCAGGCGGTCCATCGGGATCGGCCGCTCCATGTCGGCCTTGACCTCGTCGATCACGGTCAGCTGGTCGGGCGTCTCCGCGAACGGGAACGCCTCCTCCAGCTCGCGCTGCCACGGGGTGTCCGGCGGGAAGGAGTGCCCGCGCGAGGCCATCCGGGCGGAGTAGAGCTTCACCAGCTCGACCGCGATGTCGCGGACCGCGCGGCGCGCCTTGCTCTTCGCCTGCGCCCAGTCGCTGCCGCCCATCTTGCTCAGCGCGGGGGCCTCGCCGCCGACGTACCGGGAGAGGAGATCGAGCTGGTCGGTCGGGACCAGCAGCTTGTCGCCCGGGAAGCCGCGCTTGCTGGGCGCGTACTCGAGGACGAGGTACTCGCGCCGGGTCTTCACGGCGTTCCGCCCGCCGCTGGAGACCTCGCGCTGCGAGAGCTCGACGAAGCGGCCGATGCCGTGGGTGGCGTGCACGACGAAGTCGCCGGGACTGAGCTGCAGCGGATCGACGACGTTCTTGCGGCGCGAGGCGAGCTTCTTCACGGCGCGCGAGTCGTAGCCGACGGTGCGGCCGTAGAACTCGGTGTCGGTGAGCAGAGCGACCTTGGCGCCGTCGACCTCGAAGCCGTGGTCGACGTTGGCCTGGAGCACGTAGGCGAGGCCGGGCTCGAGCTCGGCCGGGAGATCGGGGACGATGCGCGCGGCCACCTCGTGCTCGGCGAGCACCTGGTCGGTGCGCTCGACGGTGCCGGTACCGGGGGCGGTCAGCACCACGCTCCAGCCGTCCGCCAGGCGGGCGCGCACGTGCGCGAGCGCGCCCTCGACCGCGCCGCCGAAGCCGGGCACGGGCTCGCCGTCGACGCGGACGGCGAGGATCTCGTCGATCCCGAGGTCCTCCGGCAGCACCTCGGCCTCGCCGGCGGCGGGACCCTGGCGGAAGGTGCTCATCGTCCACCACGGGTGGTCGGGGGTCTCGGCGCCGGGGGCGCTGAACTTCACGGCGTCGCGGAGGGCGCCGAGCGAGATGAACTCGCCGGAGGCCAGGTCGATCGGGGCCTCGGCGCCGGCGGTCGCGGCGCTCCACGCGGCCTGGAGGAACTCGCGGTTCGTCTCGGCGAGGCTGATCGCGCGGGTGGCGACCCGCTCCGGAGCGAGCACGGCCACCGCGGCGCCGGCCGGGAGGTAGTGCGAGATCGGGACGAGCCGCTCCAGCAGCGCGGGCGCGAGCGACTCCATCCCCTCCACCGGGATGCCCTCGGCGATCTTCGCGAGCATCGCGGAGAGGCTCGGGAACTCGTGCAGCATCTCCCGGGCGCGCTGGCGGACGGCCGGCACGAGCAGCAGCTCGCGGCTCGGCGGCAGCACGACGGAGTCGGCCTCCCCCGGCAGCGAGCGCTGGTCGGCGACGGAGAAGCCGCGGATGGAGTCGACCTCGTCGCCGAAGAAGTCGATGCGGCTCGGGTGCTCGGCCACGGCCGGGAAGACGTCGAGGATGCCGCCGCGGACCGCGAACTCGCCGCGCCGGGTGACCATGTCGACCCGCGAGTAGGCGAGGTCGACCAGCTCGGACGAGATGCGGCCGAGGTCGTAGCCGCGGCCGCCCTTGACCAGGCGGATCGGCGCGATGTCGGCGAGGTTGTCTGCGACGGGCTGCAGCGCGGCGCGCACCGAGGCGACGACGACGAGCGGCTTCTCGCCGGACCAGGTCTTCATCCGGCGCAGGGCGTCGAGGCGGCGGCCCACGATCTCGGCGCTCGGGCTGAGGCGCTCGTCCGGCAGCGTCTCCCAGGCCGGGAACTCGACGACCTCGGCGTCCGGCAGCACGCAGCTGAGCGACGCGCGGACGTTCTCGGAGTCGCGGCCGGTCGCGGTGACGACGAGCGCGGCCTGCGGACGGTCGGCCTCGGCGCGGCGCTCCAGGAGGCCCGCCAGCAGGGGGACGCGGAGGCCGTCGGCCACGGAGAAATCGGCGTCGCGGATCGCGAACGCGAGAGCGTCGTCGAACGTGGAGGCGCGCGAGAGCGCCGAGATGATCCGGTTGAGAGGCACCGGAGGAGTTTACTGCCGACCTCCGACACCGGCCTCGGCCGGTGTCGGACGTCGGTCCACGCCGGTCCCTGCCCGGCGCGGCGCGGTCGGGTCGGGCGCGGGGTGCGTTCCGCAGAGCGTCCTGCGTTCGGCTCTTCGAAATCGCTTGGCACGCGATTTCGAATTCGCCTTCGGCGGGGTCGGCTGGCTTGCCGGGTGCTCGTCGTTCTCGATCCGTCGGGAGTGGATGTCCGGGAGGGGTTGAGGCGACCGTTTCTGACGGATCGACTCGGCGTTCGGGAGAGGGGCGGAATCGATCGGTCGTCGGTGGTCACCTGAGGGGAGCTGGAACAGCCGTTCGTGACGGGTCGGCGGGGCGGTCAGGTGGAGGGGAAGAGGGGGCGGGTGCGGTGGGCGGCGGTGTGGAAGGGGGACGCGGGGAGGGTGGTGACTGTCTCGGGGACGGCGCGGGCGGGCCACTCGACGGCGACGCGGAGGGTGGGGAGGGGCGGGAGGGGCCAGAGCCAGAAGTCGCGGGACCAGGTGTCGCGGTTCACGTCGGGGCGGCCGTCGCCCTCGAGGACGGGGCCGTCGACGTGCGCCTCGAACACGTCGGCTGTCGAGGCCCACGGGGACTCGTCCTGGGTGGTGACGGTGCGGCCGTCGGCGAAGGAGACGCCCCAGCGCAGACCGTCGGGGGCGAAGCGCTCGTCGAGCTGCCCGCGGCCGTGCGCGCGCTCGAGGTACTCGAAGACGCGCCGGCGGGCGCGGCGGCCGGGGTCGGCGATCCGGACGCTCAAGCGCAGCAGGACGCCCTCGTCGTAGCAGCGGGCGAGATCGAGCGAGATCACCGTCGTCGCGGAGCGGCCGAGCTCGTGCTCCAGGAGCACCGTCCCGGGGATGCGGTGCCACGGCGGGCCGGTCCAGGCAGGCAGCTCGAACGGCGGCAGCAGGTCGTCCTCGTCGTGGGCACGCGGCTCGACCTCTCGGAAGAACGACTCGCTCACGGCGGCTCCTTCGCGTCGGCTGCCCCACGGTAGCGCGGGCGGATCCACCGCGCTGAGGATGATGGGTCTCTTAGGAAAGATCACCTCCTAAGGATGGAGAAACCATGCTGATCGAGTAGCCCGCGGAGCGGGCGTATCGAGATCCACCACCGTCAGCACCTGAGTCTGCAGACCCGCCCTGCTGGTGACGGCGGGTCTCGATACGCCCCTGCGGGGCTACTCGACCAGCATGATCCGCGACAGCATGCTGATCGAGTAGGGCGCGCAGCGGCCGTATCGAGATCCGCGGTGCTGAGGACGGTGGGTCTCGATACGCCCCTCCGGGGCTATTCGACCGGCATGAGCCGCGCAGCGCCCCGTATCGGGATCCGCGCAGGGCGCGCTACGAGGTCGTGTGGACCTTCAGCTGGGCGGCCTGGAGGCCGGCGTCGGCGATCAGCTCGACGGCGTCGGCGGCGTCGGCGATCAGGATCGGCAGGTTCTCGCGCTCGGGGCCGGCGAAGTCCTTGAGGACGAAGTCGGCGGCGGGCTGGCGGCCGGGCGGGCGTCCGATGCCGACGCGCACGCGGAGGAAGTCGGCGCCGTCGGTCGCGGCGAGGATGTCGCGGATGCCGTTGTGGCCGCCGTGGCCGCCGCCGTTCTTGAGGCGCAGGGTGTCGAAGGGGATGTCGAGCTCGTCGTGCACGACGATCAGGCGCTCGGGCGCGAGGGAGTAGAAGTCGAGCAGCTGCGCGGTCGGGCCGCCCGAGAGGTTCATGAAGCTGTTCGGCTTGCCGAGGATCAGCTTCGGCCCGCCGGGGCGGAGGAAGCCCTCGGCGACCACGGCGTTCGCGCGGTTGTGCCGCCGGAAGGAGCCGCCGATCCGGGTCGCGAGCTCGTCGAGCACCATCTGCCCCACGTTGTGCCGGTTGCGCGCGTACTGCGCGCCCGGGTTGCCCAGTCCGACGACCAGCCAGGTCTCGCCCATCTTGTTCCCTCTTCTCGATGCGCTCAGCAGCGACGTCTTCCGCGGGGCGCAGCCCCCCGGACGCGGAACGGGCCCGCTCGCGATCGCGGCGGGCCCGTCCGTGCGGGTGGTGCTCCGACTACTCGGCGGCCTCGGTGGGCTCGGCCGGCGTGGTGGGCTCGCCCTCCTCGCCCAGGTCCTGCTCGACCTCCTCGGTGACGTTCACGATGAGCGCCTCGGGGTCGGTGAGCAGCGTCGCGCCCTCGGGGAGCGTGACGTCGGCGGCGGTGATCTGCGTGCCGGCCTCGAGGCCCTCGACCGAGACGACGACGTTCTGCGGGATCTTCGTGGCGTCGACCTCGAGCGAGAGCGTGTTCGCCTCGGTGGAGACGAGCGTGCCGGGAGCGGCCTCGCCCTCGACGTGCACGGGGATGTCGACCGAGACCTTCTCGCCGAGACGGATGACCGCGAGGTCGATGTGCTCGATGATCTGGCGGACCGGGTCGCGCTGGATGTCCTTGACCAGCGACGTCTGGGCGACGCCCTCGATGTCGAGCTCGAGGATCGCGTTCGCCTTGCGGGTCAGCAGGAGGATCTGGTGACCGGGGAGCGTGACGTGCACCGGGTCGGTGCCGTGGCCGTAGAGGACCGCGGGGATCTTGTTCTGGGCGCGGATCTTGCGGGCCGCTCCCTTGCCGAACGAGGTGCGGACCTCGGCGACGACCTTGTTGGTGAGTTCTGCCATGGTGTTCTCCTGGACGGCGCCGTGCGCCGCCTGCTCGGGTCCCGGCCTGGGGCCGCGGACGGGGTTTCGACTCGAACGCGTGTCTGCGTGAGGAAAGGTCCGCGGCGCTCCTTCCGGAGCTCCACCTGGTTCCACCGCGTCGATCACGGATGCACGGGGCATCCCTCGCCGAAGTTCAGCTGCCCACCCTACCGGCCGCGCGGCCGAGCCGCCACCCGCGGGCGCCCCTACCGCGCCCCCAGCCGGGCTGGCTAGCGTGCGGGGATGACTTCTGACGACTTCGGCTCCTACGTCGAGAAGAACGGCTTCCACCGCGACACCAACTACATCCCGACCCGCATCACCGCGGACGGCCGCGACGGCTACCCGGTCGAGGCGGGCCGCTACCGGCTCGTCGTCTCGCGCGCCTGCCCGTGGGCGAACCGCGCCGTGATCGTCCGCCGCCTGCTCGGCCTCGAGGATGCGCTGTCGATGGGCATCTGCGGCCCGACGCACGACAAGCGCAGCTGGACCTTCGATCTCGACCCGGGCGGCGTCGACCCGGTGCTCGGCATCCCGCGCCTGCAGGACGCGTTCCTCGCCCGCTTCCCCGACTACCCGCGCGGCATCACGGTGCCGGCGATCGTCGACATCCCCACCGGTCAGGTCGTCACCAACGACTACCCGGTGATGACGCTGGACTTCTCGCGGGAGTGGACGGAGTTCCACCGCGACGGGGCCCCGGACCTGTACCCGGAGAAGCACCGCGACGAGATCGACGAGGTCGCGGAGCTGGTCTTCCAGGACGTCAACAACGGCGTCTACAAGTGCGGCTTCGCGGGCTCGCAGAAGTCGTACGAGCGCGCCTACGACGCGCTCTGGGCCCGGCTCGACTGGCTCGAGGAGCGCCTCAGCACGCAGCGCTACCTCGTCGGCGACACGATCACCGAGGCCGATGTCCGCCTCTTCACGACGCTCGCCCGCTTCGACGCCGTCTACTACAGCCACTTCAAGGCAAACCGGAACCTGCTCTCGGCGATGCCGGCCCTCTGGGGCTACGCCCGCGACCTGTTCGCGACCCCGGGCTTCGGCGACACGATCGACTTCCAGCACATCAAGTCGCACTACTACGAGGTGCAGCGCGACATCAATCCGACCGGCGTCGTGCCGAAGGGCCCGGACCTGTCCGGCTGGCTCGTCCCCTCGCACCGCGAGGAGCTCGGCGGCCGCCCGTTCGGCGACGGCACCCCGCCCGGCCCGCCGATCCCCGCCGAGGTCGTCCCCGAGGGCCACGGCGCCTGACCTCCTGAACGGCCGTGCGCGCTGAGTTCCCCCTCCGTGCACGGCCGCTCCCGGCTGCGCGTGCGACCCCGGCGCTAGCCTGGATCCGTCAACCCTGAACGTGTACGTCGAGGAGAACCGTGTCTGACCAGCCCACCGCCACAGCCAACATCGGAGTCGTCGGTCTGGCGGTGATGGGCTCGAACCTGGCCCGCAACCTCGCCAGCCGCGAGGGCAACACCGTCGCCGTCTACAACCGCTCGTACGGGCGCACCGAGACGCTGATCACCGAGCACCCCGAGGCCGGCTTCGTCGCCTCGGAGACCATCGAGGCCTTCGCCGCCTCGCTGAAGACCCCGCGCACCGCGATCATCATGGTCCAGGCCGGCCGCGGCACCGACGCCGTGATCGAGCAGCTGACCGCGGCGTTCGAGCCCGGCGACATCATCGTCGACGGCGGCAACGCGCTGTTCACCGACACCATCCGCCGCGAGAAGGCCGTCCGCGAGACCGGCATCCACTTCGTCGGCACCGGCATCTCCGGCGGCGAGGAGGGCGCGCTCAAGGGCCCGTCGATCATGCCCGGCGGCTCGGTCGAGTCGTACAAGACGCTCGGCCCGATCCTCGCCTCGATCGCCGCGGTCGCCGAGGGCGAGCCCTGCGTCACCCACATCGGCACCGACGGCGCCGGCCACTTCGTCAAGATGATCCACAACGGCATCGAGTACGCCGACATGCAGCTCATCGCCGAGGCGTACGACCTGCTCCGCACCGTCGGCGGCCACGAGCCCGCCGCCATCGCCGACGTCTTCGACGCCTGGAACAAGGGCGACCTCGAGTCGTACCTCATCGAGATCACCGCCGAGGTGCTCCGCCAGGTCGACGCCGACACCGGCAAGCCGTTCCTCGACATCGTGCTCGACCAGGCCGGCTCCAAGGGCACCGGCGTCTGGACCGTGCAGAACGCGCTCGACCTGGGCGTGCCCGTCGGCGGCATCGCCGAGGCCGTCTTCGCCCGCGCCGTCTCCTCCAAGCCCGCGCAGCGCGCCTCCGTGCAGAAGCGCGTCACCTCGCGCCCGACGCCCGTCGCCCTCTACGACGGCTTCGAGGACGACGTCCGCGCCGCCCTCTACGCCTCCAAGGTCGTCGCCTACTCGCAGGGCTTCGACGCGATCATCGCCGGCGCCGAGAAGTACGGCTGGGAGATCGACAAGGGCGCCGTCGCGAAGATCTGGCGCGCGGGCTGCATCATCCGCGCCCAGTTCCTCAACCGCATCGTCGACGCCTACGCCGAGAACGCGGAGATCACGACGCTGCTCGAGGACCCGTACTTCGCCGAGGCCGTCGCCAACGGCGAGGCCGCCTGGCGCCGCATCGTCTCCACCGCCGCGCTCTCGGGCGTGCCGATCCCCGGCTTCGGCGCCGCGCTGTCGTACTACGACTCGCTCGCCTCCGAGCGCCTGCCCGCCGCCCTCGTGCAGGGCCAGCGCGACTTCTTCGGCGCGCACACCTACCAGCGCGTCGACAAGGACGGCACCTTCCACACGCTGTGGTCGGGCGACCGCACCGAGGTCGAGCAGGACCCGTCCACGCACTGACCCGCGGACGCGCCCACGGGTGCACACGCAGAAGGCGCCCCCGCCTGCCGGATCCTCGGATCCCGCGGGCGGGGGCGCCTTCGTCGTGCGGAGCGACGGGTCGCCGGGTCAGCGCAGCCAGACGGTCGTGGCCGGCGGCAGCAGGCGCCCCTCGAGCGGCGCGCTCGCGAGCAGCACCTCGCCCTCGGGGAGCTCGACCGGCTCCTCGCCGAGGTTGGTCACCGAGTGCCAGCCGTTCGGGCGGGCGAAGTGCAGCACGCCGGGCTGCGCGTCCCGCCACTCCAGGCTCTCGTCGGTCTGCAGCTCGTGCCGGAGCGCGAGGGCGCTGCGGTAGAGCGCGAGCGTCGAGTCCTCGGCGAGCTCCTCCGCCTCGACGGAGGAGTCGGCGAACCAGGCGGGCTGAGGCAGGTGCGCGCCGCCGGGCCCGAAGCCGAAGGAGTCGCCGGTCGCCTCCCAGGGCAGCGGGACGCGGCAGCCGTCGCGGCCGACGTCGGTGCCGCCGCTGCGGAAGAACGTCGGGTCCTGGCGGTCGGCGTCCGGGATGCCGGCCACCTCGTGCAGGCCGAGCTCCTCGCCCTGGTACAGGTAGGCCGAGCCGGGCAGGGCCAGCAGCAGGAGGGTCGCGGCGCGGGCGCGGCGGAGGCCCAGCGCGCGGTCGAGCACCGGCTCCGCTCCCCCGCTGAGCAGCCACTGCTTCGCGGGGGCGGTCTCGGCCGCGCCCTTCTGCGGGAGCCCGTAGCGGGTCGCGTGCCGGACGACGTCGTGGTTGGAGAGCACCCAGGTGGTCGACGAACCCGACTCCGCGGCCAGTTCGAGGTTGAAGGTGATCAGCCGGCGGAACTCCTCCGCGTCGAGGCCGGCCTCGAGCAGGTCGAAGTTGAAGGCCTGGCCGAGCCCTTCCGGGCTGGCGTACCGGGCGCGGCGGGAGGCGTCGACCCAGGCCTCCGCGACGGCGGTGCGCGGCGGGTCGTAGGAGTCGAAGAGGGCGCGCCACTCGGCGTAGACCTCGTGCACCTCGTCGCGGTCCCAGAACGGGTGGCTGCCGTCGATCCGCTGGCCGTCGATCTCCGCCGCGGCGGGGAGCGGCTCGGTGAGGTCCTTGACCAGCGAGTGCGCCACGTCGATCCGGAAGCCGTCGACGCCGCGGTCGGACCAGAAGCGGAGGGTCTCGAGGAAGTCGTCGCGGATCTCGCGGTCGGCCCAGTTCCAGTCGGGCTGCTCCTTCGCGAAGAGGTGCAGGTACCACTGGCCGTCGCCGACCGGCTCCCAGGCGGGGCCGCCGAAGACGGACTCCCAGTCGCTCGGCGGCAGGGCGCCGTCCTCGCCGCGGCCGTCGCGGAAGACGTAGCGCTCCCGGGCGGGCGAGCCCTTCGGGGCGGCGAGGGCCTCCTGGAACCACGGGTGCAGGTCGGAGGAGTGGTTGGGCACGATGTCGACGATGACGCGGATGCCGCTCTCGTGCAGGCGGGCGGTCAGCTCGTCGAACTCGGCGAGGGTGCCGATCCGCGGGTCGACGTCGCGGTAGTCGGCCACGTCGTAGCCGCCGTCGGCCAGCGCCGACGGGTAGAACGGGCTGAGCCAGACCGCGTCGATCCCCAGCTCCCGCAGGTACGGGATCCGCTCGAGGATGCCGGCGAGGTCGCCGATCCCGTCGCCGTTCGCGTCCGCGAAGCTCCGCGGGTAGATCTGGTAGACGGCCGCCTGCCGCCACCACTGGGCGTCCTCGGTCGTGCCGCTCCTGCTGAGTACCGTGTCCGTCACGGGTGTCCTTCCGTTCTTCGTGATGCGTGGTCTGGTCTGGTGGTTCGTCGTCGGCCGCGGCCGAGCGCTCGGTGACGGCGGGTCTCGATACGCCCCTGCGGCGCTACTCGACCAGCATGTTCGGGGCCGGCTCGTGCGCAGCACGGCACCCTCTCCCGGAGTCGAGCCCGCGGGTCTCGGGGTGGTCGGCTGCAAGGCGGAGGAGGGAGGCGTAGCGGAGCTACGGCGACCGACGACAACGCCGCAGACGGCCGCCCCGAGGCCCGCGAGCCCTACTTGATGGCGCCTTGAGTCACGCCGGACATCACCCAGCGCTGGGTGAACAGGTAGACGATGATCGCCGGGGCCATCGCCATCAGGTAGGAGGCGAAGGCGACGTTGTAGTCGTTGCTGAACTGGGTCTGGAAGATTTTCTGCAGCACCGGGAGCGTCTGCAGCGACGGGTCCGAGGTGATCAGCGACGGCATCATGAAGTCGTTCCAGGAGGCGAGGAAGGCGAAGATGCCGACCGTCGCGCTCATCGGGGCGAGCAGCGGGAAGACGAGCCGCCAGAAGACCTGGTTGGTGGTCGCGCCGTCGAGCCGGGCGCTCTCCTCGAGCTCCTCGGGCAGCGAGCGGAGGAACGCCGTGAAGAGCATCACGCTGAAGCTCAGCTGGAACATCACGTGCAGGATCGCGACGCCGAGCGGGTTGTCGAGCCCGACGAGTCCGGTGAGCGAGACCTGCGAGAGCGCGAGCACCGGGAACGGCAGGAACATCGCCGCGAGCAGGTAGAAGAACGACCAGCGGTAGAAGCGCCTGCTCCAGTTCCGCGAGATCGCGAACGCGGCGAGGGCCGAGAGGACGATGGTGCCGCCGACCGTGATCGCCGAGACGAACACCGAGACGGCGAAGCCGCGGGGGAAGTCGGTCAGGTTCCAGGCCTGGACGAAGCCGTCGACCGAGAACGGCAGCGGGATCGAGAAGGCGTTCCCGTCCACCGCCTGGGCGCCGGTCTTGAAGGCCATCGTCAGCGTCACCCACAGCGGGCCGATCACCGAGAGGGCGCAGACCACGAGGACGAGGGTGAGCAGGAGGCTCGAGCGCCGCCGCTTCCCGCCGCGTCGGGCGTCGGCGTCGGCGTCGACGGCGGCGCGGGTGCCGGGGAGGGACGGGGCGAGGGGGACCTGGCTGGTCATCAGAAGGCCGCCTTTCCGCGCGAGACGCGCAGCTGTACGAGCGCGATCACGAGCGCGATGAGGAAGAAGATCGTGGCGTTGGCCATCTGGTAGGCGTAGTCGCCGCTGGTGAAGCCGGAGAAGATCGTCATCGCGACGCTGCGGGTCGAGGTTCCGGGGCCGCCGTCGGTCAGGCCGACGATGATGTCGTAGGAGTTCAGGAAGTTCTTGAAGCCGATCACGAGGTTGATCACGACGTAGCCCGCGACGAGCGGCAGCGTAATCGAGCGCAGCTGCCCCCAGCTGGAGGCGCCGTCGAGCGACGCGGCCTCGTAGACGTCGCCGGGGATCGAGAGCACGCCGGCGATGTAGATCAGCAGCGCGGAGGGCACGGCCTGCCAGGCGGTCACGATCACGATCGCGAGCCAGGCGAGGTTCGGATCCGCGAGGATGCTGCTCGCCAGCGGCGTCGCTCCGACCGACTGCGCGAAGGCGGGCAGCGAGTTGGAGAAGAGGAAGTTGAAGACGAACGCGATGATGATGCCCGAGACGACCATCGGCAGCACGAACACGGCCCGCAGCGCGACCTTGCCGCGGATCTGCGAGGTGAGCGCGATCGCCAGGAGGAACGCGACGACGTTGACCAGGAGCACGGTCACCAGCGCCAGGCCCACGGTGAAGCCGTAGGAGGCGAGGATCGCCGGGTCGGAGAACAGCGCGACGTAGTTCGTGAGTCCGATGAAGCTCCACTCGCCGAAGCCGATCGAGTCGGTGAAGCTGAAGAAGATCCCCATCAGGGCGGGCAGGGTGATCGCGAGCGTGAAGAGCACGAGCGCGGGGAGCAGGTAGAGCAGGAAGGTGCGGTCGGTGCGCGGCTTCCGGCGCGGGGCGACGGCCGTGCGGGGAGTCGCGACGGTGCGCTCCTCCGGGCGGGCGGGGGCGGAGAGGGCCATGGTGTCTCGTCTCTGAGAGGTGGTCGGGGAGGTCTAGGAGCGGAACGCGATGCGCGCCCAGTCGGCGTCGATCGTGCGGAGCGTCGCGGCGGGGTCGGAGCCGAGGGCGACGCCCTGGACGTAGTTCTGCAGCGGGATGTTCTGCGGCACGAGCTGCGAGGCGCCGAGGCTGAACGCCGCCCGGTCGTAGAACTCCTGCAGCTCGACGAGGGTGGGCTGGGTGACGGCGGGGGCGTCGGTGGTGACGCCGAAGGCGTTGTTGTCGGCGTTGTAGGCGTCGATGATCTCCGGCTGCATCAGGAAGGAGAGGAACTCGCGCGCCGCCGCCTTCTTGGTCGAGGCCTCCGGGATCCAGAGCGCGAGGTCGACGTTCACCCGCACGCGGCGCTCGTCCGGATCGTCCGTCATCGGCAGCGGGAAGGCGCCGATCGAGAGATCCGGCGCGGTCTTCGCGATCTCGCTCAGCGCCCACGGTCCCTGGAAGTACATCGCCGCCTCGCCGTTCGAGAACGCGAGATTGCCGTCGCCGTAGGCGCGGCTGGCGGCGTTCGGCTGGGCGTAACCGGCGAGCTGCACCATCTGCTCGACGGGAGCGGCGAAGTCCTTCTCGAACGAGACCGGCGAGGAGGGGCCGACGTCGGCGCCCTGCTCCTTCAGCTGCGAGAAGAAGGCCTCGAGGTCGACGGTCCCGCCGACGGAGTAGTCGAACAGCCCCTGCGCGACCGTCCACGGGTCCTTGTAGGTGCCGTAGATCGGGGTGATGCCCGCCGCGGTCAGCGCGTCGCAGACCGCGAGGAACTCGGTCCAGGTGGTCGGCACCTCGAGGTTCTGCGCGGCGAAGATCTCGCGGTTGTAGAGCACCGCCGACATCATCAGCGAGTAGGGCAGCACGCTGGTGCGGCCCGGGTAGGACGCGGTCTGCTCGATCAGCGGCTGCAGGTCGGGGTTGATCCGCTTCGCCTCGGCCATGTCGGACAGGTCGCTCAGGGCGCCCCGCTCGACGAACCGCGCGACCTCGAAGTTGTAGTTCAGGCAGCCGAGGTCCGGCGGATTGGTGCGGACGAAGCCCGCCGAGAGGTTCGAGGAGAAGTCGTGCACGACCCGCACCCGCGACTGCGCGGCGTGGAAGCGGTCGATGACCTCGTCGAAGTAGCCGATCACCTCGGGCTTGGACTGGAAGAAGGTGATCTCGGTGACCCCGCCCGAACCGGAGGGGGAGGCGCAGGCGGCGAGGCCGAGCGCGGCGGCGCCGGCACCCGCCGCGGTGAGCAGGGTGCGCCGGCTGAGGGCGGTGGTGGTGAGGGGCACGTCGTCGTCTCCCGGGTTGCGGATAAGTTACTTCGGCGACTAAATCTAGGTAATAAATCTAGTACGCGATGTACTTTTGCAGCCGATCCGGCCGACGTCAAGGGGAAGGGGGACGCGATGTCCGAGAGCAGGCTCTCCCTGAGCACCGGCTCGTTCCAGCGCCGGCGCAGCGCGCTCGACGTGCTCGAGCGCGCCTGGACCGGTGAGGCGGTGACCGCCTCCGCCCTGATCGAGCGCACCGGCCTCACCCGCTCCACCGTGATCGCCGTCTGCGACGACCTGATCGAGCTCGGATGGCTGGAGGAGCTGGAGAACCAGCGCGCGGCCGGCGACTACGTCAAGGGTCGGCCTGCGCGCCGGTACGCACTCCGCCGCCGCGCGGGCGTCGTCGTGGGCGTGGATGCCGGACAGCACAGCGTCGGCGTCTTCGTCGCCGACCTGCTCGGCGAGACCCTCGTGCGGCACGTCGAGGCCGTCGATCACGAGCGCGTCGAGGACCTCCTGCACGAGCGCCGCGTCGCCGACATCGATCGGGTGCTCGACCGCGCCCTCCTCCTCGCCGGCGTGACCGACGACGAGGTCCTCGCAGTGACCCTCGGCGTCCCGGCTCCCGTCGACGCGCTCGGCCACTCCCCCGCGGGCGACAACGGCTTCTGGGGCGCGATGAACCCCGGGCTCGTGGACCACTACTCCGGCCGCGGCTGGTCGCCGGTGGTCGACAACGACGCGAACCTCGCCGCGCTGGCCGAGGGCTGGCGCGGCGCGGCGATCGGCTGCGACGACTACCTGGCGCTGCTCTCCGGCGAGCGGCTCGGCGGCGGGATCGTGCTCGGCGGCTCGCTGCTGCGCGGCGCCCGCGGCCTCACCGGTGAGATGCGCTACCTCGACCTGGTCGAGGGCGTCGGCTCGGCGGAGGGCATCGCGGCCCTCGCGCGGACCTGGGCCCGCGAGGCGCTGGCCGTCGCGGGCCGGCCGGCGTCGCTCCTCGACGCCGTGGCGCAGCCCGGGGCCGCCGAGGTGCTGGCCGCGGCCGACGCGGGCGATCCACTGGCCTCCGCCGTCGTCGCGCGGCTGACCGACCGCCTCACCGCCATCACCGCGACCGTCGCCAACCTGCTCGACGTCTCCCTGATCGTGGTCGGCGGGGCGCTGGCCGCCTCGGCCGGCCCGCTGCTCGCCGCGGTCTCGGAGCGCCTGGTGGGCGAGGTGCACGCCCCGGCACCGCGGATCCTGCCGTCGACCCTCGGCGATCAGGCGGTCGCTCTCGGCGCCGTCCGCTCGGGACTCGGGCGGGTGCGGGCGGATCCGCTCGCGCTGCCGCTGCCGAACCGGCCGGTCGAGGCCGCCGCGCTCGCGTAGAGGCCGCTAGCGGCGGAAGGCGCGGACGATGAGCAGCAGCGCGAGCAGGACGGCGACCGCCGCAGCCGTCGCCGAGGGCAGCGCGAGCAGGAGCACGAGCGCGCCCGCCGCGGAGACGATCGCGGGCCACCGCGCGCCGGCGACTCCGCGGTCCAGCCGGCGCAGGATCAGCGCGATCAGCGAGGCCGCGACCGCGAACGCGAGCAGGGCGTCGGCGTCGAGGACGACCACGGCGAGAACCGACACCAGGCAGACGGCGAGCTGACCGGCCGCGGGCACGCCCGTGCGGCGGTTGCGGTGGGCGAAGGGGCCGGGGATCTCTCCCGCGTCCGCGAGCCGGACCAGCGCCGAGGCGTCCAGCCGGGTCAGGGCGACGAGCGCGAGGAGGGCGGCGAGCACGGCCGCGATGCCGACGAGGGCGGCGGCGGGGGTCCCGGCTGCGACCGCGGAGAGCGAGGCCGGGACATCGGCGAGCTCCTGCGGACCGACGAGCAGGAGAAGCCCGACGCCGATCACGGCTGCCACGAGGGTCGTGACGCCGATCGCGAGCAGCGAGCGGCCGAGCGTCGGCGTCTCGCCGGGCGAGGCCGGAGCGAAGAGGACGAGCAGCAGGGCGGCCGCTGTACCGGCCCCCTCCGCACCGCCGATCACCGTCTCGGACGGGGTCGCGACAGGGTCCGCGAGGGCGACGATCACGGCCGAGGCCAGCAGGAGGAGCAGCACGAGCCCCAGGAGCAGGCGCGCGAGGCCGGGCGGGACGGCACCGCCGCGGAGCACGAAAAGGGTGGTGCCGACGATCAGGAGCACGGCCACCGGGCGCGCGCTCGCGCCGACGATCGAGTCGGCGGCGGTCAGTGCGAGCGCGGACGCCGCGAGCGCGCGGCCGGCGAGCCCGAGCCACTCCCCCGTCGGTCCGTCGTGCACCTCGCGGCCGGAGTCGGCGACTGCTCCGACGACGGCCATCGCCGCCGCGAGCCCGAGACCGAGCAGCAGCCACCAGCCGGCCTCGTGCGCGGCGGGCGACCAGACCAGGAAGAGCGCGGCCCCGGCGATCGACGCCCGCGACAGCTCGGAGGCGCGCAGCAGACCCCCCGTCCGGGTCTGATCACCATGCATGCGCATTCACTCATGCTAGGGCGTCGGGCCTCTTCCCGGCGGGCCGAAGGCCGCTGACAGCAGCGGACCCGAGGACGAGGCCGCGCCCCCACGCTGATCGAGTAGCCCGCGCAGCGGGCGTATCGAGATCCACCACCGTCAGACGCCGGCCTGCAGACCACCCCTACTGGCAACGCCGGGTCTCGATACGCCGCTCCGCGGCTACTCGACCAGCATGCAGCAGCACGGCGCCGCTCGCTCGCGAGCCGCCCCACCATGCTGATCGAGTAGCCCGCGCAGCGGGCGTATCGAGATCCACCACCGTCGGACGCCGGCCTGCAGATGACCCCGCGGGCGACGGCGGGTCTCGATACGCCGCTCCGCGGCTACTCGACCAGCATGTGCCGCGCCGAGCGCGAGCTTCCCGCTGCTGATCGAGCAGCCCGCGAAGCGGGCTTCCGAGGTGGTGCGGCCTACGCGTCGCCGTCGAACATGGACGTGACGGAGCCGTCGTCGAAGACCTCGTGGATCGCGCGGGCGAGCAGCGGGGCGATCGGCAGGATCGTCAGGCGGTCCCACTTCTTCTCCTCGGGCAGCGGCAGGGTGTCGGTGACGACGACCGAGTCGATGAACTCGGAGCTGAGCAGCTCGCGGGCCGGATCGGAGAAGACGGCGTGGGTCGCGGCGACGACGACGCCGATCGCGCCGGCGGCCTTGAGCGCCTCGGCGGCCTTGGCGATGGTGCGGCCGGTGTCGATCAGGTCGTCGACGAGGAGGCAGACGCGGCCGCTGACCTCTCCGACGATCTCGTGCACGGAGACCTGGTTCGCGACCTTGGGGTCGCGGCGCTTGTGGATGATCGCGAGCGGGACGCCGAGCTTGTCGCTCCAGATGTCGGCGACGCGGACGCGGCCCATGTCCGGCGAGACGACGGTGAGGGTCGAGGGGTCGAGCTTCTCGCGGAAGTGCTCGAGCAGCACCGGCATCGCGAAGAGGTGGTCGACGGGGCCGTCGAAGAAGCCCTGGATCTGCGCGGCATGCAGGTCGACCGACATGATGCGGTCGGCGCCGGCGGCCTTGAACAGGTCGGCGACGAGGCGGGCCGAGATCGGCTCGCGGCCGCGGCCCTTCTTGTCCTGGCGCGCGTAGGGGTAGAACGGCGCGACCACGGTGATCCGCTTGGCCGAGGCGCGCTTGAGCGCGTCCACCATGATCAGCTGCTCCATGAGCCACTCGTTGATCGGCGAGGTGTGCGACTGCAGGACGAAGACGTCCCCGCCGCGGACCGACTCGCCGTAGCGGACGTAGAGCTCGCCGTTCGCGAACGTGCGCCCCTCGGTGGTGACCAGCTCGGTGCCCAGCTCGTCGGCGACCGCTTCCGCCAGTGCCGGATGCGCCCTCCCCGAGACCAGGACCAGGCTCTTCTTGTTGCTGGCGGTGATGCCCGTCACTGTGCTCCGCTTCCTCCGGTCGCGCGGTCGGTGCCCTCGGGCTCCGACGCCTGGGCGGCCTCGGCGGCGGTGGCCGACGCGGTTCCCGGACGATGGGTCTGCACCCATCCGGCCATGTTGCGCTGCGGAGCGACGGTGATGCCGAGGGCTCCGGCGGGGATGTCCTTGCGGATGACCGTGCCGGCGCCCGTGTACGCTCCGTCACCGATTCTAACGGGGGCGACGAAGACGTTGTGCGACCCGGCGCGCACGTGCGACCCCACCACGGAGGACGCCTTGTTCACCCCGTCGTAGTTGGCGAAGATCGAGCCGGCGCCGATGTTCGACTCCTCGCCGATCGTCGCGTCGCCGACGTAGGAGAGGTGCGGCACCTTCGAGCCGGCGCCGATCGTCGCGTTCTTGGTCTCGACGTAGGCGCCGATCTTGCCGCGCTCGCCGAGGACGGTGCCCGGGCGGAGGAACGAGAACGGGCCGACCTGCGCCTGCGCGCCGATCACGGCGAGCGTCGCGTCCGAGCGCTTGATCACCGCGTCCTCGCCCACCTCGCAGGAGTCGAGGGTCGTGTCCGGCCCGACGATCGCTCCGGAGGCGATGACCGTCGGCCCCTTGATCTGCGTGCCGGGGAGGATCTCGACGTCGGGCGAGAGCACCGCGTCGACGTCGATCCAAGTGGTGGCCGGGTCCTGGATCGTGACGCCCTCGAGCTGCCAGCGGCGGACGATGCGGGCGTTGAGCTCGAGCGCGGCGTCGGCGAGCTGGGCACGGTCGTTGATGCCGACGACGAGCCAGCGGTCCTGCACGGGGACGGCCTCGATGGCGCGGCCGGCTGCCTTGAGCGCGGCGGCGGCGTCGGTGAGGTACTTCTCCTCCTGCGCGTTGTCGGTGCCGATGGCGCCGATCACCGCGCGCAGGGCGGCGGCCTCGAAGGCGTAGACGCCGGCGTTGGTCTCGGTGAGCGCGAGCTCGGCGTCGCTGGCGTCCTTCTGCTCGACGATCGAGGCGAAGCCGCCGTCAGCGCCGCGCACGATCCGGCCGAAGCCGGTCGGGTCCTCGAGCACGCAGGAGAGCATCGTCAGCGCGTTCGCCGCGGCGAGGTGCTCGTCGACCAGGCGGCGCAGCGTCGGGGCGTCCAGCAGCGGGACGTCGGCGCTGAGCACCACGACGGTCCCGTCGAAGTCGTCCGGCAGCGCGGCCAGGCCGAGCTCCACGGCGCGGCCGGTGCCGGGCACCTCGTCCTGATCGACGACGAGGGCCGCCGGCGAGTGGTCCAGGACCGCGGCCGCGACCTGCTCGCGCTCGTGCCGCACGACGGTGACGACGTGGCCCGCGTCGAGCGAGGCGGCCGTGTCGAGGACGTGCCCCAGCAGCGGGCGCCCGGCGAGGCGGTGCAGGACCTTGGGGGTGCGGGACTTCATCCGGGTGCCCTGACCGGCGGCCAGGATCACCACCGCGAGCGTACTGTCGACCATGATTCGTTCTCCTCCGTGAGCGCCCCGGCTGGCCACCTGAAGATCCTCGGCGATCCTCAGAACTCCGTCGGCGATCGGGTGGGCGACTCGTCTCGAACGGACAGCCGGCGGGTCCCCGGACATCTTCCGGGGCCTCGGACCAGCTGAGCGCCGCCGATCACGCTACCGGAATCGACAGCGGCCCTTCCCGGCTTCCCCACGCACGCGTCCGCGGAGTCGCCTCAGCTCTCCAACCACGCAGTGAACTCGTCGCGGTCGTATCGGGCTCGTCCGGGAGGGAGATGCCTGTTCCTGGATCGGAGCACCGAGACGTACGACCAGAGCGTGTCGCCGTCCACGAAGTGCGCGCGATACGCGATCCGCAGCAGCCCCCACGTGGTCGCCGTCTGCACCTGGATGCCGCTCGGCTCCCCGGCGAGGAGAGCGGCAGGGCCTGCGTCGTCCGTGAAGAAAACCGCCTTGAGGTCGCGACTGTGGATGATAGCGAGAGTCTCCGCCTCTCCGAGATTCTTCGTCGGAGGATCCCCTGGTCGCGACAGCTGCTTGCGATAGACGGTCGTGAGGAGATGTTCTGCCGGAGTCTCCGGGAACAGCGGCTCGCCGAAGATGTCGGGCGCCTCGTTCAAGTCCTCCAGATCCGGCTCGGACGAGGACATCCAGCATTCATGGGCGACGGTGGCGCACCAGGCGGGATCTCCGAGCAGACGACGAAGGAGATCCATGCGGTGGAGGTAGGCGAAGTTGATGAGAACCGTGTTGTCAGGGAAGAGCCGAACCGTCACGCGAAGGCACTCCTCAGGCACCGAGACCGAGGAGGTCGGCGAGGGCATCGGAGGAGAGCGCCGACCCATCGGTCGGCTCGTCGACCTCCAGGTCGACAGGATCCACCCCGAGCATCCACGCGAGCGTGTCCTTGCGGACGATCCCCTGTGAGATCTGCGCGAGATGAGCGTCCTGCAGAGCGAGCGGGAATCTCCGCGTCGACGCCGCGTCCATCCGGGACGTGATGGGGTCGCCGGCTTCGGACGTGCTCCAGTGGCGTCGCAGAAGCCTCTGCGTGGGCTGCGTCGACCACGTCTCGAGATGCTCGTTCATCGGGAGGCGCAGCGCCGCGACCCGCTTCTTCAGGGCGTCGACGGAGACGCCTCGATCCCAGACATGCTCCGCGATGTCCGACTCCGTCACGCCCGTCCAATCGATGCTCCGGATCCACGGAGAGGGAAGGAGGAGCTCGGCGGCGAAGCCATTGGCCTCCGGCTCGCTGGAAACCGTCTCCACCGATCGACCTCGTCGGAGGGACTCCGCCTGGTGGACGAGATGCCCGAGCTCGTGGGCGAGCGACCAGTTCTCCCAGAACCAGTTCCCCGTCGCCTTGAGCGCGATGATCGCTCGATCACCGAAGCGGAAGGAGTAGGCGGAGGTCAGCTCGCTCAGGCGGACGACGTCGATCCCCAGTGCGTCCAGACGATCGGCGAAGGGACGGACGAAGTCGGCGCCGAGGGCGACTCGCGCGGACTCGAGGGTCTCGGGGACAGCGGAGGCGGCGAGCCCGCCCTGCACCTGCTCATAGGCGAGCAGGACCGCGTCGAGATGCGGGAGATCGATGTCCTTGCCCGGCACGTGATGACGCCGCGTCTCCTGGTCGAAGGAGTGGCGTGCGGCCGCGATCACCCGGGTCGGGTCCGGCGCCCCGGTGATGATGAAGTGCAGGTCCGCGTCGAGGAGATCCGCGATCTTCGCGAGCTCGATCGCGGCGAATCCGCGCTCGCCGCGGAGAGCGCGCGAGAACGCGTCGGGCGTCATTCCGACGTCCGCAGCGATGCTCCGCTGAGTGCTGCCACTCGGAAGCAGGTCGGCCACTCGCCGTCCGATGTCTGCCGTCATGCGTGCAGAGTACGCGCTCGTTGGGAGAATCCCAACGTTCGCGCCACCGTGCGCGACAGCTGGGGAGCCGTACTCGGCGACCGTGCTCCTGGACGACAGAGCTCCGCCACCAGGATTCGAACCTGGACCGGACAGCTCCAAAGGCTGCCGTGCTGCCGTTACACCATGGCGGACCGCGCTCTCGCGCGCCGTCCATCCTGCCATCCGCCCGCACCCGCCGTCGCCGTGGCGTCCCCACCGAGGGGCTCCCGGCGACTCCCGGGGCGCGCACCCGCCAGAATGGACGGGTGAGCGCGAATGACGAGGTGGACGGCATCGTCGACGCCTGGGTGCGCGAGCGGCCCGACCTCGACTTCACTCCCCTGCAGGTCTTCTCGCGGATGCGCCGGCTCGCCAAGCAGCTGGAGCGGGCGCGCGGCAGCGCCTTCGGCCGCTCGGAGCTCGAGACCTGGGAGTTCGACGTCCTCTCCGCCCTCCGCCGCGCGGGGGCGCCCTACCGGATGAGCCCGAAGCAGCTGCTCCAGGCGACGATGGTCACCAGCGGCACGATGACGAACCGGATCGACCGGCTGGTCGAGCGCGACCTCGTCGAGCGCCTGGACGATCCGAACGACGGCCGCGGCGTGCTGGTGCAGATGACGCCGTCGGGCCTGTCCCGGGTGGATGCGGCGATCACCCGGCTCGTCGACGCCGAGCAGGAGCTGCTCGGAGCCCTCACGCACGCGCAGCAGGAGCGGCTCGCGCAGCTGCTCCGCAAGCTCTCGCTCGACTTCGGCTGACTCCACTGCAGAACATCAGCTGAGACGGGGGTCCCTCCCCCGACAGCGGAGGCACCCCTCTCTCAGCTGATGTTCTGCGCCGCGCTCAGCCCTCGAGCAGCTCCGACAGCTCGAGCCAGCGCAGCTCGAGCCCGGCCGCCTCGTCCTGGTGCTCGCGCAGCTTCGCGTTCAGGCCCAGGATGCCGTCGTAGTCGTCCGGGTCGTGGGTGGCCATCTTCTCGTGCACCGCGGCGGAGAGCTGCGTGAGCTTGTGCAGGCGCCGGTCGATCGCCGACACCTCCTTCTCGGCGGTGCGCCGCTCGGCGCCGCCGAGGCCGGACGGAGCCGGAGCGGACGCGCCCGTCGAGCCACCCGCGGGCGCGCCCTTCTCCAGCGCGCGGCGCAGGTCGAGGTACTGCTCCACACCACCGGGCAGGTGGCGGAACGCGCCGTCCATCACGGCGTACTGCTGGTCGGTGACGCGCTCGAGCAGGTAGCGGTCGTGCGAGACGACGAGGAGCGTGCCCGGCCAGGAGTCGAGCAGGTCCTCGATCGCGGCGAGCATGTCGGTGTCGAGGTCGTTGGTGGGCTCGTCGAGGATCAGCACGTTCGGCTCGCTGAGCAGGATCAGCAGCAGCTGCAGCCGGCGGCGCTGGCCACCGGAGAGGTCCTTCACCGGCGTCGAGAGCTGGGCACTGGAGAAGCCGAGGCGCTCGAGCAGCTGCCCGGGGGTCATCTCCTTGCCGCCGATCGAGTAGCTGGTGCGCTGCTCGGCGATGATCTCGCGGACCGGCTGGTGCTGCACCTCGGTCAGCTCGCGCAGCTGCTGGTCGAGGATCGCGACGCGGACCGTGGTGCCGCGCTTCACCTTGCCGCTGGTCGGCTGCACGCTGCCGGCCACGAGGCCGAGGAGGGTCGACTTGCCGGCGCCGTTGACGCCGAGGACACCGGTGCGCTCGCCGGGCGCGATCCGCCACTCGATCCTGTTGAGCACGGTCCGCTCGCCGTAGCGGACGGTGACGTCGAGCAGGTCGACGACGTCCTTGCCGAGCCGCGAGACGGCGAGCTGCGAGAGCGAGACGGAGTCGCGCACGGGCGGCTCGTTCTCGATCAGCTGGTTCGCCGCATCGATGCGGAACTTGGGCTTGGCCGTGCGGGCCGGAGCGCCGCGGCGGAGCCAGGCCAGCTCCTTCTTCATCAGGTTCTGCCGCTTCGACTCCATGGTCGAGGCCATCCGGTCGCGCTCGACGCGCTGCAGGATGTACGCCGCATAGCCGCCCTCGAAGGGCTCGACCAGGCGGTCGTGCACCTCCCAGGTCGCGGTGCAGATCTCGTCGAGGAACCACCGGTCGTGGGTGACGACCGCGAGGCCGCCCGAGGTCGCGGCCCAGCGGCGCTTGAGGTGCTCGGCGAGCCAGGCGATGCCCTCGACGTCGAGGTGGTTGGTGGGCTCGTCGAGGAAGACGACGTCCCAGTCGCCGACGAGCAGCTTGGCCAGCGCGACGCGGCGGCGCTGGCCGCCCGAGAGCGCGCCGACGACGCCGTCCCAGGGGACGTCGCGCAGCAAGCCGGCGATGACGTCGCGGGTGCGCGCGTCCCCGGCCCACTCGTGCTCCTCGAGGCCGCCGACGACGGCCTGGGCGACGGTGAGCTCCTCGTCGACGGTGTCGGCCTGGTCGAGCATGCCGAGCGTGACGCCGCGGCGGTGGGTAACCCGGCCGCCGTCCGGCTCGATGCGCTGGGCGAGCAGGCGGAGGAGGGTCGACTTGCCGTCGCCGTTCCGGCCGACGATGCCGATCCGGTCGCCCTCCTCGATGCCGAGGGAGACGTCGTCGAAGATGACCCGCGTGGGGTACTCGAGGCGGAGCGACTCAGCGCCCAGGAGATGTGCCATAGGGGCCCAGTTTACGGGGGGCCGCCTTCGCGGATCCCCACGGGCGGACGCGGTGCGCTCAGGCGACCGTCACCGTGCGCATGTGCCAGCCGGTCGCGCCGTCGGGGGCGGGCGGCGCCTCGTCCTGCGTCTGCACCAGGCCCTCGGAGTCGGTGGCGCGGACCAGGACGACGTGGTCGCCCGCGATCGCGTCCCACTCGTAGACCCACTGGATCCAGGTGTCGGCGGTGACGGCCTCGGCCAGGCGCGCGGACTGCCAGGCGCCGCCGTCGATCTGGACCTCGACCTTGGAGATGCCGGTGTGCGGGGCCCAGGCGACGCCCGCGACCGCGACCGTGCCGGACGGGACGGCCTGACCCTGGCGCGGGACGTCGATCCGGGACTCGACCTTGATCGGGCCGCGCTCGGTCCAGCCGCGCGTCGACCAGTAGGCGACGTCGTCCTCGAAGGTGGTGACCTTGAGCTCGGTGACCCACTTGGTGGCCGAGACGTAGCCGTAGAGGCCCGGGACGACCATCCGCACCGGGAAGCCGTGCTCGACCGGGAGCGGCTGGCCGTTCATGCCGACGGCGAGCAGGCTCGCGCGGCCCTCGTCCGTCAGCACCTCGAGCGGGCTGGACGCGGTGAAGCCGTCGATGCTGCGGGAGAGCACCATGTCGGCGCCGGCGGTCGGGCGGGCGCGGGCGAGGAGCTCGCGGATCGGGTAGCCGAGCCAGAGCGCGGTGCCGATCAGGTCGCCGCCGACCTCGTTCGAGACGCAGGAGAGGGTGACGAGATGCTCCTCGAGCGGGAGGGCGAGGAGCTCGTCCCAGGTGAGGGTGATCTCCTCCTCGACCATTCCGGTGATCTTCAGCGACCAGTCCGCCGGGTCGACGCTGGGCACGGAGAGCGCGGTGTCGATCCGGTAGAAGTCGTCGTTGGAAGTGACGTAGGAGCTGATGCCCTCGATGTCGTCGAGGACGCCGGTCGCGGGGATCGGCGCGGCGGTGGCGGCGGGGGTCGGCAGCACGACGGCCTCGCGGACCGCGGTGACGGCGGAGGCGGCGGCGGTGACGACGCGCGCGCCCACGCCCGCGACGACGGCGGCGGCACCGGCGATGCCGACCAGGCGGAGGAAGGAGCGGCGGTCGGTCGAGCCCTGGGCGGGCTCCTCGTCCCAGGCGCGCAGGCGGGCGGAGGCGGCGCGCAGCACCATCGCGCCGGCGACCATGCCGACCACGCTCGGCGCGGCGTCGATGCCGGAGGCGCCCTCCCGGCTGACGGTCGCGAGCGCACCGAGGCCCGCGACGGCGGCGAGGACCAGGACGCCCAGCGGCGTCTTGCGGTACTCGAGCAGCCCGGCGGCGACAGCGAGCAGGGCGACCGCGATGCCGAGCGAGACGAGGAGCACGAGCTTGTCGCCGGTGCCGAACAGGGCGATGACCGTGTCCTTGACGCCCGGCGGGACGATGTCGATCACGAAGCCGCCGACCGCGACGAGCGGGCTGCCGCCGGCGCCCGTGAAGACGGCGACGAGCTCGGCGGTGGCGAGGGTGACGGCGGCCGAGACGAGCCCGGTGAGGATCGCGAACAGTGCTACTCGTCTGGGGGCCATGAGCGGCACTCTAGGCCACGAGATCGAGCGTTCTCTGCGGACGGCGCGGCGGCCCGCCCCTGCTGATCGAGCAGCCCATTCAGAGGGCGTATCGAGATCCACCGTTGAGCAGACGCCGGGTCTCGATACGCCGCTGCGCGGCTACTCGACCAGCATGAGGGAGCCGCTGCGCGGCTGCTCGACCAGCATGGTGTGGCGGCTGCTCGACGCGCGTGGTCAGGTGGAGAGGAGGCGGGCGCCGTGGACCGGGCCGGAGACGCGGACGGCGCGCAGGCGGGCGGACGTCAGCTCGAGCTGCAGGTCGAGCGCGGCGTCGGCGTCGGGCAGGAGGAAGGCGACCGTCGGGCCGGAGCCGGAGACCAGGCCGCCGAGGGCGCCGCTCTCCTCGCCGCGCTCGAGGATCCGCGCGAGGCCGGGCTGCAGGTGCAGGGCGGGCGCCTGGAGGTCGTTGTGCATCGCGTCGGCGAGCATCGCGGCATCGCCCGCCCGGAGTGCCTGCAGAACGTTCGGCTCGATGCTCGGCGTCGCGGAGATCGGCCGGAAGTCGTGCAGGTGCCGCTCGCGGTGGCGGTCCAGCTCGCGGTAGACCTCGGGGGTCGACAGGCCCTGCTCCGAGAGCACGAGCACCCACTCGAAGCGGCCCTTCGCGAGCGCGGGGCTCAGCTCGTCGCCGCGGCCGACGCCGATCGCGGTGCCGCCGGTGAAGGAGAACGGGACGTCCGCGCCGAGCCCGGCGGCGATCCCGAGCATCTGCTCGCGGGTGCAGGCGGTGCCCCAGAGCGCATCGCAGGCCAGGAGGGTCGCGGCTGCGTCGGCCGAGCCGCCGCCCATCCCGCCCGCGATCGGCACGTTCTTCTCGATCTCGAGGTGCACGCCGCCGCGGTAGCCGGTCGCCCGGGCGAGGGCCCGCGCCGCCTTGATCGCGAGGTTCGACCCGTCGACGGCGAGGCCGCGGGTGTCGATCGAGCCGGAGAACTCGACCGAGAAGTCGGGGGCGTCGCTCGCGCGGACGTCCTCGTAGAGCGACAGCGACTGGAAGGCCGTCGCGAGCTCGTGGTAGCCGTCCTCGCGGACGGCGCCGACCTTCAGGTAGACGTTGATCTTGCCTGGCGCTCGCGCGTGGACCCGGTTCGACGTCGTCGCGCGATGGGCCATGCGACCACGCTACAGGGTGGCGGAGCCGCGCTCGTCCGCGGCGGGAGCGCTCTCGTCGACGGCCTCGCCGGCATCCTCGTCGACGCTCTCGCCGTCGTCCTCGGGCCCCGTCGCAGTCGGCACCGCGCCACCGCGGACCGGCACTCGCGCCGGGTCGAGCGCCCGGCCGAGGGCGGTGAACGCCGCGACGTCGAGCTCCTCGCCGCGGGCCGTCTGCGGCACGCCGGCCGATTCGAGGGCGGCGATGGCGGCCGTGCTGTCGCCGAAGAGCGCGGCGAGCGACTGGCGGAGCATCTTCCGCCGCTGCGCGAACGCCGCGTCGACCACCGCGAAGACCGCTCGGCGCAGGGTCTCGTCGCCCGGCTCCTCGCCGCGCTCGAACGAGACGAGCACGCTGTCGACGTTGGGCACCGGCCAGAAGATCTGCCGGGACACGGTGCCGCCGGTCGTGAACGAGCCGAACCAGGACGCCTTGACGCTCGGGCCGCCGTAGATCTTGGAGCCCGGGCCGGCCGCGAGGCGGAGCCCGACCTCGGACTGCACCATCACCACGCCGGAGCGGATGCTCGGGAAGTGCTCGAGGAAGTGCAGCAGCACCGGCACCGAGATGTTGTACGGGAGGTTCGCGACGAGCCGCACGGGCTCGCCCGGCAGCTCGAGCACCTTCATCGCGTCCGCGCGGATCACGGTGAGCTCGGCGGCGGGCGCCATCAGCTGGACCGTGCGGGGCAGCTGCTCCGCGAGCCGGCCGTCGATCTCGACGGCGACGACCCCGGCACCGGCCTCGAGCAGGCCGAGGGTGAGCGAGCCGAGGCCCGGGCCGATCTCGACGACGCTCTCGCCCCGCTCCACGCGGGCGAGCTTGACGATGCGGCGGACGGTGTTGGCGTCGTGCACGAAGTTCTGGCCGAGCTTCTTCGTCGGCGTGACGTCGAGCAGCTGGGCGAGATCGCGGATCTCGGCGGGTCCGAGCAGCTTCGGGACGGCGACCTCCTCGGCCGCCGCCTCCGCCGCGTGCCGGCCGGTCATGCCAGCTGCCCGACCGGCTCCGACGGCTCCGAGCCGACCTCGCCGCCCCACTCGCCGTAGACCTGCTCGGTGTTCGAGGCGATCGTGGCGGCGAGGTGGCCGACGTCGGTCTCCAGCGTCGCGGCCATCGAGCGGAGGGTGTGCGGGATCAGGTAGGGCGCGTTCGGGCGGCCCCGGAACGGCTCCGGAGTGAGGTAGGGCGCGTCGGTCTCGACGAGGATCAGGTGCCGCGGAGTGGCGACCAGCGCCTCGCGCAGCGACTCGGCGTTCTTGAACGAGACGGTGCCGGCGAAGGAGAGGTACCAGCCCTCCTCCGCGCACATCCGCGCCATCTCGGCGTCGCCGGAGAAGCAGTGGAAGACGGTGCGCTCGGGGGCGCCGACGCGGCGGAGGGTCTCCATCACCTCGCGGTGCGCGTCGCGGTCGTGGATCTGCAGCGCGATCCCGGTCTCCTTCGCGATGCGGATGTGCTCCTCGAACGAGCGGAACTGGGCGGCGCGGCCGCTCTCGCCGGTGCGGAAGAAGTCGAGGCCGGTCTCACCGACGGCGCGCACGCGCGGCTGGGAGGCCAGCTCGGCGATCACGGCGAGGGCGTCGTCGAGCTCGCCGCGCTCCTCGAGCGCCGGCGCCTCGTTGGGGTGGATCGCGACGGCGGCGAGCATGCGCGGCTCGGAGGCGGCGCGCTCGGCCGACCAGCGGCTGGTCTCGACATCGGTGCCGACCTGCACGACGCCCCGGACGCCGACCGTGGAGGCACGGTCGAGCTGCTCGCGGTAGTCCAGGGGCTCGAGACCATCGCTGATCTCGAGGTGCGTGTGGTTGTCGTAGACGGGGACGACGAGCGCCTCGGGCAGCGGCGGGTACGTCAGGTCGCGGCCGGACGTGTTCTCGCGGGCGCGGACGTGCTGGCTGTCGGTCATGGCTCCAGGCTACCGGGGCGGGGCGGCGGGGCCCCGGCGGGTGGATCTCGAGAGTGCGCGCCTGCGGACGGTGGATCTCGACACGCCCGCGCAGCGGGCTACTCGATCAGCATGGAAGAGCGCCCCCGCAGGGAACGCCCTCGCATGCTGGTCAGGCTGTTGCCGACGTGTCGGCCCACGCTGCTGGTCCTGTTGCCGACGTGTCGGCCCACGCTGCTGGTCGAGTAGCCGCCGCAGGCGGCGTATCGAGACCCCGCGTCTGCAGACGGTGGATCTCGATACGCCCGCAAGCGGGCTACTCGATCAACATATGGGCGCCTGCGGAGCAGGCTCCGTGACCCTCGGAAGGCGCCCGCGCAGCGGGCTCCGCGATCAGCGGCCAGGGCGACTCAGGACTCCGGGACCTCGATGCGGGGGAAGAGCGGGGCGAGGGTGCCGACGGTGGTGCCGACGGGCAGCTGTCCCCACTCCCCCGCCGCGCGCAGCGGCTGGGCGGTGAGCGCGCCGAGGGCGTCCTGCACGCCGAGCGCCACCCAGAGCGCGGTGGTCGCGCGGGGCACGACCGGCGAGAGCAGCACCGCCAGGGCGCGCAGCCCCTCCGACGCCGTGTAGAGAACGGTGCCGAGGCGCTCGCGCTCGTCCCTCTTGGCCAGGGCCCAGGGCTCCTGCTCGGTGATGTAGCCGTTGAGCTCGTCGACGATCGTCCAGACTGCGGTGATCGCGTCGTGGATCGCGAGGGTCTCGATCGAGCGGTCGGCCGCGGCCGCCGCCTCCGCGACCGTCGCCTGCACGCGCTCCTCCGCCTCGGTCAGTGCCGAGGGCTCGGGCACGACGCCGTCGTAGTAGCGGTGCAGCATCGCGATGACCCGCGAGGCGAGGTTGCCGAAGCCGTTGGCGAGCTCCGCCTGGTACCGCGCCGCGAGATCCTCCCAGGAGAAGGAGCCGTCCTGTCCGAAAGTGATGGCGCGCATGAAGTAGTAGCGGAACGCGTCCGAGCCGAAGGTGTCGGTGATCTGCTCCGGCGCGATGCCGGTGAGCTTCGACTTCGACATCTTCTCGCCGCCGACCAGCAGCCAGCCGTGGCCGAAGACCTGCTTGGGGACGTCGAGCCCGGCGGCCATCAGCATCGCGGGCCAGATCACCGCGTGGAAGCGGAGGATGTCCTTGCCGACGATGTGGGTCGCCGGCCAGCGGCGCTCGAACTCCGCCTCGTCCTGGCCGTAGCCGACGGCGGTGATGTAGTTGAGCAGCGCGTCGAACCAGACGTAGACGACGTGCGAGTCGTCCCAGGGCACCTTGACGCCCCAGTCGAAGCTCGAGCGCGAGATGGAGAGGTCGGCGAGGCCCTGGCGCACGAAGCTGACGACCTCGTTGCGCGCCGACTCGGGCTGCACGAAATCGGGGCGCTCCTCGTAGAGCGCGAGCAGTCGCTCGGTGTACTCGCTCATCTTGAAGAAGTAGTTCTTCTCCTTGAGCAGCTCGACCGGCTTCGAGTGGATCTTGCAGACGTACTGCCCCTCGTACTCGCCGGTCCCCTCGTCGAGGTCGGAGAGCTGCTTGTACTCCTCGCAGCCCACGCAGTAGTAGCCCTCGTACTCGCCGGTGTAGATCGCGTCCTCGTCGTAGAGCTTCTGCAGGAACTTCTGCACGTTGACCTCGTGGCGCTGCTCCGTGGTCCGGATGAAGTCGTCGTTGGCGATGTCGATCGTCGACAGCAGCGGCTTCCACGAGTTCTGCACGAGCCGGTCGGCCCACTCCTGCGGGGTCGTCCCGTTCGCGGTGGCGGTGCGCAGGATCTTCTGGCCGTGCTCGTCGGTCCCGGTCAGCAGCCAGGTGTCGTCGCCCGCCTGGCGGTGCCAGCGGGTGAGGACGTCGGCGGCGACCTCGGTGTACGCGTGCCCGATGTGGGGGACGTCGTTCACGTAGAAGATCGGGGTCGTGAGATAGAAGGAGGCGCCGTCGGACATGGCGACCATCCTATGGTTCGCCGCCGGGGCCTCCCGCTGTGTGACGGAGCGGTGCCGAGGCCGACTCGTGCTCGGCGCTCAGCCCCGGCGGGAGGCGAGGGCCGCCTCGTAGAGCGCGCGCTTGGACAGGCCGGTGATCTCCGCGACCTCGGCCGACGCCTCCTTGAGCCGCGCGCCGGCCGCGACCCGCTCGAGCACGTCGGCGAGCCCGTCCTCGAGGGAGGCCTCGCGCTCGGGGGCGCCCTCGACCACGAGGCAGATCTCGCCGCGGAGGCCGTCGGCCGCCCACTCGGCGAGCTCGGCCGCGGTGCCGCGGCGGACCTCCTCGAACATCTTGGTCAGCTCGCGGCAGACCACGACCCGCCGCTCGGGGCCCATCGCCTCGACGAGATCGGCCAGGGAGTCACCGATGCGGTGCGGCGACTCGAAGAAGACCATCGTCCGGCGCTCGTCGACGAGCGAGCGGAACAGCGTGACCCGCTCGCCGTGCTTGCGCGGCAGGAAGCCCTCGAAGCTGAAGCGGTCGGTCGGCAGACCGGAGACGGCGAGCGCCATCAGCACGGCCGACGGGCCGGGCAGAGCGGTCACGCGGACGCCGGCGGCGACGGCGGTCTCGACGAGGTGGTAGCCCGGGTCCGAGACGGTCGGCATCCCGGCGTCGCTGAGGACGAGGAGGTCCTCCTCGCGGGCGAGCTCGACCAGCTCCGCGGAGCGCTCGCGCTCGTTGTGGTCGTGCAGGGCGTAGAGCTGCGGGCGGTTCTCGATCCCGAGGGCGCGGAGCAGCTGGATGGTGACGCGGGTGTCCTCGGCGGCGATGTGCCGGGTGCTCTCGAGAGCCTCGACGAGCCTCCGGGTCGCGTCGCCGAGATTGCCGATGGGCGTGCCGGCCAGGATGATCATCCGTCCATCCTCCCAGTCGGCGCGCGACGACGGCCGAACCCGGCCCGGCGGCGGATCCGCGCGCCGTTAGCATGGCCGGGTGACGGACCGACCGCAGCGCGACTTCGACGACCTGCTCCTCGACTCCGCGGGGGCCTCGCGCGCCGTGCCGGTCGGGCCCGCGGACGGGAGCACCGCCGACGGCACCGCCCGCGGCGCTACCGCGAGCACCGCCGAGAGCACCCCGGCGGCGCACGTGCGCGAGAGCGCGCCGGACCTGCCCCGCGGCTCCTGGTTCGACGACGTGCACGACCGCCTCGTCGCGACCACCGCCCGCCGCCGGCTCTGGGAGCTGGGGCTGCCGATCCTCGTCGTCGTGGTCGCCGCGGTGCTCCGCCTCTGGAACCTCGGCCACCCGCGCTCGCTGGTCTTCGACGAGACCTTCTACGTCAAGGACGCCTGGACCCTCTGGAACCTCGGCTTCGAGGGCGCCTGGCCCGAGAACCCCGACCCGGGCTTCGCCACCGGCGCCGTCGACGTCTTCACCGGAGCGCCGTCCTTCGTGGTGCACCCGCCGCTGGGCAAGTGGATCATCGGGCTCGGGATGGGCCTGCTCGGTGCGGACGACAGCGTCGGCTGGCGCCTCGCCACCGCGATCGTCGGCATCCTCGCGGTCGCCCTCGTGATCGTGATCGGGAAGCTGCTCTTCCGCTCCACCTTCCTCGCCTCGCTCGCCGGCCTGCTGCTCGCGATCGACGGCCACGCGATCGTGATGTCGCGGGTCTCGCTGCTCGACGGCATCCTGATGTTCGTCGCCCTCTGCGGTGTCGCCGCGATCCTGCTCGACCGGCGCTGGGCCGAGGAGCGGATGGCCGTGAAGGTCGCCGCGGGAGACCTGCCGAGCTGGGGCCCGGTGCTCTGGTGGCGGCCCTGGCTGCTGACCGCCGGCCTGATCTTCGGCCTCGCCGCGGGCGTCAAGTGGACGGGCATCTACTTCCTCGCCGCCTACGGCGTCTACGCCGTGGTCGTCGACGCGCTGCTGCGCCGGCGCGCGGGCGTGCCGTTCTGGGTCAGCGGCGCGATCCTCAAGCAGGGGCCGGTCACCTTCCTCCTGGTCGTGCCGATCGCGCTGATCGCCTACCTCGGCACCTGGCTCGGCTGGCTGCGCACCTCCGGCGGCTGGGCGCGGCAGTGGGCGACGGAAGCGCCGGGCAACGCCTGGACCGGCGCGCTCACCTGGGTGCCGGACTGGGCGCAGAGCCTCTGGCACTACCACGTGCAGATGTACGACTACTCGATCAATCTGCGCGCCACCCACCCCTACGAGGCGAACCCGCTGACCTGGCTCCTGATGCTGCGGCCGACGAGCATGTACTTCGTCGACCAGGCCACCGGCGTCGACGGCTGCGCGGCGGTGCGCTGCGACGAGGCGATCACCTCGGTCGCGAATCCGCTGATCTGGTACGCCGGTGTGCTCGCGCTGGTCTACCTGCTCTACCGGCTCGCGCGCTACCGGGAGTGGCGCGCCGGCTTCGTGCTGATGGGCATCGTCGCCGGCTACCTGCCCTGGATGCTGTACCTGGACCGCACCGTCTTCCAGTTCTACTGCGTCGTCTTCGAGCCGTACATGATGCTGGCGCTCGCCCTGACGGCGGGGGTGGTGATCGGCAGGCGCGGTGACGAGCGCGGCAGACGCACGCGCGGCATCGTGATCGTGCTGATCTTCGTGGTGCTCGCGGCGGCCCTGACCGCGTACTTCTACCCGCTCTGGACCGGGCAGCAGACGTCGTTCTCGTTCTGGCAGGCGCACATGTGGTTGCCCTCGTGGGTCTGATCGCCCGGATCGGGCCCGGGCTCGCGGCCTGCGCGGCCGCGGCGGTCCTGGCGTTCGCGGTGCACCTGGCGATCCCCGCCGTGCCGATGCTGACGGCCGCCGTGGCGCTCGGCATCCTGGTCGCGCAGCTGCCGGCGGCTCGCCCGCTGCTGAGCGGCCGGCTGGCCCCGGGGCTCAAGTTCTCCTCGCGCACGCTGATGCGCACCGGCATCGTCCTGCTGGGGCTCAAGCTCTCGCTCGTCGACATCGCTTCGCTCGGCTGGGGCGCGATCCTGATCGTCGTCGCGATCGTGCTCGCGACCTTCGGGCTGACCTACGGCCTCGGGCGCGCACTGCGCCTGCCCGGCCGCGAGCCGCTGCTGCTGGCCGCGGGCTTCTCGATCTGCGGGGCCTCGGCGGTCGGCGCGATGGCCGGTGCGACCCGGGCGAAGGAGGAGGAGCAAGCGGTGCCGGTCGCGCTGGTCACCCTCTGCGGCACCCTCGCGATCGCGGTGCTGCCGGCGCTGCGCTACCCGCTCGGGCTCACGGACGTGCAGTTCGGGCACTGGGTCGGCGCGTCGGTCCACGACGTCGGCCAGGTGGTCGCGACGGCGCAGGTCGCGGGGGCGTCGGCCCTCGCGATCGCGGTGGTCGTGAAGCTGACCCGCGTGGTGATGCTGGCGCCGATGGTGGCCGTCGCCGCTGCCGTGACGCGACGCGGCGGAGACGAGGGCGGACCGCGACCCGCGATCGTGCCGCTGTTCGTGGTCGGCTTCCTCGCGGCGGTGCTGCTGCGGACTCTGCTGCCGCTGCCGGAGGGCGTGCTGGTCGCGGCGGACACGGCGCAGACCTGGCTGCTGGCGGCGGCGCTGTTCGCGCTCGGGAGCGGGGTGCGGCTGCGGGCGCTGCTGACGACGGGCTGGCGGGCGCTGGTCGTCGCGCTCGCCTCGTGGTTCGCGATCGCCGTGATGTCGCTGGCGGCGGTGCACGCGACGCTGTGACGGCGCGTCGCCGCCTGGGACTGTTACGGGATGCGTCGCTCCGGCGGCCCGGTGTCGGCGGCGCCCGCTAGCGTCGATCGCATGGCAGATCGCGAGTACGGCTTCAAGACGCGGGCAATCCACGCCGGCAACATCCCCGACCCGGTGACGGGCGCGCGAGCGCTGCCGATCTACCAGACGAGCGCGTTCGTCTTCGACGACACCTCCGACGCGGCGGCCCGGTTCGCGCTGCAGAAGTACGGGAACATCTACTCCCGGCTCTCCAACCCCACCGTCGCCTCGTTCGAGGAGCGGGTCGCGAGCCTCGAGGGCGGGCTCGGCGCCGTCGCGACCGCCTCCGGCCTGTCGGCGCAGTTCATCACCTTCGCGGCGCTGGTCGGCGCGGGCGACCACGTCGTCTCCTCCGCCAACCTCTACGGCGGCTCGATCACCCAGCTCGACGTCACGCTGCGGCGCTTCGGCGTCGAGACCACCTTCGTGCAGTCGAGCGACCCGGCCGACTACGCCGCCGCGATCACCGACAGGACCAAGGTGCTCTACGCCGAGACGATCGCGAACCCCTCCGGCGAGATCGCCGACATCGAGGGTCTGGCCGCCGTCGCGCACGCCGCCGGCATCCCGCTGATCATCGACTCGACCGTCGCCACGCCGTACCTCGTCCGCCCGATCGAGTGGGGCGCCGACATCGTCATCCACTCGGCCACCAAGTTCCTCGGCGGGCACGGCACCACGCTCGGCGGCGTCGTCGTCGAGTCGGGCCGCTTCCACTACTCGCAGGAGAAGTTCCCGCTGCTGCACGACGCCGTCGCCTCCTACGGCGGTCTCTCCTGGGACGGCAACTTCGGCGAGTACGGCTTCCTCACCCGCCTGCGCGCCGAGCAGCTGCGCGACATCGGCCCGGTCCTCGCCCCGCACTCGGCCTTCCTGCTCGCGCAGGGCGTCGAGACGCTGCCCTACCGGATCCAGGCGCACGTCGACAACGCGCGCCGCGTCGCGGAGTGGCTCGACGCCGACCCGCGGATCGAGGAGGTCTACTGGGCCGGCCTCCCCGCGCACCCGCACCACGAGCGCGCGCAGAAGTACCTGCCCAAGGGCCCCGGCTCGGTGTTCAGCTTCGTGGTCAAGGGCGGTCGCGCCGTCGGCCAGACCTTCATCGAGTCGGTCGACCTCGCCAGCCACCTCGCCAACATCGGCGACGCGAAGACGCTGGTGATCCATCCCGCCTCGACGACGCATGCGCAGCTCACCGAGCAGCAGCTGCTGCACGCCGGGGTGCTGCCGGGCCTCGTCCGGCTCTCGGTCGGCATCGAGGACGCGGACGACATCATCTACGACCTCGACCAGGCGCTCACCCGCGCGGTCGAGGCGCACGGCACGCCGGACGCACCGACCGAACTGCCGGACGACGTCTCGGTGACCATCGACTCCCCGACCGTGGAGGTCTGACCATGAGCGACACCGCCAGCGGCATCGCTGCCGACACCGCCGCGACCACCGAGGCCGACGACACCGTCGTCGCGCACCTGTCCAACGGGCTCAGCTGCTCCGTGCCGACGAACTCGCCGCTGGCGAAGCTGCTCAAGTCGCAGCGCACCTGGGTCGGGCCGGACGCGAAGAAGCGGCTCGACATCCTCCGCCGCGCGAAGACCGTCGCGATCGTCGGCGCCTCGCCGAACCCGGCGCGCTCGTCCTACTTCGTGTCGACCTACCTGCAGCAGTCGAGCGACTACGAGCTGTACTTCGTGAACCCCAACGCGAAGGAGATCCTGGGGCAGCCGGTCTACAAGAGCCTCGCGGACCTCCCCGTCGTGCCGGACATCGTCGACGTCTTCCGCAAGGCGAGCGACATCCCGTCCGTCATCGACGACGTGGTGACCATCGGCGCGCCGACGGTGTGGGTGCAGCTCGGCATCTGGAACCAGGAGGCCGCCGAGTACGGCGAGTCGAAGGGCCTCACCGTGGTGATGGACCGCTGCCTCAAGGTCGAGCACGCCCGCTTCCACGGCGGCCTGCACCTCCTCGGCTTCGACACCGGGCAGATCACCTCCCGCAAGACCCTGCGCTGACGCCGCCCTCCTCCCCCGCGAGATGCCACTTGTGCACGGTTTCCACGGCGTGTCGCGCGCACAAGTGGCATCTCGCGGAGGGGGTCAGTCGCCCTTCACGTTGACGAGCTGGTGGAGGGTGCGGCAGATCTCGACGAGAGCCGCCGCGTCGGCCATCACCCGGTCGATCGGCTTGTAGGCCGCCGGGATCTCGTCGAGGAAGGCGTCGGTGTCGCGGTACTCGATGCCGGCCATCGCCTCGCGCAGCTGCTCGTGGCTGAAGGTCCTCCGCGCCGCCGAGCGCGAGTATTCGCGACCGGCGCCGTGCGGCGACGAGTTCAGCGACATCGCGTCACCGCGCCCGACCACCACGTACGAGGCGGTCCCCATCGAGCCGGGGATGAGCCCCGGCCGTCCGGCGTCGGCATGGATCGCGCCCTTCCGGCTCACCCAGACGTCGCGGCCGAAGTGGCGCTCCTTCTCGGTGAAGTTGTGGTGGCAGTTGATCCGCTCCCGCTCCTGGACCGCGACACCGCTCCACTCGGCGAGCTGGCGGATCACCCGGTCCATCATCTCCTCGCGGTTGAGCAGCGCGAACCGCTGCGCCCAGCGCAGCTCGGCGACGTAGCGGTCGAACTGCTCCGTCCCCTCGACCAGGTAGGCGAGGTCGGGGTGCGGCAGCGCGATCCAGTGCCGCTCGCAGTACTCGCGGGCGACCCGGATGTGCGCCGTCGCGATCCGGTTGCCCACGCCCCGCGAGCCGGAGTGCAGGAACAGCCAGACCGCGTCCGTCTCGTCGACGCTGACCTCGATGAAGTGGTTGCCGCTGCCGAGCGAGCCGACCTGCAGCCGCCAGTGCTTCGCCGAGCGCGCCGGGTCGAAGCCCGCCTCGACGGCGAGCGCCTCCAGCTCGGCCACCCGCGGCTCGGCGGTCGCGACGACCTTCCGGTTCGCCGCTCCCGCCGACAGCGGCACCGCCCGCTCGATCTGCCGCCGCAGCTCGCCCAGGTCGCGGCCGGCGAGGTCGCTCCGGGAGAACTGCGTGCGGACGGCGATCATGCCGCAGCCGATGTCGACGCCCACGGCCGCCGGGATGAGCGCACCGAGGGTCGGGATGACCGAGCCGACCGTCGCTCCGAGTCCGAGGTGCGCGTCGGGCATCAGCGCCAGGTGGGGGTGGATGAACGGCATCTCCGATGCGGTGAGCGCCTGCTGCCGCGCGTTGTCGTCCAGGATGCTCGCCCAGGAGACGAGCCGCTCCGTGATTCTCTGCATGGTCCTTCCTCTCGTGAAGGCCCGGCGGTCGCCGGGATCGGGGTGGGACGCGCTCGGGGCGGCGGGATGCCGCGAGCCGACCGCGAGGCCCCTCCCCTGCAGAGGAGTGCCGACGCACGAGGGCCCCGAGACGACGTCGTCCGGGAGCCCGCGGCGGATGCCTAGGGGTGCCGGACGACGCCGGGCTGGAGGTTCGCGAGATCGCGCTTCGAGCGTTCGAGCTCGACCGCGCCGACGAGGGCGCGGGGGCGATCGGCGACGAGCAGCTCGTCACGGGTCGATCGGTTCGCGGTCACGGGCTGCTCCTTCCGGGCGTCGGGGGTGCGCACTCCGGTGGCGCGCCCGCCGAAGCTAGCAGTGCCGCTGGAGGCGTGCAACCCGGGCGTGTCGCGCGGCGCGGGACGTCGGAGCCCATCGGCGGAGGATCCTCCTGCCGTCCGCTGAGCACCTCCCCCTGCCGGCGGAGTCTCCTCCGCATTGCGTGGGCGCTCTCTGGGCGACCCCTCCGTGTCCCCGGATCCGTGACAGCGACAGGAGTAAGCAGAACGGGCAAGGGAGAAGCGAACTCCGCCGATCGTGACAACGAATCCGGCCGCCCGGCGGCCACGAAGAGGTGTACGAAACGATGAGAACCACCCGTCCCACTCCAGTCGCCCAGCGCCCGAGGCGCCTCCTGATCGCAGGGCTCGCCTGCGGGGCCCTCGCCTTCGGATCGGTCGCGACGGCTCCGGCCGTCTTCGCGGCCGAGGCACCGGTCAGCGCCGCTGCCGCCTCGGCCGCCGCCTGGCCCGTGGTCGCCGAGGGCGAGAACAGCGCCAACGCGCGCACGGTGCAGCACCTGCTGAACGCGTCCGGCGCCTCCGTGGACGCCGACGGCGTCTTCGGGCCCGCCACCGCCGCCGCGGTGACCTCCTTCCAGAGCGCGCGCGGCCTCTCGGCCGACGGCATCGTCGGCGCGCAGACCTGGGCCGCCCTGATCACGACGGTGTCCTCCGGCGACTCCGGCGAGGCGGTCAGCGCGCTCCAGGTGCAGCTGAACAAGGTCGGCGCGAGTCTCACGGTCGACGGCGCGTTCGGCGCCGCGACCCTCGCCGCCGTGA
Organism: Rathayibacter sp. PhB151; assembly: GCF_004366415.1. Classification (NCBI taxonomy): domain Bacteria; kingdom Bacillati; phylum Actinomycetota; class Actinomycetes; order Micrococcales; family Microbacteriaceae; genus Rathayibacter; species Rathayibacter sp. PhB151. The sequence goes on along the minus strand of NZ_SOEN01000009.1, from coordinate 27,229 downwards.
AGAACGTCCAGTCGGCGGCCGGGCTCACGGTCGACGGCGTCGTCGGACCGCAGACCTGGCAGTCGCTCGTCGGCGCCGGCTCGGGCACCACGCCCGACCCGGGCCAGCCGGGCGAGACGTTCGCGACCCTCAGCGAGGAGCAGCTCGCCAACGTCCGCACGATCATCGCGGAGGGCAAGACGGCCGGCGTCCCCGAGTACGGCTGGGTCGTCGCCATCGCCACGGCGATGCAGGAGTCGCGACTGCGGAACCTCTCCGGCGGCGACCGCGACTCGGTCGGCCTCTTCCAGCAGCGCCCGTCGGCGGGCTGGGGCGACCCGGCCGACCTCGTCGACCCGGTCTACGCCTCGAGGGCGTTCTACGGGGCGGCGAACAGCCCCACCACGAACACCGGCCTGACGGACGTCGCCGGCTGGGAGTCGATGTCGGTGACCGAGGCGGCGCAGGCCGTGCAGGTCTCCGCCTACCCGGACGCCTACGCGCAGTGGGAGACCCTGGCGCGCGAGGCCGTCGAGAGCGAGGGATGAGGATCATGAGCACCACGGACATCAGCACGACGGAGATCAGCACGACGGAGATCAGCACGACCACCAGCACGGCGGCCCCCGAGGCCCGGCACCGGCGGAGCATCGGCGCCCGCGTCCTCGCCGTCGTCACCGCCCTGCTGCTCGCCCTCGGCGTCAGCGTCGGGACCGCGACCAGCGCTCAGGCGGCCGACTGGCCCGTCCTCTCCTCCGGCTCGACCGGCGAGGACGTGACCACCGCGCAGTACCTGCTCCGCTCCTCCGGCCAGTCGCTCGCGGTCGACGGCGCGTTCGGCGCCGGCACGCAGTCGGCGGTCACCTCCTTCCAGTCCGGCGCGGGTCTCGCTGCCGACGGCGTGATCGGTGCGGCCACCTGGGGCGCGCTGACGGTGACCCTGCAGAGCGGCGCGTCCGGAGACGCGGTCAGCGCCGTCCAGACGCAGCTGAACGCGAACGGCGCGTCCGTCGCGGTCGACGGCGCGTTCGGCGCGGCGACCACCGCCGCGGTGCAGAGCTTCCAGGGCAGTGCCGGACTGACCGCCGACGGCATCGTCGGACCGGCCACCTGGAAGGCGCTCGTCGCCGGAACCGGTGGCGGCACGACGCCTCCCCCGTCGGGCGACGCCGCCGCGACCGCGCAGGCGATCCTCGACAACCCGGGGATCGAGCTCTACGAGCTGGGCTCGGACGCCGCCTCCACGTCGCTCGCGAACATCCGCGACACGGCCGCCGGCCAGCCGGCCAAGACGAGCCCCGAGGGCGACGCCGGCGTGACCTCGGTCGCATTGAACCCGGCCATGCTCGACGCGCTGCTGAAGCTGAACACGCAGTACGGCCACACGGTGCGGGTCACCTCCATCGCGGGTGAGGACCACTCCACCGGCTCCGGCCACTACACCGGCGACGCGGTCGACATCGACCTGATCGACGGCGTGCGGGTCTACGAGGGCGCCGACCACCAGGCGATCCAGAACGCCTGCGCCAAGATGGGCGCGACGCTCACGCTCGGCCCCGGCGACGCGGGCCACTCGGACCACGTGCACTGCGAGTTCTGACGCTCGGGACCTCGGTCCCGGTACTCGGAACGACAGGGGCGGGCGCTCGATCGGGCGCCCGCCCCCTTCCATGCGCGAGGCGTAGTCTCGGGAGATGAGTGCATACGTCTCCGCCTTCGACCTGTTCAGCGTGGGGATCGGCCCCTCCAGCTCGCACACGGTCGGACCGATGCGGGCGGCCCTGGCCCTCGCCGAGCGGCTGCGCGACGCCGGGCTGCTCGACGGGGTGAGCCGCGTGGTCTGCACGCTCTACGGCTCGCTCGGCTCCACGGGCATCGGCCACGGGACGCCGGACGCGATCGTCGCCGGGCTGTCCGGGCTGCACCCGGAGACCTGCGACCCGGAGGAGGTCCGCGGAGCGTGGCGGCGGCTCGACGAGGACGGTGCGATCGCGCTCGCGGGCGAGGCGCGCCTGCCGATGACCCGCGACGACATCGCCTTCGAGCCGCGCACCAGGCTCCCCGAGCACCCCAACGCCCTGACCTTCAGCGTCTGGCTCGGCGACGCGGCACTGCCCGAGTGGGAGGAGACCTACTACTCGATCGGCGGCGGCTTCATCCGCCGGGCCGGCGAGCGCGCCGAGCTGGCCTCGCTCGCTCCGCACCCCTACCCCTTCGTCTCCGCGCTCGACCTGCTCGCGACCTGCGACCGGACCCGCTCGAGCATCGACGAGATCGCCGCCGCGAACGAGCGGGCGCTGCACCCCGGCCTCGACGTCGACGCCCGGCTGGACGCGATCTGGGACGCGATGGCCGCCTGCGTCGAGCACGGCCTGGCGACCGAGGGCGTCCTGCCCGGCGGTCTGGGCGTGCAGCGCCGCGCCTCCGTCCTGCGCGGGCGGCTCGAGGCCTTCGAGGACGACCCGCTGGACCGCGCGCGGGCGACCTCGGTGGAGTGGCTGCACGCGTTCGCGCTCGCGGTGAACGAGGAGAACGCGGCCGGCGGGCGCGTCGTCACCGCGCCGACGAACGGGGCGGCGGGCATCATCCCCGCCGTCGCGCACCACTACCTCCGCTTCGTGCCCGGCGCCGACCGCGCGGGCATCCGGCGGTTCCTGCTCACCGCGACGGCGATCGGCTCGCTCTGCAAGACCAATGCGTCGATCTCGGGCGCGGAGGCCGGCTGCCAGGGCGAGGTCGGCTCGGCCTGCGCGATGGCGGCGGGCGCGCTGTGCGCGGTGCTCGGCGGGACCCCGCGGCAGGTGGAGAACGCGGCCGAGATCGCGATGGAGCACCACCTCGGGCTCACCTGCGACCCCGTCGGCGGACTGGTGCAGATCCCGTGCATCGAGCGCAACGCGATCGCGGCGTCGACCGCGGTCAGCGCGGCGCGGCTGGCGCTGCACGGCGACGGGACGCACCGGGTCTCGCTCGACACCGTGATCGAGACGATGCGGCAGACCGGCATCGACATGTCCTCGAAGTACAAGGAGACCAGCGAGGGCGGCCTCGCGGTCAACGTCATCGAGTGCTGAGCGCGGCGGTCGGTACCGCAGGAGGGACGGCCGCGCCGAGCGGACTGTGACGCCGGATGAACCACGATGACGCACCGGCCTGCGGAGCGTCGGGGGTCGCGCCTAGCGTGGTGCGGGTGAGCAGCACTGCAGCCCCCTACCTCGCCCGGCCGATCGTCTCCACCCAGTGGCTGGCCGACCAGCTCGGCCGCGAGCACCTCGTCGTGGTCGACGCGAGCGTCCTGCTGGTGACCGGCTTCGACGGCCGGCCCGGCTACCTCGGCGGCGACGAGCAGTACCTCCTCGAGGGCCACGTGCCCGGCGCGGTCTTCGGCGACCTGCTCGCGCAGCTCTCGGATCCGGAGGCGGCCCTCCCCTTCACCCGGCTCGACCCCGAGCGCTTCGCCGCGGCGACGGCCGCCCTCGGCATCGACGACGACTCGGTGGTCGTCGTCTACGACTCCGCGGTGGGCCAGTGGGCGTCGCGCCTGTGGTGGCTCCTGCGCGCCGCCGGGCACGACGCGGTCGCGGTGCTCGACGGCGGACTCAGCGCCTGGCGGCGGGAGGAGCGCCCGATCGAGACCGGTCACGTCGAGCCGCGGGCGGCCGCGGGCATCACCGTGCGCCCCGAGCGCCCGCTCTGGATCGACAAGGCCGGCGTCGAGCGCGTCGTCCGCGGCGAGGAGCCGGGCGCCCTGGTCTGCGCCGTGCCGCCGAAGGAGTTCACCGGCGAGCAGGGGCGCCGGCCGCGCCTCGGCCACCTCCCCGGCTCGGTCAGCGTTCCGGCCGTGCGGCTGGTCGGCCGCGAGGACAACACGCTCCTCCCGCCGGAGCGGCTGCGGGCGCTCTTCGGCGAGTCGCTCCAGGCCGAGCGGATCGTCCTCTACTGCGCGGGCGGGATCGCCGCGACGGCCGACGCGCTCGCGCTCGCCGTCCTCGGCGTCGACACCGCGGTCGTCTACGACGGCTCGCTGAACGAGTGGGCCGCCGACCCCGACGCCCCGCTCGTCGTCACAGCCGCGTGAGCAGCTCCTCCGGGAGCTCGGTCGTCGGCAGCGCGCAGACGAACGCCTCGCAGGAGTAGGCCGTCGGCAGGCCGTCGCGCGACGTCCGGCCCTCGAAGAGCTCGAAGCCCGCGCGGGCCCACTCCGCCGCCGCATCGTCGCTCACCACCGCGAGCACGCCCAGCCCGGTCTCCCGGGCGCCGCGCTGCAGCGGCGCCCGTGCGCCGTCCTCCGGGACGACGACGACCAGCTGCGTGACCGGCCGCGCGAGGCGCCCGGCGAGCGCGAGGACACCGCCGAATCCCATCGGCTGCCCGAGCGCCCCCGGCCCGATGCCCGCGACCACGGCCCCCGCCGCCTCACGGTAGCGCCGCTCCCCCGTCAGGAGGTACAGCACATGCGCCGCGTCGGCCGCCGCCGAGAGGCCCGAGGGGTAGGCGCCCTCGGACGGATCCGCCGCCAGCAGCAGCCCGCGCGCGGTGAGCGCCGGGTCCCCGCCGCCGGGCAGCGCGAACGGCGGCCAGGACGGCGCCGCGTCCAGCGCCCCGTCGATCAGCGTCCGGGCGACGACCGCGTAGCGGGGCGCCCCCTCGGCGAGCGCCAGCTGCAGCAGCCCGCCGGCGAGCATGCCGAGGTCCTCGAGCGCCGGACGCGCGGCCGACACGGAGTCGCCCAGCGAGGCGCGGACGCTCACGCGCCCGTCGACCAGGTGCCGCTCGAGCAGCAGAGCGGTGGCGTCCCGCGCTGCCGCGATCCAGTCCTCCCGGCCCAGCACCCGCCCGGCTCGCGCGAGCGCCCCGATCGCCAGCCCGTTCCAGCCCGTGACGACCTTCTCGTCGAGTGCGGGCGGGGTCAGATCCGTACGGTCCTCGGCGAGGTAGTAGCCGCCCTCCGAGCGCTGCCCGTCGATGACGCTCTCGGAGTCCTGCGCACTGGCGAAGCCGCCGCTCGGCCGCCGCAGCGTCGCGAGCAGGAACGACGCGACTCCCTCCGCCACCCCGGCGAGCGCCTCCCGGTCGGTGCCCTCGCGGCCGAGCAGCACCGCCGCGACGTCGAGCAGCTGGGCGTTGTCGTAGAGCATCCGCTCGTAGTGCGGATCGCTCCAGTCCTGACGGGTGGCGTAGCGGAAGAAGCCGCCGTCGCGATCCCGCAGCGGCGAGCCGGCCAGCGTCAGCAGCGTCCGCTCGGCCAGCTCCGCGCCGTCGTCCCGCGACGCCAGGAACCCGAGCACCGGCGCCACCGGGAACTTCGGCGCCCCGCCGAAACCGCCGTGCACCCGGTCCTCCTCGGCAGCGAGCGCCCCGACGGCCGCCGCGAGCGCCGCGTCGTCCGGCAGTGCGCCTCCCAACGGCACCACCGCGGTCGCCTCCCGCAGCGCCGTGCTCAGCGACCCCGCCGTCGCCTGCACCTCGTCGCGCCGCAGCCGCCACGCCTCCGACACCGCGTCGAGCACGTCCGAGAACGCCGGCACCCCGCCGACGGCCCGCGGCGGGAAGTACGTCCCCGCGTAGAAGGTCTCCCCCGCCGGAGTCGTGAACACCGTCAGCGGCCAGCCCAGATTCCGCGTGAACGCACTCGCCGCCGTCAGATAGGCGGTGTCGACGTCCGGGTGCTCCTCGCGATCCACCTTGACCGCCACGAACCCGTCGTTCAGCCGCGCCGCCAGCACCGGATCCGAGAACGACTCCCGCGCCATCACGTGGCACCAGTGGCAGGTCGCGTACCCGATCGACACCAGCACCGGCACGTCCCGGCGCACCGCCTCGGCGAACGCCTCCTCCCCCCACGGCCACCAGTCCACCGGGTTGTCGGCGTGCGAGCGGAGGTACGGACTGACACTGGAGCGGAGTCGTTCGGCCATGCCCTCCACGCTAGACGCGCCGCCCGCCGCCGTCCGGGGCGTTGACAGCCGCCCCACGCTCGCCGCTCCCCCGGTCGACACCCGCTCCGCGGGGCCCCCATGCTGATCGAGTAGCCCGCTTCGCGGGCGTATCGAGATCCACCACCGTCAGAAGCCGAGCATGCAGACCCGCACTGCTGACGCCGGTAGGTCTCGATACGCCCCTCCGGGGCTACTCGACCAGCATGGCTGCAGCCGCCCCGCTGACGACATAGAGTCTCATCCCGAAGGGATGGACGCCGCCCCTCGCCTCCGTCTCACCCCGGAGGGATGGACGCCGTGCCTCGTCGCGGCTCCTGGCTCGGGTCTAGCGGGCGCGCCGCAGGCGCGCGGGAAGGAGCCGCGACAAGGCACCGCGTCCGCCCCACCCCGCGGCGAGTGACGCCGACCCGCCCGGGATCGTAGGGTGGCCCGAGCAGGAGAGGCGGGCGGATGCGCACGGAGCAGTCATCGAAGGATGTCCCCCTCACGCAGTGGAACTGGTTCACGCGGGCGAAGACACCGAGCGAGAGCGTCCTGATCGGCATGCTGGTGCTCGCGATCCCCGCCTGGAATCTCGTCGGGGTGTTCGTCGACGGCGTTCAGCTCGGCATTCGGATCGCCGTCCTCGCCGCACTGACCGTCGTCCTATTCGGCGTGATGGGCACGCTGATGGCCGTCCGGCACCCGACCCCGTACGCCGACCTGACCGCGCGGACCGTCCGCGTCCGCTCCCGGACGACCCCGTTCGCCGCCTTCACCTCGGCACAGCGACGGCCGACCGGTGGCCGCTCGAAGCGCGTCGCGATCGAGCTCCACGCCCCCGGCCAGACGATCCTCCTGGAGCTGCGCGACAGCCTCGGACGCCTGACGACCGGCCGGACGCAGGAGGCCGTGCTCGAGCTCCTGCGCGGCAGCAGCATCGAGACGCCCACCTCCCGCGACGACCCGACGGGCCGCTTCGCCGCGGTGAACTTCCCGGCACACCTCACCCGCGACCAGGCGATCGCCCTGGCGGAGCGCCCCGTGACCGCCCCCGATGTCGGCGCCGGCACGCACTGACCGCGCCGATCACCCCCTTCGACTCCGTCTCCTCCCGAAGGGAGGGACGCCTCCCCTCGGCCCCACCCTCGCCTCCGGCGGGGTGGACGCGGTGCCTCGTCGCGGCTCCTGGCTCGGGTCTGGCGGGCGCGCCGCAGGCGCGCGGGAAGGAGCCGCGACGAGGTACCGCGTCCACCCCACCCGCCAGCACCCCAGACGCCGAAGGACGCCTCAGCGCTCGAAGAACCACCCCGTCGGCCGCTGCGGCCCCGACGACGACCCGCCGCCGCTCGCCCGCCGACCGAAGACCAGGTACGCGATGCTCCCCGCGAAGGGGAGGATCACGATCAGCGCCACCCAGCCGACCTTCGCGACCTTCGACAGCCGCCCGTTCGCCAGCACGCCCCGGATCGCGAGGATCAGCAGGACGATGTTGAGCACCACGAGCAGGGACTGCGTGTTCACGCTCCTGCCTCTCTGCCCGGACGGACGATGGGGGGAACCGCCCGGGGGATTGCGCCGGGAGACCTGGGCATCATGTCACGGCGCCGTAGGATGGAGGGCTCATGTCAGACGTCCTCAGCATCCGGTATCCTCCCGAACTCCCCGTCTCGGCGCGCAGGGACGACATCGCCGCCGCCATCCGCGACCACCAGGTCGTGATCGTCGCCGGTGCCACCGGCTCCGGCAAGACGACGCAGCTGCCCAAGATCTGCCTCGAGCTCGGCCGCGAGAGCATCGCGCACACCCAGCCCCGCCGCATCGCCGCCCGCACCATCGCCGAGCGCATCGCGGAGGAGCTCGACGACGAGGTCGGCGGGATCGTCGGCTACCAGGTCCGCTTCACCGACAAGGCGAGCGCGTCGACGCGGATCAAGCTGATGACCGACGGCATCCTGCTCAACGAGATGAACCACGACCGGATGCTCAGCCGGTACGACACGATCATCATCGACGAGGCGCACGAGCGCAGCCTCAACATCGACTTCCTGCTCGGCTACCTGCACCGGCTGCTGCCCCGCCGCCCGGATCTCAAGCTGATCATCACGTCCGCGACGATCGATCCGCAGAGCTTCGCCGAGCACTTCCGGGACGCCGCCGGCGAGCCCGCCCCGATCATCGAGGTCTCCGGCCGCACCTACCCCGTCGAGATCCGCTACCGCCCGCTCGTCGCCGAGGAGCCCGAGGAGGAGGACGACACCGACGTCCCCGACGCCACGAGCGGCAGCCGCGACCTGATGACCGGCATCGCCGACGCGCTGGCCGAGCTGGCCCGCGAGGACCAGGGCGACGTCCTCGTCTTCCTCTCCGGTGAGAACGAGATCCGCGACGCCGAGGACGCGATCCGCGGCCGGAACCTCCCCGGCACCGAGGTCCTCCCCCTCTACGGCCGGCTGTCGGCCGCCGACCAGCACCGCGTCTTCGAGCGCGGGCGCACCCCGGGCGTACGCCGCCGGGTCGTCCTGGCGACCAACGTCGCCGAGACCAGCCTCACCGTGCCCGGCATCCGCTACGTCATCGACGGCGGCACCGCCCGCATCTCGCGCTACAGCGCCCGCTCGAAGGTGCAGCGCCTGCCGATCGAGGCGATCTCGCAGGCGTCGGCGAACCAGCGCTCCGGCCGCTCCGGCCGCACCAGCGCGGGCATCGCGATCCGGCTCTACTCGGAGGAGGACTTCGAGCGCCGCCCCGAGTTCACCGATCCGGAGATCCTGCGCACCGGCCTCGCCGCCGTCATCCTGCAGATGATCTCGCTCGGCCTCGGCGACATCGCCGGCTTCCCGTTCCTCACCCCGCCCGACTCCCGCGGCATCAAGGACGGCCTCGACCTCCTCACCGAGCTCGGCGCCCTCCGCTCCTCCGCCGCCCCCGCCGACTCCCCCTCGCGAGATGCCACTTCGGTACGCGACACGCCGGAGAAGGCGAGCACAAGTGGCATCTCGCGGGGGGCCGACAAGGCGCCTCAGCTGACCAGGATCGGGCGGGACCTCGCGCGGCTGCCGATCGACCCGCGGTTCGGGCGGATGGTGATCGAGTCGCGCAAGCACGACGTCAGCCGCGAGGTGATGGCGATCGTCGCCGGGCTGACGATCCAGGACGTCCGGGAGCGGCCGCTGGAGCGCCGCGCGCAGGCCGACCAGCAGCACGCCCGCTTCGTCGACCCGACCAGCGACTTCCTCACCCTGCTCAACCTCTGGAACTACGTCGAGGAGAAGCAGGCCGAGCTCTCCTCCAGCGCCTTCCGCCGGCTCTGCAAGGCCGAGTACCTCAACTACCTCCGCGTACGCGAGTGGCAGGACGTCTTCCGCCAGCTGCGCCAGCTGGCCCGGCCGCTCAAGCTCGAGCTCGGCGAGCCGAAGGTCGACCCGGACGGGATCCACCGGAGCCTCCTCGCCGGCCTGCTCTCGCACCTGGGCATCAAGGACACCACCTCGCAGCAGGCCCAACGTGCGGCGAAGAACCGCGAGCGCCAGAGCGTCCAGTACGTCGGCGCCCGCAACGCGAAGTTCTCGATCTTCCCCGGCAGCGCGCTGGCGAAGAAGCAGCCCGACGCCCTGATGAGCGCCGAGCTGGTCGAGACCAGCAAGCTGTTCGCCCGCTCCAACGCCGCGATCGATCCGGCCTGGGCCGAGGCGATCGCCGGCGACCTGGTGAAGCGGCAGTTCAGCGAGCCGCACTGGGAGAAGGCGCAGGGCGCGGCCGTCGCCTACGAGAAGGTCACGTTGTACGGCGTGCCGATCATCGCGCGGCGCCGCGTGCAGTTCTCCCGGATCGACGCCGGCTACGCCCGCGAGCTGTTCATCCGCCACGCGCTCGTCGAGGGCGAGTGGGACGCGCGGCACGCCTTCGACCGGAAGAACCGGGCCCTGCGCGCCGAGCTCGAGCGGCTCGAGGAGCGCACCCGCCGCCGCGACCTGCTCGTCGACGACGAGGCGGTCTTCGACTTCTACGACCGCCGGGTCCCGCGCGACATCACGTCGGTCCGCTCCTTCGACTCCTGGTGGCGCACCGCCCAGCACGACGAGCCCGACCTGCTGACGATGACGCAGGAGACCCTCCTGCCCGAGGACGCGGAGCAGATCGACGAGACCGCGTTCCCGACGCAGTGGCGCCAGGCCGACCAGCGCTTCCGGCTCTCCTACCGGTTCGAGCCGGGCACGGAGGAGGACGGCGTCACCGTGCACGTGCCGCTCGCGCTGCTGCCGCGCGTCACGCCGCTCGGCTTCGACTGGCTGGTGCCGGGGCTCCGCGCCGAGCTCGTCACCGCGATGATCAAGGCGCTGCCCAAGCACCTGCGCCGGAACGTCGTGCCCGCGAACGACTGGGCGCGCAAGCTCACCGCCGCGCTCCCCCAGGACGTGCCGAACCCGCCGACGGAGTCGTTCGCCGCGACCCTCGCCGGGGCGATCCGCCGCGAGGCCGGCGTCGTGATCGACGCCTCCGACTTCGACCTCGAGCGCATCCCCGCGCACCTCCGCGTCACCTTCGCGATCGCCGACGAGCGCGGCCGGACGGTCGCCGCCGGCAAGGAGCTCGCGCCGCTGGCCGAGCGCCTGCGCGGCCGGGTCCGCGACGAGGTCGCCCGGGTCGTCGAGGCGCGCGTGCCCGACGCCCTCGAGCGCCGGGGGATCAAGACGTGGGACATGGCGGAGCTCCCCCGCGTCACCGACACCCGCCAGGGCGGCAACACGATCCGCGCCTACCCGGCGCTGATCGACGACGGCGACTCCGTCTCGATCCGCCTGCTCGCGACAGCGGAGGACCAGGCGCGCGAGCACCCGCGCGGCGTCCGCCGCCTGCTGCTGCTCGCGACGCCCAGCCCGGTCGCCTACGTGCAGCAGTACCTGACCGCGAACGAGAAGCTCGTGCTCGCGCAGAGCCCGTACCAGAACACGACGGCGCTGTTCGGCGACTGCCTGCTCGCCTGCGTCGACGCGGTGCTCTGGCGGATGAAGCCGGACGGCATGCTCTTCCTCCGCGCCGAGTTCGACGCGGTCCGCGACCGGGTCTCGGGCAGCGTGATGGACTCGATGTTCGAGACCGTGAAGACCGTCACCACGATCCTCACCACGGCCCGCGGCGTCGAGAAGGCCCTCAAGGCCTCCACGAGCATGGCGCTGCTCCCCGCGCTGACCGACGCCCGCGAGCAGCTGACCGGGCTCGTGCACCCGGGCTTCGTCTCCGCGACCGGCCTCGAGCGGCTGCGGCACCTGCCGCGCTACCTCGCCGGCATCACCGAGCGCTTCGGCAAGATCGGCGAGAACGTCGGCCGCGACCGGGTCTGGCTGAACGAGGTGCAGGCGGCGCAGGAGCTCTACCGCTCCGCGGGCGGCACCATCCCGCTGCCGCCGCACGCTCCGGAGCGTCTCGTGCGCGCGCGCTGGCTCATCGAGGAGCTGCGGATCAGCTTCTTCGCGCAGAGCCTGGGCACCGTCGAGAGCGTCTCGCTGCAGCGGATCCGCAAGGTCCTCGCGGGATGACCGGGGCCGCCGCCGGCCGGTTCGGCGGACGACGCCGGCGGGCCGCCGCGGGCCGCTAGTGTCGTCCGGTGGGCAGCTACACCGAACTCCTGAGAACTCCCGGCGTGGGTCGCATCATCGCGGCCCAGCTCACCGCGCGCTTCCCGTTCGGGATGCTCTCGCTCGCGTTCCTGCTGCACGTGGAGCGCGTGCACGACTCCTACGCCGCGGCCGGCCTGGTGCTCGGCTCGATGTCGATCGGCCAGGCGATCGCCGGCCCGCTGACCAGCCGCCTGATGGGCCGGCTCGGGATGCGGCGGGTGCTCACCGCCACGCTCATCGTCTGCGCGGCCGCGATCATCGCGATGGCGGTGCTGCCGCTGGAGATCTGGCAGTTCGTCGTCATCGGCTTCGTCTCGGGACTCAGCATGCCGCCCGTGCAGCCGGCGGTCCGGACGATCTACCCGAAGATGGTGCCCAGCTCGCAGCTGACCCCGCTGTTCTCCCTCGACGCGTCGGCGCAGGAGATCATCTGGGTGCTCGGCCCGGTGCTGACGACGTTCGTCTCGATCCAGATCTCGACCGTCGCGGGCATCCTCACCGCCGCGTTCTTCCTCGTCGGCGGCGGCATCTGGTTCATCGCGTCACCCGAGGTCGGCCGGGTGCGCATCCCGCGCTCGCGTCGGAAGCTCGGCGTCGTGCTGACCAAGCCGCCGGTGCTGCTCGCGACCGTGGTCGGCTTCCTGCTGGTCGGCGCCTGCGCCGCGGTCGAAGCCGGCGTCGTGGCGGTCTTCGGGGAGGGCGGGGTGGAGTCGGGCGTCGTCCTGGCGATCTTCGCGGCCGGCTCGCTGCTCGGCGGCCTCACCCTCGGTCACATCCCGATCAGCCGCTGGGCGACCGCGCGGCGGATGCTGATCGTCACCGTCGGCATGGGCCTCGCGGCGTTCTCGACCGATTTCTGGTGGCTCTCGATCACGCTGTTCCTGGCCGGTGTCGGCATCGCGCCGGCCCTGGCCGCGCTCTTCACGATCACGGCCGCGAGCGTGAAGTTCTCCGACACGGCGGAGGCCTACGGCTGGGTCGGCACCGGGCAGCTGATCGGAGCGGCGCTCGGCTCGGCGATCGCGGGCGTGCAGATCGACCGGTCCGGCCCGACGGCCGCGATCGTGGTCGCCGCGGTGTTCGCCTTCGTCGGCTTCGTCGTCCCGGCGCTCGGCCGCCGCTTCCACCCGGACCTCCGCGGCCGCGACGCCAGCCCGCTGCCGGACACCGAGCCGGTGGAGCTGCCGACCTGAGTCGGCGTCCTCCGACGCCCTCGCGCGGAGGCGTCTCCCACTCGGCTCCGACTCGGCTCCCTTGAGGCTCCCAGGCTGTCCCCCTTAGGGTGGGGCTCGCACGGGACGGAGGGGCTGCCGATGGCACTGCGCGACGACGCGGAGGAACTCGTCCGCCAGCATCAGCGCGAGGCGGAGGAGGCGCACGTCCTCGACCCCTGGGCCGACCCCGAGACGCCCGAGTGGGCCGGCGAGCTGGCCGCGGCGCTCTGGCAGGGCTCGTTCCGCCCCAGCCCGGTCTACTACCGCGCGGAGGACCCCTCGCACGCCTGGCGCGGACCGCATCCGATCCGGGTGCACCACCTCGGCTTCGGCTGGCAGATCACGGCGCGGCGCCTGCGAGCCGGCGCGATCGTGGCGAGCACCGTCGTGCTGCTCGAGACGGGCACGCTCTGGCTCGGTCTCGGGCCCGCGCGCCGGCCGGGCCGCGGCCTGCGCGCCCTCGGCGAGCAGGGCCTCGTCGACGGCCTGCAGCCCGGACACGACGACTACTTCGCCGTCCGCCGCTTCGTGCACACCAGCCAGGCCGCGCGCGACGACCGCCGCCTCCTCTTCGGCGTCGCCGGCCTCGCCGCCCTGATCGAGGACACCGTCCGCGTCGGCCCGCACGGCGAGCTGCACTGGCACCTCTGACCCCCGGCACCTCTGACCCCCTCCGCGAGATGCCACTTGTGACCGGCTTTCTCGGCGTGTCGTGCGCACAAGTGGCATCTCGCGGAGGGGGAAGAATGGGGGGATGAGCGTTCCCCTGGTTCCCCTGAACGACGGACGGGCGATCCCGCAGATCGGGCTCGGCGTCTACAAGATCGGCGACGACGAGGCGGCCCGCACGGTCGCCACAGCGCTCGAGGCCGGCTACCGGCACATCGACACGGCGACCCTCTACGGCAACGAGCGCGGCGTCGGCGAGGGGATCCGCGCCAGCGGCCTCCCCCGCGAGCAGGTCTTCGTCACCACCAAGGTCTGGAACGACGACCACGGCTTCGACGAGACGCTCGAGGCCTTCGACCGCAGCCTCGAACTCCTGGGCACCGACTACGTCGACCTCTACCTCGTGCACTGGCCGATCCCCTCCCGCGACCGCTACGTCGACACCTACCGCGCGCTCGAGCGGATCCGCCAGGAGGGCCGGGCGCGCTCGATCGGCGTCTCGAACTTCGCGATCGAGCACCTCGAGCGGCTGCTCGGCGAGACCGAGGTCGTGCCGGTGATCAACCAGGTCGAGCTGCACCCGCGGCTCCCCCAGGACGAGCTGCGCGCCTTCGACACCGCGCACGGCATCGTGACCCAGGCCTGGTCGCCGCTGGCCCGTGGCCGGCTGCTCGACGAGCCCGTGCTCGCCTCGATCGCCGCGAAGCACGGCGTCTCGCCCGCGCAGGTCGTGCTCCGCTGGCACGTCCAGCTCGGGGTCGTCGTGATCCCGAAGTCGGTGACGCCCGCGCGGATCCGGGAGAATCTCGACGTGCTCGGCTTCGCCCTCGACGAGGAGGATCTGGCAGGGATCCGCGCTCTCGCGACCGGCGAGCGCACGGGGCGCGATCCGAGTCTCGACTGATCCGCCCTAGCCTGGCCGGATGACGACGCGATCCCCGGAGACGAGAGCGGCTCTCCTCCTGCACGGCCTCGGCGGCGCCTCCGGCACCTGGTGGCGGGTCGCCGAGGCGCTGACCGCCGCCGGCTGGGGCGTGACCGCTCCGGATCTGCGCGGACACGGTGCGGGCACCCGCGGTGGGTCGTCCCGGCACGACGACTACGCCGAGGACGTGCTCGCCCTGCGCGCTCCGTCCGGCACCTGGGACCTCGTGGTCGGCCACTCCCTCGGCGGAGCCGTGGCGGTCCGGGCAGCGGCGCGCGACGCCGGATGGGCCGACCGGCTGGTGCTGCTCGACCCGGTGCTGCAGCTGGCGACCGAGTCGCGGGCGAAGGTGCGCGCCGGCGAGCTCGCCGCCCTCGCCGTCACCGCGGACGAGCTCGCCGCCGCCGAGCCGCACTGGGACGAGCGCGACCGCGCCGAGAAGCTCCGCGCCGCGCACGCCGCCGACCCGGCCGCCGTCGCCGCGACCGTCGACGACAACGACCCGTGGGACCTGCTCGCCGACGTCCCGGCCCTGCGCGCGCCCGCGCTCGTGCTCGCGGGCGACCCGCAGGTGTTCACGTTCTTCCCGCCGTCCCTCGCCGCCCAGGTCCTCCGCGCGAACCCGCGCGTCCGCTACGCGGTGGTCTCCGGAGCCGGTCACAGCCCGCACCGCGAGCGGCCCGCGGAGACGATCGCGATGCTCCGCGAGTGGGCCGAGAGCGACGCGACGGCCTGAGACGCGCTTCGGCCGCGGCCGGCCGCCCGTGTTTCCACCGGGTGACAAGTACCGCGAAGGGGTGTCGTTCTCGCGCGACCTGTGAATACGCTCGCAGAGGGCACCGCCGCTTCTCAGCACAGCGAGGGCGACGGAGGCCGTCGGTCCGACGGCCGCTGCCCTCGACGAAAGGGACCACCTGTGGCTACCACCACTGAAGACACCTCCGGCGCACGACGTCGACGTCCACTCCTCGGCTCGGCCGCGATGATCGGCGCCGGTGCGCTGGTCGCCGGCTTCACCTTCGCTCCCGCGGCGAACGCCCTCGAGCCCGTCGACTTCGCCGATTCGGTGACCGTCGACGGCATCATGAACCACCTCGAGGCCTTCCAGGCGATCGCGGACGCCAACGACGGCAACCGCGCGATCGGTACCGAGGGCTACGAGCAGAGCGGCCAGTACGTCGAGGCCGTGCTGAAGGCCGCCGGCTACACCACCGAGCGCCAGGACTTCACCACCACCACCCAGACGATCGACGAGTTCTCGCTGACCACGACCCCCGCGGTCGAGGGCATCCCGATGTCGTTCACCCCCTCCACCCCCGAGGGCGGCGTCACGGGCGAGCTGATCCAGCCGGTCGACCCGCTGGGCTGCGACGCCGACGCCTGGGCCGGACTCGATGCGACCGGCAAGGTCGCCCTGGTCAGCCGCGGCACCTGCAGCTTCTCGGAGAAGTCGGCCGCCGCCGGTGCCGCCGGGGCCTCGGCCGTGATCATCTACAACAACGTTCCCGGCGAGGCGCTCAACGGCACGCTCGGCGCGCCCGACGCCAGCTACATCCCGTCGGTCGGCGTGACGCTCGAGGAGGGCCAGTCGCTGATCGCCGCACTGCCCAGCACGGCGACGCTCGTCCTCGAGCAGACGACCACCGACACCGACACCTTCAACATCATCACCGAGACGCCCGGCGGCGACCACGACAACGTGGTCATGCTCGGCGCGCACCTCGACGGCGTGCCCGAGGGTCCCGGCATCAACGACAACGGCTCGGGATCGGCCACGCTCCTCGAGACCGCCGTCCAGCTCGCGGACGCGGGCGAGACCACCAACGCCGTGCGCTTCGCCTGGTGGGGCGCCGAGGAGGTCGGGCTCGTCGGCTCGTACACCTACGTCGACTCGCTCTCGGAGGAGGAGGCCGGCGACATCGCGACCTACCTGAACTTCGACATGGTCGCCTCGCCGAACTACGTCGTCTCGGTCTACGACGCGAACGAGTCCACCTTCGAGGCACCGGTCGAGGTGCCCGCGGGCTCCATCGCCACTGAGAAGGCGTTCACGGACTACTTCGACTCGATCGACCAGCCCTGGATCGACACGGCGTTCGACGGCCGCAGCGACTACGACGGCTTCATCTCCGCCGGAATCCCGGCCTCGGGCCTGTTCACCGGAGCGGACGACATCAAGACCGAGGAGGAGGCCGCGCTCTTCGGCGGCACGGTCGGCATCGCGCACGACCCGAACTACCACTCGGCCGGCGACGACCTGGCGAACATCAACCAGGAGGCGCTCGGCATCACCTCGAAGGCGATCGCCTTCGTGACCGCCTCGTTCGCCGAGGACACCTCCGCGATCGACGCCGAGAAGGACCCGACCACGCCGGAGCCGGAGCCCACCACCCCGCCGTTCGTGCTCCCCACCAAGGAGCAGGTCCTCGGACTGATCGCCGCCGGCCTCTCGCCGCGCGAGATCGCGGCCGAGCTCGGCATCACCGAGGCGATCGCGCGTCCCTACGTGCAGCAGATCATCGACCGCTACGGCATCACCGACCGGGCGAGCGCTGAGCGCCTGATCCGCAAGTACCTCGCCGACCGCGGCGTGCTCATCGGCGCATAGCCACCGCACCACCCGAGGCGTCCCGCTCCGGTCGACGCGTCCCGCTCCGGCAGGACGCCTCGACGGGGGCGGGACGCCTCGCTCGTTCGCGGCGGGCCGCCGCCGACCCGGACCGCTCGCACTGAACGACGGATGTCGTTGATAGCCTCGCGAGCGATGGAGCCTTCCTGGATCGTCGTCGTGGCCGCGGGCGAGCGGACCGGCGAGCCCGCCGTCCGGCCGCGGCGCGTGTTCGCCGGCGTGATCGCCGTCGCCCTGCTCCTGATCCTCGGCATCAGCGCCCTCGACGTCCAGGCTGCGCGGACGCTCGCGGAGTCCGAGGCCGTCGCCGACGCCTCCGACACCGCCGATCTCCTCGCGGAGGTGATCGTCGAGCCGGCTCTCGCGGACGCCGTGCTCACCGGCGACCCGGCGGCGCTGGAGCTCGTCGACCGCGAGGTCCGGGCGCACGTGCTCGACGACTCCCTGGTGCGCGTGAAGCTCTGGGACCGCTCGGGCCGCATCCTCTACTCCGACGACCGGCGCCTGGAGGGGCGGACCTTCACCCTGGACGAGGACGATCTGGAGGCCTTCGCCGACGTCGCTGTGCACGCCGAGGTCTCCGACCTGCAGGCCCCGGAGAACGTGTACGAGCGCGACAGCGGACGCCTCCTCGAGGCCTACCGGACCGTGCGGACGCCGTCGGGGACTCCGCTCCTGTTCGAGAGCTACTTCCGCTACGACGAGGTCGTCGAGCGCAGCGGCGAGCTCTGGCGCAGCTTCGCCGTCATCTCGATCGCGAGCACGGTGCTGCTGGTGCTCGTGCTGCTGCCGGTGCTCGCGCGCCTGCTCGCGCTGATCGGTCGGTCGCGGCGGAGTCGCGAGGCACTGCTGCAGCGCGCCCTCGACGCCTCGGCGGACGAGCGCCGGCGGATCGCGGCGACCGTCCACGACGGTGCCGTGCAGGACCTCGTCGCCGCCTCCTTCGCCGTGCACGGGCGGGCGGAGCGGGCCGAGGCGGACGGCGATCCCGCCCTCGCCGCGGATCTCCGCGAGGTCGCCGCGACCGTCCGCACCGGCCTCGGCGGACTGCGGTCGCTGCTCGTCGACATCTACCCGCCGAGCCTCGCCGACGCGGGGCTCGCGGCAGCTCTGGAGGATCTCGCCGTCACGACCCGCGCGCGCGGACTGGACGTGGTGGTCGAGGCGCCGCCGCGCACCGGCCTGACCGCGGACGACGAGCGGCTCCTCTACCGGGTCGCGCACGAGGCGCTGACGAACGCGGTCAAGCACTCCGGCGCGCGGAGCGTCCTCGTCCGGCTGCGGCGCGCAGGCGATCGCACGGGCCGCTCGGTCGCGCTCGACGTCGTCGACGACGGGTGCGGCTTCGACGCGGCGACGGCGCTCGCGCATCCGGAAGCGGGACACCTCGGGCTGAGCATTCTGCGCGATCTCGCCCGCGAGCGCGGCGCCGAGCTGCGCCTCCTGACCGCTCCAGGCCGGGGGACGCACTGGCGACTGGAGCCGGCGCCGTGATCCGCGTCCTGATCGTCGACGATCATCCGCTCGTCCGCGCGGGCCTCGCCGCGCTGATCTCGACCGCGCCGGACCTGCTGCTCGTCGGGCAGGCGGGCAGCGGCGAGGAGGCGCTCGGATCGGCGGCGGAGTCCGCGCCCGACGTCGTCCTGATGGACCTGTCGATGCCGGGCATGGACGGCATCGAGGCGACCGCGCGGATGCTCGCCCTGCACCCGGCGATCCGCGTCGTGGTCCTGACCTCGTTCGACGACCGGGGCCGCGTCCTCGCCGCGCTGCGGGCGGGTGCCCAGGGGTACCAGCTCAAGGACGCCGACCCCGCCGTGGTGCTCGACGCGGTCCGCTCGGCGGCGGCGGGGCACGCCCCGCTGGATCCTCGGGCGGCCCGGGCTCTGCTGCCGGGCGGTGCCGGCGCCGCCCTGCCCGCGCTCAGCACTCGCGAGGAGCAGGTGCTGCGGCTGATCGCCTCCGGCCGAGCGAACAAGGAGATCGCGCGAGAGCTCGGGATCGCGGAGCGGACGGTCAAGGTGCACGTCGGGCACGCCTTCACGCGCATCGGCGTGCGCGATCGCACGAGCGCCGCGCTGTGGGTGCGCGACCACCTGCCCGGGTACTAGTACCAAGGTCCGATTGCCGCGCGGCGCGGCGCGGGCGAGGGTTGCCTCCTACCCCGCACCGGCCCAGCGCCGGTCGACAGGAAGGCCACGATGTCCCCCCTCAGCAGAACCGCCCGCACTGCGGCGATCGCCGCGATCGCGCTGCTCCTCACCGGCCTCGCGGCCTCGCCCGCGCAGGCCAAGACCTCGTCCGTCGGAGGCGACTACTCCGTCACCGTGAACGGCACCACCTACGACCCGGCCGCCGGCAAGGACGTGAAGCTCAAGGACGTCGCCGTCGCCGGGACCATCGCCGTGCGCGGCGTCAACAACCGCTTCGACCTCCGCGTGTCGACGCTGGGCGTCTACGACTACACGCTCACCGGCGCCCCCGACACGCAGCGGATGGTCACCTCGCCGACGGTGGTCTTCGCGTCCAAGGTGCCGACGCTCACCGCGGCGCAGCTCGCGGGCGCGCGGCTCGACTCGATGGAGGTGAAGGACGACACCCTGGTGGTGATCCTCCGGACCGCGGCCGGCAAGCTCAAGGTGCAGGCGAAGGACGGCGCGCAGGGCGGCATCTTCCAGATGGAGCCCGAGTTCGCCGGGAACGTCGAGCTCGTGCACACGCTCGGCCCCGGGCTGTTCTACTTCGTCAACAGCTTCACCGGCAAGATCAACTTCGGCAGCGGAGTCGACGCAGTGACCCCGGCCCAGAGCGCGACGGGCTACCACTCGATGCTGCTCGGCAAGGACAGCCCGCAGGTCGCCACGAAGACCTTCCAGAGCGGCACGGTCACGAAGTGGACCGTCGCCCCGGGTGGCCGCCTCGGCGGGGTGCTCGGCGAGGACGCCGTCGAGCTCTCGCAGGGAGCGACCAACTGCACGAGCCAGTGCCAGGCGCAGAACCGCATCAACGGCTCGCTGCCCGTTCCGCCGGACCCCGTGAACCCGACCCCGATCGGCTGAGCCGACCCGGACGCCCGAGGCGTCCCGTCCCCGTCGAGGAGTCCCGCTGCTGCTGGACGCCTCGACGGGAACGGGACGCCTCACGCGTTCCCTGCGTCCGCTTCCGGGCCGTCGGGCCCGCGTCAGGGACGGCGGGCGCGGGCGAAGGCCTCCTCGACGTCCTCGTCCGGGTCGGCGAGGAGACGGAGGGTCGCGAGGGCGTGGAAGCGACGGGGGTCCTCCTCCGAGCGCGCAGCGGCCTCGAGGACGGGGGCCGCGGCGTCGCCGAGCATCAGCAGCGCGCGGGTGAGGGCGCGCTGGTCCGGGCGGTCCCGCTCGCCGAGGTGCTCCGCGAGCTGCCGGGCCAGCGCGGGCCGCTCGGAGTCCGGGGCGAGCCGAGCGGCGGTGCGCCAGGCCGCGTGCGCGACCGCGGCGTGCTCGTCGTGCAGCAGCGCGGGCGTGATCGCCGGGAACGCGCGCGGGTCGCCCACCTTCGACAGCGTGTGCAGCGCCTGACTGCGGGCCTGCGGCGTCTCGGACTCGAGCTCGGGCAGCAGCAGGTCGACGGTGACCGCCGGATCGTGGCGGGTGAGCGCCCAGGTGAGCATCTCGCGCACGCCGAAGTCGGGCTCGACGGCGCAGCGGGCCACGAGCACCGGGGCGTACTCGCCGGCGGGCCGGGTGCCGGCGGTCATCGCCGCTTGCAGCCGGGACGACGCGTCGGGGGCGGTCAGGGCGGCGCGGAGCCTGTCGGCGGGCCGGTTCTGGTCAGTCATCGCCGTCCATTCGACACCCGCCGCCCGAAAGGACGTCGAGTGCCCCCTCTGTCCCCGGCCGCGAGATGCCACTTGTGACCCGATTCCACGGCGTGTCGCGTGCACAAGTGGCATCTCGCGGGAGGGGCGGGGCTTCCCGCCGCGGCGGCGCACGGTGTTCACTGGGGCCATGCGAGCCATCTGGAAGGGCGCGATCACCTTCGGCCTGGTCAACGTGCCGGTGAAGATCTACAGCGCGACCGAGGACCACGACGTCCCCCTGCACCAGGTGCACGACAAGGACGGCGGCCGGATCCGCTACCAGCGCAAGTGCGAGATCTGCGGCGAGGTCGTGACCTTCGATCACATCGACAAGGCCTACGACGACGGCGAGCGCACGGTCGTGCTGACCAAGGACGAGCTGAAGGCGCTGCCGGAGGAGCGCAACCGCGAGATCGACGTCGTGCAGTTCGTGCCGAGCGAGCAGGTCGACCCGATCATGTTCGACCGCGCCTACATCCTCGAGCCGGACTCCTCCTCCCCCAAGGCCTACGTGCTGCTGCGCCGCACCCTCGAGGAGACGGACCGCACCGCCATCGTCGAGTTCGCGCTCCGGCAGAAGACCCGGCTCGCGGCGCTGCGGGTGCGCGGCAAGCTGCTGATGCTGCAGACGCTGCTCTGGGCCGACGAGGTGCGCGAGGTCGAGTTCCCGTCGCTCGAGGGCACCACCCGGATCGCCGCCCGCGAGCTGGAGATGTCCTCGCACCTGGTCGACTCCTACTCGGAGGACTTCGACGCGTCGAAGTTCCAGGACTCCTACCAGGCCGAGCTGCGCACCCTCATCGACGCGAAGATCGAGCAGGGCGACGCCCTCGACACCTCCGCCACCTTCGGCGAGAAGCCCGAGGAGGAGGGCGGCGGCGAGGTGCTCGACCTGATGGAGGCGCTGAAGCGCTCGGTCGAGCGCAGCCGCGGGGCGAAGGCGGGGGCGTCCGCGGACCCCGAGGAGAAGGCTCCGGCGAAGAAGCGGGCGACGAGGAAGAAGGCGGACGAGGACTCCTCCGCCGACGAGGACTCGGCGCCGAAGAAGACCACCGCCAAGAAGACGCCGGCGAAGAAGAGCGCCGCGAAGACCGACGACGAGAAGGCCGCTCCGGAGAAGATCACTCCGAAGAAGAAGCCCGCGGCGAAGAAGGCGGCCTCAACGGCCGAAGCGGAGGAGGAGAAGGCGGCGTCCTGACCCCCTCCGGCCCGGAGGATCGGCTCAGGCGAGCTCGTCCACGTCGTCGAGGTCGACCGCGACCGAGCTGACCAGCGCGAGCAGCGCCTCCGCGTAGGCGTTCTCGGCGATCTCGTCCTCGAAGTCGCGCTGCTCGCCGGCGAGCTCGACGGTCACGGCGAAGCGCACCGGCCCGCCGTCCGCGACGCGGCGCAGCGAGCGGAACGTGCCGCGGAGCAGCTCGCGCAGCTGGTCCTCGCGCGGCAGCCAGAGCGAGTCGTCGAGCGCCACGGAGTCGAGCGCCCACTCGGTCGTGCCGTTGAAGCCGAGGACCGTGCCGGTCTCGTACTCGTGCGCCTCGATGGTCATGTCGCTCACGGTGAAGACGTCGCCGTCGAACCCCTCGCGCTCGATGCGGAAGCGGTCGCCGGTGACCGGTGCCCAGCGCAGCCCAGCGGTGCGCAGCGCCCTGGCCAGTTCGAAGGAGATCATCCCCCGATCATGGCGCGCGTTCCCGGACGGAGGCCGCGAAGACGGGACCGCGGCCCCGATGTCGGTGGGTGAGTTTACGTTCATGAAACGTCCGGTTCACAGGCCGGGCACCCGCACTGCATAGCGTGGCTCACTGTGCCCCTTTCAGGGGCGAAGGGTCGCCGTCGCCGTGCGGTGACGCACCACCGCTCTCCGGAGCGGCGATCGAGAGGACCACCATGCCCGACTCCCCCGCACCCCTCGCGGACAGGCCTCGCGCCCGCACACCGAGGAGGCGCCTCGCCCTCGCGGCCCTCGCCGGTCTCGCCCTGGTCGCCACGCCGCTGGTCGCGACCCCCGCCACCGCGGCTCCGAGCGGAGACGAGCTGGTCATCAGCGAGATCTTCGCCCGCGGCGGCTCGGCCGGCGCGACCTACAGCAACCGCTTCGTCGAGCTCTACAACCCGACCGGCGCCGACGTCGCGCTCTCGGGCCTCTCGCTGCAGTACCGCTCGGCCACCGGCACGGCGAACCCGACGACGACCGTCGCGCTCACCGGCACCGTCCCCGCCGAGGGCCACTTCCTGATCGCCGGTGCGAGCAACGGCAGCAACGGCGCGCCGCTCCCCGCCGCCGACCAGACCGCGAACGGCCTCAACATCGCGGCCGCGGGCGGCACGCTCTTCCTGGTCGAGGGCACCGCGACCCTCGTCGCCCCGCCGACCGGCACCGCCGAGCAGCCCGACGCGGTCCTCGACCTGCTCGGCTACGGCACCTCCAACACCTTCGAGTCGGCGGCCGCCACCGCGCCGACGCTGACCGAGTCGATCGCCCGCGCCGACACCGCGACCGGCGACACCGACTCCAACGCCGCCGACTTCACCGTCGGCGCGATGACCCCCGAGTCCGCCGGCGGCGGCGCCACCCCGGAGCCGACGCCCGCGCCGACCGGGACGCCGACCCCCACCGCGACGCCCACCGCTCCCCCGACGACGCCGCCGACCACCGCGCCGACGGTCTCGATCGCCGAGATCCAGGGCACCGGAGCCGCGTCGCCGCTCGTCGGGCAGACCGTCACCACCACCGGCGTCGTCACCGCGCGCTACGCCACCGGCGGGTACAACGGCTACGTGATCCAGACCGCCGGCACCGGCGCGCAGACCACCGGCCGCACCGCCTCCGACGCCGTCTTCGTCTACTCCTCCGCCTCGGTCGGCGCGGTCGCGATCGGCGACAACCTGCGCATCACCGGCGCCGTCAGCGAGTTCAACGGCCTCACCGAGCTCACCCCGACCTCGGCCGCGACCGTCGAGAAGCTCGGCACCCCGGCCGTCGCGCCGATCCCGGCCGCCGTCGGCCTGCCGCGCTCCACGGAGGAGCGCGAGACGCTCGAGAGCATGCTGATCGCCCCGCAGGGCGCGTTCACCGTGACCGACACCTTCGACCTCAACAGCTTCGGCTCCGTCGGCCTCGCCGCCGGCGACTCGCCGCTGCTGACCCCGACCGAGGTCGCCCGTCCCGGAACGCCCGAGCTGGCCGCGGTCGTCGCCGACAACGCCGCCCGCGCGATCGTCCTCGACGACGGCGCCTCGATCAACTTCCTCGGCGCCGCCGCGAACAAGGCGATCCCGCTGCCCTACCTCACCCCGGCCGAGCCGATCCGCGTGGGCGCCCCGGCGACCTTCACGACCCCGGTCGTCCTCGACTACCGCAACGGCGGCTGGTCCTTCCAGCCGACGACGCAGCTGACCGTCGAGAACGCCGCGACCGTCCAGCCCGCGACCTTCGCGAACACCCGCGAGGCGGCCCCCGAGGCCGTCGGGGGCGACCTCTCGATCGCGTCCTTCAACGTGCTCAACTACTTCTCCACCACGGGTGACTCGATCACCGGCTGCACCTTCTACACCGACCGCGACGGCGACCCCGTCACGGTCAACAGCGGCTGCGACGCCCGCGGCGCCGCGAACGCGGACGACCTCGAGCGCCAGCAGGCCAAGATCGTCACCGCGATCAACAGCCTCGGCGCCGGCGTCGTCTCGCTCGAGGAGATCGAGAACTCGGCCAAGTTCGGCAAGCCGCGCGACGAGGCCCTCGCCACGCTGACCGCCGCGCTCAACACCGCCGCCGGCTCGGAGCTGTGGGCCTACGTGCCCTCGCCCGCCGCCCTCCCCGCGCTCGCGGACGAGGACGTCATCCGCACCGCGTTCATCTACAAGAAGGCCGTCATCGAGCCGGTCGGCGAGTCCGTCATCCTGAACGACGGCGTCGCCTTCTCCAACGCCCGCAAGCCCCTCGCCCAGGAGTTCCGCCTGATCGGCGACAGCGCCAGCGAGTTCGTCGCGATCGTGAACCACTTCAAGTCGAAGGGCTCCGGCTCCGGAGTCGACGCGGATCAGGGCGACGGCCAGGGCGCCTCGAACGCCTCCCGCGTCAACCAGGCCACCGCGCTCGTCGCGTTCGCCGACCGCCTGAAGACCGAGAAGGCGACGGACCTCGTCTACCTGCTCGGCGACTTCAACGCCTACTCGCAGGAGGACCCGATCCAGGTCCTGCGCGACGCGGGCTACATCGACCAGGGCGCGAAGGACGGGAAGTACTCCTACTCCTTCGACGGCGCGGTCGGCTCGCTCGATCACGTCTTCGCCTCCCCGGCGGCCGACGCGACCGTGACCGGTGTCGACACCTGGAACATCAACAGCGGAGAGTCGGTGGCGCTGGAGTACAGCCGCTACGACTACAACGCGACGATCTTCTACGACACCTCGGCCTACCGCTCCAGCGACCACGACCCGGTCGTCGTCGGCCTGGACCTGCCCGAGACCGCGCCGGCGACCGTGATCGACGTCGCGACCAGCGCGAAGACCACGCGCCTCGCCGTGCTCCGCACGCTGACGGTCACGGCCGTCAACAACGGCCCGGAGGCGGTCGCGATCGAGATCTCGACGCCCTACGGCACGCGGACGAAGAGCTCGGTGAAGCCCGGCCAGTCGTTCACGACCTCCTACCTCACGGTGCTCCGCCCGATCAAGGCCGGTACCGCGACGATCGAGGTCACCGCGAAGGACGGCACGGAGCGGACCTACCAGCAGGCCTACAGCGCCCGCTAGAGCACCGCGCACGACCGACCGCCGGGGCGGGTCCGCTGAGAAGCGGGCCCGCCCTCGTCGCGCCACCCCTGACGTCGTCCGGGTCCGGCTCCTAGAGTGCGGAGCATGCCCGAGGGAGACAGCGTCCACCGTCTCGCCGCCCGTCTGAGGCGGTCAGCGGACGGCCGCACCGTGGCGGACGGCGAGCTGCGCTCGGGCGACGCGGCCGGCAGCTCGCTCGAGGGCCTGCGGATCCTCGAGCACGACACGCACGGCAAGCACCTGCTCACCCGCTTCTCCGGTGACCTGACCCTGCACACCCACCTCCGGATGCAGGGCTCGTGGACGGTCACCTCGCCCGGCCGCTCCGTCCCGCGGGCCGTGCAGAAGGACGTCCGCGTCCGGCTCCGGCTCGACGACGGGGTGACCCTCTGGGGCGTCGACCTCCCCGTCGTCGAGCTGCTGCCGACCCGCGACGAGGCGCGCGCGGTCGCCCACCTCGGGCCGGATCCGCTCCGCGCCGACTGGAGCGCGGAGGAGGCCGTCGCCCGCCTCTCCCGCACACCGGAGCGGCCGGTCGTCGCCGCCCTGCTCGATCAGCGCCTGATGGCGGGCCTCGGCAACCTCTGGGCCAACGAGGTCTGCTTCCTCCGCGGGCTCTTCCCCTGGCGGCCCGTCGGCACCGTCGACGTCCGCGCCCTGGTCGCCACCGCCGCCCGCGGACTGCGCGCCTCGGTGACCGTGCCCGGAATGTTCCAGACCACCACCGGCGACACCCGCCGCGGCGAGCGGCACTGGGTCGCGGGCCGCGCCGGCCGGCCGTGCCTGCGCTGCGGCACCACGGTCCTCGTCCGCGCCGAGGTCCGCGACGACCCGGAGCAGCGGCGCACCTGGTGGTGCCCGCACTGCCAGCCCGAGCTCCCCTGAGGCGGGCCGTGCCCTCGACCGCCCGCCTGCGTAGGCTGGGCGGAACGAGCGGAGGGGTGTCATGAGCGACAACGTCTGGGGGTCCCCGGACCCGTCGGCCCGGCGCGATCAGCCGTCGGCGACCGGGGTCGAACGGAGCTCCGCAGCGCAGCCGCCTGCCGAGAACGGCGCCGAGAAGCCGGCGGAGGCCGAGCTCGCCCGCCCCGAGGACATCGAGCGGGCGCAGGCCGTCAAGGACCTCAAGCGCCGCCGCGACTTCGCCGGCTCGGTCGGCGGCTGGGCGAGCGTCTCCGCGATCACCACCGGCGTCTGGTTCGCGACCGGCGCCGACGGCTACTTCTGGCCGATCTGGCCGATGCTCGGCATCGGCATCGGCGTGGCCAGCCAGGCCGCCGCCCTCTGGGGCCCGGCGAAGAAGGAGATCACCGAAGCGGACATCGCCGCCCAGATGCGCAAGCGCGAGGCCCGCGGCCGCTGACCCCCGGTCGCCCGCCTCCATGCTGGTCGAGTAGCCGCGCAGCGGCGTATCGAGACCCACCGTCCTCAGCAGGGCGGGACTGCAGACTCCCGTCCTGACGCAGGTGGATCTCGATACGCCCGCTCCGCGGGCTACTCGATCACCATGACTCCCTCAATGCCGGCCGCGTCGCCGCTTGCATGCTGGTCGAGTAGCCGCGCAGCGGCGTATCGAGCGGCGAAGCCGCTTCGCGTCTCGGTGGTGAGGGAAAACTGCTTGTGGCTGGGCGGGTGTGGTTCGAAGATGGTGGTGTCGTGGTCG